>NEWT02000035.1:252276-323075 GCA_002869925.2 Nitrospira sp. CG24A
CGCCCGCGTTGATGATGTGCTGTATCATTACCGCGCTCGGCCCAAGATACAAGGCTACTTAAATTTGGCGGGGCGGCCTCGGGGGGGGTAGATTCCAGTCTCAGTGCGATGGCGAACTGCTGTTACCATGTGCGAGGATGAAGCTGTGGAGGAATGCCCAGTGGGTGTCCTCCTTCGCCGAGGCTACGGAGGACATGCTTCAGCGGGTTCGCCGAAGACACAATAGGGACCTCGGCTGTAACGTCGTGAGGCTCCACACAGGTGCGGAGGGCGGTGAGTTCATGTGCCACGAGCGGCTGGTCAATGCACGGTGTTCCTTACACGGGCAGCGTGACTGGGACGGCATCCACGAGGGAAAGCAAAGCGGCCGCACACGTACGGCGTCAGGTCGTGTTTCTTGCACTGACAGGCCCTTTGGGAACGTGGCCTTGCCAATAGTCAATTGACATCCTTTAGGCTCGAAAAAGTCATCGAATCACCAACCGGCCAAGTAATCACTCAACACAACAGCGCAGGGAGTCCAACATGCAACTAATCATCGCCCCGATCAATCCCAACGGCACCGGCCCGAATATCGCGAATCTGATCGAGGGCCTGCTGCTCCTCATCGAGCGCGGCACTATCAAAACCTCCGCCGCCCCTGGCCGCCCGACGCCGGATGAGCTGAAGCAACTCGCAACCAAAGCCCGACAGGACTTGGCACAGCAGTTTTTCGGCGAGGCCGTGAAGCGCCTGGTCTGGGATTTCCAGATTCAGCAAGGATTGGGGGACAACGTGGGCGGTGTTGTGGAAGACAAGACTGCCGCCCGCATGAACGAGATTCTGCGTAGCCTCGGCGTCGATCTCGACACCCAAGACTATGAAGTTCTCGGCACCGTCAGCAACGAGAGTGGCCGTGCGCTGTCCCAGCTGCTCGTGCAGGCTTTCGACCGCGATCTGCGCAGAGAAGAGCTGTTGGGTGCGGCACAGACCGATGCCAAGGGGCAGTACCAGATTCGCTATGTTCCGGCCCAATTCAAGCGCGCCGAGAAGGCCAATGCCGATCTGCTGGTGCGGGTGTTCACCGCCGACGGCAAGACCGAACTGGCGGTATCGGCGACGCTGTTCAATGCCCCGCCGCGCGCCGTGATCGACCTGAGCGTTCCCGCAGCCGCCTTGCACACCGATTCGGAATGGGAGCGTTACCTGCGTGAGCTGGGCCCGCTGTTAGAGACGCTTCAACTCCACCAGCTGACCGATGACGACCTGCAGTTTCTGGTCGGCGAAACCGGCATCGATCCCACGCACCTGCGCTTGGTCAGGCTTGATGCCCTCTGGCGCGAGCAGCAGGCCCAACTGAAGCTGTCCGCAGCGGCGTTCTACGGCCTGTTGCGCCAGGGCTTGCCCACCGACTGGGCGCCGCTGTTGCAAGCCGGGCCGGTACGATGGCGCGCGGCCCTCAAGCAGGCGGTCGCAGACCGGCAGGTGCCAGCAACGCTGGTGGAGCTCAGCGAGGCCTTCGTGGCCAAGCTGACGGAGCTGGCCATCGACCAGTCCTTCGTGTCGCCGTCCGACGGCAGCAGCACCGAGCCGCGCATCGGCCTGTTGCTCGCGGGCAGCTCGGTGAGCGTCGAGCTCCAACGACAGATCGCCGGCGTCATGCTCAAGCGTTCGCCGGATGCTGACCCGCAGCAACTGTGGCAGGAGCTCGCGCAAGCGGGCCTGCCCGAAGGCGCGGTGCGCAGCACGCGCTTTGTGCTGGAGGCGCACGGTCTTGTGCATCAACACCTGCCGACGCTTGCCGTACTGCAGGCTTCACACGCTCGTGCCTTCGGGGCCGGCGCCGATCTGGCGCGGCTCAATCGAGTGCAATGGCTGGAGGTGGCACAAACGGTTGCCAATACTGGTACGAAGTCCTTCCCCAAGGGTTTTGACAGCGCCGAGGCCTATGCCGAATCCCTGGCTGATCGCGTGGAACTGACCTATCCCACGGCGGTGGTGGCCCATCGGCTGGTGGAGGACACTGAACCCGCTCGCCGTGAAGTGGGGAAATTCTTGGTGCAGAACCCTGCATTCGATCTCCTGACGACACCGGTCGAAGCCTTCCTGAAAACCGCCAAGCTCGAAAAGATCGACATCGAGGCAGTGACGAAGCAGCTTGGCAAGGAGGTGCGCCTTGCCAAGCTCGCCCCAGCCAAGAACCGTGCTGTCTATATGGAAGCCCTGCAAGCCAATGGCTTCGACTCGACCGCCAAGGTGATGATGGCGGGCAAATTCGAATTCACGAAGCGTATGGAGAAGGCGGCTGGGCGGGTCACGAGGGGCGTTGAAAAGACTGCCGGCCGTGTTGTGGCTGAAACGATATACAGCAATGCCAAACAGCGTGGGGCAGAGCTCACCCTGCACACTCTGAAGCTGCACGAAGCTCTTGAACATTGGTCGCCCATGTTCCCGAGTGCCACGGTTGCGCCTGGCAGCCGTCTGGCGACCTGGGCCGACCTGTTTGGTCGCGGCGATGGCTGCTTTTGCCCACCCTGCGACTCGGTGCATGGGCCAGCCGCCTACTTGATGGACCTGTTTGAATTCCTGAAGGAGATGGACGCTAAGGCGCCCGCCGGTGGCCAATCCTTGCTGGATGTGTTGTTTGCACGCCGCCCCGATCTGCAACACCTCAAACTGAACTGTGCGAATGCGGAGACGCCGCTGCCCTACATTGATCTGGTCAACGAGCTGCTGGAGCGGCAGATCCTCGACCTCAGGCACACGCCGCAAACCCCGGAGGCCTTGGACGCCACAGACGACGTCGCGGCTCGGCTGCGCGCGTTGCCGGAAGAAAACGCCGAAATTGCGTCTGCCGTATATGACGGCCATCTGAAGGACGCGGTCTACCCGTTGCAATTGCCGTTCGACCGCGGCTTTTTGCAAGCGGGTCTCTACTTGACACTGATCGGTATTTCCCCCGTCGAGGTGCTGGAATTGATGGCGAAACCCGGTGATCGGCTGCACCGAGCGCGCCTGGGTCTGAGTTCCACGCTGTGGGACAGGGTTGCTCAGGCAAGCACGGCAGTGGCCAATGCCTGGGGTCTACGTGGTGAGAATCTCGACCAGTTAGTCAATTTCGCTGGTGATAACGGAGTGCTGCTGGCACGCAGTGGGCTGGCAGTCGATGAACTCTTTGCGTTGATCGAATCGCCCTTATTCGCGGGTTGGAATCTGCACATTAATCGGAGGGTCGCCCCCTGCGACATCGAAAAGGCGCGACTGATGCAGCGCATCGGTGGTGAGGATGCCCGCCCCAGCGAACTCAGCGAGGTCGTGCGAACTGAGGTCTTCGACCTGATGCACCGAGTCCTTCGCTTGCGCCTGGCCCTGAACTGGCCCATGGCCAAACTACAGTCCGCGCTACAGGCATTACAGATTGGCAAATCTAGACGGGCCATCGACCTGGTGGCCCTTTCACGCATGATGGCGCTTTCGGTGCAACGTGGCGTGCCTCTGGAAAGAGTGGCCGCATCGTTGCTAGCTCTTGACCATGCGCCATTAAACTCGCCTGAGTTGGCGCACGCACAGGCCGATTGGCTGGCGTTGCTCCAACTGTCGGCGGCTGATCACGCCAACTTGCTGGCGTTGGGTCTGGAGGATCCACTCGAACTACAGGAGCCGGGGCAGCGTCTTGAACGCACGGCCGATGCACTCGAGACAATCGCGCTACTGACCGCGGCCTCCGTCGACCCCGCCGAGCTGCGCTACCTGTTGCGGCACCAAGACCTGGTCCCCGCCGTCTTCATGCCGCGTGAAGATGAGCTAGAGGCGCAGTTGGACAGCGTGGTCGCGGCGATTCTAGACGCCGGCGTCACCCCCGCTGCGTTGCCCGATCTCCTCGAGTTGCCCGCAGACGCCACCGACGCGGCGCGGAATCAGCGGCGCGCAGAAGAAGCACAGCGGGCGGCGGCACACGAGGCCGCTCTGCGAGAGTTGGCTCGCCTCAGGTTGGCGGCGGCTACGGAACGGCTGGGGGTGATCACGGGTGTCACGTTTATCAATTACGTGATCGCCGATACACCAGCCGATCCACCGACCCATCCACCCATAGGGGCGCTGCTCGCAGTGTCGGGTGGTGCTGGAACTGGTGGGGTGGTTCAGGACTTCATCTCGCTTGCCGCTGTTCCTATTGCTCCCGGTAGCGAGCCCTACGATCGGCTGCGAGCAGCCGCAAACCTTTCATTGCGCCGCGTCCTGAAGACCTCGCGGCTATTTGTCATGCTGAAAACCACCGAGGCCGATGCCGAGGCATTGACACGGCTTACGCGTGACAACACGTTGTGGCTCGACTTCAACACGCTGCCTGTAGTGCCTGTTACAGAAACGGCCAGTCGCCCCAACCTGTCGACCCTCAAAGGTCTACTCCAGACCAGTGTGACGCAAAGTGCAATGCCACAGGCTGATCGCAGGTTGCTGCAAGTCATCGCCGATGCGACGGATGCCGCGACCACGGTAGCCGATCTGGAGAGCATTACAGGCTGGGGCCGCTCTGTCTCGATCCCCCCGAGTGCCGGCGCGTGGGCCCTGGGTGGGGTGGCAGACCTGCTGGAAATCGCCATTGTCGGTGACACCCCCAATTGGCGATCACCCGACACGTATGCGCGCTTGCAGACAGCCATCCGCTGGCTGCAAGGACATCGAATGACGGTCTCTCCGGAGCTCATCCCTCCGTTAAATCTACTCATTAGTGCAGCGTCGGGAGTCACCGTGGATGGGCTTAAGGCATTGGCCCGTCGCCGCTTTGCGACGGATGCCGATTGGTACAAGGCCTTGACCCCGGCGATGGACCGCCTGCGTGCGCAACAGCGTGATGCGCTCTTGGCGTATATCCTGAATACGAACAGGCATGGTTGGAAAACGGCCGACGACGTATACGAACATTTGCTGATCGACGTACAGATGGGCCCCTGCCAGCTCAGCTCGCGCATCGTGCAGGCACACTCGGCGGTCCAGCTCTTCGTACAGCGTTGCCTGATGAATTTGGAGAAACCGGAAGAGGTGGCGCTCGGCGATGTGTCCGACATTACTGAATGGCGGCAGTGGGATTGGATGAAGAATTACCGTGTCTGGGAAGCCGGGCGCAAAGTCTTCTTGTACCCGGAAAATTGGATCGAGCCGGACCTGCGCGACGTCAAGAGTCCCTTCTTCGAAGAGCTGGAAAACGAACTCCTGCAAGACGAGATCACACCCGACACGGCTGAGCGTGCAGTGCGCGGATACTTGCAAAAGTTGCACGAAGTGGCGCGGCTGGATATTCGGGCTTTGTATGAGGAAACCTTTGATGAGCCGACCGGCGATGCTGGCATGGTCACCCGCCGCATCATTCACATGGTGGGCCGCACCCATGCTGTGCCGCATGTCTATTACTACCGCAAGCGTATGGATGATCGGAGTTGGGCGCCGTGGGAAAAGATTGATCTCAGCATTGACGCGGATCACTTGGTGCTGGCTGTCGTCACCCGCAGACCAATGCTATTTTGGCCTCAGTTCAACGAGGTGCAGTTGGATCGCAATGATCCTTCCACGCTCGCTTTGGACATGAAGCTCAATTGGACCACGCTTGAGTTCGGTCATTGGTCCGCGCCGACAAAGAGCGCGGAATCCGTCCGTGTGGATATCAAGGATCGCTCCACCCTCATGCTGCGCCCTGAAGTGACGGGGGCGAGACTTACGCTTCACGTTTACAATTTAATGCGCATTCCGCACCCACGGGAGAACTGGCCGCTGGGCTATGGCATTTCTATATTTGCCTTTTCAATGGACGGCTGTACGGCTGATTTAAAACTGGGACGGCTTGATCGGGCAAGAGTCCTTCGGCTTCCCCGCGCTGTATTACCGCACAATCAACTGCTCAAAGAGAGCGTTGTGAGTTCGTCGGTCACTTACCTTCGGTTCATGGATGAAGGCGAGCCGCTCGGTTGGCTGGATCCGGACGCCATCGCGCAATTACAAGAATTCGCCGAAACCGGTGGGCTGGGCGGCGTGCTTTTTGCGGCTTTTATTGCGGTAGCGCTGGTCCATAGGGATGCGGCGGCGTACGGCGAGAGTTCTGTTCCGATTTTACGCGGGCCTATTGAGGGTTTCACCCTGTTACCCGCGCATCAGTTCCCACGTTTAGCCATTGGTCAACCTTACGTTCTCACGCATAGCGAACACCCTCTCTATGCGTTCCAGTCGCCGAGATCCGGCTGGTATTTACAACCCAAGTACCTTTTGGAATCTGGCTATCACCCTTTTGTTTGCGACCTGCTCGAAGCGGTTCGTTCGGAAGGCATGGATGGACTCTATCGACCTGCCGAGATCGCCCGTGTATTGTTCTTCCCTACTCGTCGTCAAGTGGTCAGACCCGCTCGACCTGACCGCTACCCACGCCAACTGGAACGCAGAAATACTGAGCGAGTTCTCAACGATTTGCGACCGAATCCTTTTCTCGTTGCTGAACCCTATCCCATCGACGAATTTGACTTCTCCACCCAAGGGGCCTACGGCCTCTATAACTGGGAGGTCTTCTTCCATATACCCTTGTTGTTAGCAGATCGGCTGAGCAAGAACGGTCGCTTCGCAGACGCCCAGCGTTGGTTCCATACGATCTTTGACCCGACAGATGTCTCGCCGCATCCTGCCCCGCAGAAATATTGGCGCGTGAAGCCACTGTTCGCTGAATGTGAGAGCCGATCGGCACCCGAAGCGATTAGGACGCTAGAGGAAATGATGCGTCGCTTGTCGAATGGCGGTGCTGACCTTGAGCAACAGGTCGAGGCTTGGCGCAATGACCCCTTCAACCCCCACATGCTGGCACGTATGCGGTTGGTGGCCTATATGAAGACGGTGGTGCAGAAGTACATCGAAAACCTGACTGCTTGGGCCGACAGTCTGTTCCGCCGTGACACCATGGAATCGATCAATGAGGCCACTCAGTTGTATGTCCTGGGCAACCACATTCTTGGCGGTGCACCCGTCGTGCTGCCACCGATGCAGCGCACGGCGCGCAGCTATGCCGAGCTGATCAGCGAGCACTCGGTTGATGCTTTCGCCAACGTGCTGGTCGACATCGATACCAGTCTGCCACTCTCCGCAGCGCGTGTGAGCCGATCTGAGCGCCCCGCAGCCGCCGTGTCGATGCTCTACTTCTGCATCCCCAGCAATGCGCGGCTGAGCGAACTTCGCACCACCATCACGGATCGTCTCTTCAAAATCCGGCATTGCATGGACATTGAGGGCCGCACCCGCCAGCTTGCGCTGTTCGCGCCGCCCATCGACCCGGCTTTGCTGGTGCGTGCTCGCGCCGCTGGATTAGACATCGGCACGGCACTGTCCATGGCACTGGGCGCGCGCACTCCACACTATCGTTTCCAGCCGCTTCTGCAAAAGGCTCTGGAGTTCTGTAGCGAGGTTCGGTCATTCGGCAATGCGTTGCTCAGCGCACTGGAAAAGCGAGACGGTGAAGTGCTGGCGCAGTTGCACTCCCGCCATGAGGTCGGGATGCTCAAGCGGGTGTCAGAGATCAAGCGGCAGCAAATTGAGGAGGCCGAAAAGAATCTGGCAGCGACGCAAGAGTCTCGGAGATCGTCCGATATTCGTTTGGAGTACTATGCGAGTCGAAGCCTCGAGTACGCGAACGCTGAAGAGAGGGGCCAGCTTGGAAAGTTGAGCGAGGCACATGACTACCAACTTGTAGCCGAGTCACTCAATTTGGCTGCTGCAGTTGGGCATGCTATTCCTGATATCATTCTTGGAATGGTCCCGGGCACGAAGTGGGGTGGTTCGCACATCGGTAGCGCACTAAATGCTGCAGCCGCATCTCTCAACATGGTCGCGTCCGAAGCTACTTACCAAGCCAATAGATCCTCGATCAATGCTGGGCACATACGCCGTAGGGAGGACTGGGACTTCCAGGCCTCCCTCGCGCGGCAAGAGCTGTTGCAGATCGACCAGCAAATCATCGCCGCTGAAATCCGAGTGAATATCGCAGAGCAAGATCAGCGCAACCACGAAGCCCAGATCGCCGATGCCGAAGAAGTACTCGCCATGCAGCGCGACAAGTTTACTAACGCGCAGCTCTACAGTTGGATGTCCGCCCAGCTGGCCGCTCTGCACTATCAGTCCTATCGCATGGCCTTCGATTTGGCCAGGCAGGCAGAATCGGCTGCCGACTATGAACTGGAAACCGGCACGCTAATACGGTTTGACCATTGGGATGCCGGACGGAAGGGACTGCTCGCCGGCGAACGACTCGCGCAGGATCTGCGTCGGCTGGAGGCGGCATACTTGGATCGAAACACACGTGAGCTGGAGATCACGAAGCACGTGTCGTTGCGGCAACTAGATCCGCTGGCGCTAATGAATTTGCGGGCCACTGGCAAGTGTACGTTTCGCATCCCTGAAGCGCTGTTCGATTTGGATTTCCCAGGCCACTATTTCCGTCGCATCAAGAGCGTGAGTATGTCGGTGCCTTGCGTCGCTGGTCCGTACACGAGCGTCAGCGGGACACTGACACTCCAAGAGAGCCATATACGAAGACGACCGGTTCGTGATCCCGGACCCACGCGATTGCCTGGCCCGTTACAGTCGATCGCAACCAGTTCAGGCCAAAACGACGGCGGCGCCTTCGAACTGAATTTTCGCGATGAGCGATACTTGCCCTTCGAAGGACAAGGGGCGGAGTCGGAATGGAAATTTTCATTGCCGCAAGATTTCAAAGCATTTGACTACGATACGATCGCGGACCTGGTTCTTCATGTGCGATACACGGCCCGCGATGGCGGTGATGGCTATTCTCGCACCGTCGCCTCCGGTCTTGTCGCGGCGCTCAACATGATACCCACGGATGGGTTGAAACTCCTCGTCAGTCTGCGCCACGACTTCCCGGCTGAGTGGCGCGCGTTACAAGCGGAGGGGGGTGTGGCCCATCCTGAAATCCGGATCGATGCGTCATTGTTCCCCTACTTCGTCCGTGGAAACTTCAGCATTACCGCAGTGAGTAGCATAGCGAGCGGCGTGCCGCCGGTGGATCTACCACTTATCAGTGGTTCCGCAACGACCGCCACTGTCGAAATTTCTCGTTCGATGGAATACTTGCTGGTGTCGTACAGCATTTTGGCGCCTGTTAGGCGACCGATTGGTCCGTGATTGCCGAATTAGGGAAACGCTTTGACGATGGTTGAGGAAAATGTACGGAAGTCGTTCAGTTGTTTGGTGATGATAGCTTGAACCACTTCCAGGTTGAGGCGGGTGTATTCATGCACGGCCACGTTGCGGAACCCGACCATCTTCTGCATTCGTGTGGCGAGATCGGGCACTAGGATTCCGGCGGTTTGCAATAGCGTAAATGCGTCGCGACTCTCCTGCGGGACTCCAAGGCGTCGTTGGTTGACCACGTACATGGCTAGGTCAATAGCCGTTTCGCAGGCGCGTTGCAAATTGAGAACGATCGCGTCTTGTTTGGTCTGATTCGTGAAGAGATTCTTGTCGTCCCCGGCATACTCTTCGAGAATCCTCTGAAGGCACCGCTCGATGCTCGTCGCTTTGTTCAGGGTGACGTCGTCAGCCATACACCAGCCCGCTCGCGCTGATTCTTTTTAGTATCTCGCGTCGCTCCTCGTTGAGTCGGGCATAGTCTGAAAACACATACATTTCGAACTCTCGCCGAGTCGGTTCGTTTGGCGCATCGAGGCATGCTCCCGTCGAGATCACCTGCATCCGCATCACCGTTGACGCGGTACGCAAATCTATAAGATCGACATCGCGATGGAGTTGCACCGCTAACTCCTGGGCCAGCTCAAACCGGCGTAGGTTAGGAATCGGGTCACGTGCGAGCACGGCGAGATCCACATCGCTTTCCCTGCGGGCAGTGCCTTTCGCCTGTGACCCGAATCGGTACAGGGCGATGAGGCTGGGGACCGATTGTCTGATGTATTCGATCAGTGATGAATCATTCATGGAGACCGCCATGTGTTTTCGTGTCGGCTCAGGCTACTTGTTCACCCACGGTCTGTCAATCTTCGGGTGCTGATCTTCTTATGGTTTGGTGGGTTGTCTGTTGCGGCTGGTCATGTCGTTTGCTCGTGGCAGGATCGTTCTGGTTTCGGTATCGATACACACTGATTACGAAACTGGGGGCAAGGGTGTGAGCGGAATGAGAAGTCTTGCCCCTGACATCTCGCAGGACACTCAAAAAGCTCGTCCAGTAAGGCCGCCGGCGTACCCTCAGGGGTAGGTTGTGGATTTCGGTGAGCGAGAACGATACATGGGAGCAGGCGCGTCTCGGCACGTTTGGGTTGGTGAGAAGAGCGACTTGTTCAGCATCCTGCGAGGCGGAACCACTCGCAACAGTATCTTCCAGTTCCGGTTAACCCGGTAACTCTCACGGTTGTTCCGCGCTCATTTCCTACACGTGCAATCTGCTCGATACGTTGTTTGGCTGTTCGGAAATCAAGGTAGAAGTCGATCACAGCCAACCGTGGCCTTCAGCACCGAATGATGGCTGGACAAGGCCGCATGTTCTCCTCTGGGTGCTGTTGGTTATGAATCGTTGCTGAACAGGTTGCGGGCACATTCGGAATGCACATGGCGTCCTTCAATTTCTGGTTCCATCTTGCAGGCCAATCGGCATTGTCTGATCGTTGCACCCCCTCTACCCCGCTTATGGTGGGGTAGAGGTCAAAGTGCTATTTGGAATCTTGACGTGATGACAACGTGCGCACTACACTGCCGCCATCCTGGTATTTAAGGAGGGGATTCTATGGCTGGACAGCGCGTGAGCAATAGTGGGAAGAAGTCATCGGCATTACGAGATGCAGCTGCATTGACAACTCAGTTGGCAGCTGGTTTGGAAAAGATTGGGCTTGCGATGAAAAGTCGGACGTGGCGGCGAGAAGGTCGAGCAGGTCTTGGCCCGCTACAGCGGCAGGTTCTCACGCTTCTCCGATCCAAGCCAGGGCAACGCGCGACGGTCTCTGCGGTGGCAAACGAGTTAGTCGTGAGGCTTCCGACCGCGTCAGAAGTCATTGCTACGCTCGAGCGGAAGCAGTTGGTTCGACGGCGTCGCGATGTGAGCGATGGCCGAATTGTGGTCGCGCAGTTGACGGCCAAAGGGAATCGATCCTGTACACCTTCCTCACGAATGCCCGATCGACTGGTCACTGCGACGGAAGCACTCTCGGCGTCTGAGCAGGTTGCCCTTCTTAAGTCCTTGGTAAAAGTCATTCGTAGTCTCCAAGAGCAGGGTGAAATTTCTGTCGCGAGAATGTGTGTGTCCTGTCGCAACTTTCAGCCCAATAAACACGACAATGCCGATCGTCCGCATCACTGTGAGTCTCTGAACGTTCCGCTGGGTGATCGGTCGCTGCGCCTTGATTGCCATGTATACGAGCCAGCTCCGGCCGTACAAGTTAATGAGGCATGGGGGAGCTACACGGGTTCTCGTACAGCCTAGCTGCCTGTCCGCCATGCCTTTATGTCAAGGCAATGCAGATAGGGTTCTATGCGATACGGTACGCGTGAAAAACGATCCTTATGAAGAACTCATTAGGCCAAGTACGACGCAGATAGAAATGATCGTCTCCCCCACAGTAGAGTAGTCAGTGTGTGACAGACTCTTGGGGCTCTTGCTCTGGCGATGGCAACGGATTAGAATGAGGAGGTCGCAGGGAGATAGAGAGATCATGAGTGAAAGAAGGACGGCCCATCTCTTCAAGAAAGAGTCAATCCGTGGGTCAGAGGATGAATGGCTCGGGCCAGAATCCCACATGCCGAATCTTGGCCGAGAGCTTCGACGTCGGGAGTCGCGAGGGGTGGGTGTCTCTTCAGGTTGGATAGTCGGCGCGATATTTGCCGCAGGTGTAGCGGCTGGATGTCTTGTTATGGGCCTCTTCGACCGACGGTCTCAGATCTCTAAGTAGGACGCTAAAAAATCCTACCAGCTTCGTCCTTGCCTCGAAAATATCCTCAACATCGCTCACTCGGAGTAGAAGCTGTCGTGGCAGCTTGTGGTGGGCGAGAAATGCCACGACATGATGTTTTCATCGCCTGCGGCTCTGTTGAGTAACCTGCTGAAATACTTTCCCTTCCCCCCGAATGCGTCGGCAAACTCTTTCTCCCCGTAGTCCTTGAGGTGCCTTCGTCTTCAGCGAGATTCATTGTAATAGAGCAGGTGATCAGCCTCGATCTGCGAGAGTAGCTCGTCGAGTGCGGCTTGGACCGCTTCTGCGATGGGGGTTTGATCCGAAGCTGTGACCCACCGAACACTTGACCCAACCGTTTCTTTTTCGACCAAATACGACTTGATCGGTGGCGTGCCTGATGGGCCCAGAGCGGATTCCAGGCGCAGTCTGTAGTGGTAGCCGCCGTGGGATTGCATCGAGAGCCAGGCGTTGATGCGTAGGGTAAGGTCGGCGGGTTTGTCGCGTACCGAAGCAAATGACCGGCGCGATTGAATATAGTTGATTGCGGCAGAACGAAGGTCCTGTGCCGGCCAATCGAGTAAGGTGATTCCCGATCTGTGATCGGCTCCTTCTAGTGCAAGAAAAGGCACGACGATTTGCAGCGATTGTGCGATGGCGGTAGGCGAAACGGTTGAAGGCGTAGGGGTGACGTGAATGCGATGGACGCAGCCCCAGCTGAGCAGCAGGAGTGCGCTGAAAAGTATTCGAGACGATTGACGACGTAGGCGGCTGTCGTTCACGGATTCGTTGTGGCGGTCGGAGGGTTCAGGATATCCAAATCCCTCAAGGCGCGCAAAGCCTGTTCCCGGTAGGGCTTGTCCGTGGGATTTGTATAGGTGTCGATCACACGTTGATAGGTGGCGCGGGCTTGAGGGAATTGGCGCTTGATGGCGAAGTATTGGCCCAACGCGAGCCAATTGGTGGCTGCGGCTTCATTGGCAGTGGTCATCAAGGCGAACTCTCGTTCAACCGCTGTAGTGCCTTGTTGTCTGGCCCGTTTCTTCACCGTGTCTCCCATCTGACTCGCCATCGTTTCTATCTGCTCATTGTCCCGGATTGCGGATTCCACTCGGTTGGCTTTTAGGCTGTCATAGAATGCATCGGCATGATGTTTAATCATGTTCGCCCGCTCTTGGTAGGTATCGTGGGCACAACCGGCACCCAGCAGGTAGCAGGCGACAAACAGCAGTGATCTGAACGATGCAAACTGGGGCCTTGTCATGAGTCGTGCTCTCCTTGGGTTCCAGTACGTGCGGCTCTCTTCTGCTCGATACAGATTATCCTACAGAATTTGAAGAGGAAACGCGACCGTGTGCCGTGAAGCTCTGCCGACCCGTCTAGTGACACACGAGTCTGAAATATGGTAAGAGTGCCCTTCATTTTCCAGCTTTCGTATCGTCCCCATCGTCTAGCCTGGCCTAGGACATTGCCCTTTCAAGGCAGTAACACGGGTTCAAATCCCGTTGGGGACACCAGTACTACTACGTATCCACGCTCCAGACCTCACGTTTCAGCACTGTACACAGCTATTATTCACGGGCTGTTATGGTCCCTGCTACGGTGGAGCTTACGCTCCTACAATGTGGCCTCCTCGCTACTCAGGCGATCAAAAAGTTGACATTCATTTCCTAGGTAGGCAAGGTTGAATCTCACAGCAGGGACTGACCATGCTTAAATCTCTGCTACTGTGCTTCATGATCTTCGTTAGTCTTGGAATATTCTTGATTGGATCACATTCGGTGCTGGCTGCGGAACTATCGCCGAAGGAAGGAAACCAGCCTACACCAGTGGCAAAGGAGACCGACCAGAAGCCACGAGCGAGTGAGGATGTGAAGAAGATGGTTGAGGAAGCAAAGAAGGATGATAAGGATAAGTCCGACAAGAAATCGGAATGTGTTACAGGTATGAAGGCACTATCTAGACCTTTATCGGTACCCTGCCAGCCCTTCTGACCCCATAACCTAACAACAGCCACCCAAGAGGTTTCATGACCTCCTAGGACTCGCCATCCTCTGTTGAACCCAAACCCATCAGCGGACTGTTTCACAGGGCTAGGTCCTTGGAGTTTCCAGGTAGTCGTAGACCCCCCGATGAGCCAGGAGACCAACGCTGTACACTCGCGACCCAGCGTAGTCAGTCAAAATCAAGGAATGTCTGAGCATGGGCTCTCCGGTGAAGAAAGAAGCCTTCGAGCACGTTCACATCGGGCTGAGTTTCACCGGCTCCGCTGGATTCAGCGGATTGTTGTGGGTTCAGTCTCGAGGGGGAAATCGCGACTAACAGCGAGAGAACTTCGCCGACCAATCGGATCTGATGGAACGAATAGTGTGAGGAACCATTCCCTGTATGCGGGCGGGAAGACTAAGTTTTAGACGTTGATGCGGTGGGAGTTTCTTCTTCGCGGATGGTGTTGGCCCATTCGCCAACGAGAGGGTCACGTTCTTCCATCGTCATTCCGGCATATTTCATAAACATCTGCGGGCCTTTGCGGCGTCGCCAGGTGAGATAGCTTAAGAAATGTGCTCGGCAGACACTGTGGGTGCCGGCAGGAGCATAGACTTTGGATTGGCAGCCTTTGATCATACAGGTGAGATCGTGCATTCCACCCTCCGAATAAGAAGGCATAGTATGCAGAACCGAAGGGCTGATTATCAACCTTGACGTGTCGCTTCCGTTCCGGTAAGTCCATCGCATGATGGGTCGACTTCCTCTTCTCCTTCTCTTGGCTGCGATTGTTACCAGTTCAGGTTGTGCTTCACCATCGCTTGAGGGACTTCCTCCCGGGAGTCCTTTTGCTGAGACGGATACTGCTTCGACGAATCTGCTGCCTCAGGGGATTGCAATGGGGGATGTGACGAGCCAGTCGGCCCTCCTCTGGCTGCGAACCGATGGGCCGATGACAGTTCAGATCGAGTGGGCGCCGGTGGCGGTCTGGAACCGCGTGTCGAAGATGGGGACAGCCGTCGCTCCCGTGGCACGGACGCCGTTGTTCATGACCAGCCAGGCCACGGATTTTACTCTGACGATTCCCGTTGAGGGCTTAGCGCCGGCCACACGATATCGATGGCATGTATATGTCGGCACAAAGGACCGTGAAGGCACATCGACCGAAGCGCGAGTGGCAGCTCGAGGGGAATTTACGACACTTCCGGATACGAACAGTCATCTGCCAGTGACCTTTGCCTGGAGCGGGGATCTAGGTGGGCAGGGGCGTTGCAGGCGTGGGGCTGCGGGATATCCCATCTTCGATGTGATGCGCGCCCAGCAGCCCAGTTTCTTTCTGTTCCTCGGCGATACGATCTACAGTGATGGCCTATGCCCGTCTCCTCCGAACGAGCCTGGCGCTGACTTTCTGGCAACGACGGTGGACGAGTATCGTGCCCGTCACCGCGACCAACGGGGTGCAGAGGCGCTGCGTCGGTTTCTGGGAAGCGTCCCGGTCTCTGTGATCTGGGATGACCATGAAGTGCGGGATAACTTTGCAGGGCCATTCGAGAGCCGTATGCCGGCGGGCCGTCAGGCGTTGCGCGAGTATTGGCCGATTCGCGTGGCTGCTGATGATCCAGCCCGGCTCTATCGAACGGTACGCGCCGGGGCAGATCTCGAAGTGTTTATCCTTGATACGCGGCAGTATCGGAGCCGTAACGCCGATCAAGATGGCCCAGCGAAGACGATGTTGGGAGAGCAGCAGCTTCAATGGTTGTTAAGCGGTCTTACTGAGTCGACCGCGATATGGAAAGTGATTGTGACCTCGGTGCCGCTGTCCATTTCAAAAGGAGGGGGCGCCGGTGCCCCTGGGAACGATGGTTGGGCTGGAGGGGCGGATGGGACCGGTTTCGAACGTGAACGGCGAGTGATTGTGGATTGTATTCTTGGCCGGCGTGTGAAGAACGTGGTGTTTTTGGCTGGTGATGTTCACTATGTGCAGGCGAATGCGTACGATCCAAACGGTGACGGGATCGCTGACTTCCATGAGTTCGTGGCTGGCCCGTTGTCCGCCGTGCCTGGCAAGCCGACATCGGCAAGGGTGGAGTTACGTCCGACCACATTGGTCAATGAAGGTGGGTACATGAATTTTGGTCTGATTCGAGTCACGGAGTCGTCCTTTGATGTAAGAGTCCTCGATGAGGACGGTGTCACAAGATTTTCCCATCGTCTGTCCGCCAGGTAGTTGTCACAGTTCGTGGCGAAGATTCTCTTGAAATCGAGATAGATAGCCAGTTACGGTACACCATCGTTGTGTGTGGAGGGTGAGGCGAGGTGCGTGATGCTGTTGCAGCTCATTTCGGTATTGGGCGCCTTGATGGTGCTGTCGGCGTATGGCTTACTTCAGAGCGGGGTTTGGAGTGAACTGCACACGGGATACCTCGCGTTCAACATTATTGGGTCGTTGCTGTTAGCGGTCGTGGCGATTGAGGATCAGCGAGTCGGATTCATTTTCTTGGAGTTTGCGTGGGCAGCTCTGGGATTAATCGGAGTCGCCAGAGCGGTGAAGGCTCGGCGTACAGCAGGTTAACAGGGTTCGGACGAAAGGACTACACAGATGGCAGGGTTGATGTCGGCGGATGAGATTTTTGAACAGGCTCAGAATGCCGCTGCCGCGGCGACAGGGCTCGATGAAAAGGCTATGCAGATCGATTACCCGGCACTCAAAGAAAAAATTCGCGCGGCCTTGGGGGATCGCAAAGTCGCGCTGTGCCATATCAACAAGTTTTTGCCGGAGGGTTACGAAGATCAAGGACGCTTTAATCTCCTCTTGCTTACTGCCGGTAACGTCGTATTCGATATCGTCATCGGCGATTCGTATTTTCGGTACGACGTGGTGTCGGTCGGTCAGTTGGACAAGGTTCAGTTGATCGATGCCATGTGGGACAACAAAGAAAAACGACGAGAAGAACCGTTTCTCAGCCTTCGCCTCATGCATGCTGAAGAGGCCCACCTCTTGTTGGCACTTGAGGATGACGAGCGGAAGAGTCTATTGGCTTTCGCCGGCGCGGTGAGGGCAGCTCGCAATCCGGAGCGCTGAGCGCTCATCGAGACGGCGCCGCGCTGGCTCGTCACAGCGGCTTCCGATGGCGACGGCCTGTGAACGATTTGCCGACTCTACCGGTGGATCGCCCTGATTGTTAGATACCATCATGTCGAGTAGAAGGGTCGGTTGGTGAGAGCTGCCTTACGGCTCCAGCAAAGGAACCA
This sequence comes from Nitrospira sp. CG24A, assembly GCA_002869925.2. Taxonomy (GTDB): domain Bacteria; phylum Nitrospirota; class Nitrospiria; order Nitrospirales; family Nitrospiraceae; genus Palsa-1315. The sequence goes on from NEWT02000035.1 coordinate 269,436, forward strand.
GCGCTACGTGGCCTTTTTCGCGTGCGCGATCGACCGGTCGTAGACCTTTGGCATCTTTTGCCGCTTTGTCTGCTCCCTTCGTCAGCAGCATCACCACGATCTCATGATGCCCTTGTTGTGCGGCGACATGAAGGGGAGTCCATCCGTTCGTCGTCACCGGTGTTACCTCCGCCCCTTTGTCCAGCAGTAGCGCCACAATTTCCCGATGCCCCTTGCCAGCCGCAATAAAGAGCGGAGTTGCGTTGTTGCCTAGCCGTACCTGCTTCACTTTGGCGCCGCGATCCAACAGGAGGGTCACAACGTCTCGGTGTCCTTCCTGGGTTGCGGTAAAGAGCGGGGCTTCGCCGCTGTCCGTTCTCACCTGGTTCACGTCTGCGCCCTTGTCCAACAGCAGCTCTGCTATGGCTCTATGGCCTTTCTCAACGGCGATGTGAAGCGGGGTCACTCCGTCCATCGTTTCCTGTTTCAGGTTCGCGCCTTTGTCCAATAGGAGAGCAACCGCGTCTTGATGGCCCTTTTCGGCTGCCTTGTAAAGCAGAGTGATTCCGTCCTCACCCGCCGCGTTGACGTCAGCCCCGTTTTCGACGGCTCTGGTGATCTCGCCGAGATCTCCCTTACTTGCTGCTGCGAGCAGGGCTTCATCCACCGGCCGCATGGCCAGGAGTAGGGGTATCAATCCCACCACAGCTATCAGGGCCATCCACCGTTGTGTCATCGTGCGCTCCATCGCCTACGGGGCCGTTGTGACCGAGCTAATGTTTGAGGTAGAAGGGCATGCTGTGAACTGTGGCCGGGTATCTGTGGTGATCGAATTCCACGGCCAGCTCGGTGCCTGGCTTACTGAAGTCGCGAAGGGGAAATCCGAACGCAATGACTTGATTGAGCTGCGGGGAATGGACGGCACTGCTGATCCAACCCACTTCACGATCGCCGCTATAAAGTTTGGCTCCATGCGGAGGAACCACTGATTCTATGAGAACCAAGCCAACCAATTTTCGCCGCACGTTGCCGTAGGTGTCCATTCTCGCCACGACTTCCTGTCCAGGGTAACAGCCTTTATTCAAGCTGAACGCTTTCCCCTCCAGGTTCGCTTCCGGCGGGACGATTTCTTCGTTGAGATCAGGGCCGGCCTTCGGTAGGCCCGCTTCGATGCGGAGGGCCTCACGAGCGTGACTGCCAACTGCCTTGATGCCGTATGTCGCACCGGACTCCATCAGCCGTTCCCATGCTATGGGGAGGGCATCGGCAGGCAACAATAGTTCCAGATCATCTTCTCCGGTTTCTTCTGTACGCAGGACGAGCGCGGTATGGCCTCCGATTTTCGCTGCGATGGCGTTCACCGGTTTGAGGTCGCTCATCTCGACTCCGAACGCGGCGCTGACGGTCGCACAAGCGTTGGGCCCGCTGACGAGTAAGAGCCCCCAGGACTCTGCACAGTTCTCCATCTTCGCTTTGGTGCCGTAGAGCAGAAACTTTCTGAGGGCTTGGAAGGTGGCCTCGCCGACCTCGCCGACATCTTCCACCCACACATTGTCAGGGAAGATATAGACTCGAAAGTAGCCGAGCATCTTGCCCTTGTGGGTGAGAAAGCTTGAATAGCGTCCTTGGCCTGGCTGGAGCGGGAAGATATCGTTGCTGATGAGGCTCTGTAACCATTTCACGCGATCATCGCCGGTGACACGGATTTTCCCACGGTGTGAGAGGTCGGAAAGGCCGACGGCCTGGCGTACGGCCTGATACTCTGTGCCCCATTGGCCATAGTGAGCGGGCATGTCCCACCCGGCGACCTCTTCAAAGGTTGCGCCAAGCTTCGCGTGATGTTCATGGAGACGTGACTGTTTCATACGTGAGTCCCTGCCACCTCCTCGACCAGATCTTTCAATCGTGAAGAGAACTCATTGCGCGAGACGATCTTGGTCACGCCCAGCGCCTTGGCCCGGTGAAAGGTATCGACTTCTTCGTGATTGGCGAAAGCGAGGATGGGAATGGTTTTCATGCTTGCGTCGGTTTTGAGAGTTTCCAGAGCTTGGAAGGCGTTCAGCCTCTCGTCGTTCATGTCCACAATGAAGGCGGACAGAGTCGTGGAGGAGGCCTTTTCTGCGATGTCCTGCTGCGTCCGAGCCCGTTCGATCTTGTAGCCCTTCGCCATCAGGGCGTCGCGGACCTTGGTATAGAAAAAGATATCGGTAACTGCAACGAGAATAGTCTTCTGGTCTGTCTGGCTCATTTGGTTTTTCTAGTTTCTTTGGTTCAAAATGAGGCAGTACGGTTCAACTACATGGCTCGAACTAGGGAATCAAGGCAACTAAGACTGCCTAAGTAAACCACAAACCAGATCAACTAAAACAACGAGACAAACCAGATAAACCAAATGAACTAGACAAACCTTCTCAGTTGAGTGAACTGATCAATCGCCCCAATGCTTTTTTTGCCAAGGCATAATTGGGATTAAGGGCCAGGGCTTTCTTGTAGGAATCGATCGCCTCAGTCCATTGCCCTTTGCGTTCGTGGACACGACCCAAGTTGAGATGGGGAAAGGCTGGGCTCTCATAGCGTCTTGCCTGCAGGGCTTTCTGAAACCAGGTCATCGCTTCGTCGAGTTCGCCTTTTTCGATCAGATAGGCCCCGATATCATTATAAGGGTTGCCGAAGTCAGGGTCCTGCGCGATCGCCTTGTGACATTCCTCAATCGCCTCGTCGAGCCGTCCCATGAAGCTGTAGGTCCACCCGAGGAAGGTGTAGGCTTCGGCGGTCGGATGACTCTCAATCGATTTCTTGTAGAGCGTGACCGCTTCTTCCAGCTCGCCTTTCATCTGCAGTTCATAGGCTTGCTGGAAGAGTTGCCACGCCTCGCGTTTATCTTCTTCGTGGCCTTCGCCTTGTAGTAAAAAATCTTGTACATCCATAGTTAGGCCGATGAAAAAGATCCCCAGCGTCGTTCTCAGTCGTGCGAACTCCTCAACGTACCCCTGAGGGTACGCCTCCGGGTTCGCACTCCCTGCGGCCTCGCTGGATGACCTTTTTGATCGGGCTCCAGGAACCGGGGGACAGGTTATTCGTTCTTCAGCTTCTTCTTAATCAGCTCTGCGCCATAGCGTCCAGAAAGCAACATTGAACCGAAGGCCGGTCCCATGCGGGGTGTGCCGTAGACCGCTGCCACGGCCAATCCGATCACAAAACAATTAGGGTAGACCTCGCCGGTCCGGTCCATGATTTCTTCTTCGGATCGAGACACCCACATGCCGCCGTTGCCGGGCACGGCTTTGTAGAGATTGCGTTTGTGCAACAGTTCCACGACGACGGCATCGTGGCCGGTCGCGTCCACGACGATCTTGCTTTCGAGTGCAATGGGGTCCACGTGGATCATGTCGTGGCCGGCCATTTCGGCTGTTGTGTTGTTGACCACGACGCCTTCGAGCAGGCCGTCGCGGCGAAGCACTAAGTCGAGTACTCTCGTCAGGTTCATGATCTTGGCGCCGCCTCTATAGGCAGCTGCGATCAGCGCACCGGTGGCGTGTGGCGGATCGACGATGTACATCCCCTCACATTCCGTGATCTTCTTGCACGGCACGCCGATCTCTTCGAGGATCTCGTTGGCCGGTTCGCAGATTGTCGCCTTGTTCATCAGGTAGCCACCCGACCAAAACCCTCCGCCCAGGGCAAGGCTCTGTTCGATGATGACCGTTCGAAATCCCATCGCCGCCAGATCATGGGCGCAGATCAGCCCGGAAGGTCCGGCGCCGACAATGATGACATCGCTCTCAATGAGCTGATCGAATTCTTTGTAGTATTCGCGCGCGATGTGGCGCGTGATATCTCGCTCACGCAATGGTGCTGGTTTTGGCTTTCCCATACTCTATTCTCCCTCAACGGATGCTGAAAACGGTCCCCAACTTCGTTCTCGGCTCATCGAAATCCTCACCGTACCCCGGAGGGTACGCCTCCGGTTCCGATTCCCCTCGGGCCTTGTTGGATGACCGTTTTGAGCATCCTCGCTTGTCTTACCGATAAATCTCGGAGCCGGTTTTCTTGAACTCTTCGGCCTTTTCTTTCATGCCGATTTGAATTGCTTGCTGTTCATTTACCTGTAGTCTTTCGGCGTAGTCGCGGACATCCTGCGTGATCTTCATCGAACAGAAATGAGGGCCGCACATGGAGCAGAAGTGCGACACCTTGGCGGCATTGTCCGGCAAAGTCTCGTCATGGAAGAGTTTTGCCGTGTCCGGATCGAGCGAAAGATTGAACTGGTCTTCCCAGCGAAACTCGAAGCGGGCTTTTGAGAGCGCGTTGTCTCTGATCTGCGCGCCTGGATGGCCCTTGGCGAGGTCCGCTGCGTGGGCGGCGATCTTGTAGGTGATGACGCCGGTTTTCACATCTTCCCGGTCTGGGAGGCCCAGGTGTTCCTTGGGCGTTACATAGCAGAGCATCGCACAACCGAACCACCCGATCATGGCTGCGCCAATGCCGGATGTAATGTGATCGTAGCCTGGCGCGATGTCGGTGGTGAGCGGCCCCAGCGTATAGAAGGGCGCTTCCTGGCAGGCCTTCAATTGTTTTTCCATATTGACCTGGATCATATGCATGGGTACGTGGCCTGGCCCTTCGATCATCACCTGCACGTCATGGCGCCAGGCAATCTTGGTGAGTTCGCCCAAGGTCTCCAGCTCGGCGAATTGCGCTTCGTCGTTGGCATCAGCAATGGAGCCGGGCCGTAACCCATCGCCCAAACTGAACGACACGTCGTAGGCCTTCATGATCTCGCAGATTTCTTCGAAATGAGTGTAGGTGAAATTTTCTTGATGATGAGCCAAGCACCACTTCGCATGGATCGCTCCGCCGCGGGACACGATGCCGGTCATGCGTGTGGCGGTCATCGGCACATAGGCGAGGCGTACACCGGCGTGGATTGTGAAATAGTCCACGCCTTGCTCGGCCTGCTCGATCAAGGTGTCACGATAGATCTCCCAGGTCAGGTCTTCGGCCTTGCCTCCGACTTTTTCGAGCGCCTGATAGATCGGCACGGTTCCGATAGGCACAGGCGAATTGCGGATGATCCATTCGCGGGTCTCGTGGATGTTCTTGCCTGTGGAGAGGTCCATGACGGTGTCGGCGCCCCATCGAATGGACCAGATCATCTTCTCGACTTCTTCTTCGATGGAAGAGGCGACGGCAGAATTGCCGATGTTGGAGTTGATCTTCACCAGGAAGTTGCGGCCGATAATCATCGGTTCGCTTTCCGGATGGTTGATATTGGCCGGGATGATCGCGCGGCCACGGGCGACTTCGTCGCGAACAAATTCCGGTGTGATGACGGAGGGGATGCTGGCTCCCCACGACTGACCGGGGTGCTGTGTGACTCCGCCGCCGTGCCCATTCCGCGAGGCCAGCTCGCGCGCCACTTCGCGAGATTGGTTCTCTCGGATTGCAATGAACTCCATTTCCGGTGTGACGATGCCTTTTCTCGCATAGTGGATCTGGGTCACATTCATGCCTGGTTTGGCTCGTAGCGGCTTGCGAATATGCTGGAACCGGAGTTCGTTCAGCTTGGGATCGGCTGCACGAAGGCGGCCATACTGGGAGGAGATATCTGCCAGTTCGACGACATCGTTCCTGCCGATCACCCAGCTCCGGCGATAGGGCGCCAATCCAGCTCGCGCGTCGATCTTTACGGCTGGGTCGGTATAGGGGCCGGAAGTATCGTAGATCGTAATCGGTTCATTGGCGACGGGTGTGCCCCCATTTATCGATTTGGTGGCAGTCAGACTGATTTCCCTCATCGGGACCCGCACGCCGGTCTGTTCTCCTTGCACGTACACTTTGCGGGAGGCGGGGAACGGCGTAGTCGTGAAAGCTGATCCGACAGATTCGGGTCCGTTACCAGTAGCAGATCCATTGCCGTTTGTATGGTCGCTCATGAGGAGATCCTTTCTCCAAAACGTGAACTGTGCTCAACGTCAAAAAAAAGCCGCACCGATAATAAGGGGGTGCGGCAGAGAGACCAACAGTTCCGGTTGTTCTCGCTTCCCTACGCTGGTATTACCCAGGTCAGGTTCTGAGGGTCGTCCGTTCGGGCGGACTCTCAGCCGTGTGGCCCCCCTAGCTTCAAGGAGGAATCGTATCGCCAGCCTCCTGCATTGTCAACGGGGTATTAGGCCTACCCTGGGAGCCTGTCAGACATTGACCTTTCTACTACGGCGAACGATCTACGACCATCTGCGTCGTTCTCAGCCCGAAAAAATCCTCAACGTATTCCAGCGAATACGCCTCCGGTTTTTCCGGGCCTGCGGCCTCGCATCTGGCTGCACCTCCTTCGCCTCGTCATGAAGGCAATGTCAGAATAGGCTCCAAGCGAACCGAGTGGATTATCGCCTGCCTAGGGATTCCTCACAGCGACCGGTTCATTGATTGTCGGAGAGTCCTAACGTAGAATAACACTTCACGTTATTTTGCGAAGGAACCAATGCAGACACTTTCGACGCTTCCCAAACTGATCACGGACTACCAACAACTGCCGGCAGAGGAACTATTCCGCCGGACGGTTGAGGCAAAGCGTGTGCTGGGAGATCGCGTGATGATCCTCGGCCACAATTACCAACGGGATGAAGTGATTGAGCATGCGGATTTTCGTGGCGATTCTCTTTTATTATCGAAACTGGCGGCCGAGCGGTCGGAGCGGCCCTATATTGTTTTTTGCGGCGTGCATTTCATGGCCGAGACGGCCGACATCCTGAGCCGCTCCAAGCAAACGGTCATCCTGCCTGATATGGCAGCGGGCTGCTCCATGGCCGATATGGCGGCCATTGAACAGGTCGATCAATGTTGGGAGACGCTGGGACGAGTCCTTCCAGTGGAAGAGACCGTCATGCCTGCGGTCTATGTGAACTCTGCCGCAGTGCTCAAAGCCTTTTGCGGCGAACATGGCGGGATTACCTGTACCTCCTCCAACGCGAAGGCGGTCATAGAATGGTCCTGGGCCAGGCGGGAGAAAATTCTCTTTTTCCCCGACGAGCACTTGGGCCGCAATACGGCGAACAAGATGGGGCTGCCGCGAGAAGAGATGATTGTGTGGGATCCCTATCAACCCAACGGGGGGAATACGCGGGAGGCGATCAAGCGCGCAAAGCTGATTCTTTGGAAGGGCCACTGCAGTGTGCACCAGATGTTTCAACCTGTGCACGTGGATAATTTCCGCAAGCAGTATCCGGATGGGAAGGTGATCGTCCATCCCGAATGCCACGAAGATGTCGTGAACAAGGCTGACCTATCCGGCTCGACGGAGTTCATTATCAAAACGGTGACGGCGGCGCCGGCCGGGACGGCGTGGGCAGTGGGAACCGAATTGAATCTGGTCAATCGATTGAAGCGTGATCTTACCGATAAGAAGGTCTTCTTCCTGTCCTCTACGGTCTGCCAGTGTGCGACAATGTTCCGGATCGATGGAGCCCATCTCTGCTGGGCGATGGAAAATCTCGCCGACGGCCACGTCGTGAACCATATTGTCGTTCCGGACGACGAGAAACATTGGGCGAAGATTGCGTTAGACCGCATGATGTCCGTCAGTTAGCGGGCGGGATCGTGAAAAAGGTTCCTGGCTTCGTTCTCGTTTCGCTCCAACCCTCAACGTACCTCGAACGGTACGCTTCGGGCTCTCGCTCACTGCGGCCTTGCCGGAAATCTTTTTGACCATCCTGCAACGGACTCATCAGTTTAGGCTAGTACCTCAGCCCTTCCTTTGGGTATATTCCTACATTTACTGTGCTGCCGCGAAAGCCTGAAATGCCCATGGACTATAAAGCCACACTCAATTTGCCTAAAACCGATTTTCCGATGAAGGCAAACTTGCCTCAGCGGGAGCCTGAACTCTTGGCTTCGTGGGAGAAGGAAGGGTTGTACGAGCAAATTCAGGAGGCGGGGAAAGGCCGGCCGCTGTATGTTCTGCACGATGGGCCGCCCTACGCCAATGGGCGTATTCATATCGGTCACGCACTGAATAAGATCCTCAAAGACATCATCATCAAATCGAAGACAATGGCGGGCTATCAAGTGCCCTATGTGCCGGGGTGGGATTGCCATGGTCTTCCGATCGAACATCAAGTCCTGAAAGAGCTCGGCGACAAAAAAAAGACGCTCGACACCCCGGCTATCCGCAAACTCTGCCGGGAATATGCGGAAAAGTTTTATACGATTCAGCGTGAGGAGTTTCAGCGGCTCGGTATCTTGGGAGATTGGCAGCGTCCCTATCTCACGATGAATCCTGGCTATGAGGCCACGATCATCCGCGAGTTCGGGAAATTTGTGGAGCGGGGAGGGGTCTACAAGGGACTAAAGCCGGTACTCTGGTGCACGGCAGACCAAACAGCTCTTGCCGAGGCGGAAGTCGAATATGAAGATCACACCTCGCCCTCGATCTATGTGAAGTTTCCGTTAGTCACGTCGCCCACGGTGCTCAGCCAGACGTTCCCCGGTATTTCGTTCCCTCTCGACATCAAGTTGGTTTCTGTCGTGATCTGGACGACCACACCATGGACGCTTCCGGCCAATCAAGCCGTCTGCCTCCATGGCGACATCGACTATGCCTTCGTCCAGGTCGGCGACGAGGTGCTGATCGTTGCAGAAAAGCTTCTTGAGAGCGTGACGAAGGCCTGCAAGCTCGAAGGAGCGCGAGTGTTCGGGGTGAAGAAGGGGCGTGAAGGGTTCGAAGGGATCGAAACGCAACGGCCCCTGACCACCGGCCTGTCACCGATTCTACTTGGTGACTTCGTGACCCTCGATCAGGGGACCGGTTGTGTCCATATTGCACCGGGCCACGGTATGGAAGACTACATTCTCGTCCTTGAACACAATGCCACAGCTTCGCCGGGTGAACGGCTGGAGATTCTGGCGCCGGTCGACAACGCTGGACGGTTTACCGACGTCGTAAAGGAATTTGCTGGCCAGCATGTGTTGAAGGCCAATCCGAAGATCGTGGAGTTCTTGCAGGCCAACGGACGCTTGCTGGGTCATGGGTCGCTGAACCATTCCTATCCGCACTGCTGGCGCTGTAAGAATCCTGTGATCTTCCGCGCTACCGAACAGTGGTTCGTGTCGATGGACACGAACGATCTTCGAAAAGAGGCGTTGGCGGAGATCGAACGGGTCCGATGGATTCCAGCCTATGGCCGCGATCGGATTAACGGGATGATCGAGAACAGGCCCGATTGGTGTTTGTCGCGCCAACGTGTGTGGGGGGTGCCGATTCCAGGTTTTACCTGCACGGGGTGCCGGTTTGTGCTGGCCGATCCGATTGTGATTGAGCATCTTGCCATGTCGATGGAATCCCAAGGTGCCGATGTGTGGTTCGAACAATCGGCTGCCGATCTGTTGCCTAAGGATACGGCCTGTCCAAAGTGTGGCGGGACGGATTTCGAGAAAGAACGGGATATTCTCGATGTCTGGTTCGAGTCCGGGGTCAGTTACGCGGCGGTGTTGAAAGCACGGAAGTGGTGGCCGGCTGACCTCTATCTCGAAGGGTCGGATCAGCATCGAGGCTGGTTCCACAGCGCCTTGCTGGCCGGTGTCGTGACGGATCATCGCGCGCCATATAAGGCGGTCCTGACTCACGGATTTGTTCTCGATGGGCAGGGCAAGAAGATGTCCAAATCGGCGGGAAATGTCGTCGCGCCGCAAGATGTGATCAAACAATCTGGCGCAGAAATTCTGCGTTTGTGGGTCTCGGCGCAGGATTATCGCGATGACCTTCGGATTTCTCCTGAAATCCTGATCCATATGATCGAAGCTTATCGAAAGATTCGGAATACCTGTCGTTTTTTACTGAGTAATCTGTATGACTTCACCCCGGACAAAGACCGAGTTCCGTATGAGCAGTTACCTGAATTGGATCGTTGGGCACTGCATCGGCTGAGCGAGCTGATTCCACGGGTTAAGAAATCCTATGACGATTTTGAATTTCATACGATCTTTCATGCGATCAACAACTTCTGCTCGGTGGATCTGAGTTCTGTCTATCTCGATATTCTCAAGGACCGACTCTATACGTTCCGAGCCGATTCGCCCTTGCGTCGTGGATCTCAGACGGTGCTCTTCGAGATTCTCATCGCGATGACGAAGCTGATGGCGCCGGTGCTGAGTTTTACGGCAGAAGAGATTTGGCGGACCCTGGCGACGCAACCGGGAGGGCAGCTTGGGGTGAGCAGCGTACATCTGAGCACATTCCCAGAGGTTCGGCCACAATGGCAGGATGCCGCGCTAGCCGAGCGATGGGAGCGGCTATTGAAATACCGTAGCCAGGTGCAAGGGGTGCTGGAGGAGAGACGCCGGGAGAAGGTCATCGGATCTTCGCTTGAGGCGCGGGTTCATCTCACGATGGATGTAAAGACCGGTCAGTGGATAGTGAACTCGTGCAGGGACTTAGATACGTTGTTCATCGTGTCGGAGGTGACGCAGGAACATCGGTCCGATGCGATGACCGATTTCGCGATCTCCGTAACCAAGTCGACGCACGCCAAGTGCGAGCGGTGCTGGAATTATCGCAAGGCAGTGGGTCAAGATGCGAGCCATCCTACGTTGTGCGATCGCTGCATCGAGGCGGTGCAGTGATGAGCGGGCCTGTTCGCTATCTACTCCTGGCTCTGCTCGCCGCCTCGATCATAGCCATCGATCAGGCGACGAAACTATCCATCGTACAGTCGATGCGGCTGAATGAATCCATTCCGATTGTTCCGAATCTCTTCAGCTTGACCTATATCCGAAATCCCGGCGCCGCCTTTGGATTGCTGGCCGGCAGCAGCGATGCCTTTCGCATGGTGTTCTTCGGCGTCACGTCGCTATTCGCGCTGGCATTATTGGGGACGATTCTCTTCCGGTTGCCGAAAAAAGATTGGATGGGGCAGCTTAGTATTGCCGGGATTCTTGGAGGGGCGATCGGGAACCTGATCGATCGATTACGGTATGGCGAGGTGATCGATTTTCTCGATGTCTATGTGGACTCCTACCATTGGCCGGCCTTCAATGTCGCCGACTCGGCGATCAGCATAGGGGTCGTTTTCTTGATTATCCATTTCGCCTTTGAAAAGAAAGATGTGACTCTCTTGCCGCACGAGTCCCCGCCGGCTTCCTAGCAGGATGCTGAAAAAGCCCGCCAGCGTCGTTCTCGGCTCATCGAAATCCTCAACGTACCCCTGAGGGTACGCCTCCGTTCATCACGTTCGCGTTGATCGTCGATGGCTTGCGGTAGTGTTAACAGGCCCTAGACAGACCAGATGAACCAGACCAACCCTTACGCGCTACGCGCTTAGGTTGAGAGGGTGATGATAAACCCGCCCTGCTCTCGGAATTGTCGCTGCTGCTCCGGGGAAAACATCACGAGCGGTTCAGTGTGGCAGAACTGACATTCTTTCACGGTCACCGGCACGTCGCCTTCCCCAATGCTGGCCAGATGCTGCTTGGCGAGTGTCAGTGCCGTTGCCTCATCGGTCGTCATCACATCGAAATGCAGTAGCCTCTTCGTTCCCTTCACCCACGTATCGAAGACATGGACTGTGTCGGATTGGGTATGAGCCATTGTGAGATAACCTCCTTTGTCCTGCGTCTAAAGAAGAGCAATATATTCGGGCTGCTGAATAGCCTGGTCATCGGGCTGACACGGAACCGATTATTGGGAAAGAACGGCTGTAGAATAACTGAAATCCCCAGCACCTGTCCAATGATCCGCTGGCATTATGCGAGCAGTGCGGGAGTAAAACTATAGGTGTAGTGGAAACTTTATGGTCTGCACGGTTGGGGCAATAGACAAACATTGGCAGGGTGCTCAAAAAGGCTGGCCAGCAAGGCCGCAGGCGAGTCGAAACCGGAGGCGTACCCTCAGGGGTACGTTGAGGATTTCGATGAGCCGAGAACGACGCTAGCGGGCTTTTTCAGCATTCTGCTAAAAGCCGAAGATATAGAAGACGACGATGCCCATGAGGATGCGGTAGTAGGCAAACGGTCGAAGTGTGTGGCGTTTCACAAATGAGAGAAAGGCTGCGATGACGATCCAGGCGACGACGAACGACACGAACATCCCGATTCCGAGCGCCAGATAATCCTCTTGTTGAAACACGTCTCGGGATTTCCACATTTGATAGCACGTTGCCACAATCAGGGTCGGCAGGGCGAGAAAGAAAGAGTACTCCGTCGCCACTTTACGGTCCAATCCTACCAAGAGCCCTCCGATAATGGTGGAGCCAGATCGGGACATGCCTGGGAGTAAGGAGGCGCATTGGGCGACGCCGATCCAGAAGGCAGATGGCAGACTCACGTGTTCCAGCTGATGGACTCGTGCTTGGTCACGGCGTGCTTCGACGGCGAGAATAATGAAGCCTCCGATGATCGAAGAGGCCGCCACGGTTTGCGGTGTGAAGAGGTGGTTCTTGATCCAACTATGGGTGAGGAACCCGATTGCGGCGGCTGGTAGGAAGGCAAGCCCGAGTCCGAGGAGAAACCAGAGATTTTTGTGAGTCGCCCAAGAGGTTTTCAGAACGGTCGACCATGGGGTCGTTCCTCGTGTTCGGATCATCGTGGAGACGTCCCGCTGCTCCCGGCCGGCTTGTCCGATCATGGACATGAGCTTCTGTCGTTCATAGGCGATGACGGCCAGGATCGCGCCAAGTTGGATCGAAATTTCTGCGCTGGCAGCGAGGTCGCCTTCGAACCCTAGCATGTGGCCGACGAGAATGAGGTGACCAGTCGAGGAAACGGGTAGAAACTCTGTCAGCCCCTCCACGATACCCAAGATCGTGGCGAGACCAGGACCCCATTCATTCATGCGATAGCTTTCTGAGATTAGGTTGCGCCCCAACACGGCGAGTCTCAGGCATATTCACAAAGTGGCGGCAGCCCGTCAAGGGCATAGATATATCTTTGCAGCCTGTCACGATGAATCAGTGCGGGTACAAGACCTCAAATCTGTTGACAAAATGGAAAGCTTGACATACACCAAATACGGAGCGTACAGGTGTTGTCATGCAGGCTCATTCTCGTCCGGCCTGTTGGATGAAAGAGCTGCGAGCAGCATCGATTGCAGATACCACGCACAGTGGAGGGGAGGCACGCATGAAGTTTCGATGGATGGCGGCGATCGTGATGATCGGCGCAGTCTCAATGGTTGGCTGTGTCAGTCAATCGAAGTATGAAGAGGCGATGGGCGACGTCGATTCGGCCAAGTCCGAGTTGGCCTTGGCTCGTACGCAAAAGAATGCGTTGGAGCAACAAGTCAGGACGCTCAAGGATCTCAATGTGAAATACGGGAGCGAAGCCCAGCTCGCCCGGGATGAACTTGAACGTATTCAGCATGGTCGTGACAAGGAACGCGGCGGTGTCGAAGATCGAGCCAAGGAACTCGAAGCGCATACGCGCCAGCTCTCTGCTCAGAATCGGGCGTTGCGTCATGAGTATGAGGATGTGAAGCGGCATAACGACACGCTGAAATCCTTGGTGGCGCGCTATCAAAAAGAGTTAAAAGATCAGTCACGTTCCGCGACAGGGGTTCCGGCGCCGGCTATGTCGTCCGTGAGTCCCGCTCCATCTGTGGCGTCTGTTCCCCCGGCAATGAAGGACCCTCAGCCCCTGTCTTCTTCTATGAATGTGAATAAGGCATCGGCCGGTGATATGGTGCTCGTGCTCGGTCTCTCCAAAGATGTGGCGGACCGTGTTGTGACGAATCGCCCGTATCGGGTGAAGGGCGAGTTGGTTGCCAAGAATGTGTTGCCCAAGGAAACGTTTGATTTGATCAAAGAGCGCATCAGCGTCAGTCCCTAATTGGAGCCATAGTCCGGTATACCTGACAGGCCGTCCGCCGAGTGGCGGACGGCCTGTTTGTCTTTTGGCAGGATGCTGAAAAATGCCGCCAGCGGCGTTCTCGCATCGTTCAGATCCTCAACGGGGACCCGGCCGCCTCACTAACTCGGCGGCGCGCACAGACGTGGTGCTCCTTATTCGTCGCACCGTGCGCCCCAGAGGGTACGCCTTCCGGTCTTCACTCGCTGCGGCCTTGCTGAGTGGCCTTTTTGATCATCCTGCACGGGTGGGTTCCTCTTGTCCTCAACGTGCGGGCCATTGAAACTCTGCTCTGATCAAAATGATTTTCGCAGCCTGCTAGAGCTGTATGGAGGGTCCTGTCAGCCAGGTGATTCCCTCCTACCGTGTTGGTACAATGCATACGGTGTAGGTAGAGGAAGTAGGAGAAGCAGTCGATGCGCCGAGCTATTCTGATCATCAGTGTCCTGGCAATTGGACTGGCCATTGGAGGCTATGTGTTCTTCAATGGAGAGCGCAAAGCCCCGGTCCGCTATCGGACCGCCGCGGTCGAACGAGGTCCCGTGATTTCGCTCGTGACGGCGACGGGAACGATCAATCCTGTCGTGTCGGTTCAGGTGGGAACGCAGGTGTCCGGCATGATCAAGAGCCTGCATGCCGATTTCAATTCGGTGGTCAAAGCCGGCGACATCGTGGCCGTTATCGATCCGGAGCCTCTCAGAGCTCGTCGAGATCAAGCCGCAAGCAACCTTGAGATGTCGAAAGCGAATACCGCACGAGCCCGAACCGATTTGGCTCAACGCAAACGCGAGCTCGATCGGGTGAAATCGTTGGTGGTGCAACAGTTCGTCTCTCAGAACGACGTCGACGTGGCCGTGACGAATTCCCAGGCGGCTGAGGCGCAGATGAACGTCGCAGCGGCGCAAGTCAAACAGGCCGAGGCGGCGTTGAATGCTGTGGAGTTAGAGTTGAAATACACCGTGATTCGCTCGCCGGTGAATGGAATTGTGGTTGCCAGAAATGTGGAGGTCGGTCAAACGATCGCGGCGAGTTTTGCCACGCCGAACCTCTTCTTGATCGCTCTCGATCTGACGAAGATGCAGGTCGATACCAACGTGAGCGAGTCGGATATCGGAGGGATTACTGAGGGGAAAGAGGCTACCTTCACGGTTGATGCCTACCCAGGGTATCAGTTTTCCGGGACGATCCGCCAGGTTCGTCTTTCGCCGATCAATGTGCAAAATGTGGTGACATATAACGTGGTGGTCAACGTCGACAATCAGGATCTCCGCCTGAAGCCAGGAATGACCGCGAACGTTTCCATCGTGGTGGCCCAAAGAGATGCCGTGCTGAAAGTACCGAATGCTGCATTGCGATTCACCCCTCCGACGTCGGGCCAGGTCGACCGCACCAAGCTTGTCGGTACACCTACCAAAGAGAAAGGCACCGAGCCGTCGGCAGGAGCCGGTAGAGGGACTCAGGCGCCAAGCCGCACAGTCTGGAGGCAAGGGGCCACCGGGGAACTCGAGCCGATTCATGTCAAAATGGGTATTTCTGATGGTGCGGTGACGGAGATCTTGTCAGAGGAGTTATCTGAAGGCACCCTGGTCGTTGTGGGCATCGACCGCCCTAAAGGGGAGCGTGGCGGAAGCGATCTGCCTCCAGGGTTTGGGAGCGGTGGGCAGCGGGGCCCCCAACGCAACCGTGGAATGTAGTATGCGTGAAGTGTATCTCGTGACGCGTCGCTCGCAACAAGAATTCACACGCCCCGCCACATTTTTCGGCAGACAGTTGTTGTCCTTCACACACGCCTCCCGCTTCACGCCCTTCGACGGGCTCAGGGTGCCCCGAGCCTGTCGAGGGACGCGTCACGAGATACGAGGATGAGCGCGCTCATCCAGTGTGAAGATGTGTGGAAGATCTATCGAGTCGGCGACATGGAAGTCCAAGCCTTACGTGGGCTGAGTCTCACGATTGAACAGGGTGAGTTTGTGGCCATCATGGGGTCTTCCGGTTCCGGCAAGTCCACCCTGATGAATATTCTCGGCTGTCTCGACCAACCGACAAAGGGGCGCTACCGGTTAAACGGGATAGAGGCGAGCAACCTGAAGCCAGATCAGTTGGCTGGGATCAGGAATCAGCAGATCGGGTTTGTCTTTCAGAGTTTCAATCTTATTCCCAGGACCAGCGCGCTTGAAAATGCGCAGCTTCCGTTGTTCTATCGGGGACTCTCGCTGAAAGAGCAACGGACGCAAGCGGCTGCGGCGTTAAGACGAGTAGGGTTGCAGGGTCGAGAGCACCATTACCCGACTCAGTTGTCCGGAGGGCAGCAGCAGCGTGTGGCGATTGCGCGGGCGCTGGTGACTTCTCCTTCGTTGCTTCTTGCCGATGAGCCGACCGGCAACCTCGATACCCAGTCGAGCCAGGAAATTATGAGAATTCTGGACCAGCTGAACCGCGATGAAGGGATTACGATTATCTTGGTGACGCACGAAGTGGATATTGCCGCCTATGCCGCACGAGAGATCGTGATTAAAGACGGGCAGGTGTTAAGTGATCATCTGACCAAAGGGCGGCCAACACCGAGCCCAGTGGGGGGCTAGATGTCGGCGTTTGTATGGCTCACCATTCTGACTGCGTTGCGGATTTTGGCTCGGAATCGAATGCGAGCCGGTCTGACGATGCTTGGGATCGTCATCGGCGTGGCGGCAGTCATTGCGATGGTGAGTATCGGTGAGGGCGCCAAGCAGGCTGTGCAAGCGCAGATTGCGACGATGGGGACCAATGTGATTATCATCTTCCCAGGAGTGACCTCTGCAAGCGGCGTACGAGGGAGTCAAGGCAGTGCCGTGACGCTCACGGTGTCCGATGCCGTAGACTTAAAAAAGCGTGTTCCCTTGCTGTCCGATACCGGATGGGCCAAGCGCGATGTCATGCAAATCGTTTACGGGAACCGAAACTGGAATGGGACGGTGAACGGTGTCTCACCGAGCTACCTCACGATTCGAGACTGGTCCTTTACGAGTGGTGGTTCCTTCACGCAGACGGATGTGGAAAGCGCCGCCAGAGTCGCGCTCATCGGTCAAACGATCGTCGGGAATTTGTTTGAACCGGGTGAAGAGCCGGTGGGGGCAGTGATTCGCCTCAAGAACGTCCCGTTTCGTGTCATTGGGGTGCTTGCACCGAAAGGCCAATCTGCGCAAGGGACTGATCAAGATGACGTGATTTTCATCCCCTTCAGTACCGCGGAACGAAAAGTATTCGGCACATCATTTATCGGGTCGGTCGGAGCGATGTTCGGCTCGACCGATCAGGTCGAGGATTTGCCGATGGCTGCCGAGCAAATTCGAGAGGTCTTGCGGGCGCGCCACAGGCTTCAGGCGGAGCAGGAAGACGATTTCACGATCCGGACGCAGGTCGATATCGGGAAGGTTCAGGAAGGGACCAGTGAGACCTTAACCATGATGTTGTTTGCCATTGCCTCCGTGTCCCTCTTGGTCGGTGGGATCGGCATCATGAATATCTTGCTCGTGTCCGTGACGGAACGGACGAGAGAGATCGGGGTCCGCATGGCGGTGGGGGCCAAACGCCGCCACATCGTGATGCAATTTCTGATCGAGGCTATGACGTTGAGCCTGGTGGGAGGCGTCTTGGGTATTATTCTTGGAGTAACCGGGGCGAAGTTGACGACGCTGATTGCCGGCTGGCCAACCATCATTTCCGGGAATGTCATTCTCCTCGCATTCTTCTTCTCGCTTGTAGTGGGTCTGTTCTTCGGATTGTACCCTGCCAACAAGGCCTCGCGCCTCAATCCTATCGAAGCGCTCCGGTACGAATAGCGTGGATCATCGAAAACAAATCTGGTGATGGATCGCTGGTGCAAGCCGCTAGGCCGCACGACGTGGTTCTTCCGATTCTGATGTGACCACCCGTTCAATGGATCGGAGAGGGGATTGGTTCTGGTTGGAAAGATCGATGGTGAGAGGATCTCGGTAGGGACTGCCGGTTTCGTCGCACGTAAGCGCGACGATCGGTTGATGCAGGCTAGCGGAATTAATCGTGGTGATCGTCCCTCGTTCCTTCGTGTTCAGCTCCACGGAGCTGTAGACTGGGTAGATGCCGACTAGCTTGATGAACAGGGAGACAAGACGACGGTCGAGACGGCCGAATTCTCCTTGTTGGAATAGTTGCTGAATTGCTGCGTGGGACGGCAACGGTCGGAGCCCTCCGAATCCGGTCAAGAGCTCATCGTATCGATCCGCGATCATCACGATGCGACTGGCCTCCGCTGTGGAGCCTGCGGGTGTTTCTGAGGGATAGCCTTGCCCGTCGAGTGTGACATGGTGTTCGGCTGCTATTTGGCGAACCATCTGGGAGAAATCGTGTTGTGCCTCAATGGCAATGGCGCCGAGCCGTGGGTGATGGTGAAAGGCCGTGAGGTCTTCACCGGAGAGGAACGTTGATGTGCGGAACAGTCGATCAGGGAGTTGCAAGAGCCCGATGTCATGGAGTAATGCGCCGGTTGCCAACTCGTGGAGTTGTATCGGGTTATAGCCGAGAGCTTGACCAATAATCATTGCCAGCGTGCAGACGGTGAGGCTATGGTTGTTGAAGGACGCATCGAGATGCCGTCCATGGCTCATGGCCATGAATGTGGCGTGAGTGCTGAGAGTTCTGGTGACGATGGTGATTTCCTGCACGGCCTCGTTGACTGGTCCTGGTCTTGGGGCGCCCGTTTTACTGATTTCGTCGAACACAGTCTTGACCGACTGAATCAACTTCTCACGCGTCTCTTGAGCGATCGTGAGTTCCTGGCTCAACGTGGCAAGTGAGTGGGGTTCATCGTGGGATGGGGTTGCTTGAGTGGAGGTGCGTAAGCCGATCGTGTGAAGGGTCTCTTGCGCGATCGGGAAGGACGCGACGTCGAGCCCTTTGGAGGGGTCGATATCCACGGCTCGGGCATTGGATCGTCGCAAGCGCTCGATCTGTTCTTGAGTTGTAATCAGAAACCGATGTTTCAAAAATGGGGTACGGAACCATGAGCAGTCGATACCGGCCACATACATTCCCACCCGGAGTTGCTGCAGAGAGATACGCTTACGCATTGCACACCGATCGATCATGAAATAGGTGTTGAGGAAGACCCGACACTCCCTTATCGGTTTGCCATGCTCGGATATTGAGCGCGAGCAACTCGTATGACTCGTGAGAGATCGTCAAGAACGTGGGGAATCTTGGGGCTCTGTCGAGGGTCAAGTCGTCTTAGGGGCTGGACGTAGGGGTCAACTGCACTTCGATGCGAGGATTGTCTTTGTCGATGTGTTTATAGAGATGGGTTTCGACGATGCGGTTGTCGTTGATCCCGAGCCCCTCACAGAGGGCATCCTGCGCGATTTTGAGCCCGCCATCGACGTCTCGGCGCAGGGCTGACGTAAAATAGAACCGGATGGACAGGGCGAGCCATTCCGACTGGAGTTGTGCGAGCAAGGACGTTCGGTGAGTGGACTGCGCCAGCTTGAGCCAGACGAGTTGTCCCACCTGGGCTTTATAGGCGCGACCGGCTGATGACATCAATCGTCGGCCATTCACGGTGGCATATTGATGGTTCACGCTGGGAGGTACAGGGAGGGTCAAGGCGACTGCATGGCTTTCGGTTGGTCGATGCGGTGCTGAGGGAGAGGTAGGCATACGGGATATCGGGGCCATTCTTTGGGCGAGACGTGGTACTGCGATGTTCTTGTCAGGATTCCGGTAGGAGGTCACACGAACGGCCCGTGGAGAGGAAGGAATCCGGGGCGGACGCTGAAACGTAGGCATGCGTGTCTGTGATTACAGGAGATTGAGGATCTTGGACATGTTCTGGTCGTATCGCTCTTCAGATCGGCCGATATACCGACGCCATGTGCTCGGGTTCCAGATCTCCATACGATGATACAAGCCGACCAGGACGATTTCCTGGTCCTCATCCAACGGAATAATTTTCCTGAGCCGGCTTGGAATCAGAATGCGCCCGGCTTTGTCGAGTTCCGATGTCCCGGCTTCCGACACGACAAAGTGCATGAACAGTCGACTTTGATCTTCATCGAGCGTAGCTTTCGTCCGTTCGAGGACTTTTTCCCACTCTTTCATGGAATAGATGAGCGTCGACTCCTCAGGGCCCTTGAGGAACACAACGGCTTGTCCATCCGACTCGACTTGCTCACGAATCGGCGAGGGGACGATAAACCGACCCTTCTCATCTACTTTGCACAGATATTCACCGGCAAACATCAATGAAACCTGTCCTTTACGAGGCTAACGTCGCTCTGGTGCGATTGCGAATCCATTGTTCCAGATCCGAGCGTACGAAGCGCCATTCTTTTCCAAGCTTGAAGGCGGGTATCTGTCGACTCTGTAAGTAGCGATAGAGTGTGCGATGGGTAATCTTGAGGTACCGGCAGGTCTCCTTCGCTGTCATCAGCTCGCTCTTGGGCTCTTTGGCCATTGCTGAACCTGGTTCGATAGAGATCCATATGCCTCACGAAGCCTCATGCTACAGTCGTCAGGGTAGGCAAACTCGAGCGATCTGTCAAGTGAAAATACATGACAGTACATGTCATTGCCCGTCAGTGAGATCCGGCTCCATCGCGCCGGCGTCACCTGACTCCATGGCCTCCGAGAAATCGTCCCCGAGGTCTTCACCCATCTCCTCGCCCATTTTTTTCATGAATCGAGTCATGCTTTGCGGATCGTTTTCATCGAGCCCAGCTAGATTTTTTGGATCCAAAGAGGCTTCAAGGCGCGCCTCTTCTGATTTTGGCGAGGCAAATCGAGACAGGAGCCGTTCAACCCGTGCACTCGCGCAATGGGAGCAGGTTGCCGGCGCCTGATTGGCCAGGCTTAAGACGAGGACGGTACTCCGTTTGCGACAGTCGAGGCAGAGGTATTCATACAAAGGCATCGATTATATTCCCAGGGTTGTGAGGGGTCGTCCAGTCTGTTCAGTCAACAAGCGATCCGGTACCAGGTCCGTCTCGACGGTTCTGGCTAACGTCAGGGCAAAGACCTGCCCGCTGCCGGCTTTTCGTAGGGTTTTTGCGCATTCATTCACGGTAGTACCGGTGGTGAAGACATCGTCCACGAGGAGAATACGCTTTCCTGCAAGATCGTGTGGCCTACGGATCGTAAATGCATTCCGTAGATTTCGTAGCCGTGCCTGTCGCGATAAGGCGGTTTGAGGATCGGTGAGGGCGGTTCTGACAAGGTTGGTTGCTGAAACCGGGCGAGACAGGTGACGGCCGAGCTGATCGGCTAACAGCAACGATTGGTTAAATTCACGCGTGCGTAGGCGAGCCGGGTGTAACGGTACGGGAATAATCACGTCGGCGTCGAGTCCCTGTGGTAGGGCGTTGAGCATGAGTTGGGCGAGTGGCCGCGCGAGGGTCAGTTTCCCGCGGTATTTGAATGAGCAGATGGCGTCCCGCAGGGGCGGGAGATAGGGGAAGAGGGTCCAGGCTCGTTCAAAGTCAGGGGGCTGTTCCTGGCAGTGCTGGCATTGATGGTTCGGTGTATAGGTCGTCGCTATCGGTGAGACAAAGGGTTGATCGCAGCGGGCACACACCGGCTGATGGAGTGGGCTGATGGTGTGCCAGCACGCGGCGCAGAAGAAGGGCACTGGGTCGGTGCTGAGCGAGTGGCCACACGAGAGGCATTCCACTGGCAGGACGAACCGAAGGAGCTGACGACATCGTCCCATCAGCCGATCTTGTGTGTCTTCACGTAACATGAGTCGGGAAAGCGCTCCGATTACCGTGTGTATTTCTTCTATGAGACTATCCTGCGTCCTTCAAGGTTGTTGCCCTGCAAACGGTTATGATATACGAAGGCAGTAGGATATTGAAACTGTTCTGCCTGCGCGACAGCTGTGATGGGCGAGAATAGATAGTGCGTCATGTTTGATGGCATTCGATGAACCCGATTGGAACACTACATCAGATAAAGCGCGCGTCCATTCATCCCTACTGCGGATCCGGGTTTAGAGAGAGACGTCGATCGCCATGGTGAGATTTGACCAGGTGTCGAAAGTGTACGAGCGGAGCGGTGACACCATCATCGGTCTCGATCGGGTCACGATCGAAGTGGGAAAGGGAGACTTCTGCGCCTTTATCGGTCCCAGCGGTTGCGGAAAGAGTACGCTACTGAACCTGGTTGGCGGGTTGGATGTGCCGACTTCGGGAGAGATTCTTCTCGGAGGGCGTTCGACCAGTGGATTTACGAGCGACGACTGGACGAGGATCAGGCGGGAGACTGTTGGGATTATCTTCCAAGCCTTCCATCTCATTCCAGGGTTGACGGCAGCGGAGAATGTTGCGTTTCCGTTATTGTTGCGCGGGGAGCGGGGAGCATCGGTCCAAGCCCGTGTTGCAGAGGTGATTGACTTGGTCTCAATGACCGCGCGACGACACCATCGCCCCAGCGAGCTCTCCGGCGGTGAGCAACAGCGTGTGGCGATTGCGCGAGCGATCGTGCATCAGCCCCAGATCATTCTCGCCGACGAGCCGACCGGCAATTTGGACTCTCAGCATGGGGCCGAAATTATCGTGCTCCTTCGGTCGCTCGTTCAGCGCGTTGGCCAAACGATACTGCTCGTGACTCATAGCACCGAAGCCGCTCGGGCTGCCGATTACGTCTGGGCTATGAAGGATGGGAGGCTGATGACGAGAACGCAGCATGAGCCGGTCACGGTCGTCGCGTGATGGATCTGTCGACCACCATCGCCGGCGTACGATTTCCCAGTTGTTTCATGAATGCCTCAGGGGCGCTCTGTGTCACGCGTGATGAACTGCTGGCCCTCGGTCGATCGCACGCTGGGGCTATTGTCACGAAGTCGATGACGGTTGAGCCGCGAGACGGCAATCCCACGCCCCGGTACTATGCGTTTCCCGGCGGGTCCATTAACTCGATGGGTTTGCCGAATCTCGGATACCAGGCGTATGCCGCACTCATTCCTGAATTGAAGGAATTCGGAAAGCCGGTTATCGCCAGTGTGGCAGGTCTGTGTGAAGATGATTTCCCGACGATCGCGGCCATCATCAATGCGGCGAAGCCTGACTTGATCGAGGTCAATCTTTCGTGTCCCAACATTCCTGGCAAGCCTCAGATCGGCTATGACGCTGAAGCGTCCGAGCGGTTGTTGAAGCGGGTTCGCAAGGTCATCACGGTTCCGATGGGGGTCAAGTTGCCTCCGTATTTCGACCCCGCCCATCATACAGCGATGGGAGAGGTCATCGGCCGTTGCGGGGTTGATTTCCTCAACCTGATTAACTCGGTCGGCAACGGGTTGGTCGTTGATCCTGAACGCGAGGCGGTCGTCATCAAGCCCAAGGGCGGATTCGGGGGGCTGGGAGGTACGATCATCAAGCCGGTTGCGCTGGCCAACGTACGGGCTTTTTGGAAGATCTTCGAAGGGCGAATCCCAATCATCGGGACCGGCGGTGTCGTCCACGGCGTGGATGCGTTCGAACACCTGCTCTGCGGCGCGTCGGCCGTGCAGATCGGGACGGTGTTGGTGGAGGAGGGCGTCAGTGTATTTGGCCGATTGGAAACAGAATTGGCGGCTCAGTTCAGCAAGAAGGGCTATGCGAAGTTGGAGGACTGCCGGGGGAAATTACAAGAACTATAGGCTTACTTGGCCCCGAACGTCTTGGCAAGGAGGCCCAGTTGCAGAGCCCGTCGGAGTAGTTGCGCCACGTTTCTCACGTTCAACCGTCGCATTAAGTTGAATCGGTGCACTTCGACTGTGCGCACGCTGATCTCCAGAACGTCCGCAATCTCACGGTTCGTGTGTCCGATCGACACCAGACGAAGGATTTCACGTTGCCGAGGTGTGAGGAGTTCGGCGTCTATCTTCTCATGTCGCGGTTGGATTTTTCGGCTCGAAGCAGTGTATGCGCCCATCAATCCCCTCTTTTCATCGACTCAAGTGAGTCTACCAAAGGTCCGTTTGACTGTAAACAAAACGGCTGATTTGTGCTGGGTTCCGTGTCAGACTCGAACCATTCGAGTCGTCCTCTCTCCCTCATCCTGTAGGGTTCGTTCCATTCATCACCTTTCCCAGATTCTATGATTATACCACTCGCTTTGATTCGCGCTCATGCGTTCCAGCGGCCATTTCGCACGCTGCTCAGCGTCGCCGGGGTGGCATTGGGGGTCCTGGCCTCCGTGGCCATTGGGACCGCAAACGTTCAAGTGTTGCGATCCTTTGAGCAAGCGGTCACGACGGTAGCCGGTTCTGCCACATTGGAAGTGGCAGGCCATGATCTGGGGGTGGATGAGTCGGCGATCACGGCTATCCGTGCGGTCGAGGGGGTCGTGAGCGCCGCACCGGTTATTGAAGAGTCGGTGGTCATCGCCCAGGGGGAAGCGCATGGCCAGGTGCTTCAGATATTGGGGCTGGATTTACTCTCAGAGGTTGGGGCGCGTGGCTTTCAGATTCCGAAGGCTGAGGACCTCGATATGCTGGAGATGCTCCTCGCTCCGGACGCCCTGTATCTTGGCCGGCAAGTGGCGGCTGACTGGCACGTGGGAGTCGGTCATGTCCTTGAGGTGATGGTGGGAGGCCGTGTTATACGGTTGAGGATCGCAGGTCTTATCCATAGCGAGGAGGCCCGCTCCTCCCTCTGGGATCGGCTGGCGGTCATGGATATTGCTGCGGCGCAGGTGTTGTTTCAATCGATCGGGCGGTTGGATCGGATCGATTTGGTAACGATGCCTGGCCGATCGCTCGACGGCATCGCCGCCTCTCTGCGCGTAGTTCTCCCTCCCCATCTTGTTGTGCAACGGCCGGCACAGCGGACCAAGCAAGTCGAGAACATGGTCTGGGCCTTCCAGCTCAATCTGTCAGTCATGAGCTGGGTAGGGCTACTCGTCGGGGTGTTCTTGATCTACAACACGATTGCCTTTGTTGTGGCGCAGCGGAGGCGGGAGATCGGCATCTACCGCGCACTCGGCATGACAGAGCGGCGAGTCATGGGCCTGTTTCTCATGGAAGCTGGACTGCTCGGTCTTTTAGGCGGACTCTTGGGAGGTGTTGGCGGGGTCTGGCTGTCCAAGGGGTTGGTGTCACTCGTCAACCGGACGGTGTCCGATCTCTATGCGCCGGTTGTGTCTAGCGGGATGATCTTGTCGATGGATATCCTGACCCTTACGGCAGTGGCAAAAGGAGTGCTACTC
Organism: Nitrospira sp. CG24A; assembly: GCA_002869925.2. Lineage (GTDB taxonomy): Bacteria > Nitrospirota > Nitrospiria > Nitrospirales > Nitrospiraceae > Palsa-1315. The sequence goes on from NEWT02000035.1 coordinate 294,438, forward strand.
GGGACCGTGGTTTCGATGGTGGGAGCCTTGGGCCCCAGTGTGGAGGCCGGCAGGACTGTGACGGTTCGTGCGTTGTCGCCAGGAGACTATGAATCGACGAATCAGCTGAGGGCTGGGCTGTGGGGCTGGATCAGCCTCGCGTTGTTCGTGCTCGCAGGCCTCTGTTCGCTGATGGGTCCCATTGGAGACTTGCCGCTCTTTGGTTATGTCGCGACCATGTGTCTTTTGGGGGCGCTCTCCTGTCTTTCGCCGATGTGTATCAAGGCGTTGGGATGGCGGCATCTTCGACGAGAAAGCCAGACGATGGTGGTCGGAGGGAGCCTACGGCTCATTGCAGCAGATCAAGCCGCGCGTCATCCGGGCCGGAATGCGGTGACGGTGTCGGCGTTGATGGTGGGGTTGTCGATCATGATCGGTGTGGTGGTCATGGTTCGGAGCTTCCGTGACACGGTCGAGTTCTGGGTGGACGAAACCGTCATGGCCGATCTCATTGTGGCTCCACAGTCCTGGCTTCATGGAAAACAGGCAGGGCAGGCTTCGCGTGCCCTGCCGGGAACCTGGGATTCAACGCTATCGGCGATCGACGGGATTGCAGCCGTTGACACCTATCGTGAGGCGTATGTGGGCGTCGAGGGTCAATCGGTCGCGCTGGTGTCACGAGATCTTCGGCTCCATGCACAACGTAGCCGGTATCTGATGATCCATGGAGACTCAAGCGCGGCCTTGAGGCGAGCGGCTGAAGCTGGAGGCGCTCTCCTGTCGGAAGTGTTGGCGACTCGGTTACAGCTTCGCGAAGGGGATACGGTCATGATTACCACGCCGGCGGGTCCCGCCGCCGTGCCCGTTGCAGGGATCTTTTACGATTACGCGACCGACGGTGGGAAGATGGTGATGGATCGCTCATGGTATCGGCAACAATGGCACGATGACCGGGTGACCGTGTATTCCGTCTACCTGGCTTCCGGGGCCGATGCTGAGCACGTACGGCAGTCGATTGTGGCACATGTGGCCGGGTTGGATGGAATGACGCTCCCGCCGTTGGTCATCCGTAATCACGAATTGCGGCGGGAAATTCTTGAGATTTTCGACCGCTCCTTCATCTTGACCTATGTCCTTGAAGCCATCGCCGTGCTGGTGGCTGTCCTTGGCATCGTCAACACCTTGGTGACGGCCGTCCTTGAGCGGCGACGTGAATTTGCCGCGCTCCGGGCGATCGGGGCCAGTACGAGGCAGGTAGAACGACTCGTGTTGTGGGAAGCAGCCTACCTCGGGCTGATCGGGGCGGCGTTGGGCGTCGCAGGAGGCTTGCTGCTCGCCCTCTTGCTCATCCGCGTCATCAATAAACAATCCTTCGGCTGGACGATCCAGATGACGATCCCAGGTGGAGTGATTCTGCAAGCCGTAGGACTCGCACTCACGGCAGCCTTGGTTGCCGGCTACTGGCCTGCGCGTTGGGCAGCAAGACAACCGGTGGTGGAAGGGTTAAGAGAGGAATAGCGACCCCGTTCATTCCTGTGCTCGCGCAACGCGCGGCCTGAGAAGGCCCTCGTTGGACGCGCGCAGTGGGAACGAACAAGCTCGCTATTCCTCCGCGTAGGGTGCAGTTGATAGGCAGAGGGGCGGTCGTTCGACGGGTGCAGTGGAGGACCAAGTCAGGCCGCTACTCTGGAAAAGGAAACCGAGCAAGCGTGGCCGGACCATTGGTACGCAGAGGACTATGCGGCCACAGCCATACGATTGGCAAACGCGAGCGGCATATCTTTGCGATCTGATGGCGCGATTGTTAGGAGCGGCCTCGTGGCGTGCCCGATCTCTTCTGCGACCCAACATGTCGGGATTTTTTGAATGGCGATATTGTACAGGTTGACCGAGTCGTTATAGAACTCTCGCCGGTCGGCTATGGTGCTTTCCAGCACCGAGATGCGCTGCTGAATAGCGACAAACTCTTCATTGGCTTTCAGATCTGGATACTGCTCGGCCACCGCAAAGAGTGTTCCTAAGGCCCCGACGATCTGATTTTCCGCCTGTGCCTTGTCGGTGACATTCAAGCTTTCGCGATAGGCATTGCGGGCTTTGGTCACAGATTCCAGCGTTTCCCGCTCGTGTGTCATGAAGCTATTACAGACTTGAACAAGCTTGGGAAGTTCATCATGCCGCTGCTTCAGGATGACGTCGATATTCGACCAGGCCTTGTTGATGTTGTTTGCCAGCCCGACCAGCCTGTTGTAGACGGCCACGACATAGACGATGAGCACAGTCATGCCGCTCACAAACAGGCTTCCGATTATCAAGGTGCTGTTCATCGGCGCTCTCCTTTGGGTATGGCGATTACGATATTGTTCTCAGATAGTATTTCACGAAGATGATCAAACATAATGCCGTGAGCGCCAGGCCTCCTGCTCCATACGCCCACATGTGCCATCGCAAGTGGGACCGTAAGTCTTTTTCGCTTCGATCCGAGATAATAAACTCATGGCCCCGGGTGCTCCCAATGTAGAGACGAGCGGCGTTCTCGACGCGTTCTGTTGCGCCGAGGTGTTCCTGTGCTGTTCCGAGGACGTAGACCTGTGTGTCTGGGAGGATGAATGATTCACGGCACCGAAGTGTTTTGCTTCCCAACCAATGTTCTGTTGAAATCCCCAGTCGATTCAGTCCGGCGATCGTCGTGGGGGGCAATGCTCCGAGCCAATCGTTTCGAACGATGCGTTCGTCCTGCAAGATCAGCTCGGCGTCGAGGGGTGCGACGAGCACGCGTCCAGTGGTATCACTGACAAAAAATGGCTGCTCCGATGTGCCTTTCGTAATGGTCTCCCACCGTGTATGTTTCCCGGAGCCGACGCGCTCTTCAACGGCATAGGTATAGAACACACAGGGAACCCCTCTGAATGGAGAAGAGAGGACCTGTTTTTCCGGCTGGGCCTGCCCACTGATCTCGACTAATCCGAGCGCCAGTGAACGGATGGTCGAGGTTGGAATACTTTCGATCAAGCGCTTTCGTTGGAGAAGTAACCATCCTTCGGCGAAGAGCCAGAATCCTCCTAGGGTGCCGGCTGCCAAATAGAGAAAGGGGTGATCCGGTGTCCGACTCCACAGAGTGCTTCTCAAGGTTTTATCGATCCCGGCGGCGAAAATAATCCCTCCGATCCCGAGGGCGAGTCCGAAAAACAGCACCCAGAACCACAGGCCTTGAGCGTGTGAGCGTGGTGTCTTGAGTCCGGGCTGATGGCGAACCCTGTTGTTGCGTGTATGCTGCCTCGCCGCTGCCTGTGCATACAGCTCGGTTTCGCCGATCTGGATAGGCACCGCAGCGCCCCGGTAGGTCTCATTCAGGCGAGTGAGGCTTCCGTGCGGCAGCCACCACCCGCAACAGGAATCGCAGCTCAGGAAGGACGTGTGCGATACCGTCGAAGACTCCATGTGTTGTGTGCATCGAGGGCAGAGGGTCTCTGTTGTAACCGCGACGCCTCCTGTGCCACCAATCGCCTGCTTCAGCGAGCGATAATCTTCCACAAAGAAGTTTACTTCTCCCGCATCAAGCCAGAGTCCGTGTCCGGAGGAACAGACATCAAGCCCAGGGCCGTGGCTCGTTGGAACCTGAGTCAGGTCCTCCTGACAATCGGGGCATTTCATGGCAACCATCGTATTCGAACTGTAGCAAGAATCGGGCAGGTGTCAACGCAATGCGATTGTAATCGCCTTGAGAAACAGGGGTTTCAGCGGGGTTATCAGCGGGCAATCGTGAAGCAGTGTGTGCCAGAGGAGAGTCTCGGTCTGGACATATTGTGCTGCGACCTGATGCAGCTCAGTTGACCCACGATATGAATCATATTTGAGCGTTTACCTCCGTTCCTGGAGCAGGGGTGGCAAACTCACCACCTTCACCCTCTTACGCCAAACGTTTCACGTCTCATTCTGAGCAACGCAGGAATGGTCATAGACCGACCAGGCATGGGCCAATGGACGATACAGCCTATGATAATTGTCCCAACTGCGCTGAAAGCGTCGTAACACGGTTGCGCGAGGAATGTCATGCCCGCTTTGCCGAACTCGGGAAGCAATATGTTGAAGGGCAAGATGTGGCGAAGTGAGGGACAAGAATATGATGGTGATCTGGTATCCTGCTGCTTTCCATCCTGTCAAAAGTCGTAGATATGTTCTTCCACTCAAAGTACTCTCAAAAGAAAAATTCTTTCGATCCTTCGCCAATCGTGTGAGTTCCATCAGGACAAGCCTGCCTGCTTGCCGTGCGGCCAGTTCAGGTCGAAGGGGTGAACGCCCACCAGCGATGAGATCGGCATTGACGAAATGAAACACGTGAGTCTGACGGAGAAGAAACTCTCTGGCGAAGGTGGTCTTCCCGGCGCCATTTGGTCCGGCAATGATAATGGATAATGCAGTGGGGGGATCGAACGGTTTGGGTGCTCACGGTGGGGCCTGTCAGCCCGCCACCGGCTGTTGGTAATCCACTTCAATCTTAAATCCCAAATCCTCAATCATGCCCCAGACTTCCGGGGCCGGCTGGCCTGGTGTGGTGAGGTAGCCGTTCACGAAGATGGAGTCGGCTGGATAGAGTGCCAGTGGTTGGAGACTGCGCAGATTATGTTCCCGGCCTCCAGCCACGCGGAGTTCGGTGCGTGGATGCAGAAACCGGAAGAGGCAGAGTACTTTCAAGCATCGTTGAGGAGTGAGGTTGTCACAGTTTTCTAGTGGTGTGCCTGCCGCCGGGTGGAGCGTGTTCAGGGGAATCGAATCAGGCTTCACGTCGATCAGGGCCATGGCGAGATCGATGAGATCGTCGTCCTTCTCTCCCATGCCCACGATCCCGCCGGAACAGATTTCCAATCCTGCCGCCCGGGCGTTTCGGATGGTGCTGAGACGGTCCTGGAAGGTGTGCGTGGTGCAGATAGACGTGTGAAAGGCTTCGCTGGTATTCAAATTGTGATTGACTCGATCGACTCCCGCTGCTTTCAGTCGCTTGGCCTGTTGTTCGTTCATGAGGCCCAGTGAGCAGCAAATTTGAATCGGAATTTCCTGCTTGATCGAACGGACGGCTCCGGCGATTTCGTCGATTTCCCGGTCTAGTGGACTCCGTCCGCTGATGACGATGCAATAGCGCTGGGCCTTCGAGGCCGCCGCTTGTCTGGCGCCGTCGATCATCTGTTGTTGAGGTACGAGATTATAGCGCTCAATGGGGGCGGTGGAGATCGCAGATTGGGAACAGTAGTGACAGTCTTCCTGGCAAGCTCCGCTCTTGGCGTTCTGCAACATCTGGAGGCGAACGGTCTTGCCGAAATAATGGGATCGTACGGTAAAGGCGGCTTGGAGGAGTCCCAGCAGCTGTTCATCAGGAGTATCAAGTACGTTCTGGCACTCGTCTTTGGTCAGCGTTTCGTCGCGCAAAGCTTTGGCAGCGTAATCCTGATAGTCGACCATGGGGCACTCCACTATCTGTAAAGGGTGTATTGACTGTGATGCAGATGACTGCCCATCCGTGCGGCAGCCAGACTGGCCGAAAACCTACACGGTTTCGAAGGGAGAAGCAATGCCTTGGTAGGGAACCACTGAGACGGGAAGAGGGTTGCTGTCTGTATCGGGGGCCGCTTGACCGCCGGCGTTCGGCAAGGGCAATGCGACCAACGTATTCCAGATCCCACAGCTTCGGCAGCGCCCGGACCACTCGGTCGATTCGTGCCGGCAGGCGGTACAGACATAGGGAACGACCACGCGTTTTTTGAAATCCAGGGCTTTTTTCAGTTCGGTAACGGCCAGTTCCATCTCTTGCTTGCGCAAATAGAGATTGGCCATGATCTTATGGTAATCAGCCAGTTGGTCCTGTACGCCTTCGACGGTTGAGAGAATATCGAAGGCTTCGTCGACCATTTCCAGACGGTAGTAGAGCTTGCCCAAATAGAACTGCAACGCAGGGTTGTTCGGGTCTTGCCTGAGGGCTTCCTGATAGACGCGGATAATTTCACTGGGCTCGCCCTGTTCGAGAAAGAGTTCTTCGAGGCGGTGGAGGATGATGTTGCTACGAGTCTTGGCATAGACCTTCTTGAGAATTTCTACGGCCTGTTTCGTTTTGCCTTCCCGGATCAAGATTTCACCGATACCGACGTAGGCCGGCAAGAACGTCCGGTCTCGCTTAATGGCGCCGCGGAAGTATCGCCGTGCTTTATCGGGGTGGCCTCGTTCCAGCAGTTGGCGTCCGACCTCGTACGTGCAGCCGGTGAGGAGCTGGGCTTCGGCCAGCCGTTCCGGCTCAGGCAGGTTAGCCTTCAGGAGTCGATGTTGGATTTCGAGCGTCTCGCTCCATTTTTCGAGCCTGATCAGCAGATCGCGTTTCCGGATGAGCGCGGTAAGATTGTCCGGTTCGATCTTGAGCATCTTGTGCAGGGTCTGTAAGGCGTCCTCATACCGCTTGGCGCCCTCCAAGTCGTTGGCCAACTCCAACAGGATTTCGATGTTGCGCTCGTCGACGCGATTCGCCCGTTGGTGGAGACGGATCGCTTCTGCGAAGTTGTGCTCCCCGCGATAAATATTTCCCAGCCAGAGCAGCGAATCGACACGATTCGGGTCCATGGCCAGCGCGCGTTCGAATAGGGCAATGGCCTCGACGGTGCGTTTCGACATGATGGCATGGGTGCCTTCACGATGGAGCGCATCGATTTTTTCTTTGCGTCGCAACAACCGCGTGCTGCGCCAGTTGCCGATGACGTGGGCGGTCTGCCGCATGCCAACAGCCAAAGCCACGAGCACGGCGCCGACAGCCATGGAAAAGACGACGAGTGTGACAGGACTCATTTCGAATTGGATGGAGGGACTGGTTCGGACTGCAACCGTCCCGGGATTCAATTCGCGCGCGTAGCTGTAGAGAAAAATTCCGATGCTGACGAGGAAGATGGTGGTGAGCAATCGGAGCATGGATCTAGGCCTTGGTTTTTGCGGGCGCCTTTTTCCGCATCACGGGCCGTGTGGTCACGGTGGCTTGTGTGACCGTCCGCTCGGTCGGGATGGTGACGCGCTTGGCGTCGGCCCATAACCGTTCGAGTGCGTAATGCATCCGAATATCCTGCCTAAAAATATGAACGATTACATCGCCGAAGTCCATTAAAACCCACTGTGAAGACCTGGTGCCTTCGATCCTCAGCGGTTTGGAACCGGAGCGAGAGAGAACGGTATCGATATGGTCGGCAATGGCACTCGCTTGGCGATCCGAATCCACAGAGCCGATGACCAGGTAGTCGGCAACGGAGGTCAACGGCGCGACCTGGAGGACGAGCACGTCGGTGGCCTTCTTGTCGAGCATGGCCCGGGCAATACCGAGGGCCGTGGACCTAGCTGTTTGTGCGATTACGGTCCTCTTGGTAGAGATGATGGTGAAGTATATAAGATTCCACTAAGGGCGGCAACTGATTTGCCGCCGGGAGCCCTTGGCGGATGCGAGCGCGAATATCCGATGCGGAAACCGCGCTGGGTGGTAGTTTGAGGCAGATCAGGCCATGCGTTCCGAGCGGCGCCTCGATTCGTGAAATCCGTCCCGCATCCAGGTCCGCTAGTGAAGGATAGGGAATTGGCGGAAGCCGTGCGACGGTAGAGAGGGAACGAAACGACAGGCCTGGCCGGGAGAGGATGACGAAGCGGCACAGCTCAAGCAATGTCTGTGGCTCACGCCAGGAGGGAAAATCCAGAAAGGCATCGAGTCCGATCAAGAAAAAAAGCTGGGTCTGCGCGCCATATTCTTGTTGTAGTAGGCGAACGGTGTCGATGGTGTAGGACTTGCCTGGCCGACGGATTTCGACATCCGAGATGGCGAAGGTGGGGTCTGAAGCAATGGCAATGTGGACCATCTCATAGCGGTCTTGCGCCGGCGCCAGACTGTTGTTCGGCTTATGGGGCGGCTGACTCGTGGGGATGAAGAGGACTTGGTCGAGCCCGAGCGCCTCGCGTGTCTGGCGCGCAATGGCCAGGTGACCATTGTGCACTGGGTTGAAACTGCCGCCGAGGAGGCCGAGGCGAAGGGGGCCAGCGTGCTGTGTGCTGGGCGATGAGGGCTGAGATTCAGAATCTGGTGACATCATAACTCAGCACTCTTGCCTAGCGGGTGAAGGAAAGCTATCTATGCGCAAAACTTCGAGCGTTCATATGTTTGGCGAACAGGAAAGTGCTTTCGCCGGCGACTCAAAATGGCCGTCCAGCAAGGCCGCAGCGAGTGAAGACCCGAGGCGTACCCTCTGGGGTACGTTAAGGGTCTGAACGACGCGAGAACGAAGCTGGCGGACTTTTTCAGCAGCCGGCTAGAGGATCACGAGGTTGTCTCGATGTATGACTTCCTCGTATTCCTGCGGGCCGAGTTGCCGTTGAATCTCGGTTGTTTTGAGCCCTTTGATCTGTGCCAGCGTTTCGGAGGAAAAGTTCACGAGTCCTTTGGCGAACTCTTTGCCGTCCTGGTCGAGGCAGCTCACCGCATCTCCTGTATCGAAAGGGCCGCTGACGTCCACAATGCCTGAGGCCAACAAGCTTTTTCCCCGTCTCACCAATGCCTCAACGGCGCCTGGGTCGAGCGTCATGGTCCCTCGTGGTCTGAGGGTGAAGGCAATCCAGTGTTTGCGGCTGGTGAAACGGCGTTCCTTCGCGAGGAAGAGGCTACCGCCGGGGCCACCGGCTAATATTTGTGGAAGGAGGCCGGCTTCTTGTCCGTTCAAGATCAAGGTGGACACGCCGTACTCACCGACTTTCTTGGCTGCTCTGACTTTTGTGGCCATCCCTCCGGTCCCCTCAAATGAGCTGGACATGCCGGCCCGCCGTTCAATGTCTTCGGTGATATCAGGAATCAATGGAATCAGCGTAGCGGCAGGGCTCTTGCGTGGATCTTCGGTAAAGAGGCCGTCGATATCAGACAGGATGATCAGCAGTTCCGCGTCAACGAGATGGGCGACCTCGGCAGCCAGGGTGTCGTTGTCTCCCACCCGGATTTCATCCACGGCGACCGTATCGTTTTCATTGATAATAGGGATCACGCCGAATCCGATCAGCGCATTCAGCGTGTGGCGGGCATTGAGAAATCGTCGCCGATCGGTGAGGTCCTGATGCGTGAGGAGGATCTGCGCCACCGTGACGCCGAGCCGCTCAAATGATTTTTCGTACGCCCACATAAGCCGGCTTTGGCCGACCGCTGCGGCAGCCTGCTTCACGGGGAGGCTCTTGGGGTATTCTTTCAGGCCTAACTTTTTGATGCCGGAGACAATCGCACCGGAGGAGACGAGTAACACTTCTCGTCCGCTCGACCGGAGTGCTGCGATTTCATCGGCGAGCCGTTCGATCCGTTCGGGGCGCAGCCCGGTGTCTCGGGACGCGATGAGACTGCTCCCGATTTTGATGACGATACGGGTGGCCTGTCTTAGGAGATCGTCTCGCATAGTGTGGCTCGAAGCTGCGCGACCTGTTGCCCGACATAGGTGACGAGTTCTGTCAGTCCCTCTCTCGTGGCGGCAGAGATCGGGAGGCACGTATAGTGATGACGCGTACAGTACTTCTGCAACTCACGCAGGCGTGCCTTCTCACCAGCCACGTCGAGTTTCGTCGCGACGACCGCGAAGGGGCGTGTGGTGATCGGCTCATCGTAGGCCGCCAATTCTCGACGCATGATCTCGAAGCTCTTCACAGGTTCCTCAGGGGCCCATTCCGACACGTCGATCATGTACAGCAAAAACGACGTGCGTTCGATATGTCGAAGAAATCGGAGTCCCAGTCCCTTTCCTTCATGGGCGCCTTCGATGATTCCGGGGATGTCTGCGACGGCGAAACTTCCTTTTTCTCCCCAGCGAACGATCCCCAGATTTGGCGTCAGCGTGGTGAAGGGATAATCGGCGATTTTCGGTCGTGCGGCTGAGATCGCGGCGATGAGCGTCGATTTTCCGGCATTGGGAAGGCCCACGAGCCCGACGTCGGCCAGCAGTTTCAGCTCGAGTCTGAGCGACCGTTCTTCGCCTTCTGTGCCGATTTCAAATTCCGTGGGTGTGCGGTTGGTCGACGTGGCGAAATGATTATTCCCTCGTCCGCCCCGCCCCCCATGAGCTGCCACAAACCGCTGTCCGGCGGTGACCAGGTCGGCCAGCACCTCGCCGGTCTGATTATCGGAGATGACGGTGCCGACAGGAAGGGTCACCACGATATCTTCGCCGGTTCTTCCGGAGCAATTGGCAGCGCCACCCTGGCGACCGACTTCTGCTTCATAGTGTTTTTGGTACCGGAGGTCGAGGAGCGTGGTCATGCGAGGCGACGCTTCAAATACGACGTTGCCGCCATGGCCACCATCGCCACCGTCGGGTCCGCCGCGCGGCACGAATTTTTCGCGCCGAAAACTGCATGAGCCGTCGCCGCCGCGGCCGGCTGTGATATGGATACGGACCTCATCGACAAACATCGTTGCACCGTTTCAGTGTGATGACTATATGGGCATGACCTGCGAGGAACATCCCGTTGCACTAACAGTCATGCCGGGAGTCCTCGCGGTAATGAGGTTGTGACGAGAAAAGAGGAAAAGAGTGTACTACGAAATCGCAGGCTCTGAGTAGACGCTGATCTTCTGCCGCCCGCGTCCGCGCTCGAACTTCACAATCCCTGTGATGAGGGCGAAGAGGGTATGGTCTTTACCGAGGCCCACGTTGAAACCGGGAAAGAACTTCGTCCCACGCTGACGGATCAGGATTGATCCGGCCTTCACGGTTTCTCCACCGTAGGCCTTGACCCCAAGATATTGGGGATTGCTATCGCGCCCGTTTCTAGTTGATCCGCCGCCTTTATTTGTTGCCATGGCTGATCCTCGTTAGGCCGTTTCAATGCCGGTAATGCGCAATTTGGTAAAGCCCTGGCGATGGCCATTCGTTCGCCGATAGTTCTTGCGCCGTTGCTTCTTGAAGATCGTGATGGAGCGGGTTCGGCCTTGGTCGACGATCTCGGCCTTGACGCTGGCCCCTTTGACCAACGGTTGTCCTACTTCCAAGCCCTTCTCGCCATGGACCAGCCGCACTTGGCCGATCTCAACCGTTCCCCCTACCTCGCCGGGAAGGGACTCCACTTGGACCAATGTCCCAGTTTCAACTCGATATTGCTTGCCGCCTGTCTCAATAATCGCGTACATAAGACCCCGTCTCCATTACAGAAGATGACTTGTGTACCATAGGGATTTGAACCCTGTCAAGATAAAGGATTGGCGTATGCTATGCTTTCTCTGTTGAGACTCACAGATCGGAGATCATGATGGCCGATGCCCAGAAGCCACATCCTTCCAAGCCAAAAGTCCGCCGATTCGTACTGCGCCCCTATCGTCGCGTACCGATCCAGCGAGTTCTCTATTATCTCAGCGGGAAATGTGTGGGAAAAGGCGTTGTGACCAATTTGTCCCAATCCGGCATGCGTGTTCGAGGAGAGCATGCGATTGAACCTGGCCTGGAATTAGCTTTGCGTCTCACCCTTGCAGATGATGGCCCGACGATAGACATCGACCGGGCCATGGTTCGATGGGTAGATGGAAACGATTTCGGCCTGGATTTTGTACGCCTCAGTCCGTTAGCAAAGAAGCACATCAGCAACGCGTTGAACCAGCAGGTTCGCGCCCCTCAATCGCCGGTCTGAGTACAACCCCTTGCTCAGACGATCTCTGGGCCATGCCGCGCCCGTTTGCTTGACGCTTCTTCCAGCCCGCTGCTATATTCCGATTTCACTGCTCGAATGTTCATAGACTGACTGCGATACCGATGCTTGAGCCACGAGGAAAAATTTGGATGGACGGATCCTTCGTCGATTGGGCGGACGCGCAAGTTCATGTCATGACCCATTCACTCCATTATGGGCTGGCTGCGTTCGAAGGCATCCGCTGTTACAAGGGAACGTCTGGATCCGCAATTTTCCGACTACAGGAGCATGTGGATCGGTTGTTCGATTCCACCCATATCGGCATGATGGACATGCCGTTCGACAAGAAGCAGGTCGCAGCGGCTATTGTGGAGACGGTGAAGGTGAATCAGTTGGAGGCCTGCTATATCCGTCCGCTCGTCTATATCGGGCATGGAGCGATGGGAGTCTATCCCGGCGATAATCCGATCAAGCTGGCCATTGCGGCCTGGACATGGGGCGCCTACCTCGGGGACGATGCATTGGCGAATGGGATGCGGGCACGTGTGTCGTCGTACACGCGGCATCACGTCAATGTCTCGATGACGAGAGGGAAGATTTCCGGCTACTACGTGAATTCGATTCTCGCGAAACGTGAGGCGAAGGCGGACGGGTACGATGAAGCGATTTTGCTCGATACCGAGGGCTACGTGTCCGAGGGAACGGGGGAAAATATCTTCATAGTGCGGAAGGGGCAGATCAAGACGACGCCGCTGACGTCGATTCTTGACGGCATCACCAGAAGCTCTGTCATCGAGCTGGCGCGGGAGAAGCGTATTCCCGTGGTGGAGGAACGTTTTACACGCGATGATATGTATATCGCCGATGAAGTATTCGTGACCGGGACCGCCGCCGAACTGACGCCGGTTCGAGAAATCGATAACCGCCGCATTGGATCAGGCAGGCCAGGTCCGATCACACAATCTCTACAAAAGACCTTCTTTGCCATTGTCCGCGGGGAAGACATTTCCCACGAGGCATGGCTGACCCGCATTTAGTATGAGCTGAAGCAGGCTCAGTCCGTGCCCCCTGCGCCCGCTGCAATACACCCCTGAGCACAGACCGGTTACTTTGATCTAAATAGCAGGTTTCGTGAGTGCGCTGAATTAAACGACCTGGATCATCCAGCTCCCACCGATGAGGATATGATTTTCAATGTCCTGTTAGTGCTTGCCGGAGGAAGAGTCGCTAGGAGTGTGGCTCTCCGCTGCTGGGGCTGCAGGCGTCGTAGCTGGCTGAGACGTCTCTTTCTTTTTGAGATCAATGACTGTGGAAGAAAACGTCCGTTCTTTGGCGAGCATAGCCAGACTCAGCGAAGTCAGCATGAAAATGGCCGCGACGACAACCGTGAATTTGCTCAAGAAATTTGCGGGCCCTCGGCTCCCGAACACGGTCTGGCTCGAGCCCCCGAATGACGCGCCGATTTCAGCGCCCTTCCCTGATTGCAAGAGGATGGCGCCGACCATGAGAAAACAGACGAGGACATGAATGATAATGAGGACAATATACATGGCACTCCGATCAATTAGGCACGCGGGATTTGTGCAAAAGAAATAATTGTAGCAAACGAGTCTAGATTGAGGCAAGCCCCTCCTACCAAAGCTCCATCGATTGCGTCGCAGGCAAGGAGCGACGCAATATTCTGGGGCGTGACACTTCCGCCGTACAGGATCCTCATGGCCGATGCGATGTCGCTGTTCCATCCGGTTTCAACGAACAACCGGATTGAACGATGCACGATCGCGGCTTGTTCCACCGTGGCGGAGCGTCCGGTGCCGATGGCCCAGACTGGTTCGTAGGCGATGGTGATGGTCGCCAGATCATGTGCGGATAATCCTGTCAGGCTACCGTTCAGTTGAGCCGTGACGACCGATTCCGTTCGACCTGCCTCACGGTCCGCTAATGATTCTCCTACGCACAGGATTGGAGAGAGCCCATGCTTCAGCGCCGCGCGGACCTTCTTCTGAACATGCTCATCCCGTTCGCCGAAGAGCGTGCGCCGCTCAGAGTGGCCGACGATGACATAACGGCAGCCAAGATCGCGCAACATCGGTGCAGACACTTCTCCGGTGAAGGCTCCCTGCGGCTCCCAATGTACGTTCTGTGCGCCGAGGCTGATCCAGGAAGAAGAGCCTAAGGCGCTGCGGGCAGATTCGAGGGCCGTAAAGGGTGGCGCAAGAACCACATCGGCATGAGGCGACGCAGGCACTCGTTCACGAAGGTCGCGAATAAATGCCGCGGCCTCCGAGGCGGTCTTGTTCATTTTCCAATTGCCGACGATGAGGGGTTTTCGCACCGGTGTCTCGTTATTCGAAGATGGTAGAGGGGAGGCACTCAACGATGAGCCGGTTACGCCACTCGATCGGGGAGAGCAGTCAAGCCCGGTAGTTGTTTGCCTTCCAGCAATTCCAGAGCGGCGCCGCCGCCGGTTGAGATGAACGACATGTTTTCCGATTCACCCGCTCGATGCACCGCCAGCGCTGTTTCTCCGCCGCCGACGATCGTGAGGGCATAGGCATCGGCAATTGCGTGAGCCATGGCCAGAGTGCCTCGCGCATAGGCATCGATTTCAAATACGCCCATCGGCCCGTTCCACAGAATCGTCTTCGCGTTCTGGACGGCTTCGTTGAAGAGTTTGACGGAGGCCGGGCCAATGTCGAGCGCGTACCAGTCTTTTGGAATCTCCTGGACTGGAACGATCTTCGATTCCGCCCCAGGCTCGCGGCTGACTGCGACGACACAATCGACCGGCAGGTAGAATTTTACGCCGCGGGAAAAGGCATGCTCCTCAATGCCTTTGGCAAAATCTAACATGTCATTTTCGACCAGGGAGTTGCCGATCTCTAGCCCCTTTGCCTTGAGGAAGGTAAAGGCCATGCCGCCGCCGATAATGACTTTGTCTACGCGCTTGCCCAAATTCTCGATGACGCCGATCTTCCCCGATACTTTCGCTCCGCCGAGAATGGCGACAAAGGGCCGCACGGGGTTTTCGACAGCTCCTTCGAGGTATTCGATCTCTTTTTTGAGGAGGAAGCCCGCGGCCGAAGCGGGAATGAATTTGGTGATGCCGACGGTGGAAGCATGGGCTCGGTGCGCGGCGCCGAATGCGTCGTTGATATAGACATCGCCGAGGGCCGCCAGCGCTTTGGAAAAACCGTCGTCGTTCTCTTCTTCTCCCTTATGGAATCGGAGATTTTCAAGGAGCAGGACGTCGCCCGCCTTCATCTTGGCGACCATCCCTTCCACTACCGGGCCGATGCAATCGGGTGCAAACAGAATGTCTTTCCCCATCAATCGCCCCAGACGTTTTGCAACAGGGGCTAGACTATATCTGGGGTCGAATTTTCCCTTCGGCCGTCCGAGGTGCGAACAGAGGATGACCTTGGCGCCGTCGTCGACGGCACGGTTGATCGTCAGCAAGGTCGAGCGAATGCGGGTGTCGTCGGTGATTTGGTGCGAATCGTCCAATGGGACGTTGAAGTCGGCTCGGATGATGACACGCTTGTCTCGCAGCACCACATCATCGATGGTTTGTTTGCGCAGATTCATGACGGCTCCATCAAATCCGTTTTTCGGGAAAGGGGAAGCAATGGGGAACCGCATTGCCCTGAGGCAGGCATGAACCCATAGTGCTCAGCGTCCTTTCGATTTTGCCGCAATAACCTTGATCAAATCCCGTACGCGGCATGAGTAGCCCCACTCGTTGTCATACCAAGCTGTGACTTTCACGAGCCGCTTATCGATGGCCATTGTGAGCGGGGCATCGAATGTGGCCGAATGCGAATCGCCCTTTTGGTCGATCGAGACGATCGGGTCTTCGGAATACAGGAGAATGTTTTTCATCGGGCCGTTTGCCGCTTTTTTGAAAGCCGCGTTGACGGAGGCCACGTCGCAATCCTTTTCGGTTTCGACCGTCAGATCCACCAGAGAGACGTTCGGTGTGGGGACGCGGATGGCCAGACCGTCGATCTTGCCCTTGAGTTGTGGTAGGACCAAGTGCAGCGCCTTCGCCGCGCCGGTGCTGGTCGGGATCATTGACATGCCTGCCGCGCGTCCGCGCCGCAGGTCTTTATGGGGTAGATCGAGCAGCTGCTGGTCGTTGGTATAGGAATGGATCGTGGTCATGACGCCGTGCTTGATGCCAAAGTTATCCAACAGAACTTTTGCGACAGGCGCCAGACAATTGGTCGTGCAAGAGGCGTTGGAGATGATGTGGTGTGCACTCGGATCGTAAGCCGCGTCGTTGACGCCTAGTACGATGGTGACATCAGGGTCCTTCGCCGGAGCGGAAATAATGACGTGCTTGGCTCCGGCAGCAAGGTGCTTCGCCGCGCCTTCACGATCGGTAAAGCGTCCGGTCGACTCGATGACGATATCGACCTCCAGTTCCTTCCAGGGAAGCTCTTTCGGGTCCTTGATCGCAAGCACCTTAATAGGTTTGCCATCGACAAAGATTTGATCGCCTTTGGCCTCGACGCTCCCCTGCAGCGTCCCGTGTACGGAGTCGTACTTAAGGAGGTACGCGAGCGTTTTCGCATCGGTGAGATCGTTGACTGCGATAATGTGGAGATCGGGGTCACCAAGCGATGCCCGCAGGACATTCCGTCCAATCCGTCCAAATCCATTAATGCCGATCCGAATAGCCATGACGAGTAGTTCCCTTGAAAAAATTGGCCGGTTGAATCTACCGGCCAGAATGTGGCCGATAGTATCGACGCTCCTGGGGCCTTGTCAAGCCATACCAAGGCGGGTAACCCTGCCCTGGATCACAGAAGTTTCCTCTATCACTCGAACGGATGTTGACAGAATGGGTGAGGGCCCATGAATCTGTACCTTGCGTCGTTCTTGCCGGGTTCGTTAGAGTTTGTCGATTGTTGTGTCGGCTATCTTCCTATGAGGCGACGGTGAATCTCTTCGAACAGACCACGGGTGTACTGGAGTGGCCCAGATTGCTTGAGGCCCTTGCCGGACATGCCCGATCGACAATGGGGGCGACGCGCTGCCGAGCACTCGAATTGGCGAACGATCTGCATGACGCGCAACGGCGCCAGCAGGAAACCACAGAGATGGGCCAGATCCAAGCCTCTGGTGAGGTCCTGCCGGCCTTGTCATTTCCTGATATTCGTGACCCGCTCGCCCGAGCGAAGAAGGGGGCGGTCTTGGAGGTTCACGAGCTGCGGGATTGCGCGATGGTGTTGGAATTGCTGGAGGAGAACAGTCGTTTTGTGAGGCAGCATCAACAGGACGCCCCTGCACTGACATCTGCCGCCTCGCCCCTACTCTCGGTCGACGCACTGCGGCTTCTGACAATCGCATTGGATGCAGCGATCCACCCAGATGGTTCGATCAAGGAGTCAGCGACGCCGGAGTTACGGCGTGTGACCCATCAGGCACAAAGGCTGAAACAAGAGATGCGGCACCAGGTCGACCAGATGCTGCACTCACGTCGCTATGAGGAGATTATTCAAGAAAAGTATTTCGCTCAACGAGAGGGTCGCTATGTCATTCCGGTGAAAGCAGATATGCAAGGGCGTGTCTCGGGGATTGTCCATGACGTGTCGGCGAGCGGGGCAACCGTGTTTGTCGAACCGCGCGAATTGGTGGAACTGAATAATTCGATCAAGGTGACGGATCTTGAGATTGAACGGGAGGTGCGCCGTATCCTCCGTGAGTTGTCCGCCCTCGTTGCCGCACAATCTGAGGTCATGTTGGGAGGGCTCGACGCGCTGGCTGTGCTGGATGGTATCGCGGCGCGGGCATCGTTTGGCCGTCAATTGAAGGCACATCCAGTTAGGCTCAACGATGAAGGGCGCGTTCGGCTTCTACAGGCCAGACACCCCTTGCTTGTGTTGTCGAAAGAACAGGTGGTTGCCAACGATATTCTTCTGGATGAATCGATTCAGGTGCTTGTCATTTCCGGTCCCAATACGGGCGGAAAGACCGTGACCCTCAAGATCGTGGGGCTCTTTGCCTTGATGGTTCGGGCCGGATTGCCCCTACCCTGTGATGCAGAGTCCGAGATGGCGTTCTTTCCCGACGTCTATGCTGACATAGGAGATGCCCAAGATTTAGCCCGCGATTTGTCCAGCTTTTCTGCGCACATGACTCAAATGATTCAGCTGCTCGATGAAACAGACCGCCAGCCACGTGGTGATGAACAGCCCAAGCCGCGGCAATGGCTGGTCCTTCTGGATGAACCGGTCACCTCAACCGATCCAACTGAGGGAGCGGCCCTGGCCGAAGCCTTGCTCTGCCGACTGGCCACGCTGGGAATGAAAGTCGTCGCGACGACGCACTATGGATCGCTGAAAGCCTTGGCCCACACGATGCCGGGCTTTGCGAATGCCAGCGTCGAATTTGACGTGGCGACGCTCTCGCCGACCTATCGGCTCTTCATGGGGGTACCGGGTGGGTCGTCCGCGCTGGAAATTGCCGGCCGATTGGGGATGGATCGAGCGTTGCTGGATGAGGCGAGGCTAAAGCTCCATAAAGACGAGCGGGCCATGGAAACCCTGCTGCATGACCTACAAGCGACGCAGCGGAAGTTGACCGACGATTTGGGTCAGGCTGTTGAAGCCAGACGGGAGGCGGAACAGGCAGAACAGCGGGCGAAGGCGCATTTGGCTCACCTGGAAGAGACGGAACGTGAAGCGCAGAAGGGTCTCAAGCGAAAACTCAGTGAACAGTTCAGTCGTGCACGGGCGGAAGTACAAGCCACGGTCGATGCCGTCAAGGGCGAACAGAAGTTGATCAAAGCCAAAGCGGCGAAGCAACGATTGTTCGACATCGAGGCTCAGACACGCGCCGAATTGGTCCCGCCCGGCACGCCGATTCCGCTTGAGCAGTTGGGAGTGGGGGATCAGGTCGAGATCAGCGGGCTCGGCATGACCGGTACACTCCTTGAAGCGCCACAAGGGAAGAAGCGCGTGCGGGTGAAGGTGGGAGCGGGGGAACTGCTGGCCACCGTGGCGAATCTCGTTGGCCTCGCGCGAGGTCAGGCAGCACCACCGCCAGTAGTAGCGAGTCCTCGACGGGTTTCGTCAGGAGGTGGGTTGGGGCTCGATGAACAGACGGTCGTGGATGTGCGAGGGAAGGCGGCAGATGAGGCCTTGGATGACGTGGTGGCGGCGCTGGACCGTGCGACGATGGCTGGCGTACCGTTTCTCCGCGTTATCCATGGCCATGGCACGGGTAAACTCAAAGCGTCGTTGCGAGTCTATTTGAAAGAGTCGCCCTATGTGGCGGAGTTCCGCGCGGGGGATCGGGCTGAAGGTGGAGATGGTGTGACGATTGTGAAGTTGAGGTCATGAGAGGAGGGCCTGCTGATCCCCTTTGCTCGCGCAACGCGCGGCCTCCGAAGGATGGGAAAGGAGCGGCCAGGTACCCTCCTTGCTCGCAGAACGCGCACGATCGGAATGTGTTCGCTTGGGCTAATGGCACGTCCCGGCGTGCCAGTGGGCGGGCGGGTGAGAAAGTTGCGCGCAGTAGAGGGCAGCCCTGGCCACTCCCTTGAAGATAGGTAGGAAGAATCAGAAGGCCTTCGTTGGACGCGCGCAGTGAACAACAATCTGGCCGCTCCCTTGAAAAGAGGTGAAGGAAATTAGACGGCCTCGCCCGGGCTGATGATACGTCATGGGGAATCGATTGCAAAGCAGTCGGAAGATTATGTCTATTCTCTTTTATTGCGGCGCGTCATCATAGCATTCAAGCCCAATACGGTAGCCAAAAAAACCAGGACTATAGCCGCTAACGAGCCGAGCACGCAGGAAAAACTCTCGTTGCAGAGATCAAACATATATTGCCACAACCCCCACATTTTGGTCTGCGCTAGGGTTTTTACAAACATCGTGTCTCCTCCGTGGCACTTCTTTTCGGTCCTAGGGTGGAGAAGCCGACTAAGCCAGCGATTCGACCGCGGCGCGTAACCGCTCGGTCAACTTCGTCGCCGCAACCGGTTCTTCCTGCGCCCGCGCGACTTTGATCGGCTCTCCGAAAATGATGCGCAACCGCGGGAAGCCGATTCTGTCCCGCGAGAGGGCTCGTGCTGTGCCGACGAGGCGGACCGGCACAAGTGGCGCGCCCGTCACGAGCGCCAGGCGCGCGGCACCTCGGTGCCACACACGGTCGCCGTAGATGGCGCCTTGCGGGAAAATTGCGACTGCCTGTCCTGCTTCGAGCGCATGTCGCATCCGGGCAAGAGCGAGATGGTCGCCGCAGCCACGCGTAATCCCAATTGCACCAAGCCCGTCAAGCACCCACCCAAGCAGTCGGGACTGCCAGAGTTCCGCCTTTCCGAGGAAACGCAGTTCCCGCGAAATCGCTGCTCCTAGGACGATCCCGTCGAGCACCGAGTCATGATTCGGTGCGATGACCATAGGCCCGGTGACGGGGAGGCGATCGGCCCCGATCACCTCGAGTCGATACATGGCGCGTACCAAGCTGCCGAAGAAACGGCGAGCCTGCATATAGGTCGGAGCGGAGAACGATAGAAGACCCGCATTGTTGTTGGTCCGACGGTCGACAAGTGTATCCATCAATGATGCCATCAGACCTCCTCCTCATTCATGACTTCCCTGTCTGATCGTAGCAGTCAGCCATTTAGCCGTTTTGCTTCGATCCAGTGCTCTCTAGAGATTCCAGCTCAGCAACCGGGCATATGCGAAGCGTGGATTGTGTCCATCGCGCCATAGTCGGGCTCGCTGTCGCATAGGGGTGAGACTTTACCCCTTGCCTCGTTTCTCTTGTTTCCAGGCTCTCCAGGCATAGAAAAACCCAATCGGCGCACTCAGGATGCAAATAATTGCCAGAGGAGACGATTCCGAGGCGAGCCACCCTCCAAGTGCGGTATAGATAGATGATCCGAGGAAATAGACATACCAGGGAATCCTGCGCTGTTTTGTTGAAGGCTGGTCGGTTAGCGATGTCATGACACTCAGGCCTGCAGATTTTAGAAATTGTACAGACATTGTCAGGGGCCTCCCTCTGGAATTGTGAACGATCAGGGCATGGATCGGAACGTCTGGCTTCCTACGAACGGACGCCTGCCCACCGATTCCGCAACCACTTCGACCGTACGAGCTTGTACCCGAGCCAGGCCAAGAGCAGCAGGCCGAGCAGTGGTACTACCACGGAATTCACCAATTTCTGATAATCAATCATCTGGACACGCAAGAGATATTGGTAGCGCAATGGCTTCTGCCCCTCTGTCGTAATAATGACTCTGTACAGACCCTCATCCAGATTGGTTTCGCCACTGACTACTCCGGTCGGATGGTGACTCGGACTCCAGTCTGCCACCGTCTGTGCTTCTGCCTCATTACTCCCGCTTCCCTTTACGATCCGCATACCGACCGGCACGCTACGCAGTGCCGGGTCCACGAGGTCCACCACCAGGAAGGTTTTGCCTGTTTTGGGAATATCCGTGCAGTACTGAGATCTCAGCTCATATTGCGGCTGGTAGGAACTGAGATGTATCGCACTCTCACCGACCCAGCGCACGCAAGGATCTACTTCCAAATCCGCTCCTTCATGTGCCGCGGCTGCGCTAGGGTACAGTGCGGCAACAAGGAGGAGTGCCATCAAACTTACTCGCGTCATGTGCCTATTCATGTGTCGGACCCTCCTGCTTAGAACCTCGTGGTGACCCGCTGCTTGATCCAGTTAAGGGGAAGGGAGCTGCCCACGGGTATTACTATCGAATTACATGCTGCTGTGCGGAACGCGACGCCCTGATGCGCCGCAATCACGAGATCGACAATCGAGCCACAGTTGACGCAACGCCGCCCCCAAAATCCGTTGCCACAGGATTCGAGCCCAAAATCTTTAAACTCTTCGAGCACTGTCAAACCTCCACAGCGTGCGCACCTCATACAGACCTCCTTCCTTGATGGGGTCTTGCGTCGGCACCTCAATGATTGTCCATGATGGCTCTCAGCTCACTGCCACTGATCACCTCGCGTTCGAGCAGGACTTGTGCTCCTTCTATGAGTGCACGCTTCTTTTCAGCTAAGAGCCATCTCACGCGATCGTATTGCTCATCAATGATACGGCGCACTTCACAGTCGATCTCGCGGGCGGTCTCCTCCGAGTAGTCGCCTTTCTCCTGAGACGCCTGAATCTGCATGATGAGAGGCTGGCGTTCACGATCAAGGGTCACGGTGCCGAGTTTCTCGCTCATTCCGTAGGATTTGACCATGCTCTTAGCAATGTCCGTGGCCCTGACCAGGTCGTTCTGCGCCCCTGTGGAGGCCTCACCGAAGATCAATTCTTCCGCACTTCGCCCTCCGAGGAGGACGGCAATCTTGTTCTCCAGCTCCGTCTTGGCCATCAGGAAGCGATCCTCGGTCGGGAGCTGAAGGGTATAGCCCAGTGCGGCAATCCCACGGGGGATGATCGAGATCTTCTGGATCGGGTCTGCTCCCGGAAACGACAGCGCCACCAAGGCGTGGCCCACTTCATGATGGGCGACGCGTTCCTTCTCCATCTTGTTGAGCACCCGGTTCTTCTTTTCCAACCCCGCCACGACCCGCTCCACCGCTTCTTGCAATTCCGAGAGACCCACCTGTTCCTTATTCCGACGTACCGTCAAGAGCGTCGCTTCATTGATGATATTCGCGAGGTCGGCGCCGGAGAACCCGGGGGTCATCGCGGCGATCACCTCGATGTCTGCATCGGGACCCAGGGTCACCCGCTTGGCATGGACGCGCAAGATAGCCAGGCGGCCGATCTTGTCCGGGCGATCAACCAAGACTTGCCTGTCGAACCGGCCTGGCCGCAACAGCGCTGGGTCCAGGATTTCAGGCCGATTGGTGGCTGCCATCAGAATGACGGCGATGCGGGGATCGAAGCCGTCCATCTCGACCAGCAACTGATTCAAGGTCTGCTCACGCTCCTCATGCGCCATAGGCCCCGCCCCACGGGCTTTTCCCAGCGCATCCAGTTCATCGATGAAGATAATACAAGGCGCTTTAACCTTCGCCTGCTCGAACAGATCCCGCACGCGGGAGGCCCCCACTCCCACGAACATTTCCACAAACTCGGACCCGCTGATGCTGAAAAATGTGACCCCGGCTTCTCCGGCCACGGCGCGGGCCAGGAGCGTCTTGCCGGTTCCAGGCGGGCCGACGAGTAAGATGCCTTTCGGAATCTTTGCTCCTAGACGCGTGAACCGTTCCGGTGTCTTCAGAAACTCGATCACTTCGCGCAGTTCTTCCTTCGCCTCCTCCACGCCGGCGACATCGGCGAAGGTCACTTTCGTATCCTTCTCCGCATAGATCTTCGCCTTCGACTTCCCCACGGTCATGAACCCTTTTTGACCCTGTCCAAGCCCCTGACCGAGGCGCCGAATCACAAAGAACCAGATACCGCCAAAGAGCAGCGCAGGAATGACCCACCACATGATATCTCGCAAGAACGTACTCTCAATCATGCCGGTGAATTTGACGTTGCGCGCATTGAGTTCCTTGACTAAATCAGGATCTTCAACCCGGACAGTTGTGAACAGCTTCGGCTCTTTGGATCTCTCTCCCGGCTTCAGTTTCCCGAGCAATGACTGACGTGTGACCGTGACTTCCTCCACGTTGCCGGCCGCCAGGAGCGTCTTGAATTCGCTATACGGAAGCTCGTCAGGCATCTGCATGGGCGTGATGAAATTGAGCACGAACAAGACTGCCCCCATCGTGAGAAAGGCGCACAGGACCGAAACGGAGATTTTTTTATTCACAGGCATCGCGATGAGTTCCTTTCTGTGTCACGACCCTAGGTGGATCGAAGGATTGGGGCTGTTGCGCTTACGCCCCTGTTTGACGTGTTCCCTTTGGGCTTCTTGCTGACGTGCTAAGGCGACAGAATCTTGATACGCAATCTGGACATCTGGGCATCCGCCCAAGCTGAGGATTTTCTTCTCAGCCTTTGAAGTAACCAGATGCAAGCACCAGACACATCAAAATCACGGCACCAAGAATGATGAAAATGACCCCCTTCATGGTGGGAACTCCTTGTTGAAAAACTATAGATGGCATTAGCATTCGGCATTAGGGCCTGAGGAGGCCCGTTGCCAGTGCCAGGCACATCACAAGCACACCACCAAGAATAATGAAAATGACGCCCTTCATGGTGTGATCGTTTTTTTGCACAGTAGTATTTGACATTGGAATTCCCTCCTCTTGTGTGTGGGTCGATTTGGTTATCAGGACTGCACCACCTTATCCTTCCCTGCCTTTCTCACGGATCATCCACTCTCGTATGTAGGGCCAGCAGTTGAGGAGCTCGACGCCGCCTTCTTCACAGGCGTTCAGAAATCGAATGATCTCGACATCCACAAGCGTCACTCCGTTGAGGTCCAGCGTAACCCGCGACCGAGCGCCCTCCATTTGCGTCTTCAATTCCTCCAGATGTTTCGCTTGCAACCGCCCGCTTAGACAAATCATCGTCTTGAGACGGCGGGTTTCTTTTTCAAATTTTATTGTCATCTGCGACCTCTGCAACCTGGACTATATAAAAATAGTGCAATGAAGAGGCCAGCTATAAACCGTTGAGATGCTTGTGTTTGGTGTGGAGATGCCTGCCGAAGTATCAGCATTTGCTGAATGATCGGCAAACGAGGCAGAGGTATCCGGTGAAATTTCAATTCTTGGTCGGGTTGTGTGGAGGATAGTGAGCGGGTGCGGGGTCAGAGGAGTCGTCTAAAACACAAGCAGTGATTCACGCGAGGCCGGTTCTTGCAGATGGCGCCCAACCAATGTTCGGTCTCTTTATCGTGCGTAGTCGGCTTGTCGAGTCTTAAACCGATGTTTGTTAACTCCCAGAGCCGTAATTTTCGACTCAAGCGTCTGCCTCGGGAGTCCAGTTCGGCAGCGGCGCCGGTAGGGCCGCTGACCTAGCCCCCGCAATCCGCCAACGCCGCTTCAATGATGTCCTTATCATGCTCGGCCAGCGCGACGCCTACCATCCTTTTGTGGCTTTTCAGATCGCCTCACCAAACTGTTAAGCTAACGCACTGATCTGCAATTGACACTGCGAGTAGGCGTAACCTAAGCGGCAGTAACGCTGTAGCGCACTGCAGGAGAACGGAGTGACAGCTTCGGTATCATGTTCTGCCGCGCCGCCTCATATGCCTCCCAGTCGGCGATCTCTGGTAGCGAAGGAATAGTTACGCTCTCGCCGTGGTCGAGTCCGACGAGCGCAGCGTCTACCATTTTGTCCACGTCCATCAGCATGCTTGGCGGCAAGGTCGCGATGTCCATGCCGGCCTTTTCCCAAATCGCCGTCCGGGTCGCCCCCGGCAGCACCACCTGCACATGAACGCCCTTGCTCGCGACTTCCTGTTGCAACCTCAAGCTCAGATTGAGCAGATAGGCCTTGGTGCCGCTATAGCTGCCGTTGAACCTCTCCGGCGCGAGTGCCAGGACCGAGCTGATGTTGATGAGGGTGCCACTGCCGCGCGCGACAAATCCGGGAATCGCCGCTAGCGCCAGCAGTGTCGGCGCCAGCACGTTGAGCTGAATCATGCTCTCGAGACGATCGGGATCGGCATTGGCCAGGTCACCAAACATGGCGATGCCCGCGTTGTTGACCAGTACGGTGATTGTGGCGTCAGTGCGCAGCACCTGCTCGACTCGAGCGAGATCCGCCCTGTTGTTCAAGTCGGCAACGATGACCTCGACGGAACGGCCAGTGTCATTGGTGATCCGTGCCGCCAGCGAGTCGAGTCGTTCTCGATTGCGGGCGACGAGGATCAGATTATGCCCGCGATTGGCCAGTCGATCGGCATAGATCGCGCCGATACCGGAAGAAGCGCCTGTTATCAGAGCGGTACTTTTTAGACTTGAATCCATGTCTTTCTCCTTCTCTCAAATTGCATACCGGCAATTATATTCGATCGACTGTGACGGCAGCCAAGTCGATCGTAATTGGTGCGAAACCCTGGGTTGCGACGCGTCTGTCTTCGTGAAGGTGCACGAGCTGTCTTGTCGGAAATGCGACAACCGTCGAAAGTTTTGTGCTTGTGCGGGTGGTGTGCGACCGGCGGTTTCTTCGTTACGTCAGGTGAATAGTCCATACGCCGTTGCTTGTATGCGTCGTCGCAGCAGAAGACCTGATCGGCAGTGTGGTTCGCGACGGTCTTTGTGAACGTCACCGCGAGGCGTTGCCACGTTTGCGCACCCTCGGCCCACGGGGCTATTTCTCGTGCCTCCAGATGTTTCGATTGTAGTTGACCGCTCATTCGAATCATCGTCTTGAGGGTGTGGTTTTCTTTCAGCTCATATTGTCATGTGCGATTCCTGCGACTCGGATGAAAAGTAATGCAATGAAGAGACCAGATGTAAGCCTTTGATAGAGTGACACCTGGCCTGGTTTCGGCTACCGAAATTTCAGCAATTGCTGAATGATCGGCAAACGGAGCAGAAATATCCGGAGACGCGTTAATATCACGAACCGATTGCGTGGAAGGCGGCGGAGAAATGGCAAAGTCAGAAAAACAACTTACTCCGGAAGGAATGATTCACGAGAGACCGGCACCTAGGGTTGGCGCGCAACCAGGGGTCAGCCTCTTTATCGTGCGTAGTCGGCTTGTCGAGCCTTGAAGCGATGCTTGTTAATTCCTAGAGCCGTGATTTTCGATTCAAGCGTCTGCCTCGGGAGTCCGAGCTTGGCTGCGGCGCCAGTCGGGCCGCTGACCTGGCCCCCGCAATCCGCCAATGCCGCTTCAATGATGTCCTTTTCATGCTCGGCCAGTGTGGCGCCTAGGGGAATCACTGAGCCCGACAGCCGGTGTTTTTCCCGTTTCAACCAGGTTGCATCGACGGAAAATGTTTCGCTCTCGCACAGCACGATTGCTCGCTGGATGACATTCTGCAGTTCGCGAATGTTGCCGGGCCAGTCGTAGGCCTGAAACAGCTCCAAGGTCTCTTTCTGTATATTCTTGATTTTTTTCCCGGCCTTCTTCGCATAGCGTTCAATCAGGTAAGTGACGAGTAACGGGATGTCGTCTATCCGTTCGCGTAACGGGGGGACCTGGATTGGAAAGACATTCAGCCTGTAAAAGAGATCCTGGCGAAATGCGCCTGTCGCCATGGCTGCCTTCAGATCGCGGTTCGTGGCGGCCAGCACGCGCACATTGACGGAAATCGATTGGCTGCCGCCGACCCGTTCAATTTCTCCCTCTTGGAGCACTCTCAGCAAAGCGATTTGGGTTTCAGTCGGGAGGTCCCCGATTTCGTCAAGGAAGAGCGTCCCGCCATCGGCTAGTTCAAATCGCCCGAGGCGTCGTTGCATCGCCCCCGTAAACGCGCCTTTCTCGTGTCCGAACAGCTCGGAGGCAATGAGTGACGCCGGGATTGCCGCACAATTGACGGTGATAAACGCTCGGGATGACCGCTTCGAGCGCTTGTGAATGGCCCGTGCAATCAGCTCCTTGCCTGTCCCGGTCTCTCCCAGCACGAGTACGGTGGAATCCGACGGCGCGACTTTGGCGACTTGCGTCAAGATGCTGCGGATGACGTCCGACGAGCCGACGATTTCCTCAAACATCGAAGACTGATCGATCTCTTCGCGCAACGCCAAGTTTTCTTTTTGAGTCCTCTCTTCGGCCCGTTTGCGATCATCGATGTCGGTTCCCGTCGCGTACCAGCGAATGATTCGTCCTTCTTCGTCCTGCAAGGGATTATAACGGATCAGAAGCCACCGATAGTGCCCATCCTTACGGCGAGCGCGTAGCTCCAATTCAAATGGGGCTTCGCGTTCGAGCGCATGCCGGCGCTCGTTCTGTGAACTCTCGATATCATCAGAGTGAAAAAAACGTGCGCGAAAGTCATCCGCCATGACATCTTCCAAGCTCAGACCGCTGTAGTCGAGCACAAATCGATTCGCATAGAGAGTTTTCCCATCGGGTCCAAGGACACAAATGAGTTGAGCGATTGCGTCGGTGATGCGTCGCAGCTCCCGTTCATCTTGGCGGAGCTTCTCCTCCCTATGCGTATGCTCAATAGCGACCGTCGCCAGATGCGTGATCTGTCCGATGAGGTGTTGGTGGTATGCACTAGGGCGACCAGGTTCGTGCGAGTAAATCGCGAAGGTGCCCAATACTTTTTCATCGGATGACCGTATCGGCGTGGACCAACAAGCCCGCAGTCCATGCGCCATTGCCAGTGTCCGCCATTCATAGGTGTCCCATCGTGTGTCCGACGCGACATCTGCAGCAATCACTTGTTCTTTGAGAAATGCCGCCATGGCGCAGGGGCCCGAATACTGATTCACGGGTCTGCCATGGATCGACTCGTTATAGCTGAGGGGAAGACTGGGCGCGGCGCCGTGCTTCAGTCGATTGCTGATTGGATCGACCAGCACAATTCCACAGAGAGATCCGCTCGCAATATTTTCAATGAGTCGGCACAAGGCATCGAGGATTTCTGAGAGCGTACATCCGGTGGCAAGCATCTCGAGGAGGCGATTTTCTCCTGCAAGCAATGTCTCGGCCCGTGCACGGTCTTCAACGGTATAGGAGAGGTCATCGAGCGTGCCTGATCGCTGATCGGTTTCACTGTGATGGTTGGTCTTCATGTGTGCTCTCCTGAATATGGGGCCGGTTTCGTTCTGTCTTTGCGCAGCGTCCACACTCCGGCGAGTTTTCAATAGGGGATCGCCGAGTGAGCGCCTCGCTCCGCCGACGAACGCGGAAGCATCTCGATCATATCACAGTAGATCAATGATACATCCGATGCTCGTCAGAAATCACTAGTCTGATTATCACGGGTACCGTAAGTCTTTCTCTTGGACATCATATATTCATCCACCCTCTCTATCGGTCCCGGTCTGAACGGGAAACCTTTCAGGCCTAACAAGTCGAGGACCTCGATATCCTTCGCCCCTACTAATCTGGGTTCCCGTACAGCCCCCTGCGAGTGTTCCAAGTGAATGCTGATTTTTCGGCACCATGCCGATAATTCAGCAGCTCGTCTTCGTCCC
>NEWT02000035.1:323175-326914 GCA_002869925.2 Nitrospira sp. CG24A
TTGTGGCGCGCATGTCGAACCTGTGCGATGTGGTCTGGAACAACGAGAGCAAGGATTGCTTGCACGTGATTCCATACTAATCATCCCGGCAGCGTTTTCAGTGTCATCCACGGGCGACCTCCACTCTGGTGCGGGGTCGCCCGTGTTGTTTTATTCGTGAACGAGCCTGAGGTTTTGGTATATTTTTACTGCTTGGCCCATATAGACCTATGCCTATATGGAAGAGTTTCAGGCTTTCCCCTCATCTTCTCGCAGTGAACGATACGAGGTGACATCGATGAACGAGTCGCTTTTCATGATTGTCAGTATCCTGGCGTTCCTTTCAGCAGCCCTAGTCGTGGTTGGGATTGAAAAATCGAAGTGGATACGCTTTGGACAAAAGCCGCTTGCCTGTCCAACGATTATTGCCGTTGCAGTAAGCCTCTTGATCATCGGTCTTTCTGAAGCGGGTGAGATTCGACTTGCTGGAATGAATGATGCTGACACTGTGCAGCCTCCCAATGTGCTGAGTGAGGCTGTGTATCTCGTCAGCAATGTTGCGCGCCAGTGCGAGCCAGGAATAAAACCCGGTCGTACAGGCGTCAGTGATGATGAAAAAACATCGGCTGGCATCCGCTACATGGTCAAAACGCCAGTCAACTACAATGCAAGCATTGCCCATCCGCTACTCATGGTCTATGCGCCGGCGCGGACCGATCGATATAAGTCAGAAGGCTTTGTGCATCTGACGCAAGAAGCGACGGCGGCAGGTTTTGTTGTGGCCTATGCCGACCATCGCAGGATGACACCTAAATCGATCGAGGAGCTTGCTGCGATCCCGGGACTGATCGAACAGAAATGGTGCATCGACAAAAAGCAGATTTTTCTCACCGGCCATTCTGACGGCGGGACGACGGCCATGGCCATCGCATTTCTCAACGGCACTAAACATATTCCAGCGGCCATTGCTCCGAGTGCCATGGGCATCAGGGGTGAGGACTTAAAAGCCTATCAATGTCCTGATCCGCTTCCCGTGATGCTTCTGCACAGCAGCCAGGACAGCCTGTTTCCAGGTTATGGGAAAGAGGCGATACAGTGGTGGGCGGCCTGTAACGGTTGCGATGCGACCCCCCCTGTTAAAGATGCAGATGGTTGTGTAACGTATAGGGGGTGTAAGAACAGCGCCAGCACACGGTACTGCGAAGGCACGGGTTCACACACCACATGGCCCGGGAGCAACAAGGCGATCATCGAGTTTTTCAGGAGTGCCCAAGGTGTTCCTTGAAATTCTTTTGAGCGGCCCTAGTCAGTCAATGCCTATTTCACATTCGACCGTGCCTCCGCCAGCGGATAGGCGTGTCACGGTGATACCCCAGATTTTCTCGCGTTTCCCCTGATCCACGCCATGCGCTGAACTGTGCAAGGAGGATATGATGAACCATCGACATTCCCACCAAGCGGGATGGGGTCTGTTGATCATACTATGGGTGCTTGTCATAGCTGGTTGCGCCCAGCCTGTAGAGACGTTTGGCACGACCTCTGTCGATTCATCGCAGGATCAGATGGCTATTGCCGGCAACTACCGAGCCGAGGCGATGGTCCTGAAAGAGAAGGCTGCTGCGGTTGCCGAGAGCGCGGTCCGATATGAACGGCTCTTTGGCCCTCAGTCCGATTGGGTGAGTGGGGCTCAGCAGCTCTCGCAGTACTATGCCGTCGCGGCTCAGGATCTGGAGCGTCGGGCTGAAGCCTACGCAGGGTCCGCTCGAACGAGGCGGCAGCAGCGTCGGTGAATCCAAGAGACTGTGGCAATCATAGGGACAAGCTAGACCGATCATTACTATACACAGAGGAGGATCCATGAAGCCTTCAATTCGTTCTCGCTGGATCGTGCTGGTGATTCCGGTTCTGTTGTTGATGTACGGCTGTGGGACGACCGTCGATCAAGGGAAGCGAGGGCTGCGCTGGAACCCGCTCACGGCGGGGCTGGGGAAGGAGTCGCTGAAAGAAGGGTTTTATTCGCATGCGCCGTGGAACAATGTGTTTGAGTACGATGTCCGGTACCAGAGCTTTACGGAAAAGGTCGACGCGCTGACTGCCGACGATCTGTCGGTGACGCTGCATGCGGCCATCACGATGCGCCCGGTTGGGGAGGAAATCTATTATCTCGCTCAGGAGGTAGGGCACAACTGGTACGCGCAGCTCGTGCGGCCGCAGTTCCTGTCGGCTGTGCGAGGGGTTGTCGCCCAATACACGATGGTCACACTTCCTGAACGGAGCAGCGAAATCGGCAACAAGATCGAAGCGGTGATGGTCGAGTCGCTCAAGGGACGGCATCTGGATGTGTACAGTGTGGCCTTGTCCGAGATCGAGTTTCCCCAGATGGTGTTGAAATCCATTGAGCAGAAGCAGGCGAAGGAGCAGGAGAAGGAGCAAAAGGAATTTGAGGTACTGATTGCGCAACGCAATGCTGAGATCGCCAGGATTCAAGCAAAAGGCGAGGGCGATGCCTTGCAGATTCGTGCCGAGGGCGAGAGTGAAAGTCTGCGTATCCGCGCCAAGGGCCAGTCTCAGGCGCAGGAGATCATCACAAAAACGCTGACGCCTGACTATCTCAAGTACAAACTGTACGAGAACCCTAGCACCAAGACGATTATCGTACCGGACAAGTCGAATGTGCCGATCATCGTGAATCCGGGAGCGGAGCACTCACGCTGAAAGGGATGGGAAGGACACCCACGTTGGTCCTGTGCTCCCGGAACGCGCGCCCTGAGAAGGGGGAGACGGGGCAGCCTGGCCGTCCTCCTGCTCGCGGAACGCGCACGCTCAGAAGGTGCTCGTTCGACGCGCGCATTCGAGGATCGACCAGGCCGCCCCTTGGAGAGAACAGGAAGCGAGCGTGGAGGGAGTACGCCTCGTTCGACGGCCGCACGTAGACCAACATGGGTGTCCTTCCCAGAGGGGAAAAGCAAGCGAGCTTGGAAGGGTCGATTGAAGGGGGTTGTGTTGACGAGGTGAGGCAGGTCGGTATATTGTTATCGTATACAGACAAGGAAATGGATGAAGAGACTGCTCGGGGTTGAGGGATTCGATTGGAATGAGGCCAACCTTACGAAGAATTGGGAGAAGCATCGCGTTACCCCGTGGGAATGCGAGCAAGCGTTCTTCAATCTTCCGCTGGTCGTGGCGGAAGACTCAGCTCATTCTGCAATTGAAGCCCGCTACTACGTGCTGGGGCAAACCGACGTGGGACGACGACTCTTTCTCGTCTTTACCATCCGCAAGCGAAGGATTCGTGTTATTTCGGCGAGAGACATGAGCGCGAAGGAGCGGAGGACATACGATGAGCAAGTTAAAATCAAGACCGACGTTCAAGAGTGAAGCGCAGGAGGCCGCTTTCTGGGCGTCGCATGACTCGACGGAGTATATCGATTATTCCAAAAGCCGCAGGATGATCTTCCCAAAACTCAAACCGTCGACGGAAACGATTTCACTCCGGCTCCCAAAATCTCTTTTGGATCAACTCAAGACGTTGGCCAACAAGCGCGATGTCCCCTACCAGACGCTTCTGAAGCTCTTTGTGCTTGAGCGAGTGCAAGCGGAGCTGCGTCTCAAAACTGCCAAGGCTGTGTGAGGGCGCAGGATGGGAGGGAGTGGCCAGACCTTCCTGCTTGCTCGCAGAACAGCGGAGGGGATGGAGGCTGATGATCTTCTGTGCTCGCGCAACGCGCGGCCTCAGAAGGCCCTCGTTGGACGCGCGCAG
>NEWT02000035.1:327014-428474 GCA_002869925.2 Nitrospira sp. CG24A
CAAAACGGAAATGGTATTCGCAGGCAAAGAAACAGTTAAACTAACAGTATTGAGACTTGACCCCTTCTTTTTCTTCTTTTTTCTTCTCAGAATGAGAATAGGAAGTTCGGGAGCGGCTGTGAATATGCAATCCGCTGATTGTCAGAGGTCATGATAGTATCCCGCTGCATGCCATCAGAGAAGCAGAGCCTTCTCCGCGAATAGTCTCATGAAGTACAAAAATAACCATTTCGTTCCCGAGTTCTATTTGAAATCGTTCTCAGTTATTCATCGAGGCGATCGTACTCCCAAGCTCTGGGCGTATGACAAAGAGTCTGAGGAGCCGCGCAAGCAATCCCCTAAGAACACAGCCAACATCAATAATCTCTATACCGTGTCCGCACCTGGAGTAGCTTCGACTGACTTGGAGATTGCCTTTGGTAAGCAGGAAAGTGGCGTCGCTCCGATCCTGGCGAAATGGCAGAAACCCGGCGCGCGGCCAGAGGTCGATGAAATCAGCGAAGTTGCTTATTTTCTGGCTCTTCTTCATCTGCGCAACCCGAAGTCGGCTAAGTTTTTTGAAGCAATGGCCGAAGTCATCGGAGCTGAGAGGGCGAAGGCGATAGCAAGCGACGATGTCAGATTTGATAAGTTTTGGCAGTGGTTTCTCGCTAAAGAAACTGAACCGCCACGCATAACTAAAGAGCACTTTCGCAAACTAGCCTTCAATTTTGATGAGAATTTCACGATTAAATTCGATACCAAATACACTACTCTGTCTCCACTGGCATACGCAGACGCCATAAACAATGAACTGAAAAAGATGTGTTGGTGCCTATGCTCTGCCCCAAAAGAAAGGAACTTCATCACATCTGATTTCCCTGTCGTTGTGAGATTCGGAAAGGGCAAAAACTTCGCCTTTGGAGGCGGATTCGGACACCCCACCGCTCAAGTTACATTTCCTATTTCTCCGAAGGTGTGTTTGTATCTCTCCAGAACCTACCGTCGAAAAGCTGTATTGGCAGATTCTTCCTTTGTAAAAGAGGCAAATCGTAGAATGGTAATTAACGCGGAGCGTTATATTTTTGCATCTCAATTGAGCGAAGGAATTGAGAAATTGGTTAAGAAGTATTCGTATACGCGGCAATTGCCACGACTGGACAAGGCAGAGGTAATCGAAAACATGAGGAAGAGAAAACCTCAACAATCTCATCCCTCCCTATCTAAGCCAGATTAAGAAACTACCCTGCTCGTTCCATTTCTGACTGTGGCTCAACTGTGGCAGAACTATTACGCCCGATCATGTTTAATCAGTTTCCTCCACGGAGAAAGAATGGGGTCGCGTCTTGTAATGCAATAGTGGGAACCCACGGAGTTGTTGCTTGACTTGACAGCAGGAACGCGTGTCACGATCAAGCCGAGAGAGTCTGTTTCCGATCAAGCTGCAGCTTTCTTTACTCAGACCTCGGCGTGATGGCCTGTCGCGGCGAGCACTCGGATGAGTACGTCCGTTGAGACGCCGTGAGTGTTCCCGTTCGCAATCGCGGTTGCACGAGCACAGGAGGCTATTTGGCCTGCCCACTCTTTCTGCTATACTGCGCAGGTAAGGAGATTATAGCGATGAAGGAACAGTTGACTGCCGTTTTTCAGCAAGTGCCAGAAGGGTATATAGGGTTTGTCGAGGAGTTGCCCGGCGCAAACACGCAGGGGAACACGCTCGATGAAGCCCGGACCAATCTTCAAGAAGCCGTCCAGCTGGTATTGGAATCTAACCGTGCGTTAGCGGAGGAATCTCTCGGGAGCAAGACCGTGATACGGGAGCATCTCGCCTCCATTTCATGAAACGGATCGATTTAATTCGGCATCTCGAACGCTACGGTGTCCAGCTCCTTCGTGAAGGTGGAAGTCATAGTGTGTACGTAAACCGTTCCGCCGGCAAAACGTCAACCGTCCCCCCGCCATCGAGAGATCAATGATTTCCTCGCTCAGAAGATCTGCAAAGATTTAGACGTTCCGAAACCTTAGCCCGCATGATTCATGAGGGTAGTCTGGTCGATCCTCGATTGCGCGTGTTGAACGATATAAATGATCCTTCCAAGCTCGCTCGTTGTCTCTTCAGGGATGGGGGCTGATTGATCTTCCACTGCGCGCGTCCAACGAGGGCTTTCTTAAGCCGCGCGTTGCGCGAGCAAGAGAGAAAAATGGGGTCGCGTCTTGTAATGCAATAGTGGGAACCCACGGAGTTGTTGCTTGATTTGACAGCAGGAACGCGTGTCGAGATCAAGCAGAGAGAGGCTGTTTCCGATCAAGCTACAGCTTTCTTCACTCGTACTTCAGCGCGATGGCCTGTTGCGGCGAGGACTCTGATGAGCACGTCGGTTGAGACGCCGTGGGTGTTCCCGTTCGCAATCGCGGTTACGCGTGTTCTCGACGTGCCGGCGCATTTTGCAATCTCGGCATGGGTGAGCTGTCCTGCTTGAATGATTTTCGCCAGTGCGACGGTGAGATCTGAGCGGAATTCCATTTCAGCAGTATCAGCTGCAGACAAACCTAACGCCTGCCCCAGCTCTTCGGCTGTCCGAATGGTCACACTTTTTTGAATCTTAGACATGGCCATGCAATACCTCCTGTAATCGCTGTTGGCCGACGGTGATTTCCTGTGCAGGCGTCTTCTGGGTCTTCTTCTGGAATCCGTGAAACACCATGATCGTGTCAGCCAATTTTACAAAGTAGAACACCCGTACAGCTGTCGTTGGGTTTCTTACCCTGAGCTCGTGCGTACCAGTTGCCACCGTGGACATCGGTTTACTGAGAGGTAGGCCCAGACTGATACCTTTCTGAACATCGCGGAGTGCTTCGCCGACCTCCTGCTTGATCGCTGGCGATTGGGCTCGAATGAATGCCAGCGCTTTGGGGTGAAACGTGATCGACTTCACGGGCACAGTATGTCTCAAATTTAGGACATTAGCAAGAGGTAGCCAAGGAGGGTGAGGCGAAGCGGAGAGATTCCGGAGATGATGCTCAAACAGGCCATCCAACGCGGCCGCAGCATTTTCTTGCTCGCTCTCAAAAGGGTGGCCTGGTCGATCCTCGAATGCGCGCGTCGAACGAGCACATTCTTATCGTGCGCGTTCCGCGAGCAGGAGGACGACCAGGCTACCCTTTCCTTCCTTTTTCAACAGCCTGCTAGAGGTGGTACTTCGTCATGCGATATCGGAGCGTATTGCGGGTGATCTTGAGGAGTCGGCTGGCTTCGGAGATATTGCCGCCTGTGCGCTGTAGGGCTTCCTGCAGCATCTTCTTTTCCATCTCGTCAACCGAGAGGCCGTAGGCTAGGAGCGAGGCCGTCTCGGTGTTTCCGTTCTGTCCTGCCGATTGGGCATCTCGGAGAGAAACAGGCAGGTGGTCTGGTCGTATCATCTCGTCTTTACATGTGATGGTGAGCCCTTCAACCACGTTGTGCAGCTCCCGCACGTTGCCGGGCCAGTCGTGGCCTTGCAAGAGAGCCAGCGCGGCTGGGGTGATGCCTATGATGCGACAACCATGATCCCGGCGGGCGGTTTCCAGGAATGATGTCAGAATTGGCTCGATATCTTCTGGTCGCTCGCGGAGCGGCGGGATGCGCAGCTGGTAGACGTTCAGTCGATAATAGAGGTCCAATCGGAAGCGCCCGGCTTTGATCTGCGCCGGCAAGTCTTCATTCGTGGCGGCGATTACGCGAATGTCGACGTGGATGCTGTGCGTGTCGCCTAGCGGATCGACCTGGTGATTCTCGATGACGCGCAAGAGTTTCGCCTGTGCAGACGGACTCATCTCACCGATTTCGTCGAGGAAGAGTGTGCCGCCCTCCGCTTGTTGGAATCGTCCTGGTTTGGTCTGTTTCGCATCGGTGAAGGCGCCGCGCTGATAGCCGAACAATTCGGATTCGAGAAGGTGTTCGGGGATGCCGGCACAATTGAGGGCCACGAAGGGGCCCTTGGACCGGGGGCCTGCTGCATGGATGCCCTGGGCAAAGAGTTCTTTGCCGGTGCCGCTTTCGCCGGTGATCAGGATGGTCGTTGCATCGGTTTGAGCAACTTCAACTGCCAGATGTTTCAGCAGTTTCATTTGAGGCGACCGGCTGACGACTTGATCGAACGCGGAGGAATCCTCCCCCGACGCTTGGAGCACTGGCGTTTCGAAGACGTGGGTCTTATTGATGGCAGTCTGAAGATCTTTCGCCGTGACTGGTTGTGCGAGATAGTCGGTGGCGCCACGGTGCAATGCTTCGACCGCAGCTTTTGCGGACCCGTCTGTTCCAAGGATGATCACGGGAAGATTCTGAGCAATGCGTCTGGCCTGAGACAGGATCATCTGGCTTGCAATCCGTCCTTGGCTCTCGTCACAGACGACGAGTGCGAGGTCTGCTCGGTCTTTCAGGATGCGCAGGCTTTCTTCGGTTGTCGTAGCAGTCAGGATGGCGGCCTGTCGATCGACGAGAGCTTGTTCGAGTAATGGTTTGGCGTGAGGATCGACCGAGATAAGCAGTAGGACCGGAGGATGCATGGATTCGGGTTTCCCTGCTAAATACTGGAAATAGCCTACTCCTCTTCCAGCCAAGAAAAAAGAGGGCGCAAAAAGGGTGTTTAAGAGGCTCGGCTCCCAGTTTGCCGTCTGTGGTTCTCCTGTGCAATTCCTACGTTGCGAAGGAGCCCGCTCAGTTTGGCTCGTTTGAGGGGACTTTCTTTGAATGTGGCAGAAAAACTTTCTTGGCTGATCTGAGAGAGTGTCTGGAGGCTGGGAGCGAGGGGCAAGGGTGTGGGGGTAAAGGCTGGTTCGTGTGTCGCATCTGCTCTTAAATTGAACGGACAGACGTCTAGGCAATCGTCGCAGCCGAAAATGCGATTACCCATCTGAGAGGCAAGCTCGTCGGAGATCACTTCTCGGCCTCCGCGCAGTTCAATGGTCAAGTACGAGATGCAGAGTCGGGCATCGACGACATAGGGTTCGACAATGGCGCCGGTCGGGCAGGCTTGGATACAGAGGGTGCAACTTCCGCACAGATCTGTGCCCGGTTCATCCGGTGTCAGATCCAGGGTCGTCAGAATCTCTCCGAGCAGGAGCCAGGATCCACTTTCTGCCGAGACGAGATTGGAATGTTTCCCGATCCAACCGAGGCCGGCCCGCTGCGCCCAGGCCTTTTCCATAATCGGGCCGGTATCGACGTAAGCTTTGGTCGATACATCCGGCGCCAGGGCTGCGATCTTCGCTTCGAGTTGCGCGAGTCGCTGGCTCATCATCGTATGGTAATCCTTGCCCCATGCGTAACGGGCAATGCGGCCCATACCAGGCTGCTCGTTTGCACGATTGTCTGTGTAGTAGTTCATCCCGACCGAGATCATCGATCGGCATCCCGGCAGAACATGTTGCGGATTACTTCGACGAGCAGGGTCGCGAGTCATCCAGGCCATCGTGCCGTGATACCCTCGCTGGAGCCATTCTGCGAGACGGTTGAGTAAGTGATGGGGGTCTGGAATGGAAGAGTCCGGCTGATGGTTGATAGCTGACGGCTGACTACTTTCAGCGACCCGACTGATGCCAACAGCGTCGAAACCAAGGGCGAGAGCTTCGCGTTTGATCGTCTCAGCAAGCAGCATGGCCAGCAAAGTGTGAGAAAATAAGTGGTATGCCAGAACTGCTTAGGGTTCGCATGCCTGGAACAATGGGAGAATGCCACGCAGGATGCTCAAAAAGGCCGTTCAGCGCGGCCGCAGTGAGCGAAGAGGTGAGGCGTACGCTTCGGTACGTTGAGCCTCTGAGCGACACGAGAACAAAGCTGGCGGACTTTTTCAGCATCCTGTTAGTGAGCTTGTTGGGAGCAGTCAAAGCGGACAGAGAACTGGACCGAACAATGATCGGATTTACAGTGGGTGCAGGAGCCGGTGATGTGTGTTTTCCAATCTGTGGCCTTTTCATCGAATCGGCAGAACGTATTTCCGCCTTTGGAGATCGTCGTCCAGGGCTTGTCGGTTCCAGGGATATGGGCCACGAGGCAGCTTGTGGGGAAAGGGACGTGACAGCTCTGTGAAGCTTCTCCCTTCGCCATGCCAAAACTACAAGACTGTTCTGCCGTGGCGTATGAATCGTCCATGGGCTGCGCATGAGCCTCTTCTGAAAAACTCCACAAGCCGACGAATATGAGCAACAGGAAGGGCCAGCGTTTCATCAGGTGGCATCCTAGCACAGAGCTGTTTCGCAGACTGCTGAAAAAGTCGCTCACAAGAACCGTGAAAGGTAAAAGGTGAAATGTAAAATGTAGTACTGCCGAGTGCTCATGCTCCGAACCCTTTTACTTTTTACCTCTCACGTCTCACAGATCGCGGTTAGTGCTCGCGTGGCTTTCGACTGGTCTATCAGGATGTTGAAAATTCATTCTGGCACAAAGATACAGAGGGCTGTAGAAAGTCCATCGCGGCTCCAACCAAGCCTGTAGGTTGTTCAAATAGACCGTCCAGCAAGGCCGCAGCGAGCGAAGAGGCGGAGGCGTACGCTTCGGTACGTTGAGCCTCTGAGCGATGCGAGAACGATGCTGGCGGGCTATTTCAACAACCTGCTATATACTTGCGTCATGTTGTGGCGTGTATTGATCATCGTGGGCTGTCTCACACTCAGCTGGTCTGGGTGGAGCCGTGCGGCTGAACCAGTGGTGCTGGATGTTCGGACGGAATCTACCGGTGGCATGCGAGCGATGGCCACGATTCTCTTTCCAGTAGAACCGGCGATCATTCAACGGATGCTGACTGACTATGCCCGTTGGCCTGAGCTCTTCGATATGCGGATGCGGATGGCAGAAATACGGGAGCAAGACGGCAAGGTATTTACAGATATTCGAATCGACCATGCCGTCCTTCCGGGAGAGCGGCGACTCTTGAGCGAGACGAGGACCCTGCCGACCGGAGAGTTTCTGACTGAATTGAAGGGGGGCGATTTCAAACAGTACCACCGGGTGTGGAAACTTATTCCCGTCGATGGTGGAACTCACACGAAGGCTGAGTTTGAACTCATGGTCGAGATCGACACAATTCTGCCGGACTGGATGGTTGTTGTGGCGATGCGGCGAGATTTGGAATCGCATTTTCGCATCATGCGAGACAAGGCGCTCGCGCAGCAGCCGCTGCAGTCGGGGCGATCACAGTAATGGGTAGGCGATCCGTGAAACGTCAAAGGTGAAAGGGTTCGGAGAGAGCGCAGGCTGCAGTTCGACGTTTCACCTTTCACGTCTTACTTTTCACGGCTCTGAGAGCATCCTGCTACTGAGGAAATGTGAATTGGGACAGCTCAGCCTTGTCGAGACCTTGCTTCACCAGCGCGCCGATATCGAACATCCGTTCGATCTTTTGAATGTCGTCGAGCCTTGTTTTCGTGCTGGGGTGTGGTGGGGTGAAGAGCGAGCAGCAGTCTTGATCCGGCTCGATCGATATGGCGAAGCTGCCGATCTGTTGAGCCTGGTCGGTAATTTCCACCTTGTCCATGCCGATGAGCGGGCGTAGGAGCGGCAACTCTGCCGCCTCTTCAATGACCGTCAAGTTCTCCGGTGTTTGCGAGGCAACTTGCCCCAAGCTGTCGCCTGTGACGAGTCCCCAACAGTGCTCGCGTTTGGCAAGTTCCTGAGCAATGCGGATCATCACACGCCGGTAAAGGACTACGCGAAATGGAGCCGGCGCGTTTGCCACAATGTCGCGTTGAATCTCGCCGAACGGAATCACATAGAGCGTCGATGTGTATTGATGGATTGTGAGGAGTTGCACGAGTTCGCGCACTTTTTCTTCCGAGGCGCGGCTCACGAGTGGTCGGCCTGAGAAGTGGACGAAGAGGGCTCGGCATCCGCGCTTCATCATGCGATAGGCGGCGACCGGCGAATCGATCCCTCCGGAGATCATGCAGGCGACTTTCCCACTGACGCCCACCGGCATGCCGCCCGGCCCCTGAACTTTTTCAATCGCGTAGTAGACCTCT
Source organism: Nitrospira sp. CG24A (assembly GCA_002869925.2). GTDB lineage: Bacteria > Nitrospirota > Nitrospiria > Nitrospirales > Nitrospiraceae > Palsa-1315. Next base: position 334,989 of record NEWT02000035.1, read on the forward strand.
TTGGAGAGGAGTTCCAGATAGACGGTGAGGTCTGGATCTTTCAGACTTACTTTTTTGCCCGTCCCTTCACAGATGGCAGCGCCGACATCTCGCGCGACCTCCATGGAGGTCAGCGTCAATCGTTTGTCGGCTCGTTTCGCCGAGACGCGAAAGGTGGAGAACGATTCCGATTGGAGCGAGTCGATGACCGCCTTGCTGAGCGCTCCAATATCTGGATGGGCTAAATTAAGCGGCAACCCGTGGGCCAGCGAAAAATTGGCGATCCCGAAGACTCGTGTGAGGCGCTCCTTAATAATCTGGTCCGGAACCTGGTCTGGTAGGATGACGCGAATCCGGCTGCGAAGATTCTCGACGCGTCTGACACCGAGGTCTTTCAGGGTCCATTGGATATTGCGTACGAGCCGCTCCTCGAAATAGTCCCGGTTGCGGCCTTTGAGGGCGAGTTCGTGGTAGTGGACGATCGCGCATCTCATGGGTGTGAGAGGTGAAAGGTGAAAGGTGAAAGGTGAAACGGCAAAGATACGAGGTAAAGACAATACATGAGACTCAATGTTTGGCTCGCAAATGGCGAATGAGTCCGCTCAACATTCTGTCCACCCGCTCAAGCCGTTCGTTGAGCGCTTCCCACTCGACTTGTCCGAGGTACTCAAGTCGCCTGGCGATCTCGAGTTGAGTATCCAGTTCACTTAATGAGCCTTTCGAGATATGGAGGAACTGAATGAATTCCTTTTTTGTTTGCCGCGCAGCTCCTTCGGCAATGTTACTGGGGATGCTAACGGCTGCTCGCCGTATTTGGCTTGTAAGGCCGAATTGTTCATTTGGCGGAAATCTTTCAGTGACCCGATATATCTGTTGAGCAAAATCGACCGCGTCGGTCCAGGCATTGAGCTTTTTGTGAGGTTTGTTCACGCCCCGGTTCCTGCTGCGAACGTTTTACCTTTCACCTTTTACTTCTCACCTGACTCCAAGAATCGTTCGGCGTCGATGGCGGCCATACATCCTGAGCCAGCTGCAGTGACCGCCTGACGATAGACCGAGTCCTGCACATCGCCTGCGGCAAACACCCCGGGGACACTAGTAACAGTTCCCTTCTCCGTTCGAATATAGCCTTTCTCATCCTTCGAGATCTGGCCTGCAAAGAGATTGGTGTTGGGGCGGTGCCCAATCGCGACAAAGACACCGGCGCAGGGCAGGTCCGTCGTTTTGCCGGTTACGAGATTCTTGAGGCGGGCGCCGGTCACCACGTCATTGCCGAGGATGTCTTCGACGACGGAATTCCAGACGAACGTGATCTTTTCGTTCTTCACCGCGCGGTCTTGCATGATTTTGGAGGCCCGTAGCTTGTCGCGTCGGTGGATGATCGAGACCTTCGTCGCGAACTTAGTCAGGAAGGTCGCTTCCTCCATCGCACTGTCGCCGCCGCCGACGACAATCAGTTCCTTTCCCTTGAAGAAGAACCCGTCGCAGGTGGCGCAGGTCGAGACACCGTGCCCCGTGAGGCGCGCCTCGTTCTTCACTCCGATCTGAATGGCCGATGCGCCGGTGGCGATGATGACGGTCTTCGCATGGATGGTCTGTTCGGCGTCAACGGTGATGGTAAAGGGGCGCTGCTTAATATCTATGGCTGTGACCTCACCGGTCAAAAACTCCGTGCCGAACCGTTCCGCTTGAGCCCGCATTTCCTTCATGAGCTCCGGCCCCATGATGCCCTTGGCAAAACCAGGATAGTTTTCGACTTCCGTGGTTGTGGTGAGTTGGCCTCCCGACTGCCAGCCTTCAATCAGCAGTGGAGAAAGATTCGCTCGTGCTGCATAGACTGCTGCGGTGAGTCCCGCCGGTCCCGAGCCGATAATGACGACGTTGCGCATGCAGGGACTGTAACACAGCGAGGGAAGGAGACGGTAGGAGGCTACTCCCGTTTTGCGGAAATCAGCACATAGTGGAGTTCGCTCTGCAAACCCAATCGCTCGGCCCACGACCAGAGATAATCGAGGTCGAGGGATGCGACAGCATTGCCAACAATACCCATGACATCGTCGAAGTCCCGGGGGCGGCTTGCTGATAGTTTGAGAAGAATCAAGTCTTCCGCGGAACTAACAGACACCTGTGTGCCGTGAAGATCGATAGATTTTCGCCGCGCCACGGTGTTCTTGTGAAGGTCCGATATGGCGAAATTCAGGTCGAGTGGAAAGTCCGGTGCCGATGTATGTTTCAACCGCATGACAACATCTCGTGCCATCGGATTGGCCTCATGCCAGTCGGATGCGACAGCGAATCCTTTGGTACGTAAGGGATCGAGGTATGAATGAGACGTGGCGTTGTCAGTCAAAATCAACAAATCAACGTCATGGGTGGCACGAGGGCGGCCATAGGCGCCCAAGGCCAATGCGCCAATTAAACAATAGGGGAGCGGGGGAGAGGACAGTGCCTCGATCGCAGCACTCAGCACCTCCAGATAACCGAATTCGTGATCTTTTGATGGGGGCATGGTTGCAGGCCTGTCGGATCAATTGGCGCCGTTCACCTGCTCAATGACTCTCGTTCTAATCCAAGCGATTTCCTAAAGGCCTTTATCAGGGCGAGCTGTGCATCGGAAAGCCGGCAGACTTGCAGGATTCCCTCAGCCGGAGTTGCGGGGTAATCGCTGGGGTCGATCTGAGCCGCAGTCACATGCAGCTTGCGGAGCCAAATGGGCGGGTCGTCTGGATCAATCGGCATGGGGCAATGATAACGCAGAAAGAAAGAAAAACCTATCGTGGAGTATTTGGAAGTGAGGTTTTATCTTCTTCGAACTGTGAGAGGGGCGAGCCCACAGGTCGAAGGTTCGTCGGGACAGCGGATTGGCGAGTGCCACAGAAGGGTTCATGAATCATGCGGGTTACTCTTGCTGTAGGAGGTTATGATATGTGGCTCGAAAGGCCTTCATGGTGTCTTGCCATGGTCGCGTCCCATCGATCACGATATCGGCCAGGCGGCGCACCATAGAGAGAGGCTTGACATAGAGTGGCATTAGGTGTATATGCACTCATATGGAATCACAACACGCTCACGCGCTTAGCCAGTGTCCTCAGTGCGTATGTTTTAACCTGCGCAAGTCAGCCCGGGTGGTCACTCGATTTTACGATGCAGTACTTCAGCCCATTGGAATACAAGGTACGCAGTTTTCTTTGTTGTCGGTCCTGCATCATGCGGGAGAGTTACCGATTACTGAGATAGCCGAGAAGCTTGATGTGGATCGGACCACATTGACGCGTAATCTTAAAACATTAGTCGGTCGAGGGTACGTTGTGGTTGATCAGGGGAAGGATGGACGAACCAAGTCGGTAAAATTAACCGGTGCAGGCCAGGACATGTTGGTGAAGGCACTGCCTTTTTGGGAGCAAGCACAACAGCTAGTTGTGAATGGTTTGGGACCATCGCGCTTCAAGGGCTTGCTTAAAGAATTGGCTGCGATCAGAACATTAACCAGGTAGACAATTGCAATCGTTGAAGATGACAATGAAAGCTTCCGGATTTCTTTGCCTCCACATGGGGACCCACAGTGGTAATGGCGGGAGCTTTATTTTGGCGTGAATACGTGTAGATGCACTGTATGAGGCGATGAGTGAGTGATGGTGGAAACGATTGGGTTGCTAGCGTCTCCTTGTGAGTAGTGGGACGGCTTTCCCAGGCAGTTTCTTTCAGTCGCATAGCGAGGGCCAATAATGAAACAGAGAAAATGCATCGGCAGATACGTGCATATACACCATAAGGAGGGAGTGTCATGAGCGAGCCAATACGTTCCGACAGGGCGAGTAAGTTCTTTGGGTGGGTCACTGATCATCCAAAAGCTTTGGTGGTAGCGGGAGTTTTGCTGATGCTCAGTGCGGCAGCGTTTATTCCTGGCCTGACCAAGGATACCTCCTCGGATGCCTTTATCGCCAAGGATAATCCCGCCCGTGTGTATCGGGATCAGGTGAAGAAAGTTTTTGGTTTGTCTGATCCGTTTGTGATTGCCATCATCAATCATGGACCAACCGGTGTGTTCAATCCCGAAACCTTGCGATTAGTGCAATGGCTGACGGATCGAGTCAAAAAAATCTCAAATGTCGATCCCGATGGGGTCGTGAGTCTGGCGACGGAGAGCAATATTGTCGGCACCGTCGATGGCATGCAAGTCAGCAAGTTCTTCGATCCGCCGCCTGCCACGCAGGCACAAGCGAATGTCATTCGTGCCGCGATTGCTGATTTTCCGCTGTATCAGGGCAGTCTGGTGGCGCGTGATTCGACGGCCACGCTGATCGTCGCCGAGATCCTCGATGAGATAAAAAGCGAAACGACATACAACGCGTTCATGGCATTAGTCAAAGAAGCTCCCCAGATCCCCGGTGTGGAGTTGCACGTTGCCGGTGAAGGCGCGATCTCTGGGTATCTCTATAATTACATTGACCGGGACGCCACGCGGCTCAATCCCATTGTGGCCATTGTTATTACCCTGGTGCTGTTTATTGCGTTTCGCACCGTCTGGGGTACGCTGCTGCCGAATGTGGTGGTGCTGGCCACGGTCGCCGCCGCCTTTGGGACGATGGCGGCGGGCGGCATCTCTTTTTACGTGATCACCAACGGGCTCGCCTCTATCCTTATTGGGATGGCGGTCGCGGAACCCATTCACATTTTCACTCATTATTACGAGATTGGCCGCGCTCACCCCGATCTCAGCCACCGGGACATCATCGTGCGCACCATGATCGAGACCTGGAAACCACTTACCAACACCATCCTCACCACAGTCGTGGGTTTTATATCCCTCTATTTGTCCGGCGGTATGCCGCCGATGCAGTATTTCGGTCTGTTCGCCGCTATTGGGGTCACGGCCGCCTGGCTGTATGGCATGATGTTTATTCCTGCGGCGTTGATGCTGGTGAAATTCAAACCGTCGCCCGCGATCAGAGGTGGCAATACGACCGACCGCTATGGGCGCGCCGTGGTGGCATTGGGGAATTTTTCGATCCGGCGTCCCCGGCTCATCCTGACCGTGACATTCATGATCATCATCATCAGTGGGATGGGGGCGTCCCGATTGATTATCGACGAAGCATTGATTGAAAACTTCCAGCAGGGCGAACCGATTTATCACGCCGACAAGGCCATCAATCAGGTGATGGACGGCACCAATTACTTGGATATCGTGGTGGAGACCCAGACGCATGAGGGTCTGTTTAACCCGGATTATCTCCGCCGTATGGATGCCTTGCAGCGGTTTGTCGAGACCTTGCCGGGTGTGGGCGGTACAACCTCGGTAGTGGATTACATTAAGCAGATGCACCGTTCCATCAACGAAAACCGCAAAGACGCGTATAGCATTCCCGATAACCGGGACCTTGTCGCGCAACTCTTTCTGCTCTATTCCGCCTCCGGCGATCCCACCGATTTCGAGGAGGAGATCGATTACGATTACCGCCGCGCCAATATTCGCGCCAGCATCAATACGTCCTATTACACCAATAACCGCATCGTCATTGAGAAGCTCGATCAGTATCTCGCTGAGCATTTCAATACCAACGAGATTACCGCGCATTTAAGCGGACGGGTCAACGTCAACCACCATTGGTTGAAGACCATCGCCACCACACACTTTGTCAGCGAAGGCATCGCGCTGGTGATTAGCTGGCTGATGGCGGCCTGGCTGTTGCGCTCGTTCAGCGCTGGATTATTTACCCTGGTGCCGGTGTTCGCCTCCGTATTGCTGGTGTATGGCGTCATGGGCTTCGGCGGTATCTGGCTCGCGGTCGGCACCTCCATGTTTGCGGCCATTGCCACGGGATTGGCAATTGATTTTGGTGTCCATACCACCCAACGAATCCGGGAGTTGATGCAATCCGGCACGGGCACCTTCGAAGAACGCATGGCGCAACTGTTTCCCTCCACCGGCCGGGCGCTGTTTTTTAACTTTGCGGCCATGGGCCTAGGGTTCGGCACCCTCATGACCAGCGTCGTGCCGCCGCTGGTCAGCTTCGGCGGCCTGGTTACAGTGGCCATGACGGTGAGTTTCTTGGCCAGCATCATGGTCATGCCGGCGATGGCGAAGCTGTTCCGCCCTCGCTTTCTCGGGTTCGCGCCGCTACCTGAGGAAGTTGCCCAGAATAAGCCGCTGGAACCGGCTTATTCCGTCTCCACTGTTGAGAAAGGAAGGTAATACCGATGCAACCGAAGATGCGACACACACTTATCGCGCTATTCCTACTGTTTCCTTTGTTTGCGTCTATCGCGGCAGCCGAAGCACTGCCCGCGGGCGATGAGATTGCCCGCCGTATCAACGCCCGTAATGAAGGTGAAGTGGTTTCGCGCTTCGTCACAATGGCGATGACGGATCGCGGCGGCACCGAACGGGTGCGGGAAACCAAAAGCTTCCGCAAGTATTTCGGCAAGGAGAAGCGCGTCGTGATCTTTTACCTGAGTCCTGCCAATATTAAAGATACAGCGTTTTTAACTTACGACTATCCCGAAGCGGATCGTGATGACGATCAATGGCTGTATCTACCCGCCGCCCGCAAGGTTCGCCGTATTTCAGCGTCCGACCGGGGCGATTACTTCCTTGGCACCGATTTTACCTATGAGGATATTCGCAAAGAAACCAAAGTCGGGATCGAGGATTACGCTTGGAAAACTCTTGGGGAAGAGATGATTGACGGCCACCGCTGCTTTCTGGTCGAGCAGATCCCCGTGAATGAGAAAACTGCCAACGAGTTGGGCTACGGTAAAGTGCAATCCTGGGTCGATGCCGAGATCTGGATGATGCGTCAGGCGAAATTTTGGGACGTGGCGGGTAATCCTTTGAAGACCAGCCAGTTTAAGGACATTAAACCTATTCAAGACATCTGGACTGCCCATCAGTTAATCAGCGAAAACCATAAGACCGGACATAAGACCGTATTTACGTTTAAAGACGTGGATTATGGCCGGAACGTCAAGGATGAAATTTTCACTGAAGATGCCTTGCGGCGCGGGTTTTAGTGACCCGTGGCACGTTCATGGAAGCATTGCGGAATGCTGGCGCTGGCGGGCTGGTTTATCGCCGCCAGTGCGCTCGCTGCAGGGGCATCTGAGGATACTAAATCGGCTACGCCGAACAATCTTCGTGTCAGCGCGATCCTTGAGTCGGAAGGGGCCTATGGGATCACTCGTGATCGGGCCAGTAAGTTGGAATTCATCATCGATCCTCAACTGGAGTATCGATTCAGTGAGGACACCCGATTCACCGCTATTGCCCGGCTGTATGCCGAGGGGTTCGACCACCTGGAACCTGGCCGACCTGAGCAAAGGGAGATCGCTCCGAATTCACGCCGTGTATTGTTGGGTGACCGAACCGATATGGAATTGCGGGAGTTGTACCTTAGTACTCAACTGGGGAAAGCCCATCTCACTCTCGGCAAACAACAAGTGGTGTGGGGTAAGGCCGATGGCCTGAAGCTGCTTGATGTCGTCAATCCGCAAAACTTCAGGGAATTCATTTTAGATAATTTCGACGATTCCCGCATTCCGCTCTGGACAGTCAATGCGGAGATATCTCTTGGTAAGAGTAATTTGCAGTTTCTGTGGATCCCGGACCGCACCTATCATCTACTTCCGGAATCAGGTGCAACCTTTGCCTTTACCTCGCCGCTGGTAGTCCCCCAAGCGCCGCCGGGGGTTGCTGTGGATTTTCGCTCCATTGAACGTCCGAAGAATATCTTGACTGATTCCGATGTCGGCATGCGGCTGTCCACCTTTTGGCATGGATGGGATCTTACACTTAACTACCTCTATCATTATGCTGATTTTCCCGTCTTTTTTCAGTCTTTGTCTATTACTCCAAGCGGTGCCGTCGTCACAGTCAGTCCGCGTTATGAACGCAATCATCTTTTCGGAGGTTCCTTCAGCAATGCCTTTGGTGATCTGACCGTACGTGGTGAAGTGGTCTACAACACCGACCGATTTCTGCTGACGCGGAACCGGGCTGATAGCGGTGGTGTCACCAAAAGCGGCGAAATGGCATATGTCCTGGGACTGGATTGGTCCGGCCTCCAGGATACGCTGGTGAGTGGCCAGCTATTTCAAAGCTGGCTGCTCAATTCCACGAACGACATTGTACGGGATACACTGGATACGACGACCTCCTTATTGTTCAGGAGGCATTTTCTGAATGAAACCCTGGAAGCTGAAGTCCTGTGGCTGCGTAATATAAATGAGGGTGATGGACTGGTCCGGCCCAAAGTGAGTTACGAACTGCGGGATAACATGAAAGTATGGTTGGGGTTTGATGTATTTCACGGAAACCGTAACGGTTTGTTCGGTCAATTCGCTCAGAATGACAGGCTGGTGACGGGAATAGAAATAGGTTTTTGAGTATGTGACGCTCAAATCCCTCGGCAAATCTTTTTCCTCTAATAGAAATGAATTCTTTCCGCCATTTCAGGTTAGCACCATTTGAGATACTGCTATTGAAGGAGCGGCCGACCTCGGTGTGAGACCATTCCTATTTTAAGAGGTCGAGGTAGATGCGTCGAATCGATTGCATAGCCTGTCGTGGTGGCCGCGTCCCATCGATCACGATATCAGCCAGGTGGATTTTCTTGGACAGCGGCATTTGGCTTCGGATTCGCCGGATGGCTTCAGTGCGGGAGAGGCTATTTCGTGTTTTCAATCGGGCGATTTGGGTTTCCCGGTTGGCTGTGACGACGATTGTCCGGTCGACTCGTTCGTCGATGCCAGCCTCGAACAAGAGCGGCACGTCATAGATGACGACCGCTTTCGGGTTCTTTCGAGCCGCTTGCCTTGTGAGCCGTTGCTGCTCGCGTGCGACGCGGGGGTGGATGATGTGTTCGAGTTGCCGGCGCTTTTTGGGATTGCCGAAGATGATGTTTCCGAGAGCCTGTCGGTTGAGTGAGCGGTCCTGATTGAGCACGGCTTTTCCAAAGAGTGCGACGATCTCTCGCCAAGCCGGTTTGCCTGGCTTGACGACTTCATGGGCTAGTTCGTCGGCATCGATGACGATCGCGCCGCATTGCTTGAACATCTTGGCAACGGTGCTCTTGCCAGTGGCGACGCCGCCTGTGAGGCCGACCAGAATCATGGTGTGGAGCATAGCACGCGAGTTCTCACCTCACAATCAGCTAGCCTGCATTATTCGCGAGAGTTCGTGACGAAACCGCCGAGATGCCAGGCGAGACGGGCGTGCGGAGCCGTGAAGGAGGGAGGCATACTTGAAACAGTATGTCGACCGACTGAGCGGCGAGCCCGCCCGCCGTCAGGCTTGTCGCAGCGGTGTATCGGCGGTTGCAGTAGAAGTCTTCGTGAATAATGTGGGCTTGATTGACTTCGGACTTGGGAGGCTTGTATGAGTTCCTGCATGAAGCGATGTATGTGTTTCGTCTTCATCGCAGTGCTTGAGCTCTGGGGTTTCGGCCTGGTGTGGGCTGATGAGGGCCCACTGCCAGGCCCTCGGACCCTTGTGGTTGCGCTGGATGGAACCGGGGACTATGTCTCTCTTCAGGAAGCGGTCGATGCCGCGAAGAAAGGCGATACCGTCTTCGTCAAGCCGGGCCGCTATCCTCAGGATGTGACTATTCACAGCAAAGAGAAGATCAAGTTCGTCGGGGCCGGCGTGGATCAGGTGACGATTCTAGGGCGCGAGATCGTGGTGGGCGCTCTTCATGTGGGCAAGTGGCCCTATGGGGCGACGGATATTGAAATCAGCGATATGACCATCAATGACAGCGGGGGGCATGCCGTTGGTCTTTTCAATGGGCAGGGGATTACTCTCCGCCGAATCAAGATCAATGGGATGTTGTTCAGTCAGCAAGTTCACGATGTGCGGATAGAAGATTGTATCATCGGAGGAAGCGAGACGACCGGTGTTCAGTTTGCCGACTCAGACGCCGTCCTGATAGGGAATGTGATCCATGATAACGACCATGGCGTTTCGATTGCCGGCAAATCGAACGTACGGTTGGAGCGGAACGTGATTAGGCAGAGTCTTTTTGAAGCGGTGGTCGTCAGCGGCCATGCCCGCGCCGTGATTGTGAGTAATACCCTGGTCAAGAATGGTGGCGGCGCGGCGTTTCTCGGGCAATCCCAGAGCGATGTCAGCGGCAATGTGGTCGGGCTGAATCGAGTGGGTTTTGTGATCGCCGCAACAAGCCAGACCACTAGCTCGTTCAACGCGTTCTACAATACAGATGGCGATTATCTGCGTGTGGGGACTCCCAACCAACCAGCTCCTGAACTCAAAGCCCGGTCAGATATGACCGGTGACCCGCACTTTGTTGACCCAGAGCATGATGATTTTCGCCTAGGTCTCGATACGCCACTTCTCAAAATTGGTCAGTTCCCTTACCTTGGAGCCCTTGCCCCTGCCTCAATTGCTACGAGTCGATCGACTAAAAAGTAGTTTTCAATCAATACGATAGGCCTCCCAGCAGGGCATGGATTTCCATATGCTATGCTACTTGTACGCCGTCAGTCACATCGATAAAGATCTCTGGCGTAAAGATTGCTAATCCAGCAGTCGGGGAATCAGGAGGCAGCTGTGGCAAGTTTTCGACAAGAGTTGGAAAAGCGTGGACCTCACGGCATCCCGTCGCTCGACGACGTTGAGTCTGGCAAGCTGGTTGGCGCCGTTCTCCCTATGTCGGAAAAGGCGCAGATTCAGATGCGTAACAGCATCGAAGTGATCGATTATCTCCTCAATCAAGAACGCGTTGTCTGGAGCTGACCCACCTTCTTCCTTCACCTCCTGATTTTCCGATCCGAAGCCGCCATCTTGACAGGCCCGCTCTTGCCTTCGTACGCTTATTCCCGTACATCATCCTTTATAACCAGGAGATCACCCGATGGCATGCGTTCATCCTCACTGCAGGGGGGCTGTATCAATGGTGCATCGGTTCATAATCGCAACGGCGTTTGTGATGCTGATGCCGTATACGGTGCCGGCTTCTGATGAATTGCCGAAAGAGTCGGTGCTGCCGCTCTCGCTGGCGGGCAAGGCGATTCAGGCATCGCTGGATGCGTGTAAGAGAGACGGTTACAAGGTCAGCGCGTCGGTGGTAGATCGAGGCGGGGTGCTCCGAGCTATGGCACGGGCCGATGGAGCTGGGCCCCATACGATCGATAGCAGTAGGAAGAAGGCGTATACGGCGGCGAGTCTTCGCCGTCCTACGACTGAACTGGCTGAGTCGATCAATAAGATGCCGACCTTGCAAGCGCTTCGGGACATGAACGATCAGGTATTGATGCTGGGCGGCGGGCTTCCGATCGAGATCGATGGTGAGATTGTCGGAGGAATTGGTGTCGGCGGGGCGCCAGGTGGACACCTTGACGATGCCTGTGCTCAAGCGGGGTTGGATGCGATTGGCGCTGCGCCGAAAGTTCCCGCCCCCAAGTGATTACCGCCTATCCGGCCAGGAGCGTGGTCTGCCTGTTCCTGCTCCTGTTGCTGGTTGCCTGCAACAGTGACGTGCCGGTGCCGGCCGCTGTCGAGTTTTCGGCCGATCAGGTGCGCGTGACCATCACCAGAACGGCCACCAATCCATTTCTCTCCCGGCATGATTTGCATCTCACGTTCAAAGGGCCTGGAGGCTGCTCCATCGAGGTTGACCTGTTTCCGAATACGGGGTATGCGAGCCGACGGAATCTCTATCAAGCAGGAGTGGGTGTGCTCTATGTGGTGGGCCAGTTCGATGCCCGTGTGATCGATGTACCGCACTGTACGGTCACACTGGCTGAGTTTCGCACTCTCGATCGCTACGTGACGTTCCTCGGCAGCTTTGATGAGAACGAGCAGAAGGTTTGGACTTACTTCCCCGCCGGCCAGCGGTCAGAACTCCCCTTTGAGAAACGGTGAGCCTATTTCGTTTCACTGTTCACGTCTTACTTTTCACGATCTTTGAAGGTCAGTTCCGAGACGGCGGATTTGTCCAGCTCGCCTTTGCCCCGCGCGACCAGTTTCTGATATTGATCGTAGGCCGCTTGAGCTAACGGGACTGTGATCTCGGCGGCGTTCGCTAACGCGAGGGCGATACCCGAGTCCTTGGCGGCATGGGCAGCCGAGAAGTAGCAGTCATGGGCGCGGTTCTGCATGTCCTCGCCGTCTGTCTCTAACACACGGGACGCCGCTCCCGTTTGAGCGAAGACCGTTCGCAGCATCGTCAGATCGAGGCCGAGCGCTGCTCCAAGCCCAAGCCCTTCTGCCAGTGCCGCCGTATTGCAGTTCATGACCATGTTGACGAGGGCTTTGACCTTCGCAGCTTCTCCTGCCGATCCGACATAGCGTAGATGGGCGCTCAATTTCTCCAAGAGCGGCTTTGCCGACTCGAACACATCCGGACGTCCGCCGCACATGAGATACAGCGTGCCCTGGCGCGCTTGCGTGATGCTGCTGGCCATGCAGGCTTCGAGGCTCTGCCCGCCATGTTGCGTCACCAGCGTTTCGACGTCGATGTGCACAGCCGGTGAAAGGGTGGCACAGTTCACGAAGAGCCGGTTCTTGGCGTGGCGGAGAAGACTCTCTGCGCCGGTTGCAGAAAAAATGTGGCGCATGGCCGTGTCATCGGATACGACAGTGAAAATCGTGTTGGCGAGTTCTGCAAGGCGGGCCGGGGACGCAGTCGCTTCACAGTCTAGTTCACCTGCGAGGCTGGTGGCCGTGGCGCGATCTTGATCGTATACTGCGACGATCGTTTCACCGTGGTCTTTCAAACGTCGAGCCATGTTGACCCCCATCCGCCCCACTCCTACGAAGCCGATCTTCCTGTCAGACTGCCTCATCATGCGTGCTCCTCCGTTTGTGTTAGCATGCGCCCGCGCGCGCGAGTGTAGCATAGGTCTGAGGATTGCATCGTAGGGATGTGGGGGAGGTTCGTGGAATGCAGCAACCAATTGTGGGATATCACGTGGACGAAGTCGGCGATTGGGTGGCCGATCTACAATGCGGCCATGGTCAGCATGTGCGTCACCAACCGCCAATGACAAATCGACCGTGGGTCCTGACAGTAGAAGGGCGTAACCAGCATCTTGGAGAGATGTTGAATTGCAAGAAGTGCGACGAGGCGAGCGGGTGATCTGGAAGGAATCGTGAAAGGTAAAACGTGAGACGTGAAAAGTAAGACTGCCGGGTACTCTTTTCCTGAAACCTTTTACGTTTCACCTTTCACGTCTCACGGATCGCTGGTCGGCATTTTTGAGTATCTCGCTACTCGATCGTGGTGATGTGTGAAGTAGATGTGGTTTGCATATCGAGGCCTGGCTCCGACCAAGGTTGCAGGTGGGGGCCGTCGTATCGGTAGCCGCCGGAGACGGGATCGTTGACCAGTAGCAGCGGGGTGTCGAGGTCGAGCACGTCGAAGCCGCCGAGTCCCAGGACCAAGCTGAAAGAGCAGCCCATCGCCACACGTGTTTCGATCATCCCGCCGACCATCAACTTGAGGCCAGCAGCTTTGGTGTAGGAGGCAATTTCTACTGCTTCAGCGACGCCGGTTTTCATGATCTTGATGTTGATGTAGTCAGCCGCGCCGCGAGCGACGACTTCGTGCGCGTCTGCGAGCGAGCGGACCGATTCATCGGCCGCAACGGGAATGCCCGTCTCTCTGCGGATCGCCGCCATGCTGTCGAGGTCGTCCCGCACTACAGGCTGTTTTTAATCAAAGGAAACTGGCTACGCGGACTGTTTTGATGGATGGCATTGGCGACCAGCTCCTTGCCGGTTCCGCTTTCTCCTAAAATCAACGTCGTCGAATCCGTTCCTGCCACCAGCTTGATCTTCTCGAGCACCGCCCGCATCTGGTTATTCGCCCCGAGAATACCTCCAAAACTGAACTTATCTTCCAGCACCGCTTTCAGATCGAGATTCTCTCGCCGCAAGGTGACCATGCTGCCCACCCGCTCGACGATCAGCAGCAATTCGTCCATCTGAAACGGCTTCGTGATGTAGTCCAGGGCGCCAAGCTTCATCGCGCCGACGGCTGTCTCTACCGATCCATGGGCGGTAATCATCACAACTTCTGTGTGGGGCAGCCGGTCTTTGGCTGCTGCAAGCACGGCGAGCCCGTCTGCGCCGGGCAACCGCAGATCGGTGATTACCAGATCGAACGGCCGTTGGTGGATGGCGTCGATCCCCTCCGTGCCGGAAGCCGCGGCTTCGATATCGTGACCGACCGCCTCCAGCGCATCGACCATCGACAACCGCATCAGCGGCTCGTCATCGACCAAGAGGATCCTGAGTCCCTTCATGACACCCGCTCCATGAACGAACGGTCTCTGGAAACAGGCAGACAGAGGGTAAAGGTCGTTCCCTTTCCCACTTCGCTGTCCACCAGGATCTTTCCACCGTGGCGCTCAACGATACCCAGGCTGACCGACAGGCCGAGGCCGGTTCCTTCACCTTCCTTCTTGGTTGAAAAGAATGGATCGAAAATCCTCGGCAGGACTGCCGGCGGGATACCCGATCCGGTATCGTGGACTTCGATCAGACACACCCCTTCGACCACAGACGTTCGAATCGTCAGCATACCTCCGTCTTTCATCGCTTGGACCGCATTCAACACCAAGTTCATCAACACCTGCTCAATCATATGCCGATCGACCATCACAGTCGGCAACCCCTGACCGAATCCCGTTTCCAACAGGATCCGGTTCGGAGCCAAGAGATGCGTCGTGAGGACCAACACCCGGTCCACGACGTGATTGATGTCTGTCAACGCAAATGCAGGTTCGTGCTGCTGAGAGAAATCGAGGAGCTGACGAACAATCTTCTGCACCCGCCGCACGCCATCTTCCATCGACGCCCAATATTCCTCTTGCCGACCCGGCGACAGCGTGCCCTTCCGCAAATTGTAGAGACAGTTGAGAATCCCCCCCAAGGGATTGTTAATCTCGTGCGCCACCCCTGCGGCGAGCTTTCCGACCGAAGCCAGTTTCTCCGAGTTTCTGATCTGTTGCTCCAACTTCTTGGTCTCCGTCATATCACGCGCGATGCCCAGCACGCCCAGGATCATGCCCTCAACCCCATGCAGCGGGGACACACTCACCATGACAGTCCTCGGTTCCCCTGTGCGCGTGACCACTTCGACCTCATAGACCTGTTTCGCGCCGATGTCCAATGTGCTTTTGAGGCGCTTCCCTCTATGGCGCTTGGAGAGAAGCGCAAGGTACGGGCGCCCGATCAGATCGTCTTTCCGATAGCCCCATGCTTCGATCTTGCTGTTGACATAGGTAAACCGCTGTTCGGTATCAAGGGTGTAGATCACATCGTTGGCGTTCTCAAGAAGATTTTCGAGATATTGCTTGGTCTCTTCGATCTCTCTGGTGCGCGCTTTGACGTTATGTTCCAATTCCTCTCTGTACGTGTCCAACTGCCGTTCAAGCCGCTTCCGATCGGTAATGTCCCGCAACTGCACCATGACCAACAGCTGGTCGGCCACTCCGACACGAATCAAATCCATTTCAGCCGGAATGTCCTGTCCGCCGGCATGGCGCACCATGATCTCCTGAGTGGATACTTTCCGCTGCCCGGAAATAACGTCGTTCAGCCATCCACGCAACGCCTCGTGATAACCTGAGAGCACCACTTCGAGCAGGCTCTGGCCGACGACATTCGCCTCGGCATACCCCAGCGCTTGTTCCTCGCGTTTATTGACGGCGACGATGTTGCCGTGTGGGTCCACCATAAACACCGAGTCTGCCACCAAGTCGAAGAGCGCCTTGTAACGCGCCTGCGACGCCACGAGTTGTTCGGTGCGCTCCGACACGGCCTGTTCCAGATTCGTGGTGTAGGCTTGCAGATGCCGCTCAAGCCGATGACGTTCGGTCACGTCGTGAACAAACGCGCGGGAGTGAACCAACCCGCCCCGCTCTTGATCGATCAAGGCCGTGGCGTGAATTTCCACATCGATCGAGTGACCGTCTTTCGTCAAAAACACCGTCTCCATCGAACTGCGGCCTTGCGCAACTAATTGCTCCAGATAGTGCAGGACGAGCGGTTCCTGGCCGCGCGGCACGAGGTCCCAGAGGCGCATGGCCAACATCTCATCGAGGCTATACCTCAGCTTCTCGATCCCCGTCTTGTTCACATGCACAAATTGACCACTCCGATCCAATTGGCAGATCATCTCAGGGGAATGCTCGATCAGGTCGCGATACTTCTCTTCCAGGCGGCGGACATCCACCACGCGCTGTTCGATTTGGGCAAACGACCGTTGGAGATTTTCCGCCATGTGATTGAAGGCATCGGCAAGCCCTTCAATTTCATCGCCGGTCTTCAGCTCCAATCGTCGATCCAATCGACCGCTTCCGATTTCACCGACCCCGTCGTGCAGCAATTGAATGGGACGAGCGATCCGGCGTGCAACGAGTACCCCTGTCCCCCACAGCACCGCGAGCACCACCAATCCATAGAGCAGCACTTTCGCCACGAGTTCGGCAAGCGGCGCATAGGTCTCCTTGGGATCCTGCCGTACGACCGTGATCCACTGATGTCCGCCCAAACTGCCCGGGGCCAAGCTCTCGCCGAATCGGACCGGCGCGAACCCGATCAAGGCATTCAGGCCCCCGTGCGAATCGTCTGCCGCAACGGCCCAACCGGCCTCTAGTTTCCCAAGGACGCCGATCAATTCTGGCCGAACCGTATGCGCTTCCGGAGGCAGGATCGGGCACATCACAGGGCCACCATCGGAACTGAACAACATCGCGTGGCCGGTCGCCCCGATCGTAACTTCTGCAATGGCATGGAAGATGGTGTCTCGGCGTAATAATATCGTGACCGCCCCTATCGCCTTCTCCTTGGCATCGTCAAGAATGGGCACCGCAACCACAAGCACGTGACTCCCGAATGCAGGATCGAAGGCAATCTCGCTCACATAGCCACGAGGACTCCCCCCTTTTACGACCGCCTGCCACCATGCTGTCTTCCCGTAGAAATACTCTACTTGCGGAATGGAGCTGACCACCAGCGCCCCCTGCTGATCGGTAACCAGGATCCCGACATAGTCGGATCGTCGGATATCGTGCCACCGGATGAGGTAGTTCGTGACAATGCGATTGATGAAGAGGGGAAACTCGCTTGGCTTACCTCGCTGCCGCCATCGCTGCTGCCAATCCTTGATCATGCCCTGGATGCTGCGCGCATCCTTTCCCTCATACGTACGGTTGGCTTCGGTTACGGCGGTGTGGAGAAAGGGAGTCGTGGCGAGCTGCTGGGCTTCGTTCATCCCACGGCTGACCTGCATTTCGATGCGGCGAGCGGCCTCAACGGCGACTTCCTTGAAGTTGGCGCCGGTCATGTCGCGAAGCGCACGCCGCTCCTCAATGTACGTAAGTGCGAGCAGAAGGGTGAGAGGGAGCAGTCCGACCAGCACGATCGCCGCGATGATCTTATGCTGGAGACTGTGAGCCCGACTCCAGAGTGTCATGGGTGTGCCCCTCGCAGGATGCGACAACCCCTGATACGTGACGCCTCCTTCGACCACTCGACCTCGCTCGGGGTCGAGCCTGAGCAGGGTCGAAGGCTCAACAAGCTCGAGCTACTCTGAGCCTGTCGAAAGGCGCAGCCCTTAGACGGACCGACGATCGAGGTATGCATCTGCTGACGCGTCACGCTCGCCGATATATTATCGCACCGGCCAGCTAATTCCCCTTGAGCAATCGCCCGGATGCTCCAGGCCACAGCAATAGCAATGGACTCGCAACGAAGACAGAGGAATAGGTTCCGAAGATCACACCCCACAAGAGGGCGAGAGAAAAGTCGTGCAAGACCTCTCCGCCGGCCACCGTCAAAGGAATCAACACCAGCACAACGGTCAAACTCGTCACGATCGTGCGGCTCAAGACTTGGTTGACCGCGTTGTTGATGATGGTTGATTCGCTCTCCCGCCTCCGCATCCGGAGGTTTTCCCTGATTCGATCGAACACGACCACCGTATCCGTCATCGAGTAGCCGGCTAACGTCAACAAGGCCGTCACGACCAGCAAGGTAATTTCTTTGTCCAGAATATAAAAGGCGCCCAGTACCGCTAAGACGTCATGAAAGGTCGCCAAGGCCGCAGCGATGCCGAAACGAAATTCGAACCGCGCCGCCACATACAGAATGATTCCAGCAAAGGAAATGAGGATCGCAATGAGGGCGTCATCTTGAAGCTTCTTCCCAATGGTCGGTCCGATTTCCGTACTGGAATCGACCACGAAATGGTTCGAGGCAAACTCCTTCGTAAAGACCGCCACGACTCGATCGGCGACTTTTTCCTCGATGGTCGTCGACGCCTTCAGACGGATCAGGAGTTTGTTGTCCTGACCAAACTCTTGCAGCTCGGCGTTACCCAGGCCGTTCGCCTCCAAGACTTTTCTCGCTTCGTCGATTCGAATGGCTTGATCGAACTTCAGCTGCACCGCGGTCCCCCCCGCAAAGTCGATGCCGAGATTCGCCGACCCCCTGCCAATTTGAATGATCGCCACAATGCCCAGCACCACCATGATGCCGGAAAAGAGAAAGGCCCAACGGCGCTTCCCCATAAAATCAATACTGGTTTTCCCGAGGATCTCCAACATGCCGGCTCCTTCGAACTAGATGCTTAACTGTCCCACTTTGTGTCGTTGATTCAAGAGGTCGAAGATGACCTTGGTGCCAATCAAGGCGGTAAACAGATTGATCCCGATTCCAAGACACAAGGTTACGGCAAATCCTTTGATCGGCCCTGTGCCGAAGAGGAACAACGCCACTCCCGTGATCAGGGTCGTCACGTGCGAATCGACAATCGTCAGTAGCGCCTTGTCATAGCCTCCATCGATCGCCAAACGAACCGCTTTCCCCGATCGCAGCTCTTCGCGAATACGCTCGAAGATCAGCACGTTCGAATCGACGCCCATCCCGATCGTGAGTACGATTCCGGCAATCCCCGGCAACGTGAGCGTGGCGTTCACCGCAGAAAGGGCTCCGATCAAGCACAACAGATTGAGCATCAGCGCAAAATCTGCAATCACGCCAGACAGCCGGTAATACACGATCATGAAAATGACCACCATGGCACCGGCAAACAGCGTAGCCTGCACGCCCTTCTCGATCGAATCTTTCCCGAGCGACGGCCCGACCGTGAGGTCCTGAATGATCTTGAGCGGAGCCGGCAACGCGCCGGCCCGGAGCACGATGGCGAGGTCGTTCGCCTCTTGCATGGAAAACGTTCCGGTG
The DNA here is from genome assembly GCA_002869925.2 of Nitrospira sp. CG24A. Lineage (GTDB taxonomy): Bacteria > Nitrospirota > Nitrospiria > Nitrospirales > Nitrospiraceae > Palsa-1315. The sequence goes on from NEWT02000035.1 coordinate 354,178, forward strand.
ATTTGCGCGCGGCCCCCGGTGATGCGGTCCTGGATCACCGGCGCAGAATAGATCGTATTGTCGAGCACGACTGCCATGCGCTTCTTGATGTTGTCGCCCGTAATCCGTTCGAATTCACGACCGCCCTTCCCGTCAAAGGTGATCGAGACATAGGGATCGTTGAATTGACCGATCGAAACCCGTGCATCGCTCAACACATCGCCGGTCAGCATGACCCGCTTTTTCACGAGATACGGAATGCGATATTCGCGGCCGCTGTCCTTGTCGACCCCTCGCTCAAAAAGAATCTGATCGCCGGCCGGCAGCTTTGACTCGGCCTGCTTGAGCACCTCTTCCTCTTTGTCTTTTGGAATCCGGGAAGGCAAATCCAGCTTCGACTGGTTGTCCTCATCGAGCATCTTAAATTCGAGCAAGGCTGTCTCTTTGATCAAATCCCTGGCACGCTTGGGTTCTTTCACGCCTGGCAATTGCACGACGATCTGCTTCAACCCCTGCCGCTGCACGATCGGTTCCGCCACGCCGAACTGGTCGATACGGTTTCGGATCGTTTCCAACGCTTGGTTGATGGCAGAGTCCTTGATCCGTTTAACCTCGGCTTCTCGCAACTCCCACACCAGCCGATTCGCCGATCCGGCAGACGCGGTCTCGCTGAAGGCCGGATAGTCGTCGATCAACTTCTGAATCTGCTCCTTGAGTTCAGCCTTTTGAAACTGCATCGTGACCTGAGCCTGTCCCGTCCGCGTGACAGACTCCACGGGGATTTTCTTTTCAACCAAGACATCTTGAAGGGACGCGACCGATCGATCGACGGCAATTTCGACCGCGCGATCTTCGTCCACTTCCATGACGAGGTGAATCCCGCCTTGGAGATCCAAGCCCAAGGTAATGCCTTTATTCGGCATGACCTGCTTCAGCCAACCAGGCAACGCCTGATAGAAGGGCTGATAGGTAGGGATGAAGAAGATCACCGACAGCACCACTACAAGCGCCAACAATGTTAACCGCCCGCCCACCTTTTTCATGTCGTCCGGTACCCCTTTATCCTGAGCAGTCTACGAGTCTTTGTCCTTGTCCTTCTCCTCATCGTCGCCACCGCGTAATCGAGCAATCTGATCCCGTTGTATGCGAATCTTCGTCGTATCCGCGATCTGCAACGTCACCGTCGCCTTCCCGAGATTCGTCACCGTACCCCAGATACCTGACGCCGTGACGACCTTGTCGCCTTTCTTCAGGGCCTCCAGTAGTGACTTCTGCTGCTTTGCGCGTTTTTGTTGCGGCAAAATCACCAGGAAATAGAAAATGACGAAGATCAGCGCGAACGGAACGAGGGAGAGGATTGTGTTGGCCGTGGAACCCCCACCACTACTCCCTCCGCCAAATAACTGAGCCATCACGACCGATTGCATGAACATACGAACTCCTTCTCAACCAAGTTAGTCCCCTGCGGCAGACCGAAGCCCTTCACCGTCCGAAGCTAAACCCTCGGATGCAGCGAGATCGCGGGACCGGTAAAATTCTTCCCGGAATGATCGTAACGTCCCTTGTGCGATTGCTGACCGCACCTGGCCCATCAGATCGGCAAAATACCAGAGATTGTGGATCGTATTCAGCCTCGCCGACAGCATCTCTTTCATCTGAAAGAGGTGGTGCAGATAGGCGCGTGAGTAGCGCGCACAGACCGGGCAGCCACAGGCCGGATCGATCGGTTGCTCATCCCGAACATACCGCGCTTGCTTAATCACCACGCGCCCGAAACTTGTAAAGAGCGAGCCGGTCCGCCCATGGCGAGAAGGCACCACACAATCAAACAGATCGATCCCCCGTGCCGCGCCTTCGATGAGATCCTCCGGCATCCCCACACCCATCAAATACCGCGGTTTCGAAACCGGCAGCTCCGGCACCGTCACATCCAACATGGCATACATCTCTGGCTTCGACTCTCCCACCGAGAGCCCGCCGACCGCGTAGCCCTCGAAGCCAAGCCCGCGAAATCCAAGCTGTTCTAAATCGACAGGATCGATCCCCTTCACCGGTCCTAGCGTGCCGACCGGCATAAAGGCGGGCGTGTCGATCTCACCATGAGCCGTGCTGAGCCTCCCCAACCGCGCACTCGTCTCACGATCCGCTTGCTGAACTGAAAAGTCCACAATCCCTCTTGCCGGCTACATCTGCTCCGGCGCGGAAATCCCAAGCACACCGAGCCCATTCTTCAAGACTTGCTGAATTCCACTCATCAACGCCAGCCTCGCCGCAGTCCGTTCGGGAGTCGGCGCCTCCTTCTGCAGCCCCTCGGCTGGAGCTAATCCATCAGGAGTCACCGACTGCAGATCGCGGTCCGCAGCAGGAGGCAGAATCCGATGCTTGTTATAAAACGTGTGCAGCAGGCCGGCCAATTGCTGGAGGTAATAGGTCATCCGATGGGGCTCATAGGCCATGGCACTGCCCTGCAGAACAGAGGGATACGCCGAGAGTTTGCGAATCAGCCCCAATTCATCCGGATCAGTCAATACCGTCAAATCCGTCTCGCTCGGCAAGGGGCAGGCAATGCCTCGACCAGTGGCAACACGCCAAAGACTGGCGATCCTCGCATGGGCGTATTGCACATAGTACACGGGATTATCCGATGACCTCTGCTTTGCCAGTTCCAGATCGAAATCTAAATGCGAACTGGAATCGCGCATCAAGAAAAAAAACTTCGCCGCATCGGCACCGACTTCATCGATTACTTCCCGCATCGTAATGAACTCGCCGGCCCGCTTCGACATTTCCACTTTTTTCCCACCACGCAACAAATTCACCATCTGGACCAGCACGACCTGGAGGCGATCTTTCGGATGTCCATAGGCCTGTACGACCGCTTGCATCCGAGGAATGTACCCATGGTGGTCCGCGCCCCACACGTCGATGAGAAGATCGTATCCGCGCTGCAATTTATCTTGGTGGTAGGCAATATCGGAGGCCAGATATGTATACTCACCGTCCTGTTTCCGCACAACACGATCCTTCTCGTCCCCGAACGCCGAGGATCTGAACCACCAGGCCCCTTCCTGTTCAAACAGGAACTGTTGCGATTTCAATTCATCCAACACCCGTTGAACCGCCCCTGAGTTCACGAGAGAAGCCTCGCTAAACCAGGACTCGAACTCGATCCCGAAAGATTTCAAATCCTCGCGAATCAGACGCAGCAATTCCTGGTTGGCGAACGTTCGACAACGCTCCTCGACTTCTGTGGCCATCCGTCCGGCCAGCTCAGGCCCGAGCTGTTGATGCACTCGCTCAGCTACCGCCGTGATATAGGCCCCGTGATAGCCCTCTGCAGGAAATTCGACAGGCCGGTTTGACAGTTCCTCATAACGCGCATAGACGGAGGCCCCCAGCAATTTCATCTGACGGCCGGCATCGTTGATGTAGTACTCGCTCACAACGTCATAGCCGACAGCCTTGAGCATATTCGCCACCGCTTGCCCAACCGCCGCACCTCTCCCATGCCCTACATGCAATGGACCGGTCGGATTCGCACTCACATATTCCACCAATACTCGCCGCCGTTGCCCGATGTCGGCTCGCCCGTAGACAGACCCTTCCCGCTCGATTTCCCTGAGCACTTCCTGCCAAATAGCTGGTTTAACCGTGAGATTGAGAAATCCAGGCCTGGCAATTTCTACCCGGTCGAAAAGCTGATCGCGTTGAGCAAGATTGTCGATGATAATTTGGGCAATATCGTGGGGGGCTCGTTGCTCAGACACGGCAAGAGACATGGCGACTGTGGAAGCTAAGTCTCCCCATTCAGGCCGTTTGGGAGTATCCAGACTCACCTGAGGCCAGGATTCCGTCTTTAACTGGCCCTTCTTTTTGGCCCCGTCGAGCGCTCCAATCAATGCGCTGGTGACCTTTTCCTGAACGACCCCGCTGGACAAGAAAATAGCTCCTAAGTCCTTACCAATGAAAGGGAAAAACAACTGGTCACTTTAGCATACGGGATAATCAGTGACAAGGCGGCCGGATGGAATTCTCCATCGAGTCGCTGTTTCATCAAGGCGGGTGAGACACAATTCCACAAGATCATCCGTTGGTAGATCGAGACAAGGTTTCTCCTTACATCGACTCACCTCGTCCCATGATCGGCAGAGGCACGATGCGCCCTGCACGACGGTCACGTGGCTGCCACAAGGAGCCCAGCGAGCGGGATCGGTCGGCCCAAATAGAGCCACCAAACGTAGCCCCATCAGTCCTGCCATGTGCGTGATTCCAGAATCCTGTCCTATAAAGAACTGTGCTTGAGCAAGCACTCCGGCGACAGTGAGGAGATCAAGGTTCTTCAAAACAAGTGGTGGGTTTGGGCATAACTGGAGTAGACGCTCAGCCGGTTCCCGATCTGCAGGCCCTTCAAGAATCACCGGAATGGCGCCAACACGCTGAACAGCGACGACGATTGGCAAGAGTGTCTCCGGTGCCACACATTTATGGGGGCTGCCACTCCCCGGATGAATGACAACAAGAGACTGTCCGATAGAGTGGCCCGCCGCTTCCAGGCAGGCTCGCCCAAGCTGGATGACCGGTTCTGTTACTTTCAGAAGGACATCTCTCTCATCTTCAGAGGGTACCTCATCGACCGTCTCGAGAAACCTATCTTGTTGATGTGCCGCCAGAATCTCCGTCGAGAATGGAGACCTCACGATAACCTCTCGAACTCCAAGTGCCTTAAGAGTTCGGCTCAATGTTCCATCGTGCCCCTGCATCCAACCAACTGCGAGGTCACAGTCCATCAGCCATGTTCGTACCTGACCGTTAACAGCATCTGCGTCCATGAATAAGCCCGCGCAATCGGGCCCCTGCATCGAGGTCCAGGCATCGACAACACCACAGGCGTACAGTAGTTTTGCGGCCTGAACCTCTGCGAAGAGCGCCAGCCGATAGCCTGGGAAACGAGTCCGCAATCGAACCATAGCCGGGACTGCTAATAACACATCGCCAAGACTGCCAGGATGCATCATTATGATTGTCTTCTTCGAAGTAGGCATGGCGGTTATCCTGAGGGAGGTACCCGAGTCAATAGAAGCCGGGCTGCCTCTAGCTCGGCCATTGTATTCACGTTGCAAAAGGAACGCCAGGAAGGATCGAGCGTGAACAAGTCCTCCTCCGTGACATACTGTACCCGGAGAGACGATTGCGAAACCATTTCTTGAATCTTGAGTTGCCGCGCCTGAATCATCTGTTCAACAACCGGCAGGCACCGTTTTTCATACAATGCATGCATTGGATGTAACTGGCCTGCAAGTTTCGCCATCACAATATCTACAGCTCCTCTTCGATTCGTAAACTGAGCAATGACAGCATGATTGAGAAACGGCATGTCGCATGCGACCACGAAGATCCAAGGGGTCGTTGCCTGTATGAGCCCGGTGTACAATCCTCCGAGACTGCCACAATCAGGAACCTGGTCGCGTACGACTCTGGCATCGACTCCAAGCGGATCGCTATCCTGCGCAATGACGACTAGTACCTCCTGAAAGATTGAGTGAAGTACGCTCAACCCCCTTTGCAGGAGGGTCTGCTCCCCGACAACGAGATATCGTTTATCTTCTCCCATCCTTCTGCTTTTTCCACCCGCGAGAAGGACACCGGTTACTTCGATTTCCATAATCCCTTCATGCCGCCGACTAAAAAGAAAGAGGGGGTGGGTTACCCCACCCCCTCTTGATGCTTCAGACTCTCTCAGTTGTAATGAACGTTAAACGTTCTTTGCCTTCCGCTTGTTTGCTCGTCTCATCAGGATCCAGCCTTCCAGAAAGACAACGCCTACCGCAATCACTACGGGATAGATATAGGCTTCTTTCGGTGTTGGGGGCTCCAGGAAGGTATAATAGAACGCTGAGACGGCCATCTTCCTCCCCGCATCGCCATTGTGCCCATCCCAAGCAAAGAACACCGTGGGAATGTATTGCCCCATTTCGAAGAAAGTATCTTCGTCGTAATCCTGATCCTTCTTGTTGCCCAAAGGCCGCTGAATGATCACGGTCCATCGGCCATTCTTCCACTCAGAAAAAAGGAGCTTACTGCTCTCTTCGTAGTTGTCTCGCTCTTCAAAATCTTTATCCCATCCGGTACCCTTGAAGGCGCGGAGAGACCCATCCGCCTCCCACTTCATAATATCCATTGGGAACTGCTCGTTGCTTCCGAACAGATACCGTGGCTTAATCGGCGCAGGTAGTTCCTTCCACTTCACCGCAGTTTCAATGGCGACTGCATCGTTGTACACGGCGTAGTTATTCTGACGCGATGCAATGGAACCCTCTTCACCTGTCTTCGGATCCTGTTCCTTAACATCAATATTGACTGAGGTCGGAGGCCAGGGCAACTTCCCTTCGGCGACGCTCTTTGTACGGTCGTCCCACTGGAACATGAAGGCGATATGCTTATCATTATAGAGCGATTTTACCCAGATGTCGTCGATCCTGTTCACGAAGTTTCTGGGCTTATGGGTGATCTGGCCACCCATCGCGATAATTCTCCTGGCCCGCTTCTGCCAGAGTTCATTTTCAGGATCTGCTGGAATCTCTCCGTTTTCCAGAATCACCCCTGAGGACAACACAAAGTTCACCTTTGGTTTGTCTGTCAATTGATCGATCGAGAGGGGCGTCCCATCTGCCTCGCGTTCACAGAGTGAGTTCACAAAGTTCGCAATATGCCACCGCTCTTCGACCGTGGTATTGTCGGCGAATGACGGCATCGGAGTACCATTGACTCCTGTCGAAAACGTCCGGAAGATGTTCTTGACGTTATAGGGATCTTGCCGGCTACCTCTGAAGTTCCAACACTTGTGCCAGTTGGCTGGCTGTATTGAAAAGCCCCAATCGTCTTTGAGATTGAACGCATTGCCGTCACCACGACCATCAGCGCCGTGACACTCGACACACTTCTTCTCGACAATGAGCTCTGCTCCCTTCTTCAAACTCTCCTCTGTCGCAGGAATCGGCTTCAAATCGCCCAGTTGCAACACAGTCTGGCTTTCCGACTGCTTGTCCGTAAATTTTCGATCCTTAACGAGCTGAGTCGTGACGAATGACAACACTTGGAGCCGTTGCTCTTCCGTCAGAATGCCTTCCCAAGACGGCATCGCAGAACCTGGCAGACCGTGCGTCACGGTTTCAAATAGATCGTTCTGGCCGGGAGTGGGTTTCTTAGCATCGAATAATGGCAACTCACCGCTGGCTGTGTGCCGAATCTTGAACGTCCCCTGGTTGAAGTTGCGGGGGCGCGGCCAGAGACGATCGGCACCGGGGCCATCGCCCGCTCCATCGACCCCGTGGCACCAGACGCACTTGGTGAAGTAGACCCGCTTTCCTGCCTCGATCATATCGGCGGAAGGCTCAGCCGCTAATTCACCCTTCTTAAAGCCCGCAGGAAGAGTCTCTGCGGCAAAGGTCAGGCCTCCTGTGATTCCAGAGACCAGGATCACTCCGAAGGCAGTCGTGAGGAATGCCCTAGCCTTCAGCCTTAACGAATTCTTCATCGCTTCCCTCATGTCATAAATCCAGGTTGGCTATAATCTCGATGAACTCTAGTCCCAGGTTCTCGGGTAATACCCTGTGTGCCAATATTCAAATAAGACGACTTTCCAGATTTCATCGACCGTGAGATGCTGTTCCCATGGTGGCATCACAGAAGCCCAGGGAAACCCTTCATTTGGCAAACCGATCCCACCCTTGGAGACACGCCAGAAGATGAATGTTTCTTGTAATTGCGCGATCGTACCTGGATCGGTAAAGTTTGCGGGGATCGGATTGAATGCGAAGGCATGGAGACCACGTCCGTTTAAATTATCGCCATGGCAGAAGTGGCAATTTTGATAGAAAATCTCTCCGCCCTCACGTACATATTTGAGGTATCCTTGCGCATCCTTATCCCAAGGGTTGGCATTCGGCTTCATCAAACGGCCCATCCCCTGTTCAACGATATTGGCGTTGCTATATTCTTGATCGTATTTTCCTTCAGGATTAACACGATAGGGATTCTGAGATGTTTGAAGTGTATAGGTCTTCCCATGCACCTTAGTACTGGCCGGTGGGGCAGGGTGCACGGTGCGCAACTCAATCGGCTCTTCAGATTTTGGGACCATGGCATTGTATGAAAATCCACCGATCAAGATCGGTATAATGACTAGGTACCCAATGCGCAATGCCTTGGCACCCCCGGTCTTGGCATCCAAAACGTTCATGATTGGCTGTTTAAACTTCTTCCAATCTTCTTCGTTCGCAGACACCCACATGAAGATAGCCACCAGAGAGATCGTCCCATACATGGCGCGAACGCTGAACGGAATGGGTGGATAGATGCGGAACTTCAAATAAATAAGAAGGAATGCCCAAAAAAGGATCCCCTGCCAAAACCGCGGGAATGGCATTCCCATGGCCGCCATCATATAACTAAGCCCTGTGAAACCAGCGACAAACAACGTGAGTTCCGCAATCACTTGAACCGGCATGTACCCTTCGATCAGGCGTACTGTATTTGATGGAACGATGCCCACAGTCATTGCAGCAAGCAGAAGTATTCCTGCTGCCCCCATCAGTGCTGCGACTGACATTAATGCTTTCATCGGTGAACTCCGTTTACTCGATAAAAGAGATAAATAGCCACAATCATGAAATCTTCGGTGGCGGCGAACCCACCTTTACCTGCGACAGATAATCGACGATCTTTTTAATAGCGCCAGCGCTCAACTTTTGACCAAATATTTTCGGCATCGTATTATCAGGGAATGGCTTGACTACATAGATGCTGGGTGCAACGATTGATTCCATGATGTAGTCCGGAACGGTCTTTGCCGTTCCCTTGTAATCTTTGTCCTTCATGCGAAGCAGAGCATTCGTACCCTCTTCAAGCACAGGACCGATCGTCCCCTTCGCTCCTGGAATGCCAGGGATCGTATGGCAGGCTACGCACTGAGCCTTCTGAAAAATCTGATCCACTGGCTCAGTTCCATCCGCCATCAGATCGCCCCCGCCACCCCCTGCCTTCTCTTCCTGCTGTTTAGGCCTGTCAGCTTCGGGAACAAACTTCTCATACGATTTAATAATCTCTTCGTATGATGGAGCATCAACCCCCTCACGAAGATATAGCCAGGTGTCCACGGCAGCTAATTCTGGAAGGCTCAGCGATATCGGTGGCTTGTGAATAGACGGCATCGGGCTCTCTTTGTCGTTTGTCCCCTTCACACCGTAACCCGCAACAACATAACAGCTTGGGCAGGCATGGGATTCTGCAATATACTCTTGGCCATTTTCTGCGGTGCCTGAACCGGGGAACGCCTCTTTTTGTGCAAAGTCTCTGGCTTCCGCCTTCCCCTTGCTATACTTCGGATCCTCTAACCGCTCCTTGCCTGCTCGCCCTGGAAGACCTACCAAGTTGGGCGCGCGTTCACCCAGCATTCCTGCGTGGAATGCGTGACAGAGAGGACATTGGCCTTTCCCAACAGCACCCTGTTCTTTGTTTTTGCCAATTCCACCGAAAATGATCTTCTCACCTTCATCGGCAAGTGCCTGGGCAGACATAGAAGAAAAATCCAATTTCACTTCTGCAGGAGGAAATCCCCCTTCGACCTGCGGCAACCAGTTCCCATATCCTGACAGGCCGGCGGCAACCAGAAACATAAAGCCACCGATCTTAAACAATGCAGCATGATTAGGGAAATAGATCCCCATCATGAAGCAGGTTGTAGTGATGAGCACTAAGGAGACGGGAAGCATCCGGTTTGCTTCATAAAAGCTCCCCTTATAATGTGCAATTGCCAGCATTAGTAAAAAGGCGCAAACCGTGCCGATTAAGAGCTTGAACAACGAGCGCTTCCTTGCAACCCCATCTTTACTGGATACGAGGGAATACACGAAGAGACCGGCTAGGAGCGCGAATAGCGGCCACCCTATTGTTACAGCTTCCTTAACTAGATCGCCCACGAATGTACCCTCCTGAGGTTCGGGCTGGAAAGAGGCACCGGCTCTGCGCCCCCATTCCCCCAACCAAAATCCTTAAAGATGATTAGTGGCCCCCAGCCGGCTGCGGTGCGCCGCCTGGAACCCCTGCCTTCGCCTCAACAGGCGCCTTCTTCATCCCGAGGCTTCCCAGCCAGAAGACGAATAGGATACTCACCCAGAAGAACAACACATTGAATGAAATCATGTTCGCGGCAAAACCCACCGTATGTGTATAGGCCCAAGGTGAGTTATCGCGCATAATCTCATTGACATGCCAGAATAATCGGACCGAAGAACGGATGTATCCCATCAATCCCATCATCCAGGTAAAGGCCGTTGCAAGCATGATTAACGCATATTGCGATCGAACAGAGATCTTTCCCCATTCAATCGCCCCCATCTGTTTGGCGCCCTTCATCATGGCTGCGTTCAACGGAAACATGAAGAAGAGACAGGACAGCGTTGTGGCGACCTGCGGTACTGAGAGACCCACTCGCACGTTTGCCGGGATGTAATACCCATAGATGGCCAGCCAGATAATGTTCACATAGGCGCATGCGAAGAAAACGCCCATGAAAATGTTACCGAACTTCGACCAGGATACCGTCGAAACCTTATTCCCTCGCATGTACCAGACGAAGCTCAGAATGGTGGTGGTGATGATCACATTAATTCCACCGTTCTTAGCCGACATAACCCCGTAGTTTCCAAGCACCGGATGCTGTTGACCACCCATCGCTTTGAGTTCCGCTGGAGTCATGACGATCGTGTGGGGGGTAATGAACACGAGGTAGCCGCAACAGAGAATAAATACGAGATACTTAATGTAGCGTTGATATTTCTCAGCCCCGCGCATCCGACCCAGCGCCTGCCAGAGATAATAGTTTGTACTCAAGAAGAGAATGCCGATCATGGTGGCCTGAATAATGAAAAGCCACGCCAGGAGGCCTCCCATGAGCGTAATCCCCATCTGTTGGCGATAGGCATACACCTCGCGCATCAACCAGTAGCCGGCAAACGGCAAGGGAATTAAGAACGCCACACCAAGCGCCATCGCGATATACCCCATCCAGTCATAGTGCGCACGATCCTCGTCTGTCTTGGAGGCCAAGAACTTATATGCTGCGTAGGCAGCCACGACACCGCCGCCAAATGCCATATTTCCCAAAATGCGATGCACATTGAGCGGGTTCCATAGGGCAGTATGAATGACGTGCCAGATGTTCCCCAGATAGCGACCCTGCTCATCGACGCCGGCAGGCGACATCATAAAGCCGATCCATGAATTCGCCAGGAACATGAGCAAGGTACCGATGACGTTTAAGATTACGGACATGCTCAAGTGAATCCACTTGAGGAACCCGTCTCTCATCTTGTCCCAACCGTAATAGTAGATGTAGAGCGTTCCACTCTCCGCCACAAACATCAACGCATAGATATGCATGACCGGGCGGAAGATACCGGATAAATAGCCGAAAAATGCGGGGTACAGCGTCAAGAAAGTGAAGATGAGAATACCACCCAGAATTGCGGTCAGCGAATAGGCCGTCAGACTGATTTTAATGAAGTCATAGGCGAGCTGATCGTACCGCTTCGCCATCGCCTTATCCTTCGTCACCACTCCCATAAATTCGATCACCATGCAGAAGATCGGCACTGCGAGCACAAAACTCCCGTAGTAGAGATGCTGCTGGTTGGCAAACCAGAGCAATACACGGCTCTCAAAGTTGTACCGCGGATAGTCCCGAGGGCCATCGACAGTCTTCGGAGCAGGGGCGCCGACGACAATACCCTCCGTCTTATAATAGACGTCTCGTCCCTTCTCGACTTTCGCCTCACCCTCCTTCTTCACCGCATCAGGGGCATCCGCGCCCATAGCCAGTGATGGAAGCGATACAGCGATGGGGAGCAGGAGAAGGCCAACCATCGCGCAAAGCGCCATGATTGAAAAAATCTTCTTCCCGGCTACACGTCCCATGAAATACCTCCTTGATGCATTCTGAAAAAGACTCATAACGATCCCCTGCAAGCTCGACTAAAGACGGAATGAACGCCTAAGGCCTACTTCCGGAATAAATACCAGAAGTCCAGTCCCTGCGAGTCCATCAAGAAGTGGTCAACTGCGAGAAAATAGGTAATGCAAACTGCCAATGACACCACCACGTATACGACTGTCATACCCATTGCACTCCCTCCCTAAACCTTGCCAACATCCAAGAAGCTATAGCGCTGTATCGGCCCCGCTTAACAGGGGCACTGAATTCCAGCAAACCAATAAAAAAACCACAGCCCCACCGCACACGTAATGTAAAAAATCATCTTTCCGACTCTGACCTTTATCTCGCTATCTGGTGCTGCCGTAGCCATTACGTCTCCTTCTCTCGTGATGCAGTCAATACATCCAGACCCAACTCAGCGAGTTTCTTGACACACAGATATCCGTGTGTTATTCAAAATTCCTTGCAGAACACCAAAAATCAGGGGACACTCAATGGCAAAAAAATCAAAAGTGTTCGACATTATAGTTTTGGCCGGAATGGTTGTCAATATACTTTTGGCCGTGTTTCTCATTCTCTACTACTTTGATTTCTTGTAAGTTTCACAGGGTCTTCCCGTTCATTTTTTCTCTGATTTCACACCAGAAACCGCGCAACGAAATCCAATCGTTTCATCGCGAAAATCCTGAACCATCTTGCTCCGGCTGGTAATGCGAATATCCGCTCCAGTAGTCGCGTAGCCTCCTCCACGAAGCACCCGAAATACACCATGATCAGGGCTGGGGGGGTTCTGATCCGGAGCCTCTTCGTAGTAGCGTTCCGCATACCAATCATCTACCCACTCCATGACATTACCTGCTCCATCCATCACACCGTACGGACTCGTATCTGTCAGAACCGTCCCGACAATTGCGGAGACTTCATGGCCATCCTCTACCCTCGCCCAATTGGCTCCGTTGGGCTGCTCAACATTACCCCAAGGCCACAGGCGTCCATCAGATCCTCGCATCGCTTTCTCCCACTCAGCCTCAGTCGGAAGTCGCTTTCCTTTCCAATGACAATAGGCCTCCGCATCCTCCCATGACACATAGACCACAGGCTGATTGATGCTTAACATCTTGCTCATATTCTTGGCGTAACGAGCAGGAGGACCGGACTTGCGATGCCCGGTCGCATCCACAAATTGCTGGTACTGAAAATTAGTCGTTTCGTACCGATCAATAGCAAAGGCACCCAACATCAGCGTCCGTTGCGGTCGCTCGTCGAATCCACCATGATCGGTCCCGCGGATAAAGGGTCCTGACGGAATTGAAACCATTTCCTCCGAGACCGGCTCTTCATGAGCTGCCTGAGACGGAGCATGCGACTCAGATGGGGTTGAATTTATGGAATCCGCAGGCGGCGCTTCAAATGGAGTCAACGTGGTACCTCGAAGGATTCCCATGATAGGAATCGCAGCAAATGCAAGGACGGCAATGAGAAACATGACCTTGAATTTGGTTTCAAGCATGTCGGTTATGACGCCACGGGACTGTCGCTGGCCTCCATATCACTTGCACAACGAAACCCAATCGTAATATCCGTCCGCCAGGCTTTCGCGGCAAATCGCTTGGACAGCCGCGCAGTATGTTCGGTCTCCCGCCACGACCCCCCACGCACCACTTTCAAATCTGCACGGTCCGGACCTTTCGGATCACGAAAGGGCGCCTTCTGGTAATAATGCTCATCGTATGAATCGGCAACCCATTCCGCGACATTCCCTGTCATGTCGTAAATGCCATAGGGACTTCTCCCCGACTCGAAGGACCCGGGAGGCGCAAGATATCGATAGCCATCTTCGTTCCCATCCAGGTTCGCATTAGCCCGGCCATTCTTGACGGTATCACCCCACGCATATTTCCGTCTTCCCTCACCGCGGCCGGCCTTTTCCCATTCCGCCTCCGTAGGAAGACGCTTTCCGGCCCATTTACAATAGGCCGCCGCCTCATCCCAGGTCATGCTCATCGCCGCAAACTCAGGCTTCAGTAGCTTAGATTGATCGTCTTCAAACACTTCGATCTTGGGTAGCTGCCGCTTGGTCATTTTGGCGAACCGGGCATACTCCTCTTGCGACACTTCTTTTCTATCGATATAGAATGCGCCTAAAAACACTTGCCGTTCCGGCACCTCATCTGGATCACCATCTTTGCTCCCCATAATGAACGGGCCATCGGGAACCTGCACCATCTCTCGCCCTTCATCTCCTATTTTCGTCTTATACATAGAATAATCCAGAGAGGGCGCGCTGGTTGGCGCAAGCCGAGCCTCGGTCTTAATCGACGCGGCCAGTGCCTTCATCTGCTTCGCCTTATAAGACTCATAGACCAGCAAGCTGATCATGAGGATGAACGCCCCAAAGACAAATACGATCGAGCCGACAAGCACTCCCTTATTTTCCATCGAGCCTCATACTCCTCCGGGTGCAGATTTTTTCTTTGCCGCTCTCATATCCAGCAGCATCGAAATCTGCACACCGAGAAATCCACCCATCGCAGCACCAGCCCCCGCTCCCACGGATATTCTCTCTGGTCCGGCAATAAGCCAAGCGAGCGCCCCACCGAGCAGAGTGCCCACTAAAATACTCGCTAAGAAATGCCGCCCCCCCATAAACCCAATCACACCACCGAGCACCAACCCTACCCCACTCGCCAGCGGCATGATGCCGCCCCCCATAATCATCCCGATCAGCGTCCCGACAGTTCCCATCACGGCGACACCGAACAGGATATCGATCACCTTCTTGAGGGGCGCAACGTATTCCGTGCCGGATTTGGCCATGCTGACGACCGTCCATTTCTCTAATGTCCGGCGCTCGCCACGATCGAACCAAAATCGATTTCAACACCGGATGCGGCAATGATCGAGATGCCCCAAGCTTTGGCAGCCGGTTCGTGCTTGTGAATCCTCTTGAAATCCTCATAGACGTTCACACGTTCCTCGAACCACTCCCCAACAGCCTTCGTACCGCTTTGCACGACGATCTCTGAGCCGCTGAAGATCCCTCCCTCGGTAAGCGTGCCATCAGGCTTGGTCGCACTCCAGACATACTTCGTAAACACCGGAATAAACATCAGATCGGTATCCAGCGACGCGTACATCGCCGCAATCGGCTCAGTGTCCGTCGTGGCTTTTTGTAGACGCCAACGCCAGGTGAGGACGGGAAAGGCCTTGGGATCCCAATCGATCTTCTTTTTCTTGATTCGCTGTCCCGCGTCCTTTACGGCCAGAAAGCTCACACCAGCTTCCGTCTGAACCTTATACGCATCCCGCCCCTTCGACTGGCTTCGTTGATTTTCATGTTCCCAATTCAATGGGAATCCTTCTGCATCTTTCGTCTGAAAATCCTCCAGAACCAGGGACTGACTTTGGGCCGTGACCGCGCCCTGCATCACCACGCTTCCACACACGACCAATACGACCGTTAGGTATCTCAGAATCATCATCCCTCGCCTCATACTTCCTACCCCTTTCGGATGTTAGGCCTCTTGCGACGACGACGGCGGCGGCGCCAAGACCCTTGCATTTCCCTCGGCTAACTCTTCTCCGATCGCAGGCGATTGATCACGCTGAGACATCCAGAACAGGACGAGTACCGCCCCCCAGAATACCATCATGTTGAGCGTCACCATCTTCGCCGCAAACGCAAAATCCGGTGTGAAGGCCCAAGGAGAGACATCCGCCATCAACTCGCTGACATGCCAGGCCAGCCGCCCGGAAGAACGGATATAACCCATGAGACCCATCACCCATGTGAAGGCTGCGGCCAGTCCAAACAACCCCGCCATGCCCCTAAGAGAAATCTTTCCCCACTGAACCGGCCCGTGAAGAACCGCCCCCTTGAGCATCATGCGATTGATGATGATTCCAACCACAAGAACCGTCAATGTTGTTGCGGCCTGCGGCGACGACAGCCCGACACGGAGCTTCGCCGGCAGGTAGTACCCATAGACTGAGAGCCAGATAATGTTGAGCGACCCCAAGAAAAACAGCGCGCCGATGAGGAAGTTCCCTTTCGTGACCCAGGGCACAACCATCGTTCGATTGGCGCGGCGGTAATACAGAAAGCTCATGGTGGTCACGAGAATCATGATGTTGACCGCGCCGTTCTTTGCCGACATCACTCCATAATTGCCGACCACGGGATGCGACGCTCCACCCATCGCCTTCACTTCGCTGGCCGACATAAAGACGGTATGGGGTGTCAGCCACACAAACAATGCCACCATGAACACCGAAAGCAGCACCTGGTAATAGGGCTGATACCGTTCCCCACCGCGAAGGCGCGCCATGCTCTGCCAGAGGTAAAAGTTGACTCCCAGAAAAAGGACGCCGATTAAGATGGCCTGCACGACGAAAAGCCATGTGAGCAATCCGCCCATCATGGTCACACCCATACTCTGGCTGAATGAGTAGACCGATCGCATCAACCAGTAGCCGGCAAAGGGCATGGGCAACAACGCGATAACCGTGACAAATAAAAAGATATGCCCGACCCAGTCGAAATAGGCGCTCTCTTTTTCTGACTTGCTCGTAAAGAATCGATAACACGCGTAGGCCATCACCACCGCGCCGCCGGACATAATATTGGCCAGGAAACGATGGACATTCAGTGGATTCCACAAAGCCGAATGGAGCAAATGCCATCCATTCCCCAAAAACTGCCCCTTTGCATCGACACCAGCTGGCGCCATCATGAAAGCCGACCAAGCGTTTGCCAACAGCAGCAGTGCCGTCCCGAAGAGATTGCTCAACAGACCGATCGAGGCATGAGCCCACTTCGAAGCCGGCGCAGCCAGCCGATTCCAACTATAGTAGTAGGTGATGAGTAGCAGCGATTCTCCGAGAAACACGAACGCGTAGACCGGCATAAACGTTTTGAACGTCCCCCCCATGTACTTCATGAAGCTGGGATAGAAATAGAGAAAGATCCCCAGCATGCAGCTCCCGACCACGGCCGTCACCGACAAGGCGAGGAGAGCGACTTTTGCCAGATCCCGCGCAAGGCCGTCGTAGCGAAGGGCGAGTTCGGGGTTTTTGCTCCTGAGCCCAAGAAATTCCAGCAACACACAAAAAATCGGCAACGCGAGAACAAATCCACCGAAGTAGGTGTGGAGCTGGGTGACGAACCACACGAGTAGTCGACTATCCATTTCCCCAAAACGCGAGTAGACCGTCTCTTGAGGAGAAGGGGCCGGCGGCCCCTCGGGAGTCCCTGGTGTCTTGAAATACAGGTCGGTGGCCTCCTCGGCAAATGATTGGCTCTGAAGCCCCCAACCAATCCCCAAGGCCGCGAGCACAACCATCAGCAGGACGGAAAGCCCGATGACTCTGTACGCTCTCTTCTTCATAACCATATGCTTACCTGACAGCAAGAAAACGACGTTGAATCATGAAAACTTCGGGGATCCGCACAGGTAACACAACAGAAGACCAGCCCCGCAGGATGCTCAAAACGTTCAGGCTTCTCACCCGCCCAACCCCGTCGCGCCAAGACGCGCCGTTCCGCGGGCAAGGCCGCAGCGAGTGAAGGCCCGAGGCGTACCCTCTGGGGCGCACGGTGCGACGAATAAGGAGCATCACGTCTGTGCGCGCCGCCGAGTGGTGAGGCGGCCGGGTCCCCGTTGAGGGTCTGAACGATGCGAGAACGCCGCTGGCGGACTTTTTCAGCATCCTGATTAGACCTTCGAGCCGGAACCAGCCTGCATTGGCACACCTGCTCCCGTTGACTTGCCAAGAATGCCCATGACGAAAGGACATCGGAGCAAGGCACTCGACATCGTGTGTCCCTGCTGCTCTTCTACCTGCCGGCGATACCCAAGATAATAACAATACAGCGCCATCATCCCTGTGACGAATCCGCCACAGACCATCGCATAGGCAGTGGGAATTCCTGGCTGCCTCAAGAAAAAAATTACACAGCCCGCCGCCACGAGATAGTATGTCGCAGCAAAGGAAAGCCCCGGCCACCACCAATACTTGAGCAATTCACCCGGCTTTGTGTGCGACAGCCCTTGAGTCCATGACGATTGAGGATGAAGCCCGCCCAAATAGGCACAGAGCGCAACCCCGCCCCCCAACAACGCGACAGCAGACAATTGCACCAAGGCTGCAACCTGATTCGTCTCTACCAAATATCCCAGGGACGCACCCATCGCCCCCACGATGAGACCAACTGCGACCCAAGGGCCGAATTGCATCGCATGGCTGCCCACCATCGTCCGGAGTGCCACCCCATCGGGAAATGTCGGAAATGGACGGCCCATGAGGGTGACTTTCCGCACATGACCGATCTCGAACGCATCGCGCGCGACCGACGTGCAGGAAATGATGATGGCCATCATGGCCGGCCCATCTGGATGTTTAAGATAGTCGTACCCGACAAGCCAGAGCAACGCCAAGACCAACAGAGACAACTGGACCCCATACACAAACCCGATCCAGCCACCAAGCCACGTAAGTAACCGGTTACCGTCCTCTCGCACGATGTTCCCCCACCCAGTGGCCCGACCAACTCGATACGCGAGCAAAGCCGTCACCAATGAGACAAGGCCGCTGACCGCTAACAGCACGATCGGTTCAGAAAGCGGCAACAGCAGCTTGGTTATTCGATAGACCGCAAACGCCACCAACCCAGGCACAAACATCACGATCCGCTTTTTTTTACGCACTGAGTATTCAGTCACAGCCAGACTGAGGCTGGGCAACACTCGTAATGCCATTCGGTGCAACATGATTTGCCCGTTAAACGTGAACGGTGAAACGTGAAACGACGGAGGCTCTTCTCATTTTACGTTTCACATCTTACCTTTTACGCCTTCTGTGCGCCCATCCCAAAGTAACGCGCCTTCACTTCTTCCATCAGTGCAACGGTAATGCGCGTGCCGCCGCGATCTACCGCAGTCCGTTCTAACTCAATGCGTGCCATGGCACGTACCGGCGCCGGCACCTTGTCCAATCGCCGTTCCGCTTCTGGCTCCCACTCGATGCGTTCGCCGGTCCTTGGGCGGAGCACAACATCATAGGTGACCACTCGTTCTTTTCTCATCCGCATATCCTGCTCGATTTCACTTCGCACAAGTGGGGCGAGATACGGAGGCATGCGATCCAGTCGATGGATGGCGTCATCGGTCCACATCATCCGGTCGATAAGCCCGCTGGGTTGACCGGCAGGAACATCAACCCCGACTCGCAGCCCACAGCCTCGACATTCCGTTCGTATAAACCACTGGGGAGTTCCATCCCCATACGACCGTTCTTCAACTCCTTCGGTATGCATCCAGCGACCGCAACCGCAGGTCAACATGGTACAACACCGTGAAGTGTGACACGTGACACGTGACACGTCTCGGAGCGCGTAACTATCTGCCTTCTCCGCATTATGTGCGCATCACTCATCACAGATTACCCATCACTTACCCAATCTTCCCCGGATACAAGAGATAGAGCATCGTGTAGGTGGTGGTCCCGGTCACAAACAGAACGCAATAGACGACCATCGTGAACAGCCCGAGCGCCCGATGGCGGCGCGCGCCGTTGGGCCAGATCCGTTGAATCGTCATCTCGACTGAGAACACGACCGCTATGACAGCCAGCAAACCGAGATACACTTCAAATTTCCGCATGGAGAAATCGGCGGTGGCGATGCGTGATAAGAACAACAGCATGATCAGCGCCGTCAGTGTACCGAAGATGATCCCTATCTTCTTCCACGTCGTGAGCAACAATGTCTCCCTGAGCGATCGGACACCATCAATCACTTGTTGCGCGCGGAAGCCGAGCACGATCATATAAATCGCCATAACTAATCCGAGAATGACCAGAATAATGTGCACGGTCAGCACAGGAATGAAGACATAATCGTAGAGCGCTTGCGATCCACCGAAGCCCTCTTTCCCTTCAAATGCCAACACGCCTAATTGGCGAAAGAGGTAGTAGCTGATGAAAAACGCCACCATCGCGATCATCCCGCCAAACATCATCCAGTGATGCACATCCGCACGGTGTCTCTTCGCTTGAATCCAGCCGATCACGAAGAGCCCCGTAAAGAACGTCGCCATGAGTTGGCTCATATCTGCCCCAACCGTGGCATGGGTTCCAAAAAACCCTGGCTCTTTCAGCCACTCAAGCATTCAACTCCTAGTGATCACTCGTGAAAGGTTTCGGACGAACATCACTTGGCTGTCCTACATTTCACGGCAGTTGAGAACGAATGCCCTGCACAACCGCTGACGGTTCCAATTCTGTCACCGTTGGAAAACCCGCCTCCCCCATCCAGCGAATCGCATCTGCCGTCTTGTAACAGCCGCCTTGCTCGGTGTTCACGAGAATATGGACCGCAAATGCGGTGGTCCAGGCCGGACCGGTTCCGGCCTCATTTAAGAATCGGTCCTTGATGACCAACCGGCCACCAGGTGCCAAATGGGTCCAGACTCTCTTCACCAATGCTGCATTCGTCGAAAAGTCTTGATAATGCAAGATGTCGGACATCAGAACGACGTCGTAGGGTCCACCAAGTCCATCTTTGTTAAAGTCTCCTGGACGCAACGCAATCCTCGCTTCCAAACCAGCCTCTTTCACCGTTCGTTCAGTGAGTCGGAGCGTCGCGGGCAAATCGAACACTGTGGCAGTCAGCTCCGGATAGGCCTGACAAAAAGCAATTGCATTTGTCCCGGCCCCACCTCCCAAATCCAGGAATCGTACCGGCCCGCTCAACTGCAGCCGCTTAGCAAAGTCCGGCCCGCTCTGTTGCCCAATCCTATGAAGAACCGCCAATACGTTACTGCCTAATTCGGGGTCGGTCTCAAAGACGTGCCGGTCAACCGACCGCTGCCCCGTGCGAATCGTCTGCTCCAGCTTGCCCCAGTTGTCCCATTCTGCATCGTGAAGCAGCAAGAGATGCCCGATATATTGGGAGGAACTGCGGACCAGATGCGTGACTGCGGCAGCCGAATTTCCATAAGAATCCCCTTCTTTCACCAACAGTCGCATCGCGACGAGAGCATTCAACAGCAATTCCAGCTGCTGCCCATGGGCGCTAAGACGGTCGGCCATATCATGGAGAGTTTTCCGCTTTTCATCCAAGACGGAAAACACATCCAGCTTAATGGCTGTGAGCAGAATTTTTGTCTCCCAGTAGTATCCCAGCTGGAAGATTTCCGCGAGCGAGAGTTCTCGTGACACACCACAGCCCTCAAGGAAATAGCTTTGAAACTCGGCATCTTACCTAGATCGGAAACTGAAAGGCAAGGCGGCAGAAGTGGTATGCCTGGTGGAAGAAATACAAGGATTCCCCCCCTATGATTTAAGACGCTACTGTGGCTATTGAGGTCCGAGAAAAGTCGATTCGATCGCGTATGGAAAATTGTACTTGTCGAAGCGCACGGTCACACAATGCCCTGTGACGGCTGCGCGCCAAGTGGTGTCTCCCCACAAGCAAAGCCGCACTCGCATCCCGACGGCTGGTCACGCAATCTCCAACTCCACATGCACGAGCCGGCCAAGCGCTGTGGCAATATTGACCAGAGCATCCGGAGAGAACCGCGACACGCGCCCCCGTAACAGGTCATTCCTGCGAGGCTGGGTGACACCGCAATGGATTGCAGCATCGGCCTGCTTCCAGTCCTTGGCTTTGATAATAGCCGCAAGCTGGCATGCACGAGAAGGAGAAGTCAGGGAAGAAGATGGAGCCATCTCCACCTAGCATGCTCGGCTGTACCTACATCATCTGCCGGGATGGTATGATACAGCCAGTGATACGACGAACACTGCTATCGCTCTATCCCGATAAGTCTGTAGCTCGTAAATGGCCCAGAATGAAAAATGAAATATTTCAAGACAGACCTTCGCGATACCTATATGGCGCCATTCTGCTTCTGCTCTTGCTATCAGGGTGTGGCGCCATCCTCCATGGTGGGAAGCAAGAGGTGACCTTCGACTCAAAACCGCCTGGTGCCACCGTCACACTCGACAATGCAACCCAGTTTTTCACTCCTCACACGATGCTACTATCACGATCATCAAATCATCACGCGATATTTAAAAAAGACGGCTATGATCCGCAACGAGTGATGATCCAGCATCACTTCCTCGTGGGACCGTCCATCATCGGTAACATCCTCCCGCTCTTTCCTGTTGGCTTCACCATCGATGTCGTCACTGGATCGGCATGGGGTTTTGAACAGGACTACATCGCCGTCGACCTCACGAAAGCAAAGTCGCAGCCATGAATAGATGCTCGATCACGCAACGCCCCATGTTGTGGACTTGGCTGCTCGGGCTGGCAGGTCTGGCATTCGCTACATCAAGTTGTACTGGGCCGATCGTGAATTCTTCAACAAACGAGCCGCCGCTCGAAACTAGCTTAGATCACCATGGTGTGCAGTTCGATACGACGACATCTCGCCCAATCCCGTTCAGCCTAGCCACCGGATCAAAACTGGGACTCCTCCATGATGACCGCGATGAAGGAGAACGGCATGTGCGCGTGACTCTCGAACAGGCAATTTTCTCTCTGAAGGCGTCGATCCCAAGCCTCGTTGTGGTGGAACGGCGCAGCATAGACGATCTCCAAAAAGAGTTTCAGTTCCAGGCGAGAGGATTGGTCAAGGATCAAGATCTGGCAAAGATCGGACATTTCCTGGGATTGGACTATGTCGTGGTCTTCGATCCGATCTATCACGACCTGAACGAATTGTACGGGCTCAAGAATCAGATCGACACATGGAACGTAGTGCTCCCCCTGAAGGTCATTGCCGTAAACACGGCAGAAGTGAAACTCCATTGTCTGGCAACTGTCAAGGCCAAGGTGGGAAGACAGATGAAGGCATCGGAAGTACGTCTCCTCAATCAGGAAGCCCTCAGCGTCGCAGCCACTCTCGCCAGCCAGTGCCTATCCTCCTCGCTTACTGACGCGACTCCCCACTTCTAGCCAAAACAAGGATCCAGTCAGCAGCGTAGAGTCTGCCCAAAGAAAATCTGCCTGTTGTTGCACTACAGAACACAGAGGCGCGCTGAGGGAGGAGAGAAAAATTTCCTCCCCCCCAGCGGCATACTGCGCAGAAACTAATATCCGTAGTAACGCCCGTAATAGCGGTAGTAGTGGTTACAGTTCCGATACTCATAGTAGGAATACATTAAGTTGCCACAAGTCCACCCAGGCTGCCAATTCGACGGCGGCCTTTGCTGAGGAGGAGGAAGCCCATTCTTGAGTGCTTGCGCAAGATAGGCATCCAGCGCGGCTTGGTCCCCAGCATTAAACGGCCTGTCCATCGTTTGTTGGTTCAGGGCCTTCTGCATAGCCTCCATTTCTTCCTTTTCCCCTGCGAGAACCATGCTGCAGGCCGATGCCACGATCCCAATGGTAAGGAAACCGCGCAGCATACAATTCAACGCCCCTTTCATCATGTTGTGTCGCATGCTCAACCTCGCCTGATTAATGTGTTGCCGTCAACCAGGAGGGAACGTGTTCTCCCTATCTGGCACTCATTGCGTAACCTGATCATCACGAAAGGAATACCTGCCCCGACTCACCGATCCCTCAAAATAATCCAGACAGCGACTTCGTCAGTCCTTGCGTCAGCGCTGAGGCCGCTTCTTCGTAATCAAGATTCGCCTTGTTGGCCGTGCTGACAACCCTGGTGCGATACTTCCTGAACTTCGTCACCTCGGAAGAAGATTGAGATGACGATCCCCCGATGCCTTGCTTCAAGGTTTGTTGATTATCCTGCCGCACAATTACTCCCTCGGGAGCTTTTTCAACCAACTGAATGTCAGTCACGACCATGAACAGCACATCCTTCACAAAAGCGCCCGTCACGGTTTCCGTGAGGCCTCCGACGGCACCTCCAATAAGCCCCCCGCCAACGGCACCTCCATATCCTCCGGCTGCATAACCGACCCCGCCGCCTGCCACCGCGCCAAGCGCAATCGCCCCACCATACCCATTGTTCAAAGCCGCTGCAGCGGCTGTCGGATCGGTTTTGGCCACGCTGAGGACATTGGCTTGGAGCCGATAGTACGCCTTATCGGGACTATCCGTGATGCGATAACCTTTCTTGATCATCGCTTCCTTAAGCGGCCCCGCAATATCAAAATTGTCCTTATCTGAGGTATTCCGAACCTGGATATGCATGACCATCTTTTCCGGCTCGACAGGATCGAGAAAGACCGTCTCGCTCATTTTCGTTTGCACATCAAGGTTTCGTTTGCTAATCATCACTTCTGTCGCAGCGCACCCGGACAGAAACATGAGGGCCACCCCTCCCACAGCTGCACGTAACATAACCAACGATTGCAAACCCCTATTATTCCCATCCATCAACATTCTCCTTTATAAAAGGTTATCGCACGGCTACAAAATGCTCTTCTACTCCCACAGGGAATGATTGCGACCCGTAATCATCATATCGGCTTGAGCATGCCCTCTCCCCATGCAGGGCCATTCTCAATTCGGCCTTCTCGATGAACTTCATGTGCGCCTCGGTCAGCTATACGCACGAAAGGCCTCGCTGGGATTCAGTCTCGAACACCTCGTGAGAGCATGCATGAAAAATCCTGACTCCGAAAAATACAGGCAAGTTACGCACCTAATCTGAACTGCCTGTGATCGTTGGCATTATCACGGTTTTGCCCTGAATTGCGCCTGAACGGAAACGCCTAGAGTGCGCACACCACAGTCTATGTGAATCGAAAAGGATTCAGTCCTGAATCTAAAGAGATACAGGGAGTCTTCGTTTCCCGAATAGGCGATGCTAGTCTGACTTCAGATGGAACCACGCATGCACATGAGGACTGCCAGGCGTAGACACTCCTCATCGCGTCAACCATCGCTCCACCGCGTAAGGAAAACGACGGGGGCATTCGGGGCACTGCCGGTGCCCGGTATAATTGGAGTTGGCCAGAAGCCGTGAACGCGGAAAGTGTCCCATAGACGTTGGCATGTAGACATCCAACACTCATGCCAGATTTCCAGACCCCGTAGAATGCAGAATGCATGCTCCTATCCCCTCTAGGGTACCGTCTCTCGCGATGCGTACCTCCGCTCATCAAAGCAGAAGAGTCTAAAAATAAGCACTGAACAATATAAAAAATGCCTCGCTGCACCTGAATCTCTCAGCATGCACTGCATCGGCAGACCTCGCGTGGGCAAGATCTGTGATCCGACTTTTAGAATGGCGTAAATCTCAAGGTTCCGTTCAGCGTAATCGGTGGCACGGTGAACCCTGAACTCGACGGTACCACCACACCCGAAAATACTGCCGTCCCTGCTGACCTGTTGACCGTGACAGTACCCTGGCAACTTATATTCAACGCAGAACCGCAGGCCCAGTGGTTCGTTAGCACTCCGGCGCTATAGTCTTGGAAGCTCAGCGCCGTGAGCTCGCCAGTTGTTCGATCGGAATATAAGACGACACCTTCACCATGCGTGCTGAAAATATCCCCTTCGATCCAAGCACCACCTATAGTATTGCCTGAAATAGATACAGAGGTTTGCGGATTCGCCTCAAACTTCCCGCCGATTTCAGATGGGGCATTCGACACTGTCAGCGTGCCCCCACCACCGCCGACACCTCCTCCCCCACCACCGGGAATGATCGCGAGGGTGAATGCCTTCTGATGAGACTGTTGCGGCGTGCCGCTGTCCAGCACGCGGATCGTGAAGGTCGAAGTTCCAGCACTCGTCGGAATACCGCTGAGCTGTCCGGTAGATGGATTCAGTGTGACCCCGACCGGCAAGGACCCAGACACGACACTCCACGTGAAAACCGGGGTCCCACCCGATGCGGCCAACGTCGTGCTGTACGCCGTGCCGACCGTTCCCACTGGCAAGAGCGAGGGACTGGTGATCGTCACTGGCACCACGCCAGAAGGACTGATCGTCAGGCTCAACTGCTTGGTCGCTGTTCCTCCCGCCGAATCGGTTACTTTAACGGTGATGATTGTCGTCCCTGCCGTGGTCGCGACCCCGGAGATGACGCCTGAGGGATTCAACGATAGGCCCACCGGCAACGGACTCGATCCTGGATTCAGGCTCCACACATAGCCAGGAGTGCCTCCAGTCGCCGCCAATGTCTGGTTGTAGCTAACCCCAACCGTCCCTCCAGGCAACGTCAGCGTGCTCACCTTCAATAGGCTTGCCTTTTTCACTAAACAGTTCGGCACTGAGAAGTCGATTGCTGAGGGACCGACATTGACCACGTCGGTCACTAGCGTGATCGTGAATGTCTGAATATTAAACTCAATTGCGCTCAACGTGGCCACACTGTTCCGGCGCATCCCCACACGGAACGTCCCATCGGCGGCAGTGACAGCAAAGTCCTTTCCAGAGTAATTGGTCCCGTTCGTTTCCACGAACAGATTTGCCACCGGCTGATTGTTGGCATCTCGAACACAGCCTGAAATGAAGACGGTGTCAAACACTTGATCCGCATTCCAATAGCTAAAATGTGTCACGATTCCTTCGTAGTACCGGTTGGGTGCCGTCCCCTGGAGTGTTGCGCTCCCTTCTTCCTTCCATAGTCCGGTGCTCTCATCGAAGAAGAATAACGGAATGGTGGCGGGTGGAGCTGGGGAGAGCGTGCCAAGCGGGATACGAATCGTCGCGGTCTTGCCCGTTGCCAGGTTATAGCGCGTCCCACTATTGTCGCGAATGTCGATCAGCAAGGCGCCAAAACTCTCAATCGGCACCGGAGATCCGTCTCCAGCAGAGACCCCGTTGAAATCCCCCGGCATCAGGTTGGCATCGACGGCCGGATTGATCGGGGTAACGGCTACATTGACGGTGCCAGCGGCGGCGCCGCCATTCTTGGGAACGAGCCCATCGGCAGGCAGATTGACCCGCGCAGTCGAGTTCGGCACGGTGACGATTCCGCCAGTCGCAACGGTCACCGGTGTGACCACGCCAGTCGGCAGGAGCCGCACTCTCAGGCTCGTGGTTTGCCCTTCCGTCACGCGGGCAACGGGAAACGCTTCGGCAAAGCCGGTGGCTTCGACATGCACGACCGCACGGTCACCGACAGCGGCCGCAACGGTGAAACTGCCGTTTGCGGCTGACGTGGCAGATCCAGCGGTCGTACTCACTGTGGCACCAGCCACCGCCGAGCCATTCGCTGCGGATACCACCTGGCCTGAGACCGTACCTGTTTGCACCGTAGCTGGGGGAGCCCCTCCGCCACCGTCCTCACCGCATGCGGCGAGGACGCACAAGAGTGGAAGTGCACACATGAACTGCATCAGCCTGTTACCGGCACGTAAGAACGCCATATTCATGCTCCTGGGTGAAATATCTAAATCCTATTCGGTCTGAGTACCTACACCTATTCACGCCCGCATCATGTCGTATCCACACGAAGACAAACCAAACCCTCGCCCGTCATGCTTCAAGCCAATACGGACGTGCTTGCCTGTGCCGATGCCAGACAGACGATCGACTGCTGTTCGATAAAAACGAGATACAGGGAGGAGGAGAACAGAGACGCGACTAGGTAAGGAGACTATGCGTGCGTGCAAGCTCGACACCAGGGTACAAAGAGGGAGAGTAATGCCTCGCCACGTACAGGCCACAGTTCCCTTCATGCGCTTCCTCGTTCCAGCCATGATCGCACCATTAAGGATCGCGAAACGACGCCGCACTATAGTGATGCCCATACACGCAGTCAATATCAAATCCGGCATTTGGGAAGTATTTCGAAAATAAATATGTTAACCATAACTACTTGCACAGTAGCCCACACGCAAACGGTATACCTGCGTAGTAAAACAGAATTAGTCTGAACCACGTATAGGCTGAACGACGAGTCGGCAGGCCCTTAATCGAGAGAAATGAACTACTGAGGAGTCAGTGGACGCATAGTTAATTCAAGTGGTTGCGAGATGATTGTGTTGCAATCAATCGCACCTCCGGCGACCACATCGTTGACCTCACTCTCTCATCCGTCGGCTTACGCTTGCCTGCATGCGCTCTCGACGCTCTGCTCCTGGGCGCTAAGTAGCCTCACCCTGAGGCGTTCTTGATGTTCACATGAAACGTGAAGGGTAAAACGTTAGGCATACGGGGCACGGACGGTTGGTCGGGTCTATCTCGTTCATCTTGCCTATCCCGTCTATTCGGTCTGTCTTGTTGGATAGACAACCCACCAGACGAACCAAAGGAACCAGACGAGCAAGAGAGGCGAGCGTGCTGGGGTAAACCGCAAGAGGGGGGAAATTTATGGAAGGAGGGCTGCAAAGAATGGGTGCGGGCTAGGCAGGCTTTTAGAAGAACATGGCGATCAGGTTCAGCACTTGCTTTATACGGTAGCGACTCCCATTGTGAGGCAGTTCCTCTCGGTGCAATTCGAATAACGCTGGCTAATCGGCTCCGAACAGATCGAGATCCAATGGGGCCGCGGCGACAATTCGTTTATAATCGGAAGGTCATGCAGAAGCGCGGTGGCGGCGATCAGGAGGTCTGGCAGCGGAACGCTTTGACCTTTTCTGGCAAGCTGATGGCCCAAGCGGGCTGCCCGATCCCATGTCTGGTCCAAGATTGGGGCCTGTTCGAGCGCCGCCAGTTGTTCATTAAGGATCGCCATCCGTTCCGAGGCTTTGACACCGATGAGCAGTTCTGCTCGAATCGGCCAACATATCCACACGGAACCTGCTATGAGGAGTTCTTTCAGTCGATCCTTCAGAGCGTCATGCCCTTGCAATCCGCCAGAATCCAGACGCTGGTGTCAATGATGCACGGCCCGATATCAGGAGCGGGCATGCGTGCAACGGCGGAGAGAACGGAACTCGGCTTCGGTAGCTTCAAAGACTCCTGTGCCCAAAGCGTGTGCCAACGCCTTGCGATGCTCTAACCTCACCAGTTCCTCAAGAGCTTTCGCGATGGTCTCTCGCTTGGTTCGCAAGCGGGTCAATCGCCTCGCTTCAGCCAGCAGTTGGTGATCCAGCGCCACGGAAAGTCGTTTTGTCGTACCAGCCATAGGCAGCACAATATTTTGATTGTGATGCCAAGTCAACAAATCGGAAGTCTGAACTTCGTTTGGAGGTGGGGGTCAAGAAAAGACAAAGAGCAAATAGCCGATAGCTCGGAGTTCATGACAAAGGGCTCAACGAGTTGCCTCGCTGAGCCCTTTGTGTGCGGGTTACCCCGCTCAAATATGTACGAGCTTACTTGATTTCAGCCTTGAGGTTAGCAGTCCCACCATCGGCTACATCGACATCAAACTCCACTTTCTTACCCTTGGCGGCAAACGGATGCCAGGCAACCACTTTGTGCTTACCGGCCGGCACATCCTTGATCTCGAAGGAGCCATCATCCTTCACGACCGCAAAGTGCGGGCTCGACACCGGGAGGAAGAAACCCTGCATAAACTCATGCTGGTCGCACTGTAAACGATAGAATCCATCCTTTTCGGCTCCACCGCGGAACACCACTGGCTTGTCGAGCTTGTCACCCTTCTTGGCCAAACCGATATTGAAACCGGTGGCCGAGCTGGTGCCCTTCACCACAAAGCTGTGTGGATTATGGAGCACGCCTTGAACCGACTTGGGATCATCCGGATCGGCGTCATGGTTCTCAACCTTGAAGGACTTGTTATTTACCACCACACCGGCAAACGGCATAAACTCGCAGAATTCCGCAACTATCTCAGTGCCCTGATACCCATCGACGAACGCCTTATCTTCGACATCGATGACGGCAACCACCGCGTTCTTCAGACCACCATCCTTACCGACTTCGATGGTCTTCAAGAACCGCTTATCCCCATCCATCAATTCCTTGTGAGGATTCTTCGGACAGAACTTGGGATTGGGGAACTTCGAAAACAAAAACTCCTTTTGCTCGGACTTTCCGGCAAAGGTCACCTTGCCGGAAATCGTTCCGCCTGCAAACGAGGTGAGAGGCGCCGCGACGAACGCGACGGCTGCCACGCCAAATATGATTGATAATGCACTCTTCATGGGACTGCCTCCTTGTGATTAACGATAGACCCTGATTCCTAGCTCGCTGTACCCTTCCTGTATCCACCGGCCTGATGAGAGAAAAGTGGGAACGGCTTCCTCTCTGGTGTGCTCGATCGACGACATGCTGGCGAGGCTGGTCTGGGACCGAGTATATATATAAAATCCTACCGTATCCTGTCAATCTGAAGCAAGTGGGTGAAAATCCTCCTCAGTGGAACACGGTGGACTGTCACTACCCGATAGCCTAGCCTTTGTTCGTTCTGGTCAACCCAAGCAACTTTATCGACTCCTGCGCAGCGGTACGGGCTTTAGTCGCGGGATTAAGAAGCTGTCCTGGATCGGCATGGATTCCGATATCCGACACACGACTGCACTGCCGGATCACTTCGTTGAGAGAAGCCATGGCATCGGTTCCATGTCCATCTGACAGTGGAAGCTGTTTGATAATCGCTTTGGCAAAGCGCGCTGCCTCTCCGCAATGATGAACAATGGCCTTGGCATCTCCCATGCCACCATGCGCCACCATGTCTTCAACGTTCTGCATCAGACCATCGCCTTGCTCTCGCAGATTGGCACTGGATGGTTCCACTGCGCGTGCTTGGCCCCCATCTGGAGGAGTGGGAAACCACAAGCCTGCAACGCCTACCAATGCGACGACCAGCAAACTTCTGCTCTTGATCATCTGAAATGGGTTCACACCCCTCCTTAATCCACATGACTCACAAAGGTTTCACTGCAAAAAAACTAACGGAGAGTCAGCCTCATGCTGAGGCGACACCCCTGATCGTTGACGACCTGCACGAACTCCTGCGCGGTGAGCTGGCGCCTTGATCGATGTTCACCATTTTGGGTTTACCCTGATGAGTTACCGGCATGTATAACACATCAACGGCTGACAGATCTCCAGCGCGATAGCGATCTTCGCTGCCAGCACCGTCCGGCTGGCCCAGCTTACAACGGCGATCAGGCATACAACCACCTTGGCCATCGAGATGTACGTCGTATCCCGTGCCACACCTGGTTGGCCTTGTTGATGCTCAACCCGCACAGCACGTAGTCTGAACCTTGTGCTGATGATGGCCTCGCATTATAGTGGACCACCTCTAATTCACGGTGTTCGATCGTCATGCAGGACAGCCGCCACACCACTCGACACAGCAACCAACTTCCCAGACCTCTTCACGCCTTGAGATATATCCTCATGGCGATACTCATAGGTGCATCGCTGCTTCGCACTGCATCGGCGGCGGCGATCGATCCTGTCGAAGCCATTGCCGCGCTCGCCAGCAGCGCTCCCATGCTGACGGTCGCCGAAGGCCCCTTTATCATGGGCACCGCCCGCACAAGCCACGAACCGTTCAGCTTCGATCTCCAGTACGACGACACAGAACAGCCACAGCGTCGCGTCTGGCTCAGTCAGTATGACATCGATCGGAACGAAGTAAGCCTGGGAGAGTATCTGCTGTGGCTACGACAGCAACAGCGCTCCCTTCCCGGTGAACTGCGGAAACTGATTGAGCATGTCACAACGATCCATGCCATGCAGCCCGAGACACTGACACGTTGGCCGGCACTCTACGTCACCTGGCCTGAGGCTTCGGACTATTGTCGCGCACGTGATAAGCGGCTGCCGACGGAAGCCGAGTGGGAGAAAGCGGCGCGGGGGGACAGTGGCAAGCTCTTTCCTTGGGGACAGAGCCCCCCCACGCCGGCGCTCGCGATGTTCGGGCAGTATCACGCTCACGAGATTCCCATCGTGGCTTCTGTGGACAGTGGAGAAGAAGGGCGAAGCCCCTATGGCCTGCATCATATGGCGGGAAACGCGGCCGAATGGGTCGAAGACTGGTTCGGGATCGACTATTATGCGACCATGCCGGATCGCAACCCCCACGGACCTGCCAATGGCCGATACAAGGTGGTGCGCGGAGGATCGTGGAAAAGCGCGCCGGCGTTGCTGCGAACGGCTACCAGAAGCGGAGCATCGCCGGATCGGCGCGCCTCGACCATTGGATTTCGCTGCGCACGATCCGTGCACTAGCAGGAGGTGACGGGAACTCATGAGAACGCAGATGGTGTGGGCTGGCTTTTTGATTGCGATAGTGATGGGTCTTTCCATGACGACCCACGCCTCCCTTGCCGCTGCGTCGGACGATGACATACGCGCATGGAAAGTCTATACGAATGCACGCTTCGGCTTTTCCGTCCGTTACCCCGAAAACTGGCGGCTTGGCAATCCGATATCGGACGGGGTCGGCGTCATGCTCCACCCGCCAATCGACAACAGCCTTGTGGCATTATCCGGCCACATGAATGTCTTGGAGGGCAAGAGCCAGGACGGACGACAGACACTCGATGAATTTGCCATGGCCCATCGCCGAATTATCACGGAACTCTTCGGCAAGAAAACGATCACGGTGACGTGGCGGAAGGATCAGGAGATGTCGCTGGCCGGATTCCCCGCGAAACGATTGACCTTCACCTATTCGAATGATAAGCAGGCCAAGATGATCGAACACCACATCTTTTCACTCGGCCGCAACGAGGGTCGCGGGATACGAATCAAAGTACCTCTCTCGGCAGAAGCACAGGTGCTTCCACTGGTCACCAGAATGCTGGAGACCTATCAGCCGGGGCGAGACCAGAATGCAGTCAGCCCTCTCGTGCCAGCCCCGCGATAAGGCTCGTGAAACGTCGTTTGTGAAGCGTGAAGCGCGGTACGGGTGAAGCAGGCTGAAGGCTGAAGTGTTCGGATCTTCAGCTTCTAGCCTTCAGATCGCGCCCGTTACTATGCACCACTATCTCTTAGCGCATTGAGATGCCTCACTGCCTCCCTGACTGCCGCACGGGCTTTGGCGGCAGGATTCAAACTGGCTCCGGGATCGACCTTATCGCCCATCTCAGCCACCCGCGTACACTGTTTGATGGCTTCCTGCAAATGAGGCACGGCGTCCTTGCCATGCTCATCGGTGAGCGGTAACGATTTGAGAATCGCGTCCGCATGTTTCGCCACTTCACCGCAGTGATGCACGATGGCCTTCCCATCACCCATCCCTCCGTGCATGACCATGTCTTCGGCATCTCGCAGCATCGCTTTCCCGCGGTCCTGGAGATTCTTCGGCGACTCCGCATGAGCGAAGGACATCGCAACTAAGAGAGACAGTGCGACGACGCTGAGGGCTTGAACGGTTCTATTTTTTACCATGAGTCTTCGGTCATTTCGCGTCGAATTGGACGTCGACCGTGGCGGTACCGTTCGGCTCGACCGTCAATTCCCGTTCCTGGACACCCAGAATCGGGTGCCAGGCCTTTACGCGGTAGGTGCCTGGCGGAAGGTCCCCGATGGAAAATGCGCCGGCCGCGTCCGTCACGGCATAATAGGGATTGTCGATCGCGTACCCCCAATTCTGCATGTAGGGATGCACGCCGCACTGCATCGTGAAGACTCTACGCCCCTTCACTAAATGTACGATATCGGTGGTCCCGGTCGCTTTCAGCGAAGGCCGATGCAGGACAATATCCACCCCAGCCTGGTCGTAGGCATAGCCCTGAATATCGTGCGACACAGGATCTCGATTGGTCACGGTCAGTTGTCGCTTATCGCTCACGACCGTGACGAAGGGAAGAAACTGGCACACGTTGGCTTCGACCTGGGCCTCCGTAAAGGTGAAGGGTTTCCCGCTCCGCACCCCTTCCACGACGATCACCACATCCTTGAGACCGCCGCTTTGTCCGACATGCACTTCCTTGAGCAACCGATGGCCGTCACCATCGGAAAGGGCGCCACAGAACGTGCTGTCCGGGTATCGGCGCAACTCGAATTCTTTGGGCTCCGGTGCAGTCCCTTGAAACGTCACCCTGCCCCGCAATACCGCTCCGTCAGTCACGACCACTGTGTCATACGCGCGTGCCGGTACAAGGGCTCCGAACCCCATACTGACTTGCACAACCGCGCCAAGACACAGGGCCGTCACGATCGACCGTTTCACTGATACTCCCTCCTCACGTGTTGCGCCGTTACTGTTGTATCTCTCCCGGCGGATTGGCCCAATCCAAACGTCGCGGGAGTTCGAATAAGAACGGAGATTGCTTCGTAAAGATCAACCGTTGAAACTCCTCGGACCAGTTCCCCTCTTTACTCACCGTCTTTACGGGAAACCGCTGCACCTTGGTCACCCACTGATAGTAGTGCCGCTCGCCTCCATCTTCAGAAACCGTCACTTCGAACAGTTCAGTGGGATAGCCGTTGAGTGTCTGATCACCGACGAGTTCGCGCGAAAGTTCCCCTTCCATCGTCTCACTCACTGCCAATTGATGGTCTCTCGTTATCGGGACCTCGAGATATTGCCGACGCTTGGACAAAATGAGCCAGGAGCTCTGGCGGTCCATCCGCACAATGATGATACTGGCATCCCCCTGCGGTCGAGCGAACTCGAACCGCCAGCGATCATCCGTGGCATTGACATGAGCCGTCACCACAGACTTCCCGCTCTTCACAATTCGCTCAGCGGAGAAATCGAGTGCGGTTGCGTCATCAGCTATGATGGCGAGTGCGAATGATATCAGCCATCCCAGGCACCGCTGAGACTTTTCTCTCTGCCCCCTTTTTCCCATGTGGTGGTTCTACCGCACGGTCGAGCCTCCATTCAAGACGCTTTCCCATCCCCTCTGCAAAAAGGAACGGGGGAACCCGGACTTCACTCTGTCGGATTCCCCCGCACCATTCCTCGTATACGATCTCAGCTAGTTGGCCTTCATGGATACCGGCATGGATTGCGCCGGGACCTGTTCCTCGGCCTGCTGTGTAGCCGGCGCCTGCCCGCTCAACGGCAAGATCGCACGACTGTTGCGGTCGAGCACCGTCAGCGTTCCCCACTGACCAGCATCCAAATACCCTGGCCGCTGGTTCAGCCACAGATAGCTGCCAGGAATCCCGTTGGGACCTCCGGCCCCACCATGCAGCCAGGCATTGATGACCTCGGTGCCGCCGAACTCCATGGTGCTCACGAGGTCCGCTCCGCTCAAATACGGCTCGTGCTTCCACTCATGGCCCGATACGCTGAACAACTGTATCTGCTCGCTAAACGCACCCAGCACATGAATCACAACCGGGTCGCCCACATGCGCCGCGATGCTCGGGGTCACCGGCTGGTCGCCCGCCTTGACACAGACGAGCACCTCGCTATACGCACAGCCCTTCTCGACCCGGTAATCGGTCGGCTCTGACCGGTAATTCACCGCCGTCACGCCGGCCACTTTTTGAATATAGGGCATAAAGCTGGTGCCGATGATGTTGTCTTCGTCCTGGAACAGGAGGGCAAAGGACCGATAGTTTTGTCGAGTTTCGTTGCCTGGAAGTTTCCGATCCACGATCACGTCCGCCCGCCAGGAACTCTTCTGGCTCAGATCTTCGCCGGTGGCCGGATCGCGATACTGCGATCCCCTTGGGCCGATGATGATCGCTCCAAAGAGCCCGTTCCGTGGATTTTCAATCACATTGCCCCAATCCTGAATCAGGGCGGCATTCTCCCCGAACTCCGGATGGGCGAAGAACGTGTAGGCTCGGCTCTGCCCCGGCGCCACCGTCTGGTCGCCTGGATTGTTCCCGGCGTTGATTCCCATCGATTCTTTGGGATCGAACGCCACATGGTCCACGTGGAACCCGGCCCGATCCTTCGCCATCTCGTTCCTGAGATTCACCTTGATGCAATCACCCACGTTCACATGCAGGGTCAACGGGCTCGGGTCAACCGTGCCCGCCGCGACCTTGGTCTTCTCGCCTTCGAGCACATACATCTTACCGGTCTCGTTACCCAGCACCATCTTTCGCTCCATATCCACTTCCATCACACCAGGCGTTCCCTTGTTGTACCGAATCGCCTTGTCGATCGCTGCCACGTTGAAAGTCTTCACCGGCGCGTTGGCCGGGCAGACGGATTTAGCCGACTGCGGAATCTCTTCCCGGCCCGGCAATGGCTTCAGTGTCGCATCCGCTTTATCGAGCACCCGGAAGAGGCCCCAGCTGCCTTCCGCGAAGTGCGACGCACGGCCGCTGTAGTAGGGATAGTCACCCGCCATCTGTTGCGGTCCTCCTGCGGCAGGAATGGCCGCGTCGTACCGTTCTCCGATCACCACGTGCAGCGAACTCCGAGGAATCGAATCCTTGCTGTACCGCTCCATTGGGAACCAGTGGCCGCTGATGTGCCAGGAATGCACTTCATTGGCCGATCCTTCGATTAATCGGACCACGATCGGATCACCCAAGTACGCCCGCAACATCGGGGTTTCGGGATCGCCGTGGATCAGACTGCTAAACAGCTGCGACGGATCTGGATTGTTCGCCAGCCGCACAGACAGGGGCTCTACACGCATGTTGTAACCGCCGCCCGTTGTCGCTTCGCCACCGTTCAAAAACTTCAATGGCGACATGTTGAGTTTGGCCGGATAGACTGCAGTCGGAGTACCGTCCACCGAAATGGCTCCCACTCTCGCCTGTGGATTATCGGCCGTGATAAGTTCCGAGGTCCGGGGATTGGAATCCATAACTTGGGTCACAATTTCACGGAACGACCCTTTGATATGCGCGGATACCGGTTCGAGGGTGTGAATATCCGCCACCGGCCCGCTGCGGACTTCTTTGCCGGTCACCGGGTCATGATAGGTGGAGCGAGGCGGTTCGGCAATGAACGTGGAGTAGAAACCATGGCCCCACCCGTCCAATCCAAACACATGATCGTGCCAGAAGGTGGTGCCGAAGTCGGCATCCACATACCACCGCTCACGGATCCACTCCACCGACACGATCTCGCCCTTCTTATGGTTATACTTCAGCGGCCGCTCGAACGTGATCTGGTTACCTTCTATTTTACTGATGCGCGCAGACTCGAACCCACCCACTTCGTCCATCCCCACGCCTAACTCAGTCTTGAGGTGATAGCGTGAGGCGTCCTTCACCTTGATACTGGTCGCCCCCTTGGCCACATCGGCCTCCACCGTCGTGTTCATCGGCACGGGCATGCCCTTGCCGGGATGCTCGTCCTTCAGAATCGTGAACGGCCGCAACGACATCTCATACGAGAAGCCGATAATCGGTCCGTCAGACGCTTGCGTGTCAAACTGGAACATGTGCGGATGCAGGTTCGTCTTGCTGGAGAACCCTTGCCGCACATCGTCTTTCAACTCGCTCTTATATACGACATCGATACAATCCTGTACGTTGCCACGAATCACCAGCGGCATCTGCTTGGCAGGATTCTTCCGGACTTCCTGCTCTTCTTCATGCAGCACGTAGAGCAATCCTCCCGGATCCACGATCGCCGGCGTCTTGGCCGTCGCTTTTTTCAATGTGATCGGCAACGCAATTGCATGGATATTGAAGTACTTCTGCGGCGCCCCTTCCGGACACAGGCTCCAGGGCCCTTGCTCGCCTGGTTTCGGCGGCTCAGTGGAGTTGCTACCGTCGTCACGGCGATGGATCGGCTCCAGCCATGGCGCACCACTGTGGCTTGGAGAGAACGGTACACGCCGGCCCAGGTGCGGACGTAACCACGGCCAGGCGATCTTGCCGGATTGCGGATCGAAGAGAATCTCCTGCCGCTTACCGGGTGTCGCCGACTTGTAGTTGACCCATTCATACGTCGTCTCGGGTTCGCTGAGCGCCTTGCGACCATCCCAGGCCCAGTCGTTGACGGTCGAGTCGTAGGCCAAGGTCTGCTCTTTCTCGCTGTTCTTCTTGCCCGGCTTGCCTTGCGGCGTGAGCATCATCTCCACCCAATCCTTGATGGAAACCTTCACCGGATCGGATTTCCAATCGGTCTTGTCCTGGGTAATCTCGTACTTCTTGCCGCCGTACCAGTCCACCGTCGTGCCGACAAGCTTGTCCGACGGAGTGCCTGTCTTGATCTTGCCGACACGATCCGGCAGTTCGACCAGCGGCTTCATCACGTCGGTCTGGAAACCCGCCTGCTGCAGCGTGTTGTACACACGCCAGAAACCCCACATGCCCGTCACATAATGTTGCGGGATGTGGCAATGGAACACGAACTCACCGGCAAGAGCCTGCAGGCCTCCCGAACCACCCTCAATTACCTGATCGTAAACTTCTGTCGGCCCGATGGACTGTACGTCCAAACGGTCTGAGGGGTCGCTGATCGCAGGAAATTTCACCGGCCCGTTCTTCGACAAGGCAAAGTCAAGGTTGCTGTTCCCTGGCTGGCGTGCCCAGCGAATTGAGCCGCCATGGAGGTGATGCGAATGCACGATTTCCGACCCGCCCGCCATCCGGAACTTGGCTGGATCGCCGAGATAGGATCGAGGAACAGTTGTGGCCGGGTCACCAAACGTATAAGACCCATAGGCCATGGACTCGTCGCCGTAGAAGCCCATATGGGCCTGAAGCTCGATGCGCGTGCCATGCGGTTCGCTGCGATAATTCAATAACCGCGCGCCAGGCCGGTAGGAATCGGTATGTGGATCCCGCTGGGGCAGCATTTCGCCCTTCTTATTCAAGAGGCGAAACGCTTCGTCGCCGGCCTCATGATAGAAAATCGCGAATTCTCGGAAGTCCGCGCCCTTCGGATCTTCGATCATGGCCTCCCAGCCGCTCGCCATCGGCTTGCCGTCGAAGGGGCTGAGATAGCGTGAGCCGCGCGGCTCCACGACGAGCATGCCGATCAAACCCTGGTTGAACTGTTCGCGCGATGCATGCGACCGGAAAAATCGCGCACCCTCCTGAGTATCCGGATTGATATACCACTCGAAAGCCTGCTGCCCGCCTGGTGCAATCGTACCTTCTGGATTTGAGGGGGTTGCGGGCTTGCCGTTAGACGCGACCACCATGGAGGAACCGTTGACAATCAAGTTGGTCGGTTCATCTGTGATTTCGTTGTGGAGGGTAAGCTTGAGACAATCGCCCTGGTTGGCCCGGATTACGAGCGGCTGAATGGCATCGCCCTGCAACCCGTTTGACACGGCGCCGGGATCGTTCTCCTTCTCCCGCGCTTCCCTGTTCGCGACTTCTTCGCCACGGACCTTTTCAACGTTTTCCTTCAGCGCATACATGTAACCGGGGAAGTAGTCGAGAAACCGGCTCAGCGTGATTTCGACGTTGATCGCCGAGACGTGATATTCCTTCACCGGCGCATTCGCCGGGCAACGCTGCCCGGCCGTGACGGCGATTTTTGTCGGATCCTCCGCTACCAGCAGAACACCCTGCTGCAGCATGTGACTGTTCGCGCCGGTGCTATATCCACCTTTCTGCCCGATGGATTCCTGTTGACGCTTTATCTCCTCCATCATGCGGTCGTGCAGGACCGCTCCGCCTTCGCGATAGATGACCTTCTCCGTCGATGCCTGCCCTTCCTCGCCTTGATGGTTGTGCTGGTCTGCTGCCAACCCCATCGGAGCTGTCAGCAGGCTGCTGACGAACAGCACAACCGGCAGACTTGCTGCCATGCGATACGCGCGGCAGCTGCGCGAACTCAATACCATTTTCATGCCTCGGCCTCCTTCTTCCACCGCTATTCCTCTTTCGAACAGCGGGCTGAGTTTGATCCTGCCCCTCTATGATCATCCATCGTGTGTAGCCGGCCTCTAACGCTTCCAGCGGATACTTACTCGCCCCAAGATCAATAAGAGCTGGTGAAGGATTCCTCCTTGCGGAGGAGAGGGTCATTCGGAGGCCGGTCCTAATCACCCAGACCTTCACCAGCGCTATTACATATGCGCAACTTATGTGCCCAGATGCAGACAGAGGCAGGAATGAGCTGCCGAATCCGCTCCAGTCTTCATGATTCGCACTTCACAGTAGCGGGAACTTGATATGTCTGGATTGGTCAAACTTCCACAAAACTAGACAGCCATGAGCAAGCCGAATTCACCGCCGCTGCAATTTCAATCACATAGACCGTCTAATTTCTTGGACGTCTGCGTTGAAGATCTGGGGCATATCGGGACAGAGGTGGGCAATCAATGTGGCACAACCGCGAAGATACCATGAGACCATTGGGCTTTAGCTGAAGGGCCGTCATCCAAAATGGATACTGTGGCATTCGACCATCTGTCCGCCTTGACGGGAGTTGATATTTACAGCAAGGAAGCGGAGCAGCGGGACACTTAAAGACGGTCTCTGGGGGTGACAGTGGGTCTTTTTCTGCACTCCGCGTTATCGAAGGCAGGAAAGCTGCGATGATTTTTCGTCACGAACTCTCGTGAATACTAGCAGTGTGTTGACAAACGAGATGGCACCACCGGAAACGACACCTCGTCTGAGATCACTGACGAACGCTGAATGGCCTGCAGGCTGTTCAGCCTGCTAGGGATTATATCGGCCTTTTGGCGGCAGCGGGACAGATGTCAGACCATGATAGAGACGGTGAAACTCTTCAGTCGTGAGGGTTTCATTCTGTAATTGGGCAAGAGTGGCCTGATCAATGGGATATTCAACCGTGTCGTCGTAGTTCGATGATGCGATCGTGACAAATCGTGGAGGGAACAGTCTCTCAGGTAGAAGAATTCCCACACCGAGGTTGTACTTGAGTGCCAACCGGATCGCTTCTCGTGCTTTATCAGCTGGAACATCCCGGCCCAGACCGATGTTTTGTGGAGGCTGCCCCTGTCTAAAAAACTGAAAGTGGACGTTGGGCATCCCCGCCTGGACAAATTCTTCCGTCACTGTGGCAATCTGATTTTTGTACTCCCTCGCCAGCACGACTTCGACGCGGCTAACCGGAGGTACCGCTACAACTTCGGCAGCAACGGCATGCACACCCATCACGCCCACACACATGGCCATCATCACCACATGAAGAAACCGAGAACACCCCATGGCTATTTCGCCTCAAAACTAAATCCTAATGAGGCAGTTCCATTCGCCGCCACTGTCACATCTTGCACTTTCTCTCCAAGAGTTGGATGCCACGCCTTGACCCGATACCTCCCGGCCGGAAGATCCTTGATCGCAAAGGTTCCCTCCAAACCGGTGATCGCGTAATACGGATTGTCGACAGCAAGCCCGTGTCCTTGCATGAATGGATGCATGCCGCATTGCATAGTGACGTCGCGTCGGCTCCCAGTAAATTTAATGATGTCGCTGGTCCCGGCCTTGGTCAGCGCCGGCCTATGGAACATAATAAACACGTGCTCTTGATCCCGTTCATAGAACTGCAAATCGTGTGAGACCTGATCAAGATTTTTCACAATCAGGGGATGGTTCTCCCGCATGACCGACACAAACGGAACGAATTGACAGATATTCGCCTCCAAATTCGTTTCGGCAAAATCGAACGGTTTCCCTTTTTCAATGCCTTCAACTGTCACAATGACATCTTTCAAACCTTGCTGCGCTCCAACGGAGACTTCTCGAAGCAGTCGATACCCAGACCCATCGGATATTGCCCCGCAATAGACTCGATCATAATATCTGCGAAGCTCGAACGGCGTGGGAGGTGGAAGTTCGCCGGAAAACTGCACGGTCCCAGTGACCATGCCACCGTTTGATACCGTCATTTCTTCATAAGCCCAAGCGGCGATCGGAGCGCTGAAGCATAGGCTCAGCACGATCAAGCGACAAATAGAAACCACGATACGCCGACCCTGTAAAGTCATGTTTATCACCATTACAGCCAGTAAAAATACATGGGGGGAGTATACATACTCCCCCCATGGTCAGGGCGATCATAACCGCCCCTCACTCGCTCCGCCAGATCCTCCCACGTGAAGAGGCCGACGCTCTCGTTGTGCTTACCGTCCACCTGTCGATGTACGCGACACAGCCCCGCCATTGTCGCTCTCTGCCGTCTTGGTCGGCGGAACCTGTGGCATCAACGGAAGAATCCGCTGATCCTCAACCGGCAATACCTTGAAGAGACCCCATTGTCCTGCGTTGGCAAACGCCGGACGTTGGTTTTTCCACATATAGTCGCCGACGATCTTATTCGGACCGCCTGCGCCGCCCGTGAGATAAGCATTGATCACTTCAGACCCACCGAACTCCATGGTGCTGACCTGGTCGGCACCTTGGGAATACGGCTCATGCGGCCACTCGTGACCGTCGACAGTGAACAACTGAACCTGCTCACTGAACGCGCCGAGCACATGAATGGCCACCGGATCTCCAACATGTGCCTGCAACAGCGGTGTCGCAGGTCCAGCAGCCCCGGCTTTGACACAGCTGAAGAGCTCCGACACATCACAGCCTTTCTCCATCCGCCAGGCAGTCGGTTCCGACTGATAATTCACGGCCGTAATGCCGGCCACCTGTTGGATGTAGGGCATGAAGCTCACGCCCACGATGTTGTCTTCGTCCTGGAACATCAACGAGAAAGAACGGTAGTTCTTCCGGTTCTCATTCCCCGGGATCGTCCGATCCACAAGTACATCTGCACGCCAGCTGCTCTTCATCGCCAGATCGGAGCCCGTCATCGGATCGCGGTAGCGCGACCCCTTGGGGCCGACAATGATCGAGCCGAACAGGCCATTGCGTGGATTCTCGACCACATTCCCCCAATCTTGAATGAGGGCGGCCAGCTCTCCGTACTCCGGGTGAGCAAAGTAGGTGTATGTCTTGCTTTGCCCAGGACCGATCGTTTGATCGCCAGGATTGTTGCCGACATTGGCGCCGAACGAATCCTTCGGATCGAACGCCATCATATCGACGTGGAATCCGGCCCGTTCTTTGGCCATCTCATTTTTCAGATTGATCTTCATGCAATCGCCGACGTTCACATGCAAGGTCAGCGGGCTCGGCCTCAGTTCGCCTGCCTTGACCTTCCCACGATCGCCATCGAGTACATACATCTTGCCCTGCTCGTTCCCAAACACCATCTTCCGTTCCAAATCGACTTCCATCACGCCCGGCGTCCCTTCATGGTACCGGATGTTCTGGTCGATCGCTGAAACGTTGAAAGTCTTCACTGGAGCGTCTGCCGGACAGATCGACGTAGCGGATTTTTGAATCTGCTCACGGCTCGGCAAGGGCTTCAGATCCCCCTGCAGTTCATCGAAGACCCGGAAAATTCCCCAACTGCCTTCCGCGAAGTGCGAGGCGCGGCCACTATAATAAAGGTAATCGCCGGCCTGTTTTTGAGGACCACCTGCTGCCGGAATCGCCGGATCGTACCGCTCTCCGATCGCCAGGTGAATCGTGCTCCGCGGCATGGCGGTCGTCGAATACCGTTCCATCGGGAACCAATGGCCGGTCACGTGCCAGGTATGTACTTCATTTGCTGATCCGACCAACGCGCGCACCAGAATCGGATCGCCAAGATAGGCCCGCAACAACGGAGTTCCCGGATCGCCGTGAATACCGGATACAAAGAGTTTCGACGGATCAGGATTCTGGGCTAGACGCACACTCAACGGCTCCACACGCATGCTGTAGCCGCTTCCGGTCGTCGCTTCGCCACCATTCAGAAACCACATCGGAGACTTATTGATACGCGCTGGGAACTGATGAGACGGAGGCCCATCTACGGTGGTCGCCCCCACTCTCGCTTGCGGATTATCGGTCGTGATGAGTTCTGCCGTCCGGGCATTGCTATCCATGATATGCATCATGACTTCGCGGAAACTGCCACGGATATGGGCCGAGACCGGCTCTAAGGTATGAATGTCCGCAACGGGGCCGCTCCGGATCTCTTTTCCAGTGACTGGATCGTGATAGGTCGATCGCGGTGGCTCCGTAATAAACGCTGAGAATAGCCCGTGTCCCCAGGTATCGGTTCCGAAGACATGGTCATGCCAATACACGGTTCCGAAATCGGAATCGACGTACCAGCGCTCACGGATGAATTCGACGCTGGCAATATCGTTCTTACTGTGCCCGTACTTCAACGGGGC
Source organism: Nitrospira sp. CG24A (assembly GCA_002869925.2). GTDB lineage: Bacteria > Nitrospirota > Nitrospiria > Nitrospirales > Nitrospiraceae > Palsa-1315. The sequence goes on from NEWT02000035.1 coordinate 397,970, forward strand.
ATCGAACGTGATGGTCTTCCCATTGATGGTTTTGATCCGAGCCACTTCGAAAAATTTTGGATCGTCCATCCCCACGCCCAGCTCAATGTTCACATGAAACTTCGACGCATCGGCGACGGTGATGCTGCGAGAACCGGCCTTTGTGTCCGCCGTCAGCACCGTGTTTCCTGGCAAGGGCATTCCCTTGGTGGGTTCAGGATCCTTCAGCATGGTAAAGGCGCGCAACGACATGTCGTACGAAAATCCGATCGTCGGACCATCGGATGCGCTGGTATCGAATTGGAAGAAATGCGGATGAAGATTGACCTTGTTCGCCCATCCCGTCCGCGCATCGTCCGGTATCTCATTTTTGTAAATGATGTCGACACAATCGTAGACGTTTCCACGAATCACCAACGGAAGCTGCTTTTTTGGATTCTTGCGAACTTCAGCTTCTTCCTCGTGCAACACAAAAATCATTCCGATGGGGTCGACAAGCGCGGCGGATGTCGCCGTTGCCGGCTTGAGCGTAATCGGCAGCGTAATGGCATGAGTCGTGTAGAACTTGCGCGGAGAATTTTCCGGACACAAACTCCACGGCCCCTGCTCACCCGGCCTGGCCTGCTCTGTACTCTTCGTTCCATCTTCGCGCACATGGAACGGCTCTAACCATGGCGCTCCACCATGATTCGGTGCAAACGGAGGCCGCTTCCCAAGATGGGGGCGCAGCCAGGGGAACGCCAGTTTCCCGGTTTGCGGATCGAACGTAATGGCCGGACGCTTCAAAGGAGTCGGCGACTCATAATCCGCCCACTTGTGCGGCGTCTCCGGTTCATTCAGCGCCAACGGACCTTCCCACTTCCAGTTCACCACCGTCGCATCATGTGCCTGAGCCTGCTTCACTTGATCTTCGGTCTTGCCTGGCAGCCCCTGCGGCGGCAACATGTACTCAACCCAATCCTTGATGGAAACCTTGACAGGATTCGCTTTCCAATCTGTCTTATCCTTCGTGATTTCCCACTTCTTTCCGCCATACCAATCCACTGTGGTCCCGACCAGCTTGTCCGAACTGACTGCGAGCTTGATCTTCCCCTTGCGATCAGGCAGCTCGATGAGCGGCTTCATCACGTCGGTTTGGAACCCGGTCGCCTGCAATGTGTTGTAGACACGCCAGAATCCCCACATTCCTGTCACATAGTGCTGCGGGATATGGCAGTGAAATACAAACTCTCCGGCCAACGCCTGCAATCCGCCGGAGCCACCCTCGGTCACCTCATCGTAAATTTCCGACGGACCGATTGACTGAACGTCTAGCCGATCCGACGGGTCGCTGATAGGCGGAAACTTCACTGGGCCGTTCTTTGACAAGGTCGGATCAACCCTGCTGGTGCCTGGCTGTCTGGCCCAGCGGATCGAGCCGCCATGCAGATGATGAGAATGGACGATTTCAGATCCCCCGACCATCCGGAACGTTGCCGGATCTCCCAAATATGAGCGGGGAACCGTGGTGGCGGGATCGCCAAACGTATAGGACCCATAGCCCTGCGACTCATCGGCGAACCCGACGAGGTGCTCTTGCTGTTCGAGTCTCGTGCCATGTGGTTCGCTGCGATAGTTGAGCAAACGAGCCGCCGGCCGATAGGTGTCCGTATGAGGATCACGCTGCGGCAACATGTCGCCTTTGCGATTCAACAATCGGAACGTCTCGTCCCCTGCTTCATGATAGAAAATGACAAATTCACGGAAGTCTGAGGCGTTCGCCAGATCGATCATCGCCTCCCAGCCGCTCTTCATTTCCTCACCGGTAAACGGGCTCAGATGTCGGGAGCCGCGCTGCTCGACCACAAGCGAACCTAACAGGCCTAGAGAATACTGTTCTCTGGTCGCATGGCTATGGAACGCGCGCCCACCCACCTGAAGATCCATCGGAATGTACCACTCGAATTCGCCCTGCTTCCCTGTCGGCACCAGCGCATCAGGATTATTGGCGGTCGCCGGCTTGCCTGTGCTCGCGACGAGCATCTGCGATCCGTTGATGATCATGTTGGTCGGTTCGTCGGCAATCTGATTTCGCAATGTGATCCGGAGACAATCTCCTTGATTCGCCCGAATAACCAAGGGCTGAATCAGATCGCCCTGCAAACCGTTCGACACGGCGCCGCCTGCAAACGTCGGATCGTCGCTTTCCCGCGCAGCCTTATTTTTTTCCTCTTCCGCCCGCACGCCCGCCACATTCTCGGTCAGCGCGTACATGTACCCTGGATAGAAATCTCCAAATCGGTTCACCGAGATTTCAACGTTGATCGTGGAAATATCGAAGGCACGTACAGGGGCTTGCGCCGGACAGCGAGCGCCTTGCGTAACCTTCACCTTATCCTGATCTTCCGCGACGAGCAGTATGCCCTGCTGCATCGCATGGGCTCCAGCGCCCTGGAACGGTCCTTTGGTCTGCACCTGCCGCTCTATTTGTTCGACGGCCTTCGACATCTTATCCATCAGCATTGGACCTGCCTGTACGTTCACCGGTGTCGCCACATCGACAGTGGAATCCACGGCAACATGCGTGTCATGCGACACAACCGCAAGCGCGGAATTCGCCTCGGCGAACAAGATACAGGCCGCAAGCCCCATCATCCCCGCCCCTACCCACTTCTTTGATGCACTCATAACGGTACGCCTCCTCCTCAATCGGTCACTATTTGGTCACGAAACTGTTTCGGCAATATTTCTTTACTTGGTGTCATTATAAATCCGATCACACCTGGGGTATAGACCATAGACAAGGGGTTTGAGTCAAGAGGGGGACGTGCCTAGATAAAACATCAGTCCGCAAGGGTGAAAACTGGGATCATGGCAGCAAAATCGTGACCGTCGCTTCACGCACAAATGCAGCGGATGGCAACTGCGGAACCAGCGCCAAGAGTCGTATGGACTGAAAGCATCTTCTTCAATGCGCGCCTCTCCGCTTCTGTGCAATAATGGAGATTATGTTTCTGAAGCGTTGGCTGGTTGGCGATCCACTCAAGAGTACTCAGGCAGCACACGAACGGCTGTCGAAAACCCTCGCTCTCGCAATCTTTTCCTCGAACGCGATTTCGTCCGTGGCCTATGCCACAGAGGAAATCTTGCTGGTGCTGGTCCTCGCGGGAACCGCCGCCGTTGCCTGGTCGATCCCCATCAGCTTTGCGATTCTGTTTCTCGCCGTGGTCCTGACCATTTCCTACCGCCAAATCATCTACGAATACCCGGAGGGTGGCGGGGCCTACATTGTCGCCCGCAACAATTTAGGGGAACTGCCGTCGCTGATCGCCGCCGGGGCCTTGATGATCGATTACGTCCTCACGGTCGCCGTCAGCGTAGCGGCAGGCATCGCGGCCCTGACCTCAGCGGTCCCAAGTTTGTTCGAACATCGCGAGGCCCTCGGATTAGTCTCCATTATCTTCATTATCGTCATGAATCTTCGCGGGGTGCGGGAGTCGGGAAAGTTCTTCGCCGTCCCCACCTATTTTGCCATCGGCGCCCTTGGAGTGATGGTGGCAGTCGGCTGTATCCAGGCCCTGTTCGGCCAAGCGGCCTCGGTGCCAGCGGACGCTCAGACAACGATGGAAGACCTGACGCTCTTTCTGATCCTTCGCGCATTCGCCGCCGGCTGTTCAGCCGTAACGGGAATGGAAGTGATCTCCAACGGTGTGAAGTCCTTTCGCCAGCCGGAGGCGCACAATGCCTCGACCACCATGATTTATATGTCGCTGATTCTGGCGGCGTTATTTATGGGAATCAGCTTCATGGCCGACCACTATGCCGTTCTTCCCAAAGCGGATGAGACGATTGTGTCTCAACTCGCTCGCCTCACCTTCGGCACGGGTGTGTTCTACTACGCGATCCAAATCGGAACGATGCTGCTGTTAGTCCTGGCCGCCAACAGCGCCTTCGCCGGCTTCCCTCATCTCGCGTCAATCTTAGCGCGCGACGGCTATATGCCCCGTCAGATGGCGACATTCGGCGACCGCTTGGTGTTCTCGAACGGAATCGTCATTTTAGGCATCTTCGCCTGTTTTCTTCTGGTCCTCTTTCACGGTGACACACATGCCCTAATCCCACTGTACGCCGTCGGCGTGTTTATCTCCTTCACGCTATCCCAATCCGGCATGGTGCGCCGCTGGCTGACCGAAAAGGGGCCTCATTGGCACACGAAGCTGATTGTGAATGGAGCAGGCGCCGTCACGACCGGCGTTGCGACCGTCATTCTCGCCACCACGAAATTTATTCAAGGCGCCTGGATTGTGTTCCTTCTCATTGTCATATTGGCCTGGATGTTCCGTTCGATCCACTCCCATTACAAAGCCGCCGCCGACCAGATCGCACTCACGCGCGATCACCGCCCTCCCCTTCCACGACGCAATGTCGTCGTGATTCCCATCAACGGCGTCAATCAAGCGGTCATTCGCGCGGTCGATTATGCGCGCAGTCATCCCGGCGAGATTCATGCGGTGATGGTGGATACCGACCCCCAGGCCACGGCACGCATACAAATCCAGTGGGCGCAATGGGGCTGTGGCATCAATTTGCGCGCGCTCCCGTCGCCCTACCGCTCAGTCATGAAGTCCTTGCTCGACTACATCGAACAAATTCTCGAAAAGGAACCTGACATCTGGGTGACGGTCGTCATCCCGGAGATTCTTCCCGCCCATTGGTGGCAGAGCATCCTACACAACCAACGCGCGTTGCTCCTCAAAACCGCGCTCCTGTTCAAAGATCGCGTCATCCTGATCGACGTCCCGTTCCACTTGAAGAGATGATCGTGAAACGTGAAACGTTAAACGTAAAACGTAACACGAGGTATCGGAACCTCGGTCTATTCCTATTGACGGCTTGGCTCGCCCTCACAGGCTATCCAGCACACGCCTTCAAAGTCCTCGAACCGGCGGAGGGGGCGAAGCTGAGATCAGGCGACACGATCACCGCCCGTGTGGATCTGGGCAAAGACTCCAATCTCGTCCAAGTCCGCTACTATTGGTATGGCGAACAGGATGACACACTGGTTGAACAGGAAGACGCCACAGCGACGGGCTCGATCGTGGCGCCGGTGGCACTGATCGGAATGTCCGACCATCACCCACCCTTCGGCGGCCCATTGTTGGTCCCGAAAGACGGCATCGGACCGATGCGGTTACTGGCGGTCGCAGAAATTTCACGAGGTCGATTGGAAAAACGATCCGTCTTCGATGAAATTCTGGTGCAGGTAGAACCCGCGGCTGCCCTCACCTCCATCGAATTTGAAACCGACAAACCCTTGCAACTCGGCCGCGCCGGGCAATCCTCTGCGTTCGGGCACGTCGACTCAATGGGCAAGGTCTTCGAATTGCCCGTAGTCGGTGAGTTCACCGATGGCGTAACTCGCCGAATCAGTACCCTGGGCAGCGGCACGAGATACCAGTCTTCGAACCCCAAGATCATTCGAGTGTTGGCCAATGGTCTCCTGCAGATTGTCGGTAACGGAAAGATGATCCTCACCGTCACCAACCGCGGTAAACAGGCGATGCTCGATGTCACCGTCGAGGTGAACGAGGAACCGAACGAGCCTCCGGTCGCGGACGCAGGCCCCAACCAATCGGTCAAAGCTGGAACCAAAGTGAAGCTGAGCGGGTTGAAGAGTCGGGACGCGGAAGGCGAAGCCCTCTACTATTCGTGGAGCCAAGTCCGCGGCAGTAAGATCGCGATGCTGGACGTGGATAACGCCGATGCCTCCTTTCTCGCGCCGATCATGTCGGAGAAACGGACCTATCGGTTTAAGCTACGGGTGACGGATAAGAAGGGGGCGGATAGTGTGCCAGCATTCGTCGACGTGACCGTTGAGCCTTAACGGCTGCTGAAAAAGGCACCCAACTTCGTTCTCGTCTCGCAAGAGTCCTCAACGTACCCCAGAGGGTACGCCTCCGGCTCTTGCCTCGCCTGCGGCCTTGTTGGCTGACCTTTTTGAGCAGCCTGTTCTTGACCACAAGACTTTGGACATCGCTCTCGACAATTAACCTGATGGCTCTGATCTATATTCACAAAAGGTTGAAACTATGCTCCCAAATTCCTTCAGTGATCGACTCAATAAAATGATGGAAATAAAATTAGAGGAAATCGCTCAGGAAACACAGGAGGCGTTTTCCAGAGACAGTGCGGAAGCCGCCAGCAGGGGATTGATTCATTCAAGTAATACTCTTGGCCTTTACCAACGAAGGCGAGTTCGACAGATAGAGCGGCGCGTAGAAGCTGTACTTTTATGTCAAAAACGTCTCATCTCCGCTGTGCGCCTTCCTTTCAACGAGACCTTAGCTTCTGCGCTTAAAGCACAGTCAGAGGAATGGGTAACTCCGGAGTGGTGCGAGCAATCTGTGCAATCCGACCCCGACTTGGGCTTGGTTAAAGACTACAAAACTGACTTTCGAAAAGAAACTCTACAAGCCAGAAACAGCGCCCTGAAAAAAGCCTCCATCGAAATTGATCTCCTCATCGATGAGTTGCGCGCACAGTCAACCATTCAGGCTCCAGTGAACGCTAAGGAGTTGGACCAAAAATTCAAGATCCTTTTGAGTCCTGACCAGGCAAAGAAAGACTTCAATGAATGGGTAGAGAAACTAGGCCCAGTCAATGGATCCGTCGCTGTACTTTTTCTCGACCTCGATAACTTTAAAGCGCTGAACACGAAATACACTGAGCCAAGAATTGATCAGGACTTTCTGCCTGATGCAATGAATCTTGTTGAAGGCTTCGTCCGAGTCAGGGGAGAGGCAGCAAAACATGGAGGAGACGAGTACGTCATCATACTTCCGAACCATGACGCGACAGAAGCTGTAGTGTTTTCCGAGAAGCTTCGGCGAGCATTCGAACAACACAAATTTTCAGTGGCAGGAAATGATGTTCGCATTACAGTATCTATCGGTGTGGCTATGTGGCCACTTCATGGATCAACCTATGAAGAAGTGCTCACGAAATCGAGTGCCGCAAAACAAATCGCCAAGGCGAATCGCAACAAGGTCGTTCTTGTTCAAGCTGCAACGGAGCAAGAACTTCCTCTCCCGAAAAGCGGGTTATCCCCTGCAGGACAAAAACTCGCTCTGTTTCTGAATCAACAATCCCAGGCAGCCGAGGAGGCAGATCCCTTACTTGGGCCTGAGATAATCTCGGCTAATGGACAGCTTACAGAGGAAGAACTAACGATTGCGGCAGACGAACTACGTGCGCGAGGCTGGCTCACGACCGATGTGGACGGAAGCAAGATCGGTTTTCGCTATATCCAGCCAACTCCTTTTCTTTTCTTTGAAACCGATCCCGACCTGAGAGGATGGGACCCTCGCCAGGATGCGAAAACGGTAGCAATGGTTGCTGTCGGAATGGAGGAAGAATCACTTTCACCTCGGAAAATTGGCGAGAAACTTGGATGGGAGCCTCGGCGTCTTAACCCAGCTATGAGTTGGCTCGAAAATCAAGGTTTTGCAAAACTCTATAGTACAATGGGTTCATCGCCCTATCGATTCACCGTGATGTTCGTTACGCCTTCAACCCGCCGCCTAGCTTCAGAGACCTAAATCATTCTTAGAAGCTACGCCTTGCTCAGTCGTACCCGCCTCTAAGTTTGGCAGGCTTGCTGGAGTTCTTTCACATGGCGGCGGGTTGGTCCCAAGGGTTTGCCCTCGCGAGTTCCTTCCCCTATAACTAAACTACCCCCTCACAAGACGGAGCATCCTTACGCAAAGGAGCCGATCATGGCAACGGTCATGATCTCCCTCTCAGAGAAGAAATACGGCGACTGGAATCGCTGGGTAAGCGCGAGGGCCTGACCGTGGAGCAGATGGTGCGGCTCGGCATCCACGACTTCATTGGCCAACCTGATGACGCGTTCCATGCCGCTGCCAAGCGGGTGATGGAGAAGAACGCCAAGCTCTATCGGCGTCTTTCGTAGCCCATCAACTCATTACTCTGCTAGCCACTTCAGCATCGGCCCGTATTGTTTGCGCAGCTCTTTGATCACCACTTTGATTCGTGACGAGCCGACCCCAACCTTCGCTTTCTGCTGCCTCACTCTTTTGGCTTTCATAGTTCGATAATAGCGAGAACCTGAGGGAAGAACAAATTTGGATTACGCCTTGTTCCACCGCACTGATCCATGGGTCTGGCGGGCTTACTGAGGTTCTTTCACGTGGCGGCGGAGAGGGTTGACGCTGCTAACGGATTTCGCCGAGGGGATGTACGACCCACTTACCAAATTGGCGAAAGTCTTCGTCAAACGCAAACGCAGTTCCGATACCGAGCCGCTTCATGATCGCGAAGCTGGTACAATCCGTGAAGCTGAATCGCTTGTCCGGATACTGACGGAAGATGACCCAAGCTTTTTCTTCGTCGGCTGGAGTGACCCGGATAACGGGCGTCGTGGTCTCGCCCAGCAAACGGAGTCCAAATTGCAAGGCCGGTTCATACCCGAGTCGCATGCGAAGGAGAGTGATAGTTTCGTGAACGATCACGCTGCTGGTGACGAGGAGCCGATCCGTGGATTGCACATACTGTAGAGCCTGATGATGCAATCGATCGGTCTGATCCGCGAGAGCAAAGAAGGCCGAGGTGTCAACGAAGACCGAGGTACGGAGAGAATGGGCAGACAGGCTCAAGGTTTCTCGTGCAGGTAGGTGTCATGCTCAACGCTGATATCGGTAAACCCACTGGCCCCGATGCCGGCGAGGGATAAAAGGGCTTTCTTCTGACGAGCCACCCGACTTTGCAGACTCATCCGCTGGACGGTCACAGTTCGTTTGGCATGCGGTTTTCGTTGTTTACGACGAAGTGCCATGGTTGCCCTCAATGCCGCTCGATAGCCACCTGTCTCAGACGCTGAACCATACGGGCCGCACGGCGTCGAGCCGTCCGTCGCCGTTCAGACTCGATGAATAGCACATTGCCCTGCCGCTGGACAGAAACGAGACCCGTCAACCCTTTCAATAGGGAAGAGGGAATCAATAATCCTTCTTTGGTCCGCCGCAGCTTACTCAAGACTCTTACCTCCGAGCATAGCTTCAAGAATATCTGAGTTTCTTGTCGAACACAACCTGCTCGACTTCCCTCGCAGGATGCTCAAAAAGGCCAGACTTCTCACCCTCCCAACCCTGGCGCGCCGAGACGCACCTTGTCCCAAGCAAGGCCGCATGGAGTGGGGCGACTGAGGCGTACCCGGAGGGTACGTCGCAAGGAGACACACGACTGAGAACGATGCTGGCGGACTTTTCAGCATCCTGCTAGACCTTGCCAAGTCGCACTGGCCCGTAAACTTGGCGGGCTTGCTGGAGTTCCTTTAAATGGCGGCGAAGGGCTGGGCCGAATTGGGAGGCGAGGACTGCTTTTCTGTGGGGCGCGATGTTGTGCTCGACCTGTCCGATCGTTTCTGCCAACTGCTTGACCAACCGCTGACCTGAGCCGGTGAGCCACTTGAGATGCCAGCTGGCGTACTCTAAATCTTGGATCGAATAGCGGACGGATTCCACTTCCTCAAGACAGCGAAACCTGGCTCGCTGCAGATCGCGTTGGGTCAGTCCTGCTCGTGTCCATCGAACCGATCCACCCCGCTCAGACGCCCACGTTGAGAGTCGTTCGAAGAGCATCGCTCCCATCGTAAATGTAAATGCCGCATGGAGAATGCCTCTGAGTGGACGCAGGCTGCGGCGCCAGGGAGAGTAGAAAATCTGCTGATTATGGTCACCGTGATACATCACGTGCTTGCGGAGCAATAGATTCAGATGATGATGGCTGTTTTCATGGATCAGATCGTCGATCAGATCGAGATTGTCCCGGTCGAAACAGTTGATAAAGGAGAGCCCTGGCCGGTGGCGATAGCTGAAACTGACGACGCCCTTGGCTTTAAGCGGGACGATCCTGGCGGTCAGCAATGCCAGAACTTCCTGTCCTTCTGGCCAGGCCTTTTGAATGGTCGTCCAGGCCCGACCGATTCGCGCAACCTGATCAGGTGAGGTGCCAGCGACCGAACGAGGTTGACGGTCCTTCCCATAGACGAGCGTTGGCCCAGCAGTAATGACGCCTGAACGAGTCTCGATTGCGACGACTGGCGGTCGGTGCGTCCATCTCCACTCCAATCGATTACCTCGCCTCATGCAGAGAGACGTCACGGTTCGCTTAATTTTCAGGGACAGCTCGTGCGGCTCGACCAGAACCATGGCATGTCCGGCTGATTGTTTCAGGGCCCTCTTCACCGAAGGAGGGGCTTCATACATATCGCCCTCCATCCCTACGGCCATTGCTCCAAACAGCTCTGCCCGTTCGACATTGTGTTCAAGCTGTATCTCGATCGTCCAGGACGGAATCTTGCGAGAAGCGCACCACAGCATCGGAAGTCCCGGCACGAGGCAGAGCGATTCCTGTGTCAGCTCTTGCGTGAGGCGGACGCACAGTTCGTTGAGTCTCCGTTCGAGCCCCGAGGCTTGTGAGACTCCGCGCGGGAACAGATCGTCCAGGTAGCTGTTCTCAAAAAACTTCTCTTCGCACTCGGCATACAACTCCGCCGCAAATTCACGAGGACTCCGTTCATCACGGACTTGTTTCAACAGGTCGATGAAATACACCAGGTCGTTCAACGCTTCGATCCAGCCAACGACTTTCCAGTGAGCATACCCATCCCGTTCGAGTGCTTGGCTGAGGAACCGAAAGTACGCCACAGGCAGGGCCAACGACTTCGCGACATCGGCATATTGGCTTTCCAAGTCAAGGCAGAGATCACTCAACAGTCGTTTCATCGATAGACAAAACTCTTCCTGAAGACGAACCAGCGATGGCACATCGAGCAACGGCATGGAGAAGTCAGTCTCCGGGGTGAAGAAGCCAGACTCTACCGGAGGAGGGAGACCGCTGCAAGAAGGAGTGTGGAAGAACTAGGAAAGTTTCTTCGGGAAGTAGCCGAGTTCATCTAGACGCAGTTCTTTGACGTGCCGCATGACATGGTGGGCGAAATCGACTTGTACGGATGCTTCCAACTGCGGGGTTCCGCCTGTTACCAGCGAGAAGGGAAGCTGGTCCTTCCAGAGCAAACGGCCATCGTGATTCACGAGATATAAATAAAGACGGCGTGAACCCTCGGCTTTCCATCCCCAATCGCTTGGATGAGAAGGTGAACCGGTCACGCGACTGATGAGAACGGTATCGACACCCAGGTCCCGGGTGATTTCCTTGGCCAGGGTACTGCGATCCTTATCATCGGCTTGTGCCGAACGCGAGTCAGTTTCAGCCACTACGGCCCTGACGGTCAATGGAGACTCGACGCGCAACGTGGTTTCTTGCTGCAATACAGCCGCAAGCCGCGCGCTCATCTCCGGGTCACCCTCAACCGGAAGAACCGCGATGCTGGTCACCTGTGGATTGCGCATCGCATTGCTTGATCGATCCCGTGGAGCCACCCACGATTGCTCAAACGGCCAAAACGTAATATGACTGCTCTTCATCGTATCCACTGCCATCGCTGCCATCCAAGCCCCTGCGGCACACCCTTGCAGGAGGAGAGCCCCCGTCACAACCAGTGAGACAGTCATGACATGCGTCCAACTAGACCGGTTCCCAGTTCGGGCCGCCGTCAAATCGAAGATGTGCGTCAACGTGGTGAATGACATACAGCGATAGGGGAGCAAAAGAAGTGCCGCGCGAAACCAGCCTCGCATAATTTCCGTAACTTAGCGAGTTATTTATTGTGATCCACAAACCGGTGCCATAGGGTTCCACCAGCTCCACTGAATACGTGACTCCTTTTGGAACATCGCGAACTGCCATGCACATGGCACACCAGATCTTTTCTCAACTTTCGCGTTTCGGGAAGGAAGGGAATTGGTCGTGAGTCAGCTAAAACGGAATGCGGACGCCCAGTTGGAATTCATTCGGGGACACGCTTTGTCCAAACTGACTTCGAAGCCCGAAGTCGTTCTGCGAGGGAGGAACCACCGCTAAGGAACGACCGAACTCTGTGCTGTAGCCTCCAGAAAATCCTGCCCCGATGTAGGGCAACAGCGTTCTCCCACCAATGGAGTAACGACCACTGATCGAGGGAATGTCTCGAACGTCTGCAGAGGCAGCTTCGGTTGAAGGCGCCACAATTGGAGATTGGCTTGGGGCGGTGATCTTCGGCGTACTCGAAGAAGGTTGGTTATTCGGCTCCGCAAAGACAGGAGAGTCGGCGACGACAAGATCCGGTGCGGCAATGCCCTGGATGGAGACAGCAAAAGCCGCAACCAATACTATCACTATGCCCGCACTGGATTGCTTCATGCTGTCATCATACAAGTGAACCCACACCTAGACAAGCTCACTTGCTGACAGGTGGCTCACCCGCTCTGATCCACCATGCTCCGCGTATCGAACTGAAGGACGTGCCTCGCCTGCCATCACAGCACTCGAGCCCACCCTGCGCGTCCGCCATCATGTGTTCATTTCGAAAGGAGATCCTCTCTCTATCTGACGTCCCGAAAGAAGGATCGCGGCAGCACCGGCAGATGGAATTCGACGTGGAGAATGATGAGGAGCACACGCAGGAAGCTGCGCCAGACTCCCATCTTCAGAAACTTGCGGGCATCGGTCACGACGGAGGTCGAGAGCAGAAGCGGCGTGGTCACGGCGATAAGGCGCTCGCAAAAGGCCACATCTTCAAGGATGGGCCGATTAGGAAATCCACCGAGCTGCTCGAATAGTGTACGGCGGACAAAGAGAGCTTGGTCGCCGTAAATGATCCGGCTGCGGATGCAGCGGAAATTGTCTAAGAACGAGATCAGTTTGAGCCGCCAGTCGTCGCCGGAGAACTGGTGCATGAACCCGCCGGCTTGAATGGTCTGGTCTGCTTCCATCTCGTTGAGCCGCTGAACTGCGCCCGATGGCAAGACCGTATCGGCATGAAGGAAAAGGAGCCACTCACCTGTGGCCTGCTTGGCCCCGGCGTTCATCTGGGATGCGCGGCCCTTCGGAGCGTGAAATGTGAAACGTGAAACATGAAACGTACGATGCGACGCGTCGGGAATAAATCCGAACTCCTTGAGTACGTTCATGGTGCGATCGGTGCTGCCGCCGTCGACGACGATGACTTCGAAATCGCCTTGTTGCGTGAACAGCGCGCGCAATGTATTCGGCAGCGCCTTTTCTTCGTTGTATGCCGGCATAATGACGGAAATCACACCGGCACCTCCGTCAACCACGGAGGCAAAAACTTCCGTACATCCTGCGCCCAGGCCGTGGGATCTTCGGCGATCGATTCGAACAGGTCGCTCAATGTCAGGACCATCCGATCGGTGAATGCGAGGTAGTCCTCCGCACGACGGCGTAAAGTTTCCGCATCGGTTCGCCCTTCGGCCATCGCCCGTTCAAGCATGCGCCGACCGAACCCATGATGAGCCTCTTCTTGTTGAAGTAAAATTCGTCGCAGTCGGCCAAATGGCGCCGCACGTTTGGCCAGTCCTTCTTCGATGCGTGTCAGAATCGCTTCGCCCAGTCCTTCGAGGATAACCTGCTCAGCAAGAATTGTTTCGAGCAGGTCTTGTCTGCCCAGGGCATCGTTGAGTTTTTTTCGATATTCTTCTAACGCCGGCAGAAACGGCGCATCGCCGAGATGCCTCGGTGCCAGCCAGGCAATGGCGCCCTGAAACACCACGGCATGCGCAGCTTCTTGTCGAGCCTGGCTGAGAAGGAAGCGACGCGAACCGGAATCCGGCACCAACGAAGCCTGCGCCTTGGCACATTCATTCGCCATGCGCTCGCCATGCTCAAGAAACGTCAGCAGACGTGCGATCGGAATTTTTTCGTGTGTATGGACCAACATGACGGCCTATTTCGGTGGCGTCCCGTTCAGGCTCCAGTCGTAATCGAGGAATTCGATCCGGTATGGCGTGGCCGTGAGGTCATGGGCCAGGTCCGGATCGGCCACGTACTGCGCGACATACCGAGACAAGGACCCAGCCTGGGCCTCGAAATCTGCGGCAAACCATTCGAAGATCTTTGAGAGGTAGACAATCTTCTTTTCGCGATCGAAATGATTCCTTACCGGATCATTGATGAACCCGCGGGCGGCATGATCTAGTTGCCTGTTCAGCTGCGCCCCTTCATACACCCAGGACTGCAGCTTAGGACATGACGTCGACGCGCAGACGATTGCGAAGTGGATGCGCGGTTCATGGAACTGGGCGATGAGAATCTTCCGCTCCAAGTCATAGAGATTGACGAACTTCCCGCCGATACGGTAATCGCGCCCAATAAAGTAACGATAGCGGCCCATGAGAGTGCCGGGGGTAGCGCCATCCAGAATGCCCTTGATCGCATAGGCATTGTAGGCGTTGATCCAGAACGCCAAGCGATCTTCACGAGACAGGCTATTCGGGTCGACGCGATCCAGCTGGTCGAGATACTGGGTGAAGCGCCGGTCCACCTGGATGACGGGATAGTTCACCTGTCCATTGCGCACGTAGGCCCGCACCACAGCGTCGAGACCCTGATGTGAGAACTCGCCGGGGATCAGGGGTCGTAACGGGCTGAATGCTGTTGGCACAGTCGAGCAGCCGACCAGAACCGTCACCAACGCCATTGCCATCCACCACATTTTCATATGTCCGCCTCTTACCAAGAGACCGGTGTGCGCAACGCGGTGATCGGATGGCGAAGGAGCGACCCAACCACCCGGCCATCCAGTCTGTTACATGACGACCGATCAGAACAGTCTTGAATCGTTTGTCGATCGAATCGAGCCAATATTTCACCGAGCGACGATTCGAGCAGATTCCCCGCGGATGGGAACGCCAAGCAGGGAGACACGTTCCCCGATGCATCGATGGCAATGCTATACCGCCCCGCATCGCAGGGTTCCAGTTTCTCTCCGCGCAACCAGCTGACATTGTCCTCGACAAATTTTCTGAGGTACCCAGGGGGAATCAGCTTGTCGTCGAGGAGTCCGCTGAATACAGCAGCAACACTCGATCGATCGTACATGAGCAGCTCGTCAGGCCTACCATACGTTCCAACGTTCCAGTGGTAAGCCCCTACCACCGGTAAGAATCCCTGCTCCCGCGCAAACCGCACGACCGCCGGCGCCTCCGCGCGATTGACTTCACTTACAATGCAGGTGAGAAATTTCGGCTGAGGGAACTCTTTCAACAGCGCGATACCCTCTAAGACCTGGAGCAGCTGATCGGCGCCGCGAATCTGCCGATACTGCTCTCGATCCAACGTATCCAGGCTCACCGAGATGGCCAGCGGCAGCCGGCCCAGTCTCTCGACCAACGACGCCGTGATCTTCGTGCCGTTTGTAATCAGCGTGAGATGAAACCCAATCGCCGAGAGGTCTTCGAGAATCTCCGGCAAGTCGCGCCGCAACAAGGGCTCGCCCCCTTGCACCAGCACGAATCGCACACCGTCACGATAGAGACCGGAGAAGACCCTCTTGATTTCTTCTCTGGTCATCTCATATCGACCGACATTAAGCGGAAGGTCGCAATACCCGCAGGCCGAATTGCATCGGAGATTGACCTGAAATGTCGCCAACACCGGCCGACCCGCCATGAGGTTGATGACGGGTGTGAGCGCTTGGTTCAAAAGCGCCAAAGGGGCGGCCATCATCTAGCCTCACATCGACACAAACGGCCATATTTGCACAGGATCACGCCGTTTTTTCCCTGTCTCCATTGCATGCGCACGCCCCTATCTCATCGGCTCCTCTAACCTATTGATCCTTCTCATCAATCTCGCACTATCCTCCGGCACAGGCCTTGCTCACGAGTCTGGATTGACATCGACTCTTCGTCCTCTGAAGGAGGTTCATGATGCAGAAGACACATATAAACATGTTCCTGATTCTGGTGAGCACCGTGACCTGTATCGCCATGGCGATCACCCCGGCATTGGCCAAAGACTCAGAAAAGAAGAAGTCCACTCACTTGTCCGCGAAAACAGCCGGTCATGCCCCTCATCAGATCGATGGACCCAAAGCCAGCCATGATAAGAAGCCGGGCCCGGCCTGGATGACGTTCGGTGGCACCGTCAAGAAGATCGAGGGCAACACCTACACTGTGGAAGACTACGAAGGCAACCACGTCGATCTGTACGTGGGCCAGGGCACGAAACAGATCAGGCAAAAGAAGGTCGGGGACACCCTTCGCGCAGAAATTACGCGGAGCGGCTTCGCGAATTCCATTCAGTAACCCTTGCGTGAATCGGCGCACCCGCTTCACACGCGGTGACGGCTACAAACGAGCCTGCTCTGTGATCAAGTCGGCACGTTCATGATGTGCCGCCACCTGGCTCAGAGTCATCGAGCCGACGCCTTCACCCTATGCCGTGAGGTTATACAGTCGAAGCTAGCCTTGTCCTTCCTCTTTCAATAGCGTTTGGATCATGCGCTCTGTCTCCCGATATCCTCCTTCGCCAACTCGAACGTATCGGATCACACGATGCTTGTCGATAAGGTACATGGCTGGCCAGTAGCGATTCCCATACTTGTTCCACGTCGAAAAGTCGTTGTCGATGGTGACGGGAAACCGAATCTCATGCTCTGTGACATAATCCTGAACACGATCGACATCCCGTTCGTGAGAAAACTCAGGCGAATGAACGCCGATGACCACAAACCCTTGATCGGAATACTGCCGATACCACTGCTTCACGTAGGGCTCAACATTACGACAGTTGTAGCAGCCGAATGTCCAAAACTCCACCAAGACGACCTTCCCTTTGAGATCGGACTCATCAAGCGGAACGCTGTTCAGCCATGTTTCATTCGTAATCGTCGGAGCCTTGCCGCCGGTCTCCGCAGAGACCGGCGGCCATCCGATCAGTGCGCTGAGAGTTATGATGCCCGCGAGGATTCGAGTCAGAACTATCATCCCGCATTCCTTCCACGTCGTATCCTGATCGAATGATGATATGGCCCGTCGAAGCAACTCATCTTCCGTCATTCACTGATTGGCTTGATGACAATTCCGGTGACGGGGCGTCTCCAATCTCGATTGCTTAGCTTGAAGCTCCCAACCCTATGGATGCCGAAATGGATATGTACAAACCTTTCTTCCTGTCCGACTCAGGCCCCGCCATCATTCCCCACATCCATCACAGAGGGGCGGTTTCATATTCCCAGTGCCCCGGGTGAATAATGGGAGCCTCGCGCGGGCGAGGCTCCACGGCTCATGGTGCTGACGAGGCGGACCGCACGGCGAGCCGTTACCTGGCCACCAGACCGTTTGCCCCTGCGGGCAGACCGGACACGCTCGTCACGGGGGTGAGCTGCCCATTGCCTCGCTCAACACGAAACACCTCGATGGAGCCTGCGGTGGCATTGAGGACATAGAGGAATTTACTGTTTCCCCTCAATGCCATATCGATAGGGGCAGCTCCGGTCGAGGCGGCCACGGTCGCCAGCAAGGTCAGCGTCCCGTCTCGCCCAACACGGTAACTGGAAATGTTGTTGCTGCCGGTGTTGCTCGTGTAGGCAAATTTGCCATTCTTGGTGATCACAATCCAACAGGCCGCCGATTGAAAATCGGGGATCGAGCCGCTGAGGAGCGTCAACACACCCTTTCGGAGCGCGTAGGAAGACACCGCACTGGCGTTGGGAGCACCGCCGAACGCCTCGCTGACAATGAGGACCCCCCGTTTATTGAACGAAAATCCGAACGGGGTGACACCGTTCGAAGGTTGAGAGACTGGGCCAGTCGCGATACCATCATCATCCACCGTATAGGTGTCGATGATCTTGGTAGCTTTTTCCGTCACCACCAGCGTATCTCCCTCGGGATTAAATTCGATTTGCGCGGGCGCCGTTGCCGGACCGCTGAGCGGGCGGGTCGATCCAGGAATCGGCTTCAACGTCTCGCGACTCGTCAAGACGAATCCGGTAATATTACCTGTTCCGCTTCCGCCCGCATTCAACACGTAGACCCAGTCCTCATGCACGGCAATGCTGATCGGGCGCACCCCACCCGAACTCACCTTATCGGCTAGTGTTAAGCCATCGGCTTGGACACGAAACACCGACACCTCGTTGCTTCCGGCATTGACGGCCAGGAGCATTTCCCCATCGTCACTTAAGACGATGGCCCCTTGATTGCCAAGCCCACCCCCTGACCCAGTGCCTTGCGTGGGAAAGCTCCCGGCAGGAACCAACGTGTCGCCACGCTGCTCAAACGCCAAGACAGCATTCCCGGACGTGGCATTCGACAGGGTGTACACCACCCGCCCGTTCTGGTCGGCGAAGACGGTGCCGATCAACCCTCCGGACAAGGCCAATACGAGCGCCATCACACGCACCCAATTCTTTCTCATGTCTTACCTCCTGTGTGTACCGAGTGGGTCGTTAGAGAGACACCCCCACCGTAACCAGGAACTATCACGAAACTCTCACGCATGGATCACATGTTCGTCACAAGATGGAGAACGGCCTGTTATGAAATGAGCGGGGAGCAGTAGGCACTATCCCGTGGGTTGATCAGTATGTCGTTCGGTGTGACACCGACTGATTTTTTCTGAAACAGCGAGCGAATGATGTCCGTTAGCCTAAACCCGAGCCTCACCCTCACCCCATAGCACTCTCGACCGCCTCTCGCACTCGCTCCCGAGCCCGGTGTAACCGCACATAGAGGTTGGTTTCGGTGATGTTCAGCCTCTTGCAGACGTCCTTGGTCTTTACTCCGTCCGCAGCACGAAGGATCAGGACTTCTTTGAGGATGACCGGCAGGGCGTCGATCGCCTGCTGCATACAGTCTACGGCCTGCTTCGACAATAAGAGTGTCTCTGGTGTCCGGTCGTCCCAAGGCTGAGGAGGGAAGGCCCAGTGCCCGGCCCACTCGCCGCTCTGTTTGAAACGAGATGGGTCGACGGCTTCATCATGGTCGTCGTCATAGAACTCGAAGTCCGAGAAGGTTGTATGGCGCTTCTCGCGCACACCGCGATCCTTGGCCTTATGGATCAGAATCCCGCAAATCCAGGTGCGAAGGGACGACCGGCCTTCGAACCGATTCAGGCTTTCGATCACCGCCATCCAGGTGTCTTGCACGACCTCTTCAGCTACTTCTCGATCGGCCACATAGGCCAGGGCCATTCGAATGAGCGCGCCATGCTGTTGGCTGACCAGTTCATCGAAAGCCCTCTCCTCACCAGACCTGAGTCTCGCGATGAGTCCGCCCTTGGGCTTCGCAAGATGGGGTGACTTGATCATCATCGACCTCCGGCTGGCCAACGTCACATTCCTTTGTTCGATCCGCCCATGAACGTCCCGTGACCGATTTCGACCCCGAACTTCTTGCACCAAATCACCACACCATCGTAGTCATCAATATTGGTTCGCTCTGGAATCATGAATGTCACCGCACCCTGAAACACCGTCAACTTTCCTACTTCGACGCCTTTCGCATAGTCACCGTGCTGAGCCAAGTACACACGGCCATCCGGCACCCCATCCATATCGAGGCCCGAGAATGTCAGCAAGGACGTGCCTGCCTCACCCTTTGTAAGGGCGGCGGTACCGGAGGCATGATGCCCTGCCGCTCCGACTAATGTAGCCTGGCGTAGCTTCGCACCCATCATCGATTCCGGTTTAACTTCCATGCTCTGTTCCTTTTTCATCATCATTCCACCTGGTTTCTCCATCATGGCTTTGTCTTTGTCCAATGCCTTTTCTTTATCCATCATGCCGCCACAGGCCGGCAACCACACAAGTACGAAGATCACCAACAACGCGGACAACCCGGCGGCAAATACGTCTCTCATTGTGCGCCCTCCTTCAGTGATGAGTGCATGATGGACCCACGGACATGTGGCGTCGCGATCGCCTGGTGATCATCGCAGTCTCCGATCACGAAACGCTCACACAACAATCACATTTTGGTCACGAGGCACCGAGCGCCTTGGTCAGACCGGGATATCAGGTCACCGCATCAAGGTGGTGCGGGCACCGTCTGGTCCAGAGAGAGGTTGGACTGCGGAGATGTTGGCAACCGACAGACCCAGCAGATGAGATCACTACCGAGCCACACCCACAAGAAGGGCTGCGCTCAACAGCATGAGTCCTTGCAGAGATCACGCTCCACGCATGCCACGTGTCACGACACGATCAGTCCCTTCAATGAACACCTCCGAAACCTGCTCGGGACACTGAGACGTCGCCAACTGCCCGGTCTTCGGATCGATGGCGCGAACGACGACACCCGGCGGCGCCACAAACGCGGAAACCGTGGGTGGAATGATCCGGCTCGCAAGATCCATCCAAATGGGCAACGCCGCCTGCGATCCTGTAAGACGCAACGGTCGTTCATCGTCGAACCCCACCCACACCCCAATCACCACGTCGGGCGTGTAGCCGACAAACCATGCGTCACGATACCCGTCGGTGGTGCCGGTTTTTCCGGCCACTGAACCTTGAAATCCCAGAACGTTGGCTTTTCTCGCCGTGCCTCGCTGGATGACGCCTTCAAGAATGGAGGTCAACACATAGGCCGCTTGAGGCGATGCGGCCTGTTGCCGATCCTGCACGCCATTCCACACCATGTCTCCTTGTCGATCCCTGATTGAGCGCACCGCCGTCGGCCTGACAGCAATCCCTCCGTTCGCAACGGCTCCATACGCCGAGGTGATCTCCATCAACGACACGGACGAACTGCCCAAGGCCACTGATGAAAGATCGTCGCCGATAACGCTTGTGATGCCAAGACGATGCAGCAGCTGTACGATCGGCTTCGCCCCCAGCATCTTGGCTGCGCGTACCGCCGGCACATTGAACGACTGCTCCAACGCGCTCCGTACCGTCACAGGCCCATGAAATTGTTTATCGTAGTTCTGCGGAGACCACGGACCGGCCTCCGATTCAAAGGTGACCGGCTCATCCGACAACAAACTCGCCGCGGTCAGCTGCCCCGCTTGACTCTCGCGAGCCGCTTCCAACGCGGCAAGATAAACGAAGGGTTTGAAGAGCGAACCCGGTTGCCGCCGTGCCTGAACCGCACGGTTGAATTGACTCCGTCGGTAGTCTCGCCCCCCCACCAACGCCAGCACAGATCCGGTCTTGGGATCGAGCACCACGACCGCCCCTTGCACGACCGATTCCAGTGACGGTGTGAGATGGGAATGCGCGGCCTCTAATTTGGCCAGCCCCTTCTCCAACGATTGAGCGGCCGCCTGCTGAATCATAGGATCAAGTGTGCTGTTGATCCGCAAACCTTCCGGCAAGTGGGCCTCACCAGCCTCTTCCACCTCCCGAAGCACCGCATCGACGAAGTAGGGCGCATCGGTCAGAACTTCCTCTGACGGAGTCACGCGCACCGGTTTATGTGTGGCGCGGGTCCAGGTTTCTTCCGTCAGAATGCCGGTCTCCCTTAGCCGCCGCAACACCACATCGCGCCGCTGCTTCGCCGACTCAGGATGTTTTGTCGGCGCATAGCTATTGGGGCCTTTAACCAGACCTGCGATCATCGCGACCTCTTCAACCGTCAACTCCTGAAGGGTCTTGCCGAAATAGCGATGGGCCGCCTCGCTCACTCCATAGATCGACACGAATCCCGCTTGCCCGAGATAGATTTCATTCAGATAGCTTTCGAGGATCTCCTGCTTCGTATACTTCACCTCCAAGACCATCGCGGCCAACGCCTCCTTGAATTTTCTCCCCATCGTCCGCTGCGGTGAATAAAACAAATTCTTCGCCAGTTGCTGGGTGATTGTACTGCCGCCCTGCACCACCCCACCCTTGATGACATTGGCCCAGAGCGCCCGCCCGACCGCAATCGGATCGATGCCGAAATGGGAATAAAATCGGCGATCTTCGATGGTGAGGATCGCCTCGACGATCGATGGAGGGATCTGTGCGAACGGAACCCATTCGCGTACCTGGCGCGACTCGCCACGTACTCCGCTCAGGAGTTCCGGTTCCAAAAAAATAGGAAAGAGCGACGATCCATCGAGTGGAGAAAGCACATCCGTCACTCGCCCCTGATCCAGCGGCAACATCACCTTCGTCGCATCGGCATGACCTTCCGGTTGTGGATGGAGATAGATGGTCAAGGCGGAATCAGTCAGCTGATAGTGGCCGGGAGACTCCACTGGAGCATTGACTCGTCGATAGCCCAGCCGCTGCAGCCGCTCAAGTAGCTGGCTATGCACAATCGAGAGATTGGGTTGCAACAAGAACGGACCACTGTACAGACGCAGTGGAGGATGCTCGTCGCTTTTGGGCAAAGCGAGAAACGTGGCCAAATACGCGCCATAGGCCACAACGATGAGGCCGAGCACGGCAAGAATGCCCGCGAAGGCGACGCTCGAATATTTCACCCATCGGGTAGATCTATTCATCGTTCAGGAACCTCGACACAGCATAACCGACACACAGGCACGTTCGTCTGAATTATCTGGTTAGTCGGTCCAATCACATACACGAGACACACCAAACACACCGGAAGAACCGATTGGTTTTTAGGCATCATGCGCTCCGATCTTCTGAGGCAAAAGCGAGCCGACTACCATCCCCACCGCTGCCATAAGAAGCCCAACCAGCTGAGGATGCCAGATCGAACCTGACGGGCTGAACAGTCCCAACCCTATCCAGGTTGTCAGCCCGGCCGCAAAGGCGCACAAGGCCCCTTGGGTCGTCGCCCGGGACCAAAAAAGCCCGGCACAGAGTGGAACGAACGCTGTGACCAGCGTCACCTCATACGTCCCCACCACCAACTGGTAGATGCTGGAGTTGGAGGTGAGCGCGATCGTCAAAACCAGGACGGCAAAGATCACCACAACCAGCCGCATGACCCGAAGGAACTCCCGGTCACTGAGGTGAGGCAGCAGCCCTTTCATCACGTTCTCGCTCAGTATCACTGACGGCGCCAACAGCGTCGCGCTGGCGCAACTCATCACTGCCGAGAGGACGGCCCCGAAAAACAGGATCTGTGCGAAGACCGGTGTGTGGCGCAGAATCAAAGTCGGCAACACCAGCTGAGAATCCTGGTCGAGCAGCGTAGTGAACAGAGCCGGATCGATCAGCGTCGCCGCATAGGCCAGAAACATCGGCACAAAGCAGAAACAGAAGTAGAGTGTGCCGCCCAGCAACGATCCACGGACAGCTGTGCGTTCGTCTTTCGCCGAGGTGATGCGTTGAAACACGTCTTGTTGGGGAATCGACCCCAACATCATCGTGATCCAGGCCCCGATGAAGGGTACCCATGCCGCGAACGTAGCCGGCGGAAATAAATCCAGCTTGCCGGCTTGGGCGGCATGGCTGATGACCACGTCCACGCCTCCCGCTAGCCCGCTCACCACGGAGGCGATATAGAGCAGCCCTCCCATGATCACAGAGATTTGGACAAAGTCAAGAATGGCGACGGAGAACATGCCGCCGAACGTCGTATAGACCAGGACGATCACTGCGCCGATGACCATCCCGACCGGCTGACTCACGGCGCCCTCGGTGACCGTATTCAACACAAGTCCAAATACTTTGAACTGCGCAGCCACCCATCCGAGATAGGACATGGCAATACACACGGCACAGAGAACCTCGACGACGCGGTTGTACCGCAGACGATAGAAGTCGCCGACCGTCAGGAGGTTCAGCCGATAGAAACGGGGGGCAAAAAACAACCCAACCAGAATCAGGGCAAGGCTCGCCCCAAAGGGATCGGCGACAACGCCGCGTAACCCTTCCTTCACAAATGTGGCTGAAATCCCGAGAACGGCTTCTGCGCCGAACCAGGTTGCAAAGACCGTGGCGATAACAATCGGCAGCGGTAAGCTTCGACCGGCTACCGCAAAATCCTTCGCGGTATGGACTCGCCTGGCGGCAGCCAGTCCGATCCCCACCGAGAGGAGCAGATAGAGGATGACGAACCCGAGAATCATGCAGACGGTTTCGGCATAAGTGTGGGAGAATTCTAACGAGGCTTTAGCAAGGGCGCAACGACAGATGCAAAATGAAGCCAAGGGTATGGTTGAATCGTCATCAGGCTTTTCAGCCTCCTGCTCGCACCCCCTATTCCTTTGAACGATTGCATGTTAGTCTAATATTCGTTGCTCTCAAGACAGGAAACCTATGAGGGATCTTCCAATCTATCGGCTGAACTCTCCTCAGAACAGTGTAGGGCTGTGGTCCCAGCTCTTCATCGGAGCGATAGGACTGGGAATCGTGTTGGCTGGACTACCGGCTCAGGCGGACGAGTCACACACACCGTGGGAATGTTCAAGTTATACCGGTGACGCCCACACGCGCTGTGTGGAGACCTTCGCGGAATGGCAGCGCGACCAGATCACGGCACTCCAAGGAAAGTTACAAGCACAACAAGAGACCCTCAACCTCTTAAAAGGTCAGCTCGACCGCCAGGCTTCCACGACTGCCGAGCTGCAACGTCAACTGGCACGACCGCCCATCGTGGTGCAAACGCTCCCTCCTCTTTACACGTATCCCTCTGTAGGACTCAGCTTTTCCTTGGGGAGTCCCTGGATCTACGGATCTCCATTTTTTGATCGCCCATACATCTTCGGCCCACGCTACTATGGACCGCGCTACTGGGGCCACCACTGGTGACGACTGGTTTGTTTCGTTTATTTAGTTGATTTGGTTCATCTGGTAGTTTCGTCAACCAAAAAACCAGACAAACCGAACAAACCAAATAACGGTCTCCTGATACTGGCGGACTTTTTCAGCATCCTGCCAAGCATAATTGTCTTGAGCCGGACCGCAATATCGCATACCCTACAGCAGTTCAAGCCCTGATGATATCAATCCATCGCAGTCACACATCAAAGAAAGGGAACCTCATGCGCGTTATTGTCTCCTGTTTGATCACCCTGCTCTGCCTTGGGACCACTACGGCATTCGCGACGGCCCAGGAGCCCACAACCGACGAACAAAAAACCCTGTATGCCTTAGGATTAGCTATCAGCCAATCGCTCGGAACGTTCAGCCTGAACGAGTCTGAACTCGAACTTGTAAAATCCGGCATTGCCGATGGGGTCTTCAAAAAGACCCCCAAGGTAGACCTCCAGACGTTCGGCCCCAAAATTCAACAGCTGCAACAGGCCCGCGCCTCGGTCGTTGCAGATGCGGAAAAGAAGGCGGGGGCCGCATTCCTCACGAAAGCCGCAGCAGAATCCGGCGCCAAAAAAACCGAGTCTGGCGCAATCCTTACGACCATCAAGGAAGGGAAGGGCGCGACCCCGAAAGTCACGGATACCGTGAAGGTGCACTATCACGGAACGCTGACCGACGGGACAGTGTTCGACAGTTCCGTCAAGCGGGGCGAGCCGGCCACGTTTGGATTGAATCAAGTGATCAAATGTTGGACGGAAGGGGTCCAGCAGATGAAAGTCGGCAGCAAAAGTAAGTTAGTCTGCCCATCCAGTATCGCCTATGGCGACAAAGGCGCGCCCCCTATGATCAAGCCCGGTGCGACGTTAGTGTTTGAAGTCGAACTCCTTGAAATCGTGACCAAGGACGCCCCCCACTGAAGTCTTCACAAGGCCGAGCGGGAACATATCCCGCTCGGCCTCGTGCCCCTTTCCGCGCGCATCAAGCAACCAGCTCCTGCCACCTTCTCTCTTGATGGCGAGCGAGCAGCCTTCGCGTCCCCAGACTGTCAAATTTGTCTTGATCCCCATGCGCAACATCGCATATCTTGTAGAGCTTAGGATCTTGCGATATCGAATTCATCGTCGTCACATACAAAGAAAGGGCAGCTCATGCGTTTCGTTGTATCCTGTTTGGTGACCCTACTTAGCCTTGGAGCCACTGCATCATTCGTGGCAGCCCAAGAACCCGCGACCGATGAACAAAAAACCCTCTATGCGTTAGGACTCGCCGTCAACCAGTCGCTCAGCAACTTCGGTCTCAGCGAGCCTGAATTTGAGATTGTGAAGTCCGGCATCACCGACGGGTTTCTCAAACGGCCCGCCAAAGTGGACCTTCAAGCCTTTCGCGCGAAGATTTCACAACTGCAAGAGGCTCGCGCCGTGGTCGTCGCAGAAGTAGAGAAAAAGGCGGGAGCCGCATTCCTCGCGAAAGTCGCAGCAGAGCCCGGCGCCAAGAAAACCGAGTCCGGCGCGATCCTCAAGACCATCAAGGAAGGGAATGGCGCCACCCCGAAAATCACAGATATGGTGAAGGTACACTATCAAGGAGCGTTGATCGATGGAACCCTGTTCGACAATTCCACCAAGCAAAGCGAACCTGCCTCGCTGAGAGTGAATGAAATGAGTAAGTGTTGGGTCGAAAGTATACAACAGATAAAAGTCGGCGGCAGGAGCAAGTTGGTGTGCCCGTCGAATCTTGCCTTTCGCGACAAAGGCCTTCCTCCTCTCATCAAGCCCGGCGCCACGTTAGTATTCGATATCGAACTCCTAGAGATCGTCGCTACCAAATAACTCTAGCCAATTTTTAGCCTCTCATCCGGTCGAGCAATGCCACCAACCATACTCCTAAGTTGCGAATCCATCAGTAAAAGTTACGGGGTGAAACCGCTGTTTGCCGATCTATCCATCGGGTTGGCCGAGGGCGATCATATTGGACTGGTCGGACCTAATGGCTCCGGCAAATCGACCCTGCTGAAAATCATGGCCGGGCTCGAAGAGCCCGATGAGGGAACCAGGTCGATGCGCCGGCAGCTCCGCATCGGCTACGTGCCGCAAGACCCGTCATTTGATGGAACACAGACGATCGAGGAAGTCCTCGCGCAGGTCCTGAGCGACGACGGTCATGACCCCCACGACCATAGCAGTCGTACCTCCGCAGCGCTCAGCCTGGGAGAGTTTCCCGCAACCGACCAATCCACGGCCACGCTCTCCGGAGGATGGAAGAAACGCCTGGCCATCGTCCGGTCACTCATGCTGGAACCGGACGTCTTATTGATGGACGAGCCGACCAACCATTTGGATGTCGAAGGCATCCTGTGGCTAGAGCGACTACTCCGGGCTGAAGCCCGAGCGTTTCTCGTCGTCAGCCACGATCGGCGTTTTCTCGAAGCGGTGACCTCGAGGATGGTCGAGCTGAATCGCAGTTATCCCACCGGAGTATTCGAGGCAAAAGGAAATTACAGCGATTTTCTGGAACAGCGGGATGCCGCGTTGCACGCGCAAGCCAACTATGAGGCGTCATTGGCCAATCGGGTTCGCCGCGAAGTCGAGTGGCTCCGGCGCGGGCCCAAAGCTCGCACGACAAAAGCCAAATCGCGGATCGACTCGGCCGGCCGCTTGATCGAGGAACTGAATAGCGCCGACGCCCGGAAAGACCAAGGCACGGCGGGTATCAATTTCACTTCATCCGGACGCAGATCGAAACAGCTGGTCGAGGCGACCCAACTCTGCAAATCGCTTGGCGGGCGGTCGATCGTCAAGAATCTCGACCTTCTGCTCGGACCGGGGCAGCGGCTCGGATTACTGGGTCCGAACGGAAGCGGGAAGAGCACACTTCTCAAATTGGTGGCTGGCACACTCAAGCCGGACGCAGGCACCATCGCCCGCGCAGACAAACTGCGTGTGGTCACATTCGAGCAGCACCGCGAATCGCTAGACCAATCCTCTTCGCTCCGTCGATCCCTCGCCCCGCACGGCGATTCGGTCGTCTATCAAGACCGTTCAGTACATCTCGTGTCCTGGGCAAAACGGTTCCTTTTCCGGCCCGAGCAGTTGGATCTCCCGGTCTCCCGCCTCTCTGGAGGCGAACAGGCGCGTCTGCTCATCGCACGGCTCATGCTGCAACCGGCCGACCTCTTAATCCTGGACGAGCCGACGAATGATTTGGACATTCCAACGCTTGATGTGCTGGAAGACAGCCTGCTGGAGTTCCCCGGCGCGTTGATGTTGGTGACACACGACCGGTGGCTCTTAGACCGCGTCTCCACTATGTTGCTCGCATTGGACGGCACAGGTCAGACTGAATGGTTCGCAGACTATGCGCAATGGGAGTCCGCGCAAGAACGAAAAACAGCAGAACGGACTCGTGCCTCGACGTCACGCCCTTCCAAGACATCCCGCACCGAATCAGAATCGACTCCGAAGCCCAAAAAGACAGGCTTGTCCTATCGCGAGCAAAAGGAATGGGCGAAGATGGAGCAGAGAATCCTTCAGGCCGAGGAAACCATCGCCGCCTGTCAAGCTGCGGTGGAAGATCCCGCCATCACCTCCAACGCGGCAGCGCTGCAAGAACGATCCGAGGCCCTGGACGCCGCCCGCACGGCCGCGGAACGGCTCTATAACCGCTGGTCCGAACTCGAGGGCAAACAGACACAGTCCGCCAGCCAGCCCTAGACCTAATGGTTTATCTGGTTTGTTTTGTTTGTCTTGTTTATTTGGTTGAACCAGATGAACCAGACCAACCAGATAGACCAGAGCAACCAGTTCGTTACTTTGCACGTTACGGAAAAACCTGTACAATACGCCCATTATGCGCCGCTCGACCTCGCTCTCTCTGTTGTCGATCCTCTCTTTCACCTTGCTCGCCTCCGGCTGTGAGACAACCGATCGAGCCCTGACGGCAGCGGGACGAGTCGCAAGGGGCCAGACCGGACAGGCCATCATCGATCTCGCTGCGGGCAAAGATCCGGCACAGATCGCCAAGAGGCGTCTCGAACAATATGCGCGCGACCCCGAAGCGGTACTCAGAGATCTGCGCGAGGCAAAAAGAGATTTTGACGCCATCCTCGCCGTCCTTGGAGTGAATGTCGGAAAAACCTGAGGGAAGAAGGAAGTACAACTGCCCGAAGCCAAGAAATATGTGAAGTACACGCAAAACTACAAGAGCCGAGCGATCGTCGACTTCGACTCAGGCGAGATCCTGGTCGAGACACTGGACGATCAAGACCCTCAACGAAGTCTCAAGAACGCCGTCGTCACCACACTTCTGACTCCGCAAGATCCCCGATCAGTCGATTTATTTTCCGACAAGGAAATCGTCCTGACGAATGACAAGGAGCCCTACCTCCTGGGCCTCGTACTCGATCAGCAAAATAAACCGATACGCACACCGGCAGAAGCCGAACCATTTGCCTCGTATCTCTTGGAAAAGAAATCGGGCACGCGGACCGTCGACCAAGAGGGAACCAAGAAGACGGTTCAGTACGTCACCATGGGGATGGTGTCTAATCTCCCGATGAAGCAGGCAGAGAAATACCGAACACTGGTTCACCAATTTGCACAGGAATATAACATCAGCCCCAGCCTGGTTTTCGCAGTTATCCGCACAGAGAGCAACTTCAACCCCTATGCCGTCAGCTCAGCTCCTGCCTATGGACTCATGCAACTCGTCCCGACGAGCGGAGGCCGTGAAGCCTACCGAAAAGCGAAAGGCCAGGACGTGGCCCCGTCACGAGAATATCTCTTCGATCCGGCCAACAACGTCGAGTTGGGAACCGCCTATTTGAATGTGTTGATGTTTAAGCAGCTGGAAGCCGTAGATCACAATGTGTCACGCGAGTACTGTGTGATTGCCGCCTACAATACCGGCCCGAGCAACGTCTTCCGCACCTTTTCGCGCGACCGCACCACTGCGGTCAACCAGATCAATAGCCTTCAACCGGCTGGCGTCTATGATCAATTGCGGAAAAGCCTCCCCTACGAAGAGACCCGCCACTACTTAGAAAAAGTGACCGGCTACCGCAAGTCGTTCGTGAGCTCGTCGGAAAGTTCCAACCAATAAGGGCCAGTAGGGTTGATGACAGTCGTGGCGTCCCTTGCCATTCACCCGCAAACTCTGAGCTTGCGAGATGCTCTTCACGCCAGACGGTGTTTTGAGATACTGCGTCACAGGTGGCGAGCATGCCGCTCAGACCGCATCCATAATCATGAGGCAGGGACAACTCGTCAGTAACGTTGTGGCCCATCGCCTTCCGGCTGACGAGCGCGGACGAGCGGCTTCCGAGTCGGAACGAGATTGATGCCATTGGCTATCAACCAAGCCGACAAGACCGTCGGTATCTGATCCAGTTGACCTCGCGAAACCTCTGAATCTGGAGGCTCCGCGTCCTCCATATTCTGCAAGAGTTGTTTCACCTCATCGATGTGACGATCCAGGATTTCACCGATTGGAGCCGGCCCCTCGGAATATGCCATTTCGTCAAGGAACCTCGTAAGAGCGATAATCTGCGCAGGTGAAAAGGGCGGCGGCTCTTTGGAGACATCGGATCTGGTACCGTCCTGAGGTATCCCATTCCCTATTTCCTCCTGAGAGTACGCAGGGTGGGCAGCAGTCTTCGACTCAACGATTTCTACGCTTAGGGGCCGTGACCCGTCTGACTGCAGGAGTTGACCTTCTGTCGGAATCGTCGTTTTTTGCAATGATACGCTACCACCCACCAACCAAGCTGGCATCTGGTTGACGTTCGTCACACTGATCGTAAAGGCTTCGTCGTAGGTCAGCCCCCCGCGGTCCGTCACCCGCACCGTCACGCTATGGCTCGAGGCGCTCTCATAGTTCAACAAGCTGCCGTTCGCCACCGTGAGCACGCCCGTGCTCGCATGAATCGCAAACCGCCCGCCCGCCGTGTTGGTCAAACTGTACGTCTTG
>NEWT02000035.1:428482-490566 GCA_002869925.2 Nitrospira sp. CG24A
GTGCTCGCATGAATCGCAAACCGCCCGCCCGCCGTGTTGGTCAAACTGTACGTCTTGGTATCCCCGCTATCCACGTCGGTTCCCGTCACCGTCCCCACCACCGCCCCGGTCGCCGCGTTCTCCGCCACCCGGCTCGCCGACAACGCCAGGTCTGTCGGTCGCTCATTCACGTTCGTCACACTGATCGTAAAGGCTTCGTCGTAGGTCAGCCCCCCGCGGTCCGTCACCCGCACCGTCACGCTATGGCTCGAGGCGCTCTCATAGTTCAACAAGCTGCCGTTCGCCACCGTGAGCACGCCCGTGCTCGCATGAATCGCAAACCGCCCGCCCGCCGTGTTGGTCAAACTGTACGTCTTCGTCTCCCCCGCATCCACGTCGCTGCCCGTGACGGTCCCCACCACGGTGCCGGTCGCCGCGTTCTCCGCCACCCGGCTCGCCGACAACGCCAGGTCCGTCGGCGCGTCGTTCACGCCACTGACCGTCACCATCGTATCGTAGTTCGCACTGGTGCCGCCGTCGCCGTCGGTGAGCACGTAGCGCACCGTGCGCGCGCCGGTCGTCGGCGCATTGGTGTCGGTATCCTGATAGGTGATGTTCCGCACCAAGGCGGTCACGGCCGTGGGCGTTGCACTGGCGTTTAACGTTACGACAAGATTGGTTCCGCTTCTGCCACCTGCAAACGTCCCGATGGTCATGCCGCCGTAGGTCACATTGCTGCCGCTCACGCCAATCTGGCCCTCGCCGGCGCCTTGATTGCGGATCGTCAGCACGTCCTCGGCACTGTCATTGCCCGCAGGAATCGAGACGGTCAACCTCCCGGTATCGAAGTTGGCGCTATCTACGTCAGCCACCAAGGCGTTGCCCCTCTGCTCGATGACCACGGCTCCAGCGCCTTCGCTATAGCGCAGACTGTCGCCGCTGAGATTGGTAATCGTCGGAGGCCGCTCGCCGGCGAGCAAGCCAACCCAATTCGCCTGCACCCCATCGTCCACGGCCACCTGCGTTTCGACAGTCCCGATCTGCGCTTCCAACACCCAGTCGCCGCCCAATCCGGCAAAGCCGGTGGCGTCCGTACTCGCGGCGACGTCGGCGCCGGTCAACTGACTCAGCAGCGTGGCCGCATCTTGGCCAGCCGGACCTTCAGCGAAGTCGCAACCATACACGAGGATGTCGGCTTGTTCAGACAGCGCCTGCTGGATGGTAGCCAGTTCGTCGGCATACTGCCCCGTCATCGAATCGTGTGTAAGCGCGCCGGTTCCGATGTTGAGCCGGCCTTCGGCTCCGTGGGTGATGAGATGGATGGCGTCGATGCCGGAACGGTCGGCGAGCGACTCGGCGATCTGCTCCATACCGTCGCGCGTGGCATCGAGCATGATGATCTCGACGTTGGACCCCATCCCAGCCACGAGCGATTCATAGTCAGGCACGGTGGGATCGATGAAGGCGACTTCGGTGGTAGACTCGCCCGGTGAGTAGGAAACGATGGCTTGCAGCAGCTCCTGACTCTCTGTCTGTTCGGTGGAGGTCTGGTCTGCGCTGCCATCAGAGGACACCGCGGCATCGGCCTGCTCCTGCGCCACCTGTTCCGATGCCACTTCAGACGCCGTGGCCGCCGCCGCCGCGTCGAACATCAATCGCTGTTCGAGAGAGAGAAGCGACTGTTTCGGATGGGGTGAAGACGAGGGAGTGCGATGAGCTTTCGGCGCGGCTGGTGCTGCCGGCTTCTTGGTCTTTCGCCAATTGAACATAACGATGCTCGACCCTGACTTGGGGAAGTTCCCACCTCATCATCGGCAGAACGCGAGCCGATCTGAAGCCTCAGATATCGAGTGGCAAACGTGGGGGCACGGGATCGAATGTGGAAGGAATATCCGCTTCTATTGGACAAGAACAGAGGGTGCTAGCTCGTGCAATTATCGGACTGGAGATCCTGACACAGCAGGGTATGATCCTTCAGATCAGGCGCGCCTGAACTAGAATCCACTCTCCCGAATCATCACCGCCACCGCCCGATCCCATGCCCGCTCGGCCAGGCTCTCTGTCTTGCCGGTGACATGCAATTGTCCAGTCACCGTTTGATCCACCGGCTCCGTCTGATCCAGCACCTCAAGCTCGACGCGATAGACGGATTGCTCAGCCTGCACGCGCCCGCGGGCATCCTTTCGTGCCGGCACCTCACCCCCATAGATCGACGCCAAATAGGGCAGGGAGAAATCCTGCTCATCCACGTCTCGAATTTCGGTCACACGGGCGCGCCGCGCCGATCGGGTGACATCGTTGGGAATAAAGACCGCCTCCTGTCCAACCGCCAGTACGCTCAAGTCTTCGACCGGCGCCAATGCCGCGATGGCTGCGCCCTGTGGATCGATGACATAGGCGACGGCCAGCTTCTCATTGATCCAGCGGCCGGGATAGAGCGAGTCGGCTCGATCGGCGACCACGCCGTCGATGGGTGACTGCAACAGAAGATTGCGCTGCCGTTCGGCCAAACCGTCCAGCTCGGCCAACTTGGCCCTCAGTGACTCGGCGATCACCCGTCCTTGGGCCCGATCGTCGGCATACCCGGCTTGGCGTTGCAGCCGGAAGTCCAATTGATCCACCTGGGTCTGCGCAAGTATCGCGTCTTTGGCCAACTTGGGGTTTTCCAGGATGAGCAAGATATCGGCTTTCCGCACGTGCTGGCCTGGACGTACCGACACCGCCACGATCCTGCCCGAGGCGGGAGGGTACAGAGTCGCGTACGACCTCGCATATAAGACTCCCGGAATCGCCACACGACTGGACCATGGGATGACTGTGAGTATCAGCAGCAAGGCCACGACAGCCATCGTGACCGCGAACCGGCTCGTCTTGGCGAAGGCCGCCCGTCGACTCCACCATGCCGTGAGTTCTCGCCAAATGGGCAGGCAGATGAAAAAGAGAATCTCGACAAGGAACAGGACGATTCCCAGTGCTTTGAAAAAATGATGATAGACCATCACCGCAATGCCGGTGAACAGCATCAATCGATAGGCCCACATCGCCCAGGCATAGGCAACCATGATCCGGCGAGTCGAGAGCCCCACCGACTCTGGTTGCGGCGAGCCGGCGCCAAATAACAACTCGCGGAGTTTCCACTGGCCGAACGCACAGGCGCGATCCTGTAAATTGGGAAGTCCCAGTCCATCCGCCAGTACATAGTAGCCGTCAAATCGCATCAGCGGGTTGAGATTCACCGTCAGGCTCATGATCCAACTGCTGGACGCGACCACAAAGGCCATACTCCGCATTGTCCCATCGGGCAAGAAAGCCCATAGCACGGTCGCGACCGCTGCGAGTCCCAGCTCCGCCACGACCCCGGCCCCAGCGATGGCCAGCCGCTTGCGCTTGGAACTCAGTCGATACGAATCGCTGACGTCGGAATAGAGCACCGGCATCATAACCATAAAGGCCACACCGATGGTCGGCACACGGCACCCGAACCGGGTGGCTGTGTAGGCATGGCCGAGTTCGTGCACGACCTTCACAAGGCAGAGGACCACGCCATACATGACGGCCCCGCGCCAGTTGAAGAAATGGAGGAACGTCGAGACAAACGCGTCCCACTGCCGACTCACGAGGAACAGCCCCATGACCCCGATCGTGCCGAAAAGCCAGGCCGCCGCCGCCGTATAGAACGGCGCCACCAGTGGCAACGTGGCGTGGAGAAACTGATGCGGGTGCACGAGCGGAATCTTGATAAAGAGGTAATGGTGCAGCAGCCATTGCCACCAAGCCTGATGGCGCGCCGCCTCTTGCTGAACGTAGTCTTTGGTCTCCCCGCTCGCCGACTGCTCGGTCAGGTTGTTCGCATAGAGAAATTTGACGAGGTCTTCTACATCTTCCATCCCAATGCGGGAGGTGGTGTTGTGCGCGATCTCTTCAACCAATTTTTCGATCGTCCCACATGGCCAGCGCTGCAGGAGTTGATAGACATTCCACTCGATTTGAAAGTACCTATTGCGGACCGGATCGACGACGGTCCAGGTGGGAACCCCTTCGCTGGTGGGAGCGCCTCGCAGAAATTGCAGGTTCTTTCTGAGCGGAGGAAGCTTCCGCTCCTTCGGTACCTGAGCGGGAGGAGGTCCGGCCATGGATTACACTCCCAGCAGTTGGCGTAGGGCGGCGAATGGGCGGCGGAAGAGCAAGAACGCGAGCGGGCCTCGTTCACCGTAGACTTTGGCAGAACCTTGCCAACCGATACGGATACGCGGATCAGTAGCGGCCAGTTCCGCCGTCACCCGATAGGCCAAGACGTCGCCGGGCAACACCTCGGCATGATAGCTGGCCCGGCTCACCGACGCCGCGAACGATTCCAACGACAGGGCATCAAAGAATGCCACGACGTCTGCACCTTCCTTCAGTAGTAGCGCGTCGCTCACAGGAAGATCGATCCGAAGTTCGATGCGTTGCGGATCGGCAATTTCCATGATCCGCTCGCCGACGGAGACTGGCTTGCCTAACCAATCGGCCTTGTCGGTATAGAGCAACAGACCGGCTTGCGGCGCCCGCACCTCGATTTGTGCCAGCATCTCCCTGGCGTAGGCGAGCTCCGTTTCTTTGAGCGAGGCCTCAGCCTCTTTCAGCGGCGCGTCGGCCTTCCGTTGCGGGTCTGAAAAGCCGCCCTGGACGGCTTGCGAATGTTCAGCCCGCGCCACCGCCAGTTGTTTCTCCGCTACCTGGAACTGGTTACGGACATTGGTGTCTTCATAGCGGAATAAGAGTCTGTCCTGTAATACCATCGTATTGGGCGGCACAGCCACATCGGCAATCACCCCATCCATCGGCGCACTCACAACAATGGGATCCTTCGCCATGACCTTGACCGGCGCCATCGTCGACACTCGAATCGGTACGCACAGCGCCGCGACCATTGCGGCACCGACCAACCAGTACGAGGGCTTTTTGATGGTCGCAGACCAGCTTCTGGTGCGTTTCGACAACGCCTTCCACGCATAGGCGAAACTCCCGGCTAATCGATGGACGATCGCCACATCGTTCTCTTCCCATGGAAATTCCCGTTCGAACCACCAGCCTCCGAGCACTGTTTCATCCGGGTGCTTCAGCGGACACCAAAACACATATCCCTGGACATGCTCGTGCCAACCCTCGCGACAGGGCTCCGGACAGGTCTCCTCAGTCACGACCATGGGCACACCGTCCGGATGCTCCCGCTGGAGTACCTGGACCACCTGTTCGAGCCAGCGAATCATCGGCGCATCGCGATCGACAAGCGCCACACTCGATGCACAGACCACCTGCCATGGCACCGACTCGGACTCGGCGGCACTAAACAGATAGGCTTGCTGGTACGGCACAAGCCGTCGCGTCTCGTTCACGGAGAGAAACTGCAGTTCCTGAACGGTTTTTGCCGCGCGGACCTGCCCTTCGAGATGCGTGAGGGCTGCCAGGTGGACCAGGGTGGTCAGTTGCTGCGAGGTCGGTTCGGTGGTCGCGGCCATGACGTTACGGTTGCCTCGATGCAAATTGCGCCGTGCCGCTCATCCCGGCCAGCACATCGACCGGCAGCTTACCGAAGATGCCGATGACCTTGATCGTCTGACTCGCCGAATCCACATTCGCACCGATCTCCTTGACCTTGGCCGCATACTCATGGTGTGTTTCATCGACGGCGAATATGAAGGGGGATTTCCGTTTCAGCCACGCTAACGACGAGGAGGGCAGCACCAGCTCGATTTCGAGACTCGTATCGTCGAGCAGGCTCAGGAGCTTGTCGTTTGGAAAGACGTGTTCATGCTCGTTGACCATGACCCCGACAACGCGGCCTGAAAACGGGGCTGCGATGTGGCAGCCCTGCACGCTGATCTCAGCAATCCGAATCGCGGCATAGGCCTTCTTCGCTTCGGCTTCGGAAATCTCCAAATCCAGCGTACTGACCGCCTGCAGTTTGGTGAGTTCTTTGTTGTTCTGAAACGTTTTGTCTTTCGCCTCATGTTCGGCTACAGCCACAGCTAACTCCGCGCGATACTTGTCACAATCGATTTGCACCAGCGTGCTCCCCTTTTCAAATCGCTGTCCTTCCTTAAATGGCACCTGACTCACACGGCCCTGGATTTGAGCATAGAGCACGGCCTGTGTCGCGGCTTTGACTACGCCGCGCATGACCCCATTTTCCAATCGCATGACGTGCGACGGTCGCTCGCCTTTCGACCAACCCGTTTGAGGGCCCACAACCACCATGGCAACCAATAACAGTCCGAACAAGGCGCTAGTGCGCCAATGATGCCGCATGATTGTCCGCCCTCCCTTCTTCGTCGGACACCCTTACAGGGAGAGACTCCCAGATAGTCCGAAGGGTCTCGGCCAGCTGTGGGACCGTCTGGCCTCCGATGCCATTCGGCACGGCATCTTGTCCCAGCGAGGCCAGCAACGTGGCATAGGCTGTTTCTACGCCGGATTGTGCGCTGTCCATTCGCACTTCGGCGAGCACATCGTTAACCCGTTCGCGAATGAGCGTGAGGTCGCTCGTGCTGTGCGTGAACCACAAATTTTTCGTATAGTCCGTGATGGCCGTTTGCGTATCGTGGTAGTTCTTCGCGTTCTCGTATTCCTGTTTCGTTTGGGCCAACTGAACGGCCCCCACATGCACTTCGGTCAGGATGGCCATGGTCATGGCCATGCTTTGGGCATCCAGGACTTCACGCTGAGCGTCCACCGCTTTCAACTTGGCGGGAGTGCGAAAGGCAGAGAGTAAGTTGTAACTCGCCTGAGAGGCATAGCCTAGCCAGTTTTGGTTAAACAAAAAGCTGTTGCTGTTGTAGTACCCGCCTGCGCTGAGCCTCAGGCTGGGAAACAACTCCAGAAACACCGCCCGGGCCTCCTTGGCGTTGATCCGCTTTTGATAGTCGATCGAGCGCAGCTCTGCCCGGAACAGCAACGCCTGTTGTTCCATGCTCTCCGTATCCAGATTGACGATCGGTAGCGTACCTGTCCTCATTGGTACCGCCAGTTCGTAGAGTGCCCCCGGCGGCAACCCCATCATCGAGGCCAGTTGAGTTCTCGCAGTACTGAGTTCACGATACAGCCGCTGAACCTCTCGCTGGATATTGAGTAAATCTCGGCGGTAGTTAAGCGGGGTGAGCGGAGACTGGAGCTTCTTGTCGACGATCTGCTGAGCGCTCTCTAACGCCTTGGTCACAGATTCGTTGAGAAACTCTACCCGGTGGAGCACGCGCTCGGCACTGATTGCCCGCCAATACGCGCTCCGAACATCCTGGGCCAACCGCACGGCAATTCGACGCTTTTCTTCCTCCGCGATCATGACGTTGTCTGCCGCCTGCTGCGCACGCACGAACGACAACCCAAAATCCAACACATCCCAACTCAGCGCCAAATTCCCTGACGTGACGTTCTTCTCGGAAGAGGTAAAGGCCTCCACAGCTTGGCGGCCTGTCACAAGCGATTGCCCGACACCGCCGGCGAAGTTATTGCGTCCATCGAACCCGGCATTGGCCGACAGCTGCGGCAGCAAGGAATAGTGCGCGACATTGAGCTGTTGGTGGGCCAATTGCGCCTGCATGGCCTTCACCTTGGCATCCAGGTTGTATTTCAACGCGCGAGCGATGGCTTCGTAGAGATTAATCGGGCCTGAAACCGGCTCCTGAATGGTCGTCACAGTCTGGAGATCCTTCGTCGCTCGTGTTTGTACGTCTTGCATGGTCAACACGTACGGCTTGACCATGCACCCGGTGAGCATCAGCAGAGTCCCCATCGCGACCACTATGCGCTGAACCATCATCGTCACCACATTCCAGACCAATGTGGGCAGAGATCGAGCCCCTGCTCTTGGGACACTGGCCCACCTGTCATATCGGCTAAATTAGGAAAGAACTGAACTGAACGGGAAGAGATGGAGCAGGATCGGGAGGGTAGAGAACAATTCAAATGTGTCGTTCGGAACAGGTTACGAGGGAGAAGATCGGTCACCGAGGCTCACGTCGTGTTGAACCATGGGTGATTGCAACAATACCCCTCTCCTTGATTACACGATTCACTCATGAGTTCTCATTGTGGAATGAAGGCAAGAATTTTGACCACGGGTCCACAGATAGGCAAAATCTGCCACCGTCAGGGGCAGATTGCAGAACTGAACCTTGATCCGCATCACGTTCCAATGGGACAGCACAAAAGGCGCTCTAAACCGCCCAGCTCATGCATAACCTCTAACGACGAGCACGCAAGAAGCAATCAGTTGTGTGATCGTTCACCAACCCACCAGCTTGCATGTAGGCATAGATAATTGTGCTTCCGACAAACCGGAAACCACGCTTCTTGAGATCCTTCGACAGGGCGTCGCTTTCTGGGCTCGTGGCAGGAACCTGAGACATACGAGCCCAACGATTCACTTTCGGCTTCCCACCGACACACTGCCAGACATAGCGATCGAACGAACCGAACTCCTCTTGGACCGTGAGAAAGGCCTGCGCATTTGTCACCGCCGAGTCGATTTTGAGCCGGTTGCGGATGATGCCGGGATTCTTCAGTAGCTGGGCTTTCTTTTTCGCCGTGAATCGGGCTACTTTCTTCGGATCGAACCCCGCAAACGCCAGACGATAGCTCTCTCGCCGCAGCAAGATTGTTTCCCACGTGAGACCCGCTTGAGCGCCTTCCAACAGCAACATCTCGAAGTGCTTCCGATCATCGTGAGTCGGCACACCCCACTCTTGGTCATGATAGGCAATGAAATGCGGTTTGCCACCGACCCACCCGCAGCGGACCTTACCGTCGGCAATCGGAAGAAATCGTTTGATCATCATCTGTCTCCGTGTAATCGATGTCACGCGCACCAGTTAGCAGATGCCTACTTCGATGAGGCTGCAGCGAGTGAAGGCCCTAAGAGGTACAAACTGCACTCCGTGTGGACCGTTCGTCCGTAGAATGGGTCTTGGCGAATGGAACAGCCCCTTCAGTACTTCCGCCCTCCGAAGAACTCCTCTTCAATGTTGAGGGTCTGAACGATGCGAGAACGCCACTGACGGAGTTTTTCAGCATCCTGCTATAGGAATGAACCATTTCGGCTTCATGCGACCAAAGTCGGTCCGTACATGGTGGCGAAGTGTGGGCTTCGAATCGAGCACGACAGGCCCGTGAGGCCCTCTCCAAAACACCACCCAATGCCAGAACGCGCGACCCTGCTCTTTACGCCATTTTATCGCGAGCAACGCACGATCCGGTAAATTCTTCCATGAGGTGAACGGCTTTGGGGCACTTGCGGGCCTGATTCCATATTGCTCGAGCAGCCTTCGAACATGATGTGTCTCGGACCACAACCTCGAATCGCCCGAGAAAATGCCGAGCCGCTTCGCCACGCGTTGAGCCTGTCGATAACTCACGCCTGCCAGCACCGCGACGCTCGCAATGCCGCACCCAGTGCGCTCAAGTTGGACAACCGACTTCATCGCCACTCTCGTCTCAGTGTTCGTCCATTGAATTGTAAATCTTCTGTGCATATTTGCCACATCATGACACCTTGTCAAGAAGATGGTGCGCCGATCAGGGTATCACCCGTCACTTCACCTGTGGTAGGTTCAAAGGTCAGCCCTCTCATCCTGACAGCGCGAGACTATGCCGGCACACACCTTACGCATCGCGTTGCTCCATCTCACGCCGATTCCCGGCGACATCACAAAGAACCGCCGGCTTGTCGAGAAGGCGGTCAACGCGGCTGCACGACTCGGCGCGACCTGGATCATCACACCCGAGCTCATCGTCACCGGCTATACCTTTGCCGATAACATCGGAACGAAGTGGATTGTGCCTCAGCCAGACCCGTGGATGACGCACATGTCCCGACTCGCCGCCAGACTGCGCGTGACGCTGTTCCTCTCCTGCCCCGAGCAGGACCGAAAGTCTCACAAACTTTATAACAGCCTATTTGTGATCGCAGCGGATGGAACCATCGTCGGCTCACATCGAAAAATTCATACGCTGCGAGTGGGATCGGAGGCGTGGTCGACGCCAGGAACGCAGGCAGTCGCCGTTCCAGTTCCTCCATTCACACGGGTTGGGATGCTGATCTGTGCAGATGCGTATACGTCAGACATCGCACGAAACCTACAGGCCCAAGGAGCGCAACTGCTGGTCTCATCGGCCGCATGGGCGCCTGGCCTGCATGGCCCGAATGGGGAATGGGAACGATGCACCCGCGACACAGGTCTTCCGATCCTGGTGTGCAATCGGACAGGACCAGATAAGACCCTCGACTTTCGTCAAGCCGAGAGTGTCGTGGCAAAAGACGGGAAACGTCTACTGTCCTTGTCTTCAGCACGTTCGGCGATATTCGCTATCGAGTGGGATGTGAATGCACAGACATTGGCGAAACAGGACTATCAGACCGTCTACCTCTAGCAGTCTGGGGAAAAACTATGTTGGCACGCACGCACATCGAAGGTCCGCATAGCTAGTGCAACATGAGCACGGTCCCGCAGGCTGCTCAAAAAGGCTGTCCAGCAAGGCCGCAGCGAGTGAAGGCCCGAGGCGTACCCTTGGGGTACGTTGAGGGTCTGAACGATGCGAGAACGCTGCTGGCGGACTTTTTCAGCAGCCCGCTAGCAGGCGACGGTATCAGCATCCTCAGGTCGAGCCTGAACAATCTGAATGGACATCGATTACCCTGCCAGCTGTTGAAAGATCGCGTAGCCTTCGTTCCATTCACCATGCCCACTGTCGGCATTGATGTGGCCGGCCTCTCCAATATCGACGAAGCGGCTGCCCCAGGCGTGTGCGCAATGCTGCGCAAACGCCGATGACCCGAACGGATCGTTCGCACTCGCGACTACGATGGAAGGAAACCCGTGAGGCCGCATCGGCACCGGTGCAAACCCACATGCCTTGGCAGGAAAGCTTGCACTCTCCGGATCGGGGACCGCCACGAGAAACGCACCCTTCGGAAGCAACGCTGAACGATGAGCCCAATGAGCCACAAGAAGGCAGGCGAGGCTATGAGCTATCAGCATCGGCGGAGAAAGGCACGCTCGCACGGCAACATCCAACGCGCGAACCCAATCGTCGCATACCGGGCGGTCCCATTCTCCCAGATTCACGCGCTGCCAGTGGGGATGGCGCGACGCCCAACGGGATTGCCAATGTTGCAGCCCTGAATTGCCAATACCAGGCAGCACTAACACCGGAGTCGCTACCGACATCTCATCCTCCGGCCTTCCTGCCACTC
This sequence comes from Nitrospira sp. CG24A, assembly GCA_002869925.2. Taxonomy (GTDB): domain Bacteria; phylum Nitrospirota; class Nitrospiria; order Nitrospirales; family Nitrospiraceae; genus Palsa-1315. The sequence goes on from NEWT02000035.1 coordinate 439,692, forward strand.
ACGGCAATGGTGGCGTAGTAGATAGCCCATGTGCTGGGATCGTCGGCGAATCGGCAATACCGTTCAAGATCCGACTGTTTCACCACTCCTGTAGCCAAATACTTCTCCCGCAATTGCTCAGCCGACATCTTCATCACCGTGGCCATGCCGGACCTGCCTGCACAGATCGGAGCATCGTTCTCTACAATGAGGTCTTGTAGTCCGCACCGTTGCAGCAAGGCGGGCAACTTCAAGCCCAGCGCGTAGTCCATCCTCAACGTCACGTACATCTTCGCGATAGCCTGACTAACCTTATAGAAGGACGCGAGGTCCTCCTCTTCGCCGACAATCCCACGCGACGCAGAAAAGTCTGGCTCCTCCAACACAAGCCAGCCTCCCGGCTTGAGGCAATCGAGCATCTTCGTCAACGCCACCTCATAGTCAGCGAGATGGATCAGGACATACCGCGCATGCACCACATCGAACGATTGCTGCGACAACTGAGCCGTGCGAATATCGGCTCGCACGATGCTCACATTGGGTCGGTCCACTTCACGCAGAAACTTCGGATCGAGATCTACCGCCACAACCCGCCCCGTCGGACCAACCACTTCACCCATCCAGTTCATAATGGATCCAGCACCTGGCCCAACCTCAAGACAATGCCAGCCGGACTGCAGGCCATTATCGAGCAACCGTTTTCGACTCGCAGGATCGAACACCTGCTCGATCACCCGAAGCCGTTCCAGTTCACGTTGGTCGTCAACTCGCTGAAAGACATATGCCGATTCGGCCACGCGACAACCTCGCCCTCAATGTACAACAGAAGATCTGATGGGCCAAAACACTGGAGGAGTACGGAGTATAAACCACTACCAGGCGGGGAGAAAGGCTGTCCACTTCCTTGATGTGCACATCCTTCTCATGTCTGTACATAGCGCGGTAACTTCTCCACACAACAATAGCCGGCCTCTCCTCCCGACGCATGCATATGACTTACCGCTTTTCACGATTAGTTTCTGCTATATTAGCGACTGAACACAGCAATTTCTCAACACCCTGTTACATGAGGACTGTTCGATGGAAACTTCCCAGAGAGATGCGCTTCTTGGAACGATCACGTGGTGGGGCTTTCACGCCCTTCTCGTGTGGATAGGAGCCTGGCATTTTTTGTCTAGAAATCTTGCCGATGGGGGCCTATTCGTGTCGGACCTGTTCGCCGGCGCTCTCCTACTCGCCACGGCGCTTTCACTTCTTCGGCTCTCGATAGGTTGTCACTTCCTTCGTTTCGTGGCCCTCATAGGCATCTTGCTCGTAATCTATCGTGCATGGAATGGGAAAGTCGAATTGGGCAACCTGGCCGACGTCGCGATCTGGGCGTACACATTTTATTCCTTTGGTCCAAGTAGTTGGCGCTTTTCCCTCTATAGCCCACTTGGCGTCTTTGGGAAGTTGAAAGCGTAGATACATCGAACGCCGCACTGATCGATCTCAGCCCACACTCTCCAGCTGAAGTTTCATGGCACAAGCCGACTCGCCTATGCGAGTCGGCCTCAACTCCACGTATTCCCTCACTAAAACTGTAGATAGGCATTGATGGCGACAAGGACCTGATTGTCCTTCTGCCCATCGTTATAGGGATTCCGTCCACCCGCAAACCAGTCGTACCGGACTTCCGGACGAATTGTCACGTTCGGATGCAGGTAGTAATTCACTCCGCCGGTGAGCGAGTAGAAACTACCGGCGAACGGAGCGAAGTTGGGATTTCCTCGATCAGGGGAACCTCCAACTCTGGTGCCCGCTTCATCCCGCATCCATTCGAACCGGAGTCCCGCTTTCACTTTTTGATGCAGCCGGTAATAGAGATATTGATCGATGCCATACCATCGCGCAGTTCCCCCACCGATTTTCCCATCCTCTTGATAGGCGTAGTGGTGATGGAAAACATATTCAAGATCGTCGGTAGGATTGACGCCAATGATCGCGCTATAGCGGGTTCGTTGCCCGGTTCTTTCGGCAATCGCCGTCGGTTCTTCTCCCGTAATCACTCCAAACGAGGCCGTCAAGAAATTATTCTCCATCGCGTATTTGGCTTTCAGAACATAGGCCGGCTTGTCGCTCCGCCGATCGAACGCATCCCATCCATTCACCACGCCTCCTTGGAATGTCACTTGCGGCGTGACATTCCAGGTGGCGAGACCGCCCCAATGAGTGAACGGACCGGCAAACTGATAGGAATACGATTTTGAATAGAAGAAGTTCGCCGGAGCCGGCACCCCTTCATACCCGATAATCGTGTAAAAGTGTCCCGCTTTCACCGAAACCGTCTGGTTCCCGACCTCGGCATACATCTGCGGAAGCGCGAATCCATGCTCCTCACGGTTCCACTTGGGCGAACCGGATTGATTCCGCTCGATCCCGTTGCTCTGAGCCAAAAAGTAATCATGTCCGTACATGGCATCGACTCGGAATCCCACATCAATCCCGCTCGTGGCTTTCAGAGCCTTCTCCACAACCAGATACAACTGATTGAGCACCGGTCTGTCGCGATCGATCGCATTGTAGGGTCCGTTAAAATGGGAGGTCGGACTCGATCCGTTAAACGTATAGCCTCCGTCCACCCACCCCCGCACAGAGATCGGCCAACTTTGAGGAAAGAGCCGCTGAACAGCCGCATTCCCTTGAGCCGACGAATCCGGCACAGCCGCCTCATCCGCCCAAACTTGGCCGACGCCGGCGAGCAACCCGATCAGTCCACAGATTCCCACACTGAATTTCCCTACCTTCATCGATAACTCCTCCTTAACGGTGAAACTGCACCGACCACTCCAACAAAAATCTCTTCGCACCCCAGCCCATGCGCCTGATCGATGAACAAAATCCACGTAGGCATCAGCAAAAACAATACCCCGCACTGTAGGAATCAATAGCATTCAAGTGTTCAGCAGTTTTCTAAGCCGCTGCCGGCGCACTCACCCGGTCGTCACAGTCATCGACTGTGGCAAAAAGTAGATAGGTGTGTCACGCCGCGTGGCATGAATGAAACATCGCAAAGGATCTGTGACGGCAAGGATTATGGGCGATGGGTAGGCAAAAGAAGAACGGCATGAGCGAATGTCGTGTCTTGTACGACTCTGCTATTCACATGCGACCAAGTGTCCTGATAGTGCCGCAAACACCTCACGCGAGAACAAGGCGAGAACAACTTCTCAAAACTGTCATACCTCAAGGCAGAAGGTCAACCAACAATCCGACCGGATTCACAATATTAGATTACAAGACGCGACCCTAATCTTTTTCTTCCTCTTTCCCTACCTTCAGATCTATCAACGCAGTGGCGAGGTAGCATTCCCCTATCAGGAATTGTATCGCCACAGTTGGAACAACTTTTTTCTAGCCGGACTTGGCTGGTTCTATGCAGGGATCTATTGGGCTCTGGTGTGGATGTGTGGTGGCCTCGTTAAGGCTTTGGGCATTAACACCGTTCAAGAACTCATTTCCAAGCCAAGCTTCATTGCCATTACGACAGGCATCATGGGAGGTGTGGGCATCGCACTCGCCAAAGAACACGCTCACATCATCACAACGATACGATCTATTGCCGCAGCATTATTTCGTTCACTTACCCCCCTCCTTGTGGTCATCGTACTAAGCTTTCTCGCCATTCTTCCCTTCACCGGCCTTGCACCGCTTTGGGCCACGAAGTGGGCTTCATCCATTCTCTTAGCACTATTGCTGCTCATCCTCTTGTTTGTGAATGCCGTGTTCCAAGATGGAGAAGGTACCAGCCCATACGGAACTCTCGTCCGGCGTGGAGTTGAGGCCATGCTGGTGGCTATGCCGATTCTGGTTGGACTTACCATCTACTCAATGAATCTTCGGATAGAACAATATGGTTTCACGCCAGAACGTTACTATGCAATTGTCTTTGCGATTGTCCTTGGTGGCTATGGCATAGGATACGCCTGGAGCGCAGCAAGAACGAGTTCGCAATGGCTGGGAGGCATTCGCGGGTTCAATGTAGCCCTCTCCTTTTTGGTACTTGGGCTCGCCTTCGCCACGCACAGTCCTCTCATGGACCCGCTCAAGCGCAGTGCAGAAGATCAAGAGCAGCGGTTCCTCAGTGGCAAGACAGATGTGGCTCATTTCGACTTTGGCACCATGCGATTTGAACTGGGGCACTATGGTCAAGAGGTACTTGATCGGCTCGCTCAGTTAACAACTCATCCAGAGCATCAACAAATCACCATCTAGCTGACAAGACTGAAGCAGACCAAGAATAAGTGGGAGTGGACAAAACCTGCACTTCTTGTTACGCCGAAAGAGTTGTTGGTAAAACTCACAGTCTCCCCTCCCAACCACACCTTGCCTAGCGACCTTTTCTCCAGCATCCAGAACGAATCGACTCGACATCTTGTCGATGGCTGCACAACAACCCATCCGTGTGACATCGTTGCCGGGCAATGGGACGATGACCCTGAGCTTGAATATGCACTACTCAACGGTTGTGGACACATTGCAAAAGGCTGCCACAATTACACCGTTGCGCTCTTTAATCGAGTCGGTGCCTCAGCATGGAAGCTGGTTGCTTCTATCTCATTCGCAGGAGACGGCAAGGAATTGCCACGAAGGGAAACCCTTCTGGCCGCACGAGAAGGCCGACTTGTTTTCAGTGGAACCCAGTACCATTGCGTAACGGTGGGGAAATCGCCGAAGGTGTGTGACTACTGGGGGTATGAGAAAGAGTAACCGGCCAACGAGTATGTGACTCCAAGGTTCAACTCATTCAATCTCCATCTCGAGGGTCGGACGCGTTGACGGCTGTCGCGTCTGGCTCGCTTACGACTATCGAGGAACGAACGACGAGAGACGCCGTCTAGTCCGCAGGATTCATGAACGGTTCAACTCTAATTGCGGAGTTAGAAGTCAGAATTCTATGCTGCCACCAATCCTAGCCCGTCGCTCTACGCGACGTGACGGAGCCGCGGCTTAGCCGATTCTGTTTCGAGCAACCGCCCTGCTCCCGCCCGTTGGATCATCCGATGCTGCTGAATGAGCGGATCGACAATGTTCCCGCAGGACACACAGCGCCATCCTTTCATCCACATCGGAATACTGCTTTCTTGAATGTCGATGAGGCTATCGGTAACCATGAGACCATCACATCGTGCACACTCCATGGGACCCTCCTCTGTTAAGACTGACACCTACGACACCGTACCCACTCCCTTTCAAGCCTAGCAGACGCGTGACCAACTGTTTGCCTCCTAATGCTAGCAATCGCAATGCCACGGGTGTTGTGGCGAAGGCTTGCGTGTTTTCCCAATGAATCGTAGAGTACCGACGAATAGCATTCGCCCTCAACTGATGATAGATGCGACAGATTGGTCTCATGCGGCAAAAATGCTGTGCAGGCTGTTGAAAAAAACCCGCCAGCATCGTTCTCGCGTCGCTCAGAAGCTCAACCTACGGGACGAAGTACGATTCGCCTCCTCGCTCGCTACGGCTTTGCTGGAGAGGATTTTTGAACAACCTGTTGGCCCGCGAGCCGATCGAGCCGATGGCCCAAGTAGGAAAAGCCTCTCCTTCGTGATCGATCTACGCAGTGTTCTTTGTGCGTACAAACCATTCGGAGATTACTTGTGGCATTAAGCGCGACAGAAATTTCGAAGGTGATGGATGAATGTGCCCTGGTTCTGGCTGGAGGCTGGATTCAGAAAATGTATCAGCCGACAGATCGTACCGTGGTGCTGGAAATTCGCACGCCGGGACGGACGCACCGACTCCTCATCTCATGCCAGCCCGACACCGCCAGGATTCACATCACCACGACAGCCTTTCAGAATCCACCGACACCTCCACCCCTCTGCCAATTTCTCCGCGCACACCTGCAAGGAGCACGCATCGACCGGATCGAACAGCTGCACGGAGACCGAATCGTTCAACTTGCACTGACGGCAAAGGAGGGTCCCTGCAGTCTGGTCGCTGAACTGACAGGGAAAACATCGAACCTCGTTGTCCTCGATGAGGCAAGCCGTGTCCGGCGAGATCTGAATGGAGAAAAAGGTCTGGTGGGACAGCTGTACGCGCCTCCCTCTCATTCGCAACGAGAACGAGGCGCTGCCGACCAGGCGCGATTCAGTCAGAACCTCCCGGAATCGCTGTTTCCTCTGTCCGCTGCCATCGAAACTCACTACCGTGCGGCCGAGGGTGTTTCAATTGTCGAAACTGCACGGAATACCAGGGCAGGAATACTAAGAAAATCCATCAAGAAGCTCCGCCGCCGCATTGAGGCCTGGCACGAAGATCTCGCTAAGGCAGAGAAGTATAAAACCTACGATCGCTATGGCGAACTGATCAAGGCAAACCTCGGAACCATCCGCAAGGGTCAGACCGACGTGGCCGTGGTGGATTATTTCGATGAGGAACTTCCGACCCTGACGATCCCACTCGACCAAGCCAAAACTCCTCAAGGCAATATGGACGATTATTTCCGAAAGCATCGGAAATGCCTGGCGGCGGAGCGGGAACTGCGCCCACGCATCGGAGAAGGAGAACGAGAGCTGGAGGCTCTGAAGGGAGAGCTCACCGCCATCGAACAAGGCGCCTGGCAACCGCCCGAGAAACCGAGCCAGATCGCGCGAACGACAATCCGGCAGCGGGAAGGCAGGGGAAAGGGTCGTCAGGAACAACGTCAAGGTCCGTTCCGCCGCTTCACCTCGTCAGACGGTTTGGCGATTTATGTCGGAAGAAATGCGCGGGAGAACGACGAGTTGACGTTCGGTCTTGCCAAAAGCGATGACCTCTGGCTCCATGCCCGTGGGACACCTGGATCACACGTCGTGGTCCGCACGGAAAAAGGAAGCGACCCGCCGTCCGAGACCATACGAGACGCGGCGACACTGGCGCTGCTCTATAGCGACTTGAAGAAAAGCGGCAAAGGCGACGTCATCTACACAAGACGTAAATGGGTCAAGAAGGCCAAAGGCCAGGCGCCGGGAGCCGTCATCGTGACGCAGGAGAAGTCGATGCATGTCAGTCTGGAGAAAACACGACTGGATGCACTCAAGGCTCGGTCAACTCGCGAGTAGCCATTCGAGTTTCGAACAGCCATTATCCGAACACCGCCACCCTATCCCCAGTTCCACAAGATCTTTTGCAGATGATAGTCGGCGGATTCGCACCATGTGCAAATGCTGGGGCACTACCAGCAAATTATTCTACAGGCGTTTCGGGAGGTCGAGGACTTGCCGACTTCGCTTCGCGTAAGGACGGAACAGTTCGATGGACAGATGTGGTCGTCTCTTCAAAGCGCGTGGAGGAGGTTGGACGCCGCCGCCTGCGAGTCCAGGCCCTTCATGAATGATCTGTGGGATGGAAATCCTGCGTGACCCACTCCCTGTTCCTACTGCCCAAAACGTGGATTCTCTCGCCATCACCTCTGTCCAGGACTATGCTGTCGGCAAGGGAGCCGCACGATGCTAGAACAGCACACAACTGCACCTCAATCCCTTCCCCCGACCATTCTGGTGGTTGATGACGAACCGTCTATCGCAAAGTTATGCAAGGTAATCCTTCAGCAGGCAGGCTTTTCCGTCCTCAATGCCGAGGGCAGCTCAGAGGCCCTCAGAGTCTGTACGCAGCACGATGGGCCCATCGATCTGCTGCTGACAGACCTCGTCCTTCCCCCTCCGGGCTTTCAATTAGCCTCAAGCGCCAATCAATTCCCCCATGTACACGGCCATGAGCTGGCTGTCCGAGCACTCCGCATACGAAAAAACCTGCGAGTCATCATTATGTCCGGCAAGATCGATCAGGATTTGGCAGGGTACGGCTTACGCCGGGGAAGCCTTTTATTTCTTCCAAAACCGTTTGAACCACACGCCTTGGTCACACTTGTGCAGCAGGCACTTCAGGGATCTCCACCCTCAGCCGAGAGTCTGACTGAAGACCTGCCAAAAGCTCCCAGAGTCGGTGACGAGTGGTTTGATTAGGAAGTGTCGAGGTTCGGTGAAAAACCAGCTGGCGAGTGAGAGTCGTCACCCGTTGCCTGCAACGTGATCCACCCGGCACACACGATATAAGCAGGGGACCCGAAACATCACGAGAAAGCCTGGTCAAGGCTCGATAGAATGTGCCACTTCTAAATCGGGCTGCTCAGAACTCTGTCGCTCCTGTTTCGCCACCACTCATTCGATCAGTCCACCAGGCAGAAAAAAAGGGGCTGTTATCTTCACGATAACAGCCCCGGTTTGTATTCGCGAAGACAAACTACCAGCGATCTCGCTTGCCACCTCCGGCACCGGCACCGCCACGACCACCACCAAATCCACCGCCACCGCCAGTGCGAGGCTCCTGGGGTCGCGCTTCATTGACGGTTAAGGTCCGACCACCCATTTCCGCACCGTTGAGAGCGGTAATGGCCGCCTGCGCTTCCGCATCGGAAGACATCTCAACGAAGCCGAAGCCGCGTGACTGTCCCGTGAACTTATCTGTAATGATCCGCGCAGACGCGACGGCGCCATGCCGCCCGAATAGATCACTCATCTCCTGCTCAGTTGCCGAATAGGGCAACCCACCGACATAGATCTTTGAACCCATCTGGGGTTCCTCCTTATGAGTATGATGATATTGTCTTGTACACGAGGAACGGAGGAAGGAGCGGGCCGAAGACGCGAAAGATGCGGCGGCTTAGGTCTGGCTTCCGGCGAGATTCTCGGGCAAGGCAACATCGATGCTGCAGACCTGTATATTTCGTTCTACCTCGCCGCCAGGCCCCTGCGGTAAGGTCATTCCAGGCTATCACAGCTTTCTTGAAAATGGCAATCCGAAGCCCAGCAGGCTGCTGAAAAAGTCCGCCAGCAGGGAGGGGATGGCCCGGTGAGTCCCCTGTGCTCGCGGAACGCGCACGATAGGAATGTGTTCGTTCGACGCGCGCAGTGGAGGACTCGCCGCGCCATCCTGGGGAAACAGGAACGAGCAAGCTTGGAAGAACCATCGTTAGTTGCTCGCTGTGGCCTTGCTAGACGAACCTCTTGAGCACCCTGCGATGATGTTCTCCTCTTGTGACATGCCTTTGGCCCACCGAGGCTCTGACGTATCACTACGTTTCCTCTTACCCTACAAAATTCAGCATTGCCTTACTCCCCAATACGCACCAGCAATCCCCGTTTCTTACAAAGCTCAAACGTCCAATGGAAGGCGGCAATGACGATGGCGAGGAACAATACATTAAGACCGGTTGCCCAACCAAGATGTGCCGTCGGCTCTGCAGAGCTGTTCATCACGGCACGCATCCCTTCGAACACGTGAGCAGCCGGGTTCATCCAGGCAATGGCCTGCAGCCAAGCTGGGAGCACCTCCATTGGATAAAACACACAAGAAATCGGCTGGAAAAGAAAGACCATGCTCCAAGCCAGGACTTCCGCCTCCTGACCAAACCGCATGATGAGGGCCGTGGTGAGGACCCCAATTATCCATCCCGTCATGACGAGATTCAAGACGAATGGAATCAGCCACATCCCGATCACGAAGATATTGTAGGAGTAGAACAGACCGGCGCACACCACCATCACGACAGAAACAGCGATCACTTTGAGGACGCTCATCACCATTGTCGCGGCGAGGAACTCGCTCGGCTTCAGCGGACTGGCAAATAGATTCATGAGATTTCTCGCCCAAATCTCCTCCAAAAACGAAATCGTCACTCCCTGCTGGGCTCGAAATAGGATATCCCACAGAATCAACGCGCCTAAAAAAAACGTCACAACTCCAGGGATCTGCCCCTGGAATTTCATGAGATAGACCGTAATGAATCCCCAAATGACGAGATCTAAGAACGGCCAGTAGAAGATTTCCATCATACGCGGCAAACTTCGCCGGTACAGGTACATATACCTTACCACCAACGCATAGATTCGATGGGCTTTCATGTCATCTTCTTCCCCGTCTCCCCCCTCAAAAACTTGGCCCACACCGTGGGCTGGCTGGGATGTTCCCCACTGCGCGCATCGGACGAGCACCGTTTCATCGTGCGCGTTCTGCGAGCACAGGGAACGTCCCCACCGGCCCGCTCTTTTATTCTCTTTCGCCGAATACCCCGTAGCTTGCTACGGGGATGAAGGCGAGGAGAACCCTCCGTAGCCTTGGCGAAGGAGGGTCAGGCAGGGGCTTCAGAGAATTTCGCAAGATACCCCGCAGCTTGCTGCGGGGAGCTTCATTTCTCCCGCGCCAACTTCACAAACACTTCTTCTAAGTCCGCCTCCCCAAACCTGACCACAATCTCCTGCGCCGTCCCTTCCGCCACAATCTTCCCACGCTGGAGAAAGATGATCCGATCCGTCATCTCTTCCATCTCATGCATGTTATGTGACGTGTACAACACGCTGAGCCCGGACGATCGTCGCTCCTCTTTGAGAAAACCTCGAATCTTTTGCGCAATGTCTGGATCCAGACTCGCCGTCGGCTCATCAAGAAACAGAATCTTCGGTCCGGTCAGAAAAGCCTTGGCCAGCCCAAGAAGAGTGCCTTGACCGGAGGAGAGCTTGCGCGTCACTTTATGGCGAAATTCCTCCATCTCAAGCCGCTTCACAATGTCGTTGACCCGGTTCTGGATCTGAGTCAGACCATAGAGCCGCGCAATCACCCAGAGATTCTCTTCGACCGTAAGCGCCTGAGGCAAAGAGACATAGGTGGAAGAAAAGTTCACTTGCTGGAGAATTTCTTCACGATGAGTCGCCAAATCGAGCCCGAACATCTGAATGGAGCCGGCAGTCGGTGTCACGACCCCGAGCAACATTTGAATCGTGGTGGTTTTCCCGGCTCCGTTCGGGCCAAGCAACCCAAGAATCTCTCCCGGCCTGATGTCGAACGAAATATCGTTGACGGCGACAGATTCGCCAAACCGCTTCACCAGATGTTGGACGTGCAAGACAGGTATGGGCATGAATGATCAGCGACTGAGCAGGATAGTGACCGCGCGGGAGCACCAGCGATGGGAGTTAGCCCGTGCTAGGCGTCCATCCCTCGCTCTGTGCAAGAGAGTGACCGTGGGAAGTGCTTCATAATCAACGCCGCCACGCCAACGACATCGTCCAGTCCAAACAACGGAACCGCGAGATCCACGGGCTTGTCCGATACCACCGCAAGAAGCCCTTCCGTCGACACAGGAATTTCACCGATCTGCTCACGAACGATGACGATCTTCGGATAGTGTTCGTGCTTCCACCCTTCGGCAATAATCAAGTCGTAGGTGTTATCGAGAAACCGATCCCGCACGGCCTCGACGTTCAACTGATCAGGCACGTCGGCAAACATCGCCATACTGCCCTTGGAGAGCACCATCACACTACTGGCCCCAGCTCGCTTATGGCGCCAACTGTCTTTCCCTTCCGTGTCGAGATCGAAGCCATGCCCGGCGTGCTTCACCGTCGCCACTTTGTAGCCGGCCTGGACTAACTGAGGAATGACCCGTTCGATCAGCGTCGTTTTTCCGCTGTTCGATCGACCGACAAAAGAAACAATAGGGACGGCCATATGCAAACATTCCTTCATGCTCCGCACAGATCAATCGGCCATGGATACCCACGCAGCCGTACTGAGCGCGCCGTTCAGCAACAAGAGAGCCCATGACCGCCCGGGCGAGCCGGATCGGCATAGCTGGCCCAGGCCTCTCCGCTCAACAGTTGTACCGACACCGGATCGCCCGGGTTGACACGTTCAACTTCGACCGGGATGTCGATCAAACAATTGGCTTTCACCATAGACGTCAATATCCCGGATCCCTGCGCCCCGGTCGTACGAACCTTGAAAACCCCTTCTTCTCGCGTAAGCACCCCGCGGAGAAAGTGACGCCGATCCGTCCGTTTGGAAAACTTCTCCTGAAAGATCGCCTGCACAACCGGACGACCATAGCTCCGGTGCCCGCTCATTTTCAGCATGGCCGGCCGGACCAGTTGTTCGAATGTGACCATGGAGGACACGGGATTCCCCGGCAAGCCGAACGCCAACTTGCCCTGAATCTTGCCGAAGGCAAGCGGCTGTCCAGGACGGATCGCTAACTTCCAGAAGTTCATGGCTGCGCCCAGCTCCTGGAAAACTGCTTTCGTGAAATCGTAGTCGCCCATGGACACACCACCGGACAGCACGAGAATATCTGCCGTCAGCCCCTGTGAAATCTTGTCCTTCAACGCAGCAGGCGTATCCCGCGCAATCCCCAGTAGCAGTGGAATGCCGCCCGCCTCCTGCACCGCTGCCGCAATCCCGTAGCTATTGGAGTTGATGATTTTCTCCTCGCTGAATCGCTCGTCCAAATCCGCCAATTCGTCACCGGTCGAAAGGATCGCGACACGGGGCCGCTGATGAGCGAAGACGAACGACTTCGCGAGGATCGCCAACATCCCCGCTTCCCCTGGGCGAATCTGAGTCCCCTTGCTGATAATGCACTCGCCTTTCCTGACGTCTTCGCCTTGAGGCCGAATGTTGGCCCCTTGCTGTTCCGGCTTAAAGACACGTACGGAATCCGGTGTATGCTCAGTATCCTCCACCTTCAAAACTGTATCTGCCCCCTTCGGGAGCGGAGCCCCGGTCATGATGCGAATCGCCTGCCCCGCACCAACGGACTTTGAAGGCATCTTGCCTGCAGCGACATCCTCGATTACTGCGAGCGTGACCGTTTTCTGAATGGCATGCTCCTGCTTAATATCGTCCCACCGCACAGCGAATCCATCCATCGCGCTGTTGTCCCAGGGTGGATTGTCCCGTTCCGCCACAATATCCTCGCCAAGGACACGACCCAGCACATCAAGGATCGAAATTTTCTCCAGGCCCAGGATCGGCGTAGACTCCAAAACAATCCGTTGCGCCTCCTCCAACTGCGTAAGCCCCTGTGTTACGTCTAATGCTTTCACCTTCTCCCCTTATCAGTGCGCCTGCCGGGATCCAACATTCACGAGGGACCCGCGCTTCTTGCAGAACGCTTCGACCTTGTTTGCAATCTCGTGATAACACTCGGCCGTCGCCGTATCGGAGTTGAACATCGCAAACGGCTCACCAGCATCGGACTGGATCACGACATCGGGATCGAGCGGAATCCGCCCGAGGAAGGGTACACCCATATCCAATGCAGATGCTTCTCCGCCTCCCTTTCTGAATACCTCAATATGATTGTGGCAATGGGGGCACTCTAACCCGCTCATATTTTCAACAATCCCAATGATCGGCACTTCGCTGTCTTTGCAGAATGTGACCGACTTGCGTGAATCTAAGAGGGCCACTTCCTGCGGCGTCGTCACAATCACCGCACCGCTGACATTGCCGAGCAGATCGATGGTCGTGACCGACTCGTTGCCGGTCCCTGGAGGAAGGTCGACAAACAAAAAATTGAGATCCTGCCACTCGACACCGCCCAAGAGCTGGTTGATGAACTCATACTTGTACGCATCGCGCCAGATGATCGGATCGTCAGAGTTCTGCAATAAGAAAGACATCGATGCAATCTTGAGGTTGTACGCCTGGAAGGGAATGATTCCCCCCGAGCTGCTGATCTTGAGCTTCTGCCCTTCGGCACCCACCATCTTGGGAATGTTCGGGCCATGGATGTCCATATCGCAAATGCCGACATGCCACCCTTTGAGCGCGAGACTCACAGCAAGATTCGTCGTACAGGTACTCTTTCCAACTCCACCCTTGTTGCTCATAATGAGCACTTTGTATTCAATCCGTTCCATCCGTTTGGCCACCAGCCAGCGACTGTGCCCCTCCTTGTCCTTCTGGCACGTTTCATTTTCGTCGCAGATCGCGCAGGCCCACATATACACACAGGCATCGCTGCCACCGGAACTGGGAGGTTGAATCACATTTAATTCACGCGCCATGCTTTTTCCCTTTGTGAGATATCACGCTTGATCCACCTGAATGCTGGTCATCGTCGTCGATCTGTCGGCACGCCGACATAGTCGCTGCCTGAGGACTTCGACATCGCACTTGGGGACGCTGCCCCGGCTCCTGCCGTAGCCATTGCGACTGCTGGAACACCAGTCGGACTTTCTGCAGGTTTAGTTTTACCGAAATACTTGGCGCCGAAAATTCCAACCCAGTACAGAAGAAACATCGGGCCCGCCATGAGCGCTTGATTAAACGGGTCAGGCGTCGGTGTCAGAATTGCGGCAATCACAAAGGATCCCAGCAACGCCCACTTCCAATATCGAATCAAAAACGGCGCATCGACCCACCCTAGTTTCGCCATGAGTGTGATCGCCAGCGGAACTTCGAAAATCAGCCCGAATACCATCAAGAACCAGAGAGCGAACCCGACGTACTGCGCAATGGAGATCTGAGGAACGAATCCGGCGTTGACGCCATAGGCGATCAAGAAATTCAGCGCAAACGGCAGCACGAAGAAAAAGGCAAAGCCGACGCCTGCGTAAAAGGCGACGGCGGTCAGCATCACAAACGGGGCGACAAAGCGCCGCTCCTGGGCATGGAGGCCCGGCACCACGAACTGCCAGATCTCAAACAAAATGTAGGGGGTTGCGGCAACGACGGCAAAGAGTCCGGCAACCTTGACGTTCTGCCATAACGCTTCAGCCGGCGCAAGGAAGACAAACGGAACCGTGGGTAGATCGGTCGGCACCCACGACAAAGAGCCCAACGTAAACATGTTTTGAAGGGGGATGCGAAGCCACTTGACCAACGTGTCGGCATAGAAAAATGTGCCGGCAAACACCACGGCCGTGATGATGGCCACTCGTGTCAGCCGGACCTGGAGCTCCACGAGGTGCTCCATGACCGGCATTTTCTTATCTTCCAGCGGCTTGAAGATCGTGTCCTGCAGCCACTGATGAATTGAATTCGGGCCGTTGGACATACGATCCGTTCATCCGATAGCTAGCCGGGACCGCTCAGATACCGAGCGGTCCCGGCTAGCGTCATGCCTGTTATTTGGGATTGACTGCAACAAACAAGCTGTTCCCCTGCCGGCTGAGAAGCAGAACGGCCAGCTCATCTTTTTTCAGCTTACTCGAAGCGCTCTGGTAGTCTTCGAGTGTCTTCACGACTTCATGGTTCACTTCCTGAATCACATCGCCACGCTGCAGACCTGCTGCTTCTGCCGGGCCGCCGCCCTCGACTGACATGACGACGACACCCGTCATCTTCGCCGGGATATTCAATTGACTCATCGTGGCCGCGTCCAACCCCTGCACTCGAATGGACGCCAAGACATTATCGGGCAACTTCGCCGTTTCGACCGGTTCCTTAGGAGAGGCCGGCTCTTTTTTCGCCAACATCTCATCCGTCGGCCGCTCCGCCACCTTCACAGCGATCGTCTGCTCCTTCCCGTCTCGCAACACCTTGACCTGCGCATCCTTCCCGACCATCGTGCGCGCGACGAGATTGCGCAACTGACTCACATTCTGGACTTCTTTTCCGTTGAACGCGATCACCACATCACCGCGCTTCACACCCGCAGCATGGGAAGGACCACTCTCATTCACGTCGCTGATCAATACGCCTTTGCGCTGTTCCGGGAGTTTGAAAGATTTGGCCAAAGCCGGCGTAATTTCTTGAATGGCGACACCCATCCAACCCCGGACAACCTTGCCGGTCTTCTGTAAGCTGTCGACGATATCCAACGCAATGCTGCTGGGAATGGCAAACCCAATCCCCTCCGACCCACCCGTCCTGGAGAAGATGGCCGTATTGATTCCGATCAGCTCGCCGCTCACATTGACCAACGCCCCGCCGGAATTGCCGGGATTAATTGCGGCGTCGGTCTGAATGAAATCTTCATAGTCTGCAATCCCAACGTTGCCGCGCCCCAAGGCGCTGATGATGCCGAGCGTCACGGTTGAACTCAGTCCAAACGGGCTACCGACGGCTAATACCAAGTCGCCGACCTGCAACTTCTCATACTCGGCCCATTTTAAGGATGGGAGGTCCTTCGCCTCGATCTTGACTACCGCCAAATCCGTCTTCGGGTCGGTTCCTACCACTTTCGCGCTGAACTCACGCCGATCGCTCAGCGTGACGGTAATCTGCGTGGCGCCTTCGACGACGTGATTATTCGTCACGATAAATCCATTCGAATCAAAAATGACCCCGGACCCGGCACTCTGATCAGGGCGTCCATGTCCACCACCAGGCGGCATCGGCGGAGGCGTTGGGAGTTCACCCTCCGGCGCTTCTTCACCTGGCGGTCCTCCAAAGGGACCTGGCGGTACCGGCGCCTTCCGGCCTCGCCCCCTCCCTTCTCCACCACCGGTGACGGCAATATTCACGACCGCAGGCGTCACCTTCTTGACGATATCGGAAAACCCTTGTGTCATCCCGGCGGGAACCCCAGCGGCCAAGGCCGTCGGCTCACTAGGCAGGAGAGTAACGGCAACGGCGCCCATGACTAAACCGAGACCGGCAACAAGCCTTCGAATATTCCACACCCGACTCCGCATGACCATAGCAGTGTTCCTCCACGGGTTGACCGACACGACCACATGAGCCGCGCAGCATATTGTACACTATCCATTCCAAGGGCTTCAAAGACTAATACCCTCCGTCGAAACCTTATCGGACAGAGCGTGAAGGGGATTGCTCAGTGTGGCCACGATGCGCGAGGGATGGGCAAACGATATATTCCTGCGACACAGTGGCAGATCGAATCGCCGCTTCGGATTCTCATACCCCACGCCACACATTGTGCAGCTTCAACACCAATCGCTGAGCCGCTTGCTCGAAGGACACCACTCGTAGCGTATTCGGCGCGCCCGCGTCTGTCGGAGGCCAGATACGCCGCTCATCCTGTGGACGCAAGAAGATCGCAGGATACCATTGATCGATCCCTGGCGCACTCGGACGATCCAGGGTAGCCCAACCCCGTCCCTCAGCCTGCGCGACGACCTGATGTTGCTTCAAATCCAATAGAACAAACTCCAGCAGCGACCAGTTGTCTCGACGAAATCCAGGCTGTGCATGCGTGGTCAATCCTAGAGAGAGGGTGACTGGATATTCCTGCTCAGTGCTGGAGACGACCACAACAGCCAGATAGTCGAACCCACGTTGCTGCCCTAATTCTGCGAACTGGGCCACATTTCGCTGCGGCCGCGGCCCGATACCGTCCACTGAAAGTATCTCTGTGATCGCAAGAGGAATCGCACGACCAAGATCCCGTTGCAGACTTTCGCCGAGGCGAACCAGCGCCTCTTCCGGCAGATTCGGAGCCGCGCCCGGCTCTGCCGTATCCGACACCATGACAAGCCCGGCCTGTAGGGGGCGTTGATCGATCTTCGTGAACGCTTCGCTGCTGACCTGACGCCATGAGGACACATACTCGCCAATCCGTGCCGGTGGAACGGCGGAAGCACAAGACACGAATAATACTGAACTGAGCATGAGGCTGAATTGATGAAGCCAACGACGCATTCCCCACCTCAGACCCTGCAGAGCTTCCTCCGCCGCTTCATGCTCCACTGTTGTACGTTCGCTCCCCATCAGCAGATCTGTCAAGTGGGCGGAACCCTCCCCTTTGCAACCCCACCAGAAGACGCGTTCTTCCAGAATTCACCCGACGGACTTCAGCTGTTCTACACGATATCTATGGATTCACCGGCTCGCAAAACGCCCTAAGCCCTGCTACATTCAGCCTCATCTATCGATTCGGGATCGGGTTTGAACTCCGGTCACGCCAGATTATTTCATCATGGCCATTGAACGGCGCCCAACAGGCTTTCCGCAGCAACTTACCATACGATGGGCCATTCTCTTGTTTCTGCTCATCACAGCCGGTGAACTGTCCGGATGCGATCAGATGACGTCGGTGCTGCACCGGACCCCCTTACCGGACTTGGGTCCTCGTTTAGCCAACTCCGTGAAGCTGACCTTCGATCCCTCCTTCACTAATCTCACGATGCCGTATACGGATGGGTGCAATAGCCCCCATGAACTCAACGTGGGTGAAGCAATCGAATCACTGATGATTGACGCGGCCTCCAAAAACTTTAGGGCTGTGACCGTCGCCGATGGAATCCCTGCGCAGATCCCGCACGACAAGGAGATCATCATCACACTCCAACGCTCAGGCCTCAAACTTTGGGCCGATCATGTCTACGATCGGGTACCCGCAGACATGACCCTTGAGACGCTTGTCACCCTAAAGGATGGCGGGGGAAGAGAGCTTGGCAGGCAGAACGTTTCCATCGTGCACAACCAACGCCTTATTCTCGAACCGACCCCACGCCGATGCGATTATGGCAATATGAGGGAATTCGTCCATGACGCGGGAATCGCCCTCTCGACACAATTCATGCGCGCTGTCAGAACCCAGTTGGCCGCGACGGATGGATCCATTCCCGCACCGGTGACAGCAGCACCCCTCAGACCGGTTCCGCCGACCACGGCCATATCGGCCCAAGGCATTCCATCGGCACTCATGTTTAAGGCCACGGTGCTGGATGAGAACAGTAATTTGGTCTTTGAAGGAGGCGAGCGCATTCGGGTGCGCGTCGATCTCGTGAACCGAGGCGAGCAGGAACTTCAAGGCATTACAGCAGCCCTGACGGGAACCGCCTCGCTACTCGCGCAGTTTCCAACGACCGCGCTGTCGATCGGACGACTGCAAGCGGGCCATTCACGCTCGATGGAATTTGTGGCGACAATACCCCAATCCCTCCAACTGGAAAAAGCTGAGATCTCTGTGGCGGTCGCTGACTCAGGAACTCATACGCAACCACCGCCACAAACCCTGGCACTGGCGATTCAACCAACCCGTATCATAGTTGACGATGTGAATCTCATCCCTGGTGTTGTGACCGCATTTCGGCAACCCCACACCTACTTACTCTCAATTGGAATCGGATCCTACCGAAATACGCACATTCCATCCCGCAAATTTGCTTCCTTGGACGCCCAGGCAATCTCGAACTATTTTCAAGCTCTCGGTGGCGTGCCTGCCTCCAACATTCTCCTCCTGCAAGACTGGAGGGCCATACGCTCGGATATCGACGAAGCGTTGCTGGACTGGCTGCCGCCACGCATGAACAACGATGCCGTCGTCATTGTATATTTTGCCGGGCTGGTTTCAGTCAGTCCGACCGGAGAAACGTTCCTCGTCCCCTACGATGGGACGGCCACGACCGCCTCACGATCATACCCGGTTAAAGATTTGGAGGCGGCGCTGTCTCGCTTACACGCGAGACACACCGTGTTTCTATTCGATGGAATCGTGTCGCCTATGGAGCCGGATAAACGGACCAAGACTGCGCTGACCACCCTTCCCGAATGGAACCCTCCGGGAAGCTCGACTCTTCATGTCATCGGAATCAGCGGCATTGGACAGGGATTGGAGGACGACCAGCATCAACATGGCCTGTTCACCTACTACCTGCTGCGGGCACTGCGCGGCGAGGCTGACCTCAACCGAGATGGCGACGTGACGCTCAGCGAAACGGTGACCTATCTCAGTCAGAAAGTGCGCTGGGCTTCCAAGGCCCGCATGAACCAGGAGCAACGTCCGTTTGCCGTTCCAGCAATCAGCCCGACCGATCCTTCCGCTGCGTTGATATTAACCAAACCTCCTGCCATCCAGAGCCACGAATCTCATTAACCCGCATTATTCATGATGGTTGGTTGCCCTTGGACTTGCTCAGGGTCCCGAGCCCAGTCGAGGGACGAAATTGCGCAGTCGCCAGGCGAGACAGGCGCGCGGAGCCGCGAGGGAGGGATGCATACTTGAACAGTATGTTGATCGACCGAGTGGCGAACCCGCCTGCCTGGACGCAGCGCAGCCGCGTCCAGGCTTGTCGTAGCGGCGAATCCGTGATTGCAGCAGAACCGTTCATGAATAATGCGGGTGAATAGCGACCAGGACAGAAGGCAAAAAAAGAAGAGGGTGGAGGACCGAATCCTCCACCCTCTCTCTTCAAACCCGCAGACCCGTGACGAAACTACTCGCCCTTACAGAACGTGCGCTCGTAGTTGATGATCGTCCAGGCTTCTTCTTCGGTAATGATTGCCGGGGTCAAGGAGATCATGCCTGTGCCTGCACTCCCGTTCTTGATGATCCAGAAGAGTTCGCCATCTTTCCGTTTTTTGTGGAACTTGCAGTTCGAGAAATCGCGGGGGCTCGGATTCAGCACCTTACCCGCCTCGCCCTGCCCATTCCCCTCCTTACCATGACAATTGAAGCAAGTGCCCTTCCCCTCGTACAGCGCCTTTCCTTTGGCAATACTCTCCGGGGTCGCGGCAACCGGATTCTTGTTGGCCTTCGCGTCGGCCATCTGATCAGGCGGAACACGCGCCTTGAGTGGATCCTTCTCTTCGGCTCCCACCATTGAGGCCGATAACATAATCAGCGCGGCGCTGATTCCCAGGAACTTAGCAACATACCCCATCAGATTTCCTCCTTTGTGTTTAACCACTGCACGTGAACTCGACATCGGGCCACCAGCTTATACGCGATCCATGTCAACGCGACAAAACGCGGGCGAATATAACAATGGCCTTCCACTCATGTCAAGCAAACCTGAGTGCGCTGACTCGCTTCCACTCCGCAAATTTCATCACAACCTAACCAGATTATGTATCAAAGCTCGTGCCAGAATGCCTCCCTCGCGAAACACGACATTTCAATTAGTTAGAGATACCTCCGTCACAAAAATCACAAAGGCTTCCCAAGAATGATGCCATTTCGCCTCAGCCCTTGCTGCGACGCCCCACCCACGACCTTGCGCACCGGCAATCTCCTGCACCACGAGTCAAAACCATCTGTCATCGAACCAGAGTCTGCATGGATTTGAATCGAGGGAACCGACTGAGTCGGCGCAGAGAATCCTCATCGTTCTACAGATGGAAGGTGCGAGCATCCAATCAACGTTTAATGACGATGTCGCGCGCAACTTTGCCGCTTGGACCGAAGGGCTTTTGAGGTTTGCCATTGAGTTCGGCCTTGACGCCACCGGCATTACCGAGGGTCAGGATAAATTGGTCTTGGCCTTTCCATCTGGCCCTCTCTCCAGGCCGAAGCAAGGCCTCTTGTGGACTCCCGCCATCGATTTGAACGACGACCCAGCTCAGCTCGATCGCCTCAAGGTCAAGCAACAACTGTCCTTCCGTTGCTGCGGACCCCTCCAGCGAAATCCCTCCCAGAGGCCCGTCGCTCCCCAGTGATGCAGGGACAGAAGCCACCTGCTCTGACGCAGCAGACGACGCTGTGGAGACTGAGCCACTCCCTGACCCAGCATTATGTTCTTCGACCACCTTGGCTGGCACCGGAGGGGGCTCACTCGGCTTGGTCTTAGAAGGGGTAGGCGGAGTCGCGACAACCGGAGGAACGGGGGGAGCCGGAGGAACCGCTTCAGCGTGCCGGGCAGGCGGCGCGTCCTGAGATTCAGAAACCGGTGGTACAGTCCGCTTGGATGTGGGAGTTGGTGTGTCTGAGCTCGAACGACGGACCAGGAGCGACGATTGTTCCCGGCTCAAGAGGAAAATAAGCGTGAGAATCGCGATGCCGATCGCGATGGCGACGGCTTTCCGATTGGCTTTGCGTTTCCGATCTTCTTCTGCCTGCCTGGCTTTCAGACGTTCCCGCTCGCCTTGCTTGTCATAATAGGCGCCAGACGATTGAGTGAATCGTTGAATCGCGTCGTCTTCGTCGAGCCCCAGGGACCTGGCATAGGACCGGACAAAGCCTCGCGCGAACACTTGATCGGGCAACTTGGCAAAATTCCCTTCCTCTAACGCCTTCACAAAATCGTTTCGAATTCGCGTCTTGGATGCGACGTCATCGATTGTGAGCCCCTTGGCCTCTCGCACTTGTTTAAAGAACTCGCCGATCGATTCCATGCGTGTCTCTCTACGGCTTCAGCCGTGTCAGCAACTCCTTCACCGCAGCGGCATACTCGCCGCTCTTATCGAGTGCCATCACCTTGGTCAGCGTTTCTCTAGAGCGTCGGTCGAACCCCAGATTGTAATAGGCACGCCCCAACTCCAAGTGTAACAGCGCTGGGGGAACATTGGGCGGATTGACGACTAAGGCATCCTCAAATGCTTCCATCGCGCCCTGATAATCCTTCTCGTGAGCCAACAACCGACCGAGATGGAATCGCGCCAGATCCGGTGTGGCATACAAGGGATTGGTGAGCGCCTGACGAAATGCCGCGATCGACTCCGTCCATCGCCCCTCTCTCTCCAAAATCTGACCCAAATACGTATAGGCTTCTGAGTAATTCTCATCAAGCTTCGTCGCAGCTATCAATTCTTCTTCTGCTTGGGGCAATTTCCCCTGCATCGCCAGAATATGGCCGAGCCCGTATCGCGCTTCCTTGTTATTCGGATCCAGCTTCACCGCTTTCTGGAATGACACGAATGCCCTCTGTTGATCGGATTCCAGACTCGCCACACCTTCCTGATAGTACCCTTTCGACTTCTGGGCCGACACGTCCGATGTGGCACAACCAGGCAGCCATCCGACCACCAAAACCAACACAACCCCCAAGCCCGCACATGGTCGAACAATCCAAGCCACAGAGGGAATCTGCATCACGGAATATCCTCGAAATGAGTCAACTGCTTAAAGGCTCGAAACCGCTCCTGAACCTCTTTGTAGTCCAGGATTCGCAAACGGTCAAGACTAAAGGATTCTACAGCAAATGACGCCATGACGCTCCCGAAGATAATCGCTTGCTTAAACGCCTCAACCGAACGATTCCCGGTGGCCGCTAAGTAGCCCAGAAAACCGCCGGCAAACGAATCTCCCGCGCCGGTCGGATCGCGCACGTCTTCAAGCGGAAAGGCCGGAGCCCCGAATACCTGTTTCCCCGTAAACATCAACACCCCATACTCACCACGTTTGATAATGAGATGCTTCGGCCCGCGTGCGAGTATTTTTTGTGCGACCTTTACGAGATTTGAATCTTCGCCGAGCGCCCGAGCCTCGCCATCGTTCACGATCAGAACATCGACCTGCTCCAACACCCGCCACAACGCATCACGCTTGCCATTGATCCAAAAATTCATGGTATCGCATGCGACCAAGGGCGGACGGGGGAGCTTTTGCAACACATCGAATTGCAGCTCCGGGTCGATATTGCCCAAGAATAAGAGCTCCGGAGATCGATAGGACTCAGGAATCTTCGGGCGAAAGGTTTCAAAGACATTGAGTTTCGTATCGAGCGTGCGGGCTTCGTTCAACTGATGCGTGTACTCCCCTTTCCATCGGAACGTCTCCCCAGGCCTGCGCTCCAACCCGGTTAAGTCAATGCCACGGCTCTTGAGAAAGGTCAGATGCTGCTGAGGAAAATCTTCTCCCACCACGGCAATGAGATCCACACTGGTAAAATAGCTGGCCGCAGTGGAAAAAAATGTGGCCGAACCTCCGAGGACCTCGCTCACTTCCCCGAACGGTGTTTTCACCGTATCTAATGCGACTGATCCGACGACGAGCAGCTTCCCCATGGCTTACCGAGCTCCTTTCTTCTCCAGAATAACCCGATCCATCAACAAGGCCAGCTTCCGTCGGATCGAGGCCGGCATCCGATCCGGAGCCGTGATAATGGCGTCCTGCAACGCACGCTGGCACCCACACGCCTTGACGTCGGCCACCGCGCGCATCGCCGTCCGCAATAGTTGCTTCGCCAGCGTGACATTCTGACGAAGCGTGGTCAAGATCGACTCAACAGTGACGGCCTGCTCCGTCTCATGCCAACAATCGTAATCAGTCGCCAAGGCCACCGTGGCATAACACAGTTCTGCCTCGCGTGCGAGCTTTGCTTCAGGGAGATTCGTCATCCCGATCACACTCGCACCCCACTGGCGATACAACCGAGACTCCCCTTTGGTCGAAAACTGCGGGCCTTCGATGCAGATATAGACGCCACCCCGATGAACAGTGGCGCCGACCGTGCGGGCCGCATCCAACAATGCCGAGCCGAGCGAGGCGCAGACCGGATCGCCGAACGCCACATGGGCAACAATCCCTCCCTCAAAGAAGGTCGACACCCGCCGCTTGGTGAGATCGATAAATTGATCCGGCAACACCACATCACCAGGCTTGATCGATTCCTTCATGCTGCCGACTGCGCTGACAGAAATCACCCGCCGAACACCCAACGACTTCAGTGCATAGATATTCGCACGATAGTTGATTTCGGACGGATTGATCCGGTGACCACGTCCATGCCGCGAGAGGAACGCGATACGAACCCCCTCCAATTCGCCGAGCATGACTGTGTCGGAAGCTGGTCCGAAAGGGGTCTTCACCGACAGTTCCTTGACCTTCCGAAGCCCTTCGACATCGTATAACCCGCTACCGCCGATGATCCCGATGTCAGCGCGCGTCCGGTTCCCTTGTCGTGTCATCCTTGGCTCCCAAGTGTGGCGAGAAATCGATCCACCTGTCCGATCACCTTCGCGGCCGTGTGCTGTGCAGATTCCGACTCCTCAACCATCAACCATTGAATCCCTGGCTCTTTTCGAAACCACGTCATTTGCCGTTTGGAAAAATGTCGCGTGTCCCGTTTGAACCGTCGGACCATTTCAGCAGCATCATATTCGCCGGCCAAATGCTCAGCCACCTGCCGATACCCCAGGCCCTTCATCGCCGCACTCATGCGCGGACACCCCTGAGCCAAAAGTTGCCGCGTCTCTTCAATCAAGCCATGAGCCAGTTGCCAATCGATCCGCTCTTCGATACGGCGATACAGGGCGGGGCGGTCTCGGTTCAATCCAATGACCAAGGCCGAAAATGGCCGCTCGGCAAACCCGTGTTCCTGTTGGAACGCCGACATCCGACGTCCGGATAGCTGGTACACCTCCAGCGCGCGAATCACTTTCGATTCGTCTCGTGGATGCAACCGCGCCGCAGTCTCAGGATCGACATCCACAAGCCGTGCATAGAGACGATCATGCCCCTGGTCCTCGGCCTCCCGTCTCAGCGCCGCCCGCATCATCGGATCGGACTGTGGCGCAGGGCACAAACCCTGGAGGAGAGTCCGCACATAGAGCCCTGTGCCACCCACCACCAACGGAAGACGGCCATCTCGATAGAGGCGCTCGATTTCGTCAATCGCCAGGCGGCGATACATCCCCGTGTTAAACGATTCGCCAGGATCGACGAGATCGATCAACCGATGAGGGACCGCCTGACGCTCTTCCGGAGCCGGTTTATCTGTCCCGACATCCATGCCACGATAGACTTGCCGTGAATCTGCCGTCAGCACCTCGGTCTCGAACACCTTTGCCACCTCAACGGCGACGCGGCTCTTTCCCGCAGCGGTCGGCCCCACAATCACGACCACCGGTTTACAAGGGATCTGCGATTCGGAGAGGCGGCGCATCATCTTCGCAGGAACGGCCATCAGGTCCATCCAACCCGCCCGAACAGCTTGGCAAGCTCATCAGTTGAAAGACGAAATGCCGTACGGCGCCCATGCGGACAGGTCATGATGACCCCTTCTTGTACCCAATCGCGAATCAGCTGTTGAATTTCAGGAAGAGCCAAGGCGCGTCCGGCCCGTACCGCTCCATGGCAAGCCAGCGAGGCCAGCACAGGTTGAATCCGCATCGCCAACGACGATGCGCGATCCCACTTCGTGACGTCATCGAGCAGATCCTGCACCAGGATCGCGCCATCCACCTTGCCGAGCCCAACCGGCACCCCGCGAATCGCCACAGCCGTGGCGCCAAATGGTTCAATCAAAAGGCCGAGTTTCTCCAGCTCATCACTGTGTTTGAGTAGCAACATGCTCTGTGCCGCCGACAGCTCAACCGGCTCAGGAATCAGCAGCGGCTGCGAGGGCATATCCCGGCTCTCCCACCCACGCCAGAGCCGCTGGAAGAGCACGCGTTCGTGCGCCGTGTGTTGATCGATTACTTGGAGTTCTTCACCGACCTGCGCCACGAGATACGTGCGGAGGATTTGTCCGAGCGGCACGATATCGACCTGCTCGGCTTGCCGATACGCTCCGGCTGCCTCGTGAACGAAGGCCAATTGATTTCCATCGGCGAGACTGGACAACACACCTCTCTCACGGTCTCGAACCTGAGAATCCTGCCCATACGTTGCACTCGATGCTGCCGGGCGAGAATCCGGAGACGACGAGATCTGCCCCTCAGCCGTGAAGGAACCATCAGGCGCTGTGTGCGAATCGCCCAACAGGGCCTCCTGCCCGGAACCACCGAGTGCGTGGCGGACCGACTGACGCACCAATTCATGCAGCGTGTCAGTTTCCGCAAAACGGACCTCTCTCTTCGTCGGATGTACATTGACATCGAGGCGGCTCGGCTCAATATCGAGAGAAAGTACGAACGTCGGGTGAGCCCCTTTAGGCAGGAACGATCCATACCCATCCATGACCGCATGAAACACCGTCGCATTGCGGATAGGACGCCTGTTCACGAACAATTCCTGTGGCGTTCTCGAAGATCGCGCATGGATTGGATTGACCATCACCCCACGGATCGACAATCCTCCAGTCCTGCCTCGTACCTCGATGGTCCGATCGAGAAAGGTTTGGCCATAAACCTGAAGGACTCGATCGCGATCCACTGTCACGGCGGAATAGTTGAGAATCTCCTGACTGTTATGGGTCAGGCGGAAATGCACCGCCGGCCAGGCAAGACCTGCAAGCTGCACGACATGGCTGATGTGTGAGAACTCGGTCACGGGTGATTTCAGAAACTTCTTTCTGGCCGGTTGATTAAAAAACAGGTTGGAGACTTCGATTCTGGTGCCAGCGATAGGGGGTGCGTCCAGGATAGGCCCGCCTGCTCCCGCGATCAGGGTGAACTGCGATCCCATCGTATCCTGCCTCGTCGCAGTCGTCACGAGCACATGAGAGACGGACGCAATACTCGGTAACGCCTCGCCACGAAAACCCATCGTCGTCACCGAGACAAGATCCCGATCGGACCTGAGCTTGCTGGTGGCGTGCCGCTCGAACGCACGAGGCAGATCGATACGATTAATTCCCTCTCCATCGTCCGTCACACGTATGAAAGTGAGTCCGCCGTCCTTCACATCAATCGTGATGTGCAAGGCCCCTGCATCAAGACTGTTTTCCAATAATTCTTTGACGACAGCGGCAGGACGTTCGACGACCTCACCGGCTGCAATGCGGCTGACTACGTCGTCCGGGAGGGTATGGATCTTGGCAGAGAAACTGGCGGCGGGCATGACACTAGACTCCAGAGAACGCCGAAGATAAGAGAGACGCGAAACACCGTCTCGATGGACATCCGATCACCGAATTTCGGCCAGCTTATTCTTGGCCAGTTTCGCCTCGTCCGAAGTCGGGAATTCCTCGATGACCCGTTTGAGATTCTTTTTCGACTTGGCGAGGTCTCCGATTTCTCCCGCCGCGAGCCCCGATTTGAACAGTGCCGCAGGCACTTTCTCGTTTCCTGGGTACTCCGTCGAGAGATACTCCAATGATTGGATCGCGCGCACATAATCTTTCTGCTGATAGGACGACTCCCCCAGCCAGTAGTAGGCGTTCGGCGTCAATGACGTGCCGGGAAAATCTTTCACAAACCGCTGAAATCCCGCCACCGCAAGATCGTATTTTCCATTGAGATAGTCGTTGTATGCCAGATTGAATGCGGACGTCGGAGTAATCGTGGGTACACCAGGTATCATAGAGGTCGGCACATCTATAGAGGAGCCTGGCTTCAGTGGCTTAGGGAGGCGAGTCGAGTCAATTTGAGACGGCTCGGGCTTGGGCGCGACAGGAAGGCTCAAGGCCTCATCGATTTTGGCCAACCGGCTCTCTAATTTTTGGACCCGTGCAGAGAGTTCGTCGAATTTCGGGTCGAATTTCTGCCTGGAGGATTCACCATCCTTCACCCGCTCCAGCGACTCCAACCGTCGTTGCAGCGCATCCGACCGCTTCTGATCTTGGTCTTGAGATTTCGACACCGCCGCCAGGTGGTCGCGCAACTCTGAAAAATCCGCATGCTTCGCACATCCGGCGAGCCATAATATCGACCCGGCCATGAGAACAGCCGCTCCCCCTGAACCCGTTATCGTGCGCATCACGGTCATCGCGACTCCCTCAATTGGGATAATTTATCCGATGCTTTTCCTGCCTCAGGAGTCCGTGGATACGACGCCAACACCTGGCTGAAGGCCAATGAAGCGCGCTTCCTATCGTTCATCGCCAGGTACGCATACCCTTTCTTCAAGATCGCAGCCGGCACTTTTTCGCTCCGGGGAAAATCCAATTCGACGCGGTCATACGAATCGATCGCTTGGGGAAAATCTTTTTTGCTGTAATACGATTCACCCAGCCAATAGCGCGCATTGGGAGCGAGATCCGAGTCCCCATAGTCACGCAAAAATACGGCGAACCCCTGCCGCGCTCCATCCAGATCCCCATCGCCAAATAGCCCCAAGAGACGTTCGTATTCGACCTTGTCAGAACTCATACTCGTCTGGGTGGGTCGTTGCGAACGCAACGACTCATCGAGCGCAACGGTCGGCGTCACCGCTTCACCTTGCGCAGAACGCGAAGCCGAAGACAAGCCTTGATCGACCTTCGGGATCTCAGGCGAAGGCGCCGACGACCGATGCCCCGGTTTCGTGGATGGCTGACGTGCCCCCGCCCCTCCCTTGTTTCCCCCTCGCGCTGGCGCATCCTGTGCGGCCTGCTCAACGGTCTTGGAGAGTGTATCCAGGCGGCGATCTTGCTCGTCGAAACGGGTGACAAACTTTTGCGCGACAGAGGCGATACTCTTATTGACCTCCGCTAAATACCCGCTGACCTCTTTGTTCATCTCATTGATATGAGTGGCCGATGCTTTTCCTGCCTGCTCTTCTTGGCTGATCCGCTCACTCAGGCCTGTCAACGAATCCCTGAATGCTGTGAGGGACTGACTAAATTGTGCGAATTTTGCGGACAACTGTTCGGTCCGAACCTGGGTATCCGCCAGTGCCTTATGCTGCTCCTCCAATCGTGCATCGAGACTCCTGGCCAGTCCGCTGTTCGTCTTCTGCACGACGTCGATGACCTCTTTTCGCACCGCCTCCATCTGGCGGTTCACATCGTCAAGTCGAGTGTTCACGTCCAGACGGAGCTGATCACGGTCCTGCTTATTTTTGACATCTTGCGCATTGAGGCTCTCACGCACCTGGTTGTAGCGCATGGTGCTCTCTGCCTCTAGCTTACCGGCCAACTGTTCGAGCCGTTTGGTTTGTTGCTCAAGTTGCGCAGAGCGCTGTTTAAGATCTTCCTGTTTTCCCTGAAGTTCTTGAGCTTGGTGCAACGCACGTTCCAGCTCGCCTCGCAACTGCGGCAGCTCCTGCTCTCGAAGCATCAAGATCTCCTGACTCTGCCGTGCGCGGGTCTGCGCCGACTCATCGTTCGACTGTTTGATGCGCTGCTGAAGATTTCTTTCCGTCTGTTTCAGGTCGGATTGCTGGGCAACGCAGCCGGCCGACAATAGTGTGCAGACCGCACAGATGGTCATCCAGACACTCTTCGTATTTGAATGGTTCCGCATTGTTCCACCCACGATGGTAAAAGAATGTCCTATTCTCACTCCGCGGATCAGGGAGTCTCAACAGCCGCGATGCACAACCCGTCCCTACTTCCCGGTCTTCAACGCAAGATGCCCCCGCCGATTCTGCTGATAGCAGGACTCCGCATGTTCATTGCACGCCGGCCGCTCTTTTCCATACGACACCACGGACAGACGATTGGCACCGACACCAAGTTCGACCAGATAATTCCGAACAGCTTTCGCCCGTTTCTCACCGAGTACAAGGTTATAGGCGGAGGTCCCGCGCTCATCACAGTGCCCTTCGACCTTCACCAGCGCACTCACATTCGACTTCATCCACTCAGCATCGCGAGTCAGTGCCTGGCGTCCGTCCTCGGAAATCGTCCAGCTATCGTAGCCGAAAAACACATCCCGCAAGCCTGCGGCAGCTGAGGCTGCTTGCTCGGCACGCATCTCATCCAATTGTCGGCCTGCACCGGAGGGGTCCAGCTTCGCCATCATCGTACCACCACCCAGACGTTCTTCCGAAGGGTTTTTGTCGATCCCTCCAAGTCCACCGCCGACCGACTGACCGCTGGTATCAGGGAAGGTACCGACACCGGACATGGAACTATCGATCCCCTCTTTCGCCATACCTTGACCGGGCTGGGAATCGCCGCCGGATTGTACGGCTTTCTTCGAGCAGCCAGGCATACCGATCAATGCCAGGCTCAGTATCAGCCCCACACCGCATACACTCAGTGTCTTGTTCATACCTCGTACTCCTTTTCCTAAGTGATTGATCTCGATCAATTGGCTTTCACGTATTCGTTCATTGAGTCAGGTGATACCTGCTGCTCAAGATGCCGGAGACCAAGAGGGCGCACTATTGTGGGTCCCCTGGAAGGTGAGCCGCTCGATGTCCTTACCGTCGGCATCGATCATATAAATGTGACTCTTCCCATCGGCCGTCGAACTGAATACCAGGTGCCTGCCATCCGGCGACCAGGATGGCGAATCATCGACACCCTGCCCCGTCGTCAATTGCATGCGTTTCTGGCCGTCCGGTGAAATGACACAGAGCTTATACTCTTTTTGCATCCGGCACACATAGGCAATCCAGTTTCCACGAGGCGACCAGGATGGCGCGGCATTGTAATCGCCTTCAAATGTTAGACGACGCACATTCGACCCATCAGAGCTCATCAGGAACAGCTGTGGCCCGCCGCCTCGATCCGACACAAAGACCAGCTCTCTTCCGCTTGGAGACCAGGAGGGAGACAAGTCACCGGACGGGTTGACTGTCAATCGTTGAATGGCTTTCGTCCTTGTATCCAACCGGTAGAGTTCGGAATTGCCCTCGTGACTGGAGGCAAATGCCAGGAAGTTTCCATCCGGGGAGAGGGACGGCGTGATGTTCAACCCCCCCAATGCAATCACCGTCCACCGCTTCCCCGTTGCCAACTCGATCATATCGATATTCTGCGTATTGCGATTGCGATAGGAGGTAAAAATGAGGAACCGACGATCCGGAGACCATTGCGGCATAAGATTGAGGAATCCATCGGCGGTGAGTTGGCGCGTATCATGGCCATCGTAGTCCATCACAAACAACTCGCGCGCAGCCCCCTGTTCAGCCACATACGCGATCTTCGTCCGCGCGATCCCCGGCTCACCGGTGTACCGAAATACCAATTCGTCGGCAAAACGGTGCGCCATCAGCCGCACGACCGAGGGCGATCCTGCGTAGCGTTTTCCGCCCACGAGCTCATCGCTGCCGCTGTCATAGACGAAACCTTCCATATTCACGTCGGCTTCTTTGTCACTGCCTTTCAGGCCTGCCTTGCCCCAGACTAATACCGAAACACCCTTCTCAGCAGCCTGTCTAAATATCGCTTTGGAGCCGTCTCCTACCCCGTTACCGATATCAGATGTCTGGATCCCGAGACCGGGCAAATCCACCAGATCGAAAACCAGGGAGCGCTTCACATCTTTTTTGAGGACTTCCTCGATCCGCCCCCCCAACCAGTCGGGACCTCCTACGCTGTGTATCCCCGCAACACCGAGGGAGATTTTTTGGAAGTCGGGACGTGTGGCTTCGAGGAACACATCTGCCGCTCCAGATTCAAGAATACCGACCGCTCCTGCCAGCAGCAGCACTCCACCGAACCAGGCACTGATCAATTTCACCTGTGTCATCCGACCGACTCCCCAACGCGAAATACCATTTCAATATCCTTATAGTTGTCTGTCATTTCGGCAGGAAACGCAGGTAGGAACCGTGACTGTTGCACGGCGCGCTGGCCCGCCATATCATAATAGGCATTCCCTGACGACTGCCGGACGACCACGTCTTTGATCGTCCCATCCCGCTGAAGCCGAAACTTGACGGTCATCGTATACGTCTGTCCGGCCATATCGACCGGAGGAGGCTCCCACTGTCTGCTAATAATAGACTGTACACGGGCCCAATAGAGATTTGAACCCGCCGCACCGGAAATCTTCAGCGTCGTTTCAGGAGTCTTGGCCGCCGGAACTTTCACCTCGTGCTGAGGCGCCGGATTGACCGGTATCTCGCTCGGGACAACCTCTTTCGGAATATCCAGCTTGGCTGCCGGCTGAAACTGCTTGATCTTTTTCAGCTCTTCTTCTAATTCACGATTCAGATCATCACTGACCGTAGACCGCTGCGGAGTCTTTGCAACCGGATCCTGTGTCACATCCGGGATACGTGGAACCTCCGGCACCTTTGCCATCTGTTGGGGTTGAGCCATCGTTTTTGTTGCAGGGCTCAGGTCTCCAAACTTCGGCGCATCCGGCGGAAGATCGAGATCTTCCATCATGTCCCTTCTCTTCTCACCCTTTGGAGGCGCAGATGAAGGAGCCGCGCTGGGGACCACCGCCTTGACAACTGGCGCCGGGGTCGGCTTCGGCTCCGACACTTTTGCAGACTCGACTGGTTTCGGCGGCTCGGTATGCTTGACAGGCGTCGGCGGACTGACCAATGACACTTCCACAGCCGTCAATGGTCGTTCTCCATGTTGTGGAAGCCGAAGCCCCACGGCGATAAGCAACACGACCACGTGCAGGACCAGCGACAACACTAGTGTTCGCATGAGCCGAGCGGACAGCCTGGATTGATCGCCCTGATCGAACCACGACCCTGAAAAGTGCGACGCCTGGGATGCCATAACCACCAGCCCCCTCGCGTACGTTACCTCAACTTTTTCGCGGTGTTGGACCAGGGAGTTGTGGCGCTCCTACGCGCTCAGGCCCCATCGGTTCCGTCACCATCCCGATCTTCTCGATCCCGGCTTTCTTGACGCCGTCCATCACTTGCACCACAATCCCATAGGGGACGTCGCGATCGGCCCGAAGATACAGTGAGACATCGGGGTGATCCTGCTTCAAGACCTTCAATTTCTGTTCGAGCTGAGCCACACCAACCGGATCCTTGTCGAGATACAATCGTTGATCCTTTTCGATGGTAAGCACCGTACGCATCTCCGGTTTGATAGAATTCGTCGCAGACGTCGGAAGTTTGATATCCATCCCTCGATACAACATCGGGGCGGTGACCATGAAAATTATCAAGAGGACGAAGACGACATCGACGAGGGGAATGACGTTGATTTCTGCCAGAAACCGGCGGTGACGGGACTCAAGGATCATCCTTGGACTCCGACCGGAACTGACTTCTTCACCTTGGACACCGTGGTCGAGAGGGACGACAAGAGCTCAATCGTGACCGAATCCAAGCGAAACGCTGTCGTGCGAATCCGAGTCAGAAAGTAATTATAGGCAATCACCGCAGGGATAGCAGCGAACAGACCTGCTGCCGTCGCGATAAGAGCCTCTGAAACGCCGGGAGCGACAGCAGAAATACTGGCGGTCCCTTGGGTGCCGATCTCCCGAAATGCATCGATGATTCCCATCACGGTTCCGAGCAGTCCGATAAACGGAGTAATATTTCCTGTCGTGGCAAGAAACGGCAGATAGCTCTCAAGGCGTGAGAGCTGACTCTGCGCGAGATGGGATGCCGCCCGCTCTACCACATGTTGATCAACTGGTCCCGAACCGACACCATCTCTCCCTTCAACTCGCCCAGAGCCCATGCGCTCCATCACCCCTTCGAAAACACAGGCGCTGGGACTCCCTTCGATTCGTCGAACTTGCCGATACACCTCATCGAGACTGTGCGCCTTCGCGAGGAGCGCTAAGAATAACTTGTCCTCCCGGTCAGCAACGCGAAATGCGCGCCATTTTGAGAAAATGATGGCCCACGAAATGACTGAGAAAATAAACAGGATCACCAGCACAATTTTCGACACCGCTCCAAGCGAACCCATCAATCCTGTGAGACCTGTTTGAAACATGCGGGAATACCCTTTCCAAACTCTAGCAGGATACGAACATGTCGCCCTGCTCACCAACTCCACCCAGCACGCCGTACGAGAACATACGACACGCGTCCCACGGCAAACGTAATTAGACGGTTTCTTTAGTTTCCCGCGCGGTGTACTGCTGTGATTCCACCCATGCGAACGCGAAATTTTGGCATGTCAACAGCATTGTTCCGCAGTCTGCGAGGAAGCACTGACAGCTCTGCCCGCGGAGTCAAACGCACATAAGAGAAAATGGCGGGGCCGACGGGATTTGAACCCGCGACCTCCAGATTGACAATCTGGCGTCCTAACCAGCTGAACGACGGCCCCATAAAACTCTACGTATAGCGGAAGACGTGAGGGACAAGACTATATCTAGTGGTCAGTCCCATTAAACTTTCATGATTATTGCTCAATGATCTGTCCTGCTCCCCTTAGGCCAGCCTCTGCTCTGGTAGGCGGAACAGGGATCGAACCTGCGACATCCACCGTGTAAAGGTGGCGCTCTGCCAACTGAGCTATCCGCCCGATTTTCCTAGCAACCTAGGCGGGATGCTACCAACTCCACATGCCCATGTCAATCGAATCTCACACGCTCTCTGTCGTTTGTAGCATATGACGAACACCGCTCATTGGGTCACACCTCCTCGGTTAGACTTTTCTCCTGACTGCCGGCCCGCCCGCGGGAAATACTTATCATGAACCCGCTTCAGGCGTCCCCGTTCTATATGCGTATAGATCTGCGTGGTCGCAATATCAGCATGGCCGAGCATGACCTGAACAGACCGAAGATCGGCGCCGCCCTCAAGCAGATGCGTCGCGAACGAATGCCGAAGCATGTGCGGCGAAATGATCTGTCTGATCCCGGCCCGCAATGCACGGTGTCGTAGCAACTTCCAAAAGGCTTGCCGGGTCAACGGCCCTCCTCGCCTCGACACAAACATGTACCGTGACGCCCGTTTTTTAAGCAGCCGTGGCCGCGCCTCGTTCACATACTGTCCCAACAGTTGCCGGGCCCGCTCACCCATCGGCACGAGGCGCTGCTTTGCCCCCTTGCCCGTGACCCGGAGATACCCGACATCGAGATTCACCAGCGCTACTTCAGCCATCACCAATTCCGACACACGAAGCCCCGTCGCGTAGAGCAACTCCAACATCGCACGATCACGCAGGTCTTCAGGGGTCGGAACGGCCCCCAGATCCAACAATGCCGTGACGTCCTGCTGCGACAGCGTTTTGGGTAGCCGGACACCGCGTGAGATCGGAACCAATCCGATAGTAGGGTTCTCTTCGATGATTCGTTCCCGCATCAGAAACTGGAGCCATCCACGAATGGCCGAGAGACAACGCAACGAGGAGGCGCGAGACAACTGCGCCTCCTGCATGGAACGGAGAAATCCTGTTAACGTCTCAGACGTCAGAGGCCCGATCGGCGCCACCCCGATTCGATGCAAGTAGGAATGAAATTTCGTCAGATCGCGACGGTAGGCTTCGATCGTGTTGAGGGAGAGACCACCCTCCACCCGGAGACGGCTCAAATATCGCTCAGCCAGCGGGTGTAACATCATCGAGGCCATGATAGCCAATCACGCAGATGAACACAACGAACCCCGGACGGAGTTTACCTTGACACCCCACAGGGTTTCCGATAGTAGTCACATGAGAATGACAGCGTCGTCAGACCGCCAGGAGCTCATGGCCCGCCCGTTACTATTTCTATCTGCACATCATACGTACGCTCTTTCAGTACGCTGGTGCTATGCGCTTGCGCTTGGCTTGAGCCTGCTCTGGCCAGCCGCTGGGTTCGAGCGCACGGCGCCCGTCTACGCAGAAACGGGGCCCGCGAAACCGGCGAGCCATCCCACGCTGAACCAGGCGAAACGCTTGACCGACGCAGGGAAGGCTGAAGAAGCCGTCACCATACTTCGTCGTTTTCTGGCCACCGCTCCAAAGCCCGAGCTGCGCGATGACACATATCTTCTCCTCGGTGCTGCGCTCCATGGCACCAAGCAACACGGGGAGGCGTTACAATACTTGCTGCTGCTGCAAACGGAGTTTCCCGATTCAGAGGTGACGGACCGAGGCAAGCTGATGCAAGCCCGAGTCCATGCGGCAATGGGGAACCTCGACCTTGCCCTGCCTATTTTGACCGGCCTGCGAAACCTGTCAAAGGATGATGCCACCAAACGTGAGGCCCTACGGCTAAGCGGCGATTTTTACGCGCAAAAAAATGACACGACCCGCGCCATTCAGGCGTGGCTTGACGAAGTGGCGTTGGGGACTGAAGACCAAGCAGAAGATGTGCGTGCCCGCATTCGCGATCTGACGAGCGGGACATCCGACAAGAAATCCCTGGAGCAGATCCGGAGCACCTTTCCACGCAACTTTCCCGGCGATCTCGCGTCACTCCGGCTCATTGAGCTCTACATCAGCCGTGGAGAAGAACACCAGGCCATCCGGCAGATCCAGCAATTTCTCGTAAATTTCCCGGTCCATCCGCAGGCAGCGAAAACTTCGGACTTACTTGCCACCCTCCAAGCCAAACAAAAATCCAACCAGTTTTTTATCGCCGTCGTCCTGCCGCTCTCAGGAAAACTCGCTCCCTTCGCCGGTGAAGTACTCAGTGGAATTCAGCTGGCCGTCGAAGCCAATAGAGACCGGGTAGGAGGTCCATCGGTCGGTCTGATCGTCAAAGACCTTGAATCCGATCCTGCCACATTTTTAGATGAATTCTCCGAACTGCTGAACACCGATCGCCCTCTCGCCGTGATCGGCCCCCTTCTCTCGAAAAATCTACCGGTGATGGCCGAACTCTCCGAACGAGCCCACATCCCCTTGATCACGCCGGCCGCGACGTTCCCCAACGTCAGACGACTCGGCAACTATGTGTTCAATACGGCGCTCACCTATGAACTTCAAGCCAAACGCATCGCCTCGTATGCCATCAAAGAGCAAGGCTTCCGCCGATTCTGCATCCTGCATCCCGACACCACGTATGGCCGCGAGTTGGCCCGACTCTTCACCCAGGAAGTGCGACAACAGGAGGGAGAAGTCATCGCCGTCGAATCCTACAAAGAGGGAGAAATCGATGTGAGCGGGCAGCTCAAACGTATGAAGGCGGAGGACCTCAACCGATATGGCCTGGCCGTGCCGGTCGATCAGACAAAACTGGCTGGAAAACTGACAAAGCTGGACAAGAAAGTCTATTATACGCCGGGCTTCGATGCGATCTTTATTCCGGGCCGCGCCGCCGATGCCGGCATCATTACGGCCCAGCTGAATTTCCACGATATGAAGGTGCCGTTCCTTGGGGCAAATGGATGGAACTCACCGGACTTCGCCCGCACTGATGATTCGTCGATCGATGGAGCCGTGTTCGTCGACGGCTTCTTTGTCGACAGTCACACCCCGGCCGTGCAGGATTTTGTCGCCCGGTATAAAAAACGGTTCGACGCCAACCCGACACTCTTTTCAACGCAAGGCTACGACGCCGCGAAATTGGTGCTGGATGCGGTTCGAAAAGGGGCCTCTTCCGGCGAAGCAGTACACGATCAACTGCTGACGCAGCCTGATCTCTCCTCCCTGACAGGACCGGCAGCGTTCGGACCAGACGGAACATTGAATCGTCCGCTCTTCCTGATACAAATCAAACATGGCCGATTCCTTCAGGTGAACTAACAGGATGCTGAAAAAGCCCACCAGCGGCGTTCTCGCGTCGCTCAGAGGCTCAACGATGAGAGAAACTTCCTCGGAGACCGGAAACACATGAGGGGCTTTTCCGTTTGCCAAGAACTATTGAGAAGAGCAAACGGCTACACGAAGTGCGGGCCGTACCTCCTCGCCTCTTCGCTCGCTACGGCCTTGCTGGACAGCCTTTTTGAGCATCCTGAGGACATTTCGAGAGCGGCATCATGATGAAAATTTCCAATGGTGTATCCTGCATAAACCGGGTTTCCCGCAGCCTGTTAAGAAAGCCGACCGCATGAATTCCTTACCGCAAATCCTCCACACGATTTCCTATATGGGGCTTCCGCTCCTCTTCGCCATGGTCTTGCACGAATTCGCTCATGGCTGGGTCGCCAATCGATGCGGCGATCCCACCGCCAAGCTCCAAGGCCGGCTCACGATGAACCCGCTGGCACACATCGATCCCTTCGGGACCATCATTTTGCCGCTGCTCTGCCTACTGATGCCGGGAGGCTTCTTTCTCGGCTGGGCCAAACCGGTCCCTGTCGATCCGCGCAATATGGGCCAACCGCGCCGCGACATGGCGCTCGTTGCAGCGGCAGGTCCGGCGATGAATCTCGCGCTGGCCGTCGGCAGCGCACTTCTCTTCGCGCTCATCCTGTCGATCGATCCCACCATCGGAGGCTCACAGTCGACATCGGAAGAGTCCTCGCTCTCGAACACGTGGCGCCAAATGTTTCTCCAGCCGATCGCCGCCATGTCGATCTACTCCGTCTTGATTAACGTGCTCCTCATGCTGTTCAATCTGTTGCCGCTTCCTCCGTTGGATGGCGGAAGAATTCTCACGAGCCTTCTCCCTGACACCGCAGCGATGGCGCTCAGACGTGTGGAACCCTACGGCATGTTCATCTTGATGGGGCTGATCATCCTCGACCCGCAAATTCACCTGATCCATACCATCACGAGCACGTTGACCCACAGTCTCTCTAATTCAATTCTCTCCACCGCCATCGGCCTCGGAGGAACAGGAGCGACCCCATGACCATACCCAAGAAACGCGTCCTCAGCGGCATGCAGCCAAGCGGGCTACTCCACCTCGGCAATTATCTCGGCGCTTTGGAAAATTGGAAAAGCCTTCAGCATGAGTTCGAGTGCTATTTTTTTGTCGCAGACTGGCATG
The DNA here is from genome assembly GCA_002869925.2 of Nitrospira sp. CG24A. GTDB lineage: Bacteria > Nitrospirota > Nitrospiria > Nitrospirales > Nitrospiraceae > Palsa-1315. The sequence goes on from NEWT02000035.1 coordinate 478,386, forward strand.
CGCTGTCGACGAACTATGCCGATACCAGCCGTATCCATGAATTCTCACGGGAACTGCTCATCGATTGGCTCGCCGCCGGCATCGATCCCGAACGTGCGACCGTATTCATCCAGTCGCGCATCCCGGAACATGCGGTGCTGCATCTGCTCCTTTCGATGATGACGCCTATCTCCTGGCTGGAACGCAATCCGACCTACAAAGAAAAGCAGGAAGAGATTAAAGAAAAAGACCTCAGCACCTACGGATTTCTAGGGTACCCGGTTCTGCAAGCCGCCGATATCTTGTTATATAAACCCGATTTCGTGCCGGTAGGAAAAGACCAGCTTCCCCATCTCGAACTCACGAGGGAGCTGGCCCGGCGATTCAACGATATCTATAAAACGCCGGTCTTCCCTGAACCCAAAGAGCATCTCACAAAGTTTCCGAAGGTGATGGGGACCGATGGGAGGAAGATGAGCAAGAGCTACGGTAATACCATCAACCTCTCCGATTCCGAACCGGTGGTACGACAAAAACTGAAAACCATGGTCACAGACCCTGCCCGAGTCCGACGCCACGATCCCGGAAATCCCGACCTCTGCCCCGTGTACGATTTTCACAAAATATTTTCATTGCCGATGATTCAAGCGCAGATTAATACCGAATGCCGGACAGCTGCCATCGGCTGTATTGATTGCAAGAAGCTCGTTGCCGATCGAATCATCGAACGCATGACACCGATGTGGGACGCGCGTGCAGCGATGGTGAGCCACCCCTCACGCATCGACGAGATCGTACAGGACGGCAGCCAGCGCGCCGCGAAAGTCGCGACGGCCACCCTCGCCGAAGTAAATGAAGCGATGAAGATCTAACAGCCCCCTCTGTAGAATTGCTGAAAACGCTAGAAGAACGGCTAGCGGCATGGAAAAATGCCGACAGCTATTCACCATCAGACCGCGCTGGATAATCTCGTCCACACCAGCGAGCAAGAGGTTCTCATGAAACAATCACAACGTTGGCTCGGTGCAGCAGTCATCGGATGCCTCTGGGGCCTCACCGGCTGCGGGACCTGGATGCATTCCGACAAACAGTCGGTCACCATTTTCACCACCCCGCCGGAAGCCGCGGTCATTATTGACGACTACCTGCACCTCACCGCCCCGGGCACCGTCACACTCAGCCGTAAGGGCGACCATCTTGCCCAGGCAAACAAGGACGGCTATGAGCCGACCTCGCTCAAAATCGACCGGACCTGGTCCTGGTGGGTCCTCGGAGATATTTTCGGCTGCTTCATTATCTTTTCACCTATTTGCATCATGAACGACATCGAGCAGGGCGGCTACTATACGTTCGACGACAAAGTGTATGTGACGTTGAATCGCAGCACGGCATCAATCCCGGCCTTATCGAAGTAACCATCAACCCTGTTTCCGGGCGAGAAGATTCACCCACCGCCCCTTGCGCTCCCGGTTGGTCACCACGTTCAACTCAAGAATGGTCCATCCGGCTCGACGAACCGCGCGAGCGAGTTCGTCCTTTCTCCAGCGAGCAAAATAGCGCCCAGGGACCCATCCATCGGTCACGAGGCGGCTCTTTGTGCCGTAGGTCACCGTCGCAGCCAACAGGCCGCCTGGGCGGATGAGTCGGTACAAATCAGCCAGGATCTGACGCGCTTCCGATTTCGGAAGATGCATTAACGAGGCGGCAGCCCAGAGGCCATCAAACGACATGGCCTGAAACGGAAGGTCGCGTAGATCGGCACAGACCAGCGGCAACGAACGATATCGACGCCGCCCCGCTGAGAGTAACGCGCTGGTCCGATCCACGCCCACAATGCGATACCCGCGCCGAGCGAGATTGCCTGCATCCTGCCCTCCACCACAGCCAAGGTCCAACAGGCTCGCACCGGCAGGGAGATATTGGAGCCATTCGACCAACAATGGTGGCCGGCGATGCCGCCTCTTGTCCCAGCGGGCTATGCACTCCTTCGCCGACCGTTCATACGCATCGATCGTCTGCAAAACACATTGCGTTGTGTTATCGTGAATCACGTTGAGAGGAGAGCATTCATGATGCGAGTAGGTGGACGAACTGCCCTGGTATTGGTATTCATCCTACTAGGAGCCGGTTGGAGCACCGCGTGGGCAGCCGATCCACCCTGCGATACGTACCCCGTACTTCTGCAAACCAAATGTGAGGCGATCTGGAAATCGCTGTACCAGGAAGACGGCCCCGTGATCGCGCAATTCGGACTGGACCAACAGAAACGGCGCGAGGAAGGAAAAATCAATGCCGAGCAACACCTCGGAGAAAACATGGCCTTCATCAAGCAGTCCACCGAGAAACGCCTCGCACGATTGAAAGAACGGATGGCCAAAGAGTAATAGCTTAGAGCGTGTCGGGTTTCCGTTCTTCCGGCACCTTGTCGGCTGAGTTCAATAGATCCCGCCCGACAATGATCGGCGCCTTAAAGTGAATGGCAAGCGCGATCGAGTCGGACGACCTGCTATCGAACACTTTCACATTCTCCTGGAACGGCACAGTCAACGCCCCATAGTAGGTCCCGCTTTTCAGCGTGATGACGGTCTGCGTGACTTTGCCGCCATACGACTCAAGAATCGTACGCATTAAATCGTGCGACATCGGGCGGGGCAAGCGTTCACCATTCAATGCGCCTTGGATGGATACGGCGACCGTGACGTCTACAAAGATCGGAATCGCCTTGCCTTCCGCATGCAAAAGCACGACCGGACCATGATCCGACATGCGGACTTTTACATCCGTGATCGTCACTGAATCGGTGGGATGCGCGACGCCACCGTCCGCCTGGACCTCTGCGTAAAATAACCCGGCCAGGAGAATACTGATAAGGAGGACCCGATTTGGTATCGTCATAGTTGCACCTCCTGCAGCGAGCTAACAGGCTGAAAAACTATGTTGGGACCCGAGAGCTTCGATGATCCGCACGTCTGGGACAGTGACGAACGCTCCCGCAGAATGCTCAACAAGTTCACCCTGCGAGGCCGCAGGCAACTGCGCGCGTCGAACGATATAAATGATCCTCCCACGCTCGCTCGTTATCTCTTCAGGGATGGGGGCTGACTGATCTTCCACTGCGCGTGTCCAACGAGGGCCTTCTGAGGCCGCGCGTTGCACGAGCACAGAAGATCATCAGGCTCCATCCCCTCTGCGTTCCGCGAGCAGGAGAACGGCCAGGCTCCCCACATCCTTTTTCAGCATTCTGCTATATACGGACAAACTGATTCGTCTCCTTCTCCACCCCAATCTCGGTCTCCGGTCCATGCCCCGTCACCACAAGCGTCGAATCCTTCAAGCTGTACAACCGTTCTCGAATCGATCGTTCGATGGCCTCGAAGTCTCCGCCCCAAAGATCGGTGCGCCCGATACTGCCACGAAAAAGCGTATCGCCTGCCAATACAATGTTCTCGCCTGGAAAATGAAAACTCATGGACCCAGGAGTGTGGCCTGGCGTATGGAGTGCCACAGCGGAGACCTCGCCGACTAACAGCTTCTCCTCATCCTTGAGCCAGTAGTCAGGCATCGGAACCGGCACATAGGCCACGCCGAACATCCGACACTGCACTTCGAGATTCTTCCACAGATCAAGATCATTTTGATGCAGGCAAATCGTCGCCCCTGTCGCCTTCTTCATTTCTCCGGACGCGAGAAAATGGTCGAAGTGGGCGTGGGTGTGAAGGATATGTGTGACCGTCAATCCGAGTTGGTGCACCTCGTGGAGAATTCGCTCGTGCGCGCCACCCGGATCGACCACGATCGCCTGCTTCGTCACCGGATCGCCGATGATCGAGCAATTGCAACCAAGGGGCGGGACGGAAAAGGTTTTTCTGATTATGGTCGTCAACATGGAGGCATGCTACCGTCCAAGCCCATCAAGGCGCAAGCAACGGCCCTTCATCCGGCAGGCTGTTGAAAAAGTCCGCCCGCTTCGTTCTCAGCTCATCGAAATCCTCAACGTACCCCAGAGGGCACGCCTCCGGTTTCGACTCGTCTGCGGCCTTGCTGGACAGCCATTTTGAACAGCCTGCGGGCTGAGCGGAACCCACCCGCGACCGCCTACTCCCTGCTTTCCTCATTTCGAACTGTTAGTCAACCCCCTTCTGGTTCTGCTTGAACCTGAATGGTCCAGGCGACCTCGGTATCGAACAATATCCAGCTTCGCCCTTGACGACGACACCACACGAGGAACCCTGCTCCGGTGCCGTCGGAGCGAAGCGTTTCGACATACAGCAACGCATGATCGTTACGCAGGCTGCGCGCCACACGAGAGAACGCCAAACGATCCAAGATCGACGGCGCTTGAACCGGCATTGAGCCGGCCACCGTGACTGGGCGTGCCAGGGACACCTCCGGCTCTTCGAGCCTGCCCTCTGTGGCAAACCGGTAGCCGGCAGCAAAGTGGAATCGCCCTTCGAGTCGGCTTTCGCTCCGATTGACTGAGACGAATTCCCGAACGAGGTCCACCGGCAGTTCACCATCGAAGTAGTCCTGCTCCTGAAACACTCCGACCGTCGTCGGTCCCTCCTGATCTGGAGAGAGGCGAAGCCTGGTCATGCGTTCGATCACGACCAACTGAGTCGCTGAGGTGAGAAACTTACCCGCCACCACTTGGTCGAACAGGGCATAGTCATCAGCAGAAATGGCATCGGTCTTCTGATCTGATCCCGCCATCGCTCCCGGTAGGCCGAGAAATACATTCATGAACAACACCGCTGCGATTAAAGCTGTCAAGCGGTTCATCATTGTGCGAGCATAGCGTCCTGTACGACGCACGGTCAATTCAGGGAATCCAGCGTGGACAAGTCGGGGCGAAGCGTAGATAATCCGAAAACTGGAGGGACGTCACGTGCGCGATAAAACTCAATCGAACCAGTGGCCTCTATTGTGGATCGGAGCGATCGCGCTTTGTGCCTTCGCCAGCGGTTGCAAGCCTGACGACTCGCCATTCAAGGCGGAAAATGAATCGCTTCGCAAGCAACTGGCTAAACAGGAGTCGGTGGTCACCTCGCTGCAGGACGGGAACAAGGTCATGCATCAACAGATCGATCTACTGAACCAGGAATTGCGCGATGCGATGAAATCCGCCCAAAGCGCCAAGGCCGAAGCCAAAGCCGCCGCCGCCGACTTGGCGGTACAAGCAGCCCAGGCAAAAAAGCTGAGCGTGGATGTCCAAAAAACCGTAGCAGCCCAAGCGGCGCAGACGATCCACGTCGAAGAGAAAGGGACTCAGACTGAAGACATCCCCCGCCCCTTGAGCACCGTCGCCAAGGTAGTGGAAGACACCCTCAGCCGTAACGGATACCACATCAAAGTGAGTATTAAGACCGACCAAAAAGCGGTCTACGTGACGGAACGAAAAGTCTCCCCGCCTGCCTCGCTGGAAGTCTCCGGCTCACGGAATCAATACGTGCTGTCGCTTCATGGCCTCCCTTCAAACATCACCCGACTCAACGTCAAAGCCGACTTTGAAAAACTGGCCCAGGGTGGGCGCGTACTCAGCGTAAGCGCGGAGGAGGTTGCGGAAATTGAACGAAGCCTGCTCCGGGAAGTCAACAAGGCTTTGGCTTCCCCCAGTAAAACCTAACTAACAGGCTGCTGAAAAAGTCCCCCAGCGTCGTTCTCAGCTCATCGAAATCCTCAACGTACCCCTGAGGGTACGCCTCCGGTTTCGAATCGCCTGCGGCCTTGCTGGGCGAACTTTTTGAGCAGCCTGTAAGCTGGTTATGCGTCAACGCCATTCGTGAGATGAAGCAGGACTTGAGAGCACACTGAGTTTTTCCACAGCCTGCTCATACGGCAATTGTCAATTCATCCGTGAAACGCGCCTTGTAAAAGGTCGCGGAGAAAGAGCCCGCAGCAAAGTTCCCTTTTCTTGGTGAGGGGACCAGCCTTGTGTTAGCATTTCACTCCGATGGTTTTCTCAATATACGGTGAGACGATGCGATTCCTCTTCATCATGACCACGATCGCTATCACCACGCTCGTAGGCTGTGTCACGCAGCCGATCGAACGTCCTCACACATCGCTACCAACAGAACGGCCCTGTTGCCGATCCGTCGAACGTCTACCGAGCCGGAACGCGATCGTACAGACAGCGGCCAAGCTCGTGGGCGCCACCACGATTGAAAGCAACGGCCGGCACATCGCCTATGATTGCGCAGGGGTAACCCGTGCGGTGTTTCTCAAGCACGGGATCGATCTCTATGACACTGAGCCCATAGCCCCTCACGCCAACGGCGTCCGGATCATTCATGCACACATCCGGCAACAAGGCAGATTCCACCGGGGACCGGACGCCCACCCCGGCGATCTGGTTTTCTTCAATAATACATGGGACTACAACGGAGATGGCAAGGTGAACGACTCGCTGACGCACGTCGGGATCGTGGAACGGCAGGAACCGGATGGCACAGTCGTCTTCATCAGTCGCGTAGCTCACGCCGTCGAACGCTACCATATGAACCTACGTCAGCCCCACGTCCACAAAACCGCTGATGGTCGAATCCTCAACGACTACCTTCGCCGCAAGCATGTGCGAGACTCAGACAACACCCCCCACCTCACAGGGCAACTCTTCGCCCAGTTCGCCTCCCGGGTGAGACACTAGCCCGCATGGTTCATAACGGGTTGAATCTATTAATCTGATGATGTGATGAACGTTCGACGTTCATCAGATCGACAGGTCATCAGATACATGTCCCTTCTCGGTGTGTCGGTATCGAACACAACAGAGCAATTTTTATCGACCGCGTGCTTTAGTACAGGATTCATTATGCCGATATCGACACAGCGGTGGAGATCGACCTCCAAACCGAATCACGGATGAGGGGTCACCATTTTCACAATAACCTGCTACAGTTATTTTATGGCGTCAGTCTCACACAAGAGTTCAACCAGAAAATCCACTCCTCTCCGCGAGAAAATCCTCAACGTGCGGAGCAGCCTCTTGAGTCTGCACAAGGCCCTCATTTTGGCGGAACAAGTCACCTATGAGCGGATCAATGGCCGTGTCGAGTCAACCAGCGAACTCCTGCATTTGGTGTTGAACGATCCGTGGTTTACCTGGCTTCACCCGCTCTCGCAACTGGTCGTCCGTATTGACGAACTCCTGGACGATAAGTCTGAGCTCTCGCTTGTTGAGGTGGAGCACTTTCTGATTGAAGCCCGATCCCTCATCCGCCCTTCAGAAGAAGGAGATGGATTTGAACGGAGCTACTACGAAGCCCTCCAGCGGGAACCTGACGTCATCTTCGCCCACGTCGAAGTGAAGAGGCTTCTGACAAAAATCGCCGCGTAATGTCCTGAAATACTCACGCCTCATCTGCTTCCTGTCTTCTACCCGTGAATACACCCCGGGTTTCCCAAGCCTGTGGTCGAACACCTAGCCGCCCCTCCTTCACCTCGTCACGAACGCAATACCAGACAGGCTCTTAGCGGGCACGGAAAAACAATATTGGCAGGCTAAGACTTCGATAGTTCGCATGTATGACACAGCAGGCGTGCGCGCCCGCAGGATGCTCAAAAAGGCCGTTCAGCAAGGCCGCAGCGAGTGACCCCTTACCACCTTTTACTAAGGGGTGGCTGGGATGATCCCAACTGCGCGCGTCCAACGAGGGCCTTCTGAGGCCGCGCGTTGCGCGAGCACGGGGATCGTCCCAGCTACCCCGCTCCATTTTTCAGCATCCTGCTCATCCAAAAATCAAGTTTTTCTTGCTTGTACCGATACTTAAAGTAGACTCATCTACGGAGAGATTATAACTATGCAACCACGATGTCGCATGCGAGTACCGGTCCACTACCCTGCGCGTATCCAAAGCGATACCGAGGCCGGAGAGGGAGTCTTGTTCGACCTCTCACCTGCCGGCTGTCGAATGCGCAGCGACATCGCACTGAATGCAGGAACCTATCTCGCACTGCGGATTGCCGTGGCGCAGGAACCAACCCCCCTGGCCGTGGATGTCTCGGTCGTTCGCTGGTGCAAAGACGGGCACATCGGAGTGGAGTTTCTGCGGTACAGTCAGGGAGACCGTGAGCGAGTCACAAATCTTGTCGAACCGCCGCTGCAAAACGAAATACCTGCCCATCTTGCGCATGCAACATCGACCCTCAGCGCCGTTGGCTCGTAATCGATTCCTACACAAAACCCTGCCCGTGTAGCGGAGCGAGACCATCGCTCACAATGTCCTCTCGTAAACAGCGACGACCCCGACCACGAACTCCATGAACACTGTCCCTCTGCACAACCGCGCAATGTCTCCAAAAACACAAAGGCGGCCGGCCCATCAGGTCCGACCGCCTTGTTTTACGCAACCAGAGTGACGTGATCAGTTAGTTCTTCTCGTGCTTGTCGCCGTCTTTGTGTTTGTCTTTCTTTCCATGCCGCTCACGATCACCATGCTTGCCACGGCCACGCGCGTTATCTCGGCCATGTTTCCCCTGCTCGCCGGCGACTTCATCTGCACGGTCTAAGCCTCGCTTCTTGCCGTGCCCTTTGCCTTTCCCCTTGCCCTTTCCTTGATTCTCTTCCTGCATCTCATGCTTATCGCCATTTTTCTCCCCTTCCACAGCCAGAGTCTGAGCAGAAGCTGGGGCAGGAGCGAGAGGTGGTGGGGTCAAGGCTAGCGCCGACTCCGGCGCTTGAGCCAAGACACTTGTAAAGGCATATAACACTGCCGCAGCCGTCAATGAAGCTACTGTTCTGATCATGCACATCCTCCCTTGGTTATTTTCAATGATGAGAGCCATCTTCCCCTCACCATCGCAAGGTGATGCTACATTGAAAGAAGGAAAATGCCTACTTTTTGAAGAAAACTGAGGTAAGCTCTGTAGTTCAACCAATCCGCACAAAATCTGAGGTGGGTGGGATGGAGACAAACCAGCCAGACTGCCTCTCAGACTATAATCGGCCTTCGTCGAGCTCGATCACATCGGCCCAGGTGGAGACAGGAGGAAGGGAACTGACCGATACGCTGCGCTTCGTCGCCACGTCTTGCAACCGTCCCTGAAACCGTTGCTGCGCCGCATCGTCTTTAGGGCCGGATGACAGAAGGCCCTGGCTCCATTGCGCAATTTCTTGATCCGATGGTTTTCGACTGTTGGTCTTCACCCAAGTAAGCAATTCCTCATCCGTTCCGCTAGCCAACACGCGCTGCTCGAAGGCCTTCGGATCGATCTGAAGAAAATTGACCAAGTACTTATCGAACCCCACCGTGATGTAGTTGTAGTCCTGAATCTTGCCCGCATGCCGCAAGCGAATCTTATCAATAAACCGCCCCAAGTGGGCAATGCCACCGAGGAGGGCTTTGGGACTGCGGGGATACGTTTGAGATGTCATCGCATCTGGCCTTGTTGAGCATCCTGAGGCTTGTTGAACTCTCTCCAGTGGTAGTTAGCTGGCTTTCCTCACTTCTTCCTTCAATCGCTCGGCAATCCACATCTTGATAATCGATTGCCTCGTCACCCCAAGACGGCTTGACTGAACGTCCAATGACTCGATGATCCAACTGGGAAAATCGACGTTCACGCGTCTCTGCTCATGCCCGGGGCGACGGGTCTTCGAGAGGGCAAGATGAGGTGTGATGTCCTTCCCCTCATCGAACATTTTTTCGAGAATCTTCGCTTTCACAGTACAGTTCCCTCTCTTCCTTTCTGGCTCTTCGGACTGAAATCAACCGAATGCTTCCCTTCCAATAGGTGAAAAAGGCCGACCATAGCTTCTGACTGAGGGCTGCAATGAGAAGATACCAGCCAGACACGCTTGTCATCTAGAGTAGCATTGGATTTTGACTCCCGAATTCGCGATTGCAGAGGAAGGGCGTCGACCCGCTGGACGTGACATGATAAAGCGCCCCAGAAATTCAATGCGCAGCGGGCGAGCTAGAGCATTTTTGATTTAAGTGCATACAGTCTGTATGATCTCCTCCATTGTACTCTCGATGGAGGAGAAGGCATGGACGCCTATTCACAGGATTTACGGGACCGAGTATTGCGCGCGCTGGAGCGTGGGGATCGTCCGACGGCCATTGCGAACCGCTTTGAAGTGAGCCGGGTCTGGGTGTATCAGGTGCGGACCCGTCTTAAGCAGACGGGCCAGCGTGGCAGTCTGCCGATCGGGGGCCACCGACGGTCCCGGTTGGTCGGGATGGAGCCGACGCTTCGAGCCTGGCTGAAGGAAACCGGAGATCTGACCCTCGCAGAGCTATGCGCACGATTGGCGGAACACGGGATTGCGATCAAAGTGCCTGCGTTGTGGCATCAACTCGACAAGTGGAAGCTTACCCTTAAAAAAAACCCTGCACGCCAGCGAGCAAGCACGCGCCGACGTGCAAACCGCACGGCGTGAGTGGCAGACCACCCAACCGGCGCTGGATATAACGAAGTTGGTCTTTCTGGATGAAACCGGGGCCTCGACAAACATGGCCCGCCGCTACGGACGCGCACCACGAGGCGAACGGTGCATCGCCGCCGTGCCGCACGGACATTGGCACACCACCACCTTCGTCGCAGGACTGCGTCACGATGACATCACGGCCCCGATGGTGGCGGATGGCGCCATGACTGGTGCTCTGTTCCTGAAATACGTCCAGGAGTTCTTATGCCCGACGTTGCACCCGGGTGACATCGTCATTGCCGACAACTTACGTAGCCACAAGGTGGCGGGTGTCAAAGAGGCCGTTGAAGCGGTGGGGGCACACATCCGCTATCTCCCACCGTATTCCCCCGATCTGAATCCCATCGAAAAACTGTTTGCGAAACTCAAAGCGCTGCTCCGCAAAGCCGCCCCACGCACCGTGGACGCGCTCTGGAAGGAAATTGGCTCGCTGCTTGACCGTTTCACGCCCGACGAATGCACGCACTACTTCGCATCCTCAGGCTATGTAAAGACATAAACTAAAAATGCTCTAGTCCCAATCCTGCGCCAAGACGATATCTTACAGCAAGATCTCGTATCTTGACTCTGTCGGCCAAAGGATCTGTAGTCACGACATGGAGTTGGCTGAGCCGCAAGACACCGGCAAGACTTTAGGCGAATGAGCCTGTGGGTCAGATAGGTGCTGCGGCTCTCTCGTTCAATCAGACCGAACGGTACCTTGGGCCGTGCCGCCAATTGAGGTGGCCAGAGCCTGCATACGAGGAAGGTGAACACGATGAACGAAGCCGCGTGCGTCGTAGGGATTGATGTCGCCAAACGCAAACTCGACCTCGCCCTACTGGTCAATGGCAAGACCAAATCTAACGTGTTTGACAACATCCCCGCAGGCCATGCCTTGCTACGGCAATGGCTGGCCGAGCGTGGCATACCACAGGAGCACACCCACATTTGCATGGAAGCCACTGGCCCGTACAGCGAAGCGGTGGCCATTGCCTTGGTTGAGGCGGGTTGGCGTGTCAGTGTCGTGAACCCGGCACGTATCAAGGGCTTTGCCCAAGGGGAGTTAGCGCGCAACAAAACAGATCGGGCCGATGCCGCATTGCTGGCCCGCTTCTGTGCGGCCATGCGGCCCAGCCTGTGGACACCACCCTCACCAGCGTGGCGCGAATTGCGCGCCTGGGTGGATCGGGTGCAAGCGCTCAAAGATATGCACCAACAAGAGAGTAACCGGTTGGAAGCGCATCAGGCCAGTGAGCAACTGCTGCTGGTCAAGGCCGTACACACGCATCTGGATTGGCTGGGGCAACAGATTGCTGATCTTGAACGCCACATCAACGCCCACATTGATCGCCACCCCGATTTGAAGGGTGATGCCGAGTTGCTCCACAGCATTCCCGGCATTGGAACGACCACGGTGGCCAAGGTGCTGGCCTATGCGGGCGATGTGCGGCGCTTTGCCAATGCCAAGGCCCTGGCGGCGTTCATTGGGGTGACTCCACGACAGCGTGTGTCCGGCAGCTCCGTCAAAGGCCGTACGATGATGAGCCGGACCGGGCATGCCGATTTACGCCGGGCGTTGTACATGCCGGGCCTGGTAGCCAGGCGACACAACCCGGTGCTGAAAGTCTTCGGGGATCGGCTGCGTGTAACGGGGTTGGCTCCAAAGGCCGTAGTGGGAGCGGTCATGCGTAAGCTGGCGCATCGTATGTATGGGGTGATCAAGTCGGGTCAGCCATTTGATGCCAATTTCACCAGGGCTCGACTTGATTTTCAAGACGGTATCTGACCCCT
>NEWT02000035.1:490666-568583 GCA_002869925.2 Nitrospira sp. CG24A
TTGATGCCAATTTCACCAGGGCTCGACTTGATTTTCAAGACGGTATCTGACCCCTATGTATGTGTTCATGCGCGTGGCAGGCACGAAATCACCAACTACTCACGAATGCGAACCCGTTCGGGCTCAATGATCCACAACCGCCTTCGGGTAGGTTCATCTTCAAGGACTCGCAACGCGGATCGCAGTAAAGCCAGTGCGTTCTCGACACTTTGCGTGTATGGGCGCAATACCCAGATGCCATGGTGACTTGCTGGAGGGTAAACGCGGATATCGGAAAAATCGAGGTCGAACGTGACGAGAACCCTCTCCTCCGCCTGAGATGCGTCAAACACTCGTGGATCGGAGGCACCTCCCAGCTGCTCAGCGAGCACGGTATGCACGTCGTGACCCGCCTGCTGAAGCAAAACCTCAGCATCACGAGGAAGGTTCTCGTCAAGTTTGAATCGGGTCGGCATCCTGCGTGCTTAGGCGGGGATGGGAACGATACGTTCTCTCGCTAAGTCCGCAGCGTAGCCGATCGCCGCAGGAATATGCTCAGGCCGAAGCGAGGGATATTGATCGAGAATGCGTTCAGGTGTTTCGCCTGCAGCAAGATTGTCAAGAACCACAGATACCGGAATTCGCGTGCCCCGGAAGCACACAGCGCCATGCATGATTTGCGGGTCAGTCGAAATGTAGGATCTCCAGTCCATCGCCGATACCTCCGGATAAGGGGGACATTATAGCACTGTACGTTAATTCGTGCCTACCGTTTGACATGAGCGGCGGCCTCTAGGCCGTCCGCTCGATGGAAGGGTTAGATTGCTGCTTGGCAAACGCGGCCTGAATTGCAGCGTGATCGGGCAGTGAGTTCACGTGCCAGCGTATGAGCTGCACATTCGCTGCCAAAGTGGCCTTCTCCTTCTTCTTGTCGGTTTCTGCACGAGACGTTGTTTCGTGCGACTTGTCGTCTAGCTCAATGGCCGCCAACACCGTTGAGTCCTTCCCACAGATTACAAAGTCGTAGCTCAGCCGATTGATGCGGTTGTTCCACTCGTGAAAGTTGAACCCTTTCTTAACCCCAAGAACACGGGACACCTGCACCTGTGCCAAGACAATATGCTCAGGCAACGCCTTGACGAGGCGGTGATAGAGCACCTGTTCCGGTTGAGAGAGTGGCCGCTTTGCATAGAAGGGCCACGGGTCCGCTGCGCCGCCCGGCAGATCGCGCTTCTTCAGAATAACGAACGCGACGAACGCGAAGGCGAGGAGCACAAGAACGACTGAGACAAACTCCAAGGGGAAAGTCCTCGGTGTGTACTGAGCACTCTAACTATTGAATATACTGACCGGTATAGCACGTCGATACCGCATGTCAATTTCTAGCGCAATTCCCGTGATGTTGCATACACTTGTCAACTCTACCCCCCAAGGCAGCGAAGGCGTGCTATACAGAGCGGCATAATTCCGTTATCGCTGCGAAGGGCTCAACCCTTGGATCAGCGCATCGGCTGGACTGCGTATACCTTTTCCACCCCGGTTCAACACATGTGTGGTGAAACTTATGGGGTCTGACCCCTTTGTTCCTCCCCGTGGCAGCGGTGGCACGCGCGATGCCGTATCACCGTCTGCTGCAACCGGTAGTCAGGCACTGGCACGACCTCACGAAAGCAATGTTGGAGAAGCTCCTAGAGAACGGACGAGCAAGGCCCTCGACCGCTAGACGCGACATGATAAAGCGCCCCAGGAAATCAATGCGCGGCGGACGAGCCATCACCTATCCAAAATAATGTCATACAACAAGATGTGACCCAATACTGTTAGTTTAGAGTGTTTCTGGTATAATCCCTCCTGCCACGAGGGAGGACGACATGGCCAGAACCAAAGCCAGCTTGGGGAGCGGGGCGCGGCTGACGGACTATTTGGGTACTAGTTTATTGGCGCGTGTGTATCCGGCGTCTCTGATCGGCGAACTCTTGGATGCGCACCACTGTAACAGTCGTCGCACGCGCCGCTTTCCGGCCACGGCCGTCGCGTATTACTGCATGGCCTTGAGTCTGTATCCTGAAGCCGCTTACGCCGATGTGTTTGATGCCGTCGCCCAAGGACTGGCATGGCGGAACCGGAGCCTGCTGCCGCCGCGCATCACGGCCGCATCGATTAGCGTGGCGCGGTCACGCATGTCGTGGCCCATCTTCAAGCGCCTCCAGGAGGTGGCGTGCCGCCCCTTGGCCAGCGCGCGCACGTGCCCCCAGGCCTTCTACGGCGGGCTGCGGCTGATGGCGATTGATGGCAGCAATCTCGAGGTGCCCGACGAAGCCGACAACGTCAAAGCCTTTGGCTACCCCGGCAGCCGCACGGGGGTAGCCGGCTATCCGCAGGCACAATGTGCGGTCCTGGTGGAGTGCGCTACGCATGCCATCATCGCCGCCAATATGGGCGCGTATCGTGACGCGGAATGGAGCGTGTGTCACCCCCTGCTGGCAAGCCTGAACCAGACGATGCTCTGCTTAGCCGACCGTGGCTTTAATGGGTACGAGCACTGGTGTCGTGCCAAAGCCACCGGGGCGCAGTTGCTGTGGCGATGCGCGTCAAACCGGCAGCTGCCTGTGCAGCGGATGCTCTCTGATGGCTCCTTCCTGAGCGTCATTCGCCCCAGCACGGGCCCCCGGCGCAAAGACACGCGAGCGGCGGTCGCGGTACGTGTGGTCGAGTACACGCTCCCCGACGCCGAGGGTGCCCTGGGTCGGTATCGGCTCTTGACCACACTGCTTGACGAACACCATGCACCCGCCTTGGAGTTGGCGGCGCTGTACCATGAGCGCTGGGAGGTCGAAGGCGTATTTGATGAACTCAAGACCCACTTGCATCAGCGCCGACGGGTCCTCCGCAGTAAGACCCCCGATCTGGTGCGGCAGGAGTTCTATGGCTGGGTGCTTACCCACTACGCGGTACGGTGGCTCATGTACACCGCGGCCACCGAACATCACGTGCCGCCACGCACGTTATCCTTCGTGGCCAACGTGCAACTGCTGCGGCGAGCTCAGCCCCAGTCAGGGGCTTTTCCCCCCAGCGCATCCGCGCCTGCGTAAGCGGTGGTTCCAGCACGTGTTGGCGCATGCCGCCGCGCTGTGGTGCGTCAGCAGTCGTGGCCAATCGAACCCACGGATGGTCAAGCGCCGAAACACGCCCTATGCCAGCCACAATCGAACCGTGCCCCTCCATCAGCATCAGGTGTTCCATCCAGCGCGTGTCCTGCCGCTCCCGCTGTCAAAACGGAAATGGTATTCGCAGGCAAAGAAACAGTTAAACTAACAGTATTGAGATGTGACCCCTACTTGCGGCTTTCTAGAACATTTTACTGGCTGCTTAACGGTCCGCCCGCCGCATTGCCAGTGGCATGTGCTAGCGTCTCGCGCGCGTCCGCGTTGACCGGGAGATAGGCCTTACGGTGTATCCACGCCATGCGATACAAGGCGCGCCGGTCTTTTTTCAGGATTGGGCTTGAGCACGTGAAAGTTCAGCATGTAGTCTTTGGACGTTTGCGCAATGAAGTAACTTCCCCAGCCGCCTGCTGGATTTCGAAGCAACTCTATCTGTGCTCCGCCACCCGGAAGGGGTATGTCTCTTTGCCCACCGCGGCGATATAAATACGAATACGTACTACCCAAGCCGTATGAGTGAGTCCAACTTTCCAGTGGCCCATCTTCCCTCACGATGGTTTGTCCATCCTCTGATTTCAACTCTAAGCGGACATACCCACTATGGTCGGGGCGCGGACCGTTCAAATGGTTCTGATTGGCCTCAATGATCTCAATACCAATGGTGAATTCGGCATGCGGAAGATTACTTAGCTTATACGAATAGTTCCCCGCATGGGATAGGTCAACCGGTCCGAGATCAATCACGTATCGCTGCGAGTAACTTTGCCATCCATGGTCGATAAGTCTACCGTCGCCCTTATAAGACGACGCTTGGTAGCAACCACCTAGCACCAAAGAAACTCCGCAAAAGAGCACCCATAGAACGACGTGTGCCATGTGAGACCTAACGTCCGGTACTGAGCTGCCGCGCGGAGAGAATTACGAGCGAGGCGAGAGTCCAGGCTACCGAGCGGAGGCAGGGAAATGGGGACATGCTAAATTGTTGCCGACTGTTGCTCGAATCAGGCGTCAAGGAAATTAGGATATCTCTATTTCTTCAACCCAGGCGGCGGCTGGAGCGTTTGGTTAGCCGTCTCCTTTCAACCGTTTTCTGATCCACAACGGATTCCTGCGGCAATCCAATACGGCATGCACAGGAACTACGTTCACCTCCACGCTGTAGTAGATGGCAAACGGGAAGCGCTTGGAGAGACAACGGCAATGACCGTATACGACTTGATGAATTCCGACGTACACAAGAAGGGAATCAATGTCTGAGAACAAGCAGTCTAGGAAATACGCCCCAAGACCGGCTTCCCGACTTTCATAGAAGTGGAAGCCCTGGATCAAATCCTCCTGGGCTTCATCCAGGATCTCGATTCTCACGAGACCTTGTTTCGGATGTCCGCTTTGGCGGTCTCCCAATCAACGAATTGAGATTGTCCCTCAGCAAGTCGTTGGCGTCGCTCATCGAGGAGGTCTTTGTGCCAAGCAGGGGACTCAAGGGCTTCTGGGGTACGAGCGATGTCTTCCCACAGAGACTCCATCGCAGCTAGCTTCTCGTGGAGACTCATGTCTTTAAGTGGGAGATTGAACGACATGAGCCCAGTATACCTCAGCACCGAACAAATTCAAATTCCTCGCAATGTTGCCGTAAATATCCGACAGTCCATAGTACCCTATGGACATGCAGACACTCACACAAATGACGCTGGCCTCTGAGCTCGCCGAACAAGGCCTGAGTCACACAAAGATTGCGGCGCATTTAGGGCGACACCGTGAGACCATCGGGCTCTGGCTCAAAGGGGTTACCCGTTACGGGCTCTCGGGCTTGCTTGCGCGCCATACGCAGGCCAAGAAGGGGCCCCGACGGGCGCGTCAGGTCCCGGCCACAATTAAGCGGCTCATTTGGGAGTTACGGATCCGCGAGCACGACTGCTGCGGGCAGAAGATCGCGTATTTTCTGGAGCGGGAGTATCAGGTCCGGCTCTCGGGCCCCAAGATCTATGAAATTCTGGCAGAGAAGTATGTGATCCGCTCCAAGTGGCGTAAGAACCAGAAGCGGGGGGCGGTCCCGAAGGCGGCCTGCGCCCGGGCGGTCATCCCAATGGACACCGTGGCGTTTGGCCACCTGTTTGCCTTTACCGGGATCGACATTTACACCAAGGAAGCAGAGGTCGTGCTCCGGCCCACCCTAACCAGTGACGATGGCGCAGCCTTTTTACAGACCGCCATGTCCCGGCGCTTTACGGGACATGTTGCGGTCCTGCAAACCGATGGGGGTCCGGAGTTCAAAGGGGCATTTGCCCAGCAAGCCCGCGCCTATTGCGACCGGCATCGCATTGCCCGCCCGTACAAGAAAAACGAACAGGCCTATAGTGAAAGTTTCAACCGTACGTTACGCAAGGAATGCTTGGGCTGGGGGACGTATCGAGCCGGTGACCTCTCGCGCGTTACGCAAGGAATGCTTGGGCTGGGGGACGTATCGAGCCGGTGACCTCTCGCGCTTGATCCCCGAGGTGGAAATATTTCTGGCTCGGTATCATTACCACCGCCCGCACTTGGGGTTCTCTCCCATGCGACCACCGCTACACACATCACCACCACAGGAGGACGGACTGTCGGATTTCTACGGAGAATAATGCGTTCCTTTGGAACTAGTGGAGTTATAAATGGCGTCAGGAACAGATCAGGACTTCAAGAGAGTGTGCCAGGGCTCATCCCCTCCCACTCCTCTTTATCGATCAGTCTTCTCGGTTTCAATGCACCGCTCGCGTAGGCCACGCAAAGTGCTTCCTCCAACCAGGCCAAACGTTGGGCCGGCATAGCAGACAGCGTCGCTGAGAGTAGATTTTGGTCTTCAGCATTCCAGTCCGCTGATTGCGCCACGTCCGAGGACACTGCAGGCTTGTTGGCCATATCAGCGATCTCCTTTTTGTCGTCGGATGGTTTCCAGCTGCTCAATGTCCGCTAAATCTTGTGGCCGGCCAGCTTGCTGCTTCAAGGCGATCAGGTCGTCGATCGACGCAATTCTGACCTTTGTCCTATTCAGCATGACCTCCTGAGATCGAGCCAACAACTCCTCAAAGGGAACCTCCGGTTTCAGCAACAAGTCTACCACCCGCATCGGATTGGTTGGATCAACGAGTGAAAAGGCTCGCATGTGCTTCTCTCGAAACCATACTTCTCGCACCATGGGATTAGCGAACTCTTCAGGCAACACCGGTACTTGAGGACGAAATCCCTTCGCCACCAAGGCATGAATCAGTTTCGTGGCTTCCTCAGGCGCGAGATCGACAGCCAAATCGACATCAGCAGTCAACCTGGCATATCCGTGCAACACCGTGGCAAGACCGCCCACCACGACATAGCGCACTCCCGCCGTATTTAATATTTGGAATATGGGTTCGAAGACCGCCACGGGGCTATTCTAGCGAATACTCGTAAAATTAGCAGCTAACCTTGCATTGGCAAGGAATGGGAAGACAACCATGTCTGCGCAGGATAACGACGAGGAATAATTACGACAGAGCGTTTTTAGCAGACTTACCGGCTTGCAGATACTGATCGATCCCCGCCGCCATCTTTCTTCCTTCGGCAATCGCCCAGACGATGAGTGAGGCGCCGCGTTTCGTGTCGCCGCCGACAAAGACGCCGTCGAGGTTGGTCATGAAGTGTTGATCGGTAACCACTGCGCCACGAGCGTCGTACTTCACGCCGAGGCTGTCGAGGAGTCCATTCTTTACTGGGCCGGTGAAGCCCATCGCGAGCAACACAAGATCCGCATCCATGTCGAAGTCGCTGTCTTGAATCGGCGAGAACTTGCCGCTCTCGAACTTTACCCTGTTGCCGTGAAGTTTCGTGACCTGGCCATTGTGGCCGGTGAACTTCGTGGTCGAGATACTCCACTGCCGGTCACAGCCCTCTTCGTGTGCGTGCGAGGTGCGGAGCTGCATGGGCCAAAGTGGCCAAGGAGTCGAGTCGGCCCTGGTCGGCGGCGGCTCCGGGAGTAATTCAAACTGATGCGCTTCGATGCAGCCCTGCCGGTGCGCCGTGCCGAGACAGTCCGAGCCTGTGTCGCCGCCGCCGATGATGACGACACGCTTGCCCTTGGCCGTAATCGGCTCGTCCGTCACGGAAATTCCGGCGGTGCGCTTATTCTGTTGAGTCAGGTATTCCATCGCCAGGTGCACGCCCTTGAGTTCACGTCCGGGAATCGGCAGCTCACGGGCCTGCTCCGCACCCATGGTCAGCCCCACCGCGTCGAACTGCGCTCGTAGTTGTTCACCCGTGATGTCTTTGCCAATCGTCACACCGGTCTTGAACTCGACGCCCTCGGCTTTCATCTGCTCAAGCCGACGGTCGATGACCCACTTTTCCATTTTGAAATCGGGGATGCCGTAACGCAGCAGGCCGCCGATCCGATCGGACTTCTCAAAGAGCGTGACGCTATGACCGGCACGCGCCAATTGCTGCGCTGCCGCCATACCCGCCGGACCCGACCCGACAATGGCGACGGTCTTCCCTGTATTGGTGACGGGCAGCATCGGTTCGACATAGCCCTCATTGAAGCCACGGTCGACGATATTCCACTCGATGATGCGGATGGACACCGGGTCTTCGTTGATGCCGAGCACGCAGGCCCCTTCGCAGGGCGCTGGACAGAGCCGGCCAGTAAACTCAGGGAAATTATTCGTGGTATGGAGTGCCTTGAGCGCGTCTTTCCAACGGCCACGATAAACGAGGTCGTTCCAATCGGGAATCAAGTTGACAACTGGACAGCCGGTATTCCCCTGGCAGAACGGCACGCCACAGTCCATGCAGCGAGCGCCCTGTGCCTTCAGCTTGTCTTCGGAGATGGGTTCATACATCTCCTTCCAATCGAGCACGCGCAGCTCGACCGGTTTCCGCTTGGGGCCCTCACGGGCATATTTCATGAAACCCTTGATATCACCCATTTCTTCTAGTCCAAAGTGCTGAGTGCTGAGTGCTGAGACCGTAACGACAGGCCATACTTCTGGATTTACCCCTTACCCCTAACGCCTCACCCCTTACTTGGCAGCGGCGGCTTTCTTCTTTTTCCGTTCTTCCAAGACACGCTTATAGTCCACCGGCATCACCTTCTCGAATTTCGGCAGCATCGAATCCCAGCTGTCGAGGATACGCTTCGCATTGCGGCTTCCGGTATGCATGAAGTGCGACGTGATCATCTGATGCAGCGTCTTCTTGTCGTCTGCCGTCTTGACCTTTTCCAACTCCACCATGCCGAAGTTGCAACGCGATTGGAACTTGTCGAACTCATTCAGCACAAACGCCACGCCGCCTGACATACCGGCCGCAAAATTTCGCCCCGTCCGGCCTAAGACGACAACCACTCCGCCGGTCATGTACTCGCAGCCGTGATCGCCGGTCCCTTCGACGACCGCCCTGACACCGCTGTTCCGTACCGCAAACCGCTCGCCCGCCATACCGTAGCAATAGGCTTCGCCTTGCGTTCCGCCATAGAGCGACGTGTTGCCGATCAGAATCGTCTCTTCCGGCGCATAGAGCGCCTGCTTCGGAGGGAATACGATGATCTTCCCGCCGGACAGTCCCTTGCCCAGATAGTCGTTGGATTCGCCTTCGAGAATGAGTGTGATTCCACGGGACAGAAATGCGCCGAACGACTGTCCGGCGGAACCGGAGAACTTGATCGTGATGGTGTCCTCGGGCAATCCTTCAAGCCCATACTGTTTCGCGACGCGGCTGGAGAGCATCGTCCCGGTCGTGCGGTTCACATTTCTGATCAGCAGATCGAGTATGACTTTCTCTTTCTTTTCCAATGCCGGCTTACATAATTCTATCAGTGTGTTATCGAGGACATCCGCAAGACCGTGGTCCTGCTTCTGCACACAGTAGCGAGGAATCTCCGGCCCGATATCAGGCGCCTTCAATAACGGCGTAAGGTCTAATCCCTTCGCCTTCCAGTGGTCGATGGCCTTGTGTACTTTCAACTTATCCACTCGCCCAACCATCTCGTTGATGGTCCGGAAGCCCAGCCTAGCCATGATCTGACGCAATTCTTCTGCGACGAAGAAAAAGAAATTCACGATATGTTCCGGTTGCCCGGCAAATTTCTTTCGCAAAGCCGGGTCCTGTGTCGCAATGCCGACAGGGCAGGTATTGAGGTGGCACTTCCGCATCATGATGCAGCCTTCGACTATCAAGGGCGCAGTGGCAAACCCGAACTCCTCAGCGCCCAACAAGGTGGCAATCGCCACGTCGCGTCCGGTCTTCATCTGCCCATCGGTCTCCACCCGGATACGCCCTCGCAAATCGTTGAGCACAAGGGTCTGATGGGTCTCGGCCAAACCCAACTCCCATGGAACTCCCGCATACTTGATGGACGAGAGCGGAGAAGCGCCGGTACCGCCTGAATCGCCGCTGATCAGCACCTTGTCGGCATGGGCTTTGGCCACTCCGGCCGCAATCGTGCCGACGCCCACTTCCGACACGAGCTTGACCGATACCGCCGCGTCCGGATTAGAATTCTTCAAATCGAAAATGAGCTGGGCCAGGTCCTCAATGGAATAGATATCGTGGTGCGGAGGCGGCGAAATGAGCTGCACGCCTGGCGTCGCATAGCGGAACTTCGCAATGTTCTCATCGACCTTGTGCCCCGGCAATTGACCGCCTTCGCCAGGTTTTGCCCCCTGCGCCATCTTGATCTGCAGTTCTTTCGCATTCACCAAGTAGTGGCTCGTGACACCGAACCGTGCTGAGGCCACCTGCTTGATGTAGCTGTTCTTCGAATCGCCGTTCGGCAGCGGGTCGAATCGAGCCGGGTCTTCTCCTCCCTCGCCGGTGTTGCTCTTGGCGCCCAAACGGTTCATCGCAATCGCCATGGTCTCATGCGCTTCCTTGCTGATCGAACCGAACGACATGGCGCCCGTCGTAAACCGCTTGACGATCTCCTTGGCCGACTCCACCTCCTCGACCGGTATCGGTTCCGGTAGGAACTTGAACTCGAGCAGCCCGCGCAGATTCGAGCGCCGATGGCTTTCATCGTCCACGAGCCGGGAAAACTCGGCAAAGGTCTTGGGATCGTTGGCCCTTGTTGCATGCTGCAGCTTCGAGATCGTGTCCGGATTCCAGTTGTGATGCTCACCCTGGATGCGATAGTGGATCTCCCCGCCAAAATCGAGTTGCCGTAGCGGCGCCGGCTCATACGCCAAGCGGTGGCGTCGAAGCGTCTCATCACCGACCTCGCGGATGCCGATCCCTTCCACACGCGATGGTGTGCCGGTGAAGTATCGGGCGATGAGTTCGCGATTCAATCCGATGGCCTCGAAAATCTGCGCGCCGCAGTAGGATTGCACCGTCGAGATACCCATCTTCGAGAAAATCTTGAGCAGGCCTTTATTAATAGCCTTGATGAATTTACCTTCCGCGGTCTGCGCATCCAACCCCTCGGGGAAATAGCTCTCGCGGTCCAGGTCCACGATGGTCTCGAAGGCCAGATAGGGATTCACGGCCCCGGCTCCATAGCCGATCAAGCAGGCGAAATGGTGCACATCGCGCGGTTCGCCGGTTTCCACGATGAGGCCGACCTCCGTCCTCGTACAATCGCGCACCAGATGATGATGAACGGATGCGATGCCGAGAAGACTCGGAATCGGCGCCCATTCTTCGTTCACCCCGCGATCGCTGAGGATCAGAAACTTAAAGCCGTCTTTAATCGCCAGGGAAGCCTGCCGGCAGAGATCGTCGACTGCTGCCCCGAGTCCATCAGGTCCCTCGGCCACCCGAAAAAGCATCTTGAGCGTCTTGCTCGTGAAGTGCGGATCGGCAATCTCGCGGATTTTCTGCAGCTCGGCATTCGTCAGAATCGGCTGTTTGACCCTGATGCGGCGGCAGGCCTCCGGATGCTCATCCATCAAATTCGGCTTAGGCCCGATGCTGGTCGTCAGCGACATCACCAGCTCTTCACGGATCGGATCGATCGGCGGATTGGTCACCTGAGCGAACAGCTGCTTGAAATATTTGAAGAGCAATTGCGGCCGCTCTGACAGCACCGCCAACGGCGTATCCGTGCCCATCGAAGACGTCGTTTCCTGCCCCTCCACCACCATGGGGGTGATCACCATCTTCAACTCTTCAATGGTGTAGTTAAATGCCTGCTGACGCTGGCGAATCGTCAGGTGGTCCGGCTGCGGCACATTGCTCGGATCGGGCAACTCGTCGAGTGAAATCCGATATTGGGTGACCCAGGAGCGATAGGGCTTGCGGCTCACGATCTCGGCCTTCACTTCCTCGTCGTCGATGATACGCCCCTGCACGGTATCGACCATGAACATCCGGCCCGGCATGAGACGCCCCTTCTGCCGGATCTTCCGGACATCCATCGGCAGCACACCCGCTTCTGAGGCTAAAATCACCAGACCATCTGTCGTCACCTGATAGCGACAAGGCCGGAGCCCGTTGCGGTCGAGCGTGGCGCCGATAAGTTTCCCATCGGTGAAACACACCGCCGCAGGACCATCCCAGGGTTCCTGCATCGCTGCATGATATTCATAGAACCCGCGCCGATCGAGATCCATTTGCGGATTTGCGACCCAGGGTTCTGGAATCAGCATCATCATCGCGTGAGGAAGCGAGCGGCCTCCCATGGTGAGGAATTCCACGGCATTGTCCAGACAGGCCGAGTCGCTCTGCTGCTCGGAGACGATCGGATAGAGCTTTGCCAGATCCTGCCCGAATAATTCGGAGTTGAGCCGCCCTTGCCTCGCGCGCATCCAATTCACGTTGCCCTTCAGTGTATTGATCTCACCGTTATGGCAAATGTAGCGATAGGGATGCGCCAACGGCCAGGTGGGGAACGTGTTCGTGCTGAACCGAGAATGCACAAGGGCCAGCGCGCTCATCAAGCGCTCATCCTTCAAATCCTGGTAGTAGGCCGACATCTGCTCTGGAAGCAGCAACCCCTTGTAGACAATGGTGCTCGCCGACAGGCTTGAAATATAAAAATAGTCACGCCCGTGAATCGCCGATTCACGAATGGCCGTTTCGACTCGCTTGCGAATGACATACAGCTTGCGTTCAAACTGCCCCTCATTGAGGACATCGCGGGCGATGAACACCTGCCGCATAAACGGCTCGGTGCTGCGCGCCACAGCGCCGATCGCATCGCTCTTGACCGGCACATCGCGCCACCCAAGAAGTCGCGCACCCTCCTCCTCGACTATTCTGGAAAAGAGCGCCTCACATTGTTGTCGTGCATCGATCTGAGGGGGAAGAAACGCCATCCCGACTCCATACTCCCCGGCATTGGGAAGCAACACCCCCACATCGTCGGCCGCGCGTTTGAGAAATTCGTGCGGGACTTGCAGGAGAATCCCGGCGCCATCTCCCGTGCACGGATCACAGCCCTGCGCCCCCCGATGACTGAGATTTTCAAGAATCTGAAGCCCTTGCTGAACGATAGCATGAGATTTTTGGCCTGTGATATTGACGACAAACCCGATCCCACAGGAGTCTTTTTCCTGTTCAGGGTCGTAGAGGCCTTGCTTCGGTGGAAGCCCGGGGATACTCATTGTTCGTATCTCGTTAGAAATGGAGGCGTGTATGCTACTGGACTGAGGCTACACCAGAAAGGCAACCACGATGGATAACTCCGTCACTCACAAGGAAAATTCCGCTCGTATCCACTTTGCTCACCTTAATAGAAGCATGATTCTTCTGTCAAGATTCCCTCCCCACAGATAATCCATGCCGGGATGCCCCCTAAAGGGGTCAACAGCTTGACTTTGTTTCCTTTTCTGCCCTACCATCCGACCCATGCCTCACAGCCCAATTATTACCTCTACGATCAACAGCATGGCGGATGTCTGGGAGGCATATCGCGATGAGTTGGAGGGGATGGAACGACAGGCTCGTACGAACCTCGATTCCAGTGTGGCCCTCGTCAATACCGTCGCCGCGCACATTCTCAACAGCGGTGGGAAACGGATTCGACCATTCTTCCTCGTACTCTCTGCACGTCTCTGTGGCTATGCCGGTCGCGACCATCACCAACTCGCCAGCCTCGTAGAGTTCATTCATACTGCGTCCCTGCTCCACGACGATGTGGTCGATGAAGCCGATATCCGCCGGGGCCGGCCAACTGCCAGGAAAGTGTGGGGCAACCAAATCAGTATTCTCGTCGGCGATTACCTCTACTCCAAAGCCTTTTGTCAAGTCGTCGACTTTCGGAACCATGGCATCAACGACGTACTCGGCGAGGCCTGCAAGAAGATGGCGGAAGGCGAAGTCCTTCAGCTCTATTACAACGGCAACCCTTCGATGTCGGAGACGGAATATCTCAAAATCGTCGAATACAAAACGGCAGGACTGATCGCCGCCGCTTGTCGCATGGGTGCCATGCTCGCAGACGCCTCAGAGGCCCAGCAGGAAGCGCTCTTCCAGTTCGGCCGACACCTGGGGATCGCCTTCCAAGTGGCTGACGACACGCTCGACTATACGGCCAACGGAGAGCACTTGGGTAAAGCTTTGGGACAGGACCTCCGCCAAGGCAAGGCCACACTTCCGATGCTACACCTGCTGCATCATTGTTCGGAGCAAGACCGGCAGATGATTATCGACCGGATGGAAAGCAGAACTCTGACAGAGGAAGACCTCGGGCGATTCATTCGCTTGATGGAGGAATTCGGCTCAATCACCTATGCGATGGATTGCGCACGATCCTACATCACTATGGCCCAACAAGATCTCAATCAGTTCGAAGACAGTACGGCTAAACGAGCCCTCTCGGTGGCCGCCGATTATATGGTCACCCGCGATCGATAACCTCCCTCCCCGCGAGTTCTATGCCTCCGGAGCCGTCGGTAGACTCGCGCAGCAGAAAAGGTTTCACCCTTCAGGCCTTACACCACCACGACTTCAACCACTTACCGCAGTAGAGGACTTTGCTATGTCGACGATCATTCCGTTTCATGGCGTGCGATACGATACAACAGTTGTTGGAGATATCACACAGGTCGTGGCTCCACCCTACGACATTATCGATGCGGCCGGGCAGAAAGCCTTACATGATCGCCATCAACAGAACATCATTCGACTCGAATTGGGACTCGATCAAACCGGCGACGGTCCAACGCAGAATCGATACACTCGTGCCGCATCGACCCTTCGTGACTGGCTCAAGAGCGGGGCGCTGAAACGCGACACAGAGCCAACCCTCTACTATCATACGATCGAATACACCGCGCCCTATGCTCCACCCGGCTCACCGACCAAAACTCTCACGGGCATTCTCACCACGGTCAAACTGGAAGCGCTCGATTCGGGGCATATCTACCCGCACGAGAATACCCGTTCGGCGGCTAAAACAGACCGGCTGAATCTACTCAAATCCTGTCACGCGAACTTCAGCCCTATTTGGTCGCTCTACTCCGACCCTCGAGGCGCCGTGATGGGCTTACTGGAAGGGGCTGTGAAGGGAAAACCCGCGCAGGTCGATTTTCGTGACGACGTGGGGTTCCGTCAGCAACTCTGGGCCGTGACCGATCCATCCGTACTGAAGCAGGCCATCGAGACCCTGCGCAGCACACCGCTGTTTATTGCGGACGGCCACCATCGCTACGAAACCGCGTTGAACTATCAGAAACTCCGTCGGCAGGAAGCCGGATCGCCGGCCGGCCAGCAATCGTATGACTCGGTGCTGATGTTGTTGACTGCCCTCGAAGATCCAGGCTTAACCGTCCTCCCGACGCATCGAGTCACAACCACACCCCTGCCTCCGTATGACCATGTGCAATCATTGCTGAGTGCTACATTCGACCTGCAGGAATTTCCCTTTACTGCGGCTACGCAGGTGGCCACGCGCGCGAAATTTATCGAAGCAATGCGTTCGACAGGACAAACCATACCGGTCTTCGGGCTGGCACTGAAGGGAGACCATCGCTACGTCGCTCTCAGCTTGAAACCAGCTCATCGTCCATCCGCACAAGCCTCTCCCCGCGCCAAGCTTGATGTGTCGTTGCTCCAACAACTCGTCGTCGCAACACTGTGTCCAACGCAACAAGAGCAAGAGGCCATCCTCTACACAAAGGACGACCATGAAGCCTTGGACTGGGTCGCGAAAGGAACTGGCACCGGAGCCTTCCTACTCAATGCGACCAAAGTCAACGAAGTACAAGCCGTCGCGACAGCCGGTGAACGCATGCCACACAAATCGACATACTTCTTCCCGAAACCGCTGACGGGTTTGGTGATGAACGTCATGGAGTAGAAGTAGGAGAGTGA
Source organism: Nitrospira sp. CG24A (assembly GCA_002869925.2). Classification (GTDB taxonomy): domain Bacteria; phylum Nitrospirota; class Nitrospiria; order Nitrospirales; family Nitrospiraceae; genus Palsa-1315. The sequence goes on from NEWT02000035.1 coordinate 506,071, forward strand.
GGACGATTCCCTTGCTCGCGGAGCCCCCACGATAAAACAGTGGTCGCTCGACGCGCGCAGTCGGAATCATCCTCACCCTCCCACGAGTAGAAGGTTAAGATGAAGGCGAAAATCCTCATCGTCGACGACGATCCCGATATTGCCACGATGCTGGAGGATCGGTTGCAGGCCTCCGACTATGGAACCGTGATCGCGCGCGATGGGGTGGTGCGGCGACATGTTCCTATTTAAATATCACTTCTATCCCAGTACTCGCCTTATTCCAGCCTCAGAATTCCTCGACATGCATTGCGAGCCTTTTGTCGACAATCTTGGAAAGGGAGGGCAATTTCTTGCGGGTGGCTACTTTGCCAACCAGCACGCTAAGATAACATACTACGGCCCCTGTGCAGAAAAAACCTCTCTCTCACCAAAGCTTCATTTTGCTTGGGCGAAGCGCAGCTACAAGCGCATACTTCAATACTCCCTGCGACGACCAAAATTTGAGTGCGTGGGTAGGCTGCCGGTCGAACAGCCTTGCTGTACATGTCGAGGCAAGGCCGATCTCATATTAAGGACTAACTTCTTGAGTATGGAATCTGTCTTGAAGTGTACAAAATGCGCACGATATGTCCCTCTTTACAGATTCCGCTCCCTGAGTAGTGATACAGAACTACTGTCCGGTATTAACTCATGGAAAGCAGCCTATGATCGATGCGATGGATTGTTCATTGGGTCAGGAGTTGGGGAGCGATTTGGATACTATCAAACCTCATCTCTTAAGAGCCCACTCGCCCAAGACGGAGTAAAACTATGTCGTTCACTTGAAAAAAAACTGAAGGTTCGGGTTTATTACGATCTCACCACCTACTACGGACGGTCCTCAAGCCTCGAAAGAAAACGGTGTTGTCCAAGGTGCAAGGGCAACTGGCTTCTGAAGCAGCCCTGGCTTAAATTTTATAATTTTAGATGCAACAAATGTCGGCTTGTCTCCAACATCGCTTGGGATATTGCACCGGCTTACTCAAAGCAAACCTCTTAAGATTACGCGAGAAACTGACGGAGCGTACGCATATGAAGGCAAAAATTCTCATCGTCGATGACGATCCCGATATTGCCACGATGCTGGAGGATCGGTTGCAGGCCTCCGACTATGGAACCGTGATCGCGCGCGATGGAGTCGAAGCGATCGAGCTGATTGAGCAGGAAACTCCTCACCTCATGCTGCTCGATCTGGATATGCCGAGATTGACCGGCCTTGAGGTCCTCAAACGGCTCCAGAAAGTCAGGCCGGCGGAAGATCTCCCTGTGATCGTGATGACGGCCCATGCCTCGATCGATGCCGCCGTCGAAGCCATGAAAGCCGGCGCCTACGATTTTCTGACCAAACCGCTGGACAAAGACCATCTCCTCATCGTCATCGCCAAGGCCATAGAACGGGACAGCCTCAAACGGCAAGTGGCCTGTCTCAAATCAGAAGTCGACGGCCGCTACGCGTCGATTGTGGGCATGAGCGGGAAGATCCGTACGGTGATGGAGTCCGCCCAACGCGCCGCGAAGTCCGATGCCAGCGTGTTGCTGCTTGGGGAAAGCGGGACAGGGAAAGAACTTTTCGCCCGTTCCATCCATCAATGGAGTCTGCGGCAGAACATGCCGCTGGTGGTCATCAACTGTGTCGCCCTCACGGAAACGCTGCTCGAGAACGAACTCTTTGGACATGAGCGTGGCGCCTTCACCGGCGCGGATCGCCTGCAAAAGGGCAAATTGGAGATGGCGGAGGGAGGTACGATCTTCCTGGACGAGATCGGAGACATGTCGTTCCCGCTGCAAGCCAAGCTCTTGCGTGTACTCCAGGATAGAGAGTTCCATCGAGTCGGCGGCACACGTCTCGTCTCGGTCAATATTCGGATCATTGCCGCCACGAACAAAAACCTCCAACAGGCTGTGAAGGCCGGTCAGTTTCGCGAGGACCTCTTTTTCCGGCTGAATGTCATCAGCCTCACCCTGCCCCCGCTCCGCGAACGACCCGATGACCTCCCTGCTCTGGCCAAGTTTTTCTTGAACCGGCATGCCAGGGAGGCGAAACGCCCCGGGATGATGTTCAGCCTCGCAGCCATGGAAGCCATGAGCCGGTACCCTTGGCCAGGAAACATTCGCGAATTGGAAAACGTCGTCGCACGAGCCGTCGTCTTGAACCAATCGGACACCATCGAAACCGACATGCTCTCGTTAGATGCCATGGGCCGCACCATGCCGGGAGAACTTCCCCCCCACCTCTCACTCCCGTACCACGAGTCGATAGAAGCCCATAGCCGCTACATTATCGAGCGAGCGATCGAGGAAGCGGGTGGCAACCAGAGCAAAGCCGCAGACCGCCTCAAACTCCAACGCACCTATCTGGCCAGATTGTTGAAACAACAGAAGGAGAAAGAGGAACCGGAGTAGCCGTAGCAGGCTATGGAAAAATTATTGAGACAAGCGAAAATATCGATAATCCGACTACGCATAACAGAAAAGCGTTCCCGCAGGATGCTCAAAAAGTTCGTCCAGCAAGGCCGCAGGCGAGTCGAAACCGGAGGCGTACCCTCAGGGGTACGTTGAGGATTTCGATGAGCCGAGAACGAAGCTGGCGGACTTTTTCAGCATCCTGCTATGCAGGCAGTTGTCTTGTCGCCAAGGTAATACGACCGGCTGATGCATCTTGTTCGGCTTGCGCATAACGCTCCGGCGTTCCGATGTCCGACCAATATCCCTCACAATCATACCCGAACACGTTTTCTCCCTGCTGAATCGCTGCCACATAGGGATCGATGACGGTCGAAGCCACACCCTTCGGCACATCTCGCAAGAGTCGCGGATGGAGCACATGAATCCCGGCAAACATACGAGGCTGGGTCGGCGCCCGATCTTCGCGTCCACGCCCGGTGATTCGCACGATGCGGTGGTCCGAATCCATTTCCACAAGGCCCCACCGTGCCGCCTCAGGATCTTTTCGTAGAACCAGCGTGGCGACAGCCGCGCGTTCTTGATGGAACTGACAGAGCGCACCAAGGTCGAGATCCACGAGCGTATCGCCGTTGAGCACCAAAACCGACTCTCCAGAAAAATGCGGCTCTGCCTCCTTGAGGCCGCCTCCCGTACCTAAAATGACTGGTTCGTGCGAATAGATGATCCGCAGTCCATACCGCGAGCCATTGCCCAACACCTGCTCGATCATCGCCCCGAGGTAGTGCAGATTGATCACCACATCGTGGAATCCGTACCGCTTCAGCAGCAAAAGATTCCAGACGATCAGCGGCGTGCCTGCGATGGGAAGAAGTGGCTTGGGAATCGTGTTCGTGAGCGGTCTCAGACGAGTCCCCAAACCCGCTGCGAGGATCATGGCTTTCATGGAGCCTCGTGAAGCGTAAGGGGTAAGGGGTGAAGGGTTTCAATTCCCCATCGCCTGACGCCTAACGTCTCACGCCTCATGGCATTCATTGCAATTCCGGCACGTAGGGGGTGAGGTGCTTCCGTAACGTGGCCAGTTCAGGATACTTCTGGAGATTGCGTTTGACATAACCCAAGACACGCGGAATGTCGGCAAGAAACTTGGGATTGCCTTTGACACGATCGATGTAGACGAATCGCCCTGCTGCCTTGAGGTTCCGTTGAATGCTTGTCAGGTCGAACAGGCGGCGGAAGGTCTCTCGGTCGGTCCATACCTGCCGATGCGTCGCCAAACCATCGAGAAAACGATTGATCAAGCGGTCGATCAGCGCCTCATCGAGCTCGATATAGGCGTCGCGTAACAGCGAAGCAAGGTCGTACGTGGCCGGCCCCATCAACGCGTCTTGAAAGTCGATCACCCCTAAGCGTTTGTCATCAACCATCAAGTTACGCGAGTGATAGTCCCGGTGGACGAACACTCGCGGTTGGCCGGCGAGCAACTCGGCGATCTTTTCGAATTCGCCACGGATCGGCAGGTAATCGTCGGCGCACATCGGTTTGCCCTGCCTCGCGACAATCCCATACTCCAGAAAATGGTCGAACTCCCACATGAGGAGCGGCGCATCGAAACTCCGGTGGAAGGCGAGGCAATTCGGGTCGGCCTGTGAAGTGGCCTTCGATTGCATCTGTGCGAGAGCATCGACGGCCTGAGTATACCGCGCTTCCACATCTGCTGCGCTTGCTTCACGACAGGCTTCCGCTAAGGTGAGGTCGCCAAAATCTTCGAGATAGAGCAACCCCGCCGATTGATCGTAGTGATAAAGGCAAGGAACGGAGGTGTCGACTTTGGACAAATGGGAAAGGATGTTCAGAAACGGTAATTCGGTGACCTGATGAGCCGCTCCGCTGACAGCTTCTTCCGATTGCTTGAAGGCCTCCGGCTCGGCTAACTGCATGAGAATCACCGAGCGAGCAGCGCCCCCGGTCAACTCGATGCGAAAATATCGGCGGTTGGAGGCGTCACCCGCTAAAGGTGTGAGGGCTTTGAATTGTCCCTTGAAGGGAAGCCTCGCTTCAACCGTAGCAGCCACGAGAGTACGATCCGGCAAAGCGAGTGGCTGTTTGGGAGTGGCAGGATTCACGGTGGTCATTGGATGCGCATTATACTGGTGAGGGGAAATCTTGTCACTCAAAGGAAGAAAAGGGAAGGATCGTCAGGGCGACTCCCGTGCTCCCGGAACGCGCACGATAAGAATGTGCTCGTTCAACGGCCACAGTCGGAGTCACCCTGACGACCCTTCCAAAGAGATGGAAAAGAGAAACGACGAAACTATGCGCGCAGTAAGGGGTGGGTTTAGTCACTGCCCTGAGAAGCGCCTCACTCCGACTTGATAAACCGCCAACTCAATGCCCCAATGGCTGCGCCGGCCGTATCGGCCAGCCAATCCAGCCAGCTTGATTCACGGAAGGGAACAAAGAATTGATGCACTTCGTCCGTGATGCCATAGATCGAAGCCGTGACAACCGCCAGCACGAGTGCCTGCCGAGCGACAGAAGGCCCTGCCGCCCATCGAAACGCGCGATAGCACAGTACGGCCAGACCGGCATACTCCACTGCATGCAAGACTTTGTCACTGACGTCTTTGAGCACGAACGATGGCAGCTGTTCGTCGGGATGCGACTGGGACGACAGGTAAAAAATCATTCCGGCATACAGCACCGCCGGCAACCAGTACCAAAACACCTGAACGGACACACCTTGCCGAATTGCGTAATTCACTCTGGCCTCTCTCTATTTATTGCAGGCTCTTTATCTCTATGACATACTGAATTTTGATTCTCACTACAATTAGCATGCGATCATGAAGACTGCCCACATCTGTTTTCTCTGGCATATGCATCAACCGTATTACACGGACCCCGTCGCGGGTTCTGCCAGCATGCCCTGGGTGCGGCTGCATGCCACCAAAGCCTATTATGATATGGCCTATGGACTGGAGAAGTTTCCCTCGGTCAAAGCCACATTCAACTTTACACCGTCGCTCCTGCGGCAGCTTCAAGAAATCGGATCGGGAGCGGTGCGCGATCTCTTTCTGGAATATGCCCAGCGTCCGGCGGCAGACCTTCGCCCGGAAGAGAAGGCCTTTCTCATTCGGCATTTTTTCTCCGCCAATTGGGCCACGATGGTGCGCCCATACCCTCGCTATCATGAATTACTGGTGAAGCGCGGGACCGACGTCTATGGCCAGGACTTGGAACGGATTGCGCGGCAGTTTTCTACGCAGGACTTTCTTGATTTGCAAACGTGGCACAACCTCGCCTGGTTCGGCTACGGCGCCGTCAGTCGTTATCCTCGCCTGGCTGCGTTGCGTCAGAAGAACCGAGGCTTCACGGAAGAAGAGAAACAAGAGGTGTTGGCGCTCCAACTCGTGGCCGTGCAGGACATTGTTCCGCTCTATCGACGACTGATGGAGCGGGAGCAAATCGAGCTGACGACGACCCCCTTCTTTCATCCGATCCTGCCGCTCGTCATCGATACTGACTTGACTCGCCGCGCCAGACCGGATCTCCCACTCCCCTCACGATTCCATGCGCCGGAAGATGCAGAGACACAGCTGCAACGCGCCGTCGATTTTCACCGCGCCACATTCGGTCGGGCTCCCGTGGGCCTCTGGCCATCGGAAGGCTCCGTCTGTCCGGAACTGATTCCGATGTTGCCGAAGGTCGGACTGCGCTGGCTGGCAACCGACGAAGGCATCCTCGCTCGCTCGCTTGCTGCGGCCCAGCAACCCTGGGAACGCCACCGGGATCTCTATCAGCCGTACCAGGTCGGATCGGAAAACCAAGACGTCACGATACTGTTTCGCGATCGGGAGATCTCCGATGCCTTCGGGTTTGTCTACCACAAGACCACTCCTGAGATGGCAGCCGAAGATGTGCTTCGCCGGCTGCGCCAGATCATATGCGACACGCCGCAAGAACAGATCACCATCGCGATTGTGCTGGACGGGGAAAACCCATGGGAGCACTACCACGAGGGAGGCGAACAGTTTCTCTCACTCCTCTACAAGGCCTGCTCAACCGGCGCGCTCGATAGCGATGCCGTTCGCGCCACCACCGCCACGATCTCCGAAGCGCTCCAAGCCTCGCCCGCCACACACCGGATCAGCCACTTGCATTCAGGTTCCTGGATCAATCAGGACTATAAAATCTGGATCGGCCACCAGGAGGACAATCGAGGGTGGGACCTGGTGGGCCAAACTCGATCTCGCCTGGCCGAGATTTCTTCATCGCTCCCCTCGGATCGCGCACAAGCCGCCTGGGACGAGCTTTATGCCGCCGAAGGCAGCGATTGGTTCTGGTGGTATGGGGACGACTTCGATACCGACTACAAAGCAGAGTTCGACCGGCTCTTTCGAACCCACCTTCGAAACGTGTGGACGATTGCAGGCCTGACGCCACCAGATCAGTTGAATCAGCCGATCTGTCAGCTCCGCGGTGTGCCGGATGCCGACCTCGTCACCATGCCCCTCGCCTTGCTCACCCCCTCCATCGATGGACAGGTGACAGACTTTTTTGAATGGCGCGGAGCAGGCAGGATCAAGACTCAGCCGCCGCTCGGCGCCATGTGGAAAGCCGAAGGGATATGGACTGACATCCAATTCGGCTGGAGTCTCGACCAGCTCTATCTCCGGCTCGATCCGGACGAGCAATCACAACCACGCCAGGCAGGGCTTACGGTCGAGTTGCAGATACAGACGCCCGAGCACCTCTACCGCCTGTCGTTTTCACTCGAGCCATCAGAACAACACCAGTTTGTGCTTTCACAGAAACTTGCCAGTGGCCCCTGGCAAGAGATCGGTTCCTACCAATCGATGTGTCATCAGAAGATTATCGAACTGGCTGTGCCATTCAAGGAGCTACAGCTCATAGCCGGACAGGAAATCCACTTGACCATTCTGGTATTGGAACATCATTTGGAAATCGCACGGTATCCACACCACAAGCCTGCGACATTTCTAGTCCCAGGTCCGGAGTTCGAAGCAACTCTATGGCGAGTCTGATTATACGCGTGAAAGGTGAAACGTTAGACGTGAAACGATCCAGCACTGGGACAAGGACCGATATTTTACATCTGACGTTTCACGTTTTACCGTTTACCTTTCACGAGTTTGGAGGTGGAAATGCCCGATCTCAGACGTGATCCGATTGTCGGTCGGTGGGTCATTATTTCGACGGAACGTAGCGCTCGGCCTCACGACTTCGTTCCCGTGCAAACCGCTCGCCCGTTGGCCGCAACGCTCTGCCCCTTTTGCCCGGGGCAGGAACGACTGACGCCGAAAGAAATTATGGCCTATCGGCCACAGCCGGTGGAATCCAATAGCCCGAACTGGACCGTGCGTGTCGTGCCGAATAAGTTTCCCGCACTCCAAATCGAAGGCACGCTCGATCGCCAAGGCCTCGGCCTCTATGATCGCATGAATGGGATCGGGGCCCATGAAGTCATCATCGAAACCCCCAACCACAAGGAAAGCCTGGCCGACATGCCGACCAAACGAGTCGAGGACGTGTTGTGGGCCTATCGCGACCGCATGATCGATCTCAAGAAAGACGTGCGGTTCCGTTACATTCTGATTTTCAAGAACCATGGAGCGTCAGCCGGCGCCACACTGGAACACAGCCACTCACAACTCATCGCCCTGCCGATCATCCCGACCAGCGTATTCGAGGAAATCGATGGGTGCCGGGCTCATTATGAGCAAAAAGAACGCTGTATCTACTGCGATATCCTCCGGCAGGACCTCTCGGACGGCGATCGTATCGTGGCGGAAAATCCCGAGTTCCTCTGCGTCACTCCCTACGCTCCACGCTTTCCCTTCGAAATGTGGATTCTCCCAAAGCGCCACGCCGGCCACTTCGAAGAGAGCCAGAAAACACAATTCGAGTTCCTTGCGCCGATTCTTTCGGAAGCACTGCGACGGATGGATAAGGTCCTCTCAAAGCCCTCCTACAACTTTATCCTCCATAGTTCTCCCCTCCACGAGAAAACCGGGGATTTCTACCATTGGCACATCGAGATTATTCCCAAGCTCACGCAAGTCGCCGGCTTCGAATGGGGCACCGGGTTCTACATCAATCCTGTGGCGCCGGAAGAATCGGCAAAGTTTCTGCGGGAGGCGGCGATCTAGGCACCGTAAGGTGTAACACGTGAGGCGTAAGGCGATATGTTGCTGAATCTCGCTTGCCCACTCCTGATAACATTTCATCCCTAACCCCTCGCGCCTCACGAACGCCACCCCTTGCCCCCTGCAGGCATGGAAGCTTAAGATCCTCCCATGCACGTCCAACTCAGCCATCCAGCCAGAACCGTCGAAGTCAAAGGGCCCAAGAAGGTCAAAGAACTCTTGCGCGAGCTGAATCTCGTCGTCGAAGCGCACTTGGTGATTAAAGGCGACGATCTCGTGACCGAAGACGAGATGCTCTACGACGGCGATCAGATCGAGATCCGACCGGTCATCTCCGGCGGTTCACCACGTTTCACCTTTCACGTTTCACCTTTCACGAGCCCCGCATGAATTGCACCAAATGTAAAACCAAAGCGGTGATCGATCTTCCGCGGCATAATGCGGCCTTCTGCAAAGGCTGCTTCAACGGCTTTGTCCACGATCAGGTGGCGCGGGCGATCAAGTCGGAGTGGATGTTCGGGAAGGACGAACGGATTCTCGTGGCGGTGTCAGGAGGGAAGGACAGTCTGGCGCTCTGGAACATTCTGCTCACGCTCGGCTATCGCGCGGACGCACTCTATGTGGACCTCGGTATCGTTCCGTCATTGACGGGCTGGCTTTTTTTTAGTATCATTTTGAGACAGCTTATCAATTTCAATTTCATAAGGACATTCACATGTCATTCGCAAACCTCCTTCCAATGTTCACCCGAACGATCCTCGCAATTTTTCTTTTATTCTTTTCGACTACCATCTTCTTGCCTTCAGCCCAAGCCGCCGATTCATTGACGATCTACTCCGGTCGCTCGGAACGGCTCATCAAGCCGGTGCTCGACGCCTTTACGGCTAGTACCGGCATTCAAATCAATCTCTTGTCGTCGGGCACAACGGAATTGGTCAATCGGCTGAAAGCCGAAGGCGATCGCACCTCGGCAGATCTGTTCATTACCAACGACGCCGGCAGCTTGGAACTGGCCCGAGCAGCGGGCCTTCTCCACCCATTGAATATGCGGGAAGTCGAACGGGCCATCCCCCCTCAGTTTCGCGCATCGGACAATGCCTGGGTCGGACTTTCCGGACGATTCTGGATCGTCGTATATAACACCACGCCTGAAATTCGACTTCCGTGTTTGCCCGTGGAGCGACGGTCAGCATGCAATCCATAGTATTCCCTGGCTCCTTGAGATCAGACAATGCGGGCATCGGTCACGTCATCATGCTGGATTTCCCGCTGCAACGCCGCGTGGAGCTGGGCCAGATGCCGGTAGCCTTTGATCCGCCGCAAGCGGGGTTCGATGCCAGGATAACACTCGCGACCCAGCGGGTGTTTCTATTCCGACGTGCGCCGGCGATTCACCTTGTCGGTCAGTTGCCCGTATTGGGCGTTGAACGACTCCAGGCAATTGGTCGTCTTGAGACTGAGGCTCAAGGTGCCGAAGGCACTCAGCCGATGCAGCGTCAGGGTTTCCTCCAAGCCTTCCTCTACACTGGCCGCTGCCGACCGATTGATGGTCCCCAGCTCCGCCGAAGCTGCCACAAGGCGGCCCTGGCTTCCGTGTAGGTCGGCCGCTCGTAGACCTGCTGGCGCCACAGGGGCTGCTGACCTCCGGGACCGCTTCCGCACAGGCTTCATACCAGCGGCAACTCAAGGAGCACTCGCCACTTAGGCAGAACGCTTTTGATAGAAGTCACTGATCGCCTTGACCACCTCAACTTGCTGCTCAGCAGCCAGCTCGGGGTAGATCGGAATCGCGACGGTCTCTCTGGCCGCGCGTTCCGACTCTGGAAAGTCGCCTTCTTTATGCCCGATATATCGAAAACACTCTTGCAGATGGAACGGGACCGGATAATAAATTTCTGTTCCGATCCCTTGTTGTTTGAGATACCCCATGAGATCATCGCGCTTTTCGACTCGAAGCACGAACTGATTATAAATGTGGTAGTGCGTGGCTCCTGAGTCACGATAGACCGGCTCAGGCAGTCGGACTTTTTCTTTCTGCACCAATCCGCTCTGCTGAAAGAGAGCTTCATACCGGTGCGCATTTTCTTGGCGCCGCCTGGTCCAGTCGTCCAAATAATTCAATTTCACATTCAGCACCGCGGCCTGGATCGTATCGAGCCTAAAATTCCCTCCGATCATCTTATGGTAATATTTCGGCTTTCCACCATGAACACGCAACACTTTGATGCGTTCAGCCAATTCCTGATCGTTCGTGACCACCATACCACCGTCGCCCAATGCTCCCAAGTTTTTGCTGGGGAAAAAAGAAAGGCACCCAACCGTTCCCATTCCCCCAGCCCGTCGACCGTCACGGTATTCCGCACCGATGGCCTGGGCCGCATCTTCAATGATTTTCAGATTGTGCCTCTGCGCGAGATCAAGAATCGGTCCCATATCGGCGCACTGGCCATAGAGATGTACCGGAATCATGGCTTTGGTCTTTGACGTAATCGCTTTATTGATTTTTGAAGGATCAATATTGTATGTGGTGGGATCGATATCGACTAGAACAGGCTTGGCACCGAGCCGAGCGACAGCCCCCGCTGTCGCAAAGAAGGAATAGGGCGTGGTGATGACTTCGTCTCCAGGGCCAACCCCTATTGCCATCAGTGCAATGAGAAGCGCATCAGTTCCCGATGACACACCAATTCCGAACTGAGTCTGACAATAGGAAGCGACGCGTTCTTCTAATTTGCCCACTTCCGGACCCAGAATAAAAGCTTGGTCCCGAAATGTCTGTTCAATCGCAGCCATGACTTCTTTATGCAGCGGCTCGTGATGTGCTTTCAAATCAAGTAGTGGAACCCCCATAGATTCTCCTCAATAGGTGTTAGATGGCTTTTATTCCACTGACAGTGACTGCATACGGCTTTTTACAGGATGGACAAGTTGCCTTCTTGCCTTTGATGACGAGCTTCACGCCGCAGACACACATCCATCCAGTCTGCCGGCCTGGATTGCCTACGACAAGCGCATGATCGGGCACAGCTTTGGTCACCACGGAACCGGCGCCTATTAAGGCATACTGTCCGATCGTGATGCCACAGAGAATTGTTGAATTGGCGCCTAACGTCGCCCCTTTTTTGACCAGCGTCGGTCGAAGTTCATTCATTCTGGGGATTTCGCTTCGCGGGTTAAACACGTTGGTAAAGACCATGGAGGGGCCGCAAAAAACAAAGTCTTCCAATGTCACACCCTCGTAGACGGACACGTTGTTCTGGATCTTCACTCCATTCCCAACCGTCGTGTTGGGACCGACCACCACATTCTGACCGATCTTGCAGTTCTTCCCGATTTGAGATCCCTTCAAAATATGCGAAGTGTGCCAAATGCTGGTGCCTTCTCCAATCTCGACGCCGCCGTCAACAAATGCCGACTCATGCACAAAATACTTCTTCTCCGCATGTGGTGCGTGCTGCTCCTGACGGTGGGACTCTTTCTCCAACGCCTGTTGGCAACGATGCAGTACGGACAACACCCGTAGGCCCTCATCCCCATCAGTTCTTGGTCGCGTTCGGCTGGCAACGCAATCTAGGAAATGGAGACATTCGGTTCGAAGGGGCTCTCCCTGATCAAGTTCGACCGGCTGGGCGTCCGCCTTGTTCGCAATGGGGATATTGTTTTTCCAGTCAATGGAGTGTGGATAGAGCAGTAACTTGTCCTTTTTCTCCACGTCATCGAACACGGCCATTTTGCGATCGCCCACAACGATCAATTTCTGCTCTTTGAACGGATGCAGCCACGAGACAAAGATATGCGCCTTGACCCCACTGGCAAAAGAAAGGAGACTCATCGTGACATCGGCAATGTGGTGGTGGAGATAATTCCCTCCTTGAGCCCTGACGCGCTCCGGCATTTCGTTCAGCAACCCCAGGATCACCGAGATATCGTGTGGCGCGAACGACCACAGAATATTTTCTTCTCGCCGAATTTTCCCGAGATTCAAACGATTAGAGTAGATGTATTGGATTCTCCCCAACTCTCCAGCAGCAATGAGTTCCTTTAGTTTGAGCACTGCCGGATGATACCAAAGAAGGTGTCCCACCATCAGGATTCGGTCATTTTTTTTGGCAAGCGCGACGAGCCCTTCCCCTTCTTCAACAGAGAGACAAAGTGGCTTTTCTACGAATACATCCTTCCCGGCCAGCAAAGCCTCTCTCACCGCATCTGCATGCGCCTCGGCCGGCGTCGCAATCGCCACCGCTCGTATCGCCACATCTCTCAGGACGTCCGAATAAGCATTGAACATCTTTGCCGAGGGATATTGCTGTTTGAACGATTCCAACCGCTCCGGATCGCTGTCGCACACAGCTCCCAGCGCATTTAGATCGTGAAAATTGCGCACAAGATTCTTCCCCCAGTAACCGGCCCCGATGACGGCTACTGGCGGGATTCTTTCACTACGCGTACTAGACATGCTCATAATCGCTTCTCCAGTGAGCTCAAATTGGTGTAACGTTTCTCTTCAGTATTCAAATAGGGTCTGAACAAGAAAAGTTGATCTGGCGTGACTATTGTTACCGACTCGTGTTGAAGGTGAGGGAGCAGCCGGACTATGTACGTGATAAAACATGGTCGAGGTTCGTAGTTGCTGCCACGTGGCACGTACGGTCACGGCAGTTCCAAGGCGCTCCTAAGGCCCTTAAGTAACTCCTGAAGAGCAGCTCATACTCCTTGAGGCTCCGATAAATCGCTACGGGCATGCTCTCATTATAGGTATGCACCGTAAAACTGCGGTCTTCGATCATTCGAATCCAAAGTGGGTTGTCTTGAGCAAGCCCACAAGTGAAGGTTTCGCTCAGACACCCCTTAGACGAATGGCACAAGACTCCCTGATCCCACAACACCCTCTGCACGGCCTTCCACACCAATTCATAGGTAAATTCGAACCGTTTAATCGCAGCATCCCGAACGAGCGCAAATTCCGGCTCTACCAATACCTCTTGGAGCCGTCGTAGTGCCTATTCAATGGCAATGTCGATGTCTGAGTTCGGAGCGACTTCCAACGTTGCCCGGGAACCAAACAACAGAATCCGGTTCGACTCATCCGGCTGAAATCGGCTGATAACTTGGACAATACGCGTGAGAATCGGCTGAATACCCCGCTCTTTCATTTCACTATGGGTTCGACCGACCCGAACATCCTTGGGGTAGTTGTTTTACCTTCGCTGGTCAAGATCGATATAGACATCTTACCTTGTTACGATAGACGCTTTATTACCAGAGTCAATCACATGTTGAAATTGCGAAGCGGCCTCCCACGTGGGTGATGCGTCGTTCCCGCGGACAGGGAGATCGTTTGCCCCTCGGCCTGAAACTCGACTTCCGTGTTTGCCCGTGGAGCGACGGTCAGCATGCAATCCATGGTAATCCCTGGCTCCTTGAGGTCAGACAATGCGGGCATCGGTCACGTCATCATGCTGGGTTTCCCGCTGCAACGCCGCGTGGAGCTAGGCCAGATGCCGGTAGCCTTTGATCCACCGCAAGCGGGGTTCGATGCCAGGATAGCACTCGCGACCCAGCGGTGTTTCTATTCCGACGTGCGCCAGCGATCCACTTTGTCGGTCAGTTGCCCGTATTGGGCATTGAACGACTCCAGGCAATCGGTCGTCTTGAGGCTGAGGCCCACGGTGCTGAGATCTCCATCGAAAACGACGGCAGGATCAGACTAGAGTACGATGGCGGCTTCGGCGGTCCTCGACGAAAGGAGCGGACCCATGAAGCGGGCACGCCCAGCGGAAACCTCTGTCGGCAACTCGGTGGCAGCGACGCCACGTTCTATATATGGGAAAAGAAGTACGCGCACCTCGGCATGAGCGAACTCCGCCGCCTGCGGCAGGTCGAACAAGAAAACAGCCGGTTGAAACGGCTGGTGGACGACCTCTCGCTCGACAAGCCTAGGCTGTCGTAGGAGCTGCGAAAAACAGTCTGAGGCCCGCCCACCGCCGAGAACTGGCTGGTTGGTTTCAAGACACCTTCCAGGCCAGTTGCCTGCAGGCCTGTCGGTCGGCACAGTTCAGTCGAGCAGCCTGGTGTCGACGGAGTCGAACCAAGGATCAGTCGGGTCTCCGGCTCCGCATTTGTGATCTCGCCCATGCGCGCCCTCGGTTTGGGTATCTGTGCATCTGGGTGTTGCTCCGGCGTGAGGGCTGGCCGTTGAGCCGCAAGCGGGTACGACGGCTCTATCGACTGAAGGGCGTGCAGCTGCGGAGGCGCGTGCGGCAGCGGAAGCCCATCGCCCTCCACCGAGGCCCGGCTCCGACACCAGCGGGCCCCACGGAGCGGTGGAGTATGGATTTTGTGCATGATACCCTGGCCGATGGACGGCCGTTTTGGATAGCGACGGTCATGGATACCTGGAATCGGCAAAGCCCTGTACGAGAAGTCGGTTTTCGTATGTCGAATAAGACGGTGGGCTGGGCTCTCGATCGAGCGCTGAATGGGACGCCAGGCCGATCGGCGAAGCGTACAGCTCGACTGTATTCGGCCTGATAAAACCGTGGAGAATGCCTTCAATGAAGCTCCCCGCAGCTTGCTGCGAGGAGCTTCATTTTTCAACTAATCCTGGCGCACGCGCTGTGCTGTCCTACTGACTCTGTATCTTTTCAGGCACACGCCGTTTGGCCTGTTGAATACGTTCTTCTTGTGCCGGGTCTCCCATTCCCAGTTCGCGGAATCGGTCCATCAACTTACTATTGGATGGGTCAAGCTCCAGGGCACGAAGCCAGGACTCACGGGCTTCTGAGAGGTTTCGTTGCGTGGCATAGATATCACCGAGATGCTCATAGAGCACCGGGTCATCCTCGGCAAGCGCCACAGCACGCTTTATTTCCGTTAACGCTTCAGTGAGCATTCCTGATTTAAACAAGGCCCAAGCTAAGCTATCGATATAATACCCATTGCTCGGTTTAAGCGCGACAGCCCGCTTGGTCAAAGATAAGGCTTGGTCGATCTTGACGCCCCGCTCTGCGTAGCTATACCCCAGATAATTGAGTGCATCGGCGTGATGGGGGTCCAGCTTGATTGCCGTCTCCATCACGCGCACGACATCATCGAATCGATTGAGCTTGTCGTAGACTGTCCCGAGATTGAAGTGCAAATCGGCATTCTTGGGGTTATGGTCGATGCCTTCCTCCAAAGCCTTTGCCGCATCGTCGAACTGATCCTTCTGGAGATACGTCAACCCCAGAACAATGTGGGCTTCAGGCGCTTTAGGATTAATCGTGATGGCTTTCGTCAAGTGCGTCACGGCATCGGGAAATTGCTTCAATCGATAGAACAACAGGCCAAGATGCAAATGCCCCTCGAAATAAGACGGCTCGAGTTGGACGTTAAACGTATACGTCTCGATGGCCTTCTTCGTATCTTTGGACTCCTCGTAGAGATACCCAAGATAATCTCTGATTTTGAGTTCCGTCGGGCGTGCCTTCAGAATCTGGATCAGTTGGTCGATCGCCTTGGGATATTCCTTTTCCTCTCCATACAGGAGCGCCAGGCGAAGCTGAGCATCAGTGTCCGACGGGTCCTCCGCCAGCAAATCAGTCAACTCTTTCCTGGCTCCCTGATAATCCTTGGTCGCGACATAGAGCCGAACCAACTGATGCCGGATATCCCGGCTCCGAGAATTCACCGTCTGGAGATATTTTCGCAGCACGGCAATCGCTCGATCCGGAGCCTTCTGCGATTCATACACCGAAGCCAATGCAAGATAGGCTGGTTCAAACGAGGCGTTCACCGCAATCGCCCGTTCCAAACTCGCTGCGGCCTCCTCCCCTTTCTCCGCATCGAGCAGGATGCGCCCCAGGTGATAATACCCGACGGCAGAATCGGGCGCCCGCGCCAACCCGGCTCGAATGGCCTGCTCCGCTTCAGGCTGCCGTTTCAGACTCAGCAGCAACAGTCCCTTCGTAAAATAGGGATCGCCGGAGGTCTGATCAATCTCGATCGCGCGATCCAATAGTTTCACTGCACGTTCCCCTTGCCCCGCACTGGCAAGAATCCCTGCCATCTGTGTGAGCAACTGACCGTCTTGGCTCAGACCCTCCGCCGCCTGGTCCGCATAGTTGACAGCATTCGGCATATCGCCCAGTGAAAAATAAAGACTGGCCAGCCTGGCCTTCACAGACTGAGACGACGGATCCGCCTTCAGTGCGGCTTGATATTCTTGAATCGCACGATCCATGCCCTGTGCAAGCTCGGCCTGGTACCCCAACATAAAATGATAGGCTGCAGTCGCATTAGGGGAATGAGTCGAAGAAACCGACTTCGGCGTATTGGCAGAAGCGGGTATCTTTTCAGGCGTCTGAGGCACACTCACGCAGGCCACCACCATCAGAGAAAGTAACCAGCACATACCGCTGGAGGTCAATGCGGAAACTCGACTGTTCGCCGTTCGGCTCAGAATGACTCGCGTCGTGAACAATTACACGCTCCTCTTGGCAGACTCAGATCTGGTGGTGGTGAGAAAGATTATACGAGTGAGGTGGCACGGGGTCAAACGACTTCTCGGTTGTCGAGGCTCTCGAACTTCGCAAAGCGGTCGTGGAAAAAGAGCTCCTTTCTCCCGATCGGGCCGTTTCGATGTTTACTCACGAGAATATCGGCAATACCTTTCCGTTCGGAATTCTGATCATACACGTCTTCGCGGTAGATGAACATGACGACGTCGGCATCCTGCTCGATCGCGCCGCTCTCACGGAGATCCGCCAGCATGGGAACCGGCGGTTTCCGCGCCTCCACGGCACGGCTGAGCTGCGACAGTGCGACGACCGGCACGTTCAGTTCTTTTGCCAACGCCTTGAGCGAGCGAGAGATATCGGAGATTTCCTGCTGACGGGACTCCGAGTCGCTTCGCCCCTGCATCAGCTGGAGGTAGTCGACGATCAAGAGATCCAGCCCCCGTTCTGCTTTCAACCGGCGCGCTTTACCCCGCATCTGCTGCACCGTGATGCCGCCGGTATCGTCGATAAAGATCGGCGCTTGCTCTAACCGGCCAGCCGCTTCCGCAAGACGCCACCAGTCCTCTTTCTGAAGCTTGCCGGTTCGTAGACCATGCGAATCCACTCGCGCCTCTGAACTCAACATGCGAAGGACGATCTGCGGCTTGGACATTTCCAGACTGAAAATTCCGACCACGGTACCCGCGTGAATGGAGGCATAGGCTGCCATCCCCAGCGCCAGGCTGGTCTTTCCCATGCTGGGTCGCCCCGCGATCACCACGAGATCGGACGGCTGGAGTCCCGCCGTGATGTCGTCGAGATCGTAAAAGCCTGTGGGGACACCTGTGATATGTTCTTTTCGCTTCGACAGTTTGTCGACAAGGTCGAGACTTTCCTTAATGATGGAATTAATGGGAGTGAACGACCGATCCAGTTTTCCCTGGACGATGCTGAACACCGACCGTTCCGCAAAATCGAGCAGGTCATCGACCGAAGACGTGCCTTCGTACCCGCGCGTGAGCACTTCGGTGGACGTATGGATCAGCTCTCTCAGCAACGCCTTGTCGCGCACGATCTTGCAGTGGTAGCGGATATTGGCGGAGCTGGCGACGCTCTGTACAAGTTCCGCTAAATACGCTGCACCACCGACGGCTTCTATTTCTCCCTGCGCCTTCAACCGTTCCGTCAGCGTAATCTGATCGATGACTTCTCCCACGTCCGACAACTCCAGCATCGCACGATAGATCTTCCGATTTGACGTACGATAAAAGTTTTCTTCGACCAGCAATTCCATCGCCTTGGCCATCGCACTATTATCGAGGAGAACTGCGCCGAGCACCGACTGCTCGGCCTCCAGATTCTGAGGAGGCAGCTTAGGCTGGGACAGATCGGCCGCTGACAACGATTTCATGACCGCTCCTTAACCTGCCGGCGAGCTGATGACACCAGTTCGGCAAGCTCCATCTTCTTCGAGAGACGACCCAGATTGCCGGTTCGTCGGCCTTGCCGCTGGGTCGCGAAAGACTCAACCACCAGCACCTCATCAGGACTCACGCCCGGCGCACCGATCACCACCACTGTTGCTGCCTGCTGAGCCAACCCAGCCTTCACGGCAGCAGAGACAAGCGCCGCATCGCTCCCTTTCATCGTCTGTTGCACAACTCGAACGCGAATTCTACGCAACTGGGCTGCAACCGCCGTCAATCGACGAGTAGCCCGGCTTGGCGCGGCGACAAGATAGTCCACACGAGCTGAGGCCGATCCCTCATCGGGAAACTCGATCGTGCGAAAAAGCCGATCGACGTCCAAACCGAAACCGGTTGAGGGCAACGGCCTGCCGAATCGACCGATCAAGTGATCATAACGTCCGCCGCCGCCTAATTCCGCCCCCATCCCTTCAGCAAACACGTCAAACACCACACCATCATAATAGTCGAATCCCCGGAACTCTCCCAGATCAAGAAGCAACGAATCCCGATGACCTGCCTCACAAAGCAGCCGATACACCTGTGCAAGCCGTTCGAGAGGAGCCGTCAATGCCTGATTGCCGGCCGCGAGCACTCGCCCGCGTGCCAGCACTTCCTCTTGACCATACAACTCAGGCGCTTCCCGTATGGCGCGGGCCGCTGTCTTTGAAATAGGTTCACTCGCAAGGATCTCCTCAAGTCTCGGCAGATCCTTCCGCGCGGCAGCCTGCTCAGCCAACTTCTGCCCCTGCACAGACAGTCCTGATCGCAACAGCAGTGCTTTAATGAACCCCACATGTCCGAGAGCCACCTTGAAGGACTGGAGCCCGATCGTATGGAGACACTCGATCATCAAATCGATGACCTCGCTGTCGCTCGCGACATCATTGAGGCCGATCAGTTCGGCTCCGACCTGAAATATTTCCCGGCCACGCCCGGCATGTTCCTGCTCATAGCGAAATACGGACGTTCGATAGGAAAGGCGCAGCGGTACTGTCGCGCCCGTCAGCCCCATGGCCACCGTCCTGGCAATCTGCGCCGTGGCATCCGGGCGAAGGAGGAGCGTCCGCCCCGTCGTACGATCGACGAATTGATAGCAGTGCTCGATCAGCTCCGGCTCAAGCCCTGGCGCCAAGACATCGAGATACTCGAATGTGGGAAGAATGATCTCGTCGTAGCCCCACTGGTTGATTTGACCGAGCAACTGTTCTTCAAAGCGACGAACCTGCTTCGCCGCGTGAGGAAGAATCGTCGCCATGCCCACGGGAACCAGTGAACGCTCACGGGACGACGGGACCTGACCCGAAGAATGGGGCTTCAGAGGAGTGGAAACCATGGCAACCTGACGGGTAGGGCGCGGGATTAAGACAGAGCCGCGACTTTGACTGAGAGAATCTCTTTGCTGGACTTGATCGTTTCAAGAGCTATATTCGGGAACACTGCATCGGAGCCAATAATGAGCAGCGCGTTCCCGCCACGTTTTTCGAGCGCACATTGCATCCGAACAATATTGATCTGGTTATCGCCGAGCACCTTCCCCACCATCCCGATCACCCCTGGGCGATCGATGTTGTGGATCAGAAGCATGTGTCCCTCCGGCACCACCTCAACATTGAACTGATCGATCTCCACCACGCGGGGGTCCTTCTTATGAAAAAGCGTACCGGCCACCTGGTACGACTTCTTTCCAGCCTCCACTCTCACGCGAATCAAGCTTGTAAAATCGCCTGCATCGGAACTCTTTACTTCCTTCACCTCGATTCCACGTTCCTTCGCGACAATCGGCGCGTTCACGTAGTTCACCGGTGCTTCCATCACCGGACCCAACAATCCCTTCAACACCGCAATCGTGAGCGGTGCGACCGACAGACTGGCCACCTCTCCGCTATATTCAACGGTCACTCGTTCAAGCCCGCCTTCGCATAGCTGCGTTTGCAGCTTTCCAAGCTGCTCGGCTAACGACAGGTAGGGCTGGAGCCGTGGGAGCAACTCCGGAGAGACAGACGGAATATTGACCGCCCCTCGGGCAATGCCTTTGGTGAAATAATCGACGATCTGTTCCGCAATCCCAACCGCTACATTCTCTTGCGCCTCGGTCGTCTGGGCCCCGATGTGCGGCGTACAGATAAAGTTATCCAGCGTCAACAATGGATGATCCGCCTTCACAGGCTCTTCTTCGAACACGTCGAACGCGGCCGCCGCCACGCGCTTGACCTTCAGCGCGTCAAACAAATCTCCTTCGTGAATAATTCCGCCGCGGGCACAATTGACGATCATCACTCCCGGCTTCATCGTCGAGATCACTTGGGCATTGATGAGGCCCTTGGTCTCAGGCGTCAACGGCGTGTGAACGGAGATGATATCGGCATGCGTGAACAGCTCATCCAGCGGCATCATGGTAATGCCCATCTTCTGCGCTCGTTCTTCAGCCAGATAGGGATCGTAGGCCACCACACTCATGCCGATTCCCTGCGCCAGCTTCGTAAGATGGCTGCCGATTTGCCCCGCGCCGACGATACCGAGGACCTTATTGTAGAGTTCGACCCCCATGAACTTATCTTTTTCCCACTTACCGGCTTTCACGGACGCGGTGGCTTGGGGAATACGCCGGCTCATGGCGCAGATCATCGACATCGTATGCTCGGCCGTCGTCACGGTATTGCCGCCCGGCGTGTTCATCACCACGATCCCGCGACGGGTCGCTGCCGGCGTATCGACATTATCCAGGCCCGACCCGGCCCGCCCGACGACTTTCAGTTTCTCGGCTGCCGCGATCAGTTCTTCCGTCACCTTGGTTCCTGACCGCACGATCAGTCCATCGGCGTCCTTGATCTCCTTGAATAATTCCTCTTTCGGCATCTTGGATTTCACAACCACGGTGAATCCAGCCTTTTCCAACAACTCCACACCCTGCGTTGACAAACTATCGCTGATAAGAATCTTCATACCCATTGGATCTACCCTATCGTAAACGGTTCGAAACAAAACCCCTATGCCATCAGAATTTCTTGCGCCTTTGCCACGCCGCTCCCGAGCTTCACGGGGTGACCCAGCCCTTTGAGTACCATCTCAACGGCTGCCACGGCCATAATGATATCGAAGCGATCCATGTAGCCCATGTGTGAGAGCCGAAAGATCTTCCCCTTTAAATGGTCTTGTCCACCAGCCGCTGTCATGCCGTATTGGACGCGCAGATTCTTATAGATGGCCTGCCCGTCCACGCCTTCCGGCGCCAACACGGCAGTGAGTGCATCGCTGGGCGATTCTTTGGGAAACAGCGCGAGCCCGGCGCCCTGCATGCCTTCACGCATGGCCTTTGCCAGCTTGGCTTGGCGAGCGAATACTCCATCAAGCCCCTCCGCCCTCATCATCTTCAGCACTTCCTGCAAACCGACAATGAGCGACACAGCCGGTGTATAGGCCGTCTGATTCTTCTGCTGGTTCTCATGCTCTTTCTTAAAATTGAAATAGAACGCCGTGTTCTTCGCTTTCTCAGCCAACTGCCAGGCTTTATCGCTCACACTCACAAAGGCAAGACCCGGCGGAAGCATCAGCGCCTTTTGCGACCCGGTAATCACGACATCAATTCCCCACTCATCGGTCTTAATGTCGAACACGCCGAGCGCGGTAATGGCATCCACCACAAGAATGGTCTCGCTATAGGGTTTGACGATCTCCGCAAGCGCCTTGACGTCGTGCGCAACACCCGTAGATGTTTCGCTCGCTTGCACATAGACCGCTTTGATTCCCGGATCTTTTTTGAGCGCGTCGGCCACCGATTGAGGATCGACAGCATACCCCCATTCCACTTTGATTTCCGTCGCCTGGGCGCCAAACGTCCTGCACAGCTTGGTCCATCGTTCCCCAAACTTCCCTCCATTAATGGTCAGCGCCTTGTCTCCGGGTGAGAGAAAGTTCGACACGGCACCTTCCATGCCTCCGGTTCCGGAGGCCGCCAGCATGAGCACATTGTTTTTCGTTTGGTAGAGCCACTTGAGTCCATCACGAACCTCAGCGAACACTTTGTCAAACTCAGGGGCGCGGTGGTGGAACATGGGCCGTGCCATGGCCAACAGCACTTCAGGTGGCACAGGTGTCGGACCCGGAGCCAGCAAATACCGTTTCAGCATCGACTGAACCTCCTAGCGGATAAAGCGTGAACGATCTTACGCGGGAAAGCCGGACGATACCATTGCCCCTTAAAAGCTGTCAAGGCGAGGAACCGCACAGACACATGTGTTTTCAGACTGTTGAGTCATGTCGAATCCACGAGACTTCTCGTGACAATTACGGGCGACGACTGAAGCGGCTACTCCTGTGCCACCAACGAAGGCACGTCATACCTTTGGCAATTCCTTGACACGAATACAGTCCGTCGATAGTCTAGCCTCACACAACATGACACATGTTCCACACAATACTGATGGCGGCCGGACTGTGAAGACACCTCATGGACCAGGGTACACCATCCTCCCAATAACCATTCTCCTCAGTGTGTGGTTCAGCCTCTTTGCCCCTACCATTCTCATGGCGCAGACTACCACTCCTTCTGCGCCCAATACGATCGACCCGCCTGCACCGATAGACGAAGACGACGCATCAGAAGACGATCCAGACCCAAATCTTGTCCCGCTCGATACCGACGGTCCGCCATCGGAAGCCGCCGACCAAAGCACGTCCACGACGAGCAGCGTTCCGAGAGCTGAAGACCTCTTACAGCCAAACCCGAGCGGAAACTCTCCGGCAACGGCGAGGTTTTCAGACGCCTTCAATCCTCCGGCTGAGCTGACGCAGACACAAGATCCCTCCGGAACTGACGCAGGTCAGACGGAATATGCAAACTACAATGTTCCAATTGTCATGGACCCTTCAGTCCAGGCCCACATTCGCTACTTTAATACGGCCATCCACGATCGCTTCGGACAATGGCTGCTGCGACTCAGTCGCTACCAGCCCCTTGTCGAAACGATTTTCTCGGAATTTCACCTTCCCAGTGATCTGGTCTACCTCTCCTTGGTGGAAAGTGGATTCAACCCCTACGCCTATTCACGAGCCAAAGCCACAGGCCCCTGGCAGTTCATGAAAGGCACGGCCAAGGCCTACGGGCTCCGTGTCGACACCTATGTCGACGAACGCCGTGACCCCATTAAGTCAACGGTGGCTGCAGCACGATACCTCCGCGATCTCTACGACCTCTTCGGCGCCTGGCCGCTCGCAATGGCCGCCTACAATGCCGGAGAAGGCAAGGTGATGCGAGCCCTCCATAAGGCCAAGGCTGAAAGCTTTTCCGAAATTTCAAAGACACGATTGATTCGTCGCGAGACGAAAGAGTATGTGCCGCGATTTATGGCTGCCACAATTATCGCGAGAAACCCGGATCGATACGGCTTCAGTCAAGAATCTGCCGAGCCGCATCAATTCGATGAGGTGATCGTCACGCGGCCACTCCATCTTCGCGCGATCGCCAAGGCCACCAACATTTCTTATGAAGACCTCCGGCTCCTCAATCCTGAGCTCCGGCGAGACGCGACCCCTCCCGGCGACGACACCTACCACCTGAAGGTTCCGGTGGGAGCAAAAGAAAACGTGGAACAGGAACTTGACCAAATCCCGACCCACCGGTTCCCCCCGCTTCCGGCAAAAGCTCAGTTTGTCACCGCCGGGTCCTCTCACTGGTATAAAGTCCGTATAGGCGACACTCTCGCCAAAGTATCCAAGCGGTTTCGCGTCCCGCTCAAGACCCTGAAGACAAAAAATAGCCTTTCCGGCCCGACGATTCGACCGGGCGACTTTCTCATCATCAGCCGCTAATTACGTCTTACCTTTCACGATTCTTGAGGGCAAGGCGAGAACGCGCTGGCGGACTTTTGCAGCAGCTTTTTAGGATTTTTTCTTGCCTGCTGAGGAGGGAGGAGCCGGAGGGCTTTTCTGTGGTGATTCGCTCGCTGGAGCTGTCGACGTCGACGGAGGCGTTGACTCTAATGATTTCCTCGTCTCCAAGATCTTGGTCCGAATCGTGGTCTCGCTGGTGAAGGGAGAGTTCGGATAGGCCTTGATCAGTTCTTGATAGCGAGCCAGCGCCGCATCAGGCCGGGATTGAGATTCTTCCAGCCGCGCCAGTTCAAATAGCGCCTGATCCCGATTCAACGTACCAGGGGTCTCCAAAATACCGGTGAGGGCCTTCACCGCCTGCTCCCGTTCTCCCTTGTGCAAGTACACATAGGCCAGGCGTTGCTGCACTAACCCAGCCATTGCCGGATTCGAACCGTATAAAGAAAGAAAGCGCTGATAGGCCTCAATCGCCGGACCCAACTCATTGGCCTGGACCAACGTATTTCCCAAATGGTACAAGGCGAGAGGCGCGGAAGCGGTGCGTGGATATTGATCGACGATCTGCCGATACCTCGTGATCGCTTCCTTGCGCGCGTGATCGGCCTTCTGAGGGTCGTTGGCAGAGGGAGCGGTCAAGAAACGCATGGCCTCTTGCTCAAGGTCTTGGGCTTTCTGCGTCGTCTGGCGGTCGACATACAACACTCCCCCGACCACGGCTGCTGCAAGCAGCACGACTCCTAGGCCAACGAGCAGGGGGCGGAGATAAGTCCGTGGCCCATGGAGCGTATGATCGACCCAGCTCGATACGTGGGCTTCATCGATCTGAAGAGTTTTAGGAGGAACCTTGATACGATAGCTCATGGATGGATCGTCGGAGAGAGCGGAGACGGTTTCCTCAAGTTGTGTGCGCGCCTTATACTTACTCAGGATCTCACGATTTTGTCAATGAGGCATCTGCCGGTTGCCTTGTAGAACGTGCGCGTCTCCAATTTTGACGATAGGCCACCATACATGTTTGAACAACGGCTCAACGAATTGGCTGCGCGACATCTGACCAGGCGCCTAACTCCGCTCCATTCCGGCGTCGGCCCGGTCGTTGAGATGGCAGGACGCCAGATCCTCCTGCTCGCCTCAAACGACTATTTGGGACTGGCCACGCACCCGGAAGTCATTCAGTCTGCCATTGAGGCCACACAACGGTTTGGCGTCGGCGCCGGCGCCGCTCGGTTGGTCTCAGGCTCGTTGCCGCCACATCAGGAGCTCGAGTCGGCCCTGGCGCAGTTCAAAGGGACTGAAGCCGCACTGACGTTTGGCTCAGGCTACCTTGCGAACATTGGCACGATCCCGGCACTGGTCGAACAAGGCGGATTGATCCTGGCCGATCGCCTGTGCCATGCCAGCCTCATCGACGGCTGCCGTCTCAGCACAGCCGACTTCCGTATCTATCGCCACAACGATACCAGCCACCTAAAATCTCTTCTGGTCAAAAGACGCCAGGCACGACGCACACTCATTGTGACCGACGGCCTGTTCAGTATGGACGGAGACCTCGCCCCGTTGCCTGAACTCAGTCGGTTAGCTCAGGAATATGAGGCTGACCTCTATATTGACGATGCCCACGGCACAGGCGTGATGGGACCGCACGGACGAGGAACAGCCGAACATTTCGGCATCGAGGCACAGATCCCGTTTCAGATGGGAACCTTAGGCAAAGCCTTCGGCAGCAGCGGCGCCTACCTTGCTGGAACCTCGATGTTGGTCCGCTACCTCATGAACACGAGCCGGTCTTTCATGTTTACGACAGCCCCTCCCCCAAGCTCGGCCGCTGCCGCCATCGCGGCGTTGCAAGTCATGCAACGGGAACCTGAACGGCGCGCACGCTTGTGGGCCAACCGTGAACGGTTGTTCTCAGGATTGACTCAGTTGGGATTCACTCTGTCCCCCAGTGCCAGTCCGATCATGCCGATTCTCGTCGGCAATGCCGACACCGCGCTCTCGTTTGCCGAATCCTTGTTCACGGAAGGCGTGTACGCCCCGGCGATTCGACCACCGACCGTTCCGGACGCCACCAGCCGCATCCGCGTGACGGTGACCTCCGAACATACCTCCAGCCATATCGACCAGGCCCTCATCGCGTTTCAACGCGCGGGGGAATCGGCGGGGCTGATCTGATCGAATTTCTCACCTCTCTGCACTAAACCACCAAAGCATCATTCACGCAGCCGCTTAGCCCGCATGATTCATGAAGGTTAGGGCTATTTTCTTGCTTTCCCATCACCCTGTGGCATGATGCTCCCAAGTAGTCTTGAAGCTCGGTAGACCATCATCTGACTAGTCTCTCTTATCGAGGAGTCCCCTTCATGGATATCTCCAAGCTCCTGACCTTCACGGCTAAGGAGGGTGCGTCAGATTGTCACATCAGCGCCGGCGAACCACCGATGATCCGGATGAACGGCGATCTGAAGAAACTCGATCATCCTGTCCTGACGACAGAAGAAACACACTCGCTGATCTACGACATGATGAGCGATACCCAGCGGAAGAATTTTGAGGAAAAACGCGAATGCGATTTTTCCTTTGAATTGGGTGACATCGCCCGATTCCGCGTCAATGTCTTTGTCCAAAGCCGTGGGCTTGGCGCCGTCTTCCGAAACATTCCCACCCAGATCATTCCCATGGAAAAGCTCGGCATGCCTCCGATCGTGCGACAGCTCTGCGATCGGGAAAAGGGATTGATCCTTGTCACCGGCCCAACCGGATCAGGCAAATCGACGACGCTGGCCTCCATGGTTGACTATTTGAACAACACCTTCGAAGGACATATCCTCACGATCGAAGATCCGGTGGAATTCGTCCATAAGTCGAAGAAGTGTCTCGTCAATCAACGGGAGCTGGGCGTCCATACCCTCTCCTTTGCAAATGCGCTGAGGGCTGCGCTCCGCGAAGACCCGGACATCATCCTCGTGGGCGAAATGCGCGACCTGGAAACCATCCAGCTCGCGTTAACGGCTGCGGAAACGGGCCACTTGGTGTTTGGCACACTCCATACGTCCAGTGCGCCGAAAACCATCGACCGCATCATCGACGCGTTTCCTCCGAACCAACAGTCCCAGGTCCGCACGCAGCTCGCCGAAGCGTTG
The DNA here is from genome assembly GCA_002869925.2 of Nitrospira sp. CG24A. Classification (GTDB taxonomy): domain Bacteria; phylum Nitrospirota; class Nitrospiria; order Nitrospirales; family Nitrospiraceae; genus Palsa-1315. Next base: position 533,580 of record NEWT02000035.1, read on the forward strand.
GAAGCGGTCATCACCCAAACCCTCTTGAAGAAAAAAACAGGCGGGAGAGTCGCCGCTCTCGAAATCATGGTCGCCACGACCGCGGTCAGAAATCTGATTCGCGAGGGGAAGTTGCACCAGATTCCCGGCATCATGCAGGCCAGCCAGAAAGACGGCATGCAAACGATGGACATGGCGTTGACCGAATTGGCAACTCGCGGAATCGTCACCAAAGGCGAAGCCCAGTCGCGCAGCATGAACCCCAATCTGTTTGGATCCGCAATGAGCGGCGCGGCGTAACGTACCTGACAGGACGCACGGGGGCAGCAATGGATGTTCGCAGTCTCTTAAAAGTCATGGTGGATCAGGAAGCCTCAGACCTGTACCTCACCGTCGATTCGGCTCCCGCCTATCGCGTCCACGGTTCAACACAGCAAACCGACACGCCACCGTTTACCAACGAACAGCTCGAAGCCCTTGCGCTTGCGCTGATGCGCGGCCAGCAGCGTGGGGAATTCGAGGAGAAAATGGAAATGAACCTGGCTCTCTACTACAAGGAGCTCGGCCGTTTCCGTGTCAATATTTTTCGGCAGCGAGGGAACGTCGGCTTGGTCTTTCGGCATATCAAAGCCGAGATCCAGACCGTCGAGCAGCTCGGCTTGCCTCTCATCGTCAAAGATATCGCCATGACGAAGCGCGGGCTGGTGCTGGTAGTCGGAGCCACCGGTTCCGGAAAGTCCACCACTCTTGCCGCCATGATCGATCACCGCAATTCCGTCCATCCCGGTCATATCGTGACGGTGGAAGATCCCATCGAGTTCGTCCACAATCATAAGCGGTCGCTCGTCACTCAACGAGAAGTGGGCTTCGACACACTCTCATTTCAAAATGCGCTGAAGAATACCCTCCGGCAGGCGCCAGATGTGATTCTGATCGGCGAAGTCCGGGACACGGAAACGATGGAAGCGGCGATCACCTTTGCGGAAACCGGACACCTGTGTATCGCCACCCTCCACTCGAACAACGCGAACCAGGCCATCGAACGTATTATGAATTTTTTTCCGGTGGAACGGCACGCGCAAATCTATCTCCAATTATCGCTCAATCTTCGTGCCATCATCTCGCAGCGGCTCGTGCCATCTGTAGACGGAAAGCGGGCTCCCGCGCTGGAAATCATGCTCGATACGCCCCGCGTCAAGGATCTCATCAAGAAGGCCGAGATTGATTTGCTCAAAGAGGCGATGGAACAAGGGGTCGAGGAAGGGTGCCAGACATTCGACCATGTCCTATTCCAACTCTATAAGGCAGAGCGAATTTCACTCGAACAAGCCTTGATCAATGCCGACAGCGCCAATAATCTCCGACTCAAAATCAAGCTTGAGGGCCTCAGGGGAGACGATGCGATCAGCGCACTTCTCGACAAGAAATCAGGCGAATCCAGCACCGGAGCCTTCAAGATCCAGGGAGGGCCACAGGGCAATGTGACCCCTCTGCGCAAGCGATAGTCGCTCACCGCACCACCCTCGCACTTCCTGACCAATCCGACAAAGATCACCGCGCGTCCTGTGCTGTACGACCTCCTTGTCGCTCAAGATACGAAGCGATCTTCTCCAGCGCAAGCGCACTGAGTTTCGCGCCATACCAGGTCGGCATCGTCCCCGCTGGATAGCCCGGCACGACGAACAGCCCCGGTTCGATGACCGACTCGACCACGTACTCGTGCACCGTTTTTGCCTGACCCCGGTATGCCGGATCAGCCAACCGCGCAGGCCCCGTGGTCCCCAATACAAGAGGCGGTCCTACGCGTCCATTCGCCCCCGAAATACCTGGAACCACGTGGCACACCGGACAGCCGGCCTTTGTAAAGATCTCTGGAATCGGCTCATCGCCCGTCACCAACGACACCATATCAGCAGTCAGTGCAACGGGAGATGTAACAGGCGGCGGCGTGACTGGCGAGGGAGTGAGGGAACGGAGAGCGAACACTGTCCCCAGTAATAGCGCAACCACGATGAGCGGCGTAATAGATCGTTCAACCATAGAACCGGCCACAGAAACAGTTCAGCAGGGTTGTCATGCGACACAACACCATGGCCGGCTGAGCCTGACCCTCTATCATAGGGCTGATATCCTCGAGCCTGCGCCAACGGCCGGCGTCACTCACTTCAGCCTATCCATCGCGCAGCGAAATCCGATCGTCCGATCCTCGAAATTCGGGTCCGCTGAAAACCGTGCCGTCGCCCGCAGCGCAGACAGAACATCCGCCCACGACCCTCCTCGCAGGACACGCTTCTCACCAGTCAGAGGGCCGGATGGGTCCTCTCGAGATTTTTGTGATAATAATTCCGGTCATACCAGTCAGCCACCCACTCTGCGGCATTCCCCGCCATGTGAGCGGCGCCAAACGGGCTTTTCCCACCCTCCCTCAATCCATGCCGCACACTCATACCCGCGAGACCACCTGTGACCGCCATTAACGTGATCGCTTCACTGACCCATATACCTCGATTATCGTTTGCAATATCGACGAACGGCTGCATCTCTCCCCACGGATACCGACGCCCGTCCGTCCCCCGAGCCACCTTCTCCCACTCAGCCTCCGTCGGAAGGCGCTTCCCGACCCATCGACAATAAGCAGCCGCCGATTCCCATCGCATCCCGATTGCCGACCGATCTCCCACCGACGTCGAGGCCTCATCGTCCCATGTCGGAGGCGCATCATATTTCCCTTCTTCCAGAAATTTCCGATAGAGGCTGAGGGTGACTTCATACCGGTCGGTGAATAGGCATCAAGCGTCACGGTATGTGCAAATCGCTCATTGTGTGGACCGTCATCACTCCCCATCGTGAAAGGGCCAGCAAGGATCATCACCATCGGTGCGCCATTCAACTCCTCGACTAGCCTCGACCGACAAAGACCGGCCCGACTTTTGAAGGCTGTGGCTCTGTCGCGCCCAGACAGGTTGCCCCTGTCATTACGCTCATCGAGATCCACAATATTGTCTGTTGTACACCCATTGCCGTCGCCATTGCTGGCCAGTGTATCCAGCGCACACGATAAACTCAACGGAATCAAAAGACTGAAACGGCGAGTCGGATATGAAGAAATAACAAATGGAACTGGTGTTCAAATAGTAGATGGGTATAGATGACCTGCTCCTCAGAGAACTGTGACCACGCTAAGCAGTCACGGGCTAGTTCGTTTGAATTATCGAGAGCTTGAACACTCCCAATTCACTGCTGCGATGAAGCGGTCGTCATAGAAAAACCGACCCGACCTTGTTGTCGCTCATCATTAAATACCGACAACCTCGAATTACACTCTGCTGCGATGTCCCCTCTTATGGGTGATTGTCACTACGCAGCCATTTGTACAGAATGCGCCCGTGTGTGGCTCACCATGTGAAGTGGCAAAAGGTCTTGGAAGAGCCCGCTTCAGCTCTGTTGTGTCTACCCTAATGAGGACAGTTGCTCAACGACGCGCTTCTGCAACTCAGAGACCTGACCACCTCCCTGAGCTAGAAAGGGAACTGGAGAGACACACGTCATTTTCTTGTAGTGTATTTGCATTCCCATTTCGATGATGTGGGGGTTCGAACCGCGCATGGTTACCCAATCTTTTTACTAAGGTGCAGAATGAGAAAGTTTAAAAATCTAGTTCTTCTTTGGGTTGGAGCCTGTACCGCATTAACTTATCTCCTCAGTCCAACGCTTGCCGTCGTAGAAGGTGCAACCTTGCCGGCGGGGTTTTCAGAATCCGTCGTTTTCTCCGGCTTGACCGAGCCGACCGCTGTCCGATTTTCTCCAGATGGCCGGGTCTTTGTCGCGGAAAAAAGTGGACTCGTCAAGGTCTTTGATTCTCTCTCCGACACCACGCCCACAGTGTTTCATGACTTGCGGACGAATGTGCATAACTTTTGGGATCGAGGATTGATGGGACTCGAACTACACCCTAACTTTCCAACCATTCCTTATGTCTACGTCTTGTATACCTATGACAAAGATCCTAATAATGCCCAAGTGCCCCGCTGGGGCACCCCTGGAGCTACCTCCGATGGTTGTCCCACGCCTCCCGGCGCCACCACCGACGGATGCGTAGTAAGTGGCCGGTTGTCTCAGATTGAGATGTCCTCCGGCAGCAATGTCTCGACGGGAACAGAAATAGCCTTGGTCGAAGGGTGGGGCCAACAGTTTCCCAGTCACTCGATGGACACCGTCATGTTTGGCCCAGACGGGGCACTGTATGCCTCGGCAGGGGATGGGGCTCACTTTTCCTTTGCTGATTACGGCCAGGCTGGGAATCCGTTAGGAGATCCGCCGATCGGCATTGGGGGCGTGCAGACCCCGCCCACGGCCGAAGGGGGCGCAACGAGAACACAAAGTCTACGCCGCGTCAGTGGACCGGCCGTCTTAAACGGTACCATCATCCGGGTGGATCCGTTCACGGGTGCGGCCATGCCCGATAATCCCCTTTTTTCCAGTCCAGACCCCAACGCCCGCCGCATTGTCGGCTACGGGTTCCGCAATCCCTTTCGGTTTACATTCCGACCCGGCACCAATGACGTGTGGATCGGGGACGTGGGGTGGAGCAGCTGGGAAGAGATTGACCGAATCCCCAATCCCCTCACTGCCCCCGTGCGCAACTTCGGCTGGCCCTGCTATGAAGGCCCCAACCGTCAGGCAAGTTACGACGCGATTGACCTGAACATCTGCGAGACCCTCTATGCCCAGGCTGGGGGGCACACCGCTCCCTACTTTGCCTACAACCACGGTCAGCCCCTAGTGGCGGGAGACACCTGCCGCTCCGCTGGTTTCGGCTCGGCCATCACGGGCCTGGCGTTCAACCAAGGGGGTAGCTATCCCGCCACCTATCAGGGGGCGCTGTTCTTTGCCGACCGGTCCCGCAGGTGTATTTCGAGCATGTTTGCCGGGGCGAACGGCTTGCCCGATCCGGCGACCCGCGCCACGTTTGCGGCGGACGCCGCGTATCCCGTCGACCTGCAAATTGGCCCAGGGGGCGATGTGTTCTATGTGGACTTCGACGGCGGGACCATCCGACGCATCCAGTACACCAGCGGCAATCAAGCCCCGAATGTCGTCATTCAGGCCACGCCGCTGGCTGGGCCACTCCCTCTTAACGTTACCTTTGATGGGAGCGCCTCAAGCGATCCGAATATCGGCGATACCCTGACGTATTCCTGGGACCTGAACGGCGACGGAACTTTCGGTGATGCCACGACCGTGCAAACCTCCCGCCAATACACACAGGCAAATCTCTACAACGTGCAGCTTAAAGTAACCGACAATCATGGAGCATCGAACATCGAAAGCATCTCGATCAAGGCAGGGGGCCCCACAGCATTTATTGATACGCCGGCTGCGAGCACTCAATGGCAAGTGGGCCAATCGCTGACCCTCTCCGGCCACGCCACTTCTCCGGGCCAGAGTACGTTCCCCCCCTCGGCGTTTTCGTGGGAAATTATCATGCATCATTGCCCGTCGAACTGTCACACGCACCCCATTCAGACTTTCTCCGGTGTCACGACGGCATCCTTTTCAGCGCCTGATCATGAATACCCTTCGCACCTTGAGATCAAACTGACCGTGACGGATGCTGCGGGCTTGAAAGACACCAAGAGCGTCCTCCTTAATCCACAAACGGTCACATTGAACTTTGCATCCACACCTTCGGGCTTGGAGCTGGTTGTTGGCAGCAGTAACGATCCCACCCCCTTTACAAAAACCGTCATTCAGGGATCCAAGAACTCCGTCAGTGCCGCCACCCCCCAAACCATGGGAGCAACCACCTATCACTTTCTCTCCTGGTCCGATGGAGGCAACCAATCGCACCTCATTACTGGGTCTGCTTCTGCCTCCTATACGGCAACATACAGCCTCACCGCCGACAATACCCAGCCAACGATGCCGAGCAGTCTCACGGGCAATGTGGTCAACGGGACACAGAGCAACCTCAGTTGGCCCGTCTCGACCGATAATGTCGGCGTGACCGGCTACGAACTGGAGCGCTGCCAAGGGGTCGGCTGCGCCAATTTCACATTGATCGCCACCCCCACCACGTCCAGCTATACCGACACCGGCTTAACCCCCGGCGTCAGTTACAGTTATCGGGTGCGGGCTCGGGATGCCGTGGGCAATTTCAGCACCTATTCGCCCATCTTCACGAATGCCACACTCCCACCCACCAATGGCCGAGCGATATTGTTTACCGACCCCTTCAATCGGACCGACAACGCCGACCTCGGAACGGCCTATACCGATTCCTATACCGGCTTCACCACCGGCCGAATTCTCTCGCAACGGCTCGTGCCATCAGCCCTGGGGACGGCCACCGTAGAGCAGTATACCGGTGTCGCGACCCCAAATAATCAATGGAGTGAAGTCACGATCGGGGCGCTGGCCGGTGGGGTGGCGACACAAGTGGGGACCCATGTCCGGTTGACCAACCCCACCACCTATAGCGGCTACCGCTGTTTTGCCGCCATCAACCAAACGAATAAAGCCGGTATTCGGCGGGTCAATGGGGGAACCCTCACGACGTTGGGAACCAATGACACCACGACGATCTGGGGAGCAGGGGATACCCTCCGCTGTGAAATACAAGGGACGACAATCAAGTTGTATCGCGTGGTCGGCACGACAGAGACGCTTCTGATCTCCGCGACTGATGCGACCTATTCGAGTGGGACCACTGGCATCTATGCCTATGTAGCGGCTGGAGGAACTGTGACTGATGCACAGATAAACCGCTTCGCGATGGGCGGATTCGCCGCTGCCCCAAGCGGGACGATTCCGTTCGATGCCGTGAGCAGTTCTGCTGCCGGGAACACGACCAATGCGATCAGTTGGTCCCATAGCATCGGGAACGGCACGAACCGATTCCTCGCCGTCTGCACGCAAGCCCGGGATACGGTGGCGGGTGATGTCGCCGTGACCGCCGTGACCGCCAATGGGTTTCTTCTCACGAAAGTCCGTTCAGATCTGCGCACCAATGGCGGCACGTCGTTAGGAACGGAACTCTGGTATTTGGCGAGTCCTGGAATAGGTGCCTATACGATCACGGTCACGTGGGCAGGGGCCCTCGCCTCCTATGGGGTCGGGTCCGCGACAAGTTATTTCGGCGTCAATCAAGTGACTCCCATTGATGCGCATGCAGGAAGTGGCGGCACGGGGACCACGCTTTCCACAGCCATCACCACGGTCGCCAATCATGCGCTGATTACTGATTGTGCCATCGGCCAAGCGAACACCCCGACAGCAGCCCTGACGGTGGGCGCCGGTCAAACCACACGGGTCAACCGTCTGACGACGGGCGCCGTCGATAGTGTGGGTGTCTCGACCGTGAACGACAAAGCGGTGGCAGGATCGGAAACAATGGACTGGACCCAAGTGGCGGCCCAAAATTGGGTCCTCAGTGCGGTCTCCTTGCGGCCAGCCCCCTAACTGCAGGCGCACTGCGACTTGGGTGGGAGCAGGGTGACAAGCTGCCCGGGTGCTCCCAGGCAGCTTGGGTACATCTCACCTGTAAAAATTCGCTTCCTGGCGAGCCGCGTTATCACGCATGAGGCAAATCGTACAAGGATTGACGCTTACAATAAGGAAATGGTGTGGACGTAACGGTCCTTGAGTTCTAACTCCAAGCGCAACACTGCCAGATCTGACGGGCTACGGTGTTGCCCTAGAACCTTGAACCCAGACTGACACCTTTTTCCTGTCACATTCTGGCCGACCGTCATCTCTGAACTTTGCTATACTTTTTTATAGTATGGCACCTGATACACCGACTTCGAAACCGTCCGCACGAGACCGTCGCGCGTATTTTCGCGTCAACACCGTCCTATCGATCAGCATTCAGGCCGAGACGGACACAACAGAAGGTGAGTTCATAGAAAAATCCGTCAACATCAGCGGCGGGGGCATTAGCGTGACCGTCAACGTGGCCTACCGCCCTGACGATGTCCTGTCGATCACGCTGATCCTTCCCGATCAGCTCATCTTCAAAACCTACGCCGAAGTGTTGTGGCTAGACCCCCTCCCGTACCAGATCAATACCTACCGCTTACACGCCCGCTTCATCAGGATGACCACACAGAATCAGGAATTATTGATCAGACACATCCTAGGTTTTCAACGCATCCGCCTCGAAAATCATTATTCCGCATAAATGCCTGGCATGCCCACTAAGCATTCACACAATGCGTTAAACTCCGCACCGAAGAAGCTTCCATTGTCGCTCAGAAATCTTGAGAGCCTTCTTCGACCGAACACTCTGACACGTTTCGCCTATTCTGCACACATGCACCCATCGAGCTGACGAGTCCCAATGTAGGTCAGATTGTTCCTATACCGAGTAAAGCCCTTCTGCCGGCTGAATAACCGCAACAAACAGTCCGAAGACTTCTGCTCCACAAAAAATCCGTAGTCCGCTCCTGACGGCGAAGCCACCAGAAAAGGTCGTGGCCCGAGTGAGCCGGTTAAGAGTACTGTAGTAGTAGCCTCAGCAAGCTTCTCGGCCACCTCCTGCTTCTCCCCCTGCTCAACGAGGATTGAGCTCATCCGATCGACGAACGTGTGCCGACAATTTTGATCCGACAGAGATGTCACCTGCGCCACCGTCGCACAGCCGCCGATAAAAAGAATAACAACAGCGACTACGGCCTTCTTCGTTGCAGACCCGTCAATATTCTGGATGATGGCTCCCCGCCACCGCAACACGGCTCCTGCCACCTTGTTCCTGCATGAAGGACTACGCAGCATGGAGGAGAAATTCAACTTTTATGGCCTCGTAGGGGAACTCAATGTTGCCGGTCGCGGTGCGGTTTAGCAGGCCCGCAGACAACAGAGCCGTGACGTCGCTGTGCACGGCCTTCACGTCGCGTTGAACGCGACGTGCCGCTTCGCGTATGGAAACCGGCCCAGCGCCGCACAAGGCCTTCAGAAGCTCCCATCGTTTAGCCGACAGAACTTTCCAGAGAAGCTCCGGTGTCGCGAAACCAATTCGCGCCGACCGCTGGGCCTTCCCAGACCTCCAGGTTTGCACGAACTCCTTCATGCCTTCATCGGGTGACCGTACTTCAAGCGTGACTGTTTTCATTGTTCCACCTCGCAATATCGCGTTGAAAATCAGCGATCAGCTTCTCGGGAGTGGAGAACGCGTAGCGGCCTTCCTTGCCTCCGAAATGCCGATGATCGCCTTTGCCAGCCTCGTTGTCGAACCTCAAAACGCATTCGCCATTTACGATGTAGGCGAGCCGGTACTTGAACGAGTGATTCGATCCGGCAAGGGGTTTCGGTACTCGCCAGAGAACCAACTCGGCGAAGGAGCGTTCCGAGTAAACAATTCTTCGACGGAAAAGCTCCACGGCCTTCATGTTGGTGACTATGCCAACAGCTAGTCCTTGTTGTCAATGGCTACAACATGAGAGGGAACCTTCTATGGGGCCGAACTAATCCGTTTGCTCCAAACTGCCCGAGCCTTCCTCAGCTATCTCACCTGGCGCCGCCGCAAAGGCCCGCAGATGTTTATGAAGCATGCCGGGATGACGATGGAAGAACGAGACCCCTTCGTCGCCGAGTGGGCCAACACCATCCGAGTAGAGGAAATCCCCACCGCCTCAGCACCAAAAACCTAACGTTCCACACCAACACACAAGGAAACGGTTCCTACCAAATTATTCCTGCGCATAGACCAACTATTGAACCCCAACATACCGCCCATCTGGCAGGAGCCGACATGAAGTACCAGGGTAATAGTTACCGTCAGGACAAAGAACCATTCTTCCCGTTTCTGGAATATAGTTACCCTTTGGAGTCAAACGTGTACCACCACCGTAATCGGGTACATACCGGCCGTCGGGAGCCAAAGTGCAGCTTGGTGCAGTTGTGTATGAGCCGTCAGGGCACAGTTTGCATGCGCCGTCAGCATGGTATTGACCGTCCGGGCAGAGGGTGGCTCCGAATGAAAACGGTACAGCTTGTGCGAAGAACACTACAAGAACGCCGAGAAATATTGTTCTCTTCATTGGACGCACCTCCTATCATTCACTCCTTGGGCTTCCACTCACGGGCCAGCTTCTGCGCCTCGACTATTTGAGCAGGTGTCATCTGCTTGGCTAGTCTATCGCGATTGTCCGTGGCTTGCTTGTTGCCTTGTGCGGCGGCAAGGTTGAGCCACATATGCGCGAGGATATAATCTTGCGGCACACCTGACCCGTATTCGTACATCACGCCAAGAGTGGACTGCCCGAATTGATTCCCTGACTCTGCGGATTTGGTATACCAGCGCACCGCTTGCCCATCATCTTGTGGCACGCCTTTCCCAGTGCTGTACATCCAGCCAAGCCGAACCTGCGCATCCGCATTCCCTCCCTCGGCCGCTTTCGTATACCAGCGCACCGCTTGCAGATAATCTTGCGCCACGCCCTTCCCATCTTCGTACTTCACGCCAAGCCGGATCTGCGCCACCATAAGCCCTGCTTCGCCTGCTTTCGTGAGCCAGAACATCGCTTGCCCGTTATCTTGTGGCATGCCCTTCCCATCTTCGTACATCAAGGCAAGCCTGGCCTGCGCACTCGTATTCCCTGCTTCGGCGGCTTTCATGAGCCAGAGCGCCGCTTGTGCAGAATATTCTCCATCCGTCCCCAAGCCGGGGCCAAATATGTTCATCATTGCAAGTTTGGACTGTGCAAACGTATCCCCTGCTTCAGCGGCTTTGGTATACCAGCGTTCTGCTTGCTCAAAGTCTTGTGTCACACCTTGCCCGTTTTCGTATATCTCGCCAAGGCGGCGCTGCGCGTGCGCATCCCCTGACTCGGCAACCTTCGTATACCAACGCGCCGCCTTTTTGAAATCCTGCGGGACGCCATTGCCCGTCTCATACTTCATTGCAAGCATCTCCTGCGCCTTCACATTCCCTGCTTCGGCGGCTTTCGTGAACCAGAATATCGCTTTCCCATCATCTTGATCTTGCGGCGCGGTTAGCACACCAGGGTTGTACTGCAATGCAAGACTGAACTGCGCTTCCGCATTTCCTGCCTTGGCCGCTTTCGTGACCCAGAACATCATTTTCCCCTTATCTTTCGGTACACCCTTCCCCTGGGCGTACATTATGGCAAGCTTGTACTGCGCCCTTGTACTCCCTGCTTCGGCGGCTTTCGTAAACTTCGCAAATGCGGTTGCATAGTCATTACTTTCAAACGCAGCCATGCCATCTTCAAAGTCACCTGCAACCCCAACTGTGCACGTACCGAACAGCAAAAGCAGTGTCAAAAGTAGTCTCTTCATCATGCCTCCTACTACTTCTCCTTCGGCAGCTCAGGAGCGCGGTTTCGCGCGATCAGTTGGAACGGCTTGTTCGCCTTCTTTGATTCGTACCGGTTTGCCGATCTGCCGCTCGATTCCTGCAACATGATTCGCGTGGCAATCCACAACATAGCTTTCTAGATGCTTAATTAGGTCGCGAAGCTCGTAAAGTCGATCAAAGGGAAATGAAAAATGGTACTGCAGCTCGACGACCAACTCTGATTCCGTGTCACTATTTTTTAGGCATGACTTTTCAAACTCGTTGTCATCGCTGTGGGCCACATATTTGTGGCGGAGTTTCATGAGCTTCGAATGACGATCCAGATAGTCCGAACTGGTCCGAAATACTTTCGACTTATTAAGTTTCACCTTCCCTCGCCCAGAGCTGACAAAGCACTTTGCATAGGAATTCAAAGCTCCGCGAAAGTAGACGAGGAACTCCAGAATGCCATCCATAGATTGGAACTGCTCTGGGTGTCCCAGCTCTCCGGCTCTGTCAATATAGTGCCGAGCCTCGTGGACCTGCTGCATGATGAAAATCCACCGATGAAGCTGTTGAAGGGCGGTGCTCATGTTGGCGATCATATCTACGGCGAACTATTAAGTCTGCTGCGGCCTACCTCTGCAGCATAGCAAGACAGCCCAAGCAATCCGCTGAAGCCCGAGTCTATTTCAATATCCAACACTTATCCAGCACTCAGCCCGCCCCCAGCCCTCAGGGATACACTGAGAATCCTGCAGTCTATCGAGCTATCAGCCCGCAGTATATACGGCTAACGAGTCACAGTCAGAGGCGGTCCGCTGGGCTATCCACTCTATGTCCATCTCTGCTGTTGACGTACCCGATATCCTTGCCCAACACGTTTCGGTAGAGGAAGAGAATCGTGTTCAACCCTCACCAAGGGTTAGGCCTGGGTGTGTTTCAATTGCGAGCATTGAGCGAGTACCATCACTTCTCCTTAAGGTCATGGGCTGAATCGTTCCCCCACTGCGCCCGTCGGACGAGCACTCTGCTCTTTCCCACTCCACCCTCTCAATGGGGTAGTGGCCTGCCAGCTCTCAACGTGCGCGCGTTGATCGAGGCCCTTCCGAGGGCGCGCGATCCGCGAGCACAGAGAGCGAACCATCTCAGCCCATGCCCGTTCATTCACGACCCACCCAATACATCGGCCGGCGCTTCAGATTCATGACCGCAAGCACTCGCAGTCCGTCTTGTTTGATCGTGTAAAGGATCGCGTAGGGAAACCGGAGAACCAGTCGGCGGCGAACGGACCCGATGATCAGTGAGCCGGCTTCAGGATGATCGACAATGACTTGGGTGCAGCGCTCGACCTCGTCTAGAAAAGACGACCCAAGGCCCGGGCTTTCAGAATTGTAAAACTGTGCGGCTTCATTCAATTCACGGCGAGCCAATCGATGATAGGAGACTCGCTCCATTTCACTTCAGCTTAGCCCGCGCCTCGCGAAACACCTCTGCGGCCGGGCAACTGGAGCCAGGATTAATATCCATTTCCGCATCTCTCCGATGAGCCTCTTCGGCCCATAGTCGCGTGTTTTCTTCTTCGGAAAGATTCTCCAGGCTCTCCAGCAACTTGCCAGCCAAACGCGCGCGCGCCTTCGGATCCAGCTTCATTGCCTCGGCTTCAAGTTCCTTTAAGCTCATGCGCGTATTCTACACCAAACGGCAATAACGGCAAACACTTGGAGATCGTTCCGCCACATCTCTGCACTGTCTCTTTCCACCCTCTCAATGGGGTAGTGGCCTGCCAACTCTCAACGTGCGCGCGTCGATCGAGGCCCTTCCCCCACTCCAAAAACAATTGGATGAGACGGCCTTCTCTCAACAGCGCGCATCCAACGAGGGCCTTCTCAGGTCGCGCGTTGCGCGGCCTCCCCCCTACTCCTTAAGGTCATGGACTGAATAGTTCCCCCACTGCGCTCGTCGAACGATCCTTTCTCTCCCCCACCCCTTAAACAATGGGCTGAGGTGGTTCTGCTCTCAACTGCGCGCATGCAACGAGGGCCTTCTGAGGCCGCGCGTTGTGCGAGCAAAGAGAGCGAACCGCCTCAGCCCATCACCGCCGACCCATGATGATGTATCAGCAACCACTCATCCCCGATGCGCTCGAAGAGATTCGTGGCTAGTACCTGCGCCTGCTGAGGTTCATCGGATTGTTGGGTGGTGATGTTCTCCACACACACGACCCAGGCCAAATCGCCCGCCACCTGCACCGTCACGTCAGTCAGCACGAACGTCATGGAAAAGGTATTGTTGAAGATCAGCACCCAAGAGTCTCGAACCTCAGGCCAGTCCGACCGCAATGACCAGCCGGGATGGATACAAGTGACATACTCCTGATGCGCCCAGATCTTGTCCATCTCATTGATATCGAGACTGCCGAACGCGGCATAGAACGCGCGGTTCGCTTGGTTTACTGCTTCGATGCGTTGTTCCAACATCCTTGGCTCCTTGCTTGGGGAAATGGGCCGTATCATACTGCAACCACTAAGGCGGGGGCGAGGGGGAAGGAATGACACCTATGCTGATCCCTTGCTCCCGGAGCGCGCACAATCAGAATGTGCTCGCTCGACGGCCGCAGCGGGCCCAACATAGGCGTCATTCCGCGAGAGAGAAACAAGCAAGCTCGGAAGGAGCACGTGTATCGTCTGATGCGCGCAGGGAAGGATAACCTGACTATTCCCTTTATCGAGTGGATAAAAGCCAAGAAGGGATTAATCCTAGCAGACTGCTCAAAAATCCCGCCAGCAAGGCCGCAGCCGATGAACGCACCGGAGGCGTAGCCTCTGGGCTACGTTGAGGACGCTTTCGAGGGGAGAACGCCGCTGGCGGGTTTTTTCAGCAGGCTGCTAAAGACGGGAGGTTTGCCGATCGACGACCCACACTCCAGCCAAGATCAGAACGATACCGAGGATTTCGCTGATGCCCACCGATTCGTTCAACAGCACCGCAGATAACCCGACGGCGGCCACAGGAGTCAAATTGCCAAAGACAGACGCGCGCGAGGGCCCAACGCCCTTCACCCCATACAGCCAGGCCTGTTGCGCAATCGCGGTGGCGAACAAGACCAGATACCCCAGGGCCATCCAGTCCGCTGTCGTCACGGACCCGAGTCCCGCATCCAGCATCTTACGGTCCACCCACAAGAGAGGGACTTGAAGAACGGTCGCGACGAGCAGGGTCGCCCAATTGACGGTGAGAGCCGAGTGGCGCTCCATGATCTTCCGGCTGCCAATACTGTAGAGGGCCCAGCTCACCACCCCGCCGAAGACTAGTAGGCTGCCGAGCAAAGGCTGATCACCCGCAGCCTGAAACCCCGCCACAGAGACCAGTCCAACCCCGGCGAACGACAAGAGACCGCCCGCCCACACCGCACGCAGCGGAACATCCTGAATCAACATGGCCGAGAGCAGCGCCGTCACCACCGGGCTTGCCCCGATGATCACCCCGCCCACGGCCCCGCTCACATACTTGAGCCCCATCATAATGAGCAAGTGGTTGCCCAGCACGCCGAGCCCCAGCAGTCCCAGCATGCGCACATCTGCGTTGGTCAACTTGGCCAACGTGCCTTCCTGGAACCACCAGGTTGTCAGGAGGATCGCCAACCCGCCGATATCCCGCAGGACCGAGGCTTCAACCGCGGAGAATCCGCTCAGGGCCAGCTTCTGGGCCACGATCGATCCACCCCACAGGATCGAGGCAGCGATAATCGCCCCATAGGCCAGTCTGTTGGAAGAAGATGTCATGCTCTATGGGGATACCGTCGTTTCCGTCTGCCGTCAAGAAGTATTCTTTCAAGGCAGTGGGCATATGCCCTTTTGCTCCTTGCATGAGAACGAGGGAATCGACTCGGCAGGCTAGACTAAAGTGTTGATCTTTGAATATAGAAAGAATCGGGGTTGGCACGCGAATCAATGCACGCGGACTGCGCTGATCACCAGAGCCAGCAGCTCGTCAGGCATAACGGCTTCGCCGGACGCGCCTTCACTGAGCGCCAACTCTCAGCGGGCACTCCGTTCCCGCTCATCGGAACTACCATGATAGAACACGACAGGAATGGTCAGATGACGTGCTCGCAATTCACGCAGCAGGCGGATCCCTGCACTTGGCGCTCCGGCGATTGGCTCAGGCCGCTGCCAAACGGACAACACCAAGTCGAACGGCTCCTGGTCCGAGGCAATGCGCGCAAGCGCTGCTAAAGATGCATCGACGATGTCCACAGCACGAAGCATCACCGGAACCACGCTCGCCTCTCCGCACTTGTGCCGCCTCATCGCGACGTCCAGTTCGTGGCTCCAGATATAATCCGACCTGATGAAATCTGCACTGACAAGGAACAGCACGAGATCTGCCGTCGCCAACTGTGTATTGATTTCGTTGTCTCACTTCTGCCCAGGTACAAGGCAACGGTCATGCCATGGCCGAATTACCCCACAGCGCTCCATAATCTTAAGGTGCCCCGCGAGTTCATCCCGCAATGGCTCCTCCTCATGCGCATAGCTGTAGAACAGATTGACGGCTCCATTCCTTCTCCTGCTAAGGATCATACACATCTGGCTGACACTCACACCTGAGGCATCTCGAACTGTGCGTCATCAGAGGAAGCATGCTCAGTCACCCATGGGCAAAGACCTCATCCTAGATCCGGGAGCTTCGCAATATAGTCGTTGCTGTGGGCCGTAATCTTTTGCTTCACTTGGTCTCGTATACTTGAGAGCACCTCATCGTTGATCGTCACCCTTCCGGAACATTTTTCGAGTTCCACCTCGTCGTTGCGAATCTTAAAGAAGAGTATCGAAGTAATGGTCGACTCTGCCTTTAAGCTAAAGGCCATCAGTGAGACGAAGAACTGATCGTTCTCGCCTTGCTCGACCAATGCGATTTGAAAGTGTCCGGTCTTGACATGTTTGCTTTCACGGTCAAAAATCGTTATCCACGACTTGCTGGAATCCATCGACTTCAGGGCTTCGAGGGTCGATATCACGACGGCGAGCGCTGCCGGGGCGGCTCCGAGAAACACCGACGCGACTTTGAGGATCGCCTCATGGGCTTCAAGACCGTCTGCCTCTTCCGTGTAGGAAGAAAAGCTTCTGTCTTGAATCACCCATCCAATATTTTCCAGGACGTCGAAGTACGCGTTGTACCACTGGATAATGTTCGACTTGTCAGGCACCTTCTTATTGGCCACAAGCTGGGCAAGCAGGCTGGCATTGACAATGTCTTGCCGTCGTTCGTTGGAGACCCCTTTCACAAAAGACACGATATCTGAGGCCACGACCATCGCTTGGTTTTTCTGCGCATTGAAGTCAATGATCTCTCGAATGCCTTCGACACCTCCACGAGCCCGAGTCGGAGACGGCAGCTTCACGGAGCTGAGAAATTCACGAGCCGATTTAGGAGTAATCTTCTTCATGTCATATCCTCCATAGTTGTGTGGTGAAAGACACTGTCCACTGTGACAACATTCATTTCAAGACCGTTGGGCTTACGTCTTCACGCCTTACCTTTTCCACGACGCGTTGGCCGGCCTGTACGTTTCTCTCGCACAGGACTCTTTCGCGCAGGCTTTTTTGCCGAAGCCTTTGGGCTGAGGGGTAATCTGACTTTCTGTTTTGCTTTGCTCTCAGGAGGTTCCGTCGTCTGGACACGTGGCTGCAGTTGAGTTTGGATATAGTCCAGCGATTCCATGGCTGACGCGACAATCGCCCGATCGAGATAGGACAATTTTCCGAGGATGTTTCTCGCAAATTTCATCTGCATCAGGGCTGAATCTTGCTCTCGTGAGGTCGCCGACAATTCGGTAAACGCGGATCGGTATGCCCTTACCAGGTTATCCCGCTCTTGCGGCAGGGACCGGTGGAGGAATGCACGGATCAAGGCCACATCCGCGATGGTGACCGCATCCCATGCACTGGGTTTCTTCTGGAAACGCTCCTTCGCCAAAGACTCGCATGTCGAGAGCGACGATTCACTTCCAGAATATTTTTTCCCTAAAAGAGCCTCGATCACCAACATGTTGATGATCGGATAGGGATCTGCCATCCCCTCATGTTGTTGTCGGTTTACCGCTTTGCGGTAGTAGGCAGCCGACTCCCTCAAGTGATCTTTAACCTTCTCAGCATCGGTCTCAAGCTGTGCCAGTTTCTTGTGCGCGCTTCCCATGAGATTCAGACGTTCTGCTGTTTCGGCGATACTGAGTAGATGCCCGCCTTTTCTAATGGCCTCTTCGATCATGGCCTTGTTGCTGTCCTTCTCTCCAAGCCGCACCGCGAGGTTGATCCACTGTTCAATGACACGAAGCGTGGCGGAACTCGACGTGTCTTCGCTTTCAGCCGCGCGTTGGTAATGTTCGATGGCTTCTTTGAACAGGCCTTGATCACCGTAGGCCCCTCCAAGTCGCTCCTGGAAGGCGCCCTGTTTCAGCCAATCCGGGGGACAATCCTTCTCGATATCGACGAGAGTTTGTTGCGATGCGGCCGGATCCGTTGCATGAACCAGAGATGAAAGTTTATCCAACTTGATAAGCACTTCCTCCGCGGCAACAGTCACGTCCTCACTGTTGAGCTGGCTTTTGTTTCCCTGTTGATTCAGGCAAAAATCCGGATCGCCATAGGCTTGATAGGCCCCCCACGTATTGGAATCTGGAAACTCCTCCCAGGTTTTTTTCCGCGCTTCCTTCAACGCCCGGCCAAAGGACTGGCCGGAGAGAAGTTCCTTGTAAAACACTTCTGCAAAACTCAGTGCCGCATCGTCCTGAACGGGCCATCCAGCCGCGACGACCGCGCGCACACCCTTCCGGATCAATTCACGAGAGATACTGGCGGCCAGCTTATTGTAGGCCGTGCCACCCATTTGCCCGAGGTAGCAGCAGTTAAGGAACACCAGTTCCGGGATCGGATCCAGCATCGCAATCTCTGCGGCGGTGAGAAAGAGACCGTCGCTCAGCACGACGCCGGCTTTCGCACCGGCGGTATCGATGTCTGCCTCGTTGTAATACCCGTGGCCGGCAATGTGGACGATTCGATAGGGTTGGGCCACGAGTTGGTTCAAGACCTCAATCGCACCTGGCCGTTGCCTGAAGGAGGTCACCTCGTAGTGGGAGGCCAACAATGATGCAACGATCTCTGCCTCCATTTTCGCGCCAAGAAGTTCCCGATAGTTGGAGGGAGTGAGGGGGTCCCCAACGACATAGACATTATTCGACGTGCTGTCTCGCACGCGCACATCGTAGTCGGCGGTTTCAAGTTGCCGGATCATGCCCATGCGAACACAGAGCGGCTCGTCCGTATCGATCATTAGCTCCCAGGGATAGTGGGCCGTTACGTCGTCGAGAATGAGGACCACGTTATCCTGGCTGAGGAGGCTGTCCTTGAGGTCCAGTGGGATCAACAATTCAAAGAGAGTCTTCGCGGTGTCTTGCCTGAAAGCCCTGTCCTCGATCGAGCGCTGAATAAGCTGGGCAATGAGTTCTGGTTGGCTTTCTTGAACGGTCACTTCGGCTCGGGCCCGGTCGGATAGAGCGAGAAAACGAAGTTTGTGCGGAGGACGAAACGCCGATCCACGGTCTCTAAAGGCCAGGTCAAGCAGGGCGCTCCAGACCTGCGGATCATTCGACTTGTCTTCTTGCAGCATGGTGCGGAGACGATCCTTCAACACCGGAGGCAGGCTCAAGGAGGCCGGAGGAGGGGCAGCCTGGATCGCGGAAACGGTCCATCGACGCCAATACCCTCGACTGCTCGTCGGAACGAGCCGCGTCTGGCCGCCTTTGCCTTTTTTCAAGTGAGGTTCGACCGTAATGTGTGCCTGGAACTCACGTTCGATACGCTTCGCCACACGATGTGCGGACTTTGCCGCGTCGACCGCCACATCGAGATAGAGTTCGATAAACTCGATGTGTGTCACCCGCGGAAGCGCGACACGCTGTTTCTTGAGAACGCGTTGTGCGAGGGCACGATTGGCCAGGATCACACCACGCACAATGGCATTGACCGAATCCTCCACCGCGATGTTGGCGGAGGTATTGGATCCGATCAGCAAGCTATTGATCGTGAGTTCAACTGGTTCCTTCGCAGGTGTTGACGCGCTCCCGCACTGGTTGATATGCAGGCAATACTCCGTCACCCCGTGATAGACGGCTTGGGTGAGCGCCGAAGGCGTCAACTCTCCCCACTTGCCGAGCCCTATGACAATCGCACCGTGTTGTACGCCCAAGGATTTCTGGATCTCATTGGGCGTGGCCAGCGCGACAGCAACCGTGCCTGGCTTTCCCGGATAACGTCCCAAATGATACCGCTGCGAAAGCGCGTTCCCGACGAGCCTGTCCACGATGTGCTCCGCCCCGGCAATGGTATCGCCCTCGTAATGACTCAGCAGAATGGGATGGCTGGTGTGGTTGAGATTTCCATGCAACACGGAGACGTGAAGTGTGTCGTCAGATTTCATAGTGCGCCTTCTCTGTTGGCATAGATCGACCGGAAGCGTAGCGGTGCCTCCCCATAGAGAGAGGTTCCTCTACACTCTCTCTCTAGCTGAGAAACATACGATCGAACGAGGTACGCTGTCCTTCAAGCTGAGGGACTTGATCGTACTCATTGCTCTTGAGCTTTGCGGTGGTCCGCTTGTGCAGATCACGGTAAGTCAGATTCCCTTTCGTCTCTGTGATCGACTCGACCAGGTAATAGGTCAAGGCGCCGTTAAACGAACCGCCGATGTGCGCATCGGCAGAAGTCTGTGTATCGCGACAGCCGGTGATCAGCATCTCTTGAATATCGGCGTGGACGATATCGCCCTTTCGTTTCCGCCCTCGGGGAGCTTTCCCCAGTTGACCGCGAAGCGTTCCACGCAGTTTCCTGCCGGATTCGGTAGCCATCAGATCCAACGGGCAAGGAAGGAACCGTTCTTTGATGGGAGCATCCGGCGGAGTGAACGCGCGAGTATTGGACCCTGAGTGACAGCAGTCCATGATCACCGTGAGGTTCACGCCCGCTCGAAGTTTATTGAAGGCCTTACGGAGCCAGTCGTCGCGTAGGGGATCGTTCCAATCGAGATTGGTCGGACAGAGAATTTCGTCTCGATGATCCGCTTCATCACCATTGTCGTCAGGCACGTTGGACCCATGGCCTGAATAGTGGAGAAGCAGGGTGTCGCCTTTCTTTCCGCTCGCAATCAGTTTCTGAATCGCCGACTGCATGGCCTTCTTCGTCGCCTGCAGATCGGTGAGAGACATTATGTCTTGGGCTGAGAATCCATAGTAGGTGGTGAGCGCCTGCTGGAGATTCTTGACGTCGTTGACGCAACCCCGGAGATCAGACCCGGGTATCTGGTACCGGTTGATGCCGATAAGCACCGCTCGCTTGGCCATATCGCCCTCCTTATGTGTGGGAAATAACTCTCACCTCAAATCTACGCGCCCGATTGCGGCTGGTTGAACCTCTTGAGCCGGTTAGGATCATGCGTATGTTCCACGAGTTCGACGATGTTTTCAACCGTAATAAACATCGACTTACTCTGGAGCTCAGAATGGTAAATGACGCAAACATCTTGCCAGCGAAATATCTGAGGGAAGAATTGTGTCCAACTTCAGCTTCAGACCCAGCTTCTGAAGGGAAATATGGGCATTCCCCTGCAAAATGAACTGATCATGGACTGAGAGAGGAAATCCTTGGACGGGTGCGCGACCACTGGCAACAATCGGAGGGAGAATCTAAAACAATACGGCACTGTATCAAAATGGGTACGACATGGTGGGATCGGCAAAGGGGATTGGAGCCACCTTTCCTGATAGGAACGCCTCGCGGTCCAGGAGTCCTGATTGACGAGAAACTCACCCTATTCGTTGAAGATCCGCGTGTATTCTATGGGGTATCCACACGTGAAAATATTGTGGAGTGTGCTGATTTTTGGAAAAATGAGACATACGTATCTCAACTGGTATCGCTCATGCATACAGGGGTTGGTGAAAGTAAGCCCAGCGAGAAGGAGCGAGCCATGGGCGGTATTTCTATCAGCTATCGACGCGACGACAGCACCGGCTGGGCAGGCCGGTTGTCTGAACATCTCAAAGGGCGGCTTGGACAGGAGTCTCTACTCACAGACGATACCATCGAGCCAGGCACACATAGTACCAAGGCACGTCACACGCACGATGCCTTCATTAGCTACTCACGAAAAGACGAGGCATTCGCGAGCGCACTCGAAAAGGCGCTGGAGGCCTATACCCCACCGAAAGATCTCACGGTTCCTCAGCGGCATCTCGACATCTTCCGTGACAAAGAAGACTTTACAGGCACCGACTATATTCAATCCCTTGAGAAGTATCTTCATCGCTCCGCCAAGCTGATTGTCCTCTGTTCCCCGTCTGCTCGACAAAGCCTCTACGTCAATGACGAGATTCGCCGCTTCGCGAAGGCCAAGGGGCCGGAGCACATCATTCCTATCCTTGTCGCCGGCCTTCCGAACAACGAAGCCACGCCCGACCGGGAACATGAAAAATCCTTCCCTGAGGCGCTGTTGGAGTCTATGGCCATGCCCTTGGCAGCCGAGTACCGTGGGTTCGGTGCCTGGAACGGCTCGATCAACAAAGGCGCGTTCGAAGGTCCCTGGTACACGACGCTGGCAAATCTCTATGGCATCAGTCGCCGTGAGATTGAACAACGTGAAACAAAGCGCCGAACGGCTCAACGAATTCAGATATTCATGGCGATCCTTCTCGCCCTCGTCGTGTTCGGAGCGTGGCGACTGTTTGAAACCCACCGGAGTGAATCACTTGAGCTCGCCACGAAGTCAACGCAAGCGAGTACCGAGGGCCTCTACGATCGCGCAATGCGATTCGCCGTCTTGGCGACACGCAGCACATGGCTGGGCACAGAGGTGTCGGAATCGGAATTGTCTCGTGCGGCCTATGCGTCTCCCTACGTGGGCCTGCTCAAGGGTCACGAAGATTACGTGTTAGCCGCCGCCTTCAGCCCCGATGGCGCAAAGGTCGTCACCGCGTCGAAGGACCACACCACCCGCCTCTGGGACGCCATCACCGGGGAGACGCTCACTACCCTCACGGGGCATGAAGGATCTGTGCAGGCCGCGGCTTTTAGCCCGGATGGGGCGAAGGTCGTCACCGCATCGGACGACCACACCGCACGCCTTTGGGATACCGCCACCGGAAAAGTCCTCACGACCCTCTCGGGAGTGGACGGGGCCATACACGCGGTTGCCTTCAGTCCCAATGGCACGAAGATCGTCACGGCGTCGGACGACCACAACGCCCGCCTCTGGGACGCCATCACCGGGGAGATGCTCACCACCCTCACGGGGCATGACGGTCCTGTGAAGTCTGCCGCGTTCAGCCCCGATGGCACGAAAATCTTAACCGCGTCTGGCGACAAGACCGCGCGTCTCTGGGACACGGCCACGGGGCAAACCCTCACTACTCTCTCAGGGCATGATGGAGTCATACATGCCGCCGCCTTCAGCCCCAATGGCACGAAAATCCTCACCGCATCGGACGACTACACCGCGCGCCTCTGGGATGCCGCATCCGGAGAAATGCTCATGATGTTCGCAGGCCATGAAGGTGCCATACGTACCGCCGCCTTTAGCCCCAATGGCAAGCACATCGTGACGGCATCAGACGACAACACGGCACGCCTCTGGGACACGGCAACGGGGGACACCCTCATCACATTCTTGGGCCATGAAGGTTCCATACACACCGCCGCCTTCAGCCCCGATGGGACCAAGGTCGTCACGGCATCGGACGACCACACCACCCGCCTCTGGGATACCGTTACCGGGAAAACCCGCGCCACCCTCACGGACCATACAAGTCCTGTGAGGTCTGCCGCCTTCAGCCCCGATGGGCGCCAGATCGTCACCGCATCGGAGGACGCCACCGCCCGCCTCTGGGGAGTCGCGGCCGGGGAGACCCTCACCACACTCTCAGGACACACAGCCGACATCTGGGCCGCTGCTTTTAACCCCGATGGCAAACAGGTGGTGACGGCGTCAAGCGACAACACCGTGCGTCTCTGGGACACGGCCACCGGCGAAACCCTCGCGACCTTCTCGGGCCATCAAGGTTCCATGCACGCCGCCGCCTTCAGCCCCAATGGCAAACAGGTCGTCACCGCCGACGCCGACAACAACGCCCGCCTCTGGGATGTCGCCACCGGAGAAACCCTCACAGCCTTCACGGGACATACCGCTGATATCTGGGCCGCCGCCTTCAGCCCCGATGGCGCGACGCTCGTGACGGCATCGAAAGACACCACTGTTCGTCTCTGGAGCGTCGCCACCGGGGAATCCCTCTCTACCCTCACGGGGCATGAAGATTCCGTCCATGCGGCCGCCTTCAGTCCCGATGGCACAAAGATCGTGACCACTTCGGACGACCACACCGCGCGCCTCTGGGACGCGGCCACCAAGGTGAGCCTCATGACATTCTCAGGCCATACAGGCCCTGTCCATGCGGCCGCCTTCAATCGCAATGGCACGATGCTCGTGACCGCATCGGACGACCACACCGCCCGTCTCTGGGACACCATCACCGGGGAAACCCTCGTCACCTTCACGGGACATACAGGCCCCGTGAGATCCATCACATTGAGTTCCGATGGCACCAAGATCTTGACCGCGTCAGACGATACGACGGCCCGCCTCTGGGACACGGCAACCGGGGAACAGCTTGCCAGTTTCGCGGGCCACGAAAATTCCGTACAGTCCGCCGCCTTCAGCCCCGACGGGCATCACGTCGTCACGGCCTCGCTCGACAAGACCGCGCGTCTCTGGAACACCGCCACCGGGGAGCTCCTTGCCACTCTCACGGGGCATGAAGGGTCTATTCACGCCGCAGCCTTCAGCCCTGATGGCACGCAGGTGGTGACCGCGTCAGACGACACAACCGCACGTTTGTGGAATGCCCGCTGGATCACCCAATACCATGGGCGTGGCCTCATCGATGCCGTCTGCCGGGAGAAACTCATTGGCGCTCGTCGCGTGACCGATGCCGATGCGAAGGCCTCCCCTGCCCTGAATGGACGGGCCGGCGAAGACGTCTGCGCACCTCCGTCGTGGATGTCTCTCATAGCGAGGACTGTTGGCTTTGCTCGATGAGAGGAGAGCCTGTGAGAAGGAGCGAGCTCTGAAAAAGATCCACAGGGTCAAAGAACAAAGGGCACAGGGCTACGAAATGTCCTGGGCAAGACGGAAGCCGATGGTGTTGTACCGGTTGACGGCGTAGCCCCTGCTCAGGTACGAGACACGCAGGACCTCCGGTGTGTCGCTCCAGGAACCGCCACGGAGCACGCGCAGCGTATCCTTCGACTCGTCAATACGCAGCGACTCTGCAGCCTCGGGGTGTTCATGCGTACTCAGGCACCACTCCCAGACGTTCCCCGCCATATCCAACACACCCTGTTGAGGATTCTGTTGAGTCGCCCCGCGTGGGTACATGCCCACCGCCGTCGTCCGGCGCAGCCTGCTTTCATCACTATTGCACCGAGCCGCATCCCATTCGCCCCATGGATACTCGCAGGTTGGATCGCCTCCCGAAGCTGCCTGTTGCCACTCCCACTCAGTGGGTAAGCGAATGTGTAAGCCAGTCTGGTGACTGAGCCAGCGGCAGAAGGCCACCACTTCGAACCACGACACTGTTTCCCGAGGGCAGTTGGCTTCTTTCCAGGTCGGTTCATCAGCCGCGTCGCGCTTCCTCATGTTTCTCCACCACTCGTCGTTTCGGTAGCCATCCTTGGCCTGAATAAACGCCTCAAACTGCGCGTTGGTC
This sequence comes from Nitrospira sp. CG24A, assembly GCA_002869925.2. Classification (GTDB taxonomy): domain Bacteria; phylum Nitrospirota; class Nitrospiria; order Nitrospirales; family Nitrospiraceae; genus Palsa-1315. Next base: position 558,674 of record NEWT02000035.1, read on the forward strand.
ACGGGGTACTTGGCGATCTTGAAGGGTTTGACCTGGAATACATGCGTGACTTTCTCTAACGCGATCTTGCCTCCGGGGATCTTGATCCACTCGATGTCGGGCACACCGTCTTTCACGCCGACGCCAGGTCGCGTATCACCGAACTCTGCCAGCTTGTGGCCGATCAGCAGGCGGTCCTGATGTGACAGCGCATCTTCTTTCAATCGTGCAATCAGTGCCTCTTGCGGTCTCAAGAACCGCTGTAACGCTGGAGAAGATCGCTTGCCGAACCGCTCGAGCGCATTGAGCACCTTCTTCGCGCGTGAACTAAGCCACAGCTCTTGTGGAGTGTCCCCGCCGCTCTGCCACCGCCTGGCTTCTTCTTCCGCGTGATCTATATCACGCAAGGCTTCCCCACTAGCATCAATCCACTGCTTGAGCGTTGGCCAAGCGGTAAACAATTTTTCATGGGCCACTTCCACCATGGGCTCTTGGGCCTGCTCGCTCGTGACCAGGATGCGACAATCCCGCCCGGCTAACGTCTCGATAAGTTTCGTCGCACTTGCAGGATTCTGAAAGGCGGCCAACGGCGCACGCGTGCGGGTTGGTGGCCGATCCCGTTCCAGATGCACCAGTTCCGCAAAGACCCGGTCGAACGCCGCCTGGGCCTCGCCACCGAGAGACTGCACGACCTGATCGGCTTTGGAGCCGATGGCGCCCGCCACGCCGCCCATCTCTTTAAACTTGGCGCGGGTGAACGTGCGATCCTGTTGCTGTTCAAACAGCTGATTCAAGGCATAGGCGACGAGGGGCAAATTCCCAGGTTCCTTTCCCGCCTCCTCCAGTATCTCATCGACGAGGCCCGGCTCGAAGGTGTAACCCATCTCATCGGCAGGCCGTTGAATCATCTCCAGCAAGGCCGTCGGCATAATCGGTCCCACAAGATAGGAGGACCCGTCATTGATTTTCTGCGTGATCGACTCCGATTCGGCTAACCGCCCCCAAAAGTCACTCCGAATGGTCGTTACTACGCGGAGCCGGTTCCGGAGATCGCCACTGCTCGTGACGAGGCAAGCCAGGAAGGATTGAATCCTGTCCGCTGGATACTTCTGAGTAAACAATTCTTCCAGTTGATCGATAAACAGTACGAGCTCCTGCCCATCGATCAGATGCGTCGTGATGTGGTTCTTCCATGCTGTGGGATCGTGTTCCAATGCACCAGCCAGCGCATCCATCGGAACGGTCATATGGGGAAAGGCCTGTTGCAATGTCATCGCGAGTTTCACAAACGGTCCCGACGTGCCCGCACCGGGTGTCATACGCAGCCATCGCCATTGCCGGCTGCCTGAAATCCGCCCCTCCTTCACCAGAGCCCGCCACAAGCCCGCAGCCACAAGGGAAGATTTGCCGGACCCCGAGTCTCCACTGATGATGAGCAAGCGTCCCTGAGGCTCACGCATCTTCGCGAGGACGGCCTCGACCTCACGGTCGCGCCCGAAGTACAGCGGGGCGTAGTCCTCGTTGAACCACAGCAGGCCTGGGTAGGGAGACTTGTCCTTCGGCCAATCGATGCGCTGGCGGTCGCGATGGTTAGATTGGCTTCCGTTCTTCTTGCTAAGCCAGCGGCCCAGTGTCCCCACTAGATCGATGGACCGAGACTCTGATCCAAAATATTTCACGCCATGGTGTTTCTCCAACTGTTCGCGCCAGACTCTGATTCCAGGCTCCTTATCCAGCTCATCGAATTCCCGAAACCAGGCGACGCGCTCATCGAGCAGGAACGGAACGACATCGATGCCCTGTTTCACAGCTGCGTCATATTCCAACTGCGTGATACTTCTGGTTTCATCATCCGGCACGTGGCCTCGGCGAAAGGCAACGAGCAACAGGCACAGATCGCAATCATGAAGCCGTTCCCGGGAAAACTTCTTTGGTTCGTCACTGTCCGCAGGCCAATCTTCCATCGGATCAACAAAAAACCCTGCATTGCGCAACGAACTGATGACATGCGCCCGATGATCTTTGAGATCTTTAAATGTGGAAGAGACAAACGCTTTGTACGTCTTGTTGTGTTCGGCCACTGTCTAAGTCTTTCCCTGACGGCTGAGCTCGTTCTCAAGTTCTATGGCCCACGCCATTGCTTCATGACGCTTCTCGCGAGCCTCGCGGATCAGCCTGAGATTGCGGGCGGTGGTCTCCGGCTCCCAGGATTCGCGCACAGCCGCAAGCGCGTCGGCAAGCGCCGGCTCGGCTCGGTCCTGATTTTTCGCGAGCACGGCCAGTTCTAGTCGCGTGGCATAGTCCCAATAGTCCGGCTTGCCGGAGGCGATGCGTCGCTCCACGGCGTAGGAGACGACTGGGATCAGCCGTTCGCGCCTGGGATCGGGCAGTTCTTTCAGCTCCATCAGCGTGACGGCGTTGACCCCAGGATAGGCGTCGCGCCAGTCGGCCTCGAACCCATTGAGGTAGGCCCCGATGGCTTTTTCCAGCAGTCCGCGCGCGAGAATTTTCTCACCAGCCTTCAGCGCGGCTTCCCATCGATCTTTGTACACGCGGCCCAGGATGCCGAACGTCTCGCTGCTCGGCCCACGGCTCGCAATCAGCGCCAGCAAGATCCGTTCAGCCTCGTCGCCACGATGGGCCCGGTTCAAGGCCAGCGCCAACTGTTCTTGCACAAGCACCGTCGCCGCCAACGGCGCCGACATCTTCGGCGCCAGCGCGATCATGTCGTCCCAGCCCTTCACCGCACGGTAGGACAGGAACAGATCGACCACGACGCCCGCTTCAACATCATGGAGGAGCCCGAGGTCTCGCTCAACCGCCCGCACCGCATCGATGCCCTGCTCTCGGGCCTGCGCCAATTGCTGACGAAGCGCGCTGGAATAGGCGACGCGCTCGCGAAAGACATCGGTCTTCAGACGTTGGATATCGGGAAAGCCTTCCACCAGTTGGAAGACGGGGCTGTCGGTGTCGGCTGTGCGCGCCGCACGAAGCTTGGCCGTGAGCAGGTCGCGATCTGCCGCACTCATCGCAGGCTTGCCGTCAGCGCCAAGCTGGTACGGAAGGGCGCGTAATGGCGCTACGTCGAACGGCAATTGGCCGATGCCCTGCGCGAACAACAGCACGGTAGCGGCAGGACGGACGGCATGGCGCAAGCCCAGCTCGTAGAACATATTGGCGTTGGCCGTCGTGAGGTCTGCGACTGCGTATTCACACAGAATCAATCGCTCGAACATGGGCTTGTGGATCACGCCGCCGGTCATCTCCTCATCGGCGCGCAACGGTTCAAGACCCGCAGCGACCACCGCAGGCTTGATGAGCAACTCGTAAATGGAATCGAAATCCACCAACCGGCCATCGCCGGCAGGCTTTTTCCCGAAAGGCATGAGCACGAAGCAGAGTGGCAGCATGGTCGAACTACATGAGCCGGTTCACAGCGTAGCGCAGTGTATCCCTCTGACAATTTCCGGTCAATTCAGCGGGGCACTGAGCAGCGGAGAGAGTGGTTGTCTTAATCCGACCCTAGGCGGTCTTCCGTATCACCAACACGCCATCTCGAATCGTCACCAGCACCGCACTAACATACGAGTCCGCTGCAACCACTCGATTCAATTCTTGAATGGCCGCGGTCTTCTCATCCGGCGGCGGTTGTTTTAGCACATCGCCGTCCCACAGGACGTTATCGATGAGGATGACGCCCTGCGGCGACAACAGATCCAGCGCGCGCCGGTAGTAATTCACGTAATTCACTTTGTCGGCGTCGATGAAGATCAGATCGAACGGTCCCGTGAGATGCCGCATCGTCTCAAGCGCGGGACCCATGCGGACTTCAATCTTCTTCCCGATCGGCGAGCGTGCGAAATAGCGGCGCGCGAGCGCAGCTGACTCTTCATCGACTTCGCACGTGAGCACGGTTCCGCTCGCCGGTAACGCTTCGGCAAAACAGAGTGCGCTATAGCCGGTGAACATGCCGATCTCCAGCACACTGGTAGCCTGCACCACTTGCGTCATCATCTTGAGAAAGGCTCCTTCGAGCGGCCCGACGAGCATCTGCGGAGCCTCCATGCAGCGCTGCGTCTCTTCCCGCAAGGCGCGACAAAGATCCGACTCCGGCATGGAGTGAGATTGGGCATAGGCTTCAATATCGGCAGAGACGAGTTTATTCATTGATCAAAGCGGCCATGGGTTTGAAAAAGAGTGGTTCGTTACGTACACTACGGCACACGATACACACCGGCCCAATCATAGCATAGAGGAGATACTCGACTGTGAAAACCCTGAAGACTGTTGACGCCTTGACGACCAGGCTCTTGGAGATCCAGCGCATTAACAGCGCGGCCTCGCTCCTCTCGTGGGATCAAGAAACCTACATGCCGGCCGGCGGTGGTGAAGCCCGCGCCGAACAGATTTCAACACTCCAGGGCATCGCGCACCAGAAATTCGTGTCGCCGGAAGTCGAGCAGTTGCTCACCACCTGGGTCGATCCAGAGACCGGTGAAATCCGCGATACCCCCGGCGAAGGCTGGGATGAACCTTCTCGATCGCTGCTCCGCGAAGTGTGGCGTGACTATCGCCGCGCGAAGAAGCTGCCCTCTGATTTTGTCATCAAGCTCAGCCGGGAATGTTCGCTGGCGCAGCAAGTGTGGGTAGAGGCCAAAGAAAATCAGACCTTCACGCAGTTTCTTCCGAATCTCCGCACGGTCCTGTCGCTCAAGCGAGAAGAGGCTGAATACCTCGGCTACGAAGACTCGCCGTACAATGCTCTGCTCGATGTGTACGAACCAGGTTCGACCATCGCAGCATTACGTCCGTTGTTCAAACAGGTCAAAGGACGCCTTGTGCCGCTGCTCAAAAAGATTCAGGAGAGCTCGGTTCAGATCGACGATGCGATGCTCTTTCACACCTTCGACCAGGCCCACCAATTGGAGTTCGGCAGGATGGTTTTAATTGCCATGGGCTACGACTTCGAACGAGGACGCCTCGACCTGTCGGCCCACCCCTTCACAACGTCATTTCATCCGACAGATGTGCGCGTCACCACCCGTGTGCACGAACACGATCTCCAATCCTGCCTGTTCAGTTGTATCCATGAAGGCGGTCACGGGTTGTACGATCAGGGACTCGACCCCCGCTACTTCGGCACACCGCTGGGCGATTCGGTCTCGCTCGGGATTCATGAAAGCCAGTCACGCATGTGGGAAAATTGCGTGGGCCGGTCGCGACCGTTCTGGCGTTTCTTTTACCCCATGCTCCAGCAAACATTTCATCATCAATTGCGCGCCCTCGACATGGAACAATTCTACGCGGCGATCAACCGCGTGAAGCCGTCCCTGATTCGAGTCGAAGCCGATGAGCTCACCTACAATCTCCACATCATGTTGCGTCTCGAAATCGAGCAGGACCTTATCGAAGGGCGGACGCGCCCGGAGGACTTGCCGGGAGCTTGGAATCAGAAAATGGAGGAATACCTGGGCATCCGCCCTTCCAACGATGCAGAAGGCGTGCTGCAAGATGTGCATTGGTCGTTCGGCGCGTTCGGCTATTTCCCGACCTATACGCTCGGGAACCTCTACTCAGTTCAATTTTATGAACAAGCCAAACTGGAAATCCCCCACCTGGAGGATGAGATTGCGGCGGGACAATTGATGGTGCTACGGCGTTGGCTCGAGCAAAAGATTCATCGCTGGGGCCGGATGTTCACACCAGACCACCTCGCCCGACGCGTGACGGGAAAAAGCCTCGACCCTGAACCGTTCTTATCCTATGTGGAACGGAAGTATGGGGAACTCTACAAGCTCTAGGGGGGTCTGAGTAACGAATCGAGAATCATGGCTACAACTCAAAACTCAGGACTCTCAGGCCAGCAGGCTGCTCAAAAAGTTTGTCCAGCAAGGCCGCAGCCGATGAAAGCACCGGAGGCGTAGCCTCTGGGCTACGTTGAGGATGCTTTCGAAGCGAGAACGCCGCTGGGGGACTTTTTCAGCAGCCTGCCGCTAGTATCCCATCGCCTGATTCAGCTTCGCCACGCTCACAGCAGATAACATGAACTCGGCCTGTACCTCGATGCGAGACGGCACCAAGATCGTCGTATGGAAGACAATATCGCGGATGGGGATCTTGAACTCCGGTTGCTGAGGGGTGCTCAATTCGACTGACTCGACCGATTGGGTGATGGTCCCGCTATCTTGAGGCCCATAGACCGCCACCACCGCCTTCAGAATCTCCGCAACCTTCTCGTTCGTTTCCACTCCCTCAATGTTTTTCTCCAGCAACGGAATGACCTCTTCCTGTGCCTGGTCGGACAGCGTGAAATTTTCCACCCGTTCCTTTCGGCGTAGCGACATCAAGTCGTTATCGAGATCCTTGCTGAAGGCCCCATAGGCAAATCGAAAAAACTCGAAGTGAAAGCCTTTGAACCCCTTGCCGAACATCTGCAGCTCGCACAAAAAACACAGTTGCTGCAGCTTCACATCGCTGAGCAATCCGTGAGGTTCCGTCAGATGCAGAACATAGAGCAACAGAGCCCGGTCGACCGTAATCTGATTGGGTATCCGCATTCTGATACTCGCGCGCGCGTTCCGCTTTGTGGAAGCTTCCACTATAGGCAGCGCCGGAGATCTCCGTCAATTCTTTCTCTCGGCACCCTGTGCCATAAGACCCCCTTGACCAGTCGGACAGTTTCGTTTTTAATGGGCCCCATCGGAGGCCCATCTTGGCAAATACCCATGTAAAGGAAATGCAGGCCCTCAAGGAGCACTTGGGCAAGCATCAGCTCAAGCTCACAAGGCAACGTGAATTGATTCTGAGCGCCTTTCTCCGGCAAGAGCATATTACCGCGGAGGCGATGTATCACCAGCTGGCCAAGTCCGATCCTCACCTAGGGCTCGCGACCATCTACCGAACGCTCAATCTGTTCTGCGACGCGGGCCTCGCACAAGCCCGACACTTCGGCTCTCAGACGAAATACGATAACGTCTCGCACAAGGGCCACCACGATCACCTCATCTGCACTGGCTGTGAAAAGATCGTGGAATTTGAAAACGAAGAAATTGAGCGGCTCCAGGAAGAAGTGGCCACAAAAAACGGATTTACCATCAACACCCACCGACTTGAACTCTACGGCCTCTGTTCTCGCTGCCGTCATTGACGAATCGCCTTTTTTTTAGTATCATTTTGAGAGAGCTTATCAATTTCAATTCCATGAGGATTTCCCCATGCCATTTGTATGTGCAATGCCCACAGTGCGCCAAATAATCCTTTCGAGCGTCATTGTGCTCTGCGCCGCTTGGACCTTCGTACCCTCCGCCCCTGCGGCCGATTCCCTCACGGTCTATTCCGGCCGCTCAGAGCGACTCATCAAGCCGGTGCTCGACGCCTTTACGGCAACTACCGGGATTCAAATCGAGTTGTTATCGTCGGGCACGACAGAATTGGTCAATCGGCTGAAGGCTGAAGGTGATCGCACCTCGGCAGATCTCCTGATCACCAACGATGCCGGCAGCTTGGAACTGGCCCGAACGGCCGGCCTCCTCCACCCATTGAATATGCGGGAAGTTGAACGAGCCATCCCGGCACAGTTTCGCGCATCAGATAATGCGTGGGTGGGACTCTCCGGGCGATTTTGGATCATCGTATATAACACCACGATGGTCAAACCGGACCAGGTCAAGTCGCTCCTCGACCTCGCCGATCCCAAATGGAAAGATAAGATTGCGATTCCAAATTCCGGCAGTGAATATCTACAAGCAGGCGTGTCGGTCATCCGCGCCACGCATGGGGACGAGAAAACTACGCAGTTCCTCCAAGGCCTCAAAATCAATGCAGATAGCCAGGTGTACCAGAAAAGCTCACAAATTGTGGATGCCGTCGCCAAAGGACAAGTCGCGTTGGGCATCGTCAATCACTACTATGTGTACCGCCATCTAGCCGCTCAACCAGGGGCGCCGATCGCGGTGATCATGCCAGATCAGCACGAGGGCGGCATGGGGGCGATCATGAATGTCGCCGGGGTCGGCATCATCAAGTCGGCCAAGCATCTCGATAGCGCCAAGCTCCTGGTAGAGTTTTTAGTCGCACAAGCGGGGCAGAAGTTGTTCGCGGATCTCGACAAGGAATATCCCCTCCACCAGGACGTGAAGGCAGACCCGGCGCTCGCCGAACGAAAAAGTTTCCGTGCGGCACTGGTCCCCCTCTCCAAGCTCGCCGAACTGCGCGAGGCGACGCTCACGCTGATTGAACAAGTGGGTCTCCGGTAACGCAAAGGGACCCGTCGTGAATACGATTCGCCATCAACTTGCTTCGCCGTTGCAACTCGTTGTCTTGGCGACTGCCGGGATACTCTTGCTACCGCTCGGTTATGTGACCGCGCAAGCGCTCTCAGCCGATCCAGCCGTTTGGAGTCGCCTCTGGGCGACACGCATTCCCGAGCTCCTGTTCAACACCGTCGCGCTGGCAGGCAGCGTATCGATCATCACGCTAATCCTGGGCGTCTCAACCGCCTGGTTGGTGACACGCGTAGAGTTTCCCGGTCGCCGGCTATGGGAAGGCGCCCTAGTCCTTCCCTTGGCAATGCCGACCTATGTGTTGGCCTATGTCTACTCCTACCTCTTGGGATTCGGCGGCCCCGTTGAACATTTCTGGCAACTCGTGGCCGGCCCCCAGGCCAGAGTCTTTTCTCCCCATAGCTATTGGGGCGCGACGCTCGTCATGGCATTGGACACCTTTCCCTTCGTCTATCTCCTCAGCCGGAGTGCGCTTCTCAGCATGAATGTGTCGTTTGAAGAAGTGGCGCGGGCCAGCGGTGTCTCCCGTCTCTCGACCCTGTGGCGCGTGACGCTGCCGTTGATGCGCCCTTCGATTGCTGCGGGAATTGCGCTCGTTATTTTGTACGTTGTGTCGGACTTCGGCGCCGTGTCGTTGCTCCGCTACCAAACGCTCACCTACGCCGTGTTCCAGCAGATGACGGGACGGTCCGACAATACCGCGGCGAGCATCTTAAGTTTGCTGTTGGTCGTACTCGCGCTGATATTCCTGATCACGGAACGATGGTTCCGGCAACGAAGCCGGTTTTATCAGACCACCGGTCGTTACCGATCTCCACAACGGCGCCGCTATGGCTGGCTCGGCTCCATAGCTGTTACCGGGTATCTCGGATTGATCGTCGGCGCAGCCTTTGCCCTTCCAACCTCGCTCTTAATTCAATGGAGCCTCTCGCCTGAGGCGCAGGCGACGCTCGACAGCCGGTTCTTCGGGTTTGTCTGGAACAGCGGTATTCTGGCCGCCTGTGCCGCCACCGGTGGCGTATTGATCGGCTTGCCGCTTGCCTATCTCGCCAGCCGCCGCCCGACGCTATTGAACCTAGGCTGCCTGCAAGCCGCCTATGCCGGCTATGTGCTTCCAGGACCAGTGGCCGCATTAGCCGTCCTTGTTCTATTTACTAAGCTGGCCCCGGTGTTCTATGGCTCCGTGCTCATCCTCATCGTCGCCTATGTGATCCATTTTCTCCCGGCCGGGCTCCAGTCACTGGAACCGGCGCTTCAGCAGATGTCGCCGAATCTAGAGGAAGTCGCGCGCACGCTAGGCCTTGGAATGCGCAACACCTGGCAGCGGGTCACACTGCCACTTATTCGGAATGGATTTGTCGTCGCCTGGGTTTTGATGTTCTTGCAGACAATGAAGGAGTTACCTGCCACGCTCTTGTTGCGGCCGGTAGGGTTCGACACCCTGGCCATTCGCGTCTGGATGGAAGCGAGCGAGGAATATTATCAACTGGCCGCTCCCTCCGCGCTCCTCATTGTCTTGTTGAGTCTCCCGGCACTGGCTTTGTTGGTCTCGAAAGATTGGCGCGCAGCTTAGGTATGATGCTGAAAAAGTCCACCAGCTTCGTTCTCGCATCGTTCAGACCCTCAACGTACCGCAAGGGTACGCCTCG
>NEWT02000035.1:568683-581288 GCA_002869925.2 Nitrospira sp. CG24A
AAGATGCGCATGGCTATCTCGATGGTGGGCTTCCGCGACATGTATTGGCAAATGGGGCAAACACGACAAAACCTGCGCGCACCGACTCACAGGCCATTAACCAAGATGTGGTGGAGGAAGCGCTCCATAAGGGCGGTCTTGTGGCGCGGCTCAATGCCGCCAAAGTCTACAGGCAGAACCCAAACGCCTTGCTAGCATTGGCTGAGCAATGGGAGTCCTTGGGCGCGTTAGATCGCCTCAATCCGAACGGTGAGCGCAAAGAGCAAAAAGCTATTGAGTTTCATGCGGGCGAATTGACAACTCCAGGCTTTAAGAAAGTGACCACGTCGAAGCCTCCACATTCAGAGCCTCCATCCAACTGGGAGCAGGAGGCCAAAGGATATGTGACAGATTGGGCAACCCCTATGGGAAAGACAGCACCGGCTGGAGACGCGGTCTTTTACGTGAACGGTCGAGAGGGACGGCCTGGTGCCCCCTTTGCCGACCCCTGTCCAGCGAGCGCACCCGAGCGAACCTACAAGGTGGGCGTGATCCAGACCGAACTCACCGTGAATCGCCATGGGTGGTTTGACCCGCAGGCGCGCATTCTCGCGCTTGAGCAAGACATTCAAGACATCATCAACCCCGACACGCGGACTCACTTACCCGAACCGCTATTTTTCCGTGCCAATTCTGGCGATTGTATTACCTTCAAGCACTCCAACTTTCTGCCGAACGCCATGGGGCTCGATGACTTCCAAATCTACACGCCAACCGACACGGTCGGGCAACACATCCATCTCGTCAAGTTCGATGTGACCTCATCCGACGGGTCCGGCAATGGCTGGAACTACGAAGATGGGACGTTCTCGCCCGAAGAAGTTCGCGAGCGGATCATTGCGTACAATAGGGCGCAGAAGGAGGCAGGGAAGTCCGCCAGTGAGTTCTTAGTGTTCAAGACACATCCACTCTTCCAAGAAAGCTGTCGTGCGGGCGACGAAAACTGCGAAGAATTGAAAGGAAAAGAAAAGAAATTGGGCAAGGGTGATTGTCCGGAATGGACCACGAGCGAGATAGAGATGGCGAATCGGATACCCAAACTCACCGGGGCAAACCCAGCAGAAAAAGCCACAATTGATACCAAGCTCGCGGAACTGAAAAAAGAACTGAAACACATCAATGAAGAACACCCGTTCTGTGCCGCACAACGAACCGTGCAACGATGGTATGCCGATCCGATTCTCGATCCCAAAACGGGGAAAGACTACACCCTGCGCACGGTGTTCACACACGACCATTTCGGTCCGAGCACACATCAACAGCATGGGCTGTACGCAGCCCTCGTGGTGGAGCCAGCAAATTCGGTGTGGCTCCCGCTGGATAGGAACACACTGACTAAGGAGGAATCGGAATCGAAGGATCCGAAGAAAATACTCGGAGGGGCCGATCTGTTTGCTAAACCACTAACCAATGATCCAGCGACTGAAGTGAAAAAGCCGCTTGCCGTGCGAGACGATGGTGGACCAACTGCCACTCGCGCCAATATCGTTGCACCAAAGTGCATCGGCCGAAAAGACTCCAATCCTCTCATGCCTGAAGATAAGAGGAAGGACTGTACCAAGGAAGATGAACTGACTCACGATACGAAGCGCGAGTTCGCAGTAGCGTTTGCCGATTTCTCCATTCTCTACAACACGGCGCTCGAGCCGATCAATCCAGAGGAGCGAGATCTTTCGGCGTTACGGTTTGGTCATCGTCAGGTGGCGATCAATCTGCCTAAGCCACTGGCGATTTCTTCAGAAGACCCGGGTACGCAGCTGATCAACTATCGGAATGAGCCGATCCCGCTGCGGATCACTGATCACACCCCCACTCCAGAGCTCGGCGGATTCGACTACAAACAAACGCCCTGCGCACTTGGCGACTTGCGTTGTACAGGAGACATGGCCAATGTCTTCAGCACTTCGGCGCATGACATCCGCGATCGAAAGCTAGCTTCGACCAGCTATGGCGCCATAGTGTCGCCGGCCACACGAGAAATTCTGAAGAGTCTACAACTAGAGCCGAAGCTTAATAAGGCCCTCGAAGATATCGACCGCTGGCGCTTGGATTTCAGTTGCGCCTTGTATCCTGCAAATGAACGGCCTTCAACATGTAAAGATACGCACATCAAAAACGAAGAGCCCTGGCGTGTCATGGGCGATCCAGCCACACCGATTCTGCCTGTACGCGAAGGTGATCCAGTCCAGATTCGGTTGATCCAAGGTGCGCAGGAAGCGCAGCACGTCTTCACGATGAATGGTGTGAAGTGGCTGCGTGAGCCCGGAGTGAAGAATTCCGGCTACATCAATGCGCAGCCACTGGGCATTTCTGAGCACTTTGAGTTCGACGTCACGGTGCCTAATTTGGATGCCAAGATGACCGACTACCTGTATTTTGGTTCTTCAGTTGATCAATTGTGGGACGGCATGTGGGGCATTATGCGTGCATTTAGGCAACAAAAAGATACTCAGTCTGAGCCGAAAGGGATCTCTTTCCTTCCTGGGGTAGCACCGCCTCTCAGGCCTAATTCGGCGCTGAAGGCGACGCAAGTGTGCGCAGCGATTCCTCCCTCGGAACGTCTGCATTTCGACATCAGCGCCGTTCGTGTGTGCCAGCTTGTCGGTGGCTGTGAGCACCCTGAGGATCTTGGAAAGGCCGGAATTCGCTACAACAAACGACTAGACATCGACGACCCGAACGCAATCATGTTTGTTCGCAACAATCGTTTGCCTGGTGAAGTGGAGCCAAAGGAGATGAGCCAAGAGAGCAATGGCGACGTGCTTAAACGGCTCCAATCGGATGTTACTCACCGTCGACGTCGCATCGAACCATTGGTGCTGCGTGCTCCGGCTGGTGCGTGCATGGAAGTCCAAGTACGCAATCACTTGCCTGGAGTGTTGCCCGATGGGCCAAAGTTGAAGCAGGCGAATGGTGAACAAATGACCGGTCATTTTTCGGACAACTTTATGTCGATGATCGTGGATGGCTTCAATTATAACCAGCTCCAGATGTCTTCGACGATCGGTCTTTCCGCCCCGCTGGTGGCACAGTTTGTAAAGTCCGCGGACGGATCCAACGTGGGGCGAAACAATGAGCATAATACAACCGGAGTGAATTCACTAACCTCTCAAGGTAGCTTGTCGCAGCCCTGTCAGAACCTTCCGGGCAAGGATTGCGCGCCGATTCCATTCTATTGGTATGCAGGCGACTACCAGCTCCAACATCAGAAAGATGCACCAGAAGAGCGTGTTGGTGAGCAAATCACTGCCCACATTGAATTTGGTGCTGTTCCCTTGCGCAGTTTCGGCGACGTGATTAAGCATCCCGCTCACGGTGCGATTGGGGCACTGGTCATTGGGCCTAAAGACAGCATGGTCTGTCAGTCGAATGACCCGCGTGAGCAGCAGGCGGATAGTGCCACCGACAGTAGTGCCACGATTTGCGATAAGTCCGGTACTCGTCTCTATCGAGATTTCGTCATGGTGCTCCAAGATGCCGTGGACGCCAAGCAATCAGGGTGGCCAATCCCCAATCTGAAGGGTGCTGAAGAGCCCGACGACTATGGAGTAAAAGCGGTCAACTATCGGACTGAACCGCTTTGGGGTAGGCGCGGAGGAGATCCGTCAATCGAATTTGAGGAACGGAATGAGTTCGACTATGCGCACATCTTGAGTTCGAAGCGGGAAGAGTCGAATCCCTCTCACTGCCAAGCTGGGATCAAGCCGCTTCTTGACCTACTTGATCGAGGCCAGGACAGTTGTGATCCGGAAACGCCGATTTTCGTGGCGCGTGCCGGAAGTGAGGTGCGCATGAGAGTGGTCCATTCGGGTGGACATACGAGGCAGCAAGCGATCACGGTGCATGGGCATCATTGGAATCCGATCCCCTGGAAACCATGTCTCAACAGTGAACAGAACTGTCGGGCCTCTGCGGAGATGTATGCCGATAGTGAGGCATCACTCAATGATAGTTGGATTACTCAGGGTAGTTACAATGGGGTGGGTCCGATGATGGCTGCCAACCTCTTGATGAAGGCCGGTGGGAAATCAGAAATGGTTGGAGACTATTTGATCAGGAGTCAGGCGAGCTTTGTGTATGACGGAGGCCTGTGGGGACTTTTGCGAGTCGTTAGCCCCAACCCGTATTGATAAAACGAAAGGAACTTATTATGGCTGGCACGAAAGTGATAGGCACAAAGGAGGCCATGCAGGCCATTCGGAACTGTAGGGTCTTGAGGTGGGATGAACACCCACTATTTCCTGGAGCACCACTGAGGCCAGGAAGGCCTCTCAGGGAATGGGATGGCAGCAATGTGTATACCATCGATGATCAAAGCATAGGGGTTGATATAGCGGAAATTGAGGCCAAAGTGTATCGATGCGGAGAAGATGATCTCGATCTTGATCTCAGTTTCAGCGAGGGGGCTAGTGTATTGAATTTCACGGCAGACCCACTAGTTAACCTTGTGCACCTTCGCTTCAATCCTCCTGTAAAGGCAGTGGGTACGCATATAACTGGCCCCAAGAGGGATGGGGGGAAATACAAGGTTTCATGTATTGTTATCTTAGATGACGGTTCTAAAGACACTCCATTTTCTGAAGCTCCTCAAGGCAAGTTTAGTTCGGACCGAAACACGGCTCCGTTTGTAGGCATACAAGTAGTGGGAAGCAAGCGGATTGTCGAACTGTATTGCGATATTCTTCCCACTGGAACTCGTGATGTTGATAGCGAAGCCGATGTGGCGATCAGTGATCTTTATTTCGTGCCGGATGAGCCAGTATGACCAAAAGACGTACCATTTCACTGTGGCTAAGCTGTGGATCGGCTGTCGTGTTGTGTGTGTTCGGTCCAGCCGTTGCGGCAGAGCTTCCTACAGCTCAGAGGCAAGAGCATGGTGGCGTCGCTGTGGAGTTTCGGTTCGAGCCTCACGAAAACCAAGCCTCATCAACGGAGAACCCGGCCCGATCCTTGCCCGGCGTCACACGCCTCAGCTTCACCGATACGGCAAGCGGTCGTGCCTATGGAGGCATTCGCCCTGCTGCCTGGATAATGGCGCGGCGTTCACAGCAGGTGGCTAACGAGCTGTCTTGCGAGGACAAGGCGCGTCAATTTACCGCCGGCTCCCTGGGATCGAGAGCCGATATCGATCTGAATGCCTATCGTCTGGTGACGCTTAATCAGGACAACACCGTTGCGTTCATTAATCCATTCGTCAGTCTGCAGAACAGCAAATTGGAGTCGATCGTTCAGTTACCGGGCAGAGGATACGATTGGGTGCTGGTCCCAGATCACCATCGTCTGGTGATCAGCCTCCGCGATCGAGACACAGTCGTGGTGCTCGACACCCACACACGGAAAGTCGTAAAGGAAATTTCCTTCCCTGCGGGCAGTCAGCCCACACGTGTCGCACTCGATCCCGACGGCAGACGTGTGTGGGTCGGGTTGGATGGTCACAACGAGGTTGCAATTCTCGATGCAGCGGCAATGGTCGAGCACACACGCGTTCCGGTCGGCCGAGGGTTGCACACGTTAGCTGTAGCAGCTGACCGGGACTGGATATTCGTAACGAATTCGGAGGATGACTCGGTCAGCATCATCGACCGTCGTCGCGAGGCAAAGACAACTGATGTGCCGGTGGGAAAAACGCCGGTTGCCATCGCCTGGAGCGCCGCGGCACAACGTCTGGCCGTGGCAACCCTTAATGGGGGCACACTTGACTTAGTCGATCCACTACAAGCCTCGATGGCTGCGAGAGTGCCGCTTGCGCCAGGTGTGGTCGAACTAGGTGTGTTCGATCAGGGCCGCTATGCGCTCGCGGTGAACCAGCTTCAAGGTCGAGTGACCTTGATCGATCTGGCGATGTCAGCAATCAAAGGAAGTATCGACGTGGCGTCGAAGCCGGATCGCATCACCTTTTCTCGTCAGTTTGCCTACGTGCGGGGACAGGGAACTGCAAACATCAGCGTCATCAATTTGCACGAAGCCCGCAGCGGGCGATTGCAGTCTGTATCTGTGCAGATGGGGGAGCGTGCGCCGCAAGATGCGCCCGAGAGCATCAACGTAGCGAGTGTGATGGCGCCTTCTCCCGAAGGGGATGGGGTTGTCGTGGCCAATGCCCCTGACCGAATCATCTATCGGTACGCAGAAGGAATGATGGCGCCGGTCGGAAATTTCAGCAACTATAAGCGACTGGCTCGCGCGCTGCTCGTACTCGATTCCAGTCTGTCCGAGCGAGAGCCTGGCCGATTCGTCGCGCCGACGACGTTTGACTTCGGCGGGCAATTCGATGTGATTGTGAAGAGCCTGCGCCCAGCGGTGACAGCATGCTTCACAGTTACGGTCGATGGTCTCCCGAGACAGACTTCGATCACCAACATAGCCCACACGATCTCAGCGAAACTTGGCTCGGTCTCACGCCTATTAAACGGCCCCGAGAGCGCGATCAATCTCCTGCTCACTGATCCCCAACATCGCCCGGTGTTAGGTGTCAGGGATGGTGTCCTCCTAGCTGTACAGCAACATGGCACATGGCAACGTCGTGTGCCGATTCGTGAACTGGGGGAGGGGCGCTACGAGGCACATCTTTCGTTCCCGGAACCCGCTGACTTTGAACTACTCCTGACAATCCCTTCCCATGAACTGGGATATACCCAGGGAAAACTTGGCCGTATCAGCCTACCGGTGCCGACACATCCGACGACGACCGCTGAGGGTCAGACAGGGGCGCAGCATGTGGTTCGCTAATCGGCCTACTCGGTACCTCCAATACGCCACGCTCCTGCTTGGGTTGTGTGGAGCACTGCCGGCACAGGCAAATCCCTGGATGAGTGCCCCACCATTGCCCGATATAGAAGTGCGAGACCAGGATGGCCGCCCGTTACAGTTCTATTCGGATTTATTGCGAGGCCGTACGGTAATAATCGACTTTATCTTCACCGAATGTACAACGGTTTGCCCCACGCAGACAGCGATCTTGCGCGATGTCAGGAACCGCTTGAGCGATTCCAAAATCAATCAGGGCGAGGTCCTCCTCATTTCGGTAACCGTCGATCCCCAGCATGACGGCCCTCAACAGTTACGCGAGTATGCACAACGTTTTGAGATTGCTCCCGGCATCCGCCAGGGATGGGTGTTTGTGACAGGCGAACCACGGGAACTCAACAAGCTACTCTCTGCATTGAATAGTGCAACATCGCAACCGGCCAATCATTCAAACATTCTGTGGATCGGCAATGAGCCTCAGCAGCGATGGACGCGCACGGCGGCCTTCAATCCCCCGCAACACTTTACGCAGCTTTTACGGGAAATTGCGCGATGAGGATGGCTCAGGCGGTTCTAGGGGTCACGGCACTGAGCCTTCTTGCCACGCTCACAGCCTACGCAGAGTCCATGCCGGATGCCCAGACTGTCGACCGAGGGCGTGCGCTCTATCATGGCCTCACAGCATGGGAAGGCCCGGTGCATGTTGGAGACACGAGGATCCCATCCTCAGCCGGGGTTTGTGCACATTGTCACGGAGCACGGGGGCAGGGTGGCAGTGAGACAGGCATCAAAGTTCCTGAGGTCAGTTGGCATCAACTCATGCAATCGAATGCACATCGCCCAGCCTATCGATCCGGGCAACACATCCTGCAGACGATTGGAGGAACCGAGGGACGAGATGACAAGAAGTTAGCCCCGCCGATGCCGACATTTGCATTGACAGAATCCGAGGGTAACGCCCTCCTCGCATACTTACAGGTGGTCGGGACAGAGGCGGACCAAGCCCAAGGGATTTTCCCCGATCACGTCACATTCGGGGTTGTGCTTCCGCTGCAGGGCGCATGGCGTACACACGGTGAGCGCATTCATGCCGGCTTGCGGGACCGCTTTGCAGCAATCAATCGCGCCGGGGGAATCTATGGCCGACGGCTCGATTTGGTCGTTGAAGACGCCGGCACGCGCCCACACGATGTCGTACAAGCCGTGGATCGGTTGGTGCAACAACACCGGGTCTTTGCCCTCGTGGGGAGTTTCCTCCCAGAGCTGCCTGCAGCAAGCCTCCAGACCATCAAACGCTATCACACTCCGTTGGTAGCCACACTCGGGATCCCATTGCGTGAAACGAACGACCGCAACCTCACCTACCTATTACCGAGCATCGAGCGGCAGGTCCAGCAGCTGGTGAGAGAGCTCAGGGGGCGTTGCGACGTGGACAACGGTCTTCATGTGCTGCATGCGCCGGTACCAGGCCTTGCTGAAGCCATTCAAGTGGCCACCGTGAATGCCGCCAGCCGGGCCGAGGTGACCGTACAAGTCGTCCTAAATCCAGCCGACGCATTGGATGCACTGAGACACACCACATCGCGAACGGTCATCGCACTGGCCCCGAAAGAGACGGTGGGAGTTATCCGGACACAGATTCAGAAAAAGACCTCGCCTACCTGTCTCGCAACACTCGCGATGTTCTCTGGCCTGCCACCTTCTGCGCTCAACGACAGGTCGGATACGACAGTTACGACAAGTGAGATTGTGGGACTCCCGATGTCTTCGGTTGCAGTGCCCTCTGAGCTGACGATCGAAGGTGAGGGTCTGTGGACGTTCTTGGCAGATCTGTCTGCCCGTACCCTGGCGGAAGCCCTGTCGCGGACGGGTCGTCTTGTGGACTACGAGGGGTTTGATCGAGCGCTCAATTCGTTACAGAAATTTGAACCAGTCAATGGGCTACCGATCGAGTTTACACCGCAGCAGCGGCATGGGTTGGCAGTTGCTCATATGTGGAAAGGAGTATTACATGAACAGGCGCACTAGATTCATTACGAGCGTCGCGCTCATTGCGTTGTCAGTCGGACTAGAAGTAGGCGGGGCGAACGCGCAAATACCTACACCTTCGTTCGCGCTCGTCGGCCACCTTGAGCAACTTGACGTGACCAATCTGGCAGACCCCCTATCGGCCGGGAGCATGGTCGTAAACGGCACTCGCGTTACCTTACCGAGAAATCTGTTGATTAAGATGCCTGGTCAATACCTTACGGTCAATGATTTGTTTCGAGGGAAACATCCCGGTAAAGCCCCCGCACTGGCTGTAGCAAGCAAACCAAGCGGTCTCGCACTGGCAGACCTGCCGCCGAATAAGCCACTTGTTCCATTCGAGGTGGAGGTCATTGGCAATATCATCGGCAACGAGTATGTCGCAGGCTGGGTATCGATCGCCCAGTTAGGGCTACACACCGGCGCTGGGTTTATTCAATCGATCGACTACGCAACGGGCGCCTTAATCGTTGGCCCTGAAGGTGGGCCACCCATGGCTAGGGTCCGGATCAACGATCCGCGCGGGACCTATGGCAAGCCGAATTCGTCGAAGGGTGTCGGAAACATGATGGACGACCGTTTCGCGGCCGACCCAGGCAATGCACCGATTGTTTCACAAACGGGTTTTCCGATGTGTATTCCGTCATCCGACCCTACCGCCGCCGCAGATCCAAATTGCCCGCCGGGGAATCGTGGACCGAGTGGCAATGAGAAACGGTTTACGTGTGGCACAGTCAGTGTGGATCCTACCGCACCCTCGCGACCAACATGTCAACCTGGGAAGAAAGCACCGCTCAAGGAAGGTGATTACATCACGTATTCCGGCATGCTGACTGAAGAAACGCCTGGCAACTTCTTCATCGCCGCACACGCGATCAGCTCGTTGACAGGAATTTATACGTCGCCTGGGGCGAACCCGGCATACGTGTTGATTGAGGAAGCGATTATCGGCACACTTGGCGCACCTTTTCCACCGCCCAATGACAACCAAGAACAGACTTCTCGCTTTGTCTTCGTCGGGTTTACAACAGATCCGACAAGGCGAGTCGATGTGTTCGTGATTGATACATCACAAGGTGATCCGGATGAACAGGAGCGTACATTAACTACCCTGGATCCACAGCGTGTAGGGCAAATCGGACGCATACGAGTCACGCTTCCTGCCAAAGCAAACTTTTTGCCCATCACCCGCGATGTCCGTATTCGGATTGAAGGGCACAGTTCTGTCAAGGTCGCCGGCGGGCTGGACTCAGGTCAGTACTCTGCTCCAGTTGCGGAGTACATTTACCCTGAAAACACGCGCTGGGGCATTCCACGGTTCCCTGTTTCTGTCCCGTTTGAGAATTTTTGCTTCCTGAAAAACGGGGGAGGGACGCTCGGGACATTAGGGCGAGACGAATTGCCCAACCCGCACCCACTCCGTCCCGCAATCGGGTCCTTATTACCGTTTCCGAGTTCAGGGCAAGGTCCCCAAGTGAAGGCCGATGGGACCGCGGCGTGCCCATAAAGTGCACCATGGGCAGTCAGTTACCAGCAGCTGACTAACCATGGTGAGCGGCAAACTGCAGACACAGGCAGAGACAATTACTGGGAGGAGGATTGAGCCTGGGAAGGCCTTCTACCATGTTGCACCCTACAGCCTATCTGTCTGACATACGTACGGCAATCGGTGCAGGACGCTACATGCACCCACGCACGGATTTTGGTGAAACGCGTCACCTGGTTCTCGAAATAATGAGAGGCCTCTACGGGTCACGGCACGTCAGTCCACTGTACATCCATTGTGACGGACGCTGTTTCATCTAGGGGCCTTCTAATTGAGGTGTCACCCCTGAGTCCTCCAATTCTGACGTGTCTTATGACACCTGCCTCCGACCTTCCAGGTAGCGCTCAACCGCCACTCTCACCCGCTCCCGCGCCCGATGGAGCCGAACGTAGAGGTTGGTTTCAGTGATGCTTAGCAGCTCGCAAACCTCTTGGGCATCCACGCCTTCGACATCGCGAAGGATGAGCACCTCCTTCAAGCTTGGCGGCAAGGCCGCGATCGCTCGCTGCATACAGCCTACCGCCTGCTTCGACGCGAAAAGTTGTTCCGGCGTCTGGTCGTCCCAAGGCTGAGGAGGAAAGACCCAGCGGCCGGCCCACTCGCCTGCCTGTTGGAAGCGAGACGGATCGACTGCCTCGTCGTTGTCGTCATCGTAGGACTCGAACGCTGAGAAGGTCGTATGGCGCTTCTCGCGGACGCCACGATCCTTGGCCTTGTGGATCAGAATCCCGCAGATCCACGTGCGGAGCGACGACCGGCCTTCGAACCGATTCAGACTTTCGATCACCGCCATCCAGGTGTCCTGCACAACCTCTTCAGCCACTTCTCGATCGGCCACGTAGCTCATCGCCATTCGGATGAGTACGCTGTGGTGCCGATTCACCAGTTCGTCAAATGCGCCTTCATCTCCCCGTTTTAGCCCGGCGATCAGCTGATCCAAGGCCTTCGTGGAGCCGAAGGCCTTGGCCGCTTGCGTCTTCGGGCTGACCGATGAGGTGTGCCCCATGGACTCTGTATACGTAACGACATCTGCGTTCATGACCGGCCTCCAATCTTCAGCAATTCCGTGATAAAACCGGGTGCGCTCATGAGATTGACTTGTGTCTGGGGAAGGTTATTCAGGACCTCAAGCCCTCTGGCATCGATGAAATCGACATGGGAACAATCCAGATGCACGGCTTTCTTCTGCCGGAGATACGAGCGGCACTCCCCTTCCAGGAGGACGGCCCACTGATCCGTGATTTTTCCTTCAAGCTTGATAAACACATCGCGCCTGCTTTCTTGAATTTTTGTAATTTTGAGCATCATCTCCACCGCTCCTTTGTGTTCGTCTGATGACCGGGTATTCAGCAATAGCAATGCCAAGCTAATTCCACAGCCGACAGAACAGCCTATGTGTTTGATGTAGAAAGACGAGATGAGGAGTTTTCAAAACGGAGACGCGATTGAACGACAGGAATCAGTTCCTAATATATTGGGAACGTCCCAATATATTGGGAGCTTTCTTATAGGAAAAGAGCTAATGGCTGATGGCGTATAGCTTAGGCAGGGAACAATTGAATGAACGAGGAATGTCGCTACACCGGCACGCGCTTCACAAACGACGTTTCACCTTTCACCTCTCCCGTTTCACGCGTGTGATGTCGAGTTTCTTCATGCGGGCTTCGAGTGTGGTGGGATTGAGGCCGAGAATCTTGGCTGCGCCCTTCTCACCGCTGACGCGCCAATTGGTCTGCTCCAGCACATCCACGATGTGCTGGCGTTCTAGTTCTTCGAGCGTCAATGGTTTTCCTGAACCAGTCTTGCCGCCTGGCTGAGAGAGCCAATCGATCGGTTCCAATTCCGGTCCTTCGCTTAAGATCACCGCTCGCTCAATCACGTGCTCCAGCTCACGAATGTTCCCCGGCCAAGGATAGCGTTGGAGTGCGGAAATCATCCGTTCCGGAATCCGATCGATCTTCTTCCCGAGGTTCGCCGCAAACTTGCGCGCAAAATATTGCACCAGCAGCGGAATGTCTCCCTCACGCTCGCGCAACGCCGGGAGATGGATCGGAAAGACGTTCAGACGGTAATAGAGATCAGGGCGATAGTGACCCGTCTTCGATTGTTGTTCGAGGTCCCGGTTTGTGGCGGCAATCACCCGCACGTTGACTTTGAACGTCTGCGTCCCGCCCACCCGCTCGAACTCCTTCCGGACCGCAGCCTCGTCCTTGGCGGAGAGAAATCCCATGACTCGGAGTATACCGGC
>NEWT02000035.1:581388-657192 GCA_002869925.2 Nitrospira sp. CG24A
TCCTCGCCTTCATCCCCGTAGCAAGCTACGGGGTATTCGGCGAAAGAGAATAAAACTCCCCTCGCCGCAAACGACGAGGAACGTTCAAGGACAAATACTACGCACACGCCGAGCGATGGAGAAGTAGTGCGGCTATTCGTACTTGGCGCGGAACGCTTCTGTCAGTCGAGTTTTGACCTCCGGCGCGGGTGACGGAGATTCGTGATTCCGGTCCCCTTCCGTGTTGGTCAATCGAAGCAGGACTTGGCGAACGGTGCGCAATTGATCTCGATATCGTGCGCAGGCTTCGCAGATCCAATAATGAAGTTGGAGAGTGAGCCTCGTCGACCAAGGCAGCGAGCGATCCATAGCTTGCGACGCCAAGTGGGTGACGTCTTTGCAAGGTGGTGTGATCCGAGCGAGTACTGTCGTAAACATGTAGTGCTGAACCGTTTGGTTCTTTCGCTCCTCTTATTAAGACATCACGGATTACGTATGGCCTGTTCTCCTCTCGACAGGCTCTTGCCTCCCTGCCTCTGAGTCGATTGAGGAACCGTTTCCTTACGCCTCACTACACCTGCTCCTTTTACCGTGGCTTTCTCCGTATCGACATGGGTGCCGAGATCTTCTACCAAGGCTCGCAGCGGTTCTGCAACCGACCAGGCTTGCGCGTAGCAGCCGCGCGCACGGTGGGGCGCTTCGGCATCGAAAATCTCTGAAACTTGGCCAAGGCACGCTTCTTTCACATGCGCGCTGATCCCATCCAGGAACGAACGCGCCTGCTTCAGCGTGGAGGGATTTTTTCCATGAACCTTGATCCAGGCTGTCACAAACTGACCCAGTAAAAAAGGCCAGACCGTGCCCTGATGATACGCGCCGTCGCGTTCAAGCACACCGCCTTCGTACCTCGGACGATAGCGAGAATCGTGTGGCGACAACGTCCGAAGTCCCACCGGCGTCAGGAGTTGTTCTTGGACGAGGCGAAGGATTTTCAGCGCCCGGTCGTGCGGGACCAGCTCGTCAACCAACGAAATGGCATAGAGTTGATTCGGCCGCACTGAGGCATCGTTCCCTTCCGGTCCATCGATCACATCGTACAAATAGCCACCATCTTCGTACCAAAACCGTTTGCGGAAGGACTCGATCGCATTGCTGCGGTCATTGTGGCACCGATCGGCATAGTCCGCCTCACCAAATTTCCGCGCAAGAGCTTCGCCGACTTCCAGCGATCGAACCCACAAGGCTTGAATCTCAACCGGCTTTCCATGGCGCGGCGTGACGACCCAGTCGCCGACCTTCGCGTCCATCCAAGTCAATTGGGTACCGGGCATTCCGCCCACAATGAGACCATCTTCGCCCATCTTGATCCCATACCGAGTACCCCGGCGATAACCGTCGAGAATCTGCTTCACCGCAGGCCACGCAGTCTCTTGCACCCGGGCCTCATCTCGTGACGCCGTGAGATAGCGATCAATCGCATGGATAAACCACAGCGAGGCGTCGATCGTGTTGTATTCAGGCGGCTCGCCTACATCAGGGAAGCGGTTCGGAACCATACCGGCAGACACATGCACAGCGAAGGAGGCGATGACCTGCCACGCCACGTCCAATTGGCCGGTAACCAGACAAAGGCCGGGCAACGAGATGAATGTGTCTCGACCCCAATCGGTAAACCAGGGATACCCGGCGATGACTGTGTGCTGTGCCCCTCGCACGGAGAGATACATGTCTGCCGCGCACCAGAGTTGGCCGGCCAAAGAATCATCGGTTGGGGCTGCTTGTCGAATTGTGTAGCGACGAGACTTCTCCCGTTTCGCAAGGCCCGCGAGATCGAGCTGGTCGATCCTCTCGCTGGTGAGGGCTAAGGTCCTGGTGGATCCTGACTCAAGCTCGAATGTGAACTCTCCTGGCGACCACCAATCCTCTTCGGCATCGAGCCCACGTTGCCGTTCAACGGAGAATTGTATGTGCCGATACCAAGTCGGTTCATGCCGATACGCTCCGGAGTGGAAGGCCCGCACTGGAGGCAGATCGGCATACCCGTGCCACAGAACCATTCCACTCCCAGCATGGGCTTCCGTCGAGAGGTGGCCATTCTCGTGATGTGTCCCATGATAGTCACGCCCGGTCAGCTTCGGTCTCACACGCAGCACAGCTTTCGTTGGCTTCTTACCAACCAGCCTCCATCGCACCACCACAATATCGCGGCCGTGAATCGAGAGGATCTCCCGCTGAATCGTGACTCCATTGCAGTCGAAGGTCCAAGTCGGCCAGGGGTCTGACGAAAACTCGGTGCAGTGCTCATACCCGGTTGGATAGACGGTGCCCGGATACACATTCGTTGAGAGTGGAATCGCCTGGCCGTCGATGTCGAGCCATTCTTCAAGGTGATTCACAAGAACAAACCGTTCACTCGGCGGCTTGCGGGCCGTCAGCAAGAGCGCATGGTATCGGCGGGTATTGGCGCCCGCGATCGTACCGGAAGCGAATCCCCCTCTTCCGTTCGTCTCAAGCCATTCGAGACTCAACGCCCTATCGAAGTTTTGGCAATCTTGAGCGCTGATCTTCATATCAGACTCCTAACTTGTAGCTATCAGCGGTCAGCTTCGAAAAGAATAACTCCGCTTCCCTCTCTGGCTGATAGCTGAAGGCTGACTGCTTCTTCACTCTCCTGATTGTTGAATCAACTTCGCCACCAGTCCCGTCCAGCCTGTTTGATGACTCGCACCGATACCGGCCCCGTTGTCCCCGTGGAAGTATTCATAGAACAAAATGTTATTGCGCCAATGCGGATCGTCTTGTAGTCGATTCGTCCCACCGAACACTGGACGTTTCCCCTCGGCATTCTGGAGGAAGATGTGCGTCAAACGACGTGAGATCTCAGCTGCCACTTGCCAGAGCGTGGATTGACGGCCCGATCCTGTGGGGCACTCCACCTTATACTGGTCGCCGAGATAGTAGTGAAATTTTTGCAACGACTCGATCAAGAGATAGTTGACCGGAAACCAGATTGGTCCGCGCCAATTCGAATTGCCGCCGAACAACCCAGTGCTGGATTCCGCCGGTTCGTAGTCCACACGATGTTCATGGCCCATGACCGAGACGATATAAGGATGCGCTTTGTGATAACGCGAGAGCGCGCGAATACCATAGGGAGAGAGGAATTCCTCTTCATCCAGCAGGTACCCCAACACAGACTTCAACCGATCACGGCTCACGAGCGAGAGAAATCGCCGCACCCCACCGTCGTATGACTGCGTTTCCAAATGCTGAGCAAAGTCCGGTCGGTTTTCGATAAACCACTGCATGCGATGCTTGAACCTCGGCAGGCTATCCACGAGTTCGGAATCGAGTGTCTCGACTGCGAAGAGAGGAATCAGGCCGACCATCGAACGGACCTTCATATGTGTCGTGTCCCCGTTCGGCAGATGCAGCACGTCATAGAAAAAACCGTCCTTGCGATCCCACAACTCAATCTTCTCGCCGCCGATGTTGTTCATGGCGCGGCAGATATAGACGAAGTGTTCGAAGAATTTGCTGGCTACGTCTTCATAGGCCCGATTGTCACGGGCAAGCTCCAGCGCAATCGTCAGCATGTTGAGGCAATACATGCCCATCCAACTGGTGGCATCCGACTGTTCAATGTGGCCGCCGGTCGGCAACGGCGCGCTCCGGTCGAATACCCCGATGTTGTCGAGGCCGAGAAAACCTCCCTGGAAGATGTTCTTTCCATCGGCGTCTTTCCGATTCACCCACCAGGTAAAGTTCAACAGCAACTTGTGGAAGACACGCTCTAAGAACCGTCGATCGCCGACACCTTTGCGCTTCTTATCAATTTTATAGATGCGCCAGGCAGCCCAGGCATGGACCGGCGGATTCACATCGCCGAACGCCCATTCGTAGGCCGGAATCTGTCCGTTGGGATGCATGTACCATTCACGCAGCATCAAGACGAGTTGCTCCTTGGCGAACGTCGGATCGACGAGCGCGAGCGGGATGCAGTGAAACGCGAGATCCCACGCCGCATACCAGGGATATTCCCACTTATCCGGCATCGAAATGACGTCGGCGTTGTAGAGGTGCCCCCAGTCCGAATTGCGGCCATGGAGGCGTTCACGCGGCGGCTCCGGCATGCTCGGGTCGCCTTTGAGCCAGCGATTGACATCGTAGTGATAAAACTGTTTGCTCCAGAGCAATCCGGCAAAGGCTTGCCGCTGCACGCGGCGCGCATCATCAGACAGATTACTCGGCGCGAGACTGTCATAGAACTCGTTCGCCTCCTTGAGGCGTGTCGCAAACACCGTGTCGAAGTCCTGGTTGGCGAAACCTGGACTTTGCGCGTCGTTGGTAAATCGCAGCTTGATCGTCTTCGTGGCGCCTGGGGCAAGCGTCAGCACGTACTGAGCCGCCGCCTTCGTCCCCAAGTGATCCGGGTTCACCGCATCCTTCTCGCCCTGCACGACATAATCGTGAAAGCTGTCCTTCACGTACCGGGCGCCTTCTCGGTCGCCATAGAGGCGACGGCTGTTGGTTTCATTTTCTGTGAACAGTAAGGGAGGTTCGCCCTCGCAGAGCAGCCTGCGGAGGCCATAGTAATCATGCTGGGTCTCAATGACCCCCATCTGATTCGTCGACTCCCCTTGCCTAAAACGAGGCCGTCGAATATCCGATCCCCAGGACCATGTGTTGCGATACCAGATCGTCGGAAGCAGCGTGAGTTCGGCTTGCTCAGGACCACGATTCACCACTTGGATACGGATGCACAGATCTTCCGGCGAGGCCTTGGCATACTCCACAAAGACGTCGAAGTAGCGGTTCTCATCAAACACTCCGCTGTCGATCAATTCAAACTCAGGATCACGACGGCCTCGACGGCGGTTCTCCTCAACCAGTTGGGTATAAGGGAACGCCGCGTGCGGGTACTTGTAGAGGTATTTCATGTAGGAATGCGTCGGCGTCGAATCGAGATAGAAGTAGCATTCCTTCACATCCTCACCGTGATTGCCTTCGTTGCCGGTGAGGCCGAAGATTCGTTCTTTTAAAATCGGATCGCGACCGTTCCACAAGGCGACGGCAAAGCAGATCAATTGATGGCGATCGCAGATGCCGGCGAGACCGTCCTCGTTCCAGCGGTAAGCACGGGATCTTGCATGGTCATGGGGAAACGCTTCCCAGGCCGTTCCATGGGGGCCGTAGTCCTCGCGCACAGTTCCCCAAGCCCGTTCGCTCAGATAAGGGCCCCAACGTTTCCAGTGACGCTGACGTTGCGCGTCTTCTTCAAGGCGCTGCTGTTCAGCCAGGAGTGATGGTTGAGGGGCGGAAGCGGTCTGACGAGGAGAGTCCATACGACTCCTTCGGTAGAAACGTGACATAACTAGAGCGCGGCGCGCTACACACAGTCTTACTGCAGCCTAGTACTGAGCTCCGGATGTCGTCAAGCGAAGACGAGAGATCGACGAGCCGCCCGTAATGAACAGGGTCTGCCCATCTTCTCCCCAGGCGACGTTGGAGATCGGTTGTCTGGTCTCGATTGCCTTGAGAGTCAGCGAGACAGTAGCGGATCAGGGCGAAACGCGACGACGGCGGGAGTTGAGTCTTGAAGCCCAGCCAGCGCCGCTTTGGCTTGATCGACGTAGTAGGCCCACTCGCGGTTCGAATATCGTGCG
Source organism: Nitrospira sp. CG24A (assembly GCA_002869925.2). GTDB lineage: Bacteria > Nitrospirota > Nitrospiria > Nitrospirales > Nitrospiraceae > Palsa-1315. The sequence goes on from NEWT02000035.1 coordinate 587,034, forward strand.
AGCACACGCTGATAGAGCGCCCGAGCTTCAGGCATAAATTCGGCCTCGGCCATCACCCCGGCAGCCCTGAGAGTACAGGCAGCTCCAAGAGCTTGGGGATCGACCGACATACGGCGTGGTTGGTTCGCCACGTGATGTCCCCATGCCTTCATCCAGGATGGAGGTTCAGCTCCCTCAGACACGACACGCTCGAACCGTTCAACAATCAAGACCAACTCTGTGGGATCGGTGGCAGCGAGACAATGTTGATAACTCTCCCATAATGGCATGATCGGTGACGGAGGCTCTGCCGTTGTTCCCTCCAAGAGCGAGACACCATGACAACCACTTAAGAGGATGATGAGCAGGCACATGGTCCAACGCATGAATGTCTGTCGGAGAAACAGGGACGCTCTTACAGCGCTTGGCAAGAAAAGAAAATGGAGGAAGGTTATTGAAAACTGGCGTGCTGGTTGGGACTTGAACCCAAGCCCCTCATGGCTGGTACCGGCGGATCACAACGGATACCCCGACGAAACCGGCGGAGCGGAGCCCCAATGGGCTCCGCTCGCCGCCAGATGTCGTTTGAGGCAACGACTCTAAGAACTTACCTGGCCCCCTCGATCAGCTTCCCGTCCAGCATCAGGGATTGGCCTTCCTGCAGCTGTAGCGTTTTCCCATCCTTCGTGACCATCTTACCGTTCATCATAATCCTCGTACCATTGGACATGGTCGTCTCGCGATCCATCCGGCCAATTTCCTTCCCATCCTGCAATCTCCACATCTTACCATCCTTCATCGTGACACCATCCTTCTCGACGGCCATCGCAGGTGAGGCAAGGAATGATAGGGATAAGCAGAGCCCAACGACTGCGAGCGTGACGATTCTATACTTCTTCATGACGATCCACCCCTCCAATGATTAATAAATAATGTGAACGAACTGCCCCTGACAACATGGAGCCTGAAAACTGGCCCGGTAAGGTGGGCCACGCCCGGCTTGGGCCGATATGAAACCGGCCTCGTCACCCAATGGCCACCGCGTAAAAGAGTTGAAGTGGCACCATCGTCTATGTAGCTGTTTATATGAACAATTTTCAGATTGATGAGGCGAGATTGGCCGCGGTCGCAACGGGCACAGCTTAATCGACAGAATTCGACAACTGCAGCTACGCATCACCAATAACCGCCCGCTTTATTCGCAACGGGCAAGCTCATCGCGCGATGCGCGTGAAGTTTCCGGCGCGTATCTTAAACCGACTTGACCCGACTACAGTAGGAAATCAGGATTGGAATACTTGTGTGATAGACACCTGCCGTCACTCAGATATGTTCACCCTGAGTGAGGATGCCGATCAATTTACAACAGCCCATATCTCCAACTATAGCGGCGCAATCTCATGCTGAGCCATAACAGCACAGCGACAATGCTTATAGGTTCGCATTATTATCTAGTGCCTAGAAGGCTGTCAAGCCCACAGGCAAAAATGCTATACTGGCACTCAATCAGTTAAGCCACGGAGCAGAAATCATGTTTGTGCAACATATGGCCAAGACCGAGATGACCCAATTTTGGCAGTTTCTGTTTAATCTCTGCAATGAAGAATATTCCTGCGTGCTTGGATGGGGCTTGGGAGGGGTTGTGGCAGTCCTCGGTGTGGTCCTGGGCTTTGGGTTTCTGATCACGCGCGCAAATAAAAGGAGAGAATAGAAGAAACTTCAGTCAGCCGATAACCCATCAGGGCGCTATCGAATTTTCCGCCTATGTGATTGTTATCGAGATCACACAATCCGACCGTACAGAACCTACCGTCGCTACCTATCGACCAGCCCGATGAGGCAGAACTCGTGGCACCACCGAGTGGAACCGCAACTCAGCGTGGAGAAATCCTTCCCCTCCTCAAATAGAACACATCCATTGAGTGCGAGAACGGGGTCATGACATGATCAACGATATGGTGAGCCGGCTGGGACTCGATCCCAGAGCGCTCACAGAAAGCTGATCGATCGTGAGGAGTTCTGGACGGGAACTGCTTCCCCTCGACGCCTGACTTGGAGATGCGGTGAGCCGAGCAGCACCACTACTACCGTTTGGATCGGCCTCATGGCTCCCTGAGCGGTCCCACCCCACTTGATGTGTGACATCCGATGCGAAGAGTCACGCCAGTTCCGGATGAGATTGAAGCTCAGTACGACCCGACCGGGGAACGATTCCAGATGGCGCATTGCCAGAGAGCCTTAGCTCTCAGGTAACATCTATGCACGCGATCTCAGGTTCAATACCAGAGGAATCCTGGTTTGACAGCCGTGGCCTCCTGCGTAGGCAGGTGACATGATGCCTCCAAATCGCACACACTTTGTGCCGCTACAACGATTTCCGGCGCCAGCTACTGCTGCTTCCGACACTCCCACGGCAGCACCGGTAGCCGTTCGGCCCGCAAACCTATTCTTGCCTCGCGGGCGTACTTCTCGAACCCTCCCAGCATTAGACTTCGCAGCACATACTGCCAATACCACTAGCACTAGCCTTGCCTGACGAGATCCTTATTCAGGTATCCCATCCAAAGACGTATTGCCACCTGTACGGGTGAAACTATATAGTGTGCTTCTCTTAGACGGTTCGGATCCGTTCTGTTGGTTGGAGCTAATTCCTATGTTGACCCGGAGTCAGCCAGGAAGTCGTTTCTGCACACACACGGAGGCTCACACTCGCCGATCTCACCGCACCCGCCATAGCCCGTCTCATCGCGTATCTAACACAAGGGATCACGGTACACTCGGCATCCTCCGGACTAAGCGCCTCAACCAATTACCGCACAAAGTGGCACCATGAAGACCAGGAGGCACGCGGCCACGTTAGCCGCAATGATGATGGTAGTCGGGTGTCAGGCGCCACCGTCTTCTTCTACCAATAGCCCATCGCAGCCCACGTCCATGTTGAGGGGGGAGGTGCGCCTCACTCAGCAAATCATTGTAAAGTTCAAACCCCACACAATCGCCTGCGATGCCACTCAGATTACGCACTTGTCTGCAGTCACGCGCGTGCCGCTCCAGTATGTGCGCCCCCTGTCCGGCGATGCATGCTTGATTCAGCAGCGTGCGGATGACGCCGCCGGTCTTTCGCTTGGACAAGACACGCTCAAACGCCATCCGGCTATCGAATGGTTCGAGGAAGATAGGATGCTGGAGGCCTCGTAATTGGGTTGGGGCCGTTCGCTGCAAGCCGGCGTCTTACTGTTTCGGAAGGAGAGGTCTTGATGTTTTTCAAACTGCCGCACCGCACGTTGGGTTTGGGGATGGCCACGATGACAATTATCTTGGCTCTCGCAGTGACGGCTTCCGTCGCGATAGCGGGATCTGCCGACTCGCCATTGGGGTCAGCCGTGACCATCGAGGCTAGTGGGACGGAAGAGAAGATGGTGCCAAGCCTGATCGTGAAGCCTCGGGCTCAAGCCGGGGCCAAGATGGCCAGTGCCCTTCAGGCGTTTGATGCCAGAGATCTCTCGAAAACAGCCCTGGTGCCCTTGACTGTGGTACGCCCGATGTCCGGCGGCGCCCACGTGATTAAGCTGGAACAGCCGGTCACATTGTCCGAGGCGCGCGTCATTGCCGCACGGCTCATGCACAACGACCCCAGCCTCGAATATGCTGAGCCAGACCGGCTCCTGCAGCTCTCAACGACCCCAACCGATCCTCTATATAGCAATCAGTGGAATTATTTTACGCCTAATGGCACTACCAATAAGGGCGGAGCCAACCTGCCGCTGGCGTGGGATGTGACCAAGGGCAGCGCGTCCATTGTGGTGGCCGTTATCGACACGGGCTATCTCTCGCACAGTGATTTGGGTCCCATCTTGCCAGGATATGATTTTATTACCGATCCGCTCCGAGCCAATGACGGTAATGGCCGAGATGCCGATGCACACGACTCAGGGAATGGGGTGGTCGCAGGGGAATGCGGGGTTGGCACCCCGTCAAAAATCACCGTTTGGCACAGCACCGGGGTGATCGGGATCCTGGCGGCACGCATGAATAACGGTCAAGGGGGCACGGGCCTGGCCCCCAATATTCGGATCTTGCCGATACGCGTTGCAGGCAAGTGCGGCGCACTCCTGTCGGATATGGTGGATGGGATGCGATGGGCGGCGGGCTTTTCGGTGTCGGGTGTACCCAACAACCCGACCCCCGCCAAGATTATGAACATCAGCATCGGCACGCACAATGCGTGTGGGCCGACGCTCCAAGCCGCTGTGACGGAGATCGTCAACGCGGGGACCGTCATTGCGGCTTCGACCGAAAATAATAGTGACGTGACTGTCTCAGAGCCTGCAAATTGCCCGGGTGTGATGGCCGTGACCGGACATGCGATCGACGGTGACCTTGCTCATTATGCCAATGTCGGCCCTGAGGTCGCCATCAGTGCGCCGGGCGGAGGGTGTGGAAAGCTGGCGTTTCTGAGCAATACCTGTACCCCAGGGGGGGCTGATCCCAGGGGGCCAGGGTTCACGTCGACCTATAATAACGGCGTCACGGTCCCGGGGGCTGACATTTATGTGTCGGCTACCGGCACCAGCGTCTCGGCTCCGCATGTGGCTGGGGTGGCCGCACTCCTCTTGTCGGTCAACCCAACGTTGAGTCCGGCGCAAGTCCGATCCATCTTGCAATCGTCAGCCCGTCCATTTCCCGCCGGCTCGTGGTGCGCATCCAGTGGTGTCGGGCTCTGTGGCGCAGGTTTACTGGATGCCCATGCCGCCATGCAGGTGCTGGGCGTCCCACCGATCGTCACGATCCCCACCCCGTCGCAAGTTGTGGCTCCAAACATTACGGTATCGCTATCGGGTGTTGCGACGGCTTCTGTGGGGCGCAGTATCAGCGCGTACGCATGGACCCAATTGACCGGCGCCTCTGTCGGCACCATTGCGAACCAGAACACGGCCACTGCTTCATTTACTGCGCCTGCGACCGGCACGTACTCATTTCAACTGACCGCGACAGACTCTAGTGGGCTGATCGGCACGGCCATCGCGACGGTCCGGGTGAACTCCCCTCCCGTGCTGACGGACATTGCGGCCCAGACGATCACGGAAGGGAATACCCTCAGCTTTGCTGTGGGAGCCACGGACGTCGATGGCGATGCCCCGATTTTCGTCTCGGTTGCGCTCCCGCCTGGGGCGAGCCTGAGTGCCACCGGGGCATTCAGTTGGCCGAACGCCGCTCCAGCGGGCCCCTACACCCTGACGTATTTTGCACGGGACAACGATGCCGATAGTACTCAAGGCACCGTGAATATATCTGTCACTGCTGATATCCTCCCGCCAACGATGCCAAGCAGTCTCACGGGCAGTGTACTCAGCGGGACGCAGATCAACCTGAGTTGGCCCGCCTCAACCGATAATGTCGGTGTCACCGGCTACGAACTCGAGCGCTGCCAAGGGGTCGGCTGCACCAATTTCGCCCTGATCGCCACCCCCACCACGACCAGCTACACCGACACCGGGCTCACCCTCGGCGTCAGTTACAGTTATCGGGTGCGGGCGAGGGATGCCGTAGGCCATCTCAGCACCTATTCGCCCATAACCACGAACACCGCGGGTCCACCCGCCACCGGCCGCACGACGCTGTTTACCGACAGCTTCAATCGGGCAGACAACGCTGACCTTGGTCCGGCCTATACCGATTCCTATACCGGCTTCACCACCGGCCGAATTCTCTCACAACGGCTCGTGCCATCAGCCGTGGGGACGGCCACCGTAGAGCAGTATACCGGCGTCGCGACCCCGAACAATCAATGGAGTGAAGTCACGATCGGGGCGCTGGCCGGTGGCACAGTGACCCAAGTGGGGGCCCATGTTCGTTTGAGCAATCCAAGCACCTATAGCGGCTACCGCTGTTTTGCCGCCATCAACCAAACGAATAAAGCCGGTATTCGGCGGGTCAATGGGGGAACCCTCACGACGTTGGGAACCAATGACACCACGACAGTCTGGGGCGTGGGGGATAAACTCCGCTGTGAAATACAAGGGACGACGATCAAGTTGTATCGCGTAATCGGGACTGCTGAGACACTCCTAGTCTCCGCGACGGATGCGACCTATGCGAGCGGGACCACCGGCGTGTATGCCAGTGTCGCGGCTGGAGGGGCCGTAACCCATGCGCAGATCAGCAGCTTCTCAATGGGCGGATTCAGTCTCCCCGCCGACACGACTCCACCGACGGCGCCAGGCAGCCCCACGGCCAGCGCTCCCAGCAGTACACAGATCAACCTGAGTTGGCCCGCCTCGACCGATACCGTCGGTGTGACCGGCTATCAAGTGGAGCGCTGTCAAGGGCTCGGCTGCACGACCTTTGCACTGATCGCGACCCCTGCGACGGCCAACTATACCGACACCGGCCTGACCCCGAGTACGAGTTATCGCTATCGAGTCCGGGCCCAGGATGCCGCGGGCAATCTCAGCCCCTATTCGCCCATCATTGCGGCGACCACGCTCACGGCCACCACCGGCCGCACAACGTTGTTTACCGACAGCTTCAATCGGACCGACAGCACGGACTTGGGGACCGACTATGCCGGAGGCTATACCGGCAGGGCGACTGGCAAAATCGTCTCGCAACGCCTGTTGCCTACCGTGGTCGGTACTGTCACAGTCGAGCGGTACACAGGTGTGACCACTCCGGCGAATCAGTGGTGCGAGTTTACCATCGGGACGTTCACCGGTGCTCAAGGGGCTGATCTCGGGTGCACTCTGCACATGTCGGCTCCACCCACTGTGAGTCTGTACCTCTGCCGCGCCTCCATCAATGGCACGAACAAGGCCAGTCTTAGGCGCTTTGACTCGGGAGTGAGTAACGATCTCGGCAATAATACCACTGTCATCTGGGGGCCAGGGGACGTGGGCCGCTGTGAACGTGAAGGCAACGCGTTGCGATTCTATCGTGTAGTAGGGACTGCAGAGACGTTGCTCCTCTCCGTTACGGATGCGACCTATTCCAGCGGGAGCACCGGTCCTTTTGCTGTGGTTGGTGCAGGCGGCACGCTCACCAACGTGCAGATGAGCCGCTTCTCCATGGGAGGATTCGGGTCGGCCTCAGCAGCGACTATTGATTTCGATACCACGAGCAGTTCAGCCACGGGCAACACGACCAATACAATCAGTTGGTCCCATACGGTCGGAAACGGCGCGAATCGACTCTTAGCCGTCTGCACCCAAGCACGGGATACGGCGGCAGGCGATGTGGCTGTGACCACTGTGACCGCCAATGGATTTCCGCTCACGAAAGCCCGCGCCGATCTGCGCACCAATGGGGGCAGTTCCTTCAGGACAGAACTCTGGTATTTGGCGAGTCCTGGAATAGGCGCCTATACGATCACGGTCACGTGGGCAGGGGCCCTCGCCTCCTATGGGGTCGGGTCCGCCACGAGTTATTTCGGCGTCAATCAAGTGACTCCCATTGATGCGCATGCAGGAAGTGGCGGCACGGGGACCACGCTTTCCACAGCCATCACCACGGTCGCCGATCATGCGCTGATTACTGATTGCGCAATTGCACAGTCGGACCCGCTGACAATTGGAACCGGACAAACATCCCGCGTGAATCGTACGACAACGGGAGCCGTCGATGCCGTGGGTGTTTCCACAGTCAATGACAAGACACCAGCAGGCCCCGAAACGATGGACTGGACCCAATTTGGGAGCCAAAATTGGGTGATCAGTGCCGTCGCCTTGCGACCGACCCCCTGATTTCAATTTGCTCTGTCGGATTGGTTGCGAGCGCATCTCAACAGCCTCCCTGGTTCCTCCAGGCCTCATGGATTGTTCCACTGAACTTCGACCGTTCAGGGCCTGACCTTGTCTAAGACTGCCTGGTGAAGCTCATAGCCACGTGTCTTTGACAGAGCAGCCATTACGTCAATTACCATTCCCCATATTGCCCGAAAAATGCAGGGCCGTACGCTCTTCAAAATGCACTTCGGTACCGCCATGCTCCCTGTGCGCCCTTGTCGACAAATATGAGACACTTTTTTTGGTTTGTATTGCCTTGATATCAATCGGTACCGACATCTTCCTCAAATCCTTTTTGCGGCGAATGGTTGCTGAATCCGTGCATATGGTCGTTCCTGAGTCGCATTCACTAAGCAACTGCCACTCCACAATGGCAATTTCGAGTGAGTGAATGCCTCTTCTTGGTCTGCGACCAGACGGAACCGTCGCAAGGCCTGCTGATTGTCTTTCTGGACTCTCTCTTCATTGTGTTCAGCCACCATGGAATGAACTCCACGCGCGCTACGTAGTTCGGGAGTTTGACAAGGACGCGATCGGGCAGGAGTTCCAGACTTCCGCTTTCACGACATGTGGCACACGTTCGCCACACGATTCATCCAACGTGGAGTAGATTTGCACAAGGTACAACGTCTGCTCGGTCACAAGACCAGCCTGACGACACAACGGTATGCGCATCATTCGGTGGAGAGTTTGAGAGAGGGTATGAGCGTCTTGGGTCAGTCACAACCGCGGCGAGTTGGCACCATTAACACACGGAGAGGTTTTGCGAGAGCGAGCACTCTCGCAAGTACATGATTGTAAATGGTGAGCCGGCTGGGACTCGAACCCAGGACCCTCGCCTTAAAAGGGCGATGCTCTACCAACTGAGCTACCGGCTCACCGAGCAAAGAGCGCGGATTCTACCACCGACGCTCGGCCTATGCCTAGATGACAGTTGAAAAATCCGCTGGCGCCCTCCGTGTCCTGATTCGGACACTCCACGTGTTCCGTTTCACCTTTCACGCACGACGAGAACGGATCTTGAGTGGGTTGCGAAGCACAATGGTTTCACTGCGCTTTGAGCCGGTTGAGATCATGTCGATAGGACACTCGGAAATCTCTTCAAGATACTGGAGGTAGCGCTTGGCTTCCGCTGGGAGCTGTTTATACGTGGTTGCACCGGTGGTAGAGCCAGACCAGCCCTTGAACGTCTTGTACACCGGCTTACAGTCGGTCAACGTCTGGAGATCGGCCGGCATGTCCCGATAGAGCGTCCCCTCATACCGATATCCGGTGCAAACCTTGAGTTCCTTGCAACCATCGAGGACATCCAGTTTCGTCACGACCAGCGATGTGAGTCCGTTTACTTTGGTGGCGTAACGCACAAGGACGCCATCGAACCAGCCACAGCGGCGGGCACGCCCCGTCGTCGATCCGAACTCTTTTCCTCGTGACTGGAGGCCTTCTCCTACCGCATCGGTCAATTCCGTGGGGAAGGGCCCACTGCCGACTCGGGTGGTGTAGGCTTTGGCGACCCCGAGCACTGCATCGATCTTTGTCGGCCCCACACCCGTTCCCGTCGAAGCGCCGCCAGCCGTGGAGCTGGAAGAAGTCACGTAGGGATAGGTGCCGAAGTCCACATCCAAATGTGTCCCCTGTGCCCCTTCAAATAGCACGGTCTTCCGACTCTCGATGATCTTATTCACGAGCGCAACGGTATCGACGATATGGCTCTTCAGGCGATCGGCATAGCCCATATACTGTCGAAATACCTTCTCAACCTCGAACCGTTCCAGCTTATACAGTTGTTCGAGAAACCAATTGATCTCGACCACGTTCTCTTCGAGTTTGGTTCGAAACGCCTTCGGGTTCAGCAGATCCCCCATTCGAATACCCACCCGCGACATCTTATCGGCATAAGCCGGGCCAATCCCTCGCCCCGTCGTGCCGATCCGGCGAGAGCCTTTCGATTGTTCAGCGGCTTTATCAATCGCTTTGTGATAGGGCAGAATGAGGTGGGCGCGCTGACTCACGACAAAATTCTTCCCGATCTTCACCCCTTGAGTCTGAAGATGGTCCAGCTCCTCGATCAACGAGGCTGGATCGACGACGACCCCGTTCCCGATCACACAGAGTGTCCCGCGATAGAGAATACCTGAGGGAATGAGATGAAACACGAAGGTGCCCCGTTCATTGATGACGGTGTGCCCCGCGTTAGACCCTCCCTGGTAACGAACCACCGCGTCGACATCGCGGGCCAAGATATCCACGATCTTGCCCTTGCCTTCATCGCCCCACTGCGCCCCGATCACCACAAGATTTCCCATCGCCTGCCTTGCTCCCAAAAAAAGAGCCCTGGCTGGACCGAGAGCCAGAGCCGAGGGGCCATGGTAGGAGCGCCTCTGGAGTTTGTCAAGAACCGTGCGGATCAAATCTTCTCTTTTTTTGCTTTGAAAGATTCGCCACGCTCGCACTCCCAGACAGCTAACTATTCGGTGCGGTATATGATCCGGAAGGAAGGGCTACGGGCACATCTTCATTGCGTCCAAGTACGACATCGGGTACCGTAGCGCCCATGGCTACGCGTCTGATGCCGACTCTGCCGATCTTTGTGCTGGCAATGGGCCTCGCGCTCCAGACAGCCTGCAACCATCTACAGACACCCCGCTTTATGTATCCCAATGAGCAGGAGCCGGTCATCCCGCTCTCGGTCACGCTGGTCTTCGATGAGCCAGTCCGTTCAGCCACCGTGGAACAAATAGTCTGCTCCAACGTGCAGTGGAAAGGCCGTCTAGGGGATGCGATTGTCCAGTCCTTCTCCGAAACCGGACGCGCCCGACTAGCGCATCTGACCATCGGAGAGCCGTCGGGTACGGCACAACCGGTCACCGCTCCACCATCAGCATTCACGGCAAACATCACGATGGCGAGCGCTGCCTTCACGCCCACCTCACGCAGTGGGTCAGACGATACTAACTACCTTGCTCAGTTCGATGTCCGCCTCACCGCAACCTTTCACGATACCCAAGGACGCCGATTCCCTGAAGCACCGATGGTCTATTCGAATCGCGTGGCGTTGTGGACGCCCCAAATTGGCGGCAGCGACAACCAATGCGCCACCGGGCAGCTGGACGCAGCCGTGCGAACGGCAGCCGATCATCTCGCCAACCAACTCATGGGATACCTGAAGCAACTGCAAGAAAAGACGCAGGTGGACAGCACCGCACGCCGGCAGAATCCCGATGCCGGTCCAAGCCTGATGGCCCTCAAGGCGACCTTGCTTGATGCCAACAACAATCTTGTGCTGGAGGGCGGTGAAAAGATCGGCGTGAGGATCGACGTCACGAATACCGGCACGGCCATGCTGGGCGCGACGGCTGTCACCCTCTCGGGAACACCCGCGCTCATCGATGCCTTCACGGGTGCACTATCGCGACCGGTTCAGATCGCGGCTCTCCAACCAGGGGAAACGAAGAGCGCCATCCTGTGGGGAACATTACAGACAGGCCTTGAAGCGTCGCGAGGTGAGCTCACCGTGACCGTCACACCGTCTGGAACAACCAACGACACACCGGCAACACAAACCCTTCTCGCCGCTATATTCGCTCGCGGCACGTCGGCGGCAGCCGCATCTTCGTCCACCATACGGCCTGGCCCAATCACCATCGGAGACGGCCAGAAACTGGATCGATGTGCTGTCATCGTGGGAGTGAGCCAGTACCGAACCCCTTGGCCTGGCTGGCAGGACGGACTCGCATTCGATACCAAAGAAACTGTTTCTCTGTTTTCCAACTCTCTCCATGTACCTGAAGGGCGAACCTTACTCCTCCAAGATGAGCTGGCAGCTCAGGCCGACATTGAAGAAGCACTCACCCTCTGGCTCCCCAAGCGGGTCACGAAGGATACAATCGTCTACTTCTATTTCGCTGGACACGCACGTGCCGACTCCAAGACCGGTGAAGTATTTCTGATGCCCTACGACAGCACCCCGCAATCGTCACCGTTCCGGTTAATCTCCCTCCGGTTTCTCCAACACCGCCTGCTGAAGCTGGGAGCCAAACTCGCAGTCGCTGTCATCGAAGCACCGATAGACGACACAGGCGCAACGACGAAGCACAGCCCACGTCAACACGCCTCTCCCAATTGGATCGGGGATCTTGGCGGATCGTCCAACAGTGGGACTGGAACGATCGTTCAAATCTCTCGTCGTAACTCGCCGTCGCAGAGTCGGCAGAGTCTTCTGAAGGGATTAACCGGCCAGGCGGACCGTGACAACGACGGAACCGTCACCCTCGGTGAATGGCTCCGCTCACTCAGATCCATCGCGATCACAGCGCCAATGCTCCCTCCCGATCTTGCCGTTCAGTCCATTCCACTGAGTCGCATAAATCAGCCGTAAGGCCCACTCCAGTAAGCAGGTTAGAAGTTCACATGCACCTGCGTATAGGCCCAGATCGAATTGACCGCTGAGGCCCCGCTCCCCGCAGCATTCCCCGCAGCCAATTGGTCGAGCATCTTGCCGGCAAGCAGATACGAGACGCCGGCTTGCCAGGCTACTTTATTCTCCTTGAAGAATATGGTGTAGACGCCATCAATTTCCTTGTACAGAGAGTTGCTGGTCGCAATACCCGTCGTAGTCCCGCCACCGGAATTTCCTGCTGCAGTCGCTGTGGAGAAGCAGCCCTGACTGGCGGTATACCAACAGTCATTGTTGTTGGCCTTGCGAAAAATCCAGAATCGAAAATCCAGGTGTTGCGCGATGCTTGGCTTCATCTGCACACTGGCGCTGTACCCGACCATGTTTCGCCAGGCCATCCGGTCGGCATAACCCATCAGAATATGGTTGGTCGGATAGAGATTCTCGAAGGTGTTCGCATTGCCGCCGCAACCAGCCCCGGTGCTCCCATCGCAACTCTTCGCGCTGCCGTCACCGGACGCATAGTTAAATTCCACACCCACGCGTGGTGTCCACGGCAGTTGTTCCACAGTCAACCCGCCCTCGAAGGCCATGGCGTGGGCATTGATGCGGAGCCGATCCGAGCTCTGCGCAAGGCCTATCGATCCGGTCTGCCAGTAGGACTCGGCTGTTCCATCGAACGGGCCCTGACGATAGGCAATACGTCCCCCCAACGTATGACGCTGTTGCCCTGGCGCATGCGCTGCCGTACCGCCAAAGGTCGTCGCGGTACCCACCGCACTATTCCCACCCGGTACGACTGCCGCATTATTGTTGAGATAGACCCAGAGAGGTTCAACCGATAGGCCCGCCATGGGCTTGAAGGCCACCCGGGTAAAAAAGAGGTCTGCGTCGGCATTCCCTGCCCCGAGGGAGACGACCCCACCTCCCCCCGCGCAACCAGTCGTACCGGTTCCGCAGGATGAGTTCGCGGCGTTGGCTTCTGTGTCGGCGAGGCGCACCCAGCCCCCCCAGACTTCGTACATTTTCTGTGAATATTGAAGGGTGACGCCATCGAACGAGAAGCCGATATTATTCCAATCAAACGAACCGAACAACCGCTGGTTCCCCATCACGATGAGTTGACGCCCCCCCTTAATGCTGAGGCCATCGATCCCAAGATTGCGGATCAGTATGTAGGCCTGCCGGATGCCGAGGCTGGTGAGCGTGTTGGGATCGTTTGCCGCGCTCGGAGAATTGTTCGCTCCCCAATTCTTCGCATATTGCATCTGGAAAAAAGTGTCGACGTCGGGCGACACCGCATAGTTGAGCCCAAGCCGAGCCCATTGTTGAACGAATTGATCCGTCACACCGTTCGACGCCGCGCCCGTCGCACGTCCAAGACCACTGGTGTTCGCCAACCCAAAGTTCGAATTGTTCCGCCATTCCGGTCTAATCCGTGCGTCGCCGGAAATCGTCACTCTGGAAATATCAAATAAGGGACTCCTGGGAGGATCGAAGTTCCAATACCGTACGAGATCCGGCATTCCGCGCGTGACCGTCGGCTCCATCCCCGGTTGATCCTTGACTTCATCCGTCCCCGGTGGATTCGCCCATGCATAGGTCACAGGCAGCGCCGCGAGCAGGACGGCTGCCAACACTCCATTTAGAGCCATCATCTCTCGTCTCATCACGCTCCCCCTGTCCGGTGATCCGTCATGTCCGGCGACAACCGTCCCGATGTTTCCCAACCACCTCCTCAATAATCGACAAAGACTTTTCGGACCGGGAACTCAAAGCTGACGGTAACGGTCTCTTTTGGCTTAATCTCAATTTCCTGTTCACGAATATGCGGCCTATCGTAAATCGGGTGCCCGACCTCCTCCCGTATAACCTTGTAGCCTTCATGCCAGGCGACCAGCGTGTACTTGCCTGGCGGAACTCCGCTAATCGCAAACCTTCCGTCGGCGTCCGTGACCGCAAAATATGGATGATCAAATCCAGCCCAATACGCGTTCATGTTGTTATGGACATCGCACTGCAGCCGCATGACGCCCTTTTCGTTCCTGAGGGGTGTCCGAAGAAACTTATGTTCAATTTGTTGATTGGGATCCGGCATGGGGACATTCAAGAGCGAGACATTCTTGGCGTTGAAAAAGTGTGGGTTGTGGAAAAACGAATCGTGGTTGACCATCGCCATCGTTTGGTTGCGGACAAACGGGAAAATATGTTCCGTAAATTGGCAATTCGCCATATGAAGCCCGTATTTATCCGCCGGCGCCTTCCCCTTCTCTACCTGTTCCAGATAGACCAGCACATACGACACACCGTTATTTTTCGAATTGACCAGTAAGGCCTGAGACTTCGCTTCCTCGCCACAGACGCCCGTGTCTGTCTCGATCTCAATCGGTTGAAGGTCCGGGAGATCGCCGTTCCATTTCGCCACTCCGGTAATGACCCCTCCATCTGTCACATCGATCACCTGGTACGGCTCAGCAAAGATGGGCCCTACGGCAACCGCTAGAAACCCCATCACCAGCAGCGGCACCATCCAGGATGTGAAAATTTTTGCTCGACTCATGCGTGAACCTCCTTGTGGATTAGCCGGACTCCATATCCGTGCGCACAACCACATCACGTCATCAGGGTGTCCCACGTAGTCTGCCCTACGATGGTTGCCGTGTCGAAATTGGAATAATCTTTCGAACGTGATGTGGAGTTCAGGCGGTTGACCGTCAGGAGAGCATACAGACGCGACGAGTAACGAAGAACAGGATGTTGGCATGGATACTCTGCCGCACATGGGCTAGCCTCCATACCTCCGTTCATCGGAGCAACGGACGTATGGGATTCTACGCTTCGTCAAACCAAGACACAACGGTGTGCCGTGAAATCGCTGAGCCGCGCCGTGAGACCTGCGTGCGGAGCCGTGAGGACCCCAGGCTACGAGTCCTACACGCCTATCGCATTGGAAGCCACAGATCAGGCATGCGGTACGCGGATAACGACCGAGGAACCCCTCTCTGGATGGGAGCGAGATCAGCCAGTCAAAAGCGTGACAGGACAACTCAGACCGCAATCGTTATTTCGTCTTCTCGTCTTCACGCTTTGGCCTGCCACCCGCCCCCCGAACATTGACAAACTTCTGTAACAGGTCGAACCAGAACGGGGCACCGAGGGTAAGGGCGGTTGCCGTGAACATCCAGCCAAGGACTTGCATGAGCGTAAGGGTGGTAAGGTTCTTCTTCGCGCACTCCCAAGAACCTAGGGACATGGGTGTCTGATCGGGGAGCGAAGTTCCAGCCGCGCTGGTTCCGCTGCAATTCCATCCAATCGGCAGAGACCTGAGCGTGTCCTCGGTCTTATTGATCGCCTCGTACAGTTTGGCCTTATCGACTCCTTCCGGGACATCGGGAAACGGTTCTTGTGCCACCTGTGTCGCGATGGCAACGATAGATGCTCGACGGTCTTGATCACTCCACAACGTCACCGCGACATTGAAGCTGTCGGCATTGAACGCGATGGTCACGATCAACCCGACCAGCATTGAGATCCATTTGAGCTGGCGCTTGTAGGCGCCGCTCAACCGTTCCATCGAGTCGTCGAACCACGTCGCAATGCTCGTCCTCAACTTGTCGACGTCGGCGCCCGCCTCTGTCAGACTTGACAGTAAGACATCTCGAATACGGCTGGCGGGGAGGTTTTTCACGGTGTTCTCAATGTCCTGGATCACCGGCAAAGGCTTTGCTGTATCGAGGCTTGCGATCAGTGCAAGCGCCACACTCCGGCTGGACAGATAGCTAGGATGGCTCTCAGGCGCCATAGGCGTAGGCACACGCACCACCAGCCCAGACGGTGCGGAAGGAGACGTTGCTGGCTGGGTAGAGAGCTCGGCCGGTGGGCTGCTTATCATCATGTCCCTGACACCACTCGCGACACTGCTCATACCGCCCATTGTCGACTGTGGGCCGGTTGCTGTCACACGCATATTGGTGGCAATCAGTCCGTGCCGATAGAAGGCTTTGCGCAGCGCCTGATTGTCGAGCAGCTGCTCAATCGCCGAGGCGAGCGACTTGGCTCGTAGTTTCAGTTTTGTGGCGATGAATTCATTAATGACCGTGCAGAGCAAGCTCAGCATCAAGTACATGAGGATCAAGGCGATAGTGACGTCAATGGCAGCATTCTGAAACATGGTCTCTCTCCCCGATCCACTGAGTAATACAGTGTTGCCCGCCTCAATGAGAGCTCTATCGGATCAGCCCTCTTTGTTCCATCAGGGTGACAACAAAACAGACTTCCGAGGACCCACCCTCTCTATCGCGGTCACGTTCTGTGTCGGTCGCCTGACAACAGCCTGAAATGAGAATCGCTGCGTCAACCAGCAGGATGGCCCCTGAGCGCCTTAGCCTCAAAGAAATTGAGTCGCTCGGCGCGTATCACTGCCTTCTCGAAGCTTGTCCAACAGGTCTACGGTGCTGATCATGTCATCGACTTGAATGTCCGACATGCCGATATCGACCAACAGAGATCGTTTCGACAAGACAGCATCCGTCTGACCAGACCCCCTCCGTTGGGGAAGGCACTGCACCATTGCCCCATCTTTATGTGCTGGCGACCTGACGCCGAGCGACGCGCCGATGGAGAGAAACGAATGGTATCTGGATAACTTCGCCGCTCGAGGCGTTTTTTTCCTTAGCATCTTTTCCATTTTAATCACCTCATTCAGTGTGAACAGAACGCCTAGCAATGCTAGGTGGATCGCATATCGCACTTCCTGTCTTTATGCCTGACTCATATGAGTTGCACCTCAGTCCGAAGAGAGTCGTCTACCCTAGGGGCTTTCTCTTGTGCGATTCTGCATGTATCCAAAGCAAGCAAGATGCCAGCATGAGGCATGATCGTCGGATACATCGGACAGTATCTTCAATCTTAGAAGTTTCAGCGTGATACGCTTGGCAGATTCAACATGTAGGCTGATTGCGCACCGCCTGATCACCGACGCATGTATCAGAAGAGATTCACCAGGTGAATCCAATCCGATTCAAGGAACACTCAGCACGTTCGTGGTCTGACTGCCGGCTTCATTCTGAATGGTCGTGTTGGGAGGCGGGGTACTGGCAATCAGATACTGTCCTGAAACGACAACGGCGAGGCGTGGGATGCCCACGCCTCGCCGTACGCTTGACGCCAGCCGTGCGGCTGACGCTGTTGCCCTAACAGGGTGCTGAAAAAGTCCGCCAGCGGCGTTCTCGCATCGCTCAGATCCTCAACGTACCGAAGAGATTCTCGGAGATCGGAATCTCTGGAGGGGTTTTTCCGTTCGCCAAGCTCCATTGTAGGAGCGAACGGCTCCACGAAGTGCGGTGGGTACCTCCTCCGGCCTTCACTCGCTGCGGCCTTGCTGGGCGGCCTTTTTGAGCACCCTAAAAATACTCTTCTGCTTTGCTAACCATGCAGGCTATTGAAGTTTTAACATCCGTAATTATTCTCCCCGCAGCCTGCTAGCTTCGGATGGAAAGAGTTATTGCGGTCTGACTCACTTCCTGATACGCAAAAACTACGCTGGCGCTCGTGATCCCCGGCGTCTGGACCTGTTCCGCAGGCTGGTCGGGATGGCGCTCCGGCACGCCCTTCAATTCATTCTCCAGATCTTCTCGTAGCTTCTGCAGGAAGTCTGGAAGATACTGCTCAACCTTGCGCGACTCCAGGCTGGCCTCCTCCAGAGCGTCTAACACTTGCCGCAGCAGCGACCTAGGCCTCTGCGTCTCCTGTGCGGGGGCACTGAGGTGTGCCCCGTTGGTGGGATTCGGAACAGATGAAGTAGTCGATAACGGAGTGGGCGCCGTAGTACCGGTGGACGGCTGCGGGATCGCCGCAACCGCCGAGGGCGCCCCATCCGGGGTAGCTACCTGAGACGTCGCGGCAGGTATCTGCAGTAGCCGGTTGACCGGCAACGCAGGAAAATCGGCCACCTCCGAGACAATATGCGCAGCAAGAACCGTGACGGACCGTTCCACATCCACATTGAGGCCTAGACCTGACAGAGAAGATAGTGCGCCAAACCGCTCGCCCAGCTTCGCCGTCTTGGCCAACGCTTCGTCATCCTGCCCACTCACATATTTCCTGAAGATGTTGGCGACATTTCGAAACAGCTTCTCCAAATCCTGAATCTCTTCTTCGTTCAAGTCGCCTTCGATCGTCACGCCAAATTCGTGTTTCAGCGAATACTCCGCATACGTCGCCTCGACATCGACTCTCCTCTCATCGCCTTCGACACGGGACGTGTAGTTCACGGCGTGGAAATCGGATTCAAGATCCGCCGAGAGGGTGATTGTGTCTCCTTCCGCTGTCGTCACACTCAAACGGCCGGAGAAGTCGTTGGAGACGGCGACCCCGCTGACCTTGGTATCCAATCGTTGGACTCCCGCGTCGTGTGCAGACGGCAGGCGAAAGAACTGTGTGGGATCGAATTGAGTCAATGCTTGGACGGGCATACGGTGTTTCCTCGGCTCATAGGCTCGGTGCAACGCACCGCGATAGCTCTCCTATCGGCACACATCTGGCTGAACTGTAACCCACCTGTGTTATAGTGGGACCGTCATATTTGGATAGAGCCGTGCTCTTCCACACTGAGGAGGTATCTGAATGAAACAGGTCACTGTTTGGGCCATCATACCGGTACTCATGTTGTTCGCATCAGGCTGCACACTCAAGTCCACGATTAAACAGACCACAGATACCACCTCCAACGTCACAGGCACGACTTCTGGCCACGCCTGGTGGAATGAAGACGGACTCTTGCTCCCGGAGCATAAGGCCGTTGCCTTTGCACAATATAACGAAGCCAACCTGGAGCAGGACCTCGCGCGCGGACAGGGGGAATATGTCACATCCCTCGCTGCCCTCTTGGGAGTCCCGAGCGACCGGCAGCCCTCCTTTCACGCAAAGGCACAGGGAGCGTTCGATACCCTAACCACACCGGATCACGAGGCCCAGATTCACCGGTTGCGGATGCTGGCTGACTGACAGGAAGGTCCAGACATCGATGCCCTCATTTCGTCGGATTTTTCATCCCACCGATTTCTCCGCAGCGGATTCAGCAGCCTTCGCCCATGCCGTAAAGCTCGCCTGCCTCGTGCAGGGAGAGCTGACGATGATGCACGTTGACCACACGGTCGGGCGGCAAGGCTTCGAGGACTTCCCTCGCATCCGCCCACTCCTCGCTCGCTGGGGAGTGTTGCCGGAAGGCAGTTCAAAGGAAGATGTCGCGAGGCTGGGCGTCCAAATCAAACGTGTTCGCGCCGTCTCAGATGATACGACGGGCGCCATGCTCCAACACCTCACCTCCCACCCCACAGAGCTACTCGTGCTCTCGACGCACCAGCGTGAAGGACTTGCTCGTCTCACACACCACGCAGTTGCTGAGCCTGTGGCTCGCGGTTCCCACGCAATGGCACTCTTTGTTCCAGCCGGCGTCGAGGGATTCGTCTCAGCGGAGACGGGCCGCCCGAACTTGACTCGAGTGTTGATTCCGCTTACCCATAAACCAAACTCGCAACAGGCCATCGATCATGCCGCGCACTTGGCAAGCACGCTAGACAGCAAACACGTCCTGTTTGAGCTGATCCATCTTGAGAAAGACGCCGATCTCCAGAAATTCACTCACCCAGAGCGCCCAGGCTGGTCATGGAATACCCTCGTTGCCACGGGCGATCCAGCCGAGTGGATCTTAGCGGCAGGCGCTGATTTCGATGTGGATCTGATCGTGATGATGACGGAAAGACACACCAGCCTGTTCGACCTGCTTCGCGGGAGCACCACCGAACGGGTCGTTCGTGGCATACGCTGCCCCTTGCTTACTATTCCTGCCCGACCAGAGTTACCCGTCCTTGCTCCATAGCCTGTTCGTCCGGTCTGTCCGCAGCCTCTCGACCCAGCACAGCTCGCACCATATCTCCGCCGCGAAACACCAGGAAGTTGGATGGCACAGCGGGCACACGCGGCCCCGGCAAGATGATCCCCACGAGATTCAACGGATCGCTGGCAGATAATTTCATCTCATGAGAGACCATGCCGGGCTCGTTCTGCTTCCTCCCCGCCCGTAACGATTCAACCGCCTCAGGCAACGCAAACTGCTCTCCGGTAAAGCCGCTCACGAACCGCCCCCCACGGATCTCGCCTTGTAGTTCCATCCGGCGGTACTGCACCAGCAGATCGCGCCAGGACTGAACCAGAGACTCACGGACCAGCAGATCACGGAAGACGACGCCGTAGCGACGCAACAATTGGCGCGCGACAGACTCAGCAGAGCCGCGCTGAGTGCTGGGCGCTGAGTGCTGAGCGGTGGGAAGCGATGGCTGATGGCCGAAAGCATGAGGGAGCAGCGACCATCGCCCAGCCGTGTGTCGCGGACGGCGAGTCCGCGCTCGTCCTTCTGCGCGGCGGCGGCGCGGGTCCATGAGAGCACGAAGATTGTCGAAGCCGTCAGCCGTCACCAGGCCGGCAGCCACGAGCTCCCACAGTCCATCTTCCACTTCTGCCGGAAGATGGTTGGCCATCCGCACAAGATCGGCAAAAAAACTTGCGCCCCGCTCCTGCAAGGTACGAAGCAGGTCTTGCGCCACGGAACTCAACTGGGCAAACGGGTCAGGCCCGGCTGATGCGGCGTCATCGTGGAAGGCCTCCCTCAACCACGCACTCTCTTCACGCGGGAAGAGACTCATCGGCGCCACACTCGTCGGAACGATCCGACGTCGATCACAATCGCCGGCGTTCGCAAGCCGTGGATGAGGAGAGAGCCTGCCCCAGCTGACCGCACCACTCAGACAGAGCCGGTCCAAGATCTCCGGCTCATATTTCGCCAACCTCGCCCGAAGCAGATGCGGCTCCCAGGCCGAGGCTGCAGCTTCGAAGCCGGCTAACTGCGCGATGATGTCCAAGAGACCGGCCTCGCCATGGAGACGCGACCCAGGAGCGACATGCTGCCATTGAAATAAAAATCGCATGAACTCGGCTGCCGTCACCGGCTCGACTTCTTTTCTCAATCTGCCGATAGTCAGACGATGAATCCGCGCCAGCAACCGGCGGTGACACCACTCAATCCCGTTGCTCGTGAAACGTGAAACGTGAGACGTGAAATGTCCGCGGAGGAGTTGTCCAGATGCTTCGAGGCGAAGCAGCGAGCCATGAATCGAGTCGGAAGACAGGTGAAGTCGCACAGCCAGCTCTAGAGACGTGGTTGGCCCGATGCTTTCCATCCAGCCAAGCGCCGTGGCATCAGTCGCGGCTTCGTCGCCCGATGTCAACATCGATTCCACTTGGTCTCGATGTTCTGTCGCCACCCACCCTCTGACTTCTTGCGCCTCACCCCTCACACTGAGTTCAACCGCACGCCCTTCTTCAATCAAACGCGGCAAGTGCATCGCCCAGCCCTGCACCTCCTCAACCGGTAACCAGAGCAACGTCAGCAAGGCGTCGTGCAATTCATCCGGATCGCGCACGACAGGCCAGGACTCCCGCTGTACTTCCTCAATCGCGGCAGGATCCAAGGCCCCAACCTCCCCGGCCAGCTGAGCCGGCAGCGTACGCCGCATTTCCACGGCCCTCGCCCGACGCTCTTCCAACGGCGCATCGTCGAGAAAGGCATAGGGGTTGGCATTCAAGATCTCGTGTGAGAACGGAGAGGGCACAGGCGTATCGACCGCCACACAGCTGATGGTCCCTGCTTCAATCTGCTTGAGGAGCGCAGTCAACCCGTCGAGGTCCATCGCCTCGGTGAAACAATCCCGCAGGGTCTCACGCACAAGCGGATGGTCCGGAATCTGGCGAGTCCGTTCGCCGATCATATTATCCTGACAGGCCATCGCATCAGGGAAGACGGCGCCAAGAAGATCTTCCGCCTTCATCCGTTGGATCTGCGGCGGAACTTTTTTGCCGTGAGAGAACCGCAGCAAGACCAACGCACGACTGACATTCCAGCGCCATCGCGTCATAAACATCGGCGCTTGGAGCACGGCGGGAAGCAAGACCTCACGAAGCGTTTGACTGTGCAGAAACCCGAATACCGTATCGAGCGGAAAGCTATGCTTCTCGCCAAGTGAGATCACAATCCCATTGTCGGTCGCCGCGGCTTGCAATTCGAAATCGAAGGTCACGCAGAACCGCTTCCGCAAAGCGAGACCCCAGGCCCGATTGATCCGCCCTCCGAAGGGTGTGTGCAAGACCAGCTGCATCCCGCCGCTTTCATCGAAAAACCGCTCCGCGACGATGGTCTCCTGCGTCGGCACAGTTCCAAGCACGGCCTTGCCTGCCAGCACATATTCGATGGCCTGTTGAGCCCCGCGCTGATCCAGAGCACATTCTTGGCGAAGCCATTGAACGGGTGAGGCGTAAGGGGTGAGGGGTAAGGAGGTTGCCTCAAGAGCGTGATCGATATCAGACCGAAGACGAGCCACCTCAGCCGAAAGTTCTGCCGTCCGCGACGGGGCTTCGCCGCGCCAGAAGGGAATGCTGGGCGCTGCTCCGTGGGCGTCTTCCACCCGCACCTTGCCCCTCTCCACGCCCTTGATGCGCCAGGACGTGTTGCCCAACAACATGATGTCGCCGGCCAGACTCTCCACCGCAAAATCTTCATCGACCGATCCCACGACCGTCCCATCAGGCTCCGCAATCACGGCATAGTTTGCTGTGTCCGGGATGGCCCCACCGGACGTGATCGCCGCCAGTCGCGCCCCTCGACGGCCTTTGATCCGATGGTTGATCCGATCGTGATGCAGATAGGCCAGACCCCGCCCGCGATTGGTTGCAATCCCATCCGCCAACATCCTCACCACCTGATCGAACTCCGAACGAGCTAGAGCTCGATAGGGATCGGCCCGGCGACACAGGTCGAATAAGTCGTCTTCCCGCCAGGTCTGTGTCGCCGCTGCCGCCACCAATTGCTGCGCCAAAATATCGAGCGGAGCGAGCGGCACAGCGATGCGATCCAAGACCCCCGCCCGAATAGCACGGATCAGCGCCGCACATTCGAGCAAGTCATCCCTCGTCATGACGAACAGGCGGCCCTTGGGGATGGCCTTGATCCAGTGGCCGGCCCGGCCGACTCGCTGCAGGCAAGTGGCAATCGCGCGGGGTGAACCGATCTGACAGACAAGATCCACAGCGCCGATATCGATGCCGAGTTCCAGCGAGGCCGTGGCGACAACGACGCGCGTCTTGCCGCTCTTGAGCCGTTCTTCCGCCGACAAGCGAATGTGGCGGGAGAGGCTGCCATGGTGCGCCGCAACGACATCGGCTCCTAGGTCCCGCAGCCGTTCTTCCAGGGAATGCGACACTCGTTCAGCAAGGCGCCTTGTATTCACGAAGACCAAGGTCGATCGATGCTGCCTGACCAGGCCGGCAATTCGATCATAGACATCGGCCCAAATCGCATTCGTGGCCACCGCGCTCAATTCATCCTTCGGCACTTCTACCGCCAGATCCATCTCCCGCTTGTGTCCCACGTCGATGATCGCCGGCATCGGGCGATCCCCGACCAGAAACCGTGCGACCGTTTCAATCGGCCGCTGCGTAGCCGAGAGCCCGATCCGCTGAGGCTTCGTCAACGTGAGCGTTTCCAGCCGCTCTAACGACAGCGCGAGATGTGCCCCGCGTTTATTCGGCGCGACCGCATGGATTTCATCGACGATGACGGTTCGGACCGTCTGCAAGAGCCGGCGGCTCTTCTCTGCCGTCAATAAAATATAGAGCGACTCCGGCGTGGTGACGAGAATATGGGGTGGCCGCTTGAGCATCAGCTGGCGCTCTGCCATCGGGGTATCGCCCGTGCGGACCAGCACACGGAGCTCCGGCATCAAGAGCCCGGCAGACATGGCTGCGGTACCGATTTCAGCTAGTGGTTGCTGGAGGTTTTTCTGTATGTCGTTGCTGAGCGCTTTCAGGGGCGAAACATAGAGCACCTGCGTCTGATCGTCGAGCTCACGGGCCAGGGTTTGCTTGAACAGATGATCGATGCAGGAGAGAAAGGCGGCAAACGTCTTGCCGGAACCGGTCGGCGCAGCAATCAGCACATCGGCCCCAGACTGAATGGCCGGCCAAGCCTGTTGCTGGGCTTCAGTTGGAGTTCCAACGTTCGAAGCAAACCACTCGGCAATGAGAGGATGAAAGAGGGCCAGCAACATCGGCGGCATCTTACCATGCGCAAGCACGGTGCTCTACTCAACCTCGCCTGATCTAGGGATACATAAAAGCCGTGATTTGTTGATCTATTACGCAAACGAGATAGTATCTCAACTGAGCGATTTGTATACGAATACGAGCTGCCACGGACTTACAGACGAGGTCGATCATGAACACAGCGACGCAAGCCACAGCCTCAGCCGATTCATCGAAGAAGCGCGGCAATATCCTGGCCGTGATCGTCATCATCCTGGCCCTTGGCCTCATCGGAGGAGTCATCTCCACTATAGGCAATGCCCCTTCGTGCCCTGATGAACTCATCGGCTCATGGACGACGACTGCAACAGGATACGAAGACAAAGTGCTCTTAATCACCAAAAAAGGGTTGGCGTTCAACGCGGGAGAAGGGGCGATCGAGGGACAGGCCATTCGGCAGGTGGAGGCGATCCCGGACGGACTTGGAACCTTGTACACCATCGTCTACGGCGCCTCGCGAAGCGATGAACAAACTTTGTCGTTTTACTATCACCCCCGCGAGCGCACCATCACCTTCAAGACACAGTCTTACCTCGTGTGGACAAGAAAAACGGTGGAGTCATGACAGGCCGATTTAAACGTCGACAGCTGTTCGTTCACCCGATTCAGTACTGGTTTGTCGTCACGACGCTGATGTACTTCGCCTGTACGTTGGTCGTGCTGTACGGGGTCGTCGTCCTTCCGATGGTGCAATCCCTCGATGACCCATCCGTGCCGTGGCAGGAACGGGCCCAGGCGGCGACGCAGTTCCTGGACTTCAATGCGCGGGTCTGGCCCTGGATCTTAGTGACCTTTCTCGGCCTCCTCCTCCACTCCCTGTACTTCATGCACCGCATTGCCGGTCCGCTGTATCGCTTTAAGGCGCTCTTCCACACGATCGGAGCCGGCAATCTCTACCAGAGGGCCAAGCTGCGCGAGCATGACTATCTGCAACGAGAAGCGGGAGACCTCAACGCGATGCTGGACCAACTGGAGCAGAAAATCGAATCCTTGAATGTGCATTGTGCCAATGTCACGAACGCCTACGAGGATGTGGCGCGGCTGATCCAAGGGCGGTCGCCGAGCCCTGTGAATGCCACCCTTCAGACGCTCGAAGAGGAAGTCCGTCAGTTCAGGGCCAGTCTTGACGAATTTAGGTTGCGGGCTCCACAGCCGCCTCTGGACCCATCGGCCACGATGAAGGCTGCGTAACCATGGGCCAACCGCAGCGAGCAACCATCACACCTGAGGATACAGCCGATTCCGCATCCGGGGAGACGACCTCAAAAGATAGGTCCGCCAACAGATCTTTTCCCTCTCCCCATCTTGAGAAACCACCGAGCCAACGCCAAGCCGAACATCGGACCGAGTACACACGCCGGAAACGGTGGGCCATTGTCCATTCTCTCCAAATTCGCATGCTCAGCATGATTCTCTCCTATACGCTGATCATCTTTGTGTTGTTGGCTATTCCCGTGTTCAGCCCACTGATGCAAGCACTCGACGATCGTTCGCTCTCGTGGCAAGAGAGGGCCGCCGTCGGTAACGATTTACTCAATCTCCACGCCAGATACTGGCCCTGGGCGCTTGGCGCCGGCCTCGTGCTCGTGATCCATTGCATTCATTCCATGCACATCATGTTTCGCGTCGCCGGCCCTCTGTATCGTCTCAAGAACGTGTTTCCGCAAATCGGGCAGGGCAACCTCTCAATCAGAGCGACGCTTCGGAAAGGGGATTTCCTGAGCCCGGAAACCGAACTCGTGAATCAGATGACGGCGCAGCTCCAAGCAAAAATCAGCGCCATGAAGATACGTCAGGCCACTGTGTCCCTTGATATCGACCGGTTGAAACAGGCTGGCGCAACGGCGGGCAATCCCACCGTCGCAGAGATCGTCAAGAAGACGGAACAAGACTTGGCAGACCTGAAAGCCTCCCTCGATTCATTCAAGACACAGAATGGATAGACGAAAACTCATGGCCGATTGGAGAACATACCTCTTGGCGAAACAGCCATTCATTGGGCCACGCTCGACACCGAAGCGCCTTGAGCACAGCGGAGGGTTCACCCTCATTGAACTCATGCTCGCCGTGACCATCATCGGGATCATCAGCAGCTTGGCTATTCCTAACTACCTGGGATTTCTTGAAAAGGCCCGGGTTGCCCGGACTGTGGCAGAACTAAACGGCCTCGCCAAGGAAGTAAAAGGATATGCGCTTTCCACAGAACTATACCCCGACAGCCTGGCGCAAATAGGGCGCAGCGCCCTGTTAGACCCATGGGGGAATCCGTATCAGTACTATCGCCTCAATTGCGGGGCTGTCGTCCTTGGCCGACTCAATAATCTCGAATCGCCTGCCTTCGGCTCTGTCGGACCTGTCCTTCCCGTCAGCGTGACGTTCCCTGCCATCAACGCGCACGTTTCCTTCGCGGTGTATGAGGGGGGCGGTCTCCAAGGAATGATTCAGCTTACTCAGGGCAACGGAGGTGGGAATGGAGGAGGTGGGAATGGAGGAGGCGGCGGTCCGCCCTGTGGCAGCATCGGGCATGCAAGGAAAGACCGCTTTCTCGTCCCGATTAACTCCGATTTCGACCTCTACAGTATAGGTAAAAATGGACAATCTGCTAGCCCGCTGACGGCAGGGATAAGTCATGATGACGTCATTCGGGCCAACGATGGCGGATTTTACGGCTTGGCATCCAATTTCTAACCCGTCGGGATTATGACAAGCTTCTTCTCCTTTTCGCTGCTCCAGAGTCGCATCGCACGCCGCATATTAGGGCTGTTTGTCCTTTGCGCCCTGGTTCCGACCTCGATTCTTGGATGGGTATCGTACCACCAAGTGACAGACCAACTGATTCATCAAGCGTCAGCCCGTCTGAGGCAGGAGAGCAAGTCCCAGGGGATGCTCCTCTACAACCACCTCCTGACTCTGAAAGCTTATCTCGATCGTATCGCCGGCGAACAGCCCGCAGACGGAACCGTCGCCGAAGACGTAACCATCACAGCTTCGGCAAAGGACGCGGGCCGTCAGTTCCGTGAACTTCGACTGCTCATGTACGACAGCCCGGATCGGCACCAGCTGAACGGCGCGCAGGTGAAACACCTTCAGGCAGGCAACACGCTGTTGCGGTTTCAGCCCACGACAAATGGTTCACGCCAACTGGTGCTGACCCGTGCCATAAACCCGGCCCGGTGGGAGGCAGGACTCCTGTCGGCACAGGTTGACGAGGCCCAGTTCTGGAGTACGCAGGTCAAGGAAACCTTGCCGGCCGATACCGATCTCGTCATTGAGGATCAAGGGCGACAGGCCCTCTACTCCACGTTTCCACACCCGATGGATCTCCCGGACCTTCATCGGCAGGACCTTGCGGCCCCTATGGCAGAGGCGTTTGTGTGGCAGACAGACGGCCAAGAGTATATCGCAGGAGCCTGGACGATCCCGCTACGATACATTTTTCTTGCGGACCCCTGGATCATCTCCCTGAGCCAATCCAAAGAATCTGCGTTAGCCCCGGTCGATCAATTTCGTCACACCTTCTTCCTGGTGATAGCCTCAACGTTGAGTGCCGTGGTTCTGCTCAGCCTCTCTCACATCCGCCGGAGTCTCCAACCAGTGACACTCTTACAGGAAGGCAGCGCCCGTCTCGCCGGTGGAGACTTTACCACTCGCGTCACCGTCAACAGCCGGGACGAATTCGAGGACCTGGCGGCCTCTTTCAACAGCATGACCGGCCAACTCAGCCAACAGTTTCACATGTTGGAAACCCTCTCGGCCATCAGTCAATCCATCCTCTCCAGCCACGACCCGAGCGCGATGGTGAATATCGTGCATTCTCGAATCTCAGAAACGATCGCCTGTGACGCCGTCGGCATGACCCTGATGGACTCGGACCAACGTGGGCCTACCACGATGTCCGTGAGACAGCTGAACTCCCAGTCCGAGAATGAGATTACGGAATATGCCTGTCAGTTCTCGCAGGACGATCTTGCCGTCCTGCAGGCCCATCCAAACCATATGATGGTGCCGTCGTCGTCCTTGCCCGGCTACCTCGTGCCGATGAATCAACCGGAGCTCCTCTTCTTCGTCGTCTTTCCGATCGTCGTGAACAATCACATCAGCGGCATGTTGGTGCTCGCATACCGCCAGAGAAAGAAGCCGTCAGCCGACAATGTGGCCTCTGCCCGACGGCTGGCCGATCAAGTGGCCGTCGCCCTGACGAACAGCCGTGCCATTGAATCGCGCTTACGCGCCCAATTGGAGTTGGTCGGAGCGGTCGACGCAAGACACCAAGCTGAGGAACGGGCGACGGTGCTCCAAGCAGTCAACCAGTCGCTGCAGACAAAGGAAGAGCGGCTGCGGCTCCAGCAGAGTGCCACGCTCGCGCTTGTGAAAGACCTCACGATCTACGAAGGCTCACTTGCAGAAACTGCCCAGCAAGTCACCGCCACCGCCACCCAGGCGTTCACCGTGGAGCGAGCCAGTGTCTGGATCCTCGAACCCACGTCGCACGGCCTCTACTGCCTCGATAGCTATGAACGGTCTGAGGATCGTCACTCCCCGAGGGCCACCCTGTCACGGACACAACTTCCGACCTATTTCGAGGCGCTGGAGCGCGAGCACGTGATCGCCGCGGCTCAGGCGCAAGAACACGCGAACTTTCAGGAGCTGGTCACAAACATTCTTGCGCCGCGGTGCGTGACCTCACGGCTGGACGCCCCCATCCGCACCAAGGGAGGATTGGCCGGTGTGGTGTCGATCGAGCATGTCGGTCCTTCCAGGGTATGGGCGCCTGATGAACTACAGTTTGCCCAGGCGCTGGCTAACTTCATGGCGCTCGTCCTCGAAGCGGCTCGCCGCCGTGAGTCCGAGGAGGCGCTTGCAGTCGCCAAGACGGCGGCAGAAGACGCCACCAAAGCCAAGGCAGAATTCCTTGCCAATATGAGCCACGAGATCCGCACACCGATGAATGGGGTGATCGGTATGACCGACATACTGGCGCACACGTCGCTCTCCCAGACGCAGCGCCACTATGTGGAGACGATCCGCAACTCCGGAGACACCCTGCTCACCCTCATCAATGACATTCTCGACTTTTCAAAAATCGAGGCCGGCAAACTGGAAATCCATGCGACCGCGATCGACCTCAGAGACCTGGTTGAAAACACTGCGGAACAGCTGGCCGAGCGAGCCCAACGGAAAGGTCTTCAGCTGCTGGTGGAATATGAGCTGTCTGCTCCGACCACTGTGATCGGCGATCCCATTCGTATCCGTCAGATCCTGACAAATTTGCTCGGCAATGCTATCAAATTCACCCAGCAGGGCGACGTGAGAGTACAGGTGACCGGCGCTCCACAGCAGTCCAGAGAAGCCGGCCCTGCCATCGTCACACTCGCCGTCACTGACACAGGCGCGGGCATCAGCCCCGAAGGACAGGCAAGGCTCTTTCAATCGTTTTCCCAAGTGGATGGGTCCTCGACAAGAGTCCATGGGGGAACAGGGCTTGGACTCAGCATTTGTAAGCAACTCAGTGAATTGATGGGCGGGGCCATCGGCGTGCAGAGCGTCACCGGACAGGGAAGCACGTTCTGGGTCAGGCTCCCTTTATCTCTACCTGCGCACACGGGTCCTGACGAGTTGAGCACGCCGCACCCTGCGCTCGAAGGCCTCAGGATTTGCGCGGCTGTGACTCACCCCCCCACTCAGCAACTACTTACCCGTTACCTCTCGGACTGGGGCATTACCCCCAGAGTGGCCACCGCAGAAGCGGAATTTCTTGAGCACGTCATGAGCGAACTGGCAACAGAGGGCGGCCGAGTGATTGCGCTCATCGATGAAACGTTCACAGATACGACCGATATTCAATTGATGCAGGCCCTGAAGTCAGATTCCACTCTCGCGGATGTCGGCATACTTCGACTCGTATCCTTTATTCGACGGGCCGATGTCGAACAGGATCCAGTGTTCGGTCGGGTTCCCTTCGTCACAAAACCACTCTGCTACACAACCCTTCATCGCGCGCTCCTCAATCTCCGCGACCATACACCGGGCGCTTCGCGGCAACCGGACCCGGCGTCTTCCCCGGCTACTCAATTCACCGGCCATGTGTTATTGGGCGAAGACAACCCCGTCAATCAAGAGATCGCCCTGCTCATGTTCCAAAGTCTGGGCTGCTCCGTCACCGTAGCCCAGAACGGTCGAGAAGTGGTCGATCACGCACAGAAGACCCGCTACGATATCATCGTGACGGATTGCCAGATGCCCGAAATGGATGGCTTCGAGGCCACCAGACTGATACGGGAATGGGAACGCGTGACTGACACCGGGGGTTCCCGACCATTCATTCCCATCATTGCGCTTACCGCTCATGCCACAGCGAGGGACCGCGAACACTGCTTGGCCGCAGGCATGAACGACTATCTCTCGAAACCCTTCACCATGGAACAACTAGAAAATATACTTGCCTCATGGCTGCCACCCAGCCCAACTGCCCCGAGCCCGGACCGGACCGATGCGAAGCACACCGCAGGCCCACTGAAGACAGACGTCGAAAAAGAGGTCCCCGTCGCCGTCGATCATAAGGCCTGGAAATCGATCACGTCGCTGCAACGGCCCGGCAAACCGGACGTGCTGGCGAAAATCTTGTCGCTCTATCTGGCAGACTCGCAACAACTTGTCGAGAAGCTGCGTCAGGGAATGGTCGCCGGAGAAGCACAGGCCGTCAACGAAGCCGCGCACAGCCTGAAATCGCGGAGCTCCGTGCTCGGGGCTGTCGCCCTCTCGGACCTGTGCCGGCAGTTCGAAGAAATGAGCCGTCGTGGCTCACTCCCAGACGCCGAGCCCTTGCTCAAGCCGCTCGAAGCCGCGTTTGCCGACGCCTGTTATGTGTTTCAGACTGAACTCGAAAAGAGAGCCGCCTGATGCAGGATAGTGATCCGAACACTCCTCTGGCCTTGATCGTCGATGACGATCTAACCTTCCGCACCTTGTCGCGCATGAGCCTGGAACAGGAAGAACTCCGCGTGGAGGAAGTATCGTCAGGCCAGGCGGCCGTTGACTTTGCCACCGCCTGCATGCCTGACATCGTGATCCTCGACGTGCAAATGCCTGGGATGGACGGCTTCGCCACGTGCCAAGGCCTTCGTCGATTGCCTGGTGGAGATTTTGTGCCCATTCTGATGATGACAGGGTTGGACGATGTTGAATCGATTGCCAAGGCCTATGACATGGGCGCGACCGATTTCATTATTAAGCCGTGCCATGGACTCATCCTCAGCCAGCGGGTCCGATACATGCTTCGAGCCAGCCGTACACTCAACGCCCTTCGTATCAGTGCGTCCAGCCTCGCCCAGGCCCAACGGATTGCCCAGCTCGGGGGATGGGAATGGGACTTTGTTCACGATCGCCTGGAAGTCTCGGATGCAGTCTGCCACATCCTTGGAATTCTCCCAGCCTCATTCAATCACACGCAATCTGCCTACCTTGGCTGTGTGCAGGAAGGTGATCGGGATCTCGTTGCCGAAGCCATGCGTAAAGCCGTGGCTGACGGTACAGGATTCGATCTGGATCACCGCGTCATAGACACCAACGGAACCGAACGCATCGTGCACTTCCAAGGCGAAGTCATTACCGATGACGTCGGCCGGCCTCAACGGATGTTGGGCACCGTACAAGATGTGACGGATAAGCGGGCGACCGAAGCGAAAATTTACTTTTTGGCTAACTATGACGGCCTGACTCATCTCCCGAATCGGAATTTGTTCCTTCACCGCATAGCCCAGGCGATCTGTTGCGGCATGGGAACGAATATCATCGGAGCGGTATTAGTGCTCAGCCTGGACCGCTATCAACGCGTCAACGATATGCATGGGCCACGAAGCGGCGACCAGATTCTGAAAGAAGTCACCGGGCGTTTCCAGCGCGCCCTCTCAACCAGCACAACCATTGCGCAGTTTGCCGGAGCAGACTCCACGATGCTCGCACGCCTCGGCGAAGACCAATTTGCCGCGCTGCTGACGAATCTCCCCACGGCTGAAGACTCCGCAAAGATCGCGAAATGTCTCCTGACATCCCTCGAAGCCCCCTTTCAGATCGACGGCACTACAGTCATGCTCACAGCCAGTGTTGGAATTGCCATTCCTGGGACGGACGGCACAGAACCCAATCTCCTCCTGCGTCATGCAGTGACCGCCCTTCAAGCGGCCCAAAATTCAGGCGACCGTAGTTGCCAGTACTACTGCAATTCTATGAATGTCTCGATTGCTGCCAGGATCACCCTTGAGCAGGACTTACGCGCCGCCATGAACGCGAATCAGTTCGTCCTCTACTACCAGCCTCAGGTGGATATCCTCTCGGAGACGGTCATCGGTGTCGAAGCCCTCATCCGGTGGCAGCACCCGACTCGCGGCCTGATCTCTCCGGCCGAGTTCATCCCGGTCGCAGAAGAAGAAGATCTGATCATCCAGCTGAGTGAATGGGTGATCAAAAACGCCTCGCAACAACAGAAGACCTGGCGCAACAGCGGACTGCCGCCCTTTCCGATTTCAATCAATCTCTCGAGTCTGCATTTCAGGCAGCGCAATCTCATCAGTCAGATCAGGTCGATCGTCATTGAGAATGGCGGAGATCCACCTTACCTTGAGTTGGAGCTGACGGAAGGGGTGTTGATGACCAATGCCACGACAACAATGACGACACTCAAGCAGTTGAAGGGATTAGGGTTCCGTTTAGCGATCGACGACTTCGGTACAGGATACTCCTCGCTCGCCTATCTTCAGCAATTTCCCATCGATACACTCAAGATCGATCGGGCGTTCGTCAAAGATATCAAGCTGGGCAAGATCGATTCCCCCATCATGCGAGCAATCATCGGAATGGGCCGGGCACTGAAGCTTCATGTCGTCGCGGAAGGAGTCGAAACCAGAGACCAGCTCGCATTCCTTCGTATGCAAGGCTGCGCCGCGTATCAAGGATTTCTGTTCAGCAGGCCGGTCCCGCCAAATCATTTACTGCCACTGCTTCAAAGTCATCTACGCCAGCCAATACCCAAGTCAGCCTGACGTATTGCGGGTCGCCAGGCCAGCTAAGCCACACGATTGATGACGGTTCGTCGTCTCCGGCACAGCAATCAGAACATCAGCCTTTGATTGAATACCCGTCCAAGCCTGCACCTGGACATCGGTAGGGGTACCGACTGATGACCTAAACCATTCGGCGATGAGAGGGTGAAATCGAGAGAGAGACGTGGCACATGATCGTACCACGCCACTAAAGGAAGCTCTACCGGCTAGGGTAGCGCTCGAACGTAAATGTGGGAACCGCTTCCCGTGACAAGATTGGTTGCTTGCGACGAAAAGGCAACGAAGCTACCGTCGCTGCTCGTGGAGGGCTGATCGCTTGCGGAGTTTCCTGCGACAGAAGTCACACTGTTATCTTTAGAAACGAGACTTGTCGTGCCATTCACACCAACTGAACGATCATGGCTGTAGACCTGTTGACCGGCCACTGCCGGAGCTGGGCTTAGGAGGTTCGTTGCTAGTGAGGTAAAGGCAATCACTTGCCCGTTCGAGCTGATGGATGGAACGCTGCTCGCCCCATTGCCCTGAACAGGCGATCCGTTGTTGTCATGCGAGACAAGACTGTTTGTCCCATTGACCCCCGTATTGCGATCATGAAGATAGATCTGTTGACCGCTCACGCTTGCTACGAGATTTGACGCGAGGGACATGAATGCCACAAACCGTCCGTCTCCGCTGATCGACGGGGTACTGCTGTTGCCATTTCCCGCTGTTGCGACGCTGTCTTTGGAAACCAGGCTGGTCGTTCCATTCGCGCCAGTGAGGCGATCATGGATATAGATCTGCTGGTTACCGCCAGCTGCGCCAAGATTCGTGGACAACGAGGCAAACGCCACAAACTGGCCGTCGGCACTAATAGCCGGTGTGGCACTCACACCATTGCCCGACACTGGAGTCACATTATTATCTTTCGAAATGAGCGTGGTCTGATCAGTCTGTCGATCGTGCACATAGATCTGGGTTCCGCTGACGCCGACCACCAAGTTCCCGGAATTCGAAACGAAGGCCACATACCGACCATCAGCGCTGATTGCCGGCGCACTGCTGGCTCCCCCTCCAATGACACCGGTGCTACTCTTCGAAACCACAGTGGTTTGACCGGTCTGGCGGTCCCGCACATAGATCTGTTGACCGCTCACACTCGTCACGAAATTCGAAGACAATGAGACAAACGCCACGAGCCCGCCATCGCTGCTCATCGAAGGGTCGCTACTGACGCCTCCGCCTTCGTTGATGGCAGTGGGATCACTATCGCGGGATACCACCTCAATCTGATTCGTCTGCCGGTTGTGCATATAGACTTGCGTGCCGTTGACATTAGTCACGAAGTTGGTTGATGACGAAGCGAAGGCGACCAGGCTTCCATCTCCGCTGATGGAAGGAGCTGAGCTGGCTCCACTTCCCGCCGTGCCACTGCCGTTCACCGACACACGATCTGTCCTTGTATGAACGGCAAACTGCACTGAACCGGTCGCGGTCTTCCCTGTGCTGTCCGTCACCGTGAATGTCGCAGTCGGATTTTCCACTGCCGTCGGGGTGCCGCTCACGACACCTGAGCCTGCATTGAGAGACAAGCCGGCCGGCAGGGTCCCGCCAAATAGCGTCCAGGTGAAAGGAGCCGTTCCCCCTGTAGTCGCGAGGGTCGAAGTATAGGCGTTTCCGACCACACCGAAGTCGGCAGCCGTCGTCGACACCACAAAGTCTGCCGAACTGCCGCCACCGCCCCCACCACCCGGGCAGCCGACGAGTCCAAATACGAGGGCAATAATCGACAAGAGAGGCGCAAGAGATTTCATACGGGCATTCTCTTATGAGTTCCTCTTTGAGGCAACAACTATGTTATTTTACGCAACGTCGAAACGGTGGACCACCCTTCCGGACGGAGCTATTGAGTGACGCGACACATACCATCTCCACTGGTCGTGCTGGGATTCGGCTACACGGGCCGTGTCGTGCACAGCATCGGGACCTCGCAGGGGCGGGCTGTCCATGCCACCAGCAGGAATCCCCACAATAATCTCACAGGCATTCCTTCGGAATATTGCGTGAGATTCGATTTGGAACAGCCCTCGACCTGGCCAAACATTCCTGCAGGCACCGATCTCATCTGGTGTTTTCCCGCCACACCCCTCGAACAGGTCCAGGCCTTCGCACGCACGCTCGACCAGCCGACTCGACGCATGATCGTCCTGGGAAGTACGTCTGCCTATGAAGTCTCCGATGAATCCACCGAATACCCTCCCCCTTGGATTGACGAATCAGCCCTGATCGACCTGACCAAGCCGCGCGTGCAGGGCGAGGAATATCTTCGCCAACATCATGGTGCCATCGTCCTCCGCGTAGCAGGCATCTATGGCCCGGGTCGGAACCCGCTAGATTGGATCAGGCAAGGCCGCGTGAGTCCGTCACGCAAGTACGTGAATCTTATTCACGTGGAAGATTTGGCAGCCATCTGTCTGGCCGCAATTGAGAAGGGGAAACCCGGCGAAGCCTACAACGTGAGCGACGGTACGCCTCACACCTGGGATGAAATCTGTGCAACTGCGCAGCAGCGATGGTGTCTGACAGCGACAACGCCCAAAGAAGACCGCTTCACAGGAAAACGAATCAGCAACGCCAAGCTTCGAGGAGAACTAAGCTACGTTCTGCAACACCCAGACTTATACGAGGCGCTAGCAATGATCGAATCAGGGAACGGGGTAGAAGCGCAGGATGGTCAAAATGGCTTCCAGCAAGGCCCGAAGCGAGACGGAACCGGAGGCGTACCCTCAGCAGAGAACTGAATGCGATACCATTCCCGCCAATATTGATAAGCACCAGCCCTCATTTTCTCTTTGCGGACGGTCAAACTGGCTCTTCAACTAGGCCGCAGGCGAGTTACAACCGGGAGGCGTACCCTTTGGGTACGTTGAGGATTGTAGCGAGCCGAGAACGACGTTGGAAGCCAGTTTCACCGTCCGATTACCGGAGGAGAGCCATTACGGCTAAGCACACCAGCAGATTATTGATCGCATGGGCGAGAATACCTGGCCAGAGACTTCCGGTTTTTTCATAGATCCACGCCCAGAGCACTCCACTCCAACACACGCTCAACAATCCTACAACTCCGTAGCCATGCGCGATGCCGAAGATGCCGGCGCTGATCAACGCGGCCGGCAGAAAGCGGAACTTACGGCGGAGAATCGCGAACAGCAACCCGCGAAACGCGAGCTCTTCGAACAGCGGCGCGAAGATCACGTACTCGAGCAAACTGACGGCTGTCAAGGACGGCGCAGCCCAGACGAGATTGGGATCGAACCACTCAGCCCAATGGCTGGTCAGGTGGAACGGCTCTGCCAGCCGATCCATCACCCACCCTCCCCATAGGCCTGCAGCCACTACCGCCAAGACCGCAGCCGCTAAACGACCGGTATTGGCCCATCCGATCTCCAGCCCAAAACCACGATAGAACGTCATCCCGGAGGGCCGGAACAGATGATGGTACGCCAAAAGGAGCAGC
Source organism: Nitrospira sp. CG24A (assembly GCA_002869925.2). Classification (GTDB taxonomy): domain Bacteria; phylum Nitrospirota; class Nitrospiria; order Nitrospirales; family Nitrospiraceae; genus Palsa-1315. The sequence continues at coordinate 623,937 of NEWT02000035.1, forward strand.
GGCACATTCGTCAGCGGAATGGCCAATGCCCGGAGCAAGACATTGTCTGTCGGCACATACAACAGAAACAGCGCCGTGAGCATGACGCCAATCGCACCGCCGCGCAGCAACACCGCCGCACCAATGCCGCCTGGCCATGGCGGCGGCACACCCGACTCATGCAGCCGGACGAAACTGGAGGCCTCATTTCGTCTCAGCCACAGCAGCACGCACACCACCGTCCCGACAATCAGCGCGCCGAGCTCAACAAACGTCAGCCTATGTGATCGGGCAAACTGGCGGTCGATACGGACAGCGGCTTGTTCTTGAATCCTGGCTACGAGCGCGGCATCGTTGGCACGGCGCGCGAGACGTTCAGCCAGTCGATCGTAAAACCACCCGGACGGCAACACTTCTGCCGCTGCGGCTTGACGTGAGACATATCTGTCCGCGTCATGCACCGGTCCTTCACTATAGGCAGCCGTCACCAGATCGGCGAACTGAGGAAACGGGTCTTCTGCTTTTATCCAGTCATGCGCTGAGAGGAGCGCCTGCGACACATGACCGGCCTCAGCTTGGAGAATCGCCAGTTGTAAATCGACGGATGGGTCTTCGGAAGACTCTGCCAGTTCTCGATACCATTCAATTTCGTGCGCCCATTCAGCCTCGTCGTTGCCGGAGGTCCAGGCCAAGAGCCGCTGTTCCCATTGAGGTGCGCGCTTGAGCCCTTCCTCCACATCCCTGGTCCGACTGACCATCAAACTCAGCGCTTGCTCAGGCGACTCGATCCGATCCAGCTTCGATGCCGATGTCGACAACCCGACCATTGACCCCAGCGCCACGGTAAGAAAAATCGCAGCCAACAGCGTCATCATGGGCGAGAACCGCCCAAAATAGACCCCGACCGGCGGCGGCGCATCTGTGGATCGCCACCAAGACTTGGGTTGTTGTGGGTCGTTGAGAGGCACGGCAGCTGACTCAATCATCGTTGGAACTATAACATGCCATTTTTCTCCCTCGACATCCCCCGGAATGGCTAGGTGACAGAAGGGCTCGAATACTCGTGGCCGAATACTGTTGAACTTCGCTATACTGAGGGGCTTTCGTAGCAGGCTCGGGAAAACCTCTTTTAGGCCAAATGACAGTTCGATGGTCCACACGTCTTAGGCAACAGGAGTAATCGGTATAGGATGCTCAAAAAGCTCGTCCGGCAAGGCCGCAGGCGAGTCGAACCCGGAGGCGTACCCTCAGGGGTACGTTGAGGATTTCGATGAGCCGAGAACGAAGCTGGCGGGCTTTTTCAGCATCCTGTTAGGTTTGGAGTCCTATGCCGTTTCAGAATTTTATTCCCCCACGCAGGCTGCTCCTTGGACCCGGGCCAAGCATGGTGCATCCGCGAGTCCTGCGTGCGCTCTCGACCCCTCTGCTTGGACATCTAGATCCGGCCTTTCTCGCACTCATGGATGATATCCAAACCTTACTGCGGGTTGTCTTTCAGACCAAGAATCGCTTCACCATCGCGGTGTCCGGCACCGGCTCAGCTGGGATGGAAGCGTCGATCGCGAATATTGTTGAGCCGGGCGATACCGTGATTGTCGGAGTCAATGGCGTATTCGGCACACGCCTCGCCAGTATGGTGGAACGATGCGGCGGCAAAGCCATTCGCGTGGAAGCTCCTTGGGGACAGATCGTAGAACCGGACGCGATAGACACGGCATTACGCCGATCCGGCCCGGTCAAAGCGGTGGCTATCGTGCACGCCGAAACCTCAACCGGCGTCTGGCAACCGCTTGAACCGATCGCCCACCTATGTCGCACCCATGACACGCTCTTCATCGTCGATGCTGTCACCTCGATGGGAGGCGCACCGCTCGAGATCGATCGTTGGGGCATCGATGTCTGCTATAGCGCCACGCAGAAATGTTTAAGCTGCCCGCCTGGATTGTCACCCTTCACACTCAGCGACCGCGCCTTCGCAGCCATCAAGGCCCGGCGAAATCCCTGTCAGAGCTGGTATCTGGACATGGCCTTGATTGCCGACTACTGGACTGAAGGCGCCAGGGCCTATCATCACACCGCGCCGATCTCCATGCTCTATGGCCTGCGGGAAGCGTTGCGACTCGTCGAAGAAGAAGGATTGCCTGCCCGCTTCGCTCGCCATCAGCTCAATAGCGACGCCTTGCTCGCGGGTTTGACCGGACTCGGGTTTCCACCACTTCCCCCGGCAGGGCAGCGGCTCCCGATGTTGACCTGTGTCACAGTCCCCGCGTCCATTCCTGAAACTGAAATACGAGCGAATCTGCTCTCAACCTATGGCATAGAAATCGGCGGCGGACTGGGACCACTCAAGGGGAAGGTCTGGCGCATCGGCTTGATGGGTGAATCATCGACCGAGGCCCATGTTTTGACTCTGCTCAATGCGCTGGAAGAACTGTTAATCCGTGGCGGTTGGCTGTCCACTCCGGGTGTTGGACTCCAAGCCGCCGCGCGGATCTATAGCCGTAGAAATTCTTGACGGTGAGGGACGTTGATCGCATGAAGAAGAAACCATCACTCTGGATGCTCGCTCTCGGGGCCTTTGCCCTTATCGCCATGATCGCTTACTTGTTCTTCGCCCTGACGCTGGCTGATCATATGGAGCCGTATCCTGTTCCTGATAACAAGGCCGCGCCGACAAAGCCGGCGATGTGACGGGCCGCGTGATGGCCCTGTCCTTCGATAGACCATGATGAAGACTGTTGCCATTCGCTCAATACGCGTCATCGACGGAACCGGTCGCACAATCGAACGGGCCACGGTGGTCGTTCGTGGCGCCACGATTGCCGCTGTCGGATCGGATCGAGACCTCTCCATCCCGCGCGGGACCACCAAGATCGATGGCCGGGGCCTCACGCTGCTACCGGGCCTGATCGACTGTCATGTGCATCTCAGTCTCGGTGCTGAACCGGATGTCGTCGATGCCATCGCCCAAGAGACATCCGCGCTGACTTTACTGAAAGCTGGCCAGGCCGCACGGCGGACCCTGGAAGCAGGATTTACCACCGTGCGCGACGTAGGATCGCGCGACCACGCCATCTTTATGCTGCAACGGGCTATCGATACAGGACTCGTTCCCGGCCCTCGCATTGTCGGCGCAGGCCTGGCGATTTGCATGATCGGCGGCCACGCCAGGTTTATCGGGCAAGAGGTGGAAGGAGTCCAACAAGTACGCGCTGCCGTGCGCGCACAAATCGCCGCCGGGGCTGCCGTCATCAAAGTCATTGCGTCAGGCGGCGTCCTCACGCCAGGCACCTCGCCGGACCAAGCGCAAATGACTGTAGACGAACTCCAGGCTGCCGTGGACGAAGCGCACCGAGCTGGCCGGAAAGTCGCCGCCCATGCCCATGGATCGTCGGGGATGAAAAATGCCGTCCGCGCGGGAGTCCATTCAATCGAGCATGCCACCCTGATGGACGAAGAAGCCGCAGCCATGATGAAACAGCAGGGCGTCTTCATGGTGCCGACGCTCTCTGCGCTCGCCACCACTGCCGCCTGCCGACTCGGATGCGGCATTCCAGAAAGCGCCTTGGACAAAGCGAAATCCATGACGAAGCGCCACCGAGTGAGCTTCAAGAACGCCCTGCGGGACGGGATCCAGATTGCGATGGGAACGGACGCGGGGACGCCTTTTAACTTCCACGGCGAGAATGCCCAGGAGCTTGAGCGGATGGTCGCCTTCGGGATGAGCCCGATGCAGGCGATCCTGGCCTCGACCTCCGCTGCCGCCAAATTGATCGGGATTCAGGACCAGGTGGGAACGATCGAGAAAGGAAAACGGGCGGATCTTCTCTTATTCAAAGGCAATCCTCTTCGTCGCATCGACCTGCTCCGCGACCGCAGCAGGATTATCGGAGTGATGCAGGCGGGAAAGTTTGTCGCGGGGCCTCTTTCAAAGACGTGAAACGTTATATCCATTAATCGGTACTGAATCGGGATGAATTCGGACCTCGAAGGACCGCTCCCGGCCCAAGTGCAGTCACTGAAGTCCGAGAAAGCCAGCATGGGTGAGAAGCCGTTCCCCGTTAGAACGCTGTGCTACGCCTTCGATTCAGATACGCTTCAATCCATCAAATGATCGACCTCTTGCGGAATATACCTGTTCATGTATAATTGAAAAGTGGCGAACAATGAAAGGCCGCTCGAATGGATAAGTAGTAGCCATAGGGACCTGATGGCGTTACCTGCCGAGGTCAGGCGATTCTTCGGGTACGCACTTTTCCTTGCTCAGGCCGGCGATCAACACGATGCAGCGAAGGTGCTCAAAGGCTTTGGCAGCGCCGGAGTGCTTGAGGTTGTTGAAAACGATCGGAGTGGCACCTATCGTGCCGTGTACACCGTGAAGTTCAAAGAAGCTGTATATGTTCTGCATTGCTTCCAAAAAAAGAGCACAAAGGGAATCACAACGTCGAAAGAGGATATCGCCATCATCCGTGCCAGGCTGAAAGTGGCCGAGGCGCTTGCAAAGGATCTACGAAATGAAAAAACGAGTCATTGATGGTGTCGAGGTGCAACGCAGCTCTGGCAATGTCTTCGCCGACTTGGGCCTGCCGGATGCCGACAAGCTCAAAATCAAGTCCGGGTTGGTGATCGAGATCCGGAAGGCTATACGCCAGCAAGAGCTAACCCAGCAAGAAGCCGCAAAGCGTATGGGGATCACTCAACCTAAGGTATCTGACATGATGCGTGGAGACTTCTCCAACCTGTCCGAACGCAAACTGATGGATTGCCTGAATCGGCTCGGCTACGACATCGAAATCAAGGTAAGACCGACCTCCGATCCTGTCGGGCATGTGATGCTGGCAATCGCTTGATGTAAGCGGCTCTATGAGGACGGCAACGCGAAAGGCGTGCCGCCCGATACCGTGGACAAATTGCGGAAGATGTTCGCCTACCTCGAAAATATCGAAGACCCGGAAGAATTGCGGGCGCTTTCAGCTTGGAAGGTACACACGTTGACCGGCGATCGTAAAGGCACATGGAGCCTAAGCGTGACCCACAACCGGCGTCTGACTTTCCGCATTGACGACGCCGAAGGCGAATTCTTCGACGTGAATTTGGAAGACTACCACTAACGCACAGGAGTACAGGCTGTGCCGATGAAGAACCCACCCCATCCCGGCGATTTTATTCGCACGGAGATCATCGAACCGGCTCAATTGTCTGTCACGGCGGCGGCGGCCGCGCTTCAGGTGTCCCGCGTGACTCTATCCAGCTTGTTGAACGGTAAAGCCGACCTGTCCGGCGATATAGCGCTTCGCATCGAAAAGGCTTTCGGCGTGAAGATGGATACCCTTATGCGGATGCAATCGGCCTACGACATTGCCGAGACCCGCAAGCGCGCGAAGGGAATCCGCGTCAAGCGCGTACAGCGCGCCGCCATAAACCTGCACCCTTAACCCGCATTATTCATGAGCGCTTCTGCTGCAATCGCCGATCCACTGCTACGACGAGCCTTCGGTCGGCGGGCTCGCGACACGGCTCAGCGATTTCGCCACGAACCGTCATGAATAATGCGGGTTAATGCCGCCGTGGCCTCCGTCATTAAAGTCATTGCATCAGGCGGAGGCCTCACGCCCGGCACCTCGCCGGACCAGGCGCAAATGACTGTAGAGGAACTCCGGGCCGCCGTGGACGAAGCGCAATGACCTACTCCGTGATCGCAGCAGGATTATCGGAGTGATGCAGGCGGGAAAGTTTGTCGCGGGGCCTCTTTCAAAGACGTGAAACGTTATATCCATTAATCGGTACTGAATCGGGATGAATTCGGACCTCGAAGGACCGCTCCCGGCCAAGTTCGGAAGTTCGGCACCGAGATCGCACCGCCGCAAAGCGGTCCTCAGCCCTGTCGCCTTAACGTATTAGGCTCACCCGCTGGCCAGGTGAGTCGGGTGCAGACGCTGATTATGCACATCAACACTGCCAACCAGAGTCTAGGCCTATGTTGATCCAGTCGAGACGTCCGTTAATAAACCGCGCAGCTATTCCCGATCCACGAGCTGCCATCGATTTCCCGTTATAAATACAGAAATCCTTTGGAGCATTCTCGCTACTCTCAGCCCAGTAATACACCAACATACCGTCTTTCGAGCCGGACGGCTTCCCAAGAATTACCCTCAGTTCTTTCTCCGTCATGCCAATCCGAATACCACTTGCCGTTCGGAAAGCTGAAGGGGCGGCTTTAAGTTCTTTGCATTGATTCTGAAACGAGACACTGCCGCCAATCAAACGCATATCATCAATAGCCGATCCCATTTCTGAGTTCTGTGCAAGTACGAGCGTGACATTCTCGCTTCCTTTTTTCGAGAAATAACAAATCTTTTCTTCAGACGCTGCCGCATCTCCTGTGTGCCACCGCTGGGCGTCACCCAGAATCTTATTCGCGTCATCAAATGTCTTGTCGCCCATTGTGAAACCCATGACGGTTCGGCTGGCGACCGGCAAGGTGCCTGTAACAGACTTTCCATCAACGCCATCAAGACACGGACCACCGAATTTGTGGATGTAATCATCGCACGTTGGTCGCTGAAAACCCTCAGCATGCGCGACAGAAAAGGTCAAAAGCATAAATGTAGTTATGACTGCTTTCATTTGATGTCTCCATCAATAATCGTGAACAATATCCCATCACCGGCAGTGGTGCAATGAGTTACGGCCCATCGACCATTGATCATGGATTCTTATGCGGATCGGCGTACGGCCCCCCCCCTTTTCTGGTAGCAGTCGGTCGTGTACTTCGGCTAAGGGTCGTAAAGCGGTCATTGCCTCGGTGACCGGCACGGAAACGGATCTGCAGGGTTATTCGCGGCAGGTGAAAACTCGGCGGCGTTCAGTCTTCCACGCCTACGCCTCTCACGAGGAGCACTGCATAGTCCTGCTTCGTGCAGCCCTCGACGGGAGGCATTGCTCCCCCTGGCGCAACGGGAAACGCCGTCTTCTGCGCGTTGGCCGGCGAACACGCACCACCAACCGCCGCCGGGGTATAGCGCGCGGAGCGGCAGGCCAGGTGCGTCACGTCGTAGAGCGTTGCGCCTTGATCGAGCTCCCAGCGCCTGTCACCATTCTTGTCGGCGGAATGAATGGTCAGCACCGCCGTCACCTTGCGGTTACCCGTGACCAGGTATTTGCCGGGAGGGAGTGGAAAGGTCGGCGGCTCCATGATCAAGCCGTGTTCTTCCAGCCACCAGTCCTTGTCGTCGAATGTCCAGCGCGCCGGGGCGACCCCACCTGCCTCCTTCAACCGTTGATAGCCGTTCAGCTCGACGCCCCGAGGACCCGGGTCCAACGGCCACAGACCCCACGATTGCGCGCCGCTCCCGGAGGTCGCACCTGGATCGCCCAACGCCGCGATAAACTGCGTCGCTATGCGCGGGAACTTCGTCTGACCTCCGCCTGCGGCGTGAACCGGCTGCGCCACGGCGGCGATCATTACCAATAGTACCGTCGCCAGGCATACGAGGCGAATGAGGCGCTGCATGCTCCTCGTGAGCGACGACAGGGCACCTCGCGGTACTACACGTGTCAGTCCTGTCATTTTACTTTTCACCTTTCACGTTTAACGCCGCTCATAAAACAGCTCCAGCGCAGAGGCAAAGCCCTTCGCCCGTCCCTTGCGGAATACATCATCAAGCTGTCCGCGTAGCGATCTGACGCCTCCCTCATCGCCTCGTTTCACCACGCCTTGCGACAACAGCATCTCCGTCGCCACTTCAACCAGCCGCTGTTTACGCCCCTCCATCTCAGCCGTGACCAGCTCTTCCATGACCTCCGATGCCCGTTCCAGGATTATTGCTTCCTTAAACGTATCGTACCCTTGATCCGCCACAGTTCGCTCACGAATCAGGGCAAGTTCGGCTTTGACTCGCTTCACATCTTTCATCAAGACCGCGAAGACTTCCTTGCGCCCTTCATCGAAGAGCTTCTGCTCCATCTCATCGAGAATGACGGCTGGATCGGCCGCTTCATCACGCGCCGCTTCTTCCCCCCAATTCAGCCGGTCATAGGTCCGGCGCTTCTCCGGATCACCGACAACTTCGTAGGCCGCATTGAGCTCGCGGATCTTGGGTTCGGCATGCGCACTATCGGGGTTCCGGTCAGGGTGGTGCTGAAAGACCAACTTTCGATAGGCCTTCTTGATCGCCTCGTCGGACGCATCTCGCGAGACCCCCAGCGCTCGGTAGAAATCAATCCGTGCCATGGCAAAGGACTATAGCATGGGGCTTTACCAGCCCGCATTATTCATGACGGTTCGTCGCGAAATCGCGCAGTCGCGTTGTGAGACGGGCACGCGGAGCCGTGAGGTCCCGAGGCGTACTTAAACAGTACGTCGAGGGAGCCTTCGGCGAGCCTGCCCGCCGAAGGCTCGTCGCAGCAGCGAATCCGCGATTGCAGCAGAAGTGCTCGTGAATAATGCGGGCTAGGCTTCACCCTGACTCCTCCATTGAAAACTTTGCCTGGCGTCCGTGCAACTTCTCCACGAACCATCATCAATAATGCATCAATAATGCGAGTTTCCCGTTTCCGAGTCGGAGCCAAACCTACCAGCCCTTGACATCCCGGCAAAGCGGCTTATGTTGGAAGCATGACACACACTCCACCCCCTAAAGCCTTGACCCACGATGAGAAGAAAGCCGCCGATGCCGCGTTTGCAGGCCGCCCGTTCAATGAGGAATGGTCTACATCAGCCCGAACGATCTATGACGGTATCGTCAAGGCCTTGCCTCAGGCAGACATCGTGATTCCCGCCTCATCCGATGCCGAAATACCAACGGAGGCTTCTTCAGCACAGAGCGAGCCTCTGCAAGCTCAGGCCCAAGTACCTCTCACGCTAGAGCATGAAGGTGGGCAAGAATTAGTGGAACAGACGGCACAACCACCGGCCATTCGAGACCGTGAAGCGGCGATCCAGGCCGGGATCTTAATCGACGTGACACCCACCGCCCTGAAACTCGGCATTACCTTCCCTGTCACAATCACCCGACCGCTCTGGGAAGTGGGCATCGTCACAAACCAGGCGCTCTCAGAAGAAGATCAAACCAGCCGGTTGCGCGACATTCTGTTGGCCTTTCGTCTGCGCCTGGCCGGCCTGACGACAGTGTCGCCGCTGATCGACTTTCCAGTTCTGCTGGCCTTGCCACCAAGCCAGGTACCGCAACCAGTGCCGTTGTTTGCACTGATCCAGGCGGACCCCACACACCAGGCAAATGTAACGCTCTTGCTGCCGAATGAAGTGTCGCTGTCCATCACCTCACTGAATTAGGCAGGATGCTGAAAAAGCCCGCCAGCTTTGTTCTCGCCTCGAAAGCATCCTCAACGTAGCCATGAGGCTACGCCTCCGGTGCCTTCATCGGCTGCGGCCTCGCTGGACGACCTTTTTGAGCATCCTGCTGGCTCATCAACATTCACTGCGAACATCCCCTTTGCCGAGCCGTTTCTGAACGAACGCTCGTTCCTCCGCCTCGGTGGTGATCGTCCCATCGATGCGGGCATCCAATAATTTCCCCAAGATCGTTGTGTACAGCGGTCCAGGTTGCAGCCCCATGGCTTGAAGATCTCGCCCCGTCAGGGCCGTTTTGACAGTCTTGCTCTTCATATAGGCCACAAGCTGTCGTTTCAATAGGCTACCTCCCCCCGCCGCCTGCGCGCTTGCCTGCTTTGCCAGAAGCAGGACACACGCTTCATCCGAAAAATCTACCAAGAAACGAAATACTTGTGAGGGCCGTACTGTCCCTGGATCGGTGAGTCGCTTCAGCACGCGTTCGACCCGCTGTCTTCCAACGTTCATCTTCTTAGCCTGCTCACGTGACAGCGCAAGCCGCCGGATCATCGTGGCCACGACGGCTTGGCTGGACTCGCTCGACAAGGCCATGAGATAGACAATCGGCTTGTCGATCACAGAATCTGGGAATCGACGCCCCCACCAAGCGAGCGCCTTGGGAACGGCAGCGACCGTTCGCTTCACGCTTTTCGTATAGCACAGATGGCGATGGAGGAAGCGAAGCAGTTTCAACTGCCCTAGTCTTGCCATCGCACGCGCTGGATCGCGCTCCGCGAACAGCAACAAGACTTCGTTCTGCAATCGAGGACCGGACAGTCGCTGGATCAGATTCATGGAGGCTGCTTGCGCCAGCAGGCGCGCGGTGGCAGGATCGAGACGGAAACCGAATCGTTGTTCAAACCGGATCGCTCTGAAGATGCGCGTGGGATCGTCTTGAAAACTTCCCGCATGCAGCACGCGGATCACACGCGCCCGAAGATCGCGCTGCCCTCCATAGGGGTCGAACAACTGCCCGAACGTGGCGCGATTCAGCTGAACCGCCATCGCATTGATCGTGAAATCCCGCCGGGAGAGATCCTCTTCCATCGCGGCTGGCTGAACCGTCGGCAAGAGAGCGGGCTGAGCATAGGACTCTCGCCTGGTGGTCGCGATATCCATCTTGAGTCCGTCTGGAAACGCGAGCCGCGCAGTAGCGAACCGTTCAAATACCGCCAGCCCAGCCCGGTATCGATCTGCCACCAGCCGCGCAAAGGCGATCCCGTCTCCCTCGACCGTGAGATCAAGATCACAGGTCTCTCGCTTCAGCAAGAGATCGCGGACAACTCCACCGACGAGATATAACGATACCCCACCCTCATCCGCGAGATTCCCAAGTTCACGAAGCAGGGAAAGACGTTTCTGAGAGAGACGGCTCAGCAGAGATCTTTCGGTCATTCGACGCGTCACGGCGTGCCATTGTAACAATCTCCCTCTCAATGAGGAACACCGTTCCTCATCAAAAAGACGGGGCGCTCAAGATACAATCCTGAGCGCCCCGTCTAGCCCGTATTATTCATGAACACTTCTGCTGCAATCGCCGATCCGCTGCTACGACGAGCCTTCGGTCAGCGGGCTCGCCCCTCGGCCCCTCGACGTACTGCACGAGTACGCCTCAGGTCCTTCGGGCTCCGCACGCCGCTCTCGCGACGCGGCTCAGCGATTTCGCGACGAACCGTCATGAATAATGCGGGCTAATCTCCGCACAACTTCGAATTACCGATGTCGCTCGCCTTGGCGATCGTGCTTCTGACGTGCGACATGGCGCGAGGCGCGATTCTGTGCCGCGCCGATCCTGGCCCGTTCCCTCTTCGTCATGGCACCATCGGACATTGCCCTGTCTTCCATCTTGCCGATGCGCCCTTGCTGCTTGTTCAGGCGGTTTGCTTCTCGCTCGTTCAGCTGCCCGCTCGCAATCCCCTGATCAATCCGCTGGTCTTGATTCATCTGCCGCTGATCGATCACAGGCGTTTCTGCTTGAGCGAAGACTATTCCACTCACCATCAACGTCATCGCACTGACCGCGAGCAACATCTTCTTCATTCTCGCCTCCCCAAGTCTGAAAGTTAGGTCCTCAATGCCTATGGGCAACGCCCAGTCGACAAAACCACGCTCGGTTGCACACCACTCCCTGTCCAATATCAGACCACTCCAGTACCGTCCATTCTTTTATGGTTTCCTGATTCTTCGTTCTCGCTTCGCTCAGAAACTCAACATACCGAAGAAATTCTTGGGAGGCCGGAGACACGAGAACAGCGTATCCGTTCGCCACGATTCATTGTACAGACAAACCACCCACACGAAGTGCGCTGTGACCTCCTCGTTTCCTCGCTCACAAGTGTTTCAGCGGGCTGCGAATAAGGCTGCCCCTATGCTGAAACATGCATGCGGCTGTGCGATCACTCCGTGCCGCAGACAACTTCCCAAAACGCATGACTCATACCCTCTGATTCGACCGGAAGCCAGTTGTCCTTGCCTATATATCCATCACGCGGTATGCCGGTTCCCATACCGCATGAGAACTCCGTACAGGCCAGCAGCCGAAAACGCTTGTCCGTGCAGTCGAATTGCTTCTGGGTCTTCGTAGATAAAAATCTAGTGGGCCTCTCGAATTCCCCTGCATCCATTTACAGTCAATGAGTTGCCATATCGCTACCAGATTCCCTTCTCTGCGAATGCTCTCTGGATCGACATAGACAGTCTACAGTCCTGGCAACAGATAGTCTTTCTCAACAGCCACCCATTCCGCATACGCTGGAATACTACTCAGAAATAGAAATATGATCGGTGACCAGAGGCCCGAGAAGTAGGAGACCCGTTGTGCACACCCCCCTCAATAGCGCAACGGCCCATCTGTGTTGCGTGTGAGAAGGAGCGTATGGATCAACCTGTCTCTGATAGAAGATCAACGTGGCGGGATTCAAACATTGACCGTTTTACTCTACCACCCAGATCGCAAAGCCCTTGGCGTCGCGCAAGATATGATCGGTTGTGCCGCCACCAAAGATCTGCTTGATCCGGGATATCCCCTGCCGCCCCACAACGATGGTATCGTGATGTCCACTTCGGGCCTCTTCGAGAATGTTTCTGGCAATATTGTCATCATGACCATACTTCACCGCCACGTGGCTCATGTCGAACCCGGATTGTGCCAGCGTTTCCCACGCCTCCTTCAAGATATGGCACTCGGACTCCCGTTCCTTCCGAATCCAGACTTCCTGCTCATCGCGCAACTGCACACTTAATTGTTCCTCTGCGGCAGGATTCTCCGATCCGCCATGCTCCAGCAACCCCCGCGGCATGGGCTTGAGCACATGAAAGAGCGTGACGGCAACTTCAGGCGTTCGACCTAGAAGAGATCCAACATACTGGACCACGCGATGGGAGTTCTCGGACTCGTCGACGGCCAGGAGAATTCGCATAACAACCTCCTTGGCAAGGTGGGACAAACGGTGCACCGTATATATTATCCCCCTTGAATTCCCTGATTCCAAGGGGCTGCCAGGGCAAGCCCCATCCAAATTGCCGGAGGCAAGGAGCCTGGACTTGGAATCAAGAAGCGAGGGTGCGCAACGATACACGAGGGTCAAGTCGACCCGACTCGCTGCCTTCTGCTGAGTGGTACTTACGGAAGGATGATGGCCTGCTCGGAGTAGCCGATCGATTTGAGCGTCGCTTCCAGCGCGTCGGTCATCGGCGGGGGGCCGCAGAGAAAGATCACGGTGTCAGGACCGGGCGGCGGCAGATGTACGCGCAGCATGTCCTCGGTGATACGGCCCGTGCCTTGCGACCAACCAGAAGGCGGCTGCTCCAACACATGATAACAGTGGAAGTTCGCGTGCTCGCGGGCATCCTCGTCCCACTCCTCTCGGAAGATGATGTCGGCCTCGACCTTGTTGGCAAAGACCAGAAACAACTCGACAGGGAGGCTCTGGGCAAGAATCCAGCGAATGATAGAAATCATCGGGGTGATGCCCGTGCCGCCTGCCACAAACCCCACCCGCTTCGCCATGCCATCCACCCAATGGCCGCCAGGATTCGGCCCACTCATCAGCACGCGGTCTCCAGCCCCCCGCGCATGGAGATACCTCGACACCACGCCAGCTTCGTACCGCTTGACCGTCAAGTCGAAGTATCCCGTGGCGCCGGGCATCGACGACGGCGTGTAGGGCCGTTTTACCTGCTTCCCGTCGATCGACGCATGGACATAGAGAAAATCGCCCGGCAGCATGTCCAGCGTGGCATCGTCAGGAAGGGTAAAGCAGAACGTCTTTGTGTCGTGGGTGTCGTGATGAATCGACGAGAGCTCGTAGGGTACGGGCGTCTTCGACTTGATGCGTGTGACGGGCTCCACACTCATGCCTGCATCATACGAGCCTGAGAGAACACCCGCAACAGAGAAAACATGCACGGTGGACGGCTAAGGATTGAGATGACAGCGGTGACAGGAGACCCGATTTTCGATCTGAATCGAATGAAGATTCCTTCATCGCGCACGGGGAGATCAGAAACTGGGAATGGCTCCTGACGTTGGCCCTGGCTGGTGCAGCAACGCTGTCAGCCTGCTAGAAAAACCTAACCCGCTTGGGAATAGCGTTCGCATCAGACTCTGGAACAGCACTTAGTCCGAATCGTACGCCCAGCTCTTAGGGAGCCGAGGTCGTTTCAAACGCTTTGACCACAAGTGTTTTCTCTTTCATTCGTTTCACCAACCCTGCGTAACTGAGGTCGCGGATGATGCTGGTAAACTGCGCGTGGTAATTGCCGGTGATGCTGGCCCCATCGATGACTACATCGTATACAAGCCAATTGCCCAGCCGGTTCACCAATCGGAAATCAAGGAGCGTGTCCGTCTTTTGGTCGGCCAGCCTCGTTTTTACTTCGGCAAACCGGTCTTCGAGCTGTTCAGACAGATAGAACACCTGCTCGCCCGTATAGTCGTCGATCCTGCCGGCGAACGTGTCTCGGAGTAATTGAACGAAGAGACCGACAAATTCCTGCCGTTCACTGTCCGCCAGCTCCACCCAGGGGACACCCAGAGCACGTTTGGCCATCTCTTCATAACTCACTCGATCCCTCACGATCTGCTCAATCCGTTGGCGTCGCTCCGCAGCACGGCCAGGCTGATTCAACTCAGCATTGTCGAGGATATGCACCACTTCGGTAATCGTGCTCTTCACGGCTTGTGTGGGAGTCATCTCAGCGGCAGCCGCACCAGTTGCTGTCAGCGCCAATAGCGCAGCCAAGCCGGCCATCGCGATCCAGCTTGAGCCGATACGTTGTTTGGGACCGATAGAACTCTGATTCACTGCGTTGTGGGACATCTGGCCCATGGGGTGGCCCTCCTCAGTTTTGCCAACAAGGGAGTTACCTCCCCTCTATACAGCTATACAGCAAGACTCATGCTGGACCCGCAAACCGAGAGGGCTCGATGATTCAACAGGTAAAAGACTAACAAAGCCAGCGACATGAGTCGGTGAATCAGACTCGTCTCATGAGGAGAAGACGCGCAAAGCCACTGGGGTATTGGGGCAGCATGACGAAGACGGAACTCACATGTCACTTAAATGCCTCAGTTCTTGGGAAATGGACACGCATCCAAACTGAGACAGAGAACCGTGCGCGCTCGTAAGGGGAATCGATGGAGCCATCCCCCGACAGGAATATCTTCATCACCGCCATGGTATAAGGCCTTGCCCGCGGACGAGGCGTTATGCCTACCGAACTACCATTTTCCAACTTTACAACCGGGATTGACTGCAACACCATGAGTGTTATCAATAATCAGTAACCATAAACACTGAACGGAGGCCAACCGAGGCTGGGAGAATGGCCCAGTAGGTACGTGACGAAACACTGCATGGGGAAGCGACGGTAGGGGTGGAGGGTTTGCATGAGGCCGGGCCCAACGCCGCCGGAGCGGCTGAAAGGAGCCCTATGTGGTTACTCATCATGATCCTACTCAATACAGTGCCGGGACTCGAAAAAATCACCGTGCTGAATACGTTTGCCACGTCTGAGGAATGCCAGAGTGAACGAAATCGGGTAGGCTTTGAGATGGCCGCAGCCTATCCCTATGAACGTGATTTTATTATTGCCTGTCGATTGAATCCAAAGCACAGCTCATGAAAGCACTGAGGGGGAAGAAGGGAGAGCCAACGGTGTCGAGACTGAAAATAAGGATGAGGATCTACCGGCAAGCGACCTCATGAAGTCGCGCAAACGGCACACTCAATTGCTCAAAGGTAGGAGTAACCATGCAATCCCGCTGGCAGATGAGTCGTCTAAACACAGACTCCCGACCTCTTTTTTTCTTTCACAGACCTTCGTATTTCTTCGAGATAGACCTCTCAGCGAGACTTCAACGGACATTATGATTGGCCACCTGCTGCTCACCACATTCTGGGAGCTTATCTGGTAGAATAAATTCCCCAAAGACGGAAGGTGCTATCTGGTGGTCTCACCTATAGAAGGGTTTTAATGGTGGTCTTTTCACTTCTTTTGAGAAAGGGAGAATGCCGATGAGACGATCTACAACTCAACTCGCTATCACGCTGGCCGGAGTCCTAGCCTTAGTCGCCACCACAGTGTTGCCTTTGCAACCGGTATTCGGCGAGGGCGGGGCGCGGCGTGACGTTGTGCGTCAAGAAGAGCAGAACCTCAAGGACGCCCTCGAACACGCGAAAGAAGCGGTGGACCATGGCAAACAGGGCCATGCTGACGCACTCCTGGCACATGCGGAAGCCGCGCTGCAGCATGCCCTGAAGGGAGGCACGGATCATCCGCATGTGAACGAAGGAATCGCACATCTGAAAGAAACCATTGAGCATGGGAAAGCGGGTCATGCTGACGTAGCCACGAAACACGCAGAAACCGCTGTCCTGCACCTGTCTCAGGGAAAGTAAGATAGCAAGGCAAAGAGGGTAGGTGAAGAAACGGGAATCAGCAACAGTGGAATCTCGCGTCTGGCTGCGGTCAGTCGCTGCTTGAAGCAGCGCCGAGTCGGCCAATGTGTGATGACAAGCCCTTTTCCATTTCCCTTCCTAGTTTGCCAACATCTCTTCGTGCCGGTGGCCAGGTCGATCCCCAACTGCGCGCGTCCAACGAGGACCTTCTGAGGCCGCGCGTTACGCGAGCACGGAAGGTCATCAGCCTCCATCCCCTCCTCTGTTCCAAACATTCACTAAAGTGGCCAAGGCTGCCCTCCACTGTGCGTATCGAGCGACCACCGTTTCATCGTGGGGGCTCTGCGAGCAAGGAGGGCATCTGTCTCCTCCCTTCTTCCATCTCCTCTCCTAGTTCGCCTATTTTTCCCCATGAGGGTAGCCTGGTCGATCCTCAACTGCGCGCGTCGAACGAGCACATTCTTATCGTGCGCGTTCCGCGAGCAAGAGGACGACCAGGCCACCCTCATCTCCTATTTATTGGCGAACGCCTCATCCCATTCCGCCCCTGCCCGTGGCTTCCATTGGAGGCTGTAATATTCCCCGCGATCTCTCGCCCAGGGATCAAACACGTTCACCACCCCGTGAAGCTCGCTTGCCAGTTCCGGCATCGTCCGCAACAACACACGCTTCAGAGGAGAGACCGGCTGCTCATGGCCATTGGGCTCGCCCTGTTCCATGATCTCAGGGCCAGGTCCGTTGTTCGTCACCCAGTCGACCCCAAACGTGGTGTAAAACTCCGGGCGAAAACTGGAAGTGAAGAATCGGTCGCTGAAGAGGCGGCGCGAGGCGTTGAGAATAAACACGACGAATTGGGTTTCGGATATGGCAAAGCCATGCGGCCGCCTGAATTCCGCCAACCACCCCACCACGGTATCGACATCCTCGATATTGTCGACCAGGCTGCCGTTCGGATGACCTAGACAATCGTTGATGGGCGATCTGTCGTCGTTCAACTGCGCCTCGGTAATTTTTTTGGAGGCATCGCACTGATGCTGCCCGTAGACGTCCCGCAACAGCGTCACGAGCTGCGCCTGCTCATGCCGAACCGGCGAATCCTCTGGTAACCTCGTATCGACAAAGTCATCGAATATAGTCAGTTGCTTCAGGCCATACTGCCGGCGGAACTCGTTGTAGCGCGGTACGCCACGCTCCCGATCACGGATGAGGTCGAGCGCCGCCACGTCAATCTGTTGCGTGGGGGATTGCAGGCGGGGCATCTTCAGATTTTGCAAAAACTGCGGATGGTTTTGAAGGGTCAGGGTCCCCAGCCGCTGACGGCCCATGCTGAGCGCCCAATTGGCTAGCCCATTCTGCCGCATCGCCTCGGTGGCCTTGCCTCGAAATGTTTCGATCACCGGCACCTTCTGTCGGATCACGTTCGGGTCTTTGTTCCACTCACGGTACTCGATCAAGTCCGGCAGCAATGGGTGCAACCGGTACGCGGTGATGAACTCCTCGGGGAAATTGAAGGGGGAGCCGAAGTGGTTGACGCCGCCGTTGACATGATCGTCGTTGTTCAAATCCCAACGATCTTCTTTGTTGGGATCGATCAGGCCCACGAGCGACACTCCCTCGTATACCCTGTTGCCCAGCCCGAAGATGCCGGGTCCACCGGCAAAGGCCGCGTAGAGACTGTTCGCCTTCTTGGCATTCCCCGAGTCGCCAAGGCGTCTCACGACTTCCTTTAGCGCCCCTGACACCGTTTCATGCTTTGCGAAGACCCCGCTCCAGTTGGCGTTCATACCCCGGTTCAACGGCTCGTTGTAGAGCAATTGCGTCGTCCATTCGATCGTGTGGATTTTCGCAATCTCAGCCGCGACAACCAACCGAGCCACTTCGAACAACTCATTCGGCGTAACATCTCGGTAACGAATGATGGCGTCGGGATCGGCGGGATTTCTTAACCCGCTATCCACATCGGGCGTGAGCGCAGCTTGGTTCCTAAAAGCATCCACAAAGGTATTGTGCTCTCGCGCAAAGACGTTGTGGAAAAAGCTGGTCCCGATACTCCAGTTGTCCGGAAAAGCTGTGGCTTCTTGACCGGCCCACTCAGGATTAATCGGGTCACCCGCTTCGAAGACCGGCAGATAGCCCGGCTTGTCGCTCTGACCTACACCCGCTCCGACCTGCACCAGCTGCAACTTGGCTAGATCTTTTGGATCGCGCTTCACTCGCTGGCCGGACCGCTCGTCGTATCCATAGAGCTGGGAGGCATCCCACCAGGCCGTCACGTGATTGGCTGTGGTTTTTGGCGCCCGCGTGAGATAGGTTTTGCCGCCCTGCGTGAATGACCTGGGTGCTGTGTCCTCAGCGATGATCGCCGCATCGATCTTGTCATTGGGCCGGCATCCCAACGTCTCTACGCCCGCTCCCGTCAGCACCTGCTCGATGTTCTTGACCCGCTGCGTCGTACAGCCGACGGCCATCCATTCCGGTCGATTGCGCCCCTCTTCAAGATGCGCGAACCAGTCGTGGGTCATGAACTGGATCCAGAACGCCGCCAGCACATTGAAGAACGGAGCTTTTTTATATTCACACTCAGCCTCTGTTGCGCTACCAGGCAAACCGTACCCCTCGCGACATGTGTCCGGCTGCGGCTGTGCGCGAGTGAACAGCATTCGGCTAATCACTTGAGGATCTGGCTTCAAAAGCCCTATTCGATCTCCATGGCGATTCTTGGTCAGCTCATTCAGGCCCAAATCAGGAAACGTGGTGTCGAAATCCACGTTCCGCGCAAAGAGCTGATGCGTCGATCCCATCAGAGGATTACGGATGTCGTTGCAGATACCGGTCAGGGTGCGGAAACGTATCAACGCTCCGCGACAGACCTGTGCCTGACCCCCACCGACAGATGCGAAATCGGGATGGCCCTGAGGCAATCGCAGTTCCGGCCAGGTATTGAGCACCGGCCCGGCCTCTCCCTCCCGGCCTGTGACATACGCTTCGTAGGTCTTGTTGTTATCGAAGAGATTGAACTTAATGAGTTCGATACGTTGCAAGTCCAGCTCATAGAGTGTGCCGTTGATCCCGTGTGCATTGGGGCCGATGACCTTGGCATTGACCAACAGATGCGCAGGGGCGCGGGATGTGGCATCGCCGACAGCCCAATAATTCGGCCAATCCTGCCAGGGCCCCGCTCTCAGACTCTCGGCCTTCTTTCCTCCAAGACAACGAGCGGTGGTGTCCGGCACCTTCCCTACAAATCGCTCCTCTCTGGTCTTCGCCACCTTTTGAATATCCCCCTGCAGGAGCATCTCCGCACAATCTTTCGTGGAGTCCACGAAGGTCTCGAACGGGCTGTGCCCGGCACAGCCCCCAAGCACACAGAGTCCCGCCACGATCACATACCATGACCCCCTACCTATTGGTCTCATCAACAGCTCTCCTCATTGTCAGAAATCGGCTCACACTCCATACACGTCAGGCCACGAAAAAACCCCACCAGGTTCTTTTCCCCACCTGTAGAGTATATCTCGTGAAATGTGGTGTGCTTTCTGGCCTATCCGGCCATTTCACGCTGTATCATGTCTCACGACGCATGAGGCTGCTGTGCGGAGAGGGCACAATCCTGTCGCTGCCGATTCGGCCAAGAATCCCGGGATTGTGTGAATGGTGAGGGAACGGGCAGAATCAGGAATACACAAGGTCAGGGCACATCGTTTGCGCAGCGCACGCCGAGCGTCGGCCCCCAGTAGGTCACGTCATCCCATCCTCGATAGCTGGACTGAATATTAGGCGATTTTTCATTCCACTCCCCGCCCCGCAACACACGGAAGGAGCCACGCGACGGGCCCTGTGGATCTCGAACTGGAGAGGTCTGATAGAAATCTTCCGCGTACCAATCTTTCACCCACTCTGACAGGCTGCCAATCAGATCGAACGCTCCGTAGGGCGACGACGTCGCGACCTGACGCCCGACCGATTCGCCTCCGTTGGTGTCGGCCATGAGATGTCTTTTTGTCATATGCCGTTTTGCAATCTCTTCATCATTGCCCCAGGGATACCGGCGGCCATCTGTCCCTCGCGCCGCCTTTTCCCATTCAGCCTCTGTCGGCAATCGTTTGCCTTGCCACTGGCAAAAGGATCGCGCCTGGCTCCATGTAATGTCGGTCACGGGATTCAGCGCCCGCTGTAGGTCGTCGAACCTCTGGCGGTCTTTGGGTGGCGTGCAGCCCCCCCCTTCCACACACTGTCGGTATCGCGCGTTCGTCGCTTCGTATTGATCGAACCAATAGGAACTGAGATGCACACGATGTAAGGGGCGAGCATCTTGCTGCCCATCCTCCGTACCCATCCAGAACTCTCCGGCTGGAATCAGCACCATTCCCTCCGGTTGAGCGATGCCTTGTTGGACCAGCTGCTTCAGTTCTTCTTCCTGTGCAGTTTGGAGTTGACCGTTCACCCGCGCGATCGCCTTGTCGTCCTGCACACTCGACGCATGATCCCGCGACGGGCTCGGCTGTGGCTGCGGGGAGACCACTGTTGGATGGTCGCTCTTTGGCAACGTTCCGGCAACGTGATCTGGAGGCGGTGGCATTGAAGCCGCGCCCGTATTCCTCACCGTCTCGATCAGCACCGTCGTCCGCACGACCTCATGGGCAAGGCCTTTGCTCTCGACATTCCCCTTGGTAGGCTTTCTCACTTTCCCAATCATTGTAAAATCGAAATCTGGGATATTCGCGAGGAGAGGCGTGGCATAGCTGATCGGCACCGCAAAAGACATCCCTTCTGGCACGATCCCGGAAGGATGGCTGAATTTGCTGGTCATCACACCAACCACTTCTCCGCGCCCATTGAAGATAGGCCCTCCGCTGTTGCCGGGGTTGACGGCCGCATCCACTTGAAAAACTCGCTGAACACCCCTCGTCCGTACCGCTGCAATTCGACCGCGAGTCACGGAGACTTCTCGGAGACCGAACGAAAACCCGACGGTGATGACTTCTTGATCGAGCCTGACGGCACCCGCATACCCAATGGGCGCTTCTGTCAGTCCGACCGTTTCAATCTTGAGCAAGGCGAGGTCGTGTTCGGAATCGGTACTGACAAGGGTCGCCGGCGCGCGAAATTCCCCGGCGGTGAGGACAAAAATCCGTTTCGCATCCGCGATCACATGCTCCGCCGTCAGAACATACCCATCGCTATGGACAATCACCCCACTCCCAGCCGGCTTGCCGGCTGGGGGGTCCTGCCGCTCGGCTCCCCAGAGGCTGCTGGAGGTAGCGACGATTATCATCCAGAGAAGAAATGCGATTCGTCTCATGGTCGAATCGGGATCACCACACTAATGGCACCGGCATTTTGTCCGAGTCTAAGTCCCTCTCGGGCATACCCGGTTCGGTCCACTTCCCCTTTGGGGTCGCCGTGACACTCCAGGCATTTCCTTGTCGTATAGAGCGGAAACATCAGACTCAACGACTTGCTCTTCGCGGTCACTTCGCTGATCACTTTTTCACGGGGATAGGAAGGATCAGCAAATGCCTCCAACGCCATTCGCTCAATAGCATCCGGCGCATTCAAGGGGTTGCGAGGCGCCAACGCGGTCTGTTTCAGCCGCACATGTGTTCGTTCCGTAAATCGGGTGGCCACTCGTGCGCCGAAAATCGCGGGAATCAACTCTTTGTGCCCGCCACCTGGGCGATTGACCTCAGCGCGGGCCTCTGCGACCACGTGCTTACTCGCGACAACCAATTCTTTGAGCAACTTCTTCGCTTCGGCTGGAATTCGCGCCGCCTCAAACTCTTGTAGATCGATACCGGAGCGGCTACGAAAGACTTCCAGTAATTGTCGTTCAAACAGGTCGGTGGTAAAATTTTTTCCTGTTTGATCCTGCTCATCGAACAAGACTTGGTGCTCGTTGATCACATTTCTGCCGGAATCGAGGAGGACTGCCAGGAGACGAGCGGTCGTCTCGAATTCAAGGATGGTGGAAAGGGGAACATTGGATTCAGGCTGGCGTTCCTTCGCACCAACACCTTCACTGCTTACCCAACCGGACATGGTGCAGGCCAGGAGAGATGCGATAACCCACCTCGGGCGACTCGCCATAACGTCTACCCTGCTGCGTACACATGGTGGAAGAACGTGTGAGACGCGATCCCCTATCCGCTAGGGCGCAAACAGCAAACCCCTGACAGACAAATGGTACGTTTGGTCATGCATGAAGTCAAGACGTACACCCCGGCTTCTGTACGAAGACCGATGGATGTCGACCATGATGTGATCGGCAGAGCTCAGGAACCGACATCTCTCACCAAAAAAGAGTACCCTCAGGATGCTCACAAAGATTGGCCGGCGATCCATGCCTCACGATCACCGGCCAATGCAATAAAAGAAGCATCAATCACGTTGCAAAATACGTTTCATCGTTCAGATTCTTGAGTACAACGCGAGGGGGTTGTGACCTCAGGCGAGCAGCGGCAGCGTCCTCCCTTCTCAATAATTGCCAGCACTACTCGCCTGTCCTTGCCTCACCACCCTCACTCTGGAAGCTACCTTCCCTTATTTCGGAACAGAAATTTTGTATTCATCGAAGGGCGTCGTCAACACCGCTATTCTGAACAGCTCGTCTGCTGCCTTCGGATTAATTCCACCATCCCGATTCTTGAGCATCTTGAACCACTTGTCCATTCCGACCCGTACGGCCTCTGGATTGCCCCGTATCGACGCTTTCTTCATAAAGTTCAGCTCGCTGAGATATGGTTCCCAATTGGCTGGCACATCATTGGTGGTGGGATACCGGCTCTTATAAAAATTCACCGAGCTGCTGAGTTCATCCATCCAATTCGTCGATTGAGCCACTGCAACCCCCCCGGCGAACAGAGTCAGCGCACAAAAGACTGCAACGATTGTTACGAGTACGGCTTTCATGGGGGCCTCCTTTCCTTCATTCAATCGAAGGGTGTCAACACCGACGGAGCAAGCATGCCATCTATTCCTCCGCGACCTCCTTTCTTTGACGACATGCGCTTTTCTACTGACTGCCTTTGATCTTGATTCTCACGTGGGACTATTTTATCGAGCCTCGCAAACGAATCCCATCGCCCAAAGGGAAGTTTTCGCCTACACCGTTCGGGTGAGGGATTAAGAGGATGAACGTTACTTGCTGTTGAGATAGGCCAGGATCGCTTCGACCCGGCCGGTGACGCCGAGTTTGCGATAGACGTGGTGGAGGTGAGTTTTCACGGTATCGGCAGAGACGCACAACTGATCGGCAATGTCTTTATTGCCACGCCCAGACGCGGCACAAGCCAAAATCTCCCGCTCACGCTCAGTCAACAGTGCGACACCAACGGGCGCCCCACTCCCGGCCTCTTCCAGTGCGGAGGCCACCTTCCGAGCAAAGCCGTCCGGCATGAAGGGGGAATGCACTCGTTCCCCCCGGTAGGTGGCCCGGATGATGCGAAGAAACTCGGCATGGTCGGCATCCTTCAGAATGTAGCCGCAGGCACCGGCTTGCACCGCCGCCACGATTCTCGCATCTTCATCATGGACCGACAACATCAAGACTTTCACGTCAGGGAGACAACCCCTGATCAGGCGCGTGGCCGTCACCCCATCCAGTCTCGGCATATCCACGTCCATTAAGATGATATCGGGCTCGGTTTTGATCGCCTGATCAAAGGCCTCGCGCCCATCGTTCGCTTCTCCAACCACTCGCAGATCCGGTTCACGTTCGAGGAGCAGCCGAAGGCTTTGCCTAAAGAGCCGTTGATCATCGGCAATCAGCAATGTGGCCGGCATAGGCCTCCTGGTTCAGCGGCAGTTCGACGGAAAAGACCGCGCTGCCGGACGAACGATTCTCCGCCCAAATCCTCCCCCGATGGCCTTCCACCACGAGGCGGCAAAAGTGCAATCCAAGCCCTCGTCCCATTCGAGTGTCTCCGGGATCTTTCCTCCTGCCAAACATCTCGAACAGGTGAGGAAGATCTTCAGGCGCAATGCCGGGGCCCTCGTCCGCAACCCGAATCATGACCTGGGAGGATGACGTGTTGAGAGATTCTCGATCCGCCCATTCTCGCGCCTCCACGTGAACCGACACCGTAATCCTTCCTCCTTGTGGAGAAAACTTGAGTGCATTGTGTACGAGATTGATGAGCACCCGTAACAAGCGACGACGATCGGCTGTCATCGCGACATCCTCCTCCAGCATCTCGAGATGAAAAGCAATTCGCTTCGCGGCGGCTTCGGATCGAAAGAGCTGCACCACGTCAACGACCAGACTGTTGACCGATACCGTCGACGTCAAGAGTGGCAGCCCGGAGTAGCTTTCTTGATACACATCCAGCATATCGTTAATCATGCCGAGCAACAGGTCGATGGTGAGGCGCATATCGTCCCACCATGGTCGGTGCCGAGCCAATTGTGACCCTTCATCGTGTTCGAGCAACTCCAATGTCTTCTTGATCCCCACTAACGGATTGCGGATATCGTGGGCAAACATCGAGGCAAACTGACTGAGTGAGGCGAGGCGTTCCGAACGGATCAACTGCTCTTCGAGGCGCTTCTTTTCCGTGAGATCGCTCAACTGGACCATGACGGCAACCGCAGATCCGGTGTTCTCAACCGGCACCAGATCGACTTCCATGATAAGCATGCCCGCTGTAGGTGAAGGCATCTGCATCTCGCCGACTAACACGTCTTTCTTGGTGGCGATCACTGCTTCCAACAATTGGCGCAACCGGACGCGATCCTCCTCCCGAAAAAGATCTTCCGCCTTCGTGCCGATCAGACGACCGGCCGATGCCGCCAACTTCGTCTCGCCTCGACGATTGACAGCCTGAATGAATCCCTCTTCGTTGACGAGCAATCTGGTCTCCGTTGAATGATCCCACAACATTCGATAATGTTCCTCGGAAATGACCAGTTCTTTGTTTGCCCGCTCGAGTTCAGCCACATACCGTCCCCGTTCACGAGATATACGCTCCAGGCGCTCCGTTAATTCATCGAAACTCGCGGCCAAGGTATCGATCTCCACAATGTCGGCAGACTGCGCGACCATCATCGGCGTCTCACCACTCTGCTGTCCGAAGCGCTGCACACGCTCGACCAACGCGTTGATAGGCCTCACAATGCGGCGACCGAGGCGCCATCGAAGCAGAGCAACCACGGCGAAGACCAGCATGCCGAACGCGACGAGCTTCCACAGCAATAAACGCAAGGGCGCGTACGCTTCGTCGGGATCTTGGCGGACCAGAATGGACCACGTTTCCGCCTGAACAATGCCTGGTCGAAGCCCCACGGATGCGAACCCGACGATCCCGCCTCCTTGACCGTGAGCATCGTCCTGAACTTCCATCCATGCAGCATCAGGAGGAGTGAGGTTCGAGGCGAGTGAGTCTCTTAGCGGGCCTATCAGAGCCGTATGTCGTCCTGGTGGGAGAAGCGGGCAGGCCAACACCGTTCCCTTCGGCCCAACCAACATCACATGGCCGGTTTCGCCGATCCTACTGCGAAGAACCGAGGTCAAGAGCTGGTCCTTCTCGATCACCGCCTTGATCGCACCCAATACAATCCCGACCTCATCGACGATCGGCACGGCGATGTCCAACTCCCCATCGCCCCTTTCGTCGAGTCG
Source organism: Nitrospira sp. CG24A (assembly GCA_002869925.2). GTDB lineage: Bacteria > Nitrospirota > Nitrospiria > Nitrospirales > Nitrospiraceae > Palsa-1315. The sequence goes on from NEWT02000035.1 coordinate 649,786, forward strand.
TAACGCCCCCACCCATAGTCGTCGCTGATCAAAGACGACCGGCCACCAGGGCTGTCGACTGTACTGCGTCGTGGGGTGTCCGCTGGTCGCTCTACCGACGGAGCGACCTCGACGATCAAGAATTTCCAGCGACCGAAAATACGGCCGTTGCGACTCCTTCCACCGCTCAAGGACCTGGTGGTCAAACGTCAGCCTGGTACCTTCTCGAACCGCTTCACGTACCTGTGGTAAGGAACTGAGACGTTCCACCCACCCGACCTCTTTTTCGAGGATCAACCCGACTTTATCTGCGCTCTGGCGGGCAAGTTCTTGAAACCCGAGGCCGATGGCCTCGCTGAACGAATGTTTGGTCTGCCAATACGCATAGGCTAGACCAAATGCGCCGGAAAACAAACCGATGGAGAGGACGGAGAGTGTGATCGAACGCTGAAGACTGACCCGCTTCCTCATAGGGCACCGAAGAATCATGCCCGATGCTGGGATGGAGGTGCTGGTGCCTTCTATTCCAACGCTTCCCCACAGGGAATGTCAAGGGTCTATAACAACCTGTACGCCATCAAACGACACAATCTTTCGATGTGGACGCCATCATCTCTGGCCTTCCTGAGCAGCGCTAGGGGCCTCCCTCCTCGTTATTTGCATGCCACTTTTTCCTGAGACTTCAACATTGCAAACGGCGTATACTGCACAGGTTGAGTGCGCCATCATGATCACAGCGGAGCATTGATCATGACAGTCGTCTCCGCCACAATCGAGTTGCCGTCGAGCAATCCTCTATCCCCCTCAATCATTCCAGCAGCGACCTCTGTCGGGAGGTCAGGCCACCACAGGAGGTGTCACCATGTCCATCTCACGAACACTCAACGTGTATCTCGATCGTGAACATGTTCATTATGATGTACTGCCCCACCCGGAAGCGTTTCAGGCTCTTACTATTGCCCAGATGCTTCGTACGCCTGAGAAGAAAATGGCCAAGGTCGTGATCGTAAAGGTGGATAGGCGGTTCGTGATGACGGTACTACCGGCAAGTTGGAAGGTGGATCTCCGTCGATTGAGGACTGTCTTTGCCACTCATTCGGTAAGGCTCGCAACCGAGGATGAGATCGCAAGTCTGTTTCCCGATTGCGAGTTGGGCGCCATGCCGCCCTTCGGCAACCTCTATAGGCTCCCTGTGTATGTCGATCAATCGCTCACGGAAGACGAGGAGATCGTCTTCCAAGCCGGGACCCATTCGGACGCGATCCGTATGCGCTACTGGGACTTTGCCGCACTTGTATTTCCGGTGGTCACGGAATTCCATCGTTCACCCTCACATGATGGACTGCCCGATTCTGTGACAGGCGCTGGAACCGGTCGGGAAGGCCGAGTTTCTTCTGGCCCGCACCATGCAACAGTTCGGCCAGAGAGAGGCTACCTCACAGACCATCCTCAATGAAACGCGCGGACAGAAGCGATGAAACAATCATGATCAGGCGTCAGGGTTCGAATGTGATGAAACGGTTCTTCGGCGGAGGGGTCACTGATCAGTTGTTGCAGGATACATCCGGCGCACACAGTGGGCCGTAGAATAACCAGAGAGCGACGCCCCACCATATTATTCGGCTCGTGCATGATCAAACAACACGGGCGACCTCCCATCGAGTAGGAGATCGCCCATGGATGGCCTTGGGAACACCGCCGATACGAGTTTTTAGTACGGGATCACGTGCAAGCAGTCCTTGCTCTCGTTGTTCCAGACCACATCCCGATGGAAGCACCGGAGGCGTAGCCTCTGGGCTACGTTGAGGATGCTTTCGAGGCGAGAACGATGCTAGGGGACTTTTTCAACGTCCGGTTAGTCAGAGTCGGCGACGCTGCCTCGACGTATAAGTTTCAGAAACTCCTGCCTCGTTTGCGGCTGGCTGCGGAAGGCACCTAACATGGAGCTGCTGACCGCGATGGTGTTCTGCTTTTCGACCCCCCGCATCATCATGCAAAGATGCCGCGCTTCGACGACCACGCCCACTCCATGAGCATTGAGCTTCGATTTCAGGGTTTCAGCGATTTGGACAGTGAGTCGCTCCTGGACTTGCAGCCGGCGCGCAAAGACATCCACAATGCGTGGAATCTTACTGAGCCCCACCACTTTCTTATTCGGCAGGTACCCGACATGGACTCTGCCATAAAATGGCAGGAGATGATGTTCACACATGCTGAAAAAGTCGATGTCTTTCACGATCACCATCTCATCGTACTCGATCGGGAAGAGGGCGCCGTTCAGGAGATGATCGATGTCGCGATGATAGCCCTGGGTCATGAAGGCGAAGGCCTTGGCGACCCGCTCCGGAGTCTTGAGCAGCCCGTTCCGGCCCGGCTTTTCGCCGATGGCAAGCAACATCTCTGTCACCAGGGATTGCAACACAGCCAGATCTGCCGGCCTGCCGCTCCCGTTGATATCTTCGACCGGCTGCCGGCCCTGCCGCTTGACTCCTTGCTTAGCCATGACGCCCCTCTCTAAACACCGGGGCTTGATTCGTCGCCCCCGCATACTCGAAATAGTTGTCGCGTGTTTCAATGAGCCCGACCTTTTCCAGTTGCCCATCTGGAAGGTACGGTACTAGCAGATCCCAGATCAGCATCACCAAATTTTCTCCCGTCGTGGTGCGATCGGCAAACTCAGGATCTTGATTGAGGTCGCAATGGTCGAATCGCGTGATGACTTGTTCTCCCACAATCTGATCCAGCCGACCGAGGTCCACACCTCCACCAGCCTCAGTCTGCACCCTGTTCCCTACGGTCACCAGCACCACATAGTTATGGCCGTGTCCATTGGGATTATTGCACTTCCCAAACACCGCCAGGTTTTCCTGGGGTGACAGATAATCCGTGTGCAGTCGATGCGCGGCGCAAAACCGATATCGCCGCGTGACACTCACCTGTCCCATTGTACATCCAGCTCATATCCGGTGCAGAAATAGAGAAGCCAGGATTGCCGCGGTATCCGGACAATCCTGGCTCTCCCTGTTACTCACTCAACCGACCGACTCACACTCTTGCCACGCACATTCATTAGGAGCTGAAGGAGCTGCCACAACCACACGTCGTCTTCGCTTGCGGATTCTTGATCGAGAACCCGGACCCTTGGAGGCTGTCCACGTAATCGACTTCGGCACCCTGAAGAAGCGGAGCACTCTGGGAATCCATGATGACCTTCACGATGCCCTTTTCCACCACCGTATCATCGTCACCCATTTTCGACTCGAAGGCCATCCCATATTGATATCCGTGGCACCCGCCGCCCTTGACATAGACGCGCAGGCCGACGATATCCTTCTCCTCGACCATCAATTCCTTGATCTTTTGTTCTGCCACCGGTGTAATCGTCAGCATGGTAATCCTCCTCGTTGTGGCCAAGCCGTCCTTCAAAGACCTGCCTGGAATGATTTAGTGTAACATCTCTTTACTGGATTTCAAGACCCTGCGACTCCGACTGCGGCATCGTGGGTGCAACCCACTTGCCATCCGGCACCCGAACGACCACGTCTCCGAGGACTTTGGCCTGACATCCAAGACGATGCCATGGCTCGCTGAGGGCTTCCCGATCAAGGAGATCTTGCTCATCGAAGTCAATGTCAGACAGGTTCTCGGCGCCCATCTGCACTTCGACCCGACAAGTGGTACAGGAAGCGTTCCCGCCACAATCGTGATTCAACCGACACCCGAGCAGCTTCGACGCCTCCAACAGCGACGTATTGATCTCAACCTCTCCACTCCTGCCTTCAGGAAGAAGAAACGTCACATGCGGCATCGTAACTCGCTCCTCATTGGACCGTGGCGCCGACCGTCAGTGGCTGATAAGGACAGCGCTGCAATCGGATATGTTCTTCGAACTCGTGGCGAAACAGTTTGATGCTGCTCTGAACCAACACCGCAGCCCCGGTTACCAGTGTACAATAGCCCGTCCCCTTCACAAATCCACAGAGCTGAAGGAGACTCTCCATATCTTTCTCCGTCCCCTCTCCCTGCTCGATCTTCGTCATCAGCGCAGCGAGATTAATGGTCCCCATTCGACAGGGCGGACACTGCCCGCAACTCTCAGCCTTGAAGAAATTTGAGAACTTGAGCGTTAGGGCCACCATACATGTCGCATCATCGACCACGATCACACCAGCCGATCCAAGTCCTGTTCCCGCTTTCTTCAACGAATCGAAATCCATCGACAGGTCGAGCTGATCGGTGGTGACCATCGAAAACGCCGGCCCACCCGGGAATACCGCTTTGACCTTGCGGCCGCCAGGCACCCCTCCGCCACATGTATCCACAAGTTCCCGGATTGTCGTACCCATCGGCATTTCGTATACGCCAGGCCGATTCACAGCACCGCTCAGAGAGAACATCATCGTGCCCGGACACTTTTCTGTGCCGACCTGTGTGAACCAATCCACGCCTTTGAGAAGGATCCGAGGAATATTGCACAACGTTTCGACATTATTGACTAACGTCGGCTTGCCATAGAGGCCGAAGTCTGTCGGATAGAAAGGCGGTTTCTGTCTCGGCATCGCCGGACGCCCTTGCATCGATTCGAGCATCGCCGTTTCTTCACCAGCCACGTAGCTCCCGTGGCCTTCAAAAACTTGTAGGTCGAGATCTACACCGCTCCCCAGAATATTGTTGCCCAAGAACCCATGAGCCTTCGCCTGTGCCAAAGCTTTCTTCAGATTCTCGCGTTCTTCGTGGTACTCATGGTTCACATAGATAAAGGCCGCCTTCGCTTGCACCGTGTAGGCGGCAATGAGACAGCCCTCGATAAGTTGGTGTGGCGCCTGCTTGAGTAAATAACGATCTTTAAACGTCCCTGGCTCATGTTCGCCGGCATTACAGACAAAATAATGTTCTTTCACCCGATGATTCAGAACCTTTTCCCACTTGATGCCCGTGGGAAAACCTGCCCCCCCTCGCCCGCGAAGGCCAGCTTTCTTCAGTTGATTCACGATGTTGGTCGCGCTCAACTCTTTGACACACTTTTCCCATGCCTCGTAGCCCCCGATCTTCCGATAGGCCTCGATATCCCATGGAGCGCCATCAAGCGTTTGGAGAACCCGCGGTTCTGTCGCAGTCGTCATGCGTCCTTCCTGACCAGTTTGCTTCGATGAATGGAGCGATACTATAAAGTGCTTGGCCGGTATTCGTCAAGGTAATGACGGGGCAATAGGCCTGAATCTCAATGACTTAGGACCACTGCCCCATCATGGAACTGGCCATATGGCCCCCGAACTACATAACAACGGCGTTGAAGAACGGAAACGGAAGAGATGGATGGACTTCCCGGCGGGCTTTCCCGCCGGTAGTCGTACAGCATCTTACCTGAGATGGCTGCCAGCCCCCATGAATAACAGCATGGGGATCGACAACATAAAGTTGACCCGTGAAGCAAGGAGCGCGGTCCGACCCCACTGGGCCATTTCCGGCGGCGCAGGAGTCCCTTGAGCTGCTGCCGTCACGGCCGCAATAATCCTTCGTTGATTCGGCCAAATGATCGCGTGAACGTTGGCCATCATGATGATACCCAATAAGCCGCCGATTCCCAATGCAATCGCCCCGGTTCCGCCTCGTTGATACATGTAGAGATACAGCACAATTCCCGCAAGCACCGTCACCGTGGCACCATGACGGAACCAGCCCAGCGCGGCAGGCATCAGCTTGGGAATCACAATGTTCTTCGTAGGACCATCCAAGCTCTTCAAGAACGACGCATTGACCAGGTTGAAGAAATACAGCAACCCGATCCACACGATTCCTGCTAGGAAATGGACCCACCGGAGCAACAGGCCAAACCAATCGGCATCACCAACCGCAATGCCTACCATAGCCAGATACCCCATGATCAACATCATAGCGAGCCCAAACCCTACGGCTATCGTCTGCATCGGACTCTCAAGAAATTTCATAATATCTCCTCGTTTAGTGCACTATCAGGTTGCTCTCTGTACTGTAGGCCCTCTTCTCCTGTCAAGCAACCAAGTCTGTCACTCGTCGAAATGGTGATCGGCCTACCGAGATCCATTTTTACCAAGCAGGTCGATTGGTGTCTCCCGCTTGGCCGGCTTGTCAGACCATGAGACGGTCAACTGCGGCACAGAGCTCACGCACCGCACCGGCAGACGTTTCCAATGCCGCTCGCTCCTCCGCCGTCAACTCATACTCGACAATCTGTTCCGCCCCGCCTCGGCCCAACTTAACCGGCACCCCAACGACGACATCCTGCAATCCATACTCGCCCTCGCAGAGCACCGCACAGGGCACCACCCGCTTCTGGTCCTTCATAATCGCCTCGACCATATCGACCGCCGAGGCTGACGGCGCATAGAACGCGCTGCCCGTTTTTAACAGGCCTACGATTTCAGCGCCCCCCTCGCGTGTCCGCTTCACAACCGCCTCCAACCGGTCCTTCGACATCAACTCCGAAACCGGCTTCCCCTTGACCATCGTGTACCGTGACAACGGCACCATCGTATCGCCATGCCCGCCCAATACCATCGCCGCCACATCAGGACCCGGCACGCTCAATTCCGCCCCGATGAAGGCACGCATGCGGGCGGAATCGAGCACTCCAGCCATACCCAAGATCCGAGACTTCGGCAATCCACTCACGCGACGCGCCACATGGACCATGGCATCAAGCGGGTTGGTGACGAGAATCAGAATGATGTTCGGCGATCGAGACACCAGCGCAGACACGACTGACTTCACGATCTTCGCGTTCGTGGCCAACAACTCGTCACGGCTCATCCCGGGCTTGCGCGGGATTCCGGAGGTGATCACCGCCACTGACGAGCCGGCCGTTTCATCATAGCCGTTGGTGCCGACCACGCGAGTGCTATAACCGCAGACAGGTCCCGCCTGCGTGATATCGAGCGCCTTGCCTTGCGGGACGCCCTCGGCAATATCGACGAGCACCACCTCGTACTCGTCCTTCTCGGCCAGCCGCTGCGCCGTCGTGCCTCCGACGTTCCCCGCACCCACCACCGTAATCTTCGGTCTCCCCATTATCGACTCCTCGTGAAACGTGAAATGTGAAACGTAGAATCCCCTTACGCCTCACCCCTCACGAATGTTCATGCTCCGTCCAGCCTGCGACTTTAAAGTTGATCGTGCAGACGAAATTATCCCCATCATAGAAATTGACTTTGATCTTCTTCTTGCCATACGTCTTTGCCAGAAACGCGTCCGGATCATCGACCAATTCTTGATACCCTCCGGCGGGATATTCACCAAGGTCGTGAAAGACCACGATCATCCCTACTTTCACTTCTTGAAGAATCTTGGCCCAACAACGGGGATAGACCTCCCAAAACTTGGCCTCGATCAGATCCTTTGTCGGCTCCTGGCGATCCTCCCCCGGCTTCAGGGGCTGCGCAAACTTTGCCA
>NEWT02000035.1:657202-657453 GCA_002869925.2 Nitrospira sp. CG24A
CGTAAATAGCTTGTACAGCCAAGGTGGCACGGTTGGGCGTTCAGTTTCAGCAGTCATGTTCCGCCTCTCGTGAAAAGTGAACCGTAACAGGTGAACCGTATGGGATCAGATGACCGCGTTGCCATCCTTCCACTTTTCTCATCTTACGTTTCACGTTTAACGTTTAACCTTTCACGTTTTACGTTTTACGTTGTTAGTCTTTGATAGATCCGGGGCAATCGCATCGGCAACGCTTCAAGATGATCGATGAC
>NEWT02000035.1:657553-683168 GCA_002869925.2 Nitrospira sp. CG24A
TTGAGTGAACGGTCATGTAGCTGATCGAGTCTCCAAGATACAAGGCGTACCCTCTCGGGTACGTTGAGGATTTCGATGAACCGAGAACGACGTTGGCGGACTTTTTCAGCATCCTGCTATACGGGGGTTAGAAAATGGCCTTCACCAATTCCTGAATGCTGCGCTGCATATCGGGATCGTCGGTGATCGGACGGGCAATTGCGACGTCGCAGGCTCGGTCGGTCGCCACGCCTTGCCTGATGAGTGTCCCGGCATAGATCAGCAATCTGGTACTGACCCCTTCATCCAAACCATGGTTCTTGAGGTTCCGCACCTTTCCACCGAGTTTGACCAAGCTGGCCGCAAGCTCGCGACTGACCCCCGCCTCCCGCTCGACCACGGTGGTTTCAATATCTGCCGCCGGATAGTCGAACTCAATCGCCATGAAGCGCTGCTTCGTGCTTTGCTTCAAATCCTTGAGCACGCTCTGATACCCCGGGTTATAGGAAATCACCAGGGTGAAATCGTCAGAAGCTTCAAGAATCTGGCCTTTCTTTTCAATCGGCAGGAAACGGCGATCGTCACTCAGGGGATGGATGATGACGGTTGTGTCCTTCCGCGCCTCGACGATTTCGTCCAAATAGACGATTGCGCCATGCTTGACGCCGAGCGTCAGCGGCCCATCGGCCCACACCGTCTCTTGCCCCTTGAGCAGATACCGTCCCACAAGATCGGATGCTGTGAGATCCTCGTGACAGGCCACCGTAATCAGAGGGCGGCCAAGCCGGTACGCCATATGCTGGACAAATCGGGTCTTGCCACACCCGGTCGGCCCCTTGAGCATCACCGGCATCTTGCTCTTCGCCGCAATCGTGAATAACCCGATCTCGCCGCGCACCTCCGCATAGAACGGCTCCTGCGTGATTCGATAGTGCCCAATGTCGAGTTCGCGTCCTTGCGTCGTCATCTCGTGTTCACCTGATTAGCCATCTTCGTCGCGTTACGTTTCACATTTCACGTCTCACATTTCACGCACGTTGGGACGCACGATAAACGGAACCGAGCCCGAAGATCAAGCGATGCGGCAGGAATAACCGAGTGCGGACGAGCAAGGAAACCTTCCCGCAGGATGCTCAAAATGGCCATCCAGCAAGGCCACAGCTGATGGAAGCACCGGAAGCGTAGCCTCGGGCTACGTTGAGGATGCTTTCGAGGCAAGAACGACGCTGGCGGACGTTTTCAGCATCCTGATTAGGCAACTTTGACACTGTCCAGGACTTCGCGCACTTTTTGTACCAAGGCAGGGGGAGAGAACGGCTTCTGCAGAAATCCCGTCATCTGGTTCACGCCGTCCTGGTCAAACACCGGGTGGTCCGGATATCCTGACATGTAGAGCACTTTGACCTCCGGTCGAGCGATCTGAATCTTTTCTGCAACTTCAGGCCCGCTCATTTGAGGCATCACCACATCTGTCAGTAACAGATGGATCGGCCCCACGCATTTTGCGCTGGCGAGGAGGGCTTCGATGCCATGGCGCGCGACCAGCACCGTATAGCCCTGGAGCCGCAAGGTCTCATGCACGAGACCACGAACCGCCGGCTCATCCTCGACCAACAGAATCGTTTCGTGGCCGGGTAGCGGACCCGTCCTTTCGACACCCGCCCGGACCTCAGAGACCTCTTGTTCGGCCCGAGGAAAATAGATCCGGAATATTGCGCCCTGACCAGGCGCGCTTTCCACCGTGATGCTCCCCCCACTCTGCTGGACAATGCCATAGACAGTCGACAGTCCCAATCCTGTTCCTCTGCCTTTTTCCTTTGTCGTAAAGAACGGCTCAAACAGGTGCGATCGAACCTCCGCATCCATCCCTTGACCGGTATCACGTACCGCCAGCAATACATACGATCCTGGCACCACCCCCACAGCATCGAGGCGCACCTCTTCCCCAACCGTCACATTCCGGGTCTCGACCATCAGGCGCCCGCCATTGGGCATTGCATCACGCGCATTCACCACCAGATTCATGACGACCTGCTCGATCTGTCCAGGATCCGCCTTGATAAGACAGGTCGACGGATCGAGTTCAGTACTGAGTTCGACCAGATCTTCGCCGATAAGGCGACGCAGCATGCCATCCATATTCGCCACGAGTGTGTTGAGATCGAGGACCTTCGTTTCAACGAATTGTCGACGACTGAATGAGAGCAATTGACGGGTCAGCCCGGTCGCGCGATCTGCCGCTTTTTTGATCTCTTCCGTATCTTTCCGCATGGCGTCGGCAGGTCCCAGGCGGCCCAGAAGCAGCTCGCTGTATCCTCGAATGACCGTGAGGAGATTATTGAAATCGTGCGCCATACCGCCGGCCAACCGTCCCACCGCTTCCATCCTCTGCGCTTGTCGCAATTGCGCCTCGGTTTCCCGTAACACCCCCTCCGTGCGGGCCCCCTCGGCAAATTGACCGATCTTGAGACCGATGTCTTTCATCATCTTCAACAACTCGTCATCCGGCTCTTGCACCTGTCGGCTGCAGAATTCGATCACACCCCCTACCTCACTCCCTACGAGAATAGGAAATCCGAACGCCCCGTGGAATCCAACATATCGGGCCTGTGCTTGACGAGAAGAATTGGCCTCAGTCTCGGCATCCGTCGCCCAGGCTGATTTGCCACTGGCCCAAATACTTCCGGGCAAACCCTGGCCGCGTGTGAGTACACGCTGCCACGTGGCTTGGATAAAGGGGTCCGGTGGCACGGACGGGGCACTCCACAGATCAAGACAGCGCAGCACCCCGCTCGCCTTGTCCACCCGCCAGAATACGCAGAGATCCCATTCCAGTGTCTCCCCGACGGCATGGAGGACTTTCGGAACCGCCTCTTCCAGGGTCGCCGACTCGGAAAGCGCTTGAGTCACGGCATACTGACAAACGAGGCGCCGTTCAGCTCGACGGCGCGCGGTAATATCCCTGATAAAGGCACTGAAGATGTAGGCATCCCCGATTTTTGTCGGTGATACAGCCAACTCAACGGGAAACTCCCGCCCACTCCTGTGTCGAGCGACAATTTCAATCCGGCGGTTTAATATGACGCCGGCCCCTGTCCGCAGAAATTCATGGATGCCCTGTTCGTGCGCCTGGCGATCCCGCTCAGGAATAATCGTGTCGGACAGGGGCCGACCCAATGTCTCTTCGCGTGACCATCCAAAAATTGTTGTCGCCTGCGCATTCCAATCGGTCACAATCCCGGTCGAATCGATGGTAATCACTCCGTCAAGCGCGTTGTCGACGATGGCCCGATTTCGCTCCTGGCTCTGAAGCAACGCGGCTTCAGCAGCTTTCGCCCAGGCACTTTCCTGTCGGGCCTGCCGATGTTCGATACTCAATCGTGTCGTCGCCCACAGTAATAATCCCAGAATGGGAATCCATATCGCCCCGCCGATGATTCCAACTTTCCAGAAATAGGCATGAATCGGCGCCAGAACATCCTGTCGATCCATTCGAACCAGAATCGACCAATTCAGCCCAGGGAATCCTCCATAGCCTTTGGTCTGCGCATAGCCGGTCACGACCTGAACATGTCGGCGCAGATGCTCTTCTTCGATATACCCCGGGAGACCGGACTCACTGAGCCGCGCCGAAGACAATCCGAGTTCTTTGAGATTGACAGGCCCTTTGTGGGGGAGAAGTGACTCGACAAATACCCTACCCTGCTTCGTCAACATTTGGTACTCGGCTCGCCCCCCCATTTCTGGTCGAGCTTCAAGTGAATGAATAGTCCTGGAGGTGACCTCCTCTAAAAATGGAACCCCTACCTGCGAGATCACGACACCGTGGAACGTACCTTGCGCGTCGAGAATCGGAGCCGTAAACACAATCATCTCGACGTCGCTCTCCACTTCCAACCCCGCGACGTCGGCAATGTCGAGTCGTCGTGTCTCACGCGCAGCGATAAACGATGCGCTTCGGCTATAGTCTCGTCCTACCAGCGAGGACTCCGTCGCCGCCGTGACCTTGCCCTGAATGTCCGTGACCGCTAATGATTGATAGACCGGGGTATAGATTGCCTTCATCCATTTTAGATACTCGGAGAGATATTTCTGATCGGAGGTTCGGAGCGAGGCGACGCGAGCCATCATGAGCACGTCGCCCTTGCGTTCGAACAGTATCCGATCGAGTTTCTCTGCCACTTCTGCCGCCGCCAGCTTGAGTTCTCCTCCCGCCGCCTCCACAAAATGTGTGTCGATGACCCGAGTCAGGACGATACCGCCCGGAATCGCACAGAGGGTGATGCCGATCAGGAGATAGGGCAACCACCGATAGCGGCGAGGGCTGTGAACCGATATGGTCTTTGAGGTCTTCATGATTCACGCGCCGGGGCGGCAACGAAATTCGGAATCATCACGACGGGATGATAGGCCTGCTTCGATGCGCGCAGCCCAGGAAGGCCCGCATCATCCATTGCATTAATGTACTCGGCCCCTTCCGCCAAGGCCGTCCGACAGGTCTCACGAAAGAGGTACTGCGCCAGACCCGGATAGGTACGGTCCGCCACCTCTAAGAGGACACAAAATGTTGCGTTCGTCAACCAATAGCCGAAGGTATAAGCACACAGTCGACCGTGAATCCTGACGACTCTCCCCACCAGTCGAAGAGCCGATGCCTGAGACCAGACGATTTCGTGAGCCGACGCCGCATCAGCCAGTAACATCGCCCCGAACGATTCAAGTTCTTCCACGTGCTTCTGCCGCGACCATTCCGCGAGGAGAGCGCGACAATCCTGGCGATCGCTGACTCGATAGATATCCGCTTTAAAAGATTGCTCTCGCTCAAATCGATTGCAGAGCGCGCGTTGAGATTTATATCGATCGCCCGCCAAGGATACGAGATCCGCCGCGCGATAGAGATAATCCGGCTCCTTGAGCGTCACACGATAGCCCAGCCGCTCGAATTCTGGAACCAACTGAGCGGGCACATTCTCGACTCGGCTGACCGGTGAGTCGCCGTTCCAGCAACGCAGCAACCCCATCGCCGCCGATAGAGGGGCGTCGATCGGGCCGGCCCCGATCGGAGGCAGCGGCATGAACCAACCGTCCGGTGATTGCGCGAAGAGACACAAGGCCCCATGAAGCTCCACCCACCAATAGGCCAGTAATCCGTTCCATATGTAGTGATAGACCGGCGAATAGGCTGCGAGCGACTGAGCGCCACGCCACCCTGACCGATCCAAGGCCGTCGTCAGGCGTGGGATATCGTCCAATGTACACCGATGCAGCGGTGTAGACCCCCACTGACCAGCCACGGCAACAGTGAGGCGCGGAAGAGGGGAAAGTACAACCACGTCCTCTTGAAACCGCCCGATGAGGCGAGGATGCGCGACAATCTCGTCTCGGATGTCCGGTTGATCGAGCAAGGCCATCACTCGATCGGCATGCCGCTGAATCTCCCCCGGAACCTCTTCTCGCATGAAGGGGCACTTGGTATCCCACCCCAACAACACCTGGTCGTGTCGCTCATCCCACATCAGCGCCAAGGGATACAGCTGACAATCGAGCGGACGCTGCGCGTAGATGCGGCACGCTGAGGATGTTGCATCGAATGCCGGGCAGAGATACCCCTCTCCATCGGAAGCGGGAACCAGGATGACTTGTGACCCGCGCCGATCGGGAAAAGCCGTTTCCTCAATGCCCCCGGCCAAAGCCCCCGCAATTTCGTTCTCAGTAAAATAAGGACGGAGGGCGCTATCGGGGTCCGGAAACCGACAACAGACATCGCACTGGAGGCACGCACGGCTCGAAACAAGTTGGGGGAGCGCGCTCGGTGGTATCACGAACACACCGACCTGCTCATCGGTATCTACTGGCATAGAAGGAATCCGTTCAATGTGCGCCCATCCTAGCACTTTTCCGCAAGGGTTCCCAGGGGGTGAACAACTTTTCACCGACTCCCCTCTCAATACACACCACAACATGTCCCATACTGACATCCACGGAACAGGCGAGAGATCCTTCGAGCGTGCAGTACACCCCACCTTCCCACTTTCCTAGCCCCTTGTACGCCCCCAAAACCCATGTTACAGTTCTGCAGCCTCGCATGAGAGGCACTCATTCACACGGATACTGCCTCTGTCTGACTTGGCTACCTCCGACCTCCAACAACGCTGCAACACCATCCGCGGCCAGCTCAGCCAAGCTGGGCTCTTTCCCGCTGTGCCCGAGCAGGCTCTAGCCCCAGACGCCGCCACAAGCACGACGACATGGCGTATTGCCGTCTCCCCGTTTTCTCTCACGCACGATCAATTAGATTTTTTTCACCAACTCGGACCGCAACTCCTCGCATTTTATCGAGCCTTGAACCGCCTCTATGCCGACAGTCTCCGGGGTCTCCAACCATCCTGGATCGCGGGATACCTCGACCAAGGAAAGCCGGAAGGTCTACTGACGTATAGCCGGATGAAACGGTTTCGAGACCAGCTTCCCGCGGTCATCAGACCGGACATCATCCCGACACAAGACGGCATGGTCATCACTGAACTCGATTCAGTCCCCGGGGGCATCGGGATCACCGCATGCCTCTCCGCGCTCTATGCCGAAATAGACGCCGGCGAGAATCTCACACTTGTGGGAGGCTCCGAGGGGATGGTACGCGGGTTTGCAGACATGATAAAAAGCCAGCTCACGCAGCAGCACGGATGCGTCGCGATTCTGATCTCGGATGAAGCCAAAGATTATCGGCCTGAAATGACGTGGCTCGCAGCCCGCCTTCGAGCGATCGGCCTCGATATCTACTGCGTAGAACCGCGTGATATTCGATTCACCGAAGAAGGCCTCAGGATCACCGGCGAGGAAATGGACCAGCCGGTCGCCTTGATTTATCGCTTCTATGAGTTATTCGACCTGCTGAACATTCCCAAATCCGAGCTCGTCCAATATGCGATCAAGAAGGGCCGAGTCGCCGTCACCCCCCCATATAAGCCGGCGCTGGAAGAAAAACTCGCCTTTGCCCTTCTGCATCACCCGGTCTTGCGACCCTTTTGGGAACAGGTATTGGGTCGAGACATGTTCCTGCACCTGGCCACCCTCATGCCTCGCACCTGGATTCTCGATCCTGCGCCGATCCCTCCCTCTGCAACCATTCCAGGCCTGGCGATCGGCGGGCGAGGCGTGATGAGCTGGCACGATCTGGCCTCAGCTACTCAAAAGGAACGGCACTTGGTGATCAAACCGTCGGGATTTTCTGAACTCGCTTGGGGCAGCCGAGGCGTGTCGGTCGGACACGATATGCCGCAACACGAATGGACCAGCGCCATCGATAACGCCTTGGCGTCCTTTCCTCGAACACCCTATATCTTGCAGGAGTTTCACAAAGGCCGCCTGTATGAACTCGACTACTTCGATCCGGTGAACGGCGAAATGAACCGGATGTCCGGCCGCGCTAGGCTCTCCCCCTATTATTTTGTGAGTGGCGAAAAGGTTGAGCTGGCTGGTATCCTGGCTACAGTCTGCCCGGCGGATAAGAAAGTAATTCACGGAATGAAAGACGCCGTCATGGTGCCGTGCGCAGTCACAAGAGACGCGCACTGACTGCTAGGGTTGATGCGCAAACTCGGAACGCAGGACTTAACACTCAGGACTCAGCACTGAGCACTCAGAACGTTGAACGATGTCGCTAACGCTATATCACGTCGCCTGGTGCCCAGACTGTGACGTGGTGCGCCGGAAACTGGCTGAACTTCATATCGAATACGAGCAGATCGTCGTGCCGGACTTTCGCCCGATGCGCAAAGTGGTCCACGAGGTCTCGGGCCAGTATTATGTTCCGGTCCTCAAGGATGGAGAGATCGTGCTGACGGAAACCGACGACATTCTCGATTATCTCGATAAGACCTATGGTCAGGAACGGATCGCAGCGAACTGACGGGCTATTGATAGCCCATTGAGGAGCAGCCCGCAGGTTGCTCAAAAAGGCCCTTCAGCAAGGCCGCAGCGAGCGAGGAGGCGAGGCGCACGCTTCGGTACGTTGAGCCTCTGAGCGATGCGAGAACGATGCTGATGGACTTTTTCAGCATCCTGCTAAAGGAGACCGCATGGAAGCATGGAGACGCATACTCGCCGACAGCATAGTCAAACCGAAAGATTTGGCTGACCGGCTCGGTGTCGATGCAAAAGAGATCGAAGCCATTGTGGGCGACTACCCGATGCGCATTACCCCCACGGTGATGGCCACGATCAAAGAAAAGGGCGATGCCATCTGGAAGCAGGTGGTGCCGGACATCGCCGAAATGGACGACTTCGAAGCAGAAGACGATCCGCTCGAAGAAGACCTGATGAGTCCGGTCCCGCATCTGGTCCATCGTTATCCGGATCGTGTCCTGTTGATGGTGACGAATCAATGCCCGATTTATTGCCGGTTTTGCACGAGAAAACGGCTAGTCGGAAAACCAGGATTTCTGAAGAAAGGCGAACTCGACCAAGCCATCGCCTACTTGCGCGAACATACTGAGGTGCGCGACGTCATTCTTTCCGGCGGCGATCCCTTACTCCTGCCGGATCATTTATTGGACAGAATCCTCAAGGCCCTGCGCACGATCCCGCATCTTGAACTCATTCGCCTCGGCTCCCGCGTGCCCGGCACGTTGCCGGAACGGATCACCCCGGAACTCTGCGCGATCGTGAAGAAATACCACCCGATCTATATGAACCTGCATTTCAATCACCCGGACGAACTGACCCCGGCAGTCAAAGCAGCCTGCGGCATGTTGGCCGATGCGGGTGTGCCGCTCGGAGCACAAACCGTGCTGCTCAAAGGCGTCAACGACGATCCGGATATTATGAAACGGTTGATGCACCAGCTCTTGCTCGCTCGCATCAAACCGTACTATCTCTACCAGGCGGACTTGACCAAGGGCACGAATCACTTCCGCACTACCGTCGAGACCGGGCTGAATATTATTAAGTCACTACAGGGGCATACCAGTGGAATGGCGGTCCCACACTTCGTCATCGATGCGCCGGGCGGGGGCGGCAAAATTCCTCTGCTTCCCGGTGACTACATGGTGCACATGGACGCCGCAGGAGTCCTCTTGAAGAACTATGAGAACAAGGCCTTTCACTATCCGCAGCCGCAGCAAGAATCTGCGCGGGAACTGCCGATGGTCAGCGCCGCGCCTGCATTGGGGTCATGCGGCAATGGAGAGCACGACGACCTGTGAGCACCCGCGCCGCACAGGGGATCTTACCCTACCAGCAGATTAAGCATCTGATCACGAGCGGCGTCATCCACGCCGACATCCCGATTGAAGATCGCCAAATCCAGCCGGCTAGTCTCGATCTACGGCTCGGGCGCAAAGCCTATCGACTGATCAGCAGCTTTTTGCCTGAGCTGTCCGAGATCACAAGCCGGTTGAACGTTCTGGACTTCTACCAATCCGACCTCGTGATGTACGAAATGGACTTAACCGACGGCGCGATCCTGGAAAAAGGCCATGTCTATCTGGTCCCGCTGTTGGAACGTGTCACGCTCCCCAAAGCCCTCCGGGCGCGAACCAATCCCAAGAGCACAACCGGACGTTTGGACGTCTTTACCCGTGTGGTGACGGATCTCAACACCGGGTTCGATGAAATCCGCCCCGGCTATTCCGGGCCCCTCTATCTGGAAATCGTTCCCCGCTCGTTCGCCATCAAGGTGAAAACCGGATACTCTCTCAATCAAATTCGCTTCGTCCGAGGCGACGCGACCGTGTCGGACCGGTCACTTCAGACACTCCACACCCGAGAACCCTTGCTCTACCACAATCTCCCCGCAAAGCCCGCGCTGGGAGCCCACGATCTCCGGACGGACCGTGGTCTGTTTCTTCGCATCGATCTGAAGGGCGACGACCGGGACAGCTCACCGATTATCGGGTATCGGGCCAAGAAGAATAGCCACGTGATCGATCTGTCGAAGATCGGCCATTATGCCGCGCTCGATTTTTGGGAACCCCTGTACCGCCACCGGCAGAACAGTCTTCTGTTGGAGCCTGAGGAATTTTACATTCTCGCATCGAAAGAACGGATTCGTGTTCCTGCCGGCTACGCAGCTGAGATGGTCGCCTTTGAAGCAGCCTGTGGCGAATTACGGACCCACTACGCCGGGTTTTTCGATCCGGGGTTTGGGTACGGCCGCGGCGAGCTGCGCGGCACCCAAGTGGTGTTGGAGGTCCGCCCTCACGACGTGCCCTTCCTGATCCATGATGGACAAACCTTTTTTAAGGTTGTATACGACAGGATGCTTGCACGCCCCAGTCAGCTCTATGGCACGGCGCTCGGATCCTCGTATCAGCGCCAAGGGCTGACCCTGAGCAAACATTTTAAGGTGTAGCAGAATGCTGAAAAAGTCCGCCAGCTTTGTTCTCGCGTCGCTCAGAGGCTCGGAAGCACTGGAGAGTATTTTCCTTTCGCCAAGATCTATTCTGCGGGCGAACGGCCACACAAAGTGCGGATGGTACCTCCTCGCCTCTTCGCTCGCTGCGGCCGCGCTGGACGGCCATTTTGAGCATCCTGCAAGCCATTCTTCGGCATTCTGACCTTTCACGAACGACGAGGAACCACCTGATCATGCCGCCAGAACCGACCGAAGAGCAGGAGCGCCGCGAGCGAGAAGACGACTCCGGAGGCGACAACCAATTGCGCGTTGCCGGAATGATAGTGGGCATCGCCCTCATTTTTCTCGGCTTCCTTGACGTGTTTCTCTCAATCAGCGGCGGATTCGAGATCGACGTTATTCCATTCATGATTTATTTCGCGGGCGTCGCCGTATGGGCCAACTCGGTCGTCGAAAATGTGACGTTCCGCTACAGCCTCATCGGCGGAGCCCTCCTGCTCGCCGCGCTCTTCTATCACTATGGGGAAGTTCTCTTCTGGCATAAGCAAGTGTTGTTTTGGTCCACCGTGGTGGTCGTCATGTATTTCATGTTCTACGAGCCCAAAAAACGCGCCTAGCACTGCCATGGCGATGCCGATTTCGGTCATCATCCCCACACTGAACGAAGAACGCACGATCACCGCAACACTCATGCACACTGCCGCACTCGGCTTCGATGAACTCATCGTGGTCGATGGAGGAAGCACCGATACAACGCCCACACTCCTCAAATCATACCGACTGAGTCCACAGGCCACAGGCCTCAGCCCTGTCTCCTGGGTGACCGCGCCACCCGGACGCGCCCGGCAGATGAATGAGGGCGCAAAGGCCGGACGAGGAGAGGTTTTTCTCTTTCTCCATGCCGACACACGGCTTCCACGCAATGCCAAAACAGTGATCAACGCAGTATTGGCTGATCAACAGATGGTGGGGGGACGGTTCGATATCCAGTTCGATCACCCCTCGATGTGGGGAACCATGATCAGCACGACGATGAACTGGCGTTCGAGACTGAGCGGCCTCGCCACCGGCGATCAGGCCCTGTTTGTGCGCCGCTCTATCTTTGAACAGATGGGAGGCTTCACTGACATGCCGTTGATGGAGGACATCGAGTTCTCCCGTAGGCTCAAACGGAAGGGAGCGACCGCAGCCCTCACCGCAACCGTCACCACCTCGTTTCGTCGCTGGGAACAACAGGGTCCTTTGCAGACAATTCTCTTGATGTGGGCGTTACGATTCCTGTATTGGGGCGGAATGAGCCCTCATACATTGAGTCGATGGTATGGATCGGTGCGATAACTCATGAAGCAGCCTTCCTCTCCATCGCCTCACGCGGCTCTCGTGATCTTCGCCAAGGCTCCGATCCCAGGTGAGGTGAAGACACGACTCTGTCCGCCGTTGATACCGGACGAGGCGGCGACCCTGCACGGCAGCTTCGTGCTCGACATGTTGGAACGGACCAAACTCGCTGTTGCCAAATTGCAGCTTCCCTTCCATCGATACTTGGCATGTGCGCCTTCCTCGGAGCTGGTGTTCTTCAAAATTATGGAGGAACGGCAAGGCGTCCGCCTGTTGGATCAAATCGGAGAGGATCTGGGTCAGCGTATGCACCACACCTTTGTCAGCCTCTTCGCCAAAGGTTATGAACGGGTACTCCTGGTGGGAACCGATGTTCCAACCTTGCCCCTGTCGGTCTATCAAGACGCGCTTACACTGCTAGGCAAATCAGACGTCGTCTTAGGACCAGCCCTTGACGGCGGGTATTACCTCATCGGCCTCACCAAGCCGACAGAAAGCATTTTTGCCGGGGTACCCTGGTCCACCGATCAAGTCCTCGCCGTCACACAACAGAATGCCAAGACACTGGGCTTATCTGTCAGCCTTACCACTGCCTGGCGCGACGTGGATACCATTGCAGACTTGCATTCGCTCATCACAGAATGCCAAGAAGACAATAAGAAACCCAAGCAAGACCGGTCCTTCTCCATGCGGACAGCTGGAGCCATTCAGCTCCTCGCGACCAGGCTCAAAACTCGATAAGATAGCAGGCAATCACACCGACCATGAAAGGGATCACTGATGGCTGAGCGAGTGGCACTCATCACAGGTGGTGCCAAAGGCATTGGACGGGGAATTGCACTCGACCTTGCAGCGCAACAATGGTCGGTCGCCATCTGCTACCGCACGAGCGAGAAAGAGGCGAGAGCCACAGCCGACGCGATCACCGAGCGTGGTGGTCGTGCGCTTTCGATTCGCTGTGACGTATCGGACCCCCAGGCGGCCAAAGGCCTCGTGACTGAAGTTGAACAGCAGTGGGGGCGGATCGATGCACTCATCAACGGCGCCGGCCCCTACCATCGTATGAATCTGTTCGAGGAGACGGTCGAGGGGTGGAACGAGATGTTCGACGGCAATCTCCATCCAATTTTCTATCTCGCCAAAGCAGTGGCGCCAGGCATGAAAGCTCGCAAATCTGGTCGAATCATTAGCTTCAGTATGGCCAATGCCGATCAGATGATTTCACAGCCGGACGTGACGGCCCATTACATCGCCAAGGCCGGCGTCTTGATCCTGACTCGCACACTGGCAAAATTGCTGGCACCCCACGGCATTACCGTCAATGCGATCTCGCCCGGCTTCATCGATTCAGGCAGCGCGCCACCGGAAGAACTCGCAGGCATGACCAAACGCATTCCCGCCGGATACATTGGAACAGTAGATGATACCGTCGCTGCGGTGCGCTATCTCCTCAGCAACGAGGCTCGCTATGTGAATGGAGCGAATATCCAAGTAAGCGGAGGTTGGGGAATTTAGGAGAGGGAGGCATGATGATGCTATCAGAACAAGAGCGGACAGCACATGGTCGGTTTGTCCAGGCCTTACAGCACGAACATCTCACCTGTACAAAAGCCGGATGCGGTGGAGCGATGAACATCACAGACCACACCCCCCATCTCGCCCGTATCAAGACGTATGAGGCCGAATGCAAACAGTGTCATACGAAGGAACAGATTACCGGCAAAGAACAGCCGATGCCACCGTGGGACGGCGCCTCGATCACGATGATGGCCGAAGTGCATCTCCTCCACGATCAACCCACTTGCCCCTTCGACGATACCCCTATCACCTTTACCTCCATGCCGAATCCAAGACGCAAAGCCCGTTACCGCCTCTCCTGCTTCTACTGCGGCAGACATGCGGAGTTGAACTGGCCGCCGGCGGAAGCAAAGAGATGAGGGAGGGGCGGGAGCGGTCAGGTGCCCTTCTTGCTCGCGGAACGCGCACATTCAGAAAGTGCTCGTTCGACGCGCGCAATCGAGGATCGACCAGGCCACCCTTGAAAATGAAATGAGCGGATTGGGATAACGCGCGCAGGGGGAGATCAATCAGGCCTCATCCCTGAAGAAAAACGAGCAAACTTGGAAGGACTATTCGAATGACAAAACTACCTACTCCGCAAACAGACCGAGCAGACAAATGTATGATTGCAAGACCTACCACTGTTTTCAGAGGTAGCCGCTAATGCACGTCCTTGCAACGCGTAGTTAGGACGAATCGTCAACGATCGCTCCTGTTGATGACCAAACCCAATGAGACCCGTGGATTGTGAATAGCCAAATACTATTGCTAGGCGCTTGAGGATCAAGAACAAATCTGTACTCGAATGCATCCTCTGCTATTGAGTATTTTTCAAATATTCGGAACTCGGGTGAGGATAGATCTGGTGCATGGGTGAGTAGATTGATCTGAACAGGGGTATCAATTGGCAATATTTTTTCGGTATGCAAAAAATACAATCCACGAGTTACTCGCTCAAAAACTCGTTGATAAAGGCTGACTGGAACGGAAAATCTTAAGCGAGTAGTAGGTGAGCCATCTTCATTTGTAACCGAAACTTCTTGCAGTGTGCTTAACAGAGCAGATCGAATTTTGGTACTACGCAAAAGGCTCTTGTGCGCTCCCATTTCCCAGAGGTTCTTGGCACCCGTAGTTTGTTTTCCAATTTGAGCGCTAATGAAATTTCGCAGGGACTCATCGTCCTCTGAGCTGCCGTTGTTGCAAATGTCACAAGCAGGGACAGTTCGAAATTGCCCAACCGTGCCTTTGAAAAACCCTCTGGGTGGTACATGCTCAGCTGTGGTTGCGGAGCGAATTCCACAGATAACGCATATTGAACTCTTAGGTGGTTGCATCGGTTTGCTTTTTTTGCCGTGCGAGCCTCGGTGCGAGCGCGGTTGTTAGATGTCAGAGTTTTTTTGCTTGTGCAGCCTCTTGAGCCCACGCCTGAATAGTCGACATTGTGGGCTTGTAGAGCTTTGAGAATTTTTCGACAAGCTCTGCAAAACTCACCGAATAAAACTGTGGTTTGCTTGACAACTCGTTTCTATCCAGAGCCAACGCGTACACGACTGGATATTCAGCACCGACAACATTCATGTCCGTGTTGATGAATGAATGTTTGAACGCATTGGCAACTTCACTCAAAGTAAATAAGTAGATCTCGTGAGGCGCAAAGAGCGATTTCAGCTCGTGCGGCGGCTTGTGGCGGTCCTTGAGGCCAACGATTGAATCAACCTTAACTGCACTCGGCCACTGCCCAGTACTCTTCCATTCGCTTATGACATATGCGAGTGCAATCAACTCATCAGCGGTCTTTCTTAGCCAGTAGACGACCTACTCCGCATAGAACTGATGCTCGACGATATCCTGTAGCGAGTTCGCTACATCCTCACGTTTGGGATGGACATAAGAAGTGGCCCCATCCGTTTGAACAGCAGCCGGAGTTCTTTAAGTGGACTTTCTGCTAATTCTCACGCTGCCAGTTTACCCGTCGGCAGCATCACGGCATAGGCCTCATCCGGTGTCTGCTTGCCTAGACTCGAATGCGGTCTGGATTGGTTGTGCCAGCCCAAATATTGCGTGATCGAGGTTCTGGCTTCAGTGACCGAGTCATAGGCATACAAATACACCCGCTCGTACTTCACCGATTTCCACAGCCGCTCCACGAACACATTATCTCTCCAGGCTCCGCGCCCGTCCATGCTGAGCTTGCATCCCTGTTCTTTAACAGCCTGCACAAACGCCTGCGCGCTGAACTGACTGCCCTGGTCGGTGTTCACAATCTCCGGCTTGCCGTGGCAAGTGAACGCCTCATGGAGCACCTCGACCGCATGACAGGTCTCCAGCGTGACAGCAACCTTCTCGGCCAGTACCTTGCGGCTGGCCCAGTCCACCACGGCGGTGAGATAGACGAATCCTTTGGCCATCGGGATGTAGGTCGTATCGAGTGCCCACACCTGGTTGGCCCGGTTGATGGTGAGCCCGCGCAGCAGATAGGGATAAATTTCATGCCCCGGGTGCTTCGTGCTGGTGCCCGGCTTCCGGTAGAGCGCCTCCATTCCCATGCGCGCCATCAATGTGCCCACGTGTTTCCGTCCGACCGTGACGCCTTCCCGATTCAGCTGGTCGCGCAACATGCGCGCGCCCATGAATGGGTGCTCCAAGTGCAACGCGTCCAGGCGACGCATCAGCGCCAAATCGGCCGCACCGACAGCCTTAGGGACATAGTAGACGCTGCCACGGCTGATCCCGGCCAGCTGGGCCTGGCGGCTGATCGACAGGGTGTGGGTGGCATCTATCATCGCTTTGCGCTCAGCCATCCCACTTTGGTGAGCGCCCCTTCTAAAAAATCATTCTCCAGCGTGAGCTGCCCAATCTTGGCATGCAACGCCTTGAGGTCAATCGGCGGCTCCGCCGACGCGATCCCACCGCCAAAGAGATCAGCCGCTCGCTCGCTGAGTTGCCGTTTCCACTCCGTAATCTGGTTGGGATGCACGTCAAACCGCTGCGCCAGTTCAGCCAACGTCTTGTCGCCGCTCATCGCCGCCAGCGCCACTTGAGCTTTGAACACCGCTGAATGTGCCCGTCTCGTCCTTTTTGCCATCGTCTGCTCCATTTCATCGCCCGGTAAGGGCATCAACGGTAGCAGATTCTCCACCTAACGGCTTGTTCAAATTTCCGGGGCCACTTCTGTAATTTCTGGTTCCGTGTAAGATTTAGATCGTCATACATGGTCCGAGGGTCGGTGCTTGACTTGGCACCTGAGATTCCCTGCTTCGCTGAAGCATGGTGATGTCAGATGCAAGCTCGGCTAAACATTACGCTGCGAATTCTACACGAACTGTGCGTCCAATCCGCGCTTCAAGCATGATCAGCATTTCAAGGCTGAACTTGTCCCATTTGCCGCGCACGAGGTCGGAGACGCGGGATTGTGCAATGCCGAGACGCTTGGCTGCATCAGATTGGGTGAGCTTGTGCTTCTCGATATAGAGGCGAAGATCGCTCATTAAATTCGCCCGCATTTGGAGCACGGTGGCCTCAGCTGGATCAAAGCCAAGGTCGACAAAAATATTGCCGCTGGATTTGGTCATTTTCTTTTTCATGATTGGTCTCCGATCTGTCGGTACCGTGTCCTAGCCAACTCGATGTCTTCTCTTTTGGTCTTCTGTGTTTTCTTCTGGAATGCATGCAACACGTATATGGCCTCCGCGAACTTGGCAACATAGAGTACCCGCCATTCCCCTAAGACGTGTATCCGAATTTCTCGAACGCCGGCACCCACCTCTTTCATGGGCTTCCAGTCCGAGGGATCCAGACCGCGCTGCACGAACCCTAACTCAAACCCAGCCACACGCCTGGCTTCAGCCGGAAACTCTCTTAGGTCATCAAGGCTGGAGCCGGCGAATTCCAGGCGCTTCATGGCCGAATTATATAAGTTTCTTGATTGACTATCAATGTTCTTAGATAAGACTTGGTGGCGACTGTTGCTGAGTTATGAAGAAAAGGCCGATGGGCGGGACACCACTTGCCGCAGCTCACGGCCATTGCTCTTATTTTTCTCTCCCCCTCTTGTCGCTGCTGCATAAAATAACGAGGGCGACGGTTATACTCTCACTGCGCGCGTCCAACGAGGGCCGTCCGAGGCCGCGCGTTGCGCGACCAGAACCTCTTCTTTTTTCTCTCCCAACCGCTGCTGAAATCGCAAGAGTAGGCTGATGGGCGGAAACGGAGATCGCCATCACCGGAGAGGGCGGGACACAACTTGCCGCAGCTCGCGACCGTTGCTCTTCGTGAGCAACGGCGAAGCGCGTACTGTTTGAGTCGCTTTGGACGAGTTTACGGGCTTCGAGCGAGCAAGGGTTAGTTGGGTGCCCTCGAAGGTGCAGGCGGCGGAGTTCCGCCCGTCGGCCTACTTTCCGAATGCTTTTTTCAGCAGCGGCTCTATCTCGCCTTTGGCTGCCATCGGATCGAGCACATCGGTGTCGCCGTAAAACTGCCCGTCGATGAACACCTTGGGAAGGGTCGGCCAGTTGGTCATTTTTGCGAGCGCCTCTCGCTTGGTGGGTTGAGACAAGACGTCGATGAGTTCAAACGGGTACCCGTACTTGTCAAAAAACTGAATCGTCTCTCTCGTGAATCCGCACATCGGCATCTGTTTAGTGCCCTTGCCGTAGATCAGAATCTTATGCGTGGCGACTTCCTTGTCAATTTCTTCTTGAATGGGATCTGCCATGGCTTGGCCTCCTAAGTTTCATCGGTGGTTTTAGCGGTGATTTCGAGCGCATGAATCCGCCCGTCTTTCATCGGGGCATCCAACGCCTGATAGATCATTCGATGCCGATCCAGCAAATTCTTCCCTGCAAAGGATGCCGAGATCACCACCACTTTGAGATGATTCATCGTGCCGGTCCGGTCCGAGACCGTAACCGTGGCATCCGGCATCGTGTTGCGCACATATTCTGTCAGGACATCCGGCGTAATCATCACCCCTCCAATCTCATAGGTATCAGAATACCTCAGCGCCTGACTGAAAGGCAATTCGGACCAGCTAGAACCCGCAGACTGATTTGTCTGGTCCATCTGGTTTTCTCGTTCGTCTTGTTCAGGCACATACACTCAATACGCAAAACACACCAGAGCGAGCAGCTGTGTTTCGTATGTCACGCGGCAAGGGTACCGCCTGTGAAGCTGGTGGTGGATTTCAGCACATGCTGGTGGATAGCCACCACGGGCGCCTGCATCGTGTCATGAGAAGACACCGCTTTGCTGGCAAACTTAAACCCTTGCCGCATAGTCATCCTGGCACGCGCATTGCGCTTCAGGTGGGGTAAGAACATGTGAGCCGACCATGACGCGACCACATCTACCTATCAACCAAGGAGGGTGCCATGGATGAGTTCAAATCCGGGTTTTTCATCGGGGGAGAGGCCTGCGAGGGACGAGTGCTCGTAGTAGACGATGAACCCGATATTCGCAAAGTCGTGAAGATGACACTGCAGAAAGCCGGCTATGAAGTCCTTGAAGCGGAAAACGGTGAGAAGGCGATCGAGGTCATTAACTCTGGAGAAAACCGGCTCCTCCTCGACGTTGTCATCTGCGACATTCGTATGCCAAAAATCAACGGAGCCGAAGCCGTCGCCTACTTCAGGAGCAACTACCCTCGCGTTCCGCTCATCGTACTGACCGGCTTCCCGGATACCGATATGGCGACCTCCTTCCTCCGGCAAGGGGTCGTGGATTATCTCGTCAAGCCGGTCGAAGGAGAGAAACTACGATCAGCCGTCGCGCGAGCCATAGAACAGAGGGAGCTGGCAAAACTGTGACAATACGCCTCCATTCCTACTTGTGCGAGGAGAGACATTCCGCTCCTTGCTCTCCTCGGCACAGAGAGGCACAACCCTGCCACAGGGAGACCGCCTGAGTGGAGATCTCTGACCATACCAAAGTCGCCATTCTGGGAGCGGGTCGTGACGGCCTCGCACTGTTAGATCTGCTCCACCATATCCCATCGATTGAGATTGTCGGCATTACAGACCGTAATCCTGCTGCACCAGGGCTGCAGCGCGCGCGTGAGCTTCAGATTCCTGTGATCATCAATGTGCCGGATCTGATCGGCAACCATGGCGTAAACCTGTTTTTGGATGCCACGGGTGATCCAGAGATGGAAGCATCTCTGCATGCCCACAAACCTCCTGGCGCAAACATCCTCAGTGGATCGGCCTCCCGGCTGCTGTGGAAACTGATTCGGCATGAATCCAAGCTCGAAGCCGAACTCCTCCAGTCAGAAAAGCTTGCTGGAATCGGTTCATTTGCTGCGGGAATCGCGCATGATATCAACAACCCCCTGCAACTCATTTTGGGCCTGGCGGAAAACCTTGCGGAGGAACGCGACCTGACCACCGTCCACGAGCAAGCCCAGGACATTATTGAAGCCGTCAAACGGACGAGTGCCATCTGTCGGGACCTCACTCGCTACTCACGGCGCGCATCCCCCCACCAAGATGTGCTGGTGCCTGTCAACGAAAAGCTGGATGAGGCGCTGAAAATCGCACGCTACGCGTCAAGTCTTCACGATATCGAGATGATCAAACAGTACCAGCCAGGCGCCGCAGTCAAAGGCAATCCGGATGAGTTACTGCACGTCCTCGTCAACCTCATCACCAATGCGGTCCATGCCATGGAGCGCGGAGGCGGCACACTGACGCTTGAGACCACCGTCCACGACGGACAAGTCCATGTCCGGATCTCCGATACGGGATGCGGAATCGCCCTGGACAAGCTCGACGAGATTTTTGAGCCGTTTTTCACCACGAAGGCCCCCGGCAAGGGAACGGGGCTGGGGCTCTATAATGTCAAAACTATTGTCAACAAAATGCACGGCGCCATCGCCATCGACAGTCAAATCGATCGGGGGACGACCTTTACCTTAACCTTTCCCAAGGCTGAGCCTGCCGGATAAGGATATCTGTCATGAATCCCGCGCGCGCGCCATCTCACTCTGACACGAGGTGGGGGCTCCAACCCAAACTGATTCTCTCCATGTTGCTCGTGGGGGTGGTGCCCCTGATGGTGGGTCTCGGTCTCGCCTTTTGGCAAGGCTCTCGCGAAATCCAGGTTGTCAACGGCGAAAACTTCAAAGCCCTAGCCGAGGAGACGGCACGGAAAGTCGATCTCTTGATATCGGATGAGGTCGGACGAACATCACGAATCGCGACAGACCCCTCGATTATCTTCGAGCTTGAGCAACGGCGCGATGCCCTGCTGAGCATGACAGAAGATCAGCGCCGCCTGACCGTGGACAGACTCAAGAGTGGGTGGGAGGCGAAAGATCCCGCAACAGTCCGCACTATCACAGAAGGGAAAATTGCCGGCACGATTCAGGACTATCTTTCGGGAGCCAAGAACGAGGCCGATCAACTGATCCCGCAAGTGGTTCGGTCTGCCACCAAAATGCTGTACATCACCGACAGTGAAGGCAGCTTGATCGCCTCGTCGACCACGCTGCCACCTTTTGCCAATAAAGACACGACCTGGTGGAAAGGGGCCTCCCATCGCGGGGTCGGCCAGCTGTTCATCGAAGATGTGCACTTCGACGATCGCGTCCAGAGCTATGTCATCAGCATCTCGCTGCCCATCATGGATCGCATTCGCTATGAGGTAGTCGGTGTGCTCCATCGCGTGATCGACGCCAAAGAGTTGATCTCGCCCTCGATCTCGCCCATTCGCTTCGGCAAGACCGGGCATGTGATGCTGATCGACCATCGCGGCATCGTCCTGAGCTGTCCCATTCTGCCGACCGGGGTCCCCCTCTCGGATGCACAGCTCATTCCGCTCATCACCCCATTTCAGCCAGGCTGGGTGAGCGCGCCCAGCGATGGTCACGGCGGACAATCGACCTCGCTCATCGGATTCGCTCCGGTGCCTGAAACCAGCCGTGCGACGAACGACGATCGAGGTAAAGGCTCCTGGCACACCTTCGTCTGGCAAGCCTCTGACGAACTCTTCGCTCCAATTCGTCACCTTCTTACCTGGATGGCCGTCTTCAGCCTCGTCGCCGTCGGACTCATGACGACCCTCGGCTACCTTGCAGCCCATCGTATCGTCAAGCCAGTGCGTAAATTACAAGCCGCCGCACAGTTGATCGGACGCGGTGAACTTCAGCAACCCATCGACATTCAGACCGGCGATGAGATCCAGGATCTCGCCGATGAATTCAATCGAATGAATCGCCAATTGGAGGCCGCCTTTGCGGGACTGACCGATCAAGTGACCAGCAAAACTCAACAAGTGGAGTCTCTGCTTCACTCGACGGACGAAATTCTGGATGCTGTCCCAACCCCGATCATCATGGTCAATCACGAGGAACAGCTGCAGTACATCAATCAAGTCGGACGCACGGCCTTTCAATCCATACTTGATTCGGCCCGATCAATCCCGTTGTTCGATGTACTCCCCGTCGATGCGGCGGTGCGAGAGCACTTGCGAAAAGAATTTAGACGTGCGGGGAACGGAGAACATGCCACGATGGCATCAGGGGAAGAGGATGCCGCGGTCACCAATACTGCCCGTGACCCGTTGGCCCCTCTGATGGGTGCGGCGGGACCAGGTCACCGACAAGAAATTCAGATTGGCCCCCGGCGGTATCACTATCAGTGGTTCCACATGGCAGGGAGAAATCAGGGGGAGGATCGGATCGGCCTTGTCTTCAGGGATACGACTGACGAGAGCCGCCTCCAAGACCAGCTCATCCAGGCCGAGAAATCAGGCAGCCTTGGAACCCTCACGGCCGGAATTGGGCATGAGCTCAACAATCCGCTTTTTGGCATTCTCGGACTGGGAGAAGCCATCGAAGAAGAACCCAACCTTGACCGTGTCAGATCCTATGCCCGCGACATCGTCCAGCACGGGCGTCGAATGGCCTCGATCATTCGAGACTTCACCGGCGTCACAGCTCGCGAGACATCGGACCAGCGGCAACCGGTACACCTCGAACAAGAACTCGATCGGGCCATCACCACACTCACAGGCGGTATGGACAGCTCAGAACTTGTCATCCAAAAAACCTACGCGGGAGACACCTGCGTGTCAGCTCTCCCCGATCAGCTTAGACAGGCCTTCACAAATCTGTTGACGAATGCCCTGCATGCGATGAAAGGGCGAGGGGTCTTAGGCCTTTCGACGTCCCTGGCCGATACCTCTGTCGTGACCACGATCACGGATTCAGGCCCCGGTATTCCCCAACAGCATCTGTTAAAGATTTTCGACCCGTTCTTTACCACCAAAGGCCAGGGCGAGGGATCCGGACTCGGCTTGACTGTCGCACGCCGCATTTTCAAGAAATTCGGAGGGGATATCAGAATCGAGAGCCAGGAGGGGAACGGCACCTCCTGCATCGTCACCCTCCCGGTCGTCTCTCACCGGCCACCCACACAGGAGGCTTCATGCACCGAGTCAACGTCGCGCTCGTCGCCACAGCCCTCATCGTCCTAGTCGCTGGGCTGGGGTGGGGGCCCTCTGTTCTCTCCGCGAAAGAGCGCACGACATCGCCCGGCATTCCCCCGGAGAAAGCCGCGGCCTATATCTATGCCGTCATCAAGGCCGATCGCACGCTCTACACCACAGAAATCGTCAATCGACTCCAGGCAAAAGGGGTCACGACGGCGTCCGAACATTGGGAGTTGGAGAATACCCTCATGTTGCCAGCTCAGTTTCTCCAGCATTCGGGCAAGCTGGCAGCCGAGAGCGGAAGCGGAGTCCGGTTCCGATTGATCGGTCTTTGGCCCATTTACCGACGCAACGCTCCGGCGAGCGACCTGGAGCGCAACGCACTGGAGTCTCTTCGGAAAAATCCCGACCTGCCTGTCACCGGAATCGTGAGCAGTGGGCAAAAACAATACTTTCAGGCGATCTATCCAGACCTTGCCGTCTCACAAGTCTGTATCGACTGCCACAACGGACATCTGCTCAGCCCGAAACGGGACTTTAAACTCAATGATGTGATGGGCGGGATCGCGATTACGATTCCACTGGAATGAACATATCGAGAGAGCAGGGCCATCCTCGTCACTCATGAATCGTCGTTCGCGGACAGAGAACTTCCCGGCTTGCGAGAGACGCTTCACATTTCACGAACGACGGTTTTTCGAATGAGCCCGCATTATTCATGAAGGTTCGTTGCGAAAGCGTGCAGACGCAAAGCGAGACAGGTACTCGGAGGCGTGAAGCCCTGAGCAACTGTCTTGACGATTACGCGTCCTGTGCGACGACCGGCTGCCATGGAGTCCCAGCATGCACCATCGCATTGAGAACCGTCAGCAGCTTGCGCATCGCCGCCACCAGGGCGACCTTCGGTGCCTTCCCGGCGGCGCGCAGGCGCTGATAGAACGACCGGATGACCGGGTTCCAGCGCGTCGCCACCAGGGTCGCCAGGTACAAGGCCGTGCGGACGGGCGCCCGGCCGCCCCAGATGGTCCGATGCCCGCGCAGCCGTCCGCAGGGGGGAGCGTGACGACCTGGCTCAGGGACGGTCGCTTCGGACCGGAGGCATATCGATCTGTCACGTCCCACGGATCTCATGTACCACAACTCCAAGATACAAGGCATACTCGTGCAGTATGTCGAAGAGCTGAACGGCGAGACTGCCTGTCGCAGCGGCGTATCCGCGCTTGCAGCAGAAGCATCATGAATCATGCGGGCTAGGACGGAGTGGCTGGACCAGATGGTGTATCGGTGTCAGTGCGGTGATATTCCTCCCGGTAAATCTGAATCGTGGTCATCAACAGACTGACCAGAACCGGCCCGATGAAAAGTCCGATGATGCCGTAGAGCGCCAGCCCGCCGAGGACGCTGAATACAAGGAAGAGCACGGGGATCTGAACCGCTTGCCCGATCAGCCAGGGTCGAAGGAACTGATCGATCATCGACACGACGCCGACTCCCCAACCCAGCATGACCAGCCCTTTCCACATCGGACCCGCCATGAGAAAGTACAACACAATCGGCCCCCAGACTAATGCCGTCCCGCCGAATGGCAGCGGCGCAAGAATGACCGTCACCGCGGTCAGTACGACGGGAAATGGCACTCCGAGGGCCCCATAGGCCAGCCCTGCAAACAAACCCTGAACCACCGCAGTCACGCCGATCCCCTTCACCACGGCACGAATGGTCTGATCCACGCGATCGATGATTCGCTGCTTATGGGACGCCTCCAGAGGAATCACGTCCTGAAGGGATGCCAACCATTGCTTCCCATCCTTGAAGAGAAAAAACAGAGCGAAGAGCATGAGGAAGAAATCTGTCACCAGCAGAAAGGCATTCTTCAGCAGATCGCCGACCTGATCAAGAAAGAAACGACTGAGGAACGTTGCAGCCGAGAGAAGCCCCTGCTCCAGGGAATCAGGCGTCAATACTGTGCTATCACCAAACTGCCGAAGTAGTCCTCCAATGACCGGCCATGCGCGTATTTGCTCCGGCAGCCTCTGGAGTGCCCCGCTCGCGATCCACTCGCGAATGGCCTGTTCTGCAGTACTCGCTTCACGTGCCAGCAACACACCCATCATGGAAATTGGAATCACCACGAGAGCCAGCACTAGGAGGGTGAGACAGGAGGCTGACACCACCTCCCGGCCACGCACGAACGAGGTGAACCGGACGTGGAGCGGATAGGTGAGATGGGCAAGGAGCGCGGCCCAGAGGACGGGAAAGAGAAACGGCCGAAACATCAGAGCGATCTGGTACAGCAGCAACAGAAGGAGAGCAAAAAATACGGCAGTGAAGAGCTGCGGCTTCGTCATGGGTCGGACACGAACAGGAGAGGACCGGCAGACCTATCGCCGCGCGTCTCCGCTGGCCTCTTTCTCGAGCACCACAACCTGCTTCGCTCGATGTGCGGAGAGATCACTGACACCACCCGGCAATTTGGGAAGCTCGTCGGACCAAGCAGCCACCCCCATATCCGTCGAACCCTGGAGCTTCGCGCCGTCTTCCATGATAAGGACCGGCGTCAAGACTTCTCCGATGAGCGTCGACGTCTTCAATAACTGGACTCGCTCCTTCGCCGTCACCTTCGCCTTGATGCGGCCGCTGCTGACGATGGTGCCTGCGATGATCGTTCCCTGCACTAACCCATCCTCCCCGATAATAACATGTCCCTTGGTCTGAATCTCGCCATCGAGGCGGCCATCGATCCGTACCGTCCCTTCGACATGAATCTCGCCCTTCAAGACAACCCCTTTAGCCAAGAGGGTAATGTTGTCGTCCCCGGCAAAGTTGCTACTCTTCATGCGTCATCCTCCCTTCACTGCCAATGATTGACGCCAGCTTACACTATTCATCCCGCCAAGGCCTAGCAGAATGCTGAAAAAGTCCGCCAGCTTCGTTCTCGCTTCCCTCAGAGGCTCAACG
>NEWT02000035.1:683268-688216 GCA_002869925.2 Nitrospira sp. CG24A
AGCCGATCTTGAGGGGCCTGGAATCGTACCAGAGCGACATGTCATAGCCGCTCTTATCGCTACCCCCTCCCCATGTTGTTGTACTAGCCATGTTCCTAACCTCCTTCTCGCGTACGCGTGAAACAACCCTGCGTGTGGAAATTTAAGACCCGTGCGAGGAATGGAGTTAAGAAGCGACTTGTCAGCGGAGACGGAACTGGGCAACGCCGCTGCCGTTCACCGTATCGACTCAGGCACCTTACAACGACTCATCTCTATGTTATGGATATTGCCTACGCGACAAGACGAGAGCCGTTGGAGAACCGGCTAGCGTAACTGACGAGAAGCCCACCCTTACCTCGGCGGGCCACCCTGATCTGGGGGATTAAGGTCTGTCATGTTTACCCCCTCCTTTCGGCTCGAAGAACCGTGGGGGGATTACAGTACCATACGTGCGTTGGGCTGTTCCCCTCTCACGTGAATGGCCATTCATACTGCAGATCGTATAGCCCCTCTTCAACCAATGTCAAGAAGCAGGCATCCGGATTACTTCACGCAGGCAAGAATCCTGAGCTAGGAAAACGTTGAGCCTGATGAATGCCGACGGCTATCTTTAGCGGGAAGACGTCAGAAGGGATCTTTCCTGGCAAGGCCGCCCTCGAAGGCATCCTAAGCTCAGCGTTGCATCCCTTTCTCGATGAACAACCCGCGGTTGATGTCGCTGATACTGACGATCCCGACGAGCGTGCCCTTGTCGACGACGGGCATGCGCCGGAAATTTTTGAGACCCATGTATGAGGCGGCTTCCAGAATAGGATCGTGAGGCGCAACCGTCATGGGATTCTTGCTCATGATGTTCTCGACTTTTCCACCAAGCACCTCGGGGTATCCATCTTCCATCTCGACAAAACTCCGGCTATGGACATTGTCGTGAATATAGTCGCCATAGTTAGGATACAGCTGTATCAAGACATCGCGCAACGTCACCACTCCAACAAGCCTATTATCTGCCTCGACCACAGGAAGGGACCCACAGTGACGGTGCATCATTTTCATCACGGCCGACCGAATCGTATCTGTCTTCTGAACCGTTACAATTCCGGTTGACATGACCTCATGAACAAGCATGGTCCCCTCCTCTGGTGATTGATCTCTGAAACACCTCTCCATCCCCCGAGAGCCACAGGGTGCCATCAGAACATGAAACGCCACGGGCAGCCATCAAGGGAAGGAGGAACGGAGAACCCTTGTGGTGCCCGTGGCGGGCGCTTGGGGCGCCGATGACCGTTATGTGGTTGTAGTACCGGAGAGACCCGCGCGCGATTGAAGGCCTTGAGCCTGCTCGATCTGGATAATGGGGCTCCCCTTATGCGGTGGAGCCTCATGTGTCAACATCCTGTCTTTCGATCGGTCGAGTCTCGTTGTGTGATTCCCGTACACGGAAAGGTGTGACCGTCGAAGATGAAGATGGAACTAACATTCCAGCCGAGCCACTCGCCTTCAATTCGGCAGGCCAATCAGATCCGGTGGACCGAGGTCTTCCATCAGCGACCTCCTCTCTGAGGGTGAGAGCACGGACACTTTGTTCATACTCCCCCTTCCATCGTCATGTCAAATAGGGGAATGTCCCCTCAGATTTAGGCACATCGGGTTTGAGCACGTTGACCGGGTTCGCCACTGGGCGTAGACTGAATATATTGGCAGTAACCGCCTTTTCTTTCTGCAGGTGGTGGCCATGGTCCTCCTCGGAGCACAGATCCACCAGTGTGGCCAGGCCAGTTGTAGCCTTCTTTCCTCTCAATCTCTTCCTCACAATCTAGCCTGGTTATACGGTCGCGCGGGTTTATTCACGTCAGCTGACCTCGTCGACATAGAAGGCCCGTGCTTCGAGGAGGTACAGGTCTGGACTGATTCTCAAGGTCTGAAATATCTCTCTGTGACTCGATCAAAACGGCGCAAAGCACGCCTACAACGCAATCAATTGCCTGATGCCGAAGAGAGTTTCTATGTATCCGCATTGCCCTGATCGTCCTGATGCTGTTCACCTGGATTCTCTTGATGTGGGCCTCATACGGTGAAAGTGACGAGCCTCATGATCTGGAGAAACCGGAACAGCGTTCCGATGAACAGACTCATGAGGAGGCGGCCTTGAACCAGGACGTTGACCGACCGACAGCAAGTTCGCGATCGCCACAGAAACGCTCCTGCATCATGTGCGAGAAGACCTACTGTCACACATACGTGTTCCAAAGCCCTGATGGAGGACCCTATGGCCTGTGAACGTTGTGGGGGAATGAGCATCGCCGCGCATTTCGAGGGGGACCGTGCCTGGGAGTATGACGGGTGGAAGTGTCTCATCTGTGGAAATATTACCGATCCACTCATCATCACAAATAGGAACTCGCAAGCGCATGGGGCCATCGGACCGATGTCTTCGAAGGGAATGAGACCTGTGGGTGGCGCAGTCAGTCCAAGCCGGCACACAGGTACAGCTCGGTCATAAGCCCAGATTGATCTATGAAGGATCGTTCAGATTCTCGAATCCATGCTGTCCACAAGGAGGTGTCATCATGATGATCTCCCTTATCATCTGGCTCAGTTCGTTCATTGCCGCTCTTCTCGTGTCTGTTGCTCTTGCCAATCCGGATATGCTGCCGAAACATCCGGGCTATCCGATGGGGAAATCGGTGGATCCCGTAAACGGACAGCGCCTCGCCAACGATCCTGGTCAGATGAACGCGTCCGGCGAGAAGGCACTGGTTGAGTCGGCGGTATTCGACGATGTCCATTCGTCCCAGCATCTTTCAATCAATCAGAACGACCAGCGGTTGCTTGAAAAAACCGGAGCGGGAATTCTTCCAAAGGTTCAGGGACCGAACATCAAGATCGAACCGCCTGTGAAGGAAGCCACCAAGATCAACGCGTCGCCGCAGTAACGAAAGATCGTATGAGCAGATCGGCATCACGGCGAGGAATGCGATCCGTTTCTTTGGAGAAACGATGACGGCTCAATGGGTATCCACGTCTCCAACCGAATGAGCGAATCGTCGCCTTCAAGGACAGGAAGTGATCTCACCTTCATTGATCTGAGTCGCCCCAATCCGCCACTGTCTTACCATTCTCACTCTTGACCGGTGTGCTACCAAGGCATAGAGTAAAGACTCCTTCACGAGCCGCCTCATTCTGGGAGGTGGTAGCCATGATCCTCCGTGGAGCACAGATCCATCGGGATGGACATGGCAAGTGCAGTCTCCTCGCCAATCCAACTCTTTCAAGCAATACAGCACAGTTACCGTCCCCCGGTGCCCTAGCGAACACCCGGATGAGCCTCGGCACTCTGTTGTCTCTCATCGCCCCTTCACACCGGAAGGTACAGCATATGTCCAACTCCAAGAACTGGAAACCATTCCTTGTGACTCGAGCAAGATGTCGCGTGCCGCGCTTGCCTCGCGCGCGATTGCCCGCTGTCGAAAGGAGGTCGTTATGTCGCACCGCTACAACACCATCGATATCATCGCGGGGGTCGGCATGTGTGCGATTGTCTTCGGAGCCTTGCTGATCTTTTTTGCTGCGAACGGCACCTATCAGATCGCCACCCCACAGCCCATCTCGATTGAACAACCTGCCGGCATTGAACTCGGGATGACCGCGCTCCAACCGGCCCTAGGCCAAGCCCTTGTCGACCAAGCGCTCCTCGAACGCCGGACCAATCAGCTCATAGCCCAATCTGCATCCGAATGGAACTTGGCAACCCTCGCTCATCAAGAGTCCCAATCGCTCCAAGGCAGCCCCTTCGGGGCTATCATGAGCCAGGCTGCGACAGTCCCAGCCGACCATATGGCCCGTATCCAGTACGTCATGGGAAAGGCGATTGTGAATTTCACCGCGCACGGCATTCGAAGTGGAGTATTGTCGGCTGATCAGTATCTTTCAGAATACAACACCAATATGATTCGCATAACTGAGTCCAGAGGGCAACGTCTTGATCACGATTTCACATCCACATGGCAGGCGACCCTCGGACGCGAGATTGTGGACGCCTTTCAGAATTACACCGAGCGGGCTGGCACGATCCAGGAGCGACTCGGGACTGCTCTTGTGCAGGTGACGCAAGCCCAAACAGAATCGGAAGAGGTCCGGGCTGTACAACAAGAACAACTGGCGAGTCTCATGGTCGCCGCCATTCGTACCGAGGCACTAACGGATCAATTGACCTTGCTGGCAGCCATCGAATCTTTTCCTGAAAATGCAGCGGTCGCCTCCACTGAGCCTGCGTCCTGGCCTGAAACTCCAATGGGCTACCTGATTGTTGCCGGCCTCATGCTGGCCACTATCTTCTTTGGAGGACTTTCGCTGGCAGCTCGGAGCAGAGAAACCAAAGCACTTGCCGATATGGAACGACAGGCAACCAAGTGGGTGTATCGCATGGCGGCATAAGAACGTGCAGGAAAGGACTCGCGTGATTCACACGCGAGGGTGTGACTTATGTCATGGGTATATTGGGGGATCATGATAGGTTTCGTGGCAATGGTGGCGACCGTCTTCGAATGTGTAGCTATTTTGTACTCCAAGCCGAAGAAGTCGCCTAAAGAGCCGAACAGCAAGATTGATGCGCCGAGAGAGGCAGTCACGTACGCCTCAACCGACCACCGTCGGGCTGCATAGGTGCATGCGACAGACCTAGAGAAATCTCGCACTGATACTAGTGCGGTCAACTATGTCCGAGATCATCAGACTCGGGAGGATAGGTGTGCCTCTGTGGCTGCTTGCATAGTCAATGACAGGAGAGAGCAAGTCCGGGAAGAGTCAGAGTTCCAGAGCTCGCGAATGGTCAGTTTATTAAAACAACATGGGCGACCTCCCACCGTAGTAGGAGGTCGCCCATGGATGACACTGAGAACGCTGCCGATATGATTTAGTACGGGATCACGTGCAAGCAGTCCTTGCTCTCGTTGTTCCAGACCACATC
>NEWT02000036.1:0-65336 GCA_002869925.2 Nitrospira sp. CG24A
ATTGTTGATAGGAGTTCTGTTGCCTCTACCTCTCTATGCACAGGAAACGGAAACGCTTCTGGGTGATAGATTGAGCCTAAAGGTCGGTTATAAAGTTTGGTTTGCATACTGGTCTGCCCCACAGGTTAGCGCCTCACAACTTGATTCGAAGGGCGTTTCAGCACTTAACGGACCGACCGCAACTCTCACGTACAGAATTAGAGAAAATGACTGGCTAAATTCTGCCTTCATCAGTTCGACATGGCTCAATGGTGGTGACGTCTCCCCGGAAAACGACGGCAGGTTGAAACTAGAGTACGATGGCAGCTTCGGTGGTCTCGCACGAAAGGAGCGGACCCATGAAGCGATCGAAGTTTTCGGAGGAGCAGATCGTGTACGCAATCCGCCAAGCCGAATCTGGCACCCCCGTCGGCGACCTCTGCCGGCAGCTCGGAGTGAGTGACGCCACGTTCTACGCCTGGAAAAAGAAGTATGCCCACCTCGGCGTGAGCGAGTTGCGGCGCCTCCGACAGGTGGAAGAAGAAAATAGCCGACTCAAACGGCTCGTCGCTGACCTCTCGCTCGACAAGCATATGCTGTCGGAGGCCTTGCGAAAAAAAGTCTGAGGCCCGCACGCCGTCGAGAACTGGCCGCCTGGTTTTACAGGACGTTTCAGGTCAGTGGCCTGCGGGCCTGTCGCCTCGCCCAGTTCAGTCGGGCCGCATGGTACCGACGAAGCCGAGCGAAAGATCAGTCCGCGTTGCGGATGCGCATTCGCGATCTGGCCCCTGCCCGCCCGCGGTTTGGGTCTCTGCGGATCTGGGTGCTCTTACGACGCGAAGGCTGGCTCGTGAATCGCAAG
The DNA here is from genome assembly GCA_002869925.2 of Nitrospira sp. CG24A. GTDB lineage: Bacteria > Nitrospirota > Nitrospiria > Nitrospirales > Nitrospiraceae > Palsa-1315. The sequence continues at coordinate 842 of NEWT02000036.1, forward strand.
CGGGTGCGACGGCTCTATCGACTCGAGGGCTTGCAGCTCCGTATGCGGGTCCGGCGCCGAAAACATATCGCCCTGCACCGAGGCCCGGCGCCCACGCCGATAGGACCGACTGAGCGATGGAGCATGGATTTTGTACATGATACTCTGGCCGACGGGCGGCCGTTTCGGATTCTGACGGTCGTCGATAACTGGAGTCGTCATAGTCCGTTACTAGAGGTGGGATTTTGGATGTCAGGGAAAACGGTGGGCCAGGCCTTAGATCGAGCATTGAACGGTATGGCAGGCCCACGGTCCATCACGGTGGATCATGGGACGGAATTTCAATCGCGCGCCCTTGAAGATTGGGCCTATCGACGGAGCGTGCAGCTCGATTTCATTCGACCGGGAAAACCCGTGGAAAATGCCTTCATTGAATCCTTTAACGGACGACTGCGAGATGAGTGTTTGAACGTGCACCAGTTCACCTCGCTCGCCGAGGCCCAGGCCATCATCGAAGCGTGGCGGATGGATTACAATCACCGCCGCCCACATAGCTCACTCGGGCACCTGACCCCGAACGAGTTTCTCAAACAACGTCAGGGACAACAGATCGCCGAAGAAGCCGTCTGTTCTAGTTAAGATCTGTCTCAGAATGGGGCCAACGTCAGTGCCAGAAAGTTCTCCTTATGGACCGTCTCAGATTGGGGGAAGCTTACGCTCCCCATTCAACAACTCATCCCGCAATTTCCCGTTAAAGGACTCGCCGCACCCATTCTCCCACGGACTCCCTAGCTTGATGAAGAGCGGCGCGATGGTCAGCATGCCATACCAAGCCCGCAAGGCCCGCGCGATAAATTCTGGGCCGTTGTTCGCTCCGAACATGCGTGGGCAGGCCTCGATGCAAAAACAACTCACTCAAGACCTCCTGCATGTCCCGAGACGTGAGCCGCCGTTGGACCGCAATCGCCGGGCATTCGCGGGTGTACTCATCCACCACCGTGAACATCTTGAGGGGCCGACCATCCTGGGTGCGCTCCATCCTCGATGGTCCGCAACTGCCCAATGATCTCTTTCGCCATATACCGGTTCTGTGCCATGCCCCCTCTTTTCGTCAGCCGGAAATCCCAACTCCGGACCTGATCTGGTTTAAAGGCGGCAGATCCGTTGACGAGGGTGAACGAAAGCTGGTGTGGGCTATCGCTATGGGAAATGAAAGAGTCTTATTTGCGCCCGCGGACGGTAGAGAGTAGCTGGCTCTGCTCCAGAGTACCCTTGCTGGCAGTGGTCAACCCAACGGCTGCTTCGGCCCACTGAGCTGGCTGACCTGGGGTTGCGATGATCTTGATGCCCCGCATTGTGGCGTGAAAGTTATTCAGATACGCTTCGCTATCTTCGGATTTTTTGTCTGAAGCCAAGAGTGAATCGAGCTGGTTGGTACTGGCCACAGCTTTGATGGCTTCGGCGCCAAATGGGGCAATGACTCTGAAGCCATAACGCGCATGTTTGCCGCCGAACGTGTAGGTCTTACCCGCCTGCACGAAGGCGTCGTCGACAAACATATTTGGAACGAGATGCACGACTGTGCCATTGGCCTGATAGTAGTCGACCTTTAAAAACGCATCGCGATTGGAACGAACGGAAACCTCTAGGTCCTCGCCTTCTCTATAGACTTCGCCGGCATGTTTGTTCGTCCAAACCTTTAATTCAAAGGAGGAACCCTCTGTCAGTACGGGGATCTGGGCTGCCTCTGCCACTTTCTTGGCTTTGGCCTTCTGCTGGATGACTTCATCTAATTTCACGGGGCTGATCTGTGCCGTGATGGATCTGCAGATTTTTTGCCCCTCCTGTGTTTCCTTGTCGATGCGAGTGTGCAGAAGTATGCCGGTGCTTGCCGTCGCGACTATGTCCTCCTCAAGTTGGAAATTCTTCACCGTGCTGTAGGACTCGACGAACACATGATGGCTACGAACGGCTTGCTCCATGGCGAGGGCTAAGGCTGCTCGTTTGGCGAGCGCCGGGGTTTGATCGTCGCCATAGGTGTAGCAGTCTGTTCCTGACACGGTCTCAAGCGGTTGGGCTGCCATCGCGCCCTGGCCGCTCATGGCCCAGCTTATGATAGCGACTGCAATGAGAAGCCAGATCCGGGGGAGGTACCTGTCCATTTGAGTGCTATTCCGCACGCCTATCAGGGATGTTGTTGTGGGGCCGTGGGCTTGGCGGTCTCTTTCTTGTAGGTGGCTACGGCTTGGCTTTCGGTTGAAATTTCGACGGAGGATGTGGCTGCCACGACTTTGATGCCGCGGAGTCCGCTCTGGAGATACGTCCGGCTGTCGCTGGTGGGCGGCTCTCCCTCTGTTCCGATGTCGAAGGGACGGACCGCGACAATTGCCTTGATGGCCTCGGTTCCATAGGGCGGGTTGATGACAAACTGCTCGGGGCTTGTTTCATCGCCGAAGGCATACTTTTTCCCCCCTTTGATGAAGGCCTGGCCGCGATAGACATTGGGGACGAGATGGACCACGGTTCCGTCTGCCTGAAAATAGTCCAGCTTTAGATAGGCATCTCGATCGGACTGTACGTAGATGATCAGCTTCTCGTTTTCGTGGAATCGGCCTTCAGGTTTATTGGTCCAGACCTTCAGCCCGAACGTGGGCTGGTTGGGCACGAGTGCGGTTTTGGCGCTTTGGGCAATCTCTTTGGCGTTGAGCCGCTGCCTGATCATGTCCTCCATCGACACCGGACTGATCTTCGCGGTAATTGTGATACAGATTTCCTGAGCTTTGCGCTCCTCTTTCTCGATCTGAATCTCCTGCAACATGGCGGCGCTGGCCGTCTGAATCAGATCTTCTTCGAGCTGGAAGTTCTTCACGCGTTGGGAGGATTCTACAAAGACGTGATGGCTGCGGATCGCCTGCTCTTGCGCGAGGGACATGGCGCCTCGCCTGGCTTTTGCCGGTGTTTCTTCGTCGCCGAACTTGTAGCAGCCACTCCCGCGCACTGTTTCGAGGGGCTTGGGCGCATCCTGTCCTGCCATGCTGTAGAGGGAGGGGAGGCAGAGGGCTATGCTACTGAAGACGAGTGCGTATAGGAAGCCGGTGGTCCGCCATATACGTCTGTCAGGCTGATGTCTCATGGTCCCTTCCTCTTCACAGTATGTGAGTGACCGTATGAATCGATGTTACTTCGCATCAAGGATGACCAGGACCTTGGCCTGCTTTAGAAACTTAAAGTGTTCGGGCACGCCATGGATCGTCTGCACGTCGGCATCACTCACGACCAGATCTGTGTGATTATTTCCGCTGGCCCTCAGTGCTTTGACCAGCAAGGGAGTGTTTGTAACGCGTGGGTTCGCTTGGGCGCTTGGCAAGTCCGGCACATAGATGGCAATTCCTTGTTCAGCGACGCCGCGTTGCTCGACGTAGGCAACTGAGTAGGCCTCGTCACCCTGCTCATTTAAAATGCGAGGCGCGAGCGCTGTTTGTGCACCGGTCCCCCGCGCATCGACCACCAAGCCTGAATAGGACTTCGAAATGGTGTGCCCGTCCACGACGGGTTTCTTGTATTGCGGTAATGGGTCAGTTCTTGGCGACGACTTCGGGAGTATCACGCCGGAGAAATCGCCGGTCAGCTTCATCTCGACAGTCGTTTCAAATGATCCGTCCGGCATCTCTTGTTCTTTGACGAGCTTTGCCCCTTTGACCATCCCTTCAACGCGCGTGCGAACTTCGTCGTTGGTCATGACAAAATTGTTGACCGTCGTCGTTGAATCGACACGCACGCCTCTCACGACCTCCAAGAGGTTCCGGAGTGCAACAGCCCATGCGGCCGACTTTGCCATTTCTTTTGCTTGAAGCGCGCTTGCAGGGTTCTTCGGTGGAATACCGATGCCTTTGGCGGTGGCTATGCCGGTCGTCCAATCCACCCGTGCATTGGGGGTCACCGTGTCAGTATAGTGGGCAGCTCCTTCACCCGCAGCCTGGGCAACCATGGGTCCACCGCTGAGAAGAAGTGCCAAGCTGACAACTATTGGCGCAAGCCATTGCCTCAGTATTCTATGCTGTTCCGCGAACATAGTTAAAGTCCTCCTTTGAGTTAGAGACATCATCGTCATGTCAGAGCTGTATTCAACGTCGTTTCGATGGCGAAGATGGCTCCACGTGAAGAATATCCACCATCGACCCTTGATGACTATTCCATATTCCGATGGGGCTAGCTGTACGCACACAGCCTGTTGAGGTGAACATAATGCATTCTTTATTCCAAACAACTGAAGAATGCAACCCCTTGAAATATCGATGGGATGTAGAGGGCTGTGTCTCCTTTCAGAGAAATCGTCCGATACAAACCGATACAGGGTCTTATCCATTTTGATAACGGCAGATCACGCGTACATAGGCTAGGATTTTGAGACTTTAACAATCAACCGCCCGCTCATTGTAAGGGTTGGGCATTTTTCGGTGATTACGGTCGGTTTCATCAGGCGCCTCCAGGACCGAGAGTTCCTAGATTGAACATAGCGGATACGGGGAGGTAGATTCTTATTTCTATTTCCAGCGCGAGGCACGATCACCACGTAGATGGAGGAAGGATATCTCTATGGCCATGTCTGACGCGATGTTGAGTGAGGAGGTTCAGGCTGCTTGGGCGAAGCTGACCGAGAAGATTCGTACAGGGGTTCTGCTGACACTCAGGAACGGTCGGCCGTTTGGGTCGCATGTACCCTATGTGTTTGGCAAGGATTGGACGCGCGCCTATATTCATGTGAGTCGGTTGGCGCTGCACACCGAACATCTGTTACGTGACCCTCGTATAGGGCTGTTTGTCTCGGAGCCGGATCGGCCCGGGAAGAACCCCTTGGCTCTACGGCGGATGAATCTACAGGGTGAGGCGTTGCTGCTGGATGTTAGTGCGCCAGACTATGCCGAAGTGAAGGAGCGTTATCTCGCCCGCTTTCCTCAATCGGCCATGATGTTTGGTTTTGCAGATTTTGCCCTCTGGGAATTGCGGCTATACGACGCACATTTGGTGTTAGGGTTTGGGCAAGCCTATCTTGCTGATGCGACAACTCCTCTCGTATGGACACATCAGAAGCCGAATACGAAGAACGTGAAAAGTGAAACGTAAGGCGTGAGAGATTTCAGGAAAAGTCTATCCGTCGTCTCTACATTTCACGTTTTACGCCTCACCGTTCACGGTTCGTTTTGAGCCGAGGATCGGTAGGCGAAATAGAGCGCGATACTCCCGATGAGTGCAATGATCAGGCTGACGGCGAATATGGTGGAAAAACTCAGTGGAGTAATATAGCGGTGGTAAAGAAGAGGGAGGAGAATTGGCGCTACTACGGCCGCAGCGAGCCCTAGTATGTGACGTTTCAGATAAATCGGTTCGCCTGGTTTACGCCGCATGTCCGATGAGTTCCCTCAGATATTTCCTCCACATTTTTCTACTGTTCCCTTGGGGTAGGCGAGCGCGTCACAATTCTCTACACTTCTCTCTAAAGGAGTGTGCCAAGGCGGCCCTTTACTGCACGCATCGAACGAGCATAGCTTTTCTACCGTCTCTTTTGAGGGCGGGCTAGTATGGTCTCCCATTGCGCGTGTCCAACGAGGCCCTTCTGAGGGCGCGCGTTGCTTGAGCACCTTCCAATCCCCTGCCTCTCTTCAGAGGAGCGGCCAAGGGTGCCCTTTACTGCGCGCATCGAGCGACCACTGTTTTATCGTGGGGGCTCTGCGAGCAAGAAGGGCACCTGGCCGCTCCTCCCCCTTTCTATTTTACGAGAAACGGTTTTGAACTTTCTCCTGAGGCGGTGGTGACTGTGAGGAGGACCAGGCCTTTCTTTCCACCACGAGGCACGGTCGTGGCAATGCTGTCATTTGTCTGACGAAACTGAGCGGAGTGGCCTGGGCCGAACGAGACACCTCGCATACAGGCTGCTGCACCGAAATTGGTTCCCGTAATCGTTACCTTGTCGCCCGCTTTCCCTTGGTCAGGTGAGAGCTTGTTGAGTGTTGGTGCCTCACCGAAACAGGATGGAGCTTTTCCGGCGATCTCTGCCGTGGAAAATTTTTTCGCGGGTGTTTGTGGGGCAGGTGTGCTTGTGTGCCCCTGTGCCGGTTTGCCGGCCTTCTTCTCCTGCTTGACTGGTTCGGCAGCTGAGCTGACGACTGGGGTGATCGCCGCCAGACCCAGTGCCAGTATTCCGATTGCCATCATCATTCTTGGACCTGTTGCTGGAGACATGAACAACCTCCGATTGTTTGCTACGCGCACAGATGTCTCATCGATCGCCTGGTGTGTTGATGTGTCATCAATCTTCGATTGTGGAAATATCGCCAACGTCCTGCCCGAGCTCTTTCGCTTTGAGCACTCGCCGCATGATTTTACCGGAACGGGTTTTAGGGAGCGAAGACACAATGTCGATTTCAGACGGCACGGCGATCTTGCCCAATTCCTGCATCACTTGATCCTTAATCGACTGGATGAGGGCCGGGCTGTCGACCTGGCCCTGCTTTAAAATGACGAAGGCCTTGATGGACTCGCCGACGAGTTTGTGGGGTTTACCGATCACAGCCGCTTCGGCCACGGCTGGGTGGCTGACCAACGCGCTTTCGACCTCGGCGGTGCCGAGCCGGTTGCCGGCCACTTTGATCACATCATCGGCGCGACCCATGAACCACATGTACCCGTCTGCATCTTTGTGGCAGATGTCGCCGGCGGTGTAGCAGTTTGGGATCGTGTTCCAATAGGTCTTGTAGCGCTCCGGATCTTTGTAGATGGTCCGCATCATCGAAGGCCAGGGCTTTGTGATGACGGCAAATCCGCCGGCGTTGGGAGGGAGACTATTGCCTTCCTTGTCCACCACATCGGCCTCGATGCCGAGGAAGGGCCTAGTTGCGGAGCCTGGTTTCAAGGGCACGGTTGGCAGGGGAGTAATCAGGATGGCCCCTGTTTCGGTCTGCCACCAGGTGTCCATGATGGGTTTGTCTCCGCCGGCTGCCCGATGGAACCATTCCCACGCTTCCGGATTGATCGGCTCGCCCACGCTGCCCAGGATGCGGAGGGTGGAGAGATCGTATTTCTTGGGCCAGTCTTCTCCGTAGCGCATAAGCAGGCGAATGGCGGTTGGGGTTGTATAGAAAATCGAGACGCCATAGCGTTCGATCAAATCCCACCAGCGGCCAGGATTGGGATAATCCGGCTTGCCTTCAGCTGTGAGGATCGTGGCCCCGTTGAGGAGAGGACCATACACAATATAACTGTGGCCGGTGACCCAGCCTGGGTCGGCGACACAGAAATAGACATCGTCGTCCTTGAGATCGAAGACGTATTTCGTGGTGATGTAGGTCCCGACCATATAGCCGCCATGGACATGGACCACGCCTTTGGGTTTCCCGGTCGTGCCGGAGGTATAGAGGATATACAAGGGATGCTCTGCATCAAGAGGCTCGGCTGCGCAGACTGACTTTTCGCCCTTGACCCAGTCGTGCCAATCGATTTCCTTTGGCGCGGATAAGGCTATTTCAGGCGTTTGACGACGTAAGACCACGACATGTTCGACCGTGGGAGAATTTGCAACGGCTTGGTCGACCACTGGCTTGAGGTTGAGGATCTTGCCTCGGTCAAATCCCACGTCGGCCGTAATGACCAGTTTGGATTCTGCGTCCTGAATGCGGTTCGCGAGGGCCGGGGCGCTGAACCCAGAATACACCACACTATGAATGGCGCCGATGCGTGCGCAGGCGAGCATGGCGACAATCTGTTCGGGAACTTTCGGAAGGTAGATGGTGACTCGGTCACCTTTCGTGAGCCCAAGTTTCTTGAGCGCATTTGCGCAACGATTGACCTGACGGTAGAGTTCGCCGTAAGTAATGACCCGTTCTTGGTCGTTTTCCCCGACCCAAATGACGGCAACCTTGTTCTTGCGCCAGGTGTTGACGTGACGGTCTAGACAGTTATAGGCAATGTTGCACGTCGCGCCGACGAACCACTTGGCCCAGGGATAATTCCATTCCAACACCTTGGTCCAGGGGGAGAACCACTCAAGCTCCTTCGCGACATCGCTCCAGAAGCCTTCAGGGTCGGCGATGGATTTCTTATAGGCGCTCTCGTAGTCCTGAATATGGGCCACGGCTTTGGTTTCAGGGGTCGGCTGATACACACGACTTTCCTTGAGAAGGGTATCGATATTTTCTGCCATGGCGCGTTGACTCCTTCAAAATCACGGTGCAAAGCGAATTGTGCGCATTATGCTGGAGGGGGAGGGGGAACTCAACTATGCCTTTCGCGCCTAATCCCCGAGGTCGCAACCTTCCTCGCCCGGTATCATTACTACCGCCCGCACTTGGAGTTAGAACTCAAGGAGAATAATGCGGGGTCTATACAAAGCACAGAGCGTGAGGGTATCTTCCTCCCTTTTGGAGTGAGGCCCTTGTAGTCCGGCCCTCTTCCGAGGCCTCCTCTCTGCGCCTCTCTAGAGGAACCGCCCACCGAGCCAGGAAGCCACGAAAGGCGGTCGAGGAGAAACGCGCGTGCTTCTTTCGTGCTGCGCAGGAAGGGGACGCCACGAAGTCCTCGAAGCGTCGAATGGCCTGCTGGGTTTTGAGTGGTCTCGCGAGCCGCGAACGTAGGCATCATCGATATGCTCATGCCTGAGATACACGACTTCGAAGTGATGGTGTAGCTGAATAGGAGTTTTCCCCACGTCAAAGTTGCGATATATCTGGTGGCTTAAAGGGAGCGGGAGGGCTGTCGTGGGCTATATTGGAAATGGACGCCTGGAGATTATGCACACCGTGGCTTGGTATGTGACCGCACAGGCCTGGAGATTGGCAAATCTTCCGTGAGGGCGCCGATCATCAACTGCCCGGCAAACCTGTTTCATTGGTTAATTGCCTCGTGCTTCATACTGGTCATTGGCAGTTCTATGTCGTGCGAAACCCATCCGAATCTCATTATTTATCAATCTGAGACTGCATGGGTTGCCCTCCGAGAGTTACCCCCTGGATATCCATCGCTTGGTCCACATCGTCATCCCTACACCATCACCCCTAAAAAGATGTTGACACTCTTAGAATCTCTCGAATACCGTGAAAGTTCGTTTTTGCCGTTCACTTCGAGTCGCCCGCGCAGGGTGTTTACTGCAAATCAGGGAAAAATGCTGGCGCAGGAAATCTCGAAGGCGTTCGGATCGGCTCTTTCGCAGGAAGTGGTGGCCTTCACGATTGCGGATGACGAGACGCCGGATCGACGCACGAAAGGCTTCACGTTCATCGTGAGCGACGAGTTGCATCTGATCATCGAAGAGCTACGAAGGCCTGTCTACCAGGGAGAGCAGAATCCGTATCAGCAGCAATTGTTTCAATGGGAGTTACTACCGGCCGACCGACAGCGACTCTACACCAGTCGTCCCGGAGGAAAAGGGGTGATCGGCAACTGGATCATCACCCCGCTTCGATAAGGAGCAGTATGGCATGAGAGAACATCGGCCTCGGTTTCGTAAGCGCACTGATGTGTGGACTTCCATACTGTACAAAGCCGTCTTCGTGGTTCTCCTCCTTTACATGCTTGCTCCAAGCAGGCTGTTTGCTCAGACCGTCAACCAACCGGCTGTGACGCACAAGGAGGATACGGTCGACAAGCTGAAAGAACGGCTCCAGCAGATTGAGGAACAGCACCAAACAGAACTGACGGAATTGAAAGACCGCCTCCAACTCGTAGAAAAACAACAGAGCAGCTTGTCGGATCAGCTTGTCCAGAACATCAAAGTAGGCGCCTACGGTGCCGTCACGTTCGAAAATCTCAAGGACCGGCGCACGACTTATGACGGCAACTTGGAATTACTGATTTCGGGAAATATCCACGACCGAATTCGCATCTACTCCGAAATTGATCTTGGTCTTCCAAGAGGAAACGCGGAGGCAGAGCAGGCATACGTCGACCTTCTGCTTGCTCAAGCGTTCAACGTTCGTGCCGGTGTATTGCTGATTCCGTTCGGCAAGTTCAACCTTGATCACTTCGACCCTCGCCGGGACCTCACACGCCCCCCCTCCGTCGCGCGTCTCGTGACCCCCACCAACTGGGGCGATTTGGGATTCGGCGCGTTCGGTTTCTTACAGGTCTCGGATCACATCAAAGCGACCTACGACATTCAGGTGGTCAACGGGCTGACAGATCAGTTTATCGCGGCGCCCGGCAATATCCCGGACCTCGGTCTGCAAAGTGCAAAAACAGGCTTGCGCCCTGATAATAATGGCGATAAGGCGATTGTTGGCCGTGGGACCTTTAAATTCTTCGACCAGTACGAAATCGGATTTTCGGGATACCGTGGAGCCTATAGGCCCGGCGGCAGCGACAAGATTACCGGTATGGCACTCGATGGGGAATTCAAGCCTCGAAACGTGAGCATTTTGGAAAATTTTGTGCTCAGAGGCGAATTCGCACGTTTTAATATCGAAGGATCGACGGCGCCGTCGAGTTTGTGGGGCTACTATGCCCAGCTTACCTACCGCTTCTGGTTTTCTGCCTTGAACTCGACCGTCCTAGGAAGACACTTCAACAACCCAACTTTCGCACTTGTCGGCCTCATCGGCCATACGAAGACCAATACCACCGCGAGTCCCTCGGGCAGTCTGTCCGGAGATCAGTATATTGTCGGATTCAACTATCGTCCGGTCGAAGATTACGTGATCAAGGCGGAGTATCAATTCAATGACGGCCAAGACCCACAGAATCTCTCCGATGGGTTTCTCGCCTCCGTCGCGTGGATTTTCTAACGGCCATACCATGAGTCTCTCGCCCCATACAAGACACCGCTGGCCGGAAGTGCTGGCCAGCGCGGCCGCCATCTGGTTGTGCGCTGCCTTCGCCCACGCTGAGTCCATCGCCGTCATCGTCAACAAAAATAACTCCTCCGAGCCGTTGCGTGAGGTGGCCGTCGCCAGCATGTATCACGGCGAAACCATCCATTGGCCGAACGGCGAGAGAATCAAGCTGGTCAATCGAGAAATCTCCGCTCCCATCAGAAAGCAATTTTACGGGCACGTGCTCAACGCCGCATCGGACGAAGTGTTTTATCGCCAGGGCACGCCGATTCCCGTGCAGAGCGTCATTGAGCGATCCGACGAAACCGTCGTCAGCTTCGTCGCGACCATCGAAGGCGCCATCGGGTATGTCAGCCTGTCGCACCTGAAAAAGATCGGCAGCAGCCAAGTGAAAGTGGTCCTGATCATTGAATAGCCGCTGAAGGCGCCGGCATGAAGCACTCACTGCTATACAAGTTGATGGCTCTCTTCTTTGTCGTATTCTTCTGCGCAGTCGGCGGTCTGACCTATTTTGCCTATACGTCGAGCCGCGACGCCATGCTGCAAGAGTTCAAGATTCGCGGGCGCTCGCTCGCCAAGGCCATCGCATCCGAGTCGAGAACGTATTACCGCAACCGCGACGTCGAAGGGTTTACCACCCTCCTCCAATCGCTCGGTGAAACGGAGGACGTGCTGGCCATTCTCACGTATCGTTCACCCAAAACCCTCTGGATCGAATTTGCGGGTATCGAACTCACTGCTGAAGATCTGTCTTTGAACGAGACCACAGATACCTGGCAGCAGGACACGGTGCTTGCGAAGGGGCATATCGTGTCGGAATTTGGAAACGCTGTCGCTGACCCTGCGAAAGCGAACCTAGCCGACAGGCAAGAAGCGGTCTCCCCGGACGGCTGGATCCGTGTGTTCCTGGACCGGCAAGCACTTGAAAGGCGGCTCGACACGCTGGTGATTCGAACCCTGCTCATCAGCGGCTTGACCGTCATGCTGGGAGGCACCCTCTTTACCTGGTTGCTCCGGCAGTCCCTTCATGTCATCGGCCCTCTCACTGCCGCGACTAAGAAAGTCGCTCAAGGGGATTTGCGCATCATCGTCCCTGTATCTAGCCACGACGAGCTGGGAGAATTGGCGCAAGGATTCAATAGCATGACCGAGCAGCTGTTGGCGACCACCGTGTCCAAGAACTACGTGGACAACATCATTCGTTCGATGATCGACACCTTGATCGTCGTCAGTCCTGATGGCGCCATCGCGAGCGTCAATCGAGCCGCCTTGGCGCTCCTCGGATACGAAGAACATGAGCTGTTGGGTCAACACATAACTGTCCTCCTCCCACAACATGAACCAGCATCCTCCGAAGCCTCCCGTGAAGATCTCGTGCTGCAGAACGTGATTGGTCAAGGAGAAACAACGTACCGGACGAAAGACGGACGGGCAATCCCAATGCTTCTTTCCGAAGCCGTGATGCGGGATGAGGACGGCCGCATCACGGGAGTTGCCCGCGTCGCTAAAGACATGACGGAGCACAAGCAAACGGAGGAGCAACTCCGGCTGCGCGGCGCCGCGCTCGAATCCGCAGCAAACACGGTGGTCATTACGGACCGGAGAGGACGAATCACCTGGGCCAACCCTTCCTTCGCGGCGCTGACCGGCTATTCCCTTGAAGAAGCCATCGGCCAGGATCTGCGCAGCCTGAAAGCCGGACAGCACAATCAGGCGTTCGATCAAAATCTGTGGGACACGATCGTCAGCGGAAACGTATGGCAGGGCGAGGTCATCAATCGAAAGAAGGATGGGAGCCTGTACACGGAAGAGGAGACGATTACCCCGGTGTATGACCAGAACAGGGAAATCAGCCACTTCATCAGCATCAAGCAGGACGTGACGGAACGCAAGCAAGCGGAGAAAGCACTCATCGCAAGCAGGGAATACAACCGGACGCTGTTCGATCTCTCGCCGATCGGATTAGCCCTCTTCGACGTGGATGGATCCATCGTGGATTGCAACGAAGCCTATGCTGAGATGGTGGGGCGACTCCGCAGCGAAGTGTTGGGCATGACGTACTGGGAGCTGACACCGAAAACGTATGACGAACAGGCCCGCAAAATCATGGACACCATTATGAAGACGGGATATTTCGAGCATTATGAGAAACACTATATTCATCGTGATGGGCATTTGGTGCCGGTGCGACTGTTCGGCAATCTGATTGAACGAGATAACGATCTCTATATCTTCTGCAGCGTCGAAGACATTACGGAACGCCGGAAAGGCGAAGAAGCGCTCAAGGCGGCTCACCAGAAACTTACGGAATTGAATGAAACGCGATCGGAGTTTCTTGCCAACATCAGTCATGAACTACGGACGCCGTTGACCGTGATTCGCGGCGAAGCCGAAGTGACCATCCGAGGAAAGGATAAGCCCATTGTTGAATACAAAACCACCCTGGAGCGGATCGTCCACTTGACGAACCAGGTCAATCAGCTGGTTGGAGATCTATTGTTTATCTCACGATCCGAGTCGGGTACCATTGAGATCGACAAGCAGCCTACTCCGCTGCCCGAGATTCTCCTGGAGATGTACCAGGAAGCGCGCGTACTGGCGGAGAAAAAACACATCGCTGTCACGCTGACCAGCCGAAACGCCCCTCCCATCATTGTGAACGGGGATTCGCAGCGCCTTCGACAACTGTTCATGATCATCATCACCAACGCGATTAACTATACAAAACCGGAAGGAGCGATCACCGTGAATCTGGACAGCGACGGGACCTCCACCCGGATCACTGTAGCCGATAACGGCATTGGGATACCGGAGGAGGATCTCCCTCATGTGTTTCAGCGGTTTTATCGTGTGAAACAAAGACGTCAGGACCTGGTCCGGAGCGGGTCGGGCCTGGGGCTGCCGATCGCCAAATGGATCGCCGAGGCGCACAATGGGACAGTTTCCATTGCAAGTGTCCTCAATCGGGGGACCACGGTTACCATTGAACTCCCCCTCCACAAACCCCGATCCCCCAGGTAGCGGATAGGAACATCGTGATCTCCGAACAAGAACCACCGTGCATTTACAAAACCCGACTGCATTCGTCAAACGGATATCAACTTTCCTCTCATAGAGAAAGCATGCGTGAGTATCCATATCCTCATAGTTGAAGACGACGAGCGGATTTCAAGTTTCGTCAAGCGCGGCCTTGAGGCGGAAGGTTACCTCGTGGACCTCGCCCAGGACGGGCATGAAGGCATTCAGAAGGGCATGGACCCCTATGATGTGATCATCCTTGACCTCCTCCTTCCTGAGAAAAATGGGCACGAGGTCTGCCAGGCCCTGCGCCATGAGCAGATCCAGACCCCAATCTTGATCCTAACAGCCAAAGAGGCGCTCCAAGACAAGCTCCGCGTCTTCGACTACGGCGCAGACGATTATCTCACCAAACCCTTTGCCTTCGAAGAACTGCTCGCTCGAATCAAAGCGCTCCTCCGCCGCAAACCGTACAAGGAATCGATTGTGGAGCTGACGGTAGCCGATCTCATGCTGAATCGAGACTCCCGCGAAGTTCGCCGCGGGGCCAAGGTCATTTCGTTGACCCGGAAGGAGTTCGACCTCCTTGAGTTCTTGATGTCCAACCCCAACAAGGCGTTAAGCCGCGTGTCGATTCTCGAACAAGTCTGGGGATATCATTATGACACCCTGACAAATGTCGTTGATGTCTACATCGGCTATCTTCGAAAGAAAGTCGATGCCGGCTCTAAGAAAAAACTGATTCAGACAGTGCGAGACTTTGGGTACAAGATCTCCGATAAACAGGCCTCCTAACCTCGTTTTCATCGGGACCGTTCACTCCGCTCATTTCACCTAATTCTTATCAACTTCTCATCTTCTTCTTATCTGGCTCTTATCTATTTCAGATAGGGTCACACAGTCCTGGCAGATTGCGGACACACCTCGGTGCTGGCGGTCTCGTACTGATCGCCCCGATACCTGCCGGGCGTGCGTTGGATGGTCGAAAATGAGATCGTGCGACACGGACCGGGAGAATGGGCTCCGGCCATGTTGCGGATTACTGATTTCATGAAACGTGGGCTTGAAGCAGAAGCCTATGAGGTGAGCCTCGCATCGGGAAAGGTTCGAACCTTCGCGCTGCCGAAGCCTACGTGTAGGATACGGCCATCCCAGTGGATGGCTGTATTCTACGATCAAGCCCCCATAAGGAGGAAACATGAAAATACTTAGCCTGGGCTTTTTCGTTCTGCTCACGTTGATCCTGGGGCATTCTGGAGCCACGCTTGCCACGGAACGCAAGACCCCGATTGCACCGGAAGAGTTTTTGAAGATGAAGAATCCTGTGGCGCTGAGCCCCGAAGTACTGGAAGAGGCTGCTGACATGTATAAAGACAAATGCGTCAAGTGCCATGGCGCCAGCGGGAATGGCAAGGGGTCCGCCACCAAGGGACTGGATGTGAAACCAAGAGACTATACGGACAAAACACTGATGGCAAAAATTCCAGATGGACAACTCTGCTGGATTATCCTTAACGGGAGCGACCTGGATACAACAGATATGGAGGGGTATAAGAAAAAATTTACGGAAGAGCAGGTGTGGAAACTGGTGCACTATATCCGAGCATTCGCGCCGTAAATGTGTACGGCCTAACAAGGGGAGGTATCATGCGTTTTCGGTTAATGATGTATGCGGTCATGCTGAGCATAGCTGCCGGGGGATTGTCGGCGCTAGTCGCGCCACAGGAGGCAGAAGCCATTCCCGCGTTTAGCAGGCAGACGGAAAAGTCTTGTTCGACCTGCCATAGTGCCTTCCCTAAACTCAACCAAACTGGGCAAAATTTTCGCACGAACGGATTCCGATTTCCGGAAGATAAGGAGTGGAAGGACGTACAGGATCTGAAACATGTCCCGCTCTCGGCTGAGATCGAAGTTGAAGCTGAATTTAACAAAGATCGGTCTGGGAATGGAGGTTCGAATGCGAATAATTCCCAAAATTCACTCCTGAAAATCGATGAAATTGAACTGTTGGCCGGCACTCCGCTTGGGAAGACCGGAAGAGCTTCTGGCTACGGAGTTGTAAATTTCGCGGAAGGCAATGTCGGCATCGGTCAGGCCTACGCCCAAATCAACGACCTCCTAGGGGCGACAGGACATGGCCTGCTCAACGTCAAAGCCGGCCAGTTCGACATCGCACTGCCTTTTCTCTCCCACTCACAACGGGTGATTAAACAGCGATACTATGCCCAAAGCCAACTCGGCATACTCGGTGCTCGCGATAGAGGAACGGTTGGTGACGAGAGCGAAGCGCAGGAATTTTACAACACGGCAATTGAGATCAACGGGCAAATGGTCGGGGAAGAGTCAAAGGACCTCACTCATCGGTACGCTGTGGGGGTCTTTCAACCTCAAGGTCTAAATCCCACAAACAATGCAAATCTCACAAACAGACTAGGGGACCCTGGCTTCTATGCAACCTATGCCCTTAACTTTTTTGAGAACTTTAACATTGGAGCCATCTATAAACGAGATGTGGTGAATAACGCGACTCTGGGCGTCCCTGATGCCAAGAAGGCCTTAGACAAGTTCGGCGTAGCAGGTGAGGCGAAAGTCGGACCATTTATTGCCACCCTGGGGTATTTCAGATCTGAAGCTGTCAATGCGCGAGATCTCCAAAATTATATGGGCGAAGTTCTGTTCATACCCGACAAACAGTGGGTCGTCGGAGCCCGGGTGGATCACATCGATCAGGAGTTAGCACAATCAGGCACCAGAACCACTGCCATGGGACGGTATAATATTACCCCCAGCGTCTTCGTCCAGGCGGAATGGAGAGTGACTGATGGCTTAAACCAAAGCACTGACCAATTGCGGGGACGGGCATTTCTCGTGGCCCTCTTCTGATCCCAGATTCCGTGCGATGATTTTGGGAATTCTTTGCTTCGACGGGACAGGGGCTGGCTCGTGAGAGCTGGCTCCTGTCCCAGCAACCGTACTCTTCTACGACTCTCCGAGCACTGTGTACACTATCGTGCAACCAATGGCTTCTGCATTGCATCATCTCATGAAACGAATCCGGCTCAGTGTTCCAGCCCTCGCGAATACTGATGGTCCGCGAGGCGCAGTGTCTCTCCAAAGTGTGGAGGACTCGTGGTTCAAGACCGCCCACCCATTGTTCGTAAGTCCGGTCTTGTTCACGCACGTATTGCGTGGTGTCGTGGCGTGGGGCCATGCCAAACGTACAGGCAATGCGCACAGGCTACTGCAGCAGGGTGAACGCCTGGAACCGCGCATGGCCGCGCAGCTTGCTGCAGTTGGCACCAATTCCAAACTGGTGCGCTCGCTCTTCAGACACCCGAGTGCCGCCTATATTTCTGACTGATGAGTAAGAAAGTATTCTCATGATGTCATGCGCCCTTTGCGGGACAAATATTCTCTCGACAGTGTCTACGGTGGATGCTAAATCCAGGGGAAATTTACATGTTGTACTATGCAACGGCTGTGGGCTTATACAGCAGGATCCTATTCCTTCGGAGCAGGACCTTCATGACTTCTATGCTCATCACTATAGGGCCGATTACAAAAAGACGTATACACCGAAGCCCAAACATATCTACAGGGCCGGCATGGCTGCCCTTGATCGACTCAGGTTTCTAAAACGTAACGGACTCATGGGTGGCAAGCTGCTCGATGTTGGAGCAGGTGGCGGCGAATTCATATATCTTTCCAAGCGCAGTGGCTACCAATCCGTAGGTGTGGAGCCAAATATTGGCTATTCAGAGTTCGCGCGGAGCCAATATGGTGTGGATGTCAGGACCGGCGATGTTAGGAAAGTCAGCGATACCTATCACGTCATTAGCATGTTCCATGTCCTAGAGCATCTCGCTAAGCCGGTACAGGTTTTTAAGACACTGTGGGCCCTCGTTGATGCGGGAGGGTACGTCTTTATAGAAGTCCCCAATATCCATGCAGCGAATGCATCCCCTCACAACACATATTTCAAGGCACACATATTCTATTTCAGTTCCGCTTCTCTCATTGCTTGTGCAAGCCCATATTTTGAGCCGATCAAAATTGACGAGAGTGCAAATCTACGAGTCCTGTTTAAAAGAAAGCCTCAAGAGTCGCCCATGAGCCTTCCTGTAAGAGAGGAGATAGCTCATACAACTAAGAGGCTCCTGAAAAAAGGATGGCTTGAATACCTCTTCATTGGTGGTGGAATATTCAAAGGCATATTGAAATTGAAACGATTCGCTCAGGAGGCACACTTCCGCCACAAGAATGCTCAAACAATATTGCATGGCATTGAAATGCGTTACCGCCCACATACTAATCAAGAATGGTAAGTAAGCCAGAATACGGGCACTTAGTAAGAATCTGCCCGTACTACTTCATACAGCGTCGGCACATAACGTGAGGCTCCACTGATGAAGACGGAACCTTTTTCAAACAACCGAGGCCACCTCTGTACATCCGATCATGTGCCCCGTCACACCCTCGGAGGGAGAAATCGAGTTCGCCATGTGTCCACGAATGTTATTGGGTACAGTCATACTGAGCGTTGCGGTCTCGGGGTGGTTGGCGATCATGGCGCCTGAGAAGGCGGAAGCGATTCCTGCGTTTAGCCGACAGACGGGGAAGCCTTGTTCGACCTGCCACAGTGTGGTCCCTAAACTCAACCAAACGGGGCAAAATTTTCGCATGAACGGATTCCGATTTCCAGAAGACACGGAGCGGAAAGCGTTACAAGATCTGAAACATGTCCCACGTTCAGCTGAGATCGAGGTTGAGGCTGAATGTCAAAATGAGGCTGAGTGTCACCACGATCCTAGCGAAAGAGTTGGTACAGGGTATGGAGGAGCTGCTGGTTCAGGATCTTCCGAGGCTGATCGTTGAGCCGCACCGGCGCCCGCTTGATCTCGGCGGACGACAGCCGAGTGTCTCGGGTGAGTTTGGGAACGAGCTGCCGCCACAGCCCGATCACTATCACCACGCTCTGTACACGATTTTCAGAGCGGTGTGATACAGTGCCGCGTCACCGAGGGTTGTTCCATTGTCTCCTCCCGTGAAACATATTCGACTCAGTCTTCCAGTCCTCGCGGGCGCGTTGTGCCTGCTTGTCAGTGCCTGCACCACTTCCCACAAGGCTGTGGATACCGTGTTCGCTGATGGGCCACGAGGCGCGGTCTCGCTTCAGAGTGTGGAGGATTCGTGGTTCAAGACGGCCCACCCATTGTACGTGAGCCCAGTGTTGCTCACGCAGATGTTGCGTGGCGTCCAGATGCAGATGCTCCCAGAGGACAAGACCACCGCGGTGCGCATCTTTTCTGATGAAGATGCTGAGTTCCTCAGCCCTTTGATGAGTCGAGCGTTGTCTGAAGCGGCGAAAGACCAGCTCGTGGGATTCCGTGTCGTCCGCAGCATCGGCGCGGCGAGTGATAGCACTGGAGGGGTGCTCTACATACAGGGACGTGTGCTGCATCTCGCCCTCACTCACTACCGCGCAAATCTAGAAGGGCATGACCCAGGCTTCAAGCCGGATCGTCAGTCTCGCAACCCGAGAGGGTTGGAGTTTGATCAGATTGGATTTATTCCAGAAACGGCAAGGCGGTCGAGCTTGAATCAACAGCCGGACTTGCTCAATCCACCTCCTCTTGCCACACTCGCCATTGATTACGAATTGCTGGCCAGCGGGGTAAAGACCCCGGCATCAGGACCAGGGGCGTCTCAACCGTTGTATTCAGATTCTCCAGCCGTCATTTCTCGTGATGTTCCTCCTTCCATCAAATCGGCCAACATCGAGGGCATCTCTCACGAGACGCACCCGACGCAGGCCGAAGAAATGCGCGCGCTCAAAGCACTGCTTATGGAGCAATCGACAGCGCTCTCTACCTTGAATGAAGATGTGCACGCGATGCAGCGCCGACTCGCCGAGCTTGAGGTCGACGTAGAAAAGATGAAGAAGCGTCAATCGGTCTCGCCTCAGCGGAAGTCTGTTCCCTAGCCTCGGTTTCCTTAAGACCGCTCTCGAACCGTTCTTATTCCATTTCTTATCAACTTCTCATCTCCTCCTCATCCGCCTTTCACCTTTCTCGGGTAGGCTACCTTCACGAACGAGGTGGAAGGTGCAAAGACGGGAGCGTTCTGAAATCTGCACGGATGGCGGATGGGCTCTTGCGATAGAAGGGAGCGAGACGATGCGCATCCTGCTGGTGGAAGACGATGAGCGAATTGCCAATTTTATGCAACGCGGGCTCAAAGCTGAAGCCTATGAGGTGGATCTCGCGTCGGGAAAGGCCCAGATCCTCGCGCTAACTGAAGCCTCCGCCTACGACATCATTATCTTGGATATCTTTCTCGGGTCGGATGACGGATTGGATATCTGCCGGGTTCTTCGGCAGCGATCGGTGAGAACCCCTATTTTGATTATGACGGCCAAGGATTCTTCAGAAACCAGACAGGCAAGCGAGGCAGCCGGCGCCGACGCTTATTTTTCGAAGCCATTTCCGTTCGAAGATCTCTTGAGGGCGATCATACGTCTTCACGAGTCTTATGTAGGCTCTGATTCCTTGAAAGGAACCCGGGCAGGATGACCCTATTCTCCAGAGAAGAAGGAACGACGTTTACAAATCCGTGTGTGCGCCGTCAAACGAACATGGGCTCATTGGGAACGCACAGAGCGGATATTTCGGTTTTCACCAAGAGCTCTTTGAGCATCCCTACAGGATAAAGGAGCGGGCATGAAGCGACTACTTATCTATTCCCACGACACCTTCGGCCTCGGCAATATCCGACGCATCATGAATATTGCCACCTATTTACACCGGGCTATCCCGGACATATCTATCCTCATCGTCACCGGATCTCCCATGATCCAGAGTTTTCGCATCCCCAAGGGGATCGATTACATCAAGCTCCCGTGCCTCAGCCGGACGGCGCGCGATGGGTACTCGGCAAAGTACCTCGATTCAACAATCGGGGACGTGATTCGACTGAGGTCCGATCTCATCCTTTCAGCTGTGCTCAATTTCAAGCCCGACGTGATGCTCGTCGACAAGAAGCCCTACGGGGTCAAGCACGAATTGCGCGAAACGCTGAATCTGGTGAAGGGCTATCTGCCTAAAACCAGAACCATCCTTCTGCTTCGAGACATCCTCGATGCGCCGGCAACGACCACCAAGGTATGGGAGGACAACGCGTACTTTGAGGCGGTGAATTCCGTCTACGACCTCGTGCTGGTATTGGGCACACCGGAAATCTTCGACCCACGGGCCGAATACGGCTTTCCAGTTTCCACCGCTGAAAAAGTTGAGTTCTGCGGGTATATCGAGCCGCAGTCTCTCGTCAGAGACCGGGACACCATCAGAGCAGAGCTGCACATTGAGAGGGATGAGCGGCTCATCCTGGTGACACCGGGCGGCGGAGAAGACGGAAACGCTCTGGTGCGAACCTATATCCAGGCCTTGCAACACATGCCGGTCGGCGCGCATGTCCGCAGCCTGATCGTCACCGGACCGGAGATGTCGGAGCCGCAACGAAATCTTTTACATCAGTCGGCGCTACGGTTTCCAAGCGTCAAAACGCTCGACTTCACGAATGACCTGCCCAGCTACATGAACGCCTCCGATCTGGTGGTGTCGATGGGAGGCTACAACACGGTGTGTGAAATCCTCAGCTTGAAAAAGCGCGCGATTATTGTTCCTCGCGTCAGGCCGGTGGAGGAGCAATGGATTAGAGCAGAACGGATGGCTCGCTTAGGCCTCTTGACGACCATTCATCCGGATTCACTGACACCCCAAGACTTGCTTCGCACCGTTCTCATGGAGCTCGAGTCAGATCAGTCTCTGCGCCCGACGCTGGATCTCACTGCGCTCCCCACGCTCACGAGTCATGTCTCTATGTTGCTCGATGACACGTATGAACCGGTGCCCCTAGAGCACCTGTCCCGTTGATGGCTATGCGCGACACGAATGTGAAACGGCAGACGGTAGGATATCTCCTGAAAACCTATCCAAAGGTTTCTGAGACATTCATCCTCCAGGAAATTCTCGATCTCGAAGCGCTCGGGCTGGACCTTGAGATTTTTTCCCTCCAGCGGCCGACCGATACCATCATGCCCAGCCAGGCCAAGCATGTCCTGGCTCCTGTGACCTATCTTCCGAAGTCCATGGGGGAACGGCAGGGCTGCCCACTGATGAGCCATCTTTGGCTGTTCGCCACACACCCGCTGCGATATGTGAATGCGCTCCGATTTTTACGGCAACGACGGGAGGGGCCGTCGTGGTCGGAGTTTATCCAAGGCGGTTGTCTGGCATGGCTGCTCTTACAGTCAGGCATCCGCCATCTCCACGCGCATTTCGCCACTGAGCCGGCCGGGACAGCTGAGCTAGTTCATCGTTTTACAGGGATCCCGTACAGCCTCACCTGCCATGCAAAGGACATTTTCCTTTCCTCGCCCGAGGGGCTCAGCCGGAAGATGCGTCACGCCACGTTTGTCGTCACCTGCACGGAAGCGAACCGTTCGTATCTTCAACGCATAGCCGACAACGGCATACCGATCCACCGGATCTACCACGGATTAAACCTGGCGCGGTTCGATGGATTGCGCAAGACCGATTCATCCGCTGACACCGGCATCCTCACGATCCTCAGTGTGGGCCGATTCCGTGAGAAGAAAGGTTTTCTGACGTTGATTCGCGCCTGCAGGATCTTAGTGGACGCGGGACATCGGTTCCGTTGCCAGATCGTCGGCTATGGGCCACTCCAGCCGGAGATGGAAGGACTGATCCGTACGCTCGACCTAAATAAAACGCTGTCGCTTTGCGGGAAGAAAACATTGGAAGAGGTCGTGGACCTCTACCGCCACGCGGCCATCTTCGCCCTTCCCTGCCAGGTGGCGGATGACGGGGATCGAGATGGCATTCCCAATGTGTTTATGGAAGCGATGGCGATGGGACTTCCGGTCGTGTCGACCGACGTATCAGGCATTCCTGAACTGATTCACCACAATCAAAACGGCCTCCTCGTTCCACAACAAGACGTCGAGTCGCTCGCCAAGGCGCTGGGCCGACTGCTCGAGAATCCGGAACTGAGACACAGGCTCGGCCGGGCCGGGCGCGAGACCATCGTGAAGAATTTTGTGTCCGAGCAGTCGAGCCGGCAGCTCAAAGAACTGTTCTCCGAGACGATGCACACCCGGCCGACGAGGGTCGAATCCCGCGAGTCCCTGGCCGCCGCGCCCGCCTGGCATGAACCAGGACCGGCTGCGGCGACAGCTCGTGGAGGGCAGGGAACGATCGGGTACATTTTAAAAGGCTTTCCTCGCAATTCAGAAGCCTTTATTACGAACGAGATCTATCTTTTGGAACGGATGGGGCTCAAGCTCCGTCTGTTTTCGGCCTTTCAGGGTGACAGCACACGCACCGGGTCTCGTGTCCAGGCTCTCTCATCGCAACTGACCTATCTCCCCGAATGCGACGAGGCCAAGGACGGCGGGTTTACCCCCTGGTTGCTCTCAAATCTCCCGCGATACCTTCCCAGCCATCTCCACGTGCTGCAAACCGCACCACGCCGATATCTCCGGACGCTGTTCGAGGCGCTGCGGCTGAGTGTTCATTGTCGGGCAGGAGTCTTCCGGTGGCCCAAGAAAGTGTTTTACAAAGACTTCCTCCGCTCAGGCTTTATTGCCTGTCAGGTCAACGAGGCTGGTGACATCCGCCATCTGCATGCGCATTTCTGCCACGGCTCGACCACGATGGCCATGTTCGCCGGCATGCTGACCGGACTTCCGTTCAGTTTCACAGCCCATGCCAAGGATATCTATCTCTCGAAGCTGAATCCCGGCAACCTCTTACAAATTAAAATGCGACGAGCCCGGTTTGTCGCGACCTGCACCGGCTCCAACAAGCAATACTTGGAGGAGGCCTGTCCTGACGGAGCGCCTGTCCACAGGATCTACCATGGCGTCGACACAGATCGGTTTCGCCCCTCACCGGACGGTGCGCCTGATCGGCCGGTGATTCTCTCCGTCGGACGATTTGTTGAAAAAAAAGGGTTCCCGTTCCTGGTGGAGGCCTGTGGAATTCTGAGAGACCACGGGCATCAATTTCATTGTCGGATCGTCGGTGAGCCGGATGAGCAAACGGATCTCGTTCGGCACATGATCTTTCGGGCTTCCCTTGAAGACAGGATTACCATCGAGCCTGGCGTGACCCAGGACGAACTACAAGCCTTGTATCAAGAGGCCACGCTGTTCGTCCTGCCTTGCCAGATCGTCGGGAACGGAGATCGCGACGGCATCCCGAATGTCCTGGCCGAAGCCATGGCGACGGGCTTGCCAGTCGTCACGACGGACATATCGGGGATTCCGGAGCTGGTGACTCACCGTGAGAACGGCCTGTTGGTCTCTCAACGGGATGCGCATGCCCTCGCCAAGGCCATGGAAGAGTTGCTGGCCGACGTTCATCTGCGACAGAGGTTGGGACAGGCCGGGCGAGACACAATCTGCCGCATCTTCAACTCAGCCACGACCACCAGGCAACTGTGCTCATTATTCGACTCGCTGGCGTGCGATCACGCGATCGCTCAGAAGGAATCTCATGCCGCTTGCTGTTGATCGACCATTGGTTTCCACGACTGCGGCATACCGAAACCTGTTCCGCGCTCCATACGACGCCTGGACCCCGAGCCAACTCCTCCGTCATTTCCAAACAAGGACGTCGCCGCGCTATTTTCCTGTTGTGGATCCCATCGAATCCGCACGGGAAAAGATCGAGCATATTCTCAACAGCCGGTTTGAGTTTAATCAGGAATCCCATATCGTGCCGGCGCCGATCCGATGGACCGTGAATTCCAGTCACGATCGTGAATGGCTGATACTCCTCCACAAGTTCTACTACGCCGTCGGACTAGGGACGGCATATGACGAGACCAAGGCTTCTTGTTACGCCGAGAAGTGGGTCGATCTCACGACATCCTGGATCGAAACAGTTCCACTGGATTTCCTGCCCAGCGACGTAGCCGGCCGGCGCATCCAAAATTGGATATTCGCGCACTACTATTTTGTGACGCTCCATCAACCAGCCGCCATTGATTCCCACTTCTACATGCGGTTCCTCGGATCGCTGCATCGTCAGATTTGCTATCTGCGTGAGCACCTCACACCGGCGAGAAACCACCGCACCTTGGAGCTCTGCGCGATCTTTCTAACGGCCGTGGTGTTTCCGGAATTTGTCGAGGCGGAGGACTGGCTCGCGTTTTCTACACGTGAGCTGTCGAGCAATATTCAAACTGACTTCCTGCCGGATGGAGTCCATTGCGAACTCTCCACCGATTACCATCATCTCGTCCTTAAGAATTACCTCTGGATCCGTAAGCTGGCTCATCTCAACCATATCGACATGCCGGAATCGATAGACGACGGGATCAAGAAGGCTCTTGAGTTCTCCGTCTATTCACATAGGCCTGACGGCGCAATTCCATCGCTGAGCGATGGAGATAGCCGGAGTTTCCTTGACCTGCTGGAGCAGGGCTACGAACTCTACGGCAGTGAGCACTTCAAGTACGTTGCGTCTCAAGGGATGACTGGAACGCCTCCCGGAGACCGATCGCGTAGATTTACCGCCGGCGGGTATTTCATTCTCCGGAGTGGCTGGGGCGATCAAGGGGAGTCGTTTCAGGATCAGCGGTATTTGATCTTCGACTGTGGCCCTGTCGGCGCGGGGAACCATGGGCATCTCGATCTCTTAAATTTCGAGATGGCGGCCTATGGCCGCCCGTTGATCGTCGATCCTGGGCGCTATACCTACGACGAATCCGGCGCGACCAATTGGCGGGCGCTCTTCCGAGGGACCGCCTACCACAATACTGTGCTCGTGGACGGCAAGAATCAAACGCGGTACGAGTGGAAGAAAAACCGATTCAAGATTTCCGGACCTGAGCCGGAGCGGGAATTGAAGGCGTTCGTCAGCCACCAAGGACTCGACTATCTGCACGGGGTAGCCCGGAGCCACGAGTACCCCGTGGTTCACGAGCGGAAGGTGGCGTTCATCAACGGGGAATACTGGGTCATTGTTGATATCCTGAGAGCCACTGAGCCCCATACCTACGACCTGTTGTTCCACCTGTCGCCTTCGGCGCAGGGTCAGGTCTCAGCTATGGTGTCGGACGACACACTGTCGATCCATTCGCCACAGCTTATTCTTGCACAGCCGCTCCTTCCGAATGTGCGCCCATCTATCCAGGAAGGCTTCGTGTCCAGCTCATACGGCGAAAAACAGCGTGCTCCGATCGTGCGGCTGACTCAACGAGACTCAAGCGCCTGTTTCCTCACCGTTGTGTATCCATACAAAGACACTGAGCCGAACATCTCCGTTGTCACGCTGGAACCAGACAGCGGACCTCAGGCCCTCCTCTTGGGCGAACGGGCGCCGGTTCGCATCACCATTGAGCGCGCTGGAGAACGGTATCGCGACGACCTGCTGTTTACGAGTCAGACCGCCTCGCTCATCGGAATGGCTGATGCGCCATCTTCTACACATGTACGCGTATCGAGAACGGACCGCCATGGCCGGCTTCTGTTCCGGCATGAGGTGTGAACGATGATGAATCATGCTGTCATCGATGGAGCTGCCGCACTTGGTCGTCCCGAGACCCTTGCCGGTCGCGAAATTCCGACGGATGTCCTGCTTCCACAGCTCGCAATGATCCTGGAACCCGAGGCGATGAAAGAGAGACTACAAGAACAGATATTTAGCTCTCTCCAAGAGCGGGAACGTTTCCGTATACGCGCCTGCGAAATCCCCCAAATCCGATACAAGCCGGAATCCTCCTGCATGGTGACGTATCGTCTTGACATCGAGGATATGACGACCCGAAAAACAGGAGAACTAGCGCTCTGTGGTCTCGCATACCCCGAGGGACGGTCTCAATCACACTGGGAAAAGGCTCGTGGGCGCGCCGTGGTTCAACCTCGGTTCGGGAAGCCCGTGGTGTATCTGCCCGATCTGGAGATGTTGCTCTGGAGTTTTCCTAATGATCCTAAGCTCAGAGGTTTGCCGTACATGACCGATCTTTCCATGCTGCGGAGAGAGGTCATGCCGGAGGTGATCGCCAACACGTTTGGCTCAGATTGGCACATACGACACATCGCGCATGCGATGATTCGTTACAAAATAGGACACACCTGCATCGTGCGAGTGCGACTGCACCTGCGGCATGGGTCCACCGGGAAGAAACGGTCTGCGGTGTTATACGGCAAAACGTATGACAATGAGGATGGCGCGGAAACCTATCGGAATATGCGCCGATTGTGGGAGGGCGAGGCCAGAACGCTTGGCCAACTCGGGATGGCACAGCCGGTCGCCTACCAAGCCGAAAGTAAGAGTCTCTGGGTCACGGCCTTAGCAGGCAAGACGCTCTCAGCGTACACGATGACACAACCGAAATTTCTTGCACTGTTGAAACAAGCGGCCGTTACCGTATCAGCACTGCATCAATCACCTGTATCATGTTCGGGCATAATCACCACCACGGGCGTGATGGCCGCGTTACAGGATGCGGAAACAATCATCGGGCGTGCCATCCCGTCTTTCAGTCGCACGCTGCAACGCATTGTCAAGAACCTGATCCTCCAGTCCCAAGGGTTCGGAACACGTCCCCTCGCAACCTTGCACCATGACTTGCACCTCAAGAACATGTACGCGCGGTCAGGAAAGGTCGCCTTAATCGATCTCGACAACCTCTGCCTAGGCGACCCTCTCTATGACATTGGCAGATTTATCGCCAGCATTCATACGTACGGCCTCATGCAGAATCTGCCGGAGCGGCGCGTGAAACAGGTCAACGACGCCTTTGTCCACGCGTACCGCAGCCATGTGCCGTGGGAGGTCCCGCAGCAATTGGTCGACTGGCACGTCACGACCGCACTCATCGTCAAGAATGCCATGCGCTGTGCAAAGCGACTCCAGTCGGGCCCCCTGAGAGAGTTGGCAGATCTCATCGAGCGTGTGAGTCGAGACGCTGTCGTGATGGATGAATTGAATCCTCCCTCCGAGCGCTCGACCTGCGTCAACTCGCAGGCTGCCCTGCAACTGAACGGGTAAGCATGTGGGTACCATGGAAAAACTGAACGATATTCAGATCCAAGACTTTCTGAAGGCGCCGTATGCGTCTATGTCGTCGAATGAGCTATTGGGCCACTTCCAAACCAGGAACGGCGTCCAGTACCTGCCGCTATCCCGCGGAACCCACTTGCACGTGGAACGAGCCGAGAAGATCTTGAAACATGAGTTCGACTTCAATAACGAGGTCTACCAGCTACCGGAGAACTTCGACTGGAAGGCGAACCCAAGTCTCGACATCGAGTGGTTGATTCTCCTGCACAAATTTTATTACGCGAAGGATCTCGCCGGCGCCTACGACTATACAGGAGACGACACATACACGAGAAAATGGATGGAGCTGGTTTCTTCCTGGATACGAAACGTGCCGGATGGCTTTATCAATAGCCAGGTCACGGGCAGGCGACTGCAGCAGTGGCTGTCAGCCTATCACTACTTCGTTCCCGGGAAGCGTTCCGCTGCCATTACGCCGTCGTTTCTTGTGGAGTTGTTCCGCTCGGTTCACTCACAGACCCTGTACTTGTGCGAGCATCTGACACCGGAAGGCAACCACCGTACCATTGAGCTGTATTCCATCTTCTTGGTGGCTGTGGTCTTTCACGAGCTGCAAGAGTCGGCCTGGCTACTGGAGTTCGCGAAGCAGGAGTTACTGAAGAACTTGGAGCAGGACCTGCTCGAGGATGGCGTACATCGCGAGCTGTCTACCGATTACCATCATACGGTGCTCAAGAACCATCTGCGCGTGCGGTCGTTGGCCGCCCTGAACGGGATTGCGCTCTCGCCGAGATTCGACGAAATGATGAACAAGGCTTTGGAGTTTTCCATGTACGTCCACAAGCCTGACGGACTGATTCCTGCGATCAATGATGGAGACAGCAACAGCTACCTATCTCTTTTAAAGAAGGCATGCTCGCACTATCCCAACGAACAGTTTCTCTACGTGGTCTCCAAAGGCAAAAAAGGCACACCACCAGGTGCGCGTTCAAAAGGATTCCCGGACAGCGGGTACTATGTGCTTCGTGGGAGCTGGACCCACCAACCGTATGAAGACGGGCTGTATTTGTTGTTTGACTGCGGGCCGCTGGGATTCGGCAGTCACGGGCACTATGACTTACTGAGTTTCGAGGCCGCCGCCTACGGTCATTCACTCATCGTCGATCCCGGCAGGTATACATACAGTGATGAGAGCGCGGAAGGCATCAAATGGCGGCAACTGTTCAAGAGCACGGCCTACCACAATACTGTCCGACCGTCGCTTCGATCTGACCGACATCAATGAGTCTCTCATAGACACCATTGCAGCGGCCAGGCAAGCGTATCCGGACATTGAAGGTCGCATTGCGGCACTGGTGAACACCTTGTTGTCGCAACGCCGCTCCATGGGTTGGTCAGAAACCCTCACCACTCCGATTCATCATGATCTCAAGATGCGCAATTTCCTGATCGATGGGGAACGCATTACGCTCATCGACATGGACTGTGTCTGTCTCGGCGACCCCTTCAGCGACCTCGGCAGTCTGATCGCGAATTTCTATCTCAATGGAATTCGAGCCGGATGTCATCAGGACAGGATTCGAGAGGCCGTGGACGTGTTCTGCCGCACCTACGCCGAATGCGTTCCCTGGAGCCCATCCTGGCCACAGGTCGACTGGCACACGGCTGCAGCGTTTATCCATGAGGTGACGCGTCGGAGCATTCGACAACTGGACGGCCAGCGTGTGACGCACATCCGCGAATACCTCGACCTCTGTGAACGTTTGCTATCCGGCGAATCTGTTATATCGAACGAACGGAATTCACTACACCATGGATCCAAACAGGATGTGGCCCGTAAGGCATCAGACGTCCAGAACGTGTCGTGAACGCTGACTGATCGATTACGAACACTGAGAAGACACCATGGCTACGGTCCGAGACAAGAATGCTGCAATAGAAGGTCGATGCATCGCGCTGTATCCGGGTGCTTTTCGGCCACCCCATGCGGCGCATCTTACGGCAGTCCTCGATCTTGCCGGGAGACCGGATGTCGACCAAGTCGTCGTGATCATTTCCAATCGATGCCGGAATATACCAGGAACGACACAGGCGCTTGACGCTGATGTCGCTCGGCGGATTTGGTCGATCTATTTGCACGGTATCCCAAAGATCCGGATTGAGGTGGCCCCTCACACGTCTGTGAAACATGCGCTCGGCTACTTTGACCGCGTTGAAACCGGCGACACC
Source organism: Nitrospira sp. CG24A (assembly GCA_002869925.2). Lineage (GTDB taxonomy): Bacteria > Nitrospirota > Nitrospiria > Nitrospirales > Nitrospiraceae > Palsa-1315. The sequence goes on from NEWT02000036.1 coordinate 30,981, forward strand.
CTGCTCTTCTGCATCGGAGAGGCAGACGCCGAGCAGGGGGATGAACGGTTCGAACAGATTGAAGATCTTTCAAACCGCACCGGGATTTCGGCCCGCCTTGTTCCCGCTCCTACCGGTTCCATCACCATCCGGGCGACCGATTTGAGAACGATGTTGGGTCGTGGGGAAGCAGGGCGAGACGCGTTTACATCCACACTTCCAGCGCATTTGAATGCTGCCCAGCGTGCAGACGTCTGGGATGTCTGCCTCGACGGCATGAGAGAAACAGGCGACATTATTCAGATGAAGGTACGGAAGATCCTCGAGACGCACAACTTAGGCGACATACATGAGATTCACAGCTTGTGCGGCGGCAAGCTGGATCAGGTCTACCGTGTGTCGTTCAAAGACGGCCGACGTTATTTTGCAAAGTATGCCGGCGATACAGTCGGGGCAGAATCTGTGGGGGAGAAATTACGGTTCAAGCCGAGGAGACGTCTTTCTGCCGAACGGCGCGCCCTAAACAGATTGCGCGATAACGGGATTGATGAGGTCGATCTCCCCGACGTGGTTCTTTTCGATAAAGAAACCTTGACGCTTGTGTTGACAGAGATATGCCCGGGTGGAACACCTCTGCTGAACGATCTCAAGAAGGGCCTGTTCGATCCGAAGATCGCAGGTCAGGCAAGCCATTTTCTGGCACGGTGCCATACCTTGGCCGCGCCCATTGCTCCCGTGTGGGGTGACCGAGACACCGACCGGCTCCATTGGCACACGATGCTCGCGTTACGGACGGTGGGGATCAAGACAGACGCGGTCTCTGAGCCAATCCGGAACGATTTAGCGGTGCTGAAGCAGGCAAGTGAAGCGGCGAGCGAGCAGACGGGTGAAAACAGTCTTTTGATACTGGACGACATTTCCCAAAATATCCTTCTGGGCACACAGAGAATCGGCGTCATCGATTTTGAACTCTGCTCAAGTAGTGGAGATCCTGCGTATGACCTTGGTCTGTTCCTGGGAGACTACATTCTTTTTGGTCTGATCACCGGGTCCGGTGATTCCGGTCAGATCGCTCTTGGGGAAGCGCTGAATGCCTATCGACAAAGAGTCGGAAACCGATGGATGACGATGCGTTCGCGCGTGGTGTCGTTCGCAGGCGCAGCCATGCTGTATCACCTCATGGGCCCTCGCCGAATGGTTGTTCAATCATTCGAGCCTCGCGTCGTTCACACGGCAGCCGCATTACTCTCGTCCGGGCTTGGGGAAGTAGAAGAGATAGACTCGATACTTGGCAGCGCCATTTCGGGTCGATTCGCATAGGGCGGGAATGACGCATGTATGGAATTTCTCTCTCAAGGGAATGGGAATGCTTCACGTAACCAAATTTGCCGATCCGTCTGTCATGAAGGCCCTGCTCTCGGAGCGCCTCCCGCTACTTTGCCCTGAGGGTGAGGCTATTACGAGTTGCCACGTCCAGCATGTGCGGTATTCCCCAAAGAAGAAGCCGGAACACGCGAGCCTGGCCGCCTGCTACCACCTGAGAGTCAGAGGCAGAGATTCCCAACGCGAGCAGCTCATGATCCTGTACGGAAAAGCATTTCGAAACGGAAGAAGCCAGAGAGAACTCGACACCATGGCCGGTCACAGAATCGGCGCCCATGCTTCCCCCGGCATGCCGCTCCACTTCCGCGACCTTGATCTGCTCCTGTGGGTGTTCCCGGAAGATCCGGCGATCCCGCATCTGCCGGAAGTGATCGATCCGGAACGGGTCATGGCCTATCTTCCCTATGCATCCCTTCCGAAGGGTCTTGATGGGACGGGCGACATCAGGTCGGTCGACGTGTCGGTCATACACTATCGCCCCGAGATACGGTGCACGACCCGGTACGATCTTCGCTGGGGAGCGATCGATCAGCCTCAGCGTCTCACCATTTTCGGCAAGACGTTTCGAAGCGCTGAGGGGCATGACGTCTTCGCCAGGAGTGAATACTTGTGGAATCGTTGCTCTGGAGTAGAGGAGAACGTGCTCTTCGCGCAACCACTCGGGTACACGTCTGCGGTACACACTCTATGGCAACTCGGCGTGGAGGGGATTCCACTCTGTTGCGCGATCGGGGAAAACAATTGCGATTCCTATCTTCGGACGGTCGCTAAGGGATTGGCGATGATTCATCACAGCGACTTGGAGGGTCTCCCGAAATGGACTCTGGGCGAACACCTGACTGAAGTTGAGAAGAAGATTGAAAAGCTACGCCGGGCGATGCCGTCGCTGGTTGAAGAACTGAACCTCCTCGCACAGCGTATCCAACGCGACGCGCCAATCCCGTCCGACATCCCGCTTCGACCGATGTATTGGGATTTCCACGTCGATCAGCTCTTGGCCCAAGACGGGAAAGTGGCTTTCTTCGATTTTGACGAGCTCGCCCTCGGAGATCCCTTACAGAATCTCGCGAACTTTATCGTGGACCTGCACTTCCGTGAGTTGAGCCCATTGCTGGCTCAACAGATGGCAAAGTCGTTGTACCACCACTATCAATCTCAGGTGACGTGGGAGGTCCCGGTCGATCGTGTCAGATGGCACGCGAGGGTTCAGTTCATCAATAAAGCTTACAGAGTTTACATTTCACAGCCTCCTGACGTCAAAGAGACGGTGAGGGGCATCATCCATATGGCTGCCGAGGAAACGATGTTGGGCTGGCTCGACAACGCGATCGGCTGACCGAGGAAATATCGCGATGAAAAAACGGATACTCATATATTGCCAACATGTTCTTGGAATGGGGCATCTCGTAAGAAGCCTGGAGATCGTTCGGGCGCTGACAGACTGGGACGTCACGTTTCTGAACGGCGGCGATCTTTGCCCCGGCATGGAATTTCCCCCTCAGACGAAGATCGTGAATCTCCCGCCGATCAAATCGGAATCGGACTTCAAGACCATCATCGCTGCAGAACATGGTCAGGACCTGGACGTAGTGAAACGGACTCGCGCAAGTCGACTCCAAGCAGAGTTTGCCCGTATCCAGCCTGATGTCTTTCTCATCGAAATGTTTCCGTTTGGACGCAAACACTTTGCGTTCGAGTTGGTGCCGGTCTTAGAACAAATCCGGCTTAAAAAAATGCCGACGGCCGTGGTCTGCAGCCTCCGCGACATCTTGGTCAATAATAAGCGGAATCAGGCGCAGCATAACGAACGGGCGATCACGCTCATGAATCGGTACTTCGACCTGCTCTTGGTGCACGCAGATCCGCGATTCCAAACTCTCGATGAAACGTTTCCGCAGGTCCGGGAGCTTCGATGCGAGATCAGATATACGGGATTTGTTTCGCAAGAGGCTCCGCAGCAGCGCCTGGATGTGGCGACACATCGCTCTTCGGACCAACCCATGATCCTCGTGAGCATCGGAGGAGGCCGAGTCGGCTATGAACTGGTGGAATGTGCCCTGCAAGCATCGGCACAGCTTCGAACACACTTCCCGCACCGCATGATGATGTTGACGGGGCCCTATATGCCGGAGGAGCAGTTTCAAGCGCTCCTCACATCGGCGGCGATGCAGAAGCAGGTGACGATCTCGCGATACACCCCCGATTTTCTCTCCTACTTACGGGAGGCCTCTCTCTCAATCAGCATGGCCGGCTACAACACCTGCATGAATTTATTGACCACTGGCACCAAGGCATTGGTCATGCCGTTTACCGGTGGAGGCAATACCGAGCAAACCATCCGTGCAGAAAAGCTGGCTCAACTTGGAGTCGTCGGCGTACTCAGCGAATCGCCGTTGCGACCCGGCTACCTGGCAGAACGAATGATTCAGGCGCTCCGAACTCCGTCCTCGGCGCACAGGCTCTCCCTCGATCACGATGGTGCCAAGAAGACCGCGACATGCCTGGAAGAGCTGGCCGCGAGGAAGAAGCCTGTATCGAACCATCTGGTCCCTGGTTCCTTCTCGCTTCTGAACGGGAAACACCGAACCGCTTGGCAAACAGAATTGCGTGGAAGCCTTGAGTTGATTCAGGCTGAGGGGAAGGAAGTCCGGATCTTCTTCCGAGACGACGACATCGACGAAGATGAAGAGTCTCTTCTACGGTTGCTCGACTTGTTCCTGGCCCACGGGGCGCCGCTGAACTTGGCGATCATACCCAACCTCCTCTCGGATGCCACCGTGAGACAGCTTCTCATGAGAGAACTATGGATTCCGGAGTCTCTCGGGCTGATTCAGCACGGATGGAGGCACACCAACCATGAGCCAGCAGGACGGAAATGCGAGTTTGGAATCAGCCGTTCGCTGGCTGACAAATTTCACGATATAGCACGTGGAAAAATTCGGCTGGAAGAAGCCTTCGGCCCGCGATTCTATCCGGCCTTCACACCTCCCTGGAATCGCTGCACGCAGGATACGTTTGGCGTGTTGGACGAGCTTGGATTTATGGTCTTTTCCAAAGATCAGGGGAAGGAATCCGTCGAAGGCCATCGATTCCAGGAAATTTCTACCACACTGGATCTCTATCGCTGGAAAGGCGGGGCGACGCTCCAACCTCCCGATATCACTACGAAGACCTTGATCAGCCAGCTATGGGAACTCGACACGATTGGAATTCTCTTGCACCATAAAGTCATGGACGACACGGCATTCACATTTCTCGATCAACTGTTGAAGGAGCTGCGGCATTGCCCCCAGGTACGGTTCCACACGCTCAAAACCCTCAGCCAACAGATCGAAGCAGCGCAAGCAGCGTCACAGTCGTACACATGATGAACGTACAACGACAGAGCCGATTCAAAGAGATTGTTTTCCGTCACCTGCTGAGAATGAAGGGACGCCTTTCCTTGGCGGCTGTGTGCCTCGTGGGGTACACAGCCTTCGAACTGCTGAAACCCTGGCCCCTCAAAGTCCTGTTCGACTACGTGTTGCTGCAGCAGCCGCTCCCGGCTTCCCTGTCTCTTCTCCAGGACGTGCTCCACAACGGTATGCTGCTGTCGCTGGGCCTTGTCGCCGGCGCGATTATCGGCATCAGCATCCTGAGCGGCGTCTTTTCCTATGGACAGTTGTACCTGACGTCGAAAGTCGGTTTCCTGCTCAGCGCCACACTCCGGAATGAACTGTTCTCTCGCTTGCAACGCCTCTCGCTGTCGTTTCACAACCACGCGAAGTCCGGCGAACTGCTCATCAAAGTGTCGAGCGACACGGCTGCACTCCGTGATGTCTTCGCCGAGTGGTCGCTGACGATGGCCGGTCATGGCCTGACGCTGCTCGGCATGATGGCGATCATGTTTGTGTTGAACTGGAAATTGGCCCTTGTCGCCATGGTGACCCTACCGGTTATGGGCACTCTCCTCTTCGTCCTGATCCGGAAGGTCAAGGCCACGGCCCAGAAACAGCGGAAACACGAAGGGGCGATAGCCTCTCACGTGAATGAAGTCTTGGGGGCCATCTCCCTCGTCCAGGCATTCGGACGGGAAGAGCATGAAGAATCGCGGCTCCAGAAGTACAGCGACCACCACGTGGAACAAGGCATTCACACGGCGAGACTCACCGCTTCTGTCTCCAGAATGGTCCATGTCGTGGAAGCGCTCGGAACCGCCGGGATTGTTCTCTTTGGAGGCTGGTTGGTCCTAGAAAAACAGATGACGCCGGGGGATCTGCTCATTTTTCTCTCGTATGGCCACTCGCTCTACAAACCGCTGCGGAATTTGAGCAGTCTGTCGGTCAAATTCTCCCGGGCAATGGTCAGCGCGAAACGTGTCGCGGATATCCTCGACATGGAGCCGGAGATCCGCGATCTGCCTGACGCACGACAGGCCACGGCCCTGCAGGGAGACATCGCATTTCATCAAGTCACGTTCGGCTATGAGCGCGACACCAATGTGTTGCACGAAGTGTCCTTTCACATCGAGACCGGCCAGAAGGTGGCATTGGTCGGCTCCTCTGGAGCCGGAAAGTCGACGATCGTCAGTCTGATTCTTCGTCTCTACGAACCACAAACCGGCTCCATCGTGATCGACGGAATCGACAGCGCCCAATACAACCGGGAATCTCTCCGGCAGCACATCGGCATCGTCCTGCAAGATACGGTGTTATTCGGCGCGAGTATCGCAGAAAACATTTCCTACGGGAAACCCGATGCGACACACGATGAGATTGAACGAGCAGCGAGGCTCGCCTATGCCCACGACTTCATTACTGCTCTCTCCAATGGCTACGACACCATTCTCGGCGAAAGGGGAAACACACTGTCCGGAGGACAACGGCAGCGGATCTGCTTGGCGCGCGCCATTATCAAACAGCCCTCGATCCTCATCCTTGACGAACCGACATCCGCCGTGGATCCCGTGTCAGCCGCGCTGATTCGCGACACCGTGGCCCGTCTCCAGACAGGCAAGACGACCCTCGTCATTGCGCATCAATTCTTTGCGATGGATCAGTTCGATCAGATTCTGGTCCTTGAGAATGGCCGCGTCGTCGAACAAGGCAGGCACATCGACCTCATGGCTCGAAAAGGCCGTTATTGCGATCTGCTTGCGCACCAGATGCGCGAGAAGCAATGGGAAGATGTCGGTGCATCGAATCCGCTCCATCCTGACACTGAAGGGGAAGCTGAAACATATGCTTAAGCTTGAGTGGCCACTCGGAATCCTCACTCTTGCCAGCGCGTACGGCCCGTCGGTCGCCGCCGGCTGGCCGACCATAATCACGTCACGTTCCATTCTGTTGGCCGTCTCTTTATCGATGGCCGCGGGATTGTTCTTTGGCCTGTACCCGGCCAATGGAACAGCTCGACTCAACCCGATCGCAGCCCTGCGCTACGAGTAGTCTGTGGCGTGAGATGATCGCGGGCAGACGAGACTCCGGACGGGTGCGAGCGGGGCGTCGGTATCGCTAAGGTAGCAACCAGGCAGAGACCGCTGAACACGAACCGCGTTTCGAAGGGAACAGACTCTTGCGCATGACAGCACGGCAAGCCATTGAGACCCTGGAACGCTACACCGATTGTGCACATATGCAAAGACGCTTGCAGGCTCATGCGATGCAACTGCTGGGCGACAATCTGACGATCCTGGGTTGTCGGATCGTTGAGTCGCGGCTCAAAACTTTCCGGAATCCTGAGTCATGGCACAAGGCGAGCCTGAACGTGTGTTACGAGCTGGATGTGGAAGGATTCACCATGCCGCAAATCCTGCACGCACACGTGTTCTTGCAAGGGCGTAGCGACGCCGAATACCGGGAATGTTGCGCACGGGCGAAATCGGACGCAATCCCTCAACATGTGCCGGATCTCGGCATGGTCGTCTGGCGTTTTCCACTGGATCCAGCGATAGATCAGTTGTCGACTCTCTGGGACATGGACTGGCCTCTGGCCAATCTCCCGCTCGGCCAGGTGCCCCAGGACTGTGTGGAATCCTGCGCCAGTCTGGAGCGCGTGGATCGACGCGTCGTCAAGTACAGCCCGGAGAGGAGCTGTGTCATCCGTTTTGATCTGCCTCGGCGCGCCGGGACACAGACACGGTCGGCCCGCGCGCTCTACGCCAAGGTCTACGCAGGCCGGGACGGAGAACTCGCGTATGAACGACAGAGGTTTTTCAATAAGCCGCCATCGCCGGACAATTCAGGGTTGGCGATCCGTACCGCTCCCGCGTTGGCATACGACCAGTCGTTACGAATATTCTGGCAAGGGGAAGCCGCCGGGGATTCCCTGGATTCGGTGCTGGCTCATGGCAACGAGGCTCCGTATCTCGATCAGGTCGGCCGTGGTTTGGCATCCGTGCACGCGAGCGGCCTGGGCGGCACGTCGGTCGTGAAACTGGAACACCGGGTCTTCGAATGTTCGAAGAAAATTTCCAAGCTTGTGCCTGCCTTTCCATCGTGCGCTACACAGCTCAAGGCCATCAGCAAAATGCTCGAACGTGCGACCGCAACCTATGCAACGCCAGTGGCGGCGGAAGACCCCGTCTCGTTGTACGGCGATTTTCACCCTCGACAAATGCTCATCGCGGACGGCGAGGTATGCTTCCTGGATTTCGATTTAATGGTTCAGGGAGACCCCGAGTCCGATTTGGCGGAATTCTTCGTGGCGTTGTTGGATCTTGGGTTACAACCGGAACGGGTACGGGAGGCAGTCGCGCACATCCTGATGGCCTACCAGCGTGACGCCACAAGACCGATCTGTCACGAATTATTGCGGCTCTATACGCGTATTGAATACATAGAGCATGCCTATCGGCTCTTCCTAAGGCTGGACCCCGGTTGGCGTGAAACCTTCCAGAATGCGCTCGATCGGTTCCCGCAACTACAGGATGTTTTTCCAGATTGACGGACCAATGGGTTGCGATTGAATACCACAACTATGGCCTTCTCAACCGAACACGACTGAGATGAAATATCTACATCATTCAACATTCAATCAATGCCGTCGAGAAGGAGCGCTCCGAACAAAGGGTGCATCCTGCAACATTCTCCATGTCGGCATTGTGATCGTTCTCATGCATGTGCCCTTTGCCGGCCCGGCGCAGGCCGCAGCTGAATTGAAGGAGGGGCCTGCGAGCCGCGCAACGCCATCATCAACCGATGCGTCGTTAACAAAACCGCCCGTTGCACAACCTCTTGACCCAAATACACCATCGAACCCTACCACACCCGATGCTCCGGCTCTCGAGCCTTTTGACCCGAATGCACCACCGAGAGCTACCATCCCCATCGGCCCCAATCTATTCTTTGGTGGCTATGTATCGCTCGATGGAGAAAGCAATCGAAACTATAGCCTCTCCTCCCATCTAGGCAAAGCCGACAGCATCTTAACCACGAACCTTGCCCCCGCGTTCGCCTATGAGCCCAATCAATACCTTCAGCTCTACCTGAATCCTATTCTCGAGATACCAGTCACCGTGGAGAAAACCGAAGATACGTCGAAAAGGACCGAGTTGAACATGAACCTGGCGTTTCTCACGCTGAAAAATGTTGTCCCAGGAGCCAAACTGCAAGTCGGCAGACAGCGTTTCATCGACTCCAGACGATGGCTCTTCAATGAAAACATGGACGCAATCAGGTTAGGTTACCAGTATGAAAGTTTTTCCGTGGAGGTGTCGGCCAGCCAACTGAATCTGGTTCAGCGAAATGTATTGAGACGAGAGGCAGAGGAGGACGAGGAAAGGCTTCTCAATTATTACGCATATGCCGATTATAAATTCGGCAAGAACAAGAAGAGTCACGTCGGCATATTTGCACTCTATCAGGATCAGCAACGACTCGGCACGGCGCAACCTATTTATGTCGGCCTCCAGTTAGGAGGGAGACTCTTCGGGGATTTGAAATACTGGCTGCAAACAGCTGTTGTCCGTGGCACAGATGACGCCAAGACCATTCGAGGCGAGGCCATCGATGTGGGGTTGACGCAACGCTTTGGCGGATCCTGGCAACCGTCCATTACAGTCGGGTACGCCTACGGCACCGGAGACAGAAATCCCGACGATAATGTCGATCGATCCTTTCGACAGACCGGCTTTCAAGGCAATTCCGATAAATTCAATGGCGTCGCGCGGTTCAAATATTACGGGGAAGTGCTGGATCCCAGGCTGACGAATCTTATGGTCTTTACCGGCGGGGTCGGCATCCAACCTTTCGAAAAGACCTCATTCGACGTGGTCTACCACTATTATCTACAAGACCATGCGTCCACACGCCTTCGTGGCTCTGATTTCACAATTGGCCCTACCGGTCTGAGTAAACATGTAGGAAGTGAAGTCGATTTTATAGCGGGATATCAAGGCATACCGAACCTGCAAACAAAGTTTGTCCTCGGTTATTTTTTACCTGGCAACGCTTTTGCCGACACGTCCCGTGACGGCGCGTTCTTAGCCAGCATACTATTCCGGTACAACTTCTACTAACCCGCATTATTCACAAGGGTTCGTGACGAAACCGCCGAGACGCCACGCGAGACGGGCGCACGGAGCCGCGAGGGAGGGACGCATACTTGAACAATATGTTGACCGACTGAACAGCGAGCCCGCCCGCCGTCAGGCCTGTCGTAGCGGCGTATCGACGGTTGCAGTAGAAGCCTTCATGAATAATGCGGGCTGGGAGCCTGTCCGACATTCTGAAGGAAATCCTCATGGATGCTGATGTTCGTTTCACTATTTACCTTTCCTTGGATCACCCGTCTAACCCATCAGACGCAGACAGAAGGAGGGTATTATTATGCGACAGGTTCATTCAAAGATCTCTATGGTTCTTCTTTCGATCGCACTGCTCCTATCGGGGTGCACGTCGACGTTGGTGCGCGACGATGTGAAGCGGACAACGGGGCTGGACGGCCACTGTGGTGGGAGCGAGTGGGCCGACAATTCTTCGCTGGCCGTGTTGCCTGTGCCGGTCGTCGCGTTCTTCGTGCCCCACTTCGATCTACACAAAGTTTCCAGTGAGCCTTATTTGCATCGGTGCGGTGAGAGCACACGCGTCGTCAATCGCGATGTGTCGGTCAACACGACGGCCTGTATCCCAGCTGGTCTCACGCGGATTGTGACACTGGGTGTCTGGCAGTGGTGCCCGGCACGTGTGGCTTGGTCGGCAGATGTGTTGGCAGATGGACGAAGGACAACGACCGACTGAGGCGCTCGGTTGTGGTGTGGCGTGAAGCGGAACTCGAAGACTCGCTGTCACTCGATGAGGAGGAACACTATGTGGTATATGGTACGACGATCAACAGCAGTCTGGTTCTTGAGTGGGTCGGCAGTGCTGCTGGCCAGTCCCGCGTGGGCACAGACCGTTCCTATCGTTCAGAATGGGCAGGTGGAAATCTTCGGAGCCTTGCCACGGACGACGAGCGGCGAGGTGAATGCCGACGCGCTGAGGCAAACGATTCAAACGCAGTTTGCTCGGCCAGGGGTGCAGGAGATTCAATTTCGCAATGTTTCTCTGACAGAGGCAGAGCAGCGGGCATTATTTCTGAGTGGCGACCCGGACAAGAATCTACTTCGGCAAGTCTCGATTGCTGTGCCGTCGTCGAACGGGACGGAGCGACACGTCACCTTTCGTGGTTCGGACTTTCGTGCGAAGGTCGGGCGGGAAGAGGGGCAGTTACGGGCCAAGATCGAGGGCATCGATCAATCACAGTTGACGGAAACCGAGCGACAGAGTCTGCGAGCACAATTCGACCGATTGCGTCTCGAAGTGGCCAACGATCGGGGCGGTAATCAGGCTAACAATCGTGGGGGTCGTGGCGGAGGTGACAACAACGGTCGCGGCTCTGGAAATAGCGGGCATGGCTCCGACAACAGCGGGTTGGGTCGCGATGGCGATAACATTGGGCGTGGTGGGTGGGACGATGTCCGCAATGTGATTGATGATCGGCGTGGAGATCGGCGAGAAGACAGTCAACTGAATCGCCGAGAGGATCGGCGTGAGGACCGGCAGGCCGATCGGCGGGAAAATCGCAGGTCGAACGAGGGCGGTGAAATCCGGGGGCTCAATCGGGCAGATCAGATGGCCGGTGAACATGGCCGACAGGGGCGAGATCATGACCAGATGATCCAAATGGATCGACCGAACAGACCGGAGCGGCTGGAACGATCAGAACATTCCGAGAACTCGGGACATTCCGGTCGGAACTAGGTGGTTTCGGCCAGGGAGTGCGTAGCGACGCCGGGGATGTCTCCGGCGCCGTTGTGCTATCAATCTCTGCGGTCTCAGAAGTGTTGTACTCCCTCGAGTCTATAAATAAGGTGGGGAGATGGGATAGGCGCGAACTGCAGGAGGGAATGAGAAATGATGATGGGGAAATGGGTGAAGGCGCTGGTGGGCGTGGTGGTGGTTATTGGGTTATCGGGAACAGGGGGTTATGCGGCGGACAAGACCGATCTAGGACCACCTCCGTCCGAACAGAATTGGCAGGTTGGCTTTACCCCGAGCTATAGCAGTGGGAATTACGGAACGAATACAACCAGTTCGTTTTTTTACGCTCCAATTTCGATCCGTCGTTTCTTCAAAGACGGTGATGTCTCCCTGGTGATTCCGTTCGTCACGACGACAACGGACGGTGCGGTTACCCTGGTTGGTGGGCAACCTACTCAAACCCTGCCTGACAGTTGTTTTAGCAATAGTGGTTCAGGGAATGCTGAAGACAGGCCAGAGTGCCAAGGGACCGGGGGGGCGACGGGTGGTGTCCAGGGTCAGAAGGTAACGACATCCGGCCTTGGCGACATCATTCTCAGGGGCCGTTACTATCTCGTTGAGGAGAAGGATTGGGTTCCCCTCATTGCGATCACGGGTCGTGTGAAGCTACCGACTGCCGATGAGTCGCGCGGGCTCGGGACGGGCAAGATGGATGAGGGAGTTGGAGCAGAAGTTTCCAAGCGTTTGGGGGACAACTGGATTACATTTCTCGACGGGGGCTTCAATATCATCGGTCGACCGGAAGGCCGGAATCTCAGAAACCAGTGGTGGTATGACGTTGGAGGGGGATATTACTTCACGAAGGACTTGCTTGGCAGCGTCTACTTCGAGGAATACCGGTCGCTCGTTTCCGGAAGCCAAAACATCCGCGACGTCTTTTTCGGCATGAACTATCGGGCTTCCTCAGCGTGGCGTTTTAATGGCGGAGCCGCCGTGGGTCTCTCCAACGGGGCTCCCGACTATACGCTGTCAGTCGGCACCAGTTACCGTTTCTAGCCCTTTCGAGGCGTTTACTACCGGCCTAACTTTTCGTCCAATGATACAGATACGCAGCATAAGCAGGCGCGTGATGGTCATGCCGGATCAGCGAGCATGGCCATGCCGATAGAGCACCGTGAATCGTCGGATGAAGCCAAACTGATTGCGCGGAGCCTGGCGCAGGATCCCGACGCTTTTGGGCAATTAGTCGAACGATACGCGACGGTCATTGTGAACCTAGCCTATCGCATGGTAGGTGACCGCACTGAGGCTGAGGATCTGGCTCAGGAAACGTTTGTCGCAGCATTCAAGTCGCTGCCGGCGTTCAGGGCTGAGTCGAAGTTTTCCACGTGGCTCTACCGGATTGCCGCGAACAAATGTAAGGATTGGCTCCGAGCCAAACGACCGGGGCAGGCGGTCTATGATGTCGATGTTGAGGATGTGCTCGATGACCGAGTGGTGGAAGAGCGAACCCCGGAACGGCTGTTATCACAGCAGCAAGTCGCTGAGCAGTTGGGTGGGGCGATTCAACGGTTGCCGCCGCTCTATCGAGAAGCCTTTGTGCTGAAACATGTCGAGGGATTAAGTTACGAGGAGATGCAGGAGATTCTCGGCGTGAAGACGGATACGTTGAAAATGCGTGTCTATAAGGGCCGTCTGCAGCTGAGCCGGGAGTTGGCAGAACTGAAAGAAGTGTAGGATGGATGAGCAAGACCTACTGATCCAACGCTTTCTCGACGACGATTTAACACCGGAGGAGCGAGTGGCCTTTCTCCAAGCGGTGGATACGGATCCGTTGTTGCGGCGGCGCTGGCTGAATCTGGAACTGGTCGTGGCCGAGACGGCGCAGTTGCCCCGTTTCGCCCCGTCGTCGCGATTCGTTGCCCAGGTGTTGGCCAAGTTAGCCCCCGCGTCCATCAGCCCCTGGGATCGACTCCGCGCGGCGATGACGGTGCCACGGATCCTGGAATGGAATCTCGCAGGCGCGATGGCAATGGTGTGTGTCGCTGTGGTGGCGGTCGTGGGCCTGTTGCGGTTTGTGCCGGACCGCATCGTGGAAGTGCCGGTGCCTGTTGCTGGAAGTCAGGCGCAGACGGCGTCGCTCGCGCCAGGGCAAGGGGCCAAGGTATTTGTGCGGTTCATGCTGCTTCAGCCTGGTGCTCGGTCTGTCTCGGTGGCCGGTGACTTCAATGGCTGGGATCCAGGGCAAACCAAGCTAGAACAGTCCGAGGGTGGCGTATGGACGGCGATGATCGCACTGAAGCCTGGCCGGTATCAGTACATGTTCGTGATTGACGGCAAGCAGTGGATCCCCGATCCGCTGGCGATAGATGGGGCGGGTGATGGATTTGGAGCGCAGAATGCAGTACTCGATGTCGCCATCTGATTCTCCATGCCGATCTCTTGCAACGAGTCGAGGTACTGAGTACTCTCTCGTGCATGGGAACACCGCCTATAGGGTTCAGCCGTCTCCTGCAAGCCATGATGGTCGCGTGCATGGTCGTCGGCCTGTCGGCTTGTGCGCAGACCTTGAAACCGGAATTTCCCAAGCTGGTGGTCAGCGGCGTGCGGTTCACATTGTTGGAGCCAAAAGCCAAGCAGGTGTCGCTCGTGGGTTCCTTTAACGGGTGGGCCAAAGAGGCGACCCCGATGAAGGTTCGCGATGGGACAGGTCTCTGGTCGGTGGATATGCCGTTGCAAGAGGGAGAATACACCTTCATGTATGTGGTTGATGAGAAGAGATGGGTGACGCCTCCGATGGCTGAGGATTTTGTGACGGATGGATTCGGACACACAAACGGGGTCCTGATTGTCCACTAAGACTATGTCTACGCGTATCAGCAGACCAGTATTGTTCCTCGCCCTCACCTTGTGGCTGCCCGTTGTTCCAGCCTTGGCGGAGCCACTCTCGTCGCAGGATCGGGAGGCGATCGATCGGTTGCGTACGGCGCGGGGCCATTCGGCTGGAGAGGTCAATCAATTAATGGAACAAGTGAACAGGGCCGGCGAAAAAGGCCTTCCGACCGAGGCGTTAGCGAACAAGGTGAAAGAGGGTTTGGCCAAGGGTGTGGAGCCGAGGCGAATCGATCCGGTGCTGAAACAGATGGTGGGGAACTTCGAGTCGGCCCGAGAGGTGTTGCAAGAATCGGTGGCGAAGGGGATGATCGATCAAGGGCAGGGGAATCGTGAGCGAGCCATGGAGTCGTTGGCCGAAGCATTTAGCCGCGGCGCGACGGCAGATGAGGTGCGTGATTTGGCGCGTAGCGGTCAACACCAAGGGCAAAGAATGAGTCCTGACATGCTGGGAGTCGGTGCGAAAAGTTTGGCGGTGATTAAGGAAGCCAGCATCCCCTCGAAAGACGGCGCAGCGGTTGTGGCGGAGGGTATGAGGCAGGGCTTTCGTCCATCCGAGCTGGCGGATCTGGCGCGTGATATAAAACGGCATGGAAAAGATTTTCAGGAGGGGCGTCTGACAACGGAATCCATTCGCGACCAGATTTCGAGAGGTGAGCGGGGCGATCGACTGTTTCGCGATGAGGATCACAGTGGGTCCGGTGGTGGAGATCGGATGGATCGGGGCAAAGACTCGGATCGCGGAGGGCGGGATGATCGAGGTGATCGTTCTGACCGTAGTGGTGGCCGTGACGACCGTGGTAGACAGGATGATCGTGGCGGTGGCGGCC
The DNA here is from genome assembly GCA_002869925.2 of Nitrospira sp. CG24A. Taxonomy (GTDB): domain Bacteria; phylum Nitrospirota; class Nitrospiria; order Nitrospirales; family Nitrospiraceae; genus Palsa-1315. The sequence continues at coordinate 46,285 of NEWT02000036.1, forward strand.
ACGGTGGTCGTGACCATTAGCGCAGCCTGTGTACGGCCGGCGTATTCTGTTCCGTGCCTCACGCAGTCTTTCTGATATCCTTAACAGTGCAGATCTTTCCCATTGAGCTTGATGAATACATCTGTGCTCTATTCTCCTTCGCCGAATACCCCGTAGCTTGCGGCCTTCGCAGCCGAAGCGACTGCTTCGGTGGAGTAGGCTGCTACGGGGAGCTTCATCTTGGGCCGCCTTGATCATTCAGGGTAAAATATATTGGCATGATGACGGAAAACGAGCAGGCGAGCATTATCGCGTCACTTGAGCGTGCCTCACGGCATCTCGCACACGAGAAGCATGATCGCCAAGGTAAGCGGCATCGCTGATTGCTGAACCGGCAGAGGGTCAGAGAGGAGGCGCGCGCGATAGATGTTGCGAGCGCCTCCTCTCATGTCGAGACCGATTCGTTTAGCGGCCGTGGCCACCGTGATCGCCCCGTTGATCCACATGCCGCTCTGCACGTTGATCGAACTGACGGTCTTCTCTTCGGTCCATCTGCCGGTCATCTTGGCGATCAGCTCGCCGATCCAGTTGTCGATCCTCACGCCGATCTTCCCGGCGATCGAGTTGCCGATCTTCTCGTCGGTCTTCCCGTCTATCCAATTGCCGATCCACCCTTCGATCTTCTTGTCGGATATCCGTCTGTGCAAATACCACATTGGGTAGGACGGCAGGGGCTGCCATGGCCATGACCAAGCTGGCAATCGTTCCGGCTTTTAAGAGGCTGTGCTTCATGATGCGTGCTCTTTCTGAGAGAGGGTAATATGTGCGAGTTGCGGCTGATATTGGGCGGGGACGAACCAGCTCTCTCATCTGGAGGCCTGCTCCAATCAACCTGTCACTAAGTAAGACGGTGGGAAGAGAATATGGTAAATGACCTCATACCAGTGCCTGAAATATATGAGCCATCAGGGGAAGGATTTTGGTGTCGCCACACTGAGGGGAATCAGTCGAGTAGACCGCGCGGTATGCCTACAATCGCCCGTCGTGTCGTGAAAGAGGACCGAAGTAGAAAAGCCTCTCCCTCGCGATGCGACCAACGCTATGGACACCTCTGACATAGGAGCATGGACTATCGGATTTCCACGGAGAATAATGCCGTTTCTTGACAGTGGTGCTGAGGCGAGAGTACGGTAAATTTATTACGCATCACACACTGAGACTGGTTTAACTGATGTTGCCGATCGCCTGCCGACGACTGCAGCTCTTCCTGTTCGCGTTTCTTACCTGCTTGCTGGTGGTGCCGTTCTGTGCGCCAGTGGCATTCGCACAATTGGGCAAGCCAGAAGGGCTGTACTATAAGTCGTGGGCCATTGTGATCGGAGTGGAAAACTATCTCCTCGCTCCGAAAATTCCAGGCGCGATCGAAGATGCCAAAAGAGTAGCCCAGGCGTTTCGCCAATTGGGTTTCGACGAGGTTGTCGAACTCTACGACAAGGATGTGAGTGCTCGCCGTCTGCAGCAGACATTGTCAGATTTTTTGCCCCGCAAGGTTGGCCGCTATGATCGGCTCGTGATCTATTTCGCCGGACATGCCGGTGTCACTCAGGATCTTGACGGCAATGAACTCGGATATCTCGTTCCCTGGGATGCGCAGAGAGAGAATGTCTCTAAATCCCTCACGTTCGAACACCTCAAAGAATTCAGTCGGCGTAGCGCATCCAAACATACCCTTTTCCTCTTGAATGCTGCCGTTCGCGGGTGGGAGGTGAGTACGATTCAACCGTTGGCTCTGGAAGGGCGATTGGCCCCGGAAGACGAAACAGAACGGCGCGCTGTGCAAGTGTTGACGGCGGGTGATAAAGGCGAGTCGTTGAGTCAGGAGAATGGGAAAAGCTTGTTTGTGCAGGCGTTGGTGAATGGACTGAGCGGTACGGCTGATCGCAATAAAAATGGATGGCTCATGGCCTCGGAAATTGGAGTGTATATACAGCAACAAGTTCTGGAGCAGTCGAAAGGCGCTCAGCATCCCCTCTTTGTGCAGCTTGAGGGGGAAGGGGATACGGTGTTGATGGAGGGGCGAAAGGCTGCCTTTACTCACGGAGCCGAGCCCCAGTCACCAGCTGAACGACGACAGGCTGCCAAGATGCAATATGAACGAGCGTTCGCACTTCTTCAAACCGAGAAGTCACCGGAGGAAGCGTTGGAGAGATTGGATAAAGCGCTGGAATACGACCCCACGTTCGGCGACGCCTATGTGCTCAAGAGCTATGTGCGGTTGGAAGTGCTGCCAAATCTTGAGGACGCGTTATCTGCGGCAACGCTGGCGGTACAGTATGCCCCGAAGAACCCTGATGCGCAGTATACCCTCGGGTTGATTCACGAAAAACGTGGGCAGTATACCGAGGCAGAACATGCCATGCGAGAGGCGCTGGTGGTCAATCCCAACTATGTGGATGTGTATTTCTCGCTGGGCCTCCTCTATGCCGACAAGCTAATGGATCAATCGAAATCGGTCGAGGCCTTCAGGCGCTATCTCGAACTCGGCGGAAACCATGCCCGTGCCAGGACTGCTGTTGCGCAACAGTCACCAACTGCCGCTCCCTTGAAGCCGTAGCACGCTGTGGAGAAACCGTTTTGGCATGCGGAGCTTTGATCGTCAGTACCTGTATGGGCATAGCAGGTATTTCTCCCGCAGGATGCTCAAAAAGGCTGTCAGCAAGACCGCAGCGAGCGAAGATCCGAGGGCGTACCCTTGGGGTACGTTGAGGGTCTGAGCGATGCGAGAACGCAGCTGGCGGCTTTTTTCAGCATCCTGCACTAGGCTCGTTCGCCGCCCTTAAGATACCCCAGCCCAATCTTGACGGCCTTCCGCGTGATTTCTGCCCAGCGGGCTTGAGGATATTCGGCGAGGACTGCGGCGGCTTTAGGATCTTGAACTTCCAGACTAAGAATCTTAATGATGCCGTCATCGATCTGAACGTCTGCCACTGGTATCCTCCATTAGGGGAACAACAAGACGGTCATCACTGGTCGTCGTTTCGTTGACTGGATTAGGGGTGCATGTTAGCATGATTTTGTGTGAATTCTCGAGCCATCGACAGCGTTTCACTTTCCTGATCATCACCTAAGGAGGCATGCGCATGAATAGGGTACTGGGATTCAAGTCGAGACTGGTCGGGGGAGGAGTGGCGGTTGCCCTGATGATCGGACTTGTTGCCTGCGGCGGGCCTCCAAAATGGGTGAAGCAAGGATCAGGGGCATTCAACGAAAAAGACAGTAAGGCCTTCTATGGTGTCGGATCGGTGTCCGGCATGCGAAATGAGCCGCTCGCTTGGGACACCGCTGAAAATCGTGCTAGAGCGGAGATCGCCAAGACGTTTGAAACCTATACCGGTTACTTGATGCGTGACTATGCCGCCTCTACAACGGCTGGAGACTTTACCAGAAACACGGAAGAGCAGAATGTCGAGCGGGCGATTAAGACGGTGACGACGACGACCCTAAGCGGCGTGCGGCCCATGGAGCGTTACAAGGATGAAAAAACCGGCACGTATTATGTATTAACCAAGCTGAACCTCGATGACATGAAGGACAATCTCGAAAAGGCAAAGGAACTGAATGCGCAGGTTCGCGATTACGTCAGAAAGAATGCGGATAAGCTCTTTGAGCGGCTTGAAAAAGAAGAAGAGAAGCGGGAGCAACGCTAAGGTTTCCCACTGAGTGACCGCCAATGGCAGTATCTGTGAGGAGGTATCCGGTGATGGTAAGGGACAGATGGCGGATTGGGTTTGTGGCGTTGGCGCTGTTGTCGCTGGTCGGCTGTGCTCAGGAGACGAGAATTACGAGGGTCGACTCCGGGGTTGTTACGGATCTGAGCGGCCGTTGGAACGATACCGATTCCAGGATCGTCGCAGAGTCCATGGTCAAAGAGGCGTTGGAGTTTCCGTGGCTCAATAATTTTTCCAGCTCGAAGCGGCGTCAGCCGGTGGTTGTTGTCGGAACCATTCAGAACAGCAGCCATGAGCATATCAACGTTAACACGTTTGTGACCGATCTTGAGCGTGAACTGACGAACTCACAAAAAGTAACGTTTGTGGCAGGAAAAGGAGATCGCGAAGAGCTTCGCACCGAACGCAAAGAGCAAGCGATGTATGCGCGGGAAGATACGCAGAAAGCGCCGGGAAAAGAGATCGGCGCCGACTATATGATGAAGGGTACGATTGCGACGATCCTCGATGAGGCTGATGGAACAAAGGCGGTGTTCTACCAGGTTGATTTGCAGATGGTGGATTTGGAAAATAATGCCAAGGTGTGGTACGGCCAAAAGAAGATTAAGAAAGTCGTCGAAAAGAAACGTTCAATCTTTTAGGCTCCTCGATATCCGTTGAGCCCTCTTGTCTCAAGCCCCACCGCCTCTATTCCGGCACGGTGGGGCTTTTTCATTTCCATTCAGGTTCTCTTTGCTGCGCTGGCGGTTGTGCTGCTCGCCGGATGCGGCCCCTCGGTCAACCGGTATCTCCTCATCGACGCAAGTCTGCGCGCCCATGACGCGAAGGGCGCCGATGCCATTGTGCAGCAGGCCGAGAAGGAATATGGCGGGGGAAGCCGTGTCCTCTATGGTATGGATCGAGGGATGACGCTTCAACTCGTCGGTGACTATCAGCAGAGCAACGCAGTCTTGGAACTGGCAGAGGAAGAACTTGATCGTCTCTATACGCGAAAGATCCGAACGGAGGCGCTCGCGTTCATGACGAATGATACGGCGCTCCCGTACGAGGGCGATCCGTACGAACAGGTGTTGATCAATGTCTTGAAGGCCCTCAACTATGCGGTGCTGGGCCAGTGGCAGGACGCGCTGGTCGAAGCCCGTCGTATCGATCATCGGCTCAATGTCCTGTCGGATCGAACACAGGAGAAGAATGCCTATCGAGACGATGGATTTGCGCGTTATCTGAGCGGCATTCTCTACGAAAGCACCGGCGATGTGAATAATGCGTTTATCGCCTATCGCAAGGCCTATGAGACCTTTGATGCCACCCGCGCATGGTCGCACACGGCTGTTCCGTCTCAGTTGAGGGAAGATTTGTTACGAACGTCCGAGGCCATGCATTTCGCTCAGGAATTGGCCGAATATCGGCGACTGTTTCCTGATACGAAATGGGAAACGAATCAATCGTTACAACAGCTCGCTCAAGTTGTTGTGATCAGCTATAATGGCCGCGCGCCACGCAAGGAGGATCAGTTTCTTGACCTGCCGATTAGTCTCAACGCACTCCAGTTGGTGCTCCTCAACCGCGGGATTGTGCAGCAGAACCGACGGTCCAATCGGGCGATGGATACGGTCTTGTACGGGCTGAACGGACGCGTCGTTCGAGTGGCGTTACCAAGACTCATTCCGCAAAAGACACAGGTGTCTGTCGATATGGTAAGCCTTATTCCTGACAATGGTGCGCGGGTGACTGTGAACACTGAATTGGTGCATAACGTGACCGCCTTGGCGGAGAAGGCGCTCTCAGAACGAATGGCCGGTATTACGGCGAAAGCTCTTGCCCGCGCCGCGACAAAGTTTGCGTTTGCCGAGGGGGCGACGAGAGGGGCTCAGCATGCAGCAGGGAGAGATGCAGCGCCTTGGGTGGGTTTACTCGTCGGGCTGCTGACAAAAGGACTGGCGGTGGCATCGGAAGAAGCCGACACACGAAGTTGGCAGACGTTGCCTGATGAAATTCATCTCGCTCGGGTGTGGGTTCCACCAGGCCGCTATCAGGTTCAGAGCGAGCCAATCGGAGGGCTTCATGACCCGTTACAGCCTGAGACCATGCGGACTCTGTCCCTCGGGCCGGGCGAGACTGCGGTGCTTCTTCAGCGTGTGATGCCATGAGAGGCAGATGGATGTTCGTCTCTCGCGCCGGGATGCTGCTGATGGGGTTGGCTGCACTGTCCGGCTGTGCATGGGTTGGAGGGCACACACAACCAGACTGGATTGAAGGGGTGAGTGCGGCGTATCCGTCCGGGCAATATCTCGTTGGCGTGGGTCAGGCGGAGAGTCGGGCGGTCGCTGAGGATCGTGCCTATGCAGCAGTGGCTCGCATTTTTAAAGCTGAGGTGAGTGCGCATGCAAAGGACTGGGAGTCGTATCTGGTGATCGAGCAGCGCGGGCAGAGCAGTGCGGAGCGGCGATTAACGCTCGACAATCTGACCCGTGTGTCGACCGATAAAGTATTGGAGAATGTTCAGATCGTCGATCGATGGATCGATGTGCAGAAAGGACTGCATTATGCCTTGGCGGGGATGCATCGGCCTCAGGCGGAGACCTCGTTCATGGAACGGATTACCGATCTCGACCGATCGATCAGCGATGATGTCGAGGAGGCCCATCGTTCTTCGGATAAGCTGGGAAAAGTCAGAGCACTGAGACGAGCTGCGAGGAATCTGGTGCTACGGGAGACGTATAACACCGATCTTCGTGTGATTCGCACGAGCGGGCAGGGTACCGCCGCGTCCTACCGTGTGAGTGAACTCGCGCATGAACTCGAACAGTTCCTTGCCACGAATCTGGTGCTGGCGGTTACGATGGCCGGCGATCAGGCTGAACCGATGCAACGTGCCGTGACGGAGGGATTGTTGAAAGAAGGGCTCACCGTGACGAGTCGGGCGTGGGAAGGGGATCGGTCGATGAACGGTGATTCAGGCGGGTCTTTCCCTGAGCTGCTCGTGCGGGGTGTCGTGCGTGTATGGCCGATCGATGTGCGTGATCCGCAATTCAAGTTTATGCGGTGGTGCAGCGATTTCGAAGTTGTGGATGTAACCAGCCGGCGAGTGGTCGGCGCGTTGTCAACGGGTGGAAAGGAGGGCCATCTATCGGAGCGTGAAGCGATAGCCAAAGTTGTGCGTGTCATGCAGGAGACATTATCGACTCATGTGGCAAAGGCTATAGCGGGCCATGTGTACGGAGAGGTAGAACTACCGGTACGGGCAAGCCTGCCTGCGGGATGTCCCCGGGACGGATTGGCCTCTACGCCGGCATCAGCACCGCACTAATTCAGAGAGAGGGAGGATATGGCCAAATCGAAGTTGGAAGCAGCACAGACATCAACTCGTGCGCCACGCAGTCGTGGTCGCGGATTGACGGTGACGCAACAGCGGGTTCCCAGTAGCTTGGCGAAACGCCGACTGAATGATCGACTCAAGAACGACACGGCCTCGTTTAATCTGGGCAACCTCACCGACAAGTTTCGCAAGGAGGGCTACGACGAGCTACCTCTGGATGAACTCCAAGATCGGCTCTCGAAACTGTCCGGTCCCTTGGCGGCCATCATTCTGAAGGGGAGAGTGTGATCGTATGCCATACTACTATTTTGACTCAACGGCGCTGGTGAAACGATATAGCATGGAACGCGGTACACGCATCATCGGCAGACTGATGGTGAAGCGGGGTAAAGTGGCGATTGTCTCGACGTGGTCTGTGACGGATTTGTATACAGTCCTCGCCAATCGGGCTCACCATGGGGAAATCACCAGAGACGATTGCTACTCGGTGATCCATAAGTTTGAAAGGGATTCTCAGGAAGGCCTCTATAAGTTCATTGCGCCGACGATGCAGACGTTTTTAGCGACCAAAGAGCTTGCGCTGGAGTATCCTGCGCTCCGATCCCCACAGGTCCTACATTTGGCGCTCGCGTTGGAGCTGAAGCCCTTGCGGCTGACCGTTGTCAGTGCAGACACACAATTACTGACGGCCTCTCGCTCGGCGGGACTTCATATCATTAATCCGGAAGAGGATTGATGGGCATGCGCAGGAGCGTCGGCTCAATAGCCGGCGATTATTGTGTCGATGACGGTCATGGAATCAGTGGCGGCGTACAGAAGCGCAGGGCATTATTCTAGACACGAGTACCGACAGTGACGGATTGACCTTGTGTTCCCAGATGGGGTGATAGGGGCCGTGGCTCTATGTCGGTGCATGTGTTAAGGATGACTTCCGAAAAGAACCTGTTCGGCCTTGTGGTCCGTTTCTTCCTCTAGATTTGAAGGGACTTCTTCGTCTGGTCCGGTCGAGCGAAGAGCAGAGTTTCACTGCGTAGCATTTCTCAACGCAGTGCAGAGTCGGCGCCGTCATCCTCCCGTCCCGCCAGGAGCGGATAAGAACGACTCGGTACGACCCGCATTGTTCGTTCTTCAATTTTTCAGAACCGAAGACTTCGTCATAGATGTCATGATGGGTGCACACGTGTTCAAGCCCTGGCCGAAGAGGGCGACGATCCCTGGTATGGCCGCAAGCGCTGTGGCACACTACGATGAAACGGTTCCGCTGTCGGAGTTGACATGGCGACACAAGAACTGTGGCAATTACATCTGGGAGCATGGCCTATCGGTCCGTCCAAGATTCATTTTCGGGTGTGGGCTCCTTATGCCAAGCGGGTGACGGTCGATCTTGTTAGTCCACCGCAGTTAGCGAGAAACCAACCCATTCAGCTGAAACCGTGCGAGCATGGATACTTTGAAGCCACGGTGTGCGGGATCGAACCAGGCGCTCGGTATCGCTATGTATTAGACGGCACTGAAGGAAGGGTTTGTCTATTCTGGGCAACGATCCACGTTTCGTCGTCGCCGCCATGGGGGGTCGTCGATTTCCCGCCCTCCCCACAATGTATCGTCTATTCTCAAAACCACGATCAGGTCGGGAACCCCACAGAGGGAGGACGTCTCAGCACCGTAGTTCCCCGCGACGCGCTGAAAGTGGCGGTCGCAGCCTGTCGCTTGGCGCCGAATATTCCGCTGCTGTTCATGGGTGAAGAATACGGAGAGACCACGCCGTTTCTGTACTTTTTGGAGAACACGAACAAACCATTTCTGTCCCGGCTTTCAGCGTGGCGATCTACCTGGAATGCATCCCGTCAACGTAACAATGGCACCAATGAGCCACCTCACTCAGTTGGAAGCATGAGAGCGGTGGGTTGATCCGCAAAGATCAATCGGTGTTTGGTCATCCCTTACGGGAGGCGTTGCGCAATGCTGCATGTCGCTTGCCAGAACATTTCTGTCGCTATTTTACCCGCGGTATCTTCTCTTATAGCCTCTCGACTTGCGTGGTGGCGGTGGAGGTGAGGGTTTACTCAACTGTGACCCCCAAGGAGTGGTTGACTTTGCTTAGGCGTGACTGACAAGGTTGACAGATCTGGGACGCCGGAACTCCATCTGAAAATGTTCGCGGATGGACGCTTCAAACAATCCGAGAACCTGCCTGAGAATACAATGAACCTCAAGGTCTCTCACCCAAAGATTCCTGCTGCGACGTACCGGCTTCAGTTTAACAATACCTTCACATTTGTTGATGCCGCCCATATTGTGCCGTATCTGCATGCGTTAGGCATTACGGATTGTTACGCATCATCCTACTTGATGGCCGTACCCGGGAGTCTGCACGGCTATGATATTGTCGATCCGACGACCTTGAACCCAGACCTTGGAACCGAACAGAACTTTCAAATCTTTGCTGACTCGCTCGCACAGCACGACATGGGGCAGATTCTGGATGTCGTGCCTAATCATATGGGCATCTCAAAATCGTGTAACGCCTGGTGGCAGGATGTCCTGGAGAACGGCCCTAGTGCGCATTACGCATCGTTCTTCGACATTGATTGGCGCCCTGTCAAGGCCGAGCTGGAAGGAAAAGTGCTTCTGCCGATTTTGGGGGAGCAGTATGGAACCGTCGTGGAGAACCAGGAGATCATCCTGGAATACGATGAAGGACGGTTCTTCTTCCGTTACTTCGATCACCAGCTTCCCGTTGACCCAAAGTACTCAGCGATGATCCTCGCCCTGCGGTTGGATGAGTTGATCAGCCGGACGCAGTCGGAAGATCTGCATGTGCAGGAGCTGCAGAGTATCCTGACCGCTCTTCAGCATCTGCCTGATCGTAATAAGGCGGATCCCGCCCAGGTTGCAGAGCGTTATCGGGAGAAGGAGATTATCAGGCGGCGACTCTCACGCATCATGAACGAGAGCCAGACTGTCCAGAAGTTTATTCACGATAATGTCGCAATCTATAACGGGACAAAAGGAGACTCGAAAAGCTTCGATCTGCTGGATCAACTCCTGAGCCACCAGGTGTATCGACTTGCCTATTGGCGTGTTGCTTCAGAAGAAATCAACTATCGGCGTTTCTTCGATATCAATGAGCTGGCAGCTGTTCGCATGGAGGATCCTGCCGTATTCCTCTCCTCTCACGAACTCATTCTTCAGCTCTTAAAGAATGGAGCGGCCACCGGATTGCGTATCGATCATGTCGATGGCTTGTACGATCCCAGCGCCTACCTTGGGCAATTACAGGCGTGGGCCAAAGCAAACCTTGCTCCTTTCGCAGGGGAGGTCGAGCGGCCGCTGTTTCTTGTCGTCGAAAAAATCCTCACAAGGGAAGAGACGCTGCCTGTTCAATGGCCTGTCTATGGTACGACAGGGTATGACTTCCTCTCCCTGGTCAACGGGCTGTTTGTGGACGGGTCACATGAACAGGCGTTCAATCGACTCTATGCCCGTTTTATCGGCAATCACCTTTCCTTTGAAGACTGTGCCTATGAAAGCAAGCAGCTGATTATGCGAGCGTCCATGTCGAGCGAGATCAACGTGCTGGGGTATCAGCTTAATCATCTCTCTGAAATGAACCGACGATTCAGAGATTTCACGCTGAACAGCCTGATTCACGCCATTCGTGAGATTATCGCCTGTTTTCCTGTCTACAGGACGTATGTGACTCCGGGCGAGGAACCGGTGATGGATCGGGATCGGTCCTATATCCGGCTTGCAGTCTCTAAGGCCAAGCGTAAGAATCCTGCGCTAAGCGGTCTTGTATTCGACTTTGTTCAGGATATTCTGCTCAAGCAGGCCAGTTATCATCACGAGCGGGAGCGCCTTGATCAGCTCAGGTTTGCGATGAAGTTTCAGCAGATCACGGGCACGGTCATGGCGAAGGGGGCCGAAGACACGGCCTTTTACGTGTATAACCGTCTTGCCTCACTGAACGAGGTCGGCGGCGATCCTCTGCAATTCGGGATTTCAGTCCACACCTTTCACGAACGCATGCGTCAGCGTCGGGCCCATTGGCCGGCGAGTATGTGCACGACTTCGACTCACGACACGAAACGTAGCGAAGATGTGCGAGCCAGGATCAATGTCCTTTCAGAAATCCCGCAAGGCTGGAAGGCTCGTATTCTTCGATGGAGCGCACTCAACAAAGGGTATAAAACAGAAGTGGACGGGATGCTCGCTCCTGATCGCAACGAGGAATACTTGCTCTATCAAACCTTAATCGGTGCCTGGCCGTTTCATGCAATGGACGAAGACCAATACAAAAGCTTCAGTGATCGAATTCAGGCCTATATGGCAAAAGCCTTGAAGGAGGCCAAGATTCATACGAGCTGGGTTAATCCAAACCATGCGTATGACCAAGCTGTGCGTGATTTCATTGAACGTATTCTGGTGCGTGAGTCGCCCAACCCGTTCTTGGCGGATTTCCTTCCCTTTCAACAAGTGATCGCGCGTCACGGTGTCTATAACTCGCTTTCGCAAGTGCTTCTCAAAATTGCAGCGCCCGGCATTCCGGATTTTTACCAGGGCGCTGAATTGTGGGATTTCAGCCTGGTCGATCCGGACAACCGTCGGCCGGTGGACTATAAGATGCGAGCCCGCTTCTTGGCTGATTTTCAGTCGACCCGCGGAATACAAGGATCCGATCAGCGTCAGCTCGTTCAGGAGTTGCTCGCGACGGTTTCAGACGGGCGGATCAAGCTGTACATCACAATGGCAGGTCTGCACTATCGTCGGGCACACACTTCTTTGTTCTCAAGCGGTGAATATGTTCCGCTCAAGGTCGAAGGAACGAAGAAGCAGCATGTCTGCGCGTTTGCCAGGATTTATGAGGATCGGGCCGTCGTCGCGATCGTTCCGGTTTTGATCAGTGGACTGTGCCAAGAGACCGAATCCTTTCCGTTCGATCCAAGTCTATGGGAGGACACATGGGTAATCGTGCCATCTTGGAGACCAGCCTCCTGTTATCAGAACCTATTAACCGGGGAAATTCTCTCCTCGACCGAGACCGAGGGCAAACAGAGCCTTCGCCTGGCTGAGGTCTTGGGCTCCTGTCCGGTCGCACTACTCGAGCGGATGACATGAGCCTCGGCACATTGACTGCGCCCCTGGAAATCTCTACGTCACTGCGTCATCATTGACTGCGGCGTTCAAATGTGAAGCGGCCAGCCAAAAGCCTCCCATAATTTCCGCTTGGATGGTAGGATGGCGGCCTCTGAAGCGTATTAGTTAGGTGGAGATTGGAACGGTAAGGAGGAGAGTTGTGCGCAAAGCTGACAAACCGTTTTGTTTTACCGGGTCAAGCGAGCTGCGAGAGAGTTTAGGGAAGGAAGCGGAGGATGAAAAGCGGTTGGTCGAATTGCTCGAAGAGGTCCCGCTCGACTCGATCTATTATCATACCCACACCTGTTTTCTACGGCACAGTCAGGTCGAACAACTGTATCCCAATGACTTTGCCCAGTGGGTGGCGATGGAAGTCCGAGATCATGTCCTCGGTGAGCGGCTTGCCGTCATCGACCCATTCGAATTTCAAGGGCTTGAGCTGTTACGGGAAGAGCTTATTTCAGTCATCGATGATCACTTGTCACGCACACCGATTGTGCCTCGAGTGATATTCGGCAAGCCGTTCAGTTTCAATCAGTCCAGAATTTTAGAGGTGTCCACGGGTCTGGCGGCTTGGACCTTACACGAATTCCGGAATGCGTTATCTGAGGTAGATGTGAGCGCGATCTATTATCATATGTTTGAAGCTCGTCGCCGTCTCAGCAAGCAGGAGGGCGACTTTTCAGCCTGGATCGAGGAGAGTCTGGATATGCCGGAGTTGGCTGGTAAGTTTCGCGCGATCAATCCGTATCGAGGAAGTCTTGAGCGGCACAGATCCGCGCTCTTAACCGTGTGTGATGAGTTTCTCGCGAAGCATTCCGACTCGTAGAGACGAGGATATTTGCTGTGACTAACGTCGACCCGCTGTGGTTTAAAGATGCCGTGTTTTACGAGCTGCACGTCAAAGCGTTTTGCGACAGCAATGACGATGGGATTGGAGATTTCCGCGGCCTGACAGCGAAACTTGATTATCTTGAGTGGTTAGGGGTCACCTGCCTTTGGCTCTTGCCATTTTTCCCTTCTCCGTTGCGCGATGATGGCTATGATGTCGCGGACTATCGCGGCGTGTTTCCGGATTACGGTTCACTCGAAGATCTCCGAACCTTTCTTGATGAAGCACATCGGCGCGGAATTCGCGTCATCGCAGATCTCGTACTCAACCATACGTCCGATCAGCACGCATGGTTTCAAGAGGCGAGACGATCTCCCGAATCGCCCCTGCGCAGCTTTTATGTTTGGAGCGACAGTGAGAAAAAATATGGGAAGGCCCGAATCATTTTTATCGATACAGAGCGATCCAACTGGACCTGGGACCCCGTCGCAAAACAATATTATTGGCATCGGTTTTTCAGTCATCAGCCTGACCTGAACTATGACAATCCTGAGCTGCGTAAGGCGATGCTGGAGGTCATGGCCTTTTGGCTGGATCAAGGACTGGATGGGTTCCGGTGCGATGCCGTGCCGTATCTGATTGAGCGCGAGGGTACGATATGCGAGAACTTGCCGGAGACACACGAGTATTTGAAGGATATTCGCAAGTGGATCGATGAGCGCTACCCAGGGCGCATTCTGCTGGCAGAAGCGAATCAATGGCCGGCCGATGTCCGTCCCTATTTCGGCGAGAACAATGAATGTCACATGGCGTTTCATTTTCCGTTGATGCCAAGACTATTCATGGGCGTGCGAAGCGAGGATTGGCATCCGATTGTCGACATGTTCACGCACACGCCGGCCATTCCCGATGCGTGTCAGTGGTGTTTGTTCCTGCGCAACCACGATGAACTGACGTTAGAGATGTGTTCCGGTGAGGAACGGGACTACATGTACTATGCGTATGCTCGGGATCCTCAGATGCGGCGCAATATCGGCATCGCGCGTCGTCTCGCGCCCTTGCTTGAAAATGATCGACGCAAAATCGAGCTCCTAAATAGCCTCGTGTTTACGCTACCTGGCAGTCCGATCATTTATTATGGGGACGAGATCGGGATGGGAGATAACGTGCATTTAGGGGATCGTAACGGTGTGCGCACACCGATGCAGTGGAACGTCGACCGGAATGCGGGGTTTTCCAAGGCCGATCCCGCGAGATTGTATCTTCCTGTCATCACCGATTCGATCTATGGATATCAAGCGACCAACGTGGAAGCCCAGCTCCAAACGCCCTATTCCCTGGCGCACTGGATGAAAAGCATGATCGCCATCCGAAAAAAGCATCCGGCATTCGGGCGCGGGACGATCGAGTTTCTCCGTCCGCGAAACGACAAGGTGCTGGTCTATCTCCGGCAATACCGGGATGAGACGCTCCTCATGGTCCAAAATCTGGGCGGGTCTGCGCAAGCGGTGGAGTTGGATCTCGTAAAGTTCGCCGGGGCTGTGCCGGTCGAATTATTCGGGGAGACGCGGTTTCCATCGATCGGTGATAGACCCTATATGTTGAGCCTTGCGCCGTACGGATATTACTGGTTTAAGTTACGTCAGGCGCCTTCTGAGGAAACCGCCTACGGAATCGAGGGAAGTGTGATTTAATGGGTGCATGATGGGGGGCGAAACGAAAGCTATGCGACTGGAGTTGGATGACTATCGGGATAGCGCGACGAAGGGGACGGTTGATTTTCTGTATCGGCTGAGTGATTTGGTCAAAGGGCGAAGCTTTTTGCAGATCAATGCTGTCCGGTACGGGGGCGGTATGGCGGAGGTGTTACGTCGTCTTGTGCCGATGTTGACATCGTTGGGAGTCGATGCCCGTTGGGAAGTCCTTGCCGGCGACCAGGAGTTTTTTGACGTCAGCAAGCGGATCAGCAACGCGCTGCAAGGCCAGGAGCAAGTGTTTACTGAACAGATGTCCCAAGTCTATCTCAAGATCAATCGTCAAAATGCCCAAGTGCTCAATCTCGATGCCGACCTTGTGATGGTCCATGATCCTGGGCCTGCAGCACTGA
This sequence comes from Nitrospira sp. CG24A, assembly GCA_002869925.2. Classification (GTDB taxonomy): domain Bacteria; phylum Nitrospirota; class Nitrospiria; order Nitrospirales; family Nitrospiraceae; genus Palsa-1315. Next base: position 61,389 of record NEWT02000036.1, read on the forward strand.
TCGAACACCGTAAGGGCGGGAAATGGATCTGGCGGTGCTATCTGGACCTTTCGCAGCCTCAGCGCCGCGCCTGGAGCTTCCTCCGCCATTTTGTGATCCGCTATGACGCCGCCATTTTTTCCGTCACCGGATTTGCCCAACGGCTTCCGATTCCCAAGTTCCTCATCTATCCATCGATCGATCCGTTAAGCGAAAAAAACCGCGAGTTATCACGAGCAGAAGTGTCCCACACGCTGGATCGCCTTGGGATTCCAAGAGACAAGCCGATTCTGTTGCAGGTGGCGCGTTTCGATCGCTTCAAGGATCCGGTCGGAGCCATCAAGGCCTATCGGATGGTCAAAAAACATTACGATTGTCGCCTGATTCTGGCTGGCGGAGGCGTGGCAAACGATCCGGAAGGAGAAGCGGTGTTGGCAGATGTGAATACCGCTGCCGGATCCGACGCCGACATCCATGTGTTGCAGTTGCCTCCTGAAGCGGATCGGGAGATCAATGCGCTCCAGAGAGGCGCGACGATTGTCCTTCAGAAATCCATTAAAGAGGGGTTCGGTTTGGCGGTCTCAGAGGCGATGTGGAAAGGCAAGCCGGTAGTCGGTGGAACGGCCGGAGGAATTGCCGATCAGATTATCGATGGTGTAACCGGCTATACGGTACATTCTATAGAAGGGGCTGCATTCAGGGTCAGGCATCTTCTGAATAATCCCGGTTTGAGTCAGCGCATGGGAGGCGCAGCCCGAGAGCATGTGCGGCGAAACTTTCTCATCACGCGACACCTGGCGGATTATTTGACGCTCTTGAAGATATTCACGCAGTGATGGCGAGATGGCGACTGTCAGATTCACAGCGTGCCGGCGTGGATAATGAGTCGCGATGACGATGACCAAAACGGTGTTGAGCCAGGTTCGCCAGCAAGTAGGAGACATCGAAAAGGTCGAAGTGCTGGTGGGAATCCCCACGTTCAATAACGCGGCAACGGTGGGGTCGGTGGTGAATGCGGTCATGGCTGGCATACGCAAGGTGTGCCCCCAGGCGTCTGTTCTCGTGGTGAATGCAGATGCTGGCTCACAAGACGGCACACCGGAAACCATCACGCGCACGATAGGGTCCGATCTTTCGACCGTGTGTATCCAGCACTTGGAAGGCGGTGTGTTTCCGAGTCCGATCGCCCTTCAGGCGCTGTCTGAGTCGGGGGTGCCCGGTCGCGAGCATGCCTTTCGAGCGTTTTTTACGATCACGGAAGCGTTGCAGGCAAGAGCCTGTGTCGTGATCGATGCCAATCTTCGCTCCTTTACGCCCGATTGGTTGGATGTCTTGCTTCACCCTATCCTTGAAAAGGATGTCGACTATGTCGCCCCGCTCTTTCGTCGGGCGAAATATGAAGGCAGCTTGACGAATTGCATCATCTATCCCCTCAATCGGGCGCTCTATGGCAAACAGATCCGTTATCAGAGTGGCGGTGGTTATGGCTTCTCCGGAAAGCTTGCGAGTCTCTACTTGGCGAGGAATGTATGGGAGGGCGTGGGAGCGCGGTATGGGATCGATAGCTGGTTGACTACCGTTGCCGTTGCCGAAGGATGTGAAGTCTCTCAAAGTTTTTTGGGAGACAGGGTTCAAGATATCAAATTGACCGGAGTCGAACTCTCAGTGGTGCTTGCCCAAGCTGTGGGGGGACTGTTTTATCTCATGGAATCGTATCAGGACGTGTGGGAAGGCAGAGTGGGGTCTGTGCCGATTCCGCAATATGGTTTTCCCTATGAGCCCGGACCAGTAGGTGGCGCAATCAATGTTGAACGGATGGTGAGAGGCTTCCGACAGGGGTTGCGAGATCTTCTGCCTATCTGGGAGATCATTCTGGCGCCTGAGACGCTGGCCGGAATCCTTGCCTTGGGCGTAGTCGAAGAGGAAGAGTTCCGTTTTCCTGAGGCGCTATGGGTCCAGACCATTTACGATTTCGCATTGGCTTACCATGAGAAGGCGCTCCATCGCGAACACTTGCTCAAGTCTCTGACCCCTTTGTACCTCGGGCAAACCGCCTCACTTGTCCTGAGGACCAGGGATGGACTGCCAGAGGATGTCGAGCGCGCCATCGAAGCACTGTGTAGGACCTTTGAGAGCATGAAACCGTATTTGACGCAGCGATGGCGATTTCTGTGAGCCGACTGTGCCAGGGAGCCATTGATCGTGATGCGGAGCCTTTTGCGCGCGTCGAGGTCGCCCATAGGGAACACATGTGACGGGAGTCAGGATTGAAAGGGAGCTGACGTTCGCTGGGTCGATTCTGGAAACAGCACAGGTAGACAATCCTCTTGTCGCACGTGAATGTATCGGTCCGTATTTGGACTCAATCTCCCTATTAGGCCAGCGTACTGCCGAACTTCATGTCGTACTGGTGACCGTTCACGATAACCCTGACTTCATGCTCGAGCCGTTCTCGTTGGAATACCATCGATCGCGCTATGAGTCCATAGGCAGGTTGGTTTCGCAAACCTGTTCGCTGTTAAGGAGTCGACTCAACGATTTGCCTTCGACCACGGAGCAGAAGGCGCGACGAGTACTGAACAATGAGCCTCGAATGCAGAATCGATTTCGAGCATTTTCTGAGTTAGAAACCTGCGCACGACGAACTCGATGTCATGGGGATTATCATCTCGATCTAGTACTCCGGACTGGGCGGGACTTTCTGATCAGCAATTTTGAAGGTGAGCCGGCCCGCCCGCTCAGTGAGTGACGCATGAAGCCTAGCCCGATCATGAATCCGGCGGGCATGTTGCGGTCATTGTATTACGCGCCGTATGCCACACTCTTGCGTCCACAACCGCGTTGGCATGCAGAGGGCGCCGGCGCAAGCCTCGAACCCTGGATCCGGTTCTGGTATAGCTGGGTGAGCGTAGCGTTTCTGAAGTCGTATCTCCGGATTGCAGAGAGGGCTTCGTTGTGGCCTGGAACGCAATCGGAATTCCACGTACTGCTGGATGCGCATCTGCTTGAAAAAGTCGTCTATGAGATCGGGTATGAACTCAACAATCGGCCGCATTGTGTGAGGATTCCCATTCGTGGAGTCCTGGAAATAGTAGCGGTGAATTCCAGTAAAGCAATGTAGCCGCACCGTACCGATGTTGACGAGAACGGCATTGCCTTACCACGCGAGAACACTCTACTAGAAAGACAGAGCTCTTCATTCGCGCGCGCGTTTTTGCGGCTTTCTTACGGTACCTGTGCCAACAGCTCCAGGACGCTTTTATTTTCCTTCTACTACTATTTACAGGGGATGGCCCGATTGGTCTCCAACTGCGCGCGTCCAACGAGGCCCTTCCGAGGGCGCGCGTTGCGCGAGCAAAGGAGACTAACGGGCCACCCCTCCCTTCCTACACCGGGCGGGGTGAGCGGCGGACGGGCTGGTCGGCGACAGGACCCGCGCGCACTACTTTTAACCAGTTCAGCATCCCTTATCTTCTACACCTTCAAGGGATGGGGCTGGGTTGCCTTCGACTGCGCGCGTCCAACGAGGGCCTTCCGAGGCCGCGCGTTGCGCGAGCAAAGAAGGCACCCAGCCTCATCCCAACCTCTTCTTCAGCAGCTCATTCACCTTCCCCGGATTCGCCTTGCCGCCGCTCGACTTCATCACCTGCCCCACCAGAAATCCCAGCACTTGCTGCTTGCCCTCTTTGAACTGCGCCACCTGTGTCTGGTTCTTTGCAAGCACGTCGCCGATGATCTTGTCGAGCGCCCCTTCGTCGGATACTTGAATGAGCCCTTTTTCTTGAACAATCTGTTCCGCTGTCTTTCCGCTGCTGTAGATCTCTGGAAAAATCTCGCGCGCGACTTTCAAACTGATCGTCCCCTGCTCGACCAACTGGAGAAGACTGACGAGCCGTTCGGGTGAAACAGGGGAAGCGCTGGCATCGGTGCCGGAATTATTTAGTTCTCTGGTCAGCTCACCCATCACCC
>NEWT02000036.1:65436-89549 GCA_002869925.2 Nitrospira sp. CG24A
AGAAGCGCATTTACACAACCCGGGCGATGGCCACGGCCGAGATCGACGAGGACATCGAGACCTTCTATAATCGCACCCGTCGCCACAGCCATCTGAGCGGGGTCAGTCCGGAGGCGTTTGAAGCAATTTCGAATCGGGCTTACTGAGGTGTCCGCAAAAGGCTGGGAAGTCCAGAGTGCTTCGGCGGCTCCCACCTATGGGCCTCCGTTCCTTATCTCCCCCCAATCTGGCCTGTGTGACTTGACGTGTGGCGGTGGCCTGGGAGCCCGTCCGCCCTCAGCGATCTTTTTTCATATTCTCCCCCCTCTCGGTCGGTGTCACTTTTTAGGGCCAGGGCTGGGAGGCTCTCGAAGCGTGATCAGAGCGCCGTTGGGGTACCGCTCTTGCTGAGCTGAAACGGCTGCCGTAGGCAGTGACGACGAATGTTCGAAGCAACGTCTTAGCGAAGCGCTGGTGTTGCGAGTTTTCGTCGTCAAGTAGAAGCGAAGCTTAGAGCGGTCAACGGCGCTCTGCGTCCGCGAGCGGAGAGAGCCTCCCAGCCCTGGCCCGCCTTCCTCTTACACCGGCCACTTCTCTTCATTCCACGCCATCTCCCAAAACATCCACTCATAGCGCGAGCTGATGATGAACGATTCTTCCATCCGCCGCTTCTCTTCTTTTCCCGCTGTCTTGGCCCACTGGTCCACTTTTTTGCGCATCCATTGCTGGACTTGGGCGAATTCCGGTGAGGCGTAGAGCATGAGCCAGTCTCGATAGGGGTGATCATGTTTGGGCGGGCCATGTTTCAAGAGATGCTGGCCGACGACGCAGTAGATCCAGGCGCAGGGGAGAGCGACGACGGTGATCTCCGCTGCTGAGCCCGTGTGGGCAACCGTGAGCATATGTCTCGTGTAGGCGTAGTTCGTCGGCGCCATCGGTACGGCGGTCATCTCCTTTGCGGTCATGTTCCACCGCGATCCGTATCCTTCGTGGAGGCTGCGTTCGACGACGATGGTGTCTTCGGCGAGCTTCGTCAGGCGCAGAGCCGATTCTGAGTCCGGCGCTCTGAGCGCTCCGGCAGAAAACACACGGGCAAGGTCACTGAGAAATCTGGCGTCTTGCAGAATGTAGTACTGAAATTTACGTTCAGGCAAGGTCCCCTTACCCAAGGCCACGACAAATGGATGAATGAGTTGGGCATCCCATATGGGTGTGGCGAGTTGTCTTAAACGGTCCGTAAACGACATGGGGTTTCTCCCAGGTAAGCGTAAAATGTGAAAGGTAAACGTAAGACGTTAGATGAACGATCTCAGATGATTGAACAAGCGATTATACCAACGAAGCTATTCCCATGTGTTAAGTCCGGTCTCCGATCGCCTCACGTTTCACGTCTATCGTCTTTTCAGGCCAGGGTCTGGGCAAGCGATTGATCCCGTCGAGTGCGGCGACCTTGTAACATTCCGCCAGGGTTGGGTAGTTGAAGACGGTGTCGATGAAGTAATCGATTTTCCCCTGATAGGCCATGACGGCCTGACCGATGTGAATAAGCTCCGTCGCTCCTTCTCCAATGGCATGCACACCCAGGAGTGCATGGGTGTGGCGATGGAATAGCAGCTTCAACATGCCGGTTTGATCGCCAATGAGCTGCCCGCGGGCGATTTCACGATAGTGGGCGATGCCGGACGCATACGGGATCTCCGCCTTGGCCAGTTCTTCCTCATTCCGTCCCACCGTGGAGATTTCAGGAATAGCATAGATGCCATAGGGCAGGAGGTCCGTGTCGGTATGGTCGGGATGGCCAAAGGCATGGCACGCAGCATGGCGCCCTTGCTGCATGGAGGTGGACGCCAAGGCGGGAAAACCGATGACGTCGCCGGCGGCGTAAATATGGGGGATGACTGTCTGAAAATGCTCGTTCACGATCACGCGGCCTCGCGCATCCGGTGTGATGCCGACGGACGCCAGGTTCAAGCGCTGTGTTGCGCCGATTCGGCCTATGGCATACATGAGCGTCGTGGCGGTGATCGGGGGCCGGTGTGTCAACGAGACCGTGACTTGTCCATCGGATTCTTTCCGGATCGCGACGACTTCTTCCTCATGGTAGAGCGTCACGCCGATATCTGTCATCTGTCGTTGCAAGGCGTCGATGATCTGCGCGTCGACAAATTCGAGCAAGCGCGGACGCTTGTCGATCAGCACGACCTTCACACCGATCATGGCTAAGATCGAGGCGTATTCTGTGCCGATCACGCCGCCGCCGACAATGATGATCGATGTTGGAAGGCGTTTGAGTGTGATGAGGCCGTCGGTATCGATGATGGTGTCACCGTCGAATGGAATATCGGCTGGTCTAGTCGGCACTGTTCCCACGGCGATGACGATCACATGGGCATAATGTTCGGTTGCCGTGCCGGCCTGTTGAACGAGGAGCCGGTGAGGATCGACGAAGCGGGCTTCTCCAAAAATCAGGTCGATGCGGTTACGTACCATCTGATCCTTGACGATCTCAATTTCGTTCTTGATGATGTGGTTGGAGCGAAACGCGAGATCTTCGATCGTGACCGTCTCTTTCAGACGATAGCCGGTTCCATACAGGTTGCGTTGGCGGAACCCCGAGAGATAGAGCACCGCTTCGCGGAGGGCTTTGCTGGGGATGGTGCCGGTGTTGGTAGAGACGCCGCCGACGACGGCTTTGCGTTCGATGATGCCGACTTTTTTGCCGAGCTTGGCGGCTTGGACCGCGGCTTTCTGGCCGGCGGGCCCACTTCCTATGACGAGCAGGTCGTATTGGGCCATTTCTTCATTCTAAAGGAAGGCTGAGGTTGAGGCTAAGGTTAAGGAGAAATATGCATTTCCCTTTCCTCAGTCTCAACCAGGGCTCAGCATTTTCGTATGTCTAGCTTGCGGTGATCAGCGACTTGGCCACGGCGAAGGCCTTATCCAGGTCCGGCAATTGGACCAGTTCGGGGGTGACTTGCAGGTGCCGCACAGTGTTGTTGGCATCAATCACCATGACTGTGCGAGCCAGAATGTGGGGCCCCTTGATAAAGAGTCCGTAGGCTTTCCCGAATTCAGCATCTTTGTAATCTGAGAGGAATGTGACATTGCTAATGCGGGCTTCTTTGGCAAATCGCTTTTGTGCAAAAGGCGTATCGACGCTCACGGTGACCAGTTCAACCATCTTATCGAGGCCCTTATTTTTCTCGCTCAGATAATGGGTCTGTTCTTCGCACACCGGAGTGTCGAGCGACGGGACGACGCTGATAATCCGGACCTTGCCCTTGCCTTTGGTGTCGGTGATGGCTACTGGCGAAAGATCTGTCTGTGTCAGCATCACGTCTCTGAGGGTGTCCCCGACTTTGATGCCGGCTCCAGCTAGAACCAGGGGGTTTCCCTGAAAGAGGACGGTGCGGCCCTCACCAGCCACAGCGCTGCCGTCAGCGACTGTGTAGTTTTTGTAGAGATAACTTGTGCCGGTACTTGAGCATCCGGCGAACCCGAGCGCCATGCAGAGCGTAACCCCAATGATCATGCGATGTGTTACCGTCATAACAGTGCCCTCCTTAGGTGAAGCGTGGTGAATGTGCTCTCGAGAATACAGGACCGCCGCGTGTATTGTCAGCAGGTTGCAGTAGAACGATGTCGGCACGGCAGGGCTTCGACGATCCTTCTTCCTCAGTGTGGATACGCACGGTCCGCATGTGGGGGACACCATACCATCTCTGCTAGGGGCGAATAAAGGAGATCAGTGCCTGGTTGACAACATCCGGTCGTTCCCACTGCGGAAGGTGCCCTGCCTTGGGGACCCGGACGAATTGTGATCCCTTGATGGTTCGGTGGAGGTCTTCGCCTACGGTGATCGGGAACACTCGATCTTCTTCACCCCAGAGGACCAGCGTTGGATGGATGATTGTGCCGAGGCGTGTGGCAAATCCTGATTCCCATAACGGAAGGTTTTCTCTGACGGTCATCATCGGTTTGATGAGCCCGGGACGCTGACGGTTGCGATCGGCTCGTTCGAGAATGGCTGGTGTGAGGAGTGCAGGGTCATGCACCATTTCTCGTAGGACGGACTCGATCATCAGGCCGCCGAACAGTCGATTGCCGAAGGAAATGAACCAGGATGGTGCACTGGTGTTCAATGCGCGCTTAATCGACGGACTGGTGAGCTTCTCTATCACGTGTTGCGGCAGCCCGCCGACAAGCACGAGCCTGGCCACATATGCAGGGTGCTCCAACGCCATGCCGATAGCCAAGCCGGCACCCATGGAATTGCCGACTAACGTCGCCTGAGGAATCTTGACGGCGTCCATGAATCCGACCAAGAAGTTCAGCATCTGATCCGGCCGGTATTCGATGTCAGGTTTATCGGAGAGTCCGGCGCCGGGTAAGTCGAGCGTGAGCACGCGGAAGTGCTGCGACAGCTGGTGCTGCTGGTATTCCCATTGCCACATCGACCCCCCGAAGCCGTGGATCAGAATGACCGGCGGGCCTGCGCCGACATCGAGATAAGCGATTCGCTGGCCGTGGACAAGGACGGTGTGGACGGGCATGCGCTCAATGGCGTCGAACTGTGTTGGAATCGACGAGGGAGAGGAGCAGGCGGCCATGAGATGACAGAACAGAATGAGGATGAGCAGCGCAGTGGAGGGCTGTCTGCATACATGAACAGGAGCACATGAGCCTATGGGGTTACTCCAGCTGGATGACCGTTTCATCCGTCTTCACATTGTCGCCTTCAGCGACCAGGATGGCCGTGACGGTCCCGTCGATCGGGGCCGGGACCTGGCTTTCCATCTTCATGGCCTCGATGATCAGGAGGGGGGCTCCGGCTTTGACTCTGGCATTGACCGCGACGAGTACTTTGACGACGCGGCCTGGCATCGGAGGCGCCACGTCTCCTGGCTTGGACGGCCTGGGCCGTTTGGGCTTGGTGCTGCTGCCGGCATCGGGAGCTTCCGGCACGCCGGCTAGGATCTCCTGGATCGGCTCTAACGAGACTTCTTCAAGTTTGTCGTTGACTCGGATGTAGTAGGGTTTGCGACCGTCTACCTTCCTCCCGGAACCGGACACCTCTATATGGTAGGTTTCGCCGTGGACAGTGACGTTGAATTCGGCCGGGGCCAAATGGAGTTCGGTGGCCGCAGCCGATCCGCTGCCTGAGAAGATTTCAAGAGGCTCCAGTGCAAGGTCTCCCTTCTCGCGTGCCTCGAAGAAATCGCGCGCGATAGAGGGGAATAGGGTAAATGACAGTTGATCTTCCACCGAGGCGGCTGAGTCGGGCAGATCTTTTCTGGCTGCTTCGAGTTCAGGCTCCAGCCGATCAGCGGGTCGCGTCTTGATTGGATGGTCATCCCCGATCGCGCGGGCCATGATGTCGTGATCGAGGGGACCCGGCGCCCGCCCATAGAGTCCGAGGAAATAGTTCTTGGTCTCCGTGGTAATGACTTTGTACCGCTCGCCCGTCAGGACGTTGAGTGTGGCTTGGGTGCCCACGATCTGGCTCGTCGGAGTGACGAGCGGGGGATAACCCATTTCCTTTCGGACGCGCGGCACTTCATCCAGCACTTCTTTGATCCGATCGAGCGCATTTTGTTCGGTCAGTTGCGCGGCAAGATTCGACAGCATGCCACCAGGAATCTGTGAGGTGAGGATCTCGGCATCGACCCCGGTGAACTCACTTTCGAACTGACGATACTTTCGCCGAACGGTGCGGAAGTGTTCAGTGATCGGGAGGAACGAGGCCAGATCCAGTCCGGTGTCGTAGGGGGTGTTGCGCAGTGAGGCCACCAGTGTTTCCGTCGAGGGATGCGAGGTTCCGCCCGCCAATGGCGAGATGGCCGTATCCAACATATCCAAGCCGCCGAGGATCGCCATGAGAGAGGTCATCGAGGCCATTCCAGAAGTGTAATGCGAATGCAAATGGATCGGGACCTTTACGGCGGCTTTGATCCGGCGTATGAGGTGATAGGCGTCGAGCGGCGCCAAGAGCCCGGCCATGTCCTTGATGCAGAGCGTATCCGTTCCCAAATCCTCCAGCTGTTTTGCCATGGTGACAAAACGTTCCACGCTGTGGACGGGACTGATGGTATAGCTGATGGCGGCTTCGACATGCTTGCCACAGGCTTTCACTTCCCGCATGGCTCGTTCGACGTTGCGGATATCGTTCAGGGCGTCGAAGATGCGGAAGACGTCGATGCCGTTGGTGGCAGACCGTTCGATGAATCGTTCCAGCACATCATCGGCATAGTGCCGATAGCCGACGAGGTTCTGTCCGCGGAGCAGCATTTGAAGTTTGGTGTTGGGCATGGCAGCGCGTAGCGCGCGGAGCCTTTCCCAGGGATCCTCTTTGAGAAAGCGCAGGCAAGTGTCGAACGTGGCGCCACCCCAGACTTCGAGCGACCAATAGCCGACGGCGTCGAGCTTTTGAGCGATGGGCAGCATGTCCTCTGTGCGCATGCGTGTGGCCAAGAGCGACTGATGGCCGTCGCGCAAGGCGACATCGGTGATCAGGATGGGCTTGCCCGCCGCCGGTTGGATCGTCAGATCTTGGCCGCTACGAGCACGTGTCTTTGACGTCCGGATAGCTGGTTCAGCTGTCTGTTTCTTGGGGGTCCGTGTTCGCGAAGGTCGTCGTGTTGCCATGGTGTCCTGATTTGTTGGTTCTAGTGCTGCCCGAAAACCGGAAAACAACAGGCAGGATGCTCAAAAAGACCGTTCAGCAAGGCCGCAGCGAGCGAAGAGGCGAGGAGGTACCGACCGCACTTCGTGTGGCCGTTCGCCCGTATAATGGATCTTGGCGAACGGAAAATACCCTCCAGTGCTTCCGAGCTTCTGAGCGATGCGAGAACGCCGCTGGCGGACTTTTTCAGCATCCTGTTATAACCCTTCGTAGGCGGCGATGGCAGCGGAGAGTGCCAGTACCAGATCCTCTGGTTGCTCGAAGTCGTCATAGTTGAACAGCGTAGGATGCGTCTCCAGGTAGGAGGTATCGAAATCTCCTGCCATAAAGTCCGGCTCCTTCATGATCTCCATCATAAACGGGATCGTCGTCTTCACCCCGCGTAAGACGTATTCTTCGAGGGAGCGTCTCATGCGGCTGACGGTTTCTTCCCACGTGCGGCCGCGCACGGTGAGTTTGGCCAAGAGGGCATCATAGTAAGGCGGTATCGCGTAGTCTTTATAGACCGCTCCGTCGATGCGCACCCCGATCCCACCCGGCGAGAGATAAGCCGTAATGGTACCGGTGCAAGGCCTGAAGTTGTTCTTCGGGTCTTCGGCGTTGATACGGCATTGTATGGAATGGCCTTGGAGTGTGACTGCCTGCTGTGTGATGTCAAGAGGCATGCCGGCTGCAATGGCGATCTGATTGCGCACGATATCGATCGCTGTGATCTGCTCGGTGACCGTATGCTCGACTTGGAGGCGGGGGTTCATCTCCATGAAGTAGTAGCGGTTGTCCTGATCGAGGAGGAACTCGACGGTTCCGGCATTGTCATAATCGACCGCTTTGGCGATGGCGATGGCCGCTTCACCCATTTCGGCACGAAGAGATGGCGTGAGAATTAAGGATGGGGCGATCTCGATGAGCTTCTGATGCCGGCGCTGAATCGAGCAATCGCGCTCGCCCAAGTGAATGATGTGGCCATGCCGGTCGGCCAGGATCTGAAATTCAATATGGTGCGGTCGTTCGATATACTTTTCAATAAAGATGCTTCCGTCGCCGAACGAGGCCTGAGCCTCCCGTGACGCCACCGCTATGTTGTCGCGAAGCTCGGCATCCGATCGCACCACCCGGAGGCCGCGTCCGCCCCCCCCTGCGCTAGCTTTAATAATGACGGGGTATCCGGTTTTTTTGGCGAAGGATAGCGCGTCCTTGACATCGGTGATGCCGCCTTCGGTGCCTGGGACAATTGGGATGCCCACTCGCTTGGCCAGTTCGCGGGCCTTCACCTTACTGCCCATCAAGTCGATGGCTTGAGGCGATGGGCCGATGAAGGTAATGCCTGAGGCGTGGCACAGCTGCGCAAATTCTGAGTTTTCTGAGAGAAATCCATAGCCTGGGTGGATCGCGTCGGCGCCGATCCGTAGCGCAAGGTTGACGATCTGTTGGCTGTCCAGAAAGCCTTTAATCGGCCCAGGGCCAACCATGTAGGCTTCGTCAGCTTTCTTGACGTAGATCCCGGTGGAGTCGGCTTCGGAGTAGATGGCGACAGTGGCGATATTCAATTCGCGGCAGGCGCGGATAATCCGCATGGCAATTTCGCCGCGGTTGGCCACCAGAATTTTTTTGAACATACCAGTCCCGCGTTCCTTAAACCGTTCAAGATTCTGCGAGAGATATCGGGCGAAAATGAGCGCGTAAGCTAGCATAGGGTCAGGAGTCTTGTCGAGGGAAGCAGAGCGAAAACACGTCCGATCCAGGAGAGTGACGCGAGGGGAACACGTATGATAGCGGGACGGCTTGTCTCGCGTGGGAGTAATCCTACTGAGACTTAATCAAGACGGGTTTTGACTGGGCGCTGCCGCCGCCTGCGACGATGATGACGAAGGACATCCCTGCTTTCGCATCCGGCACGGTCGCTTCAATTGCCGAATCGCTTATGAACGTAAAGTCGACGGGTGTACGTGAGGCTGCACTAAAGGTCACCGTATGGAAACATTCCTTTGTGCCGAAATGTTCGCCGGTAATGACGACTTTGTCGCCTGGCTTGGCTTCGTCCGGCTCAACTTTGGCGATCCGTGGGCGTTTGCTCCGGTCACAGACCGGGTCTCGTTCCACTTTCCCTGCATCGGATCCTTTAATCGATTCAGTATCGTAGAGGGTGAATCCGGCTCCGTCCACGATCGCGCCCGGTTCCTCTGCGAAGGAGGCGATGCTGGGTAAAACTATGAGTCCGATGACTCCCAGTAACAGCAATCGCACTGATCGCCACGTCTTCATGGAGCCTCCTTCAATCGTTACAATACATGATTATTTGTCTTTGATCGGTATATATGTTTCAGCAATGAGCTGTTGACCGGCCGGGGACAAGGCGAACTGGGTGAATGCCTCAACCAGGGGATGTGGATCCTTTTTGGACAAGAGAAGAACCTGCCGTCGGAACGGGTAGCGGCCGTCTTTGACGGTGGGACCCTCCGGTTCAATCTTGTCGATAGGCAAGAGTCTCACAGGGACGCCAGCTGAGACCACAGATAATCCTTGGCCCAGGGACAAGTAGGTGATCGCAGACAGAGGGGGAAGCGTACCCACGACGGTCTTCACGACCTGCTCATCGAAACCAATCACCTTGGCGGAGCCGGCGATCTTGCCGGTGATGCCGAGTTGTGATTCAAACGTATCCCGAATATTCTGGTTGCGAGGCCTGTCGATGACCAAGATTTTCGTCTCGGGTCCACCGACTTCTGACCACAGGGTGATCTTGCCGGAGAAAATCTCAGCCACTTGCTGCTTCGTGATATCCTTCGTGAAATTGGAGAGATGGACAAGAATGCCGATTCCATCCCACGCGATGGGTGTTGCGGATAGATCGGAGACGCCAGTTCCAGCGACGGCGATCTGAGCCTGGCCGGATGTCACCATCTCAGCTGGTTTCGAGTTGGCATCCCACACGACATCGAGGTAGGCGCTCGGGTTTGCTTTTTCAAAGGCCCGAGCGAGGGGTTCGATGGTCGTCAGCTCTGGTCCATTGCCGGCGATGGTCAGGCTCCCCGCAGCGCCCGCAAGGGCACTGAGGGTTGCCCCACAGCTGAATAGAACACTGAGACTGAGCGAGAGTATGAGTCTCGCGATCATAGGATCTCCCAGGCATGGGTGGATGTTAAGGGGAGAACGACATAGTCTCGGGATGCTCACGAAGGCGAAAGAGCAGCTCCTTCAGCATCCTGTTAATGCTCCGTTACGCCACCGGGTGAGGGATCAGAAGGGGGGGCGGTATCGGGGGCGGCGCGTTTGCCCATAATTGGAGGGAGTTTGGCAAACTTGTCCATTCGCTCGTCTAACATACTGTAGGCTTTCATTTCGGCAAACCCGGGTTTGCGGGTTCCCTTGACCTGTGTCGTGCACGCAGACAGTAGCCGTGTGGCGTTCTGGGCTTGGCAATGAGGGCACACGGTGTCTTCGACCCGTGCATGGACGGTTTGTGTGGCATCGAAGTGTTTTTCGCATTGCCCACAACGATATTCGTAGATCGGCATATTTCGTGTCCTTATGATGCGTGACGAAAACCGCACAACGCGAGAGCGTATACTTGACCGACCATTGAACTTTACCTTATTCTACACATCTCGTTCATAGGACTTCTAGTGGTCTGGAGGAGGATTTCGATGTCTCTGTTGATTCGGAAATATAAGAGTGTCGGTGGAATGATGCAGGAAGAACGGATCGATGATCCGGATCGGATCGAACGATATATGAAGCTGTTCGACAAGGACGACATTAAGAAGCTCGAGACGGGTGTCAAGGTTTTCATCGAGAAGGATGAGTGGCAACTCCTGCCCTGAGCCGTATCGACCCTCTCAATCGGCGACGAGACTTCATTCTAATAGATTGATGCAGAGTCCGATCGCGAGTCATGGTAGGTATGGTTGTGTTCAACCATGCAATCGCGAGAGAATAGCTGTGCCGTGGTCTGTCCGTGGGGGCTGTGTCTGTGAGCTATTGGATTCACATCGCGCGTTCAATCGACCGGGTTACCCTCCATAAGGATCGCTGTTCAGAAGTGCCGTCGACATCGATCGGTTCCTCAAGCGATTTCTGGGAAGGCGGATGGTTCGATTACCCGGATAAGACGCGAGCGTTAGCGGCGATGGAGCAGGCCGGAACGACGGAACAGCGTCGTTGCTCGCTGTGCAAGGCATGAAAGACGACGGTTTAAGTTCTGGGTGCTGAATGCTGAGTTGAGGACAGCTCGGTTGTTTCTATTGCGTCCGAACATTCCAAACTCATACGCTCTCCACTGCTCTTCATCCAATGCCACGACTCGCCCTCTTGTTGACAACATTCATCTGGGGGGCGACGTTCCCTGCTACAAAAGCGGTGTTGGAACAAATTCCGCCACTGTCGTTTCTGTTTCTCAGATTTTTTCTGGGGGCATTGCTGGTTGGGGGGGGATTTTTGTTATGGAAGCTTCGCTTGCATCGAGAGCCGGCGCTCTTAAAGGCAAGTACGATCGCGACGTGCTGGCTCTTCCTTGGCTATCTTCTCCAAACGGTTGGACTCAACTATACGACCGCATCAAATTCCGCTTTCATTACGGCGCTGTATGTCATCATTGTGCCAATCATTCTGCGTCGGTTTGACCGGCGCGTGTGGTTGGCGACAGGAATTGCTACCGTAGGTCTCTGGTTGTTGGTGAAACCCAGCGGATCCGGGAATCTTGGCGATGTGTTGACTCTCGGCTGTGCAGCAGCGTTTGCCGCGCATATTGCTTGTCTGGAGCGGTTTACACGTGAGGTCGATGCACCCTCCTTATTTGCTTGGCAAATGATAGCTATGGTTGGCCTGTTGCTTCCCACATTATTGGTTGAACAGGCCCCGGCGCAGGCCTTTGCGCCGACGGCGTTGTTATTGGTTGGGCTTGGGGTGACTGGAGGTCTTGCCACCGGGGCTTTTGCGATTCAAATGTGGGTACAGCGGATTGTTCCAGCGCAACAGGTGGCATTGATCTTTTCGTCAGAACCAGCCTATGCGGCGGGGCTTTCCTGGTACTTTCTTGGCGAGACATTGGACACGCAGGGGTGGATTGGAGGTGGGCTCATTTTGCTGGCAGTTTTGGTAGGTGCTTTTGGGAACGGTTCACAATCGTCATTGCCCCCGGTCGGTAAGGTCCAGCCTGCGTAGGCCCGAAGGGATGTCTTACTCTTCGCGTGGTTTCCGTTAGCCGGTTTTATATGGGATTGTCGATGAGTAATCATGAACAACCAGGGTGGATTTGTTATAGGGGGTTCAATGGCACAAAAATTTGCGAATGGGCGTTGGGTGCAAGAAGGGTTTCTTGATAATCGCGTTGACGGGACGATCGTGGGACGGATTGTGTTTGCCGTGGTCGGTCCTGTGGATGTGTACTTACGGGGAAACTTCAAACCCGATATCGCGGGGCAGGTTATTCAGTTTCGGAATCCGCGGTTTGAAGACGAGGATCTTGCCGGGCAGGTGATTGGCGACATGGAGAATCCACAGATCGGGGATGTCAACTTGATTTCGTTCGACCCTCACCCGAACCTCGCGCCGCATCCGTATATCGAGTGGTTCTCAACGAAGAAGAATCACTATCGCATTGAACTAGAACCCGCAGATGCTTGGATTGTTCCCATGTCGGAGGGTGGAGAGATCGATCGGGTGAGTCGGGCAATCCGAGAGGTGCTTGCTGTGAGGGCGACTGACCGACCGACCCGTGAGCCTACGGAGTGGGTATAGTTTAAGAGTGAAATCGTCAATTGGTGTCCATGGGCTAAACGCTTAGGGTACGAGACGTGCGAGAAGGTGTGATTCGAAGTGCGGAGTTTGAAGCGCTGAATACCTCGAACAGCTGAGGTTGAACGTTCTTCCGCGGCGCTCGTTCTGCTGTCGTGGGCGGGTTAGTGATGGGGGCTAGCTAAGAATGATGGTTGCAATTTCGGTATGGTCGGTATGATCTGCCGACTGCATTCCCGTCAAACGCCGGGTCCGTTGTTGGAACCAGATATCGCCAGGAGGCAACCGAAGAGGAGACGCCAGCAGCGGGTCAAATTTTCTCCAAACTGCTGGGGGGAGGGACTCGGGGGAGCCTGAGGGGGCTTGTTCTAGCCCGAGAATCAGAGCAACTGATGCCGCCTCTATCGCCTCAGAAGAGAGAAGGGCTGCGGGGCGGCGTTCTCCAACCAATTGAATTTGTACGTGCGATAGGCCTCCCTCCATCATTCCTAGCCGAACGGCAGCGCCACGTGAGAGATCCAGGATTCGGTTGTTAACGTAGGGGCCACGGTCGGTGATTCGTACATGGAGATACTTCCCGTTTGCTAAATTCACGACTCGGACTACACTCCCAAGCGGAAGCGTCCGATGGGCTGCCGTCAATGCCTCCATGTCGAACAGCTCGCCGTTGGCCGCTTGCTTGCCATGAAACGATTCGCCATACCAGGAGGCTACCCCACGCTCCTCAATCCCCACATCCAATTGAGAGACCCCCTTGGGAACCCACGAACAGGCGCTCAGAAACATCCCGAGGCTGAGACCCATTGCCCAGAACAGTTGCCGACTGCTTCCATGAATTCGAATGGCCATCTGGTGCTACCTCTTGTTCCTGGTTGAATCGTCTGGCACGCAAGAACATGGTCCGTGTGCCCTCACCATACGGTTCAGCCCAAAGTCCTACAATACCGAATGGGTAGCCCTGCCCCATACTTTAGGCTGAACAAAAAAGGAACGACTAACAAGGAACTCTACGTCAATGGACCGAGAATCTTGGCTGGCCTACTACCTCACACAATCATATATAGAAGAAAGTACGTGTGTCAGTCAACCCATGAGTGGTATTAACATAGACGTCTTGATGCGGCAGGTGTGAAACTGGCCTACTGCTTGCTACCTTGAAGACAACCTTTGGGTTTTGGCTTTGTAGTCTCTCGGACTATGGATGGTGTGGCCGCCACGGCTTGAGTGACATGCGTTACTGGGGCTGAATAATTTGAGCAAAGACTCCGTCCCGCTGTTTGATATAGGTCAGCCACACCTTTTCCCCCACTTTGATGGCCTGAAGAGCGATTCGCTTTCCTTTCCGTACAATCCTCGTTTGGGATGTGACCTTGGCCCCCACAGTCATGTCGTCATGTGTCGTCAACGGTGTCTTGACGACAATCATATGGGGCGTTTGGGTGATGTTTACTGCAATCACTTGGCCATGAACTCGGTAGGTTCGTCCACTGGCTGCCGCACTGCCTGACGGCACGCAGAGTAGCAGCACCATCAATGCAGCGATGGTGAACAGTGCTCCGTTCGTTCGACCCATCGTGTTCATCAATAGATCTCTTCTGGCAGGCCTGTCTAAGCGCGTGTGGACTCTAGCAGGATGGAGAAAACGTGTAAAGCGATAGACGGCTGGAGGGCGATCGATATTGACTGACCTAATCCGACTGAGTAAGATGCCCGCCTGTTGCCTGTAAGGGAACAACGATCAACCCGACGGCAGCACTCCCCAACGCAAGCGATCCACTCACCACATATGATTGAAGTCCAACAGATCACGAAGCGGTATGGACAACATACCGCCCTCGATCGTATCAGTTTCTCGGTTGCCAAGGGCGAGGTATTGGCATTCCTGGGCCCGAATGGGGCTGGTAAAACCACCACCATGCGTATTTTAACTTGCTTTATGCCGGCCACTGAGGGCATTGCACGGGTGGCAGGGTTTGATTGTGCCGATCAGCCGATGGAGGTCAAACGTCGGATCGGCTATTTGCCGGAAACTCCGCCGGTGTATCAGGAATTGACGGTGACAGAGTATCTTCGGTTCGTCGGCCGCCTCCGCGGTCTGACTGGCAACATCCTGACGTCCTCCATGCAGCGTGAAATAGAACGGCTGGGACTTGGTGCGGTGCAACGCCGACTCATCGGAAATCTGTCTCGCGGATATCGCCAGCGCGTCGGCCTGGCCCAAGCGCTGTTGCACGACCCACAGGTGTTAATCCTCGATGAGCCGACCGTGGGGCTGGATCCGAAACAGATTATTGAGATTCGAGAATTGATTAAGAACCTCGCTGGATCCCATTCCGTCATCCTGAGCACTCACATCCTTCCCGAAGCGACTGCCGTGTGTCAGCGTGTCGTCATCATCAGCGGTGGGCGCATCGTGGCCGAAGATACGCCTGAACAACTCTCCGCGCGTCTGCGCCAGTCCGAAAAGATCTCGCTGACCCTCAAATCTCCCACCGCGGACACCGAGAGCCGATTGAAGGGAGTGCAGGGTGTTCAGCACGTATTTGTGGGTGGCGACTCCGGTACGTTTATTTTGGAGTCCGAGCTTGGTCGTGATGTGCGGGAAGAGGTCGCTCGCCTGACGGTCACAAGTGGGTGGGGTCTCCTTGAACTGAAAGCGATTTCCATGACGTTAGAAGACGTCTTTCTTCAACTGACTCGTCATGAGGAAGGCCTCGTACAGGATCCAGTGCGTACTTCAGTGGAGTCGACAGGGCAACCAGCATGACACCGGTTCAGGCTATCATTGCAAAAGAGCTGCGTTCGTATTTCGTGTCGCCCGTGGTGTATGCCGTGGGAGCCGTGTTTCTCCTGATCGTGGGACTGCTGGCCTATCTCTATGTGGTCTTTGCCGGAGCCCAGGCGATTCAGCTGATGCAGGTGCAGGGAAGCGCTCAGATCAATCTCAACGACTTGGTCTTTCGGAATCTGTTTGCCAGTACACGATTTATTCTCCTGATTGTTCTGCCGATCCTGACGATGCGCCTCTTCGCTGAAGAACGCAAACTGCGCACCTTCGAATTTTTGCTGACCTCTCCGGTCGGCATCAACGAGATCGTCGCAGGGAAGTTCATGAGCGTCTTTCTTCTGTTCTTGGGGTTACTCGGGCTGACCGGTCTGGTGCCGCTTGTGCTTGCCCTCTTCTGTGATTTTGAGTGGTATCCAGTGCTGACTGGTTACCTGGGACTGGTCTTGCTGGGTGCCCTCTTTCTCTCTGTCGGCGTACTGGCGTCGGCCCTGACAGAAAACCAGATCGTTGCAGCGTTCGTGAGCATCGGCCTCTTACTGGTGTTGTGGCTCCTCTCAGGCTTGGGCTCGCTGCTAGGGGATACAGCCATTGGACAAGCCGTCACGTATCTCTCGTTCATGGAGCACTACGACCATTTGGTCCGCGGGCTGGTCGATACAAAAGACCTCGTGTATTTTTTCAGCAGTCTTGCCTTGATGCTCTTTTTGGCGCACCGAGTCGTGGATTCGGCACGGTGGAAATGACTCTCAAGACGCTTCCCCTTGGCGTGATCGGCCTGGTTCTGGCTGCGGCCGGAGCGGTTGCCTATAGTCTCGTTCCGGAGAAACTTTGGCTGACTGGCCTTTTGGAAGGGGTGGCCCTCCTCTGTTTCCTCATCTCTGTTATTGCCCATTTCAGTGGACTGAAAGCCTTTTCCGCTCGCCGGTCTACCCGGGTGGGGGCCAACAGTCTGTTGATGATCCTTCTGTTCGTCGGCATTCTCGTGATCGTCAATTTTCTGGCTGCCCGTCACTCCATTCGATGGGATCTGTCCGAGAACCAGAACTTCACCCTCGCCCCGCAAACACATCGCCTGTTGCGGAGCCTTCCACGTGACGTGACCATCACCGTCTTCACCAGAGAAAAGGATCCCGGCTACCAATCCTACAAAGAACGGCTCGATAGTTATCGGCAAGCCAGCTCGAAGATTTCCGTGGAGTTCGTCGACCCGGAACGGCAGCCGAAAATCGCCCAGCAATACGGCATTACACGAACCGATACAGCCGTGTTCGAAAGCGCCGGGCAAAGTGTTCGGGTCAGCGCGCCTTCGGAAGTGGAACTGACCGGGGCGCTGATCCGTGTGTCTCAAGATGGGAAGAAGCGTGTGCTCTTTCTCGAAGGGCACGGAGAACCGAGTCTTGACGATCGGGAGCGAACCGGGCTGTCTGCCGCCAGAGAGATTTTGTTCAAGCAGGGGTACGACGTTGGCACCCTCAGCTTGCTCAAGGAGCCAGTTGTGCCGGATCGTACGGCCATCCTTGTTGTAGCCGGACCCCGCCGACCGGTGACGGCCGAGGAACAGGAACGGATTCACACCTATGTAGAAAAAGGCGGCCATCTCTTGCTGCTCATCGATCCGGATACGCAGGCCGACCTCAATCCCCTGCTTAAGCGGTGGGGACTGGGAGTCGGCCCTGGAGCCTTGGTCGATCTCCAGGACCGATTAGCACAAGGCGATTTAACGTCCCTTCTGGTTCGCACGTTCACTGAGCATGAAATTACGCAGGATCTCTCGGCCGCTGTGCTGTTTCCCCTCGCGCGGCATATCACCTTCGATGAGCAAGCCGGTAGCGCATGGGACTTTGTGCCGCTCGCCAGAACATCGCCGAACAGTTGGGCAGAAACTGATCTGAAAGGCCGCGTCGTCAACCTCGATGAAAAAGAAGACATCAAGGGCCCTCTACCGATGGCCGCGGCCATTGCACCTAAGGTTGCACCGGAGGAAGGTAAGCCTCGTCCGGCCGTTGTTGTCATAGGCAATTCCACGTTCGCAACCAATGCCTTTGTGAATTTTCCAGGGAACAGTGACTTTTTCCTCCATTCGGCCGGGTGGCTGGCTGAAGAACGAAATATTCTGGCGATCGTCCCAAGGGACTCCGCGCTTCGACCGTTTACCCCCAACCCGTTACAGGAAAGAGCGCTGCTCTATCTACAAGTGATCCTTCTGCCGGCAGCCATGGTGTTCTCCGGCTTCATAGTGTGGCGCAGACGCCGGCGACTCTAGACCGATGCGCTACTGGCCCACATGTGTCATGGCGTTCGTCCTGGCCGGACTCGGCCTGTATCTCTATGTCATCGAGCTTCCGCAGAAAGAATCGCATGAGCGACAAGATATCATCGAGAAGAAAGTTCTGCTGTTCGAGCAGGACAGTCTAACTGGACTTTCTATCAAGACCAGTCAACAGGAACTCGTGTTCGCTCGGGCTTCTGAGAAGGGGTGGGTCATGACCGCGCCTCTCAGCACCGAGGCCGATCAGCGGGAGGTGCAAAGCTTGATCCGAGCCTTAGTCACAGGCACTGTGGCGCGCACCGTTGAGGACCACTCGACCAACCTGGCCCCCTTTGGACTGGAGAGTCCCGTGACCACGATTACCGTCGTAGCCGGCGCCGCACGGGAAACCTTCTCCATTGGGGATAGTGGTCCGCTGACGTCCACCTTATATGTCCTGCGTGGGTCGGATCGTAAAGTCCTGCTGACAAATCTGGCGCCTAAAGATTTTGTCAACAAAACGTTGATGACCTTTCGCCGAAAAGACCTCTTGTCCCTCTCACAGAGCGACGTCGAGCGTATTCGCCTCACGTACCCGACGACCGAAATTGTGCTCTATCAAGGGCAAGAGAAACCTAAAAGCAAATGGAAGATCCGCTATCCGATTGAGGCAGCAGCCGATCAAACAGAGGTGAGAGCCCTTCTGTTCAGGCTTGAAGACTTAAAGGCGCTGGGCATCATCGACCCGGGGCCTGAACGCGACGCGCAGGCTAAGACGTTCACGGCTCCGAAAGTGAAAGTGACTATTCACACGACCGATGGTGATCAGACCGTCAAATTGTACCAACCCGACCCGTCTAGCGGCGAAGCCTTTGCAGAAACGAGTCCCACTGGCCCTCTCTATCGCGTCAATCCCAACACGATCAGAGATTTGACCAAGGAGCTTTTTGTATTCCAAGACAAACGGTTACTTGGCATCGACTTTACCGACATCGCGATGCTGTCCGTCAAAACCTCAGTCGAGCACTATGTGTTGATCAACGAACAGAACGAATGGGCCTTGGAGGATCAGTCGACTGAAAGATTGGACCAACAGGCCGTCGACTTGTTTGTCAGCCGCGTTGCTAATGTCCCAGCCGAAGAGCGTGTGATCAAACAGGCTGGGCCATTGGCGCCCTACGGTCTTGTGACGCCTGCAGCAGAGTTTATCGCCACGGGAAGAGACGGAAAGATTGCCGGGAAACTCTCGATCGGGAGTCATGCCAATGGACTGGCCTATGCCATGGGGCAACGGATCCCAGGCATTTTCCAGATTCGCGCCGACCTGCTTTCACAGATCCCCGGGAAAAAGGATCTCTTGGCTGCGCAAGCGGAGAAGACACCTGCGGGACATTAGCCAGAACCAGGTAGTACTTGGCGGCCGGCTCGTTTCTTTTCATCGGCGGATCGGGGCCTTCTGTTGAAGAAGGCGGAGTCGGCTGGTATTCTGTTTCCACAGCATGTTGCAACCCGGCCCCCTGAGACGACGAATCTTCGGCTTGGAGAATGAGTACGGTCTCATTTTTTCTCCGAACGGACGCGTCTATCTGCCGATGGAGAAGGTGCTGGGGTATATTTTTGAAGGCCTCATTCCAAACAGTTGGCCCTCTAATGCGTTCCTCGTCAACGGCGCCCGGTTTTATCAAGATACCGGCTGTCATCCTGAGTATTCGACCCCCGAATGCGACAATATTCTCGAACTTGTCATTCACGACAAAGCGGGCGAACGGCTGCTGGAGGCTTGTCTGCCTGCGGCTGAAGAACGATTGCGCGAAGAAGGTTTGTCCGGGGAGATTTACATTTTTAAGAACAATACGGATTCACTCGGCAACACATACGGATGCCATGAAAACTTCCTCATGCGCCGCGACGTCGATTTCTGGAAGGTCACCGAGCAACTCATTCCTTTCTTCGTGACGCGGCAGGTCTATAGCGGAGCGGGGAAGGTGCTGAAAGTTTCTGGAAAATCGCAGTACTTCATCTCGCAGCGTGCGCAACATATTCACGAGAAGACGTCCTCTTCGACCACCTCCTCGCGCAGCATTATCAACACCAGAGACGAACCGCATTCCGATGCGGAACGATACCGCCGGCTCCATATCATCGTCGGGGATTCCAACATGTCGGAGTTCGTGACCTATTTGAAGGTCGGCACGGCAACGTTGGTTCTGTCCATGATTGAGGAAGGCTATTCAGTTCAAGGAATGGAGTTCGAGGACCCAGTGAAAGCCATTCGGGAGGTGTCGCGCGATCCGACTTTGAAACGCAAAATTAAGCTAGACGACGGTCGCCAGTTGACGGCGATCGAAGTTCAGCGAGTCTATCTGGATCGAGCGCAGGCGTACTTAGCACAGCAAGAGCACGATCCGATCCTTGACGACATCTGGCAACGATGGGCGATGGTGCTGGATAAGCTGGAAGAGGATCCGATGCAGCTCGTGCGCGAGATCGATTGGGTGACCAAGCGCCATTTGATCCAATCCTATATCGACAAGAAGGGATGTGGCTGGGACGATCCGCGAGTGTTCCTGCTCGATCTTCAATTTCATGACGTCAAACGGACGCGTGGGTTGTACTATCTGATGGAGTCCCGTGGGCTGATCGAACGGATTGTGGAGGAAGACGCGGTGCAACGAGCTATGTCGACGCCGCCACAGACCACGAGGGCGAAGGTCCGCGGCGACTTTATCCGGTTTGCTCGGGCGAAAAATCGATCCTATACAGTCGACTGGACCTATTTGAAGCTCAATGGGTATTGGGAAGAAACTATTCTCTGTATGGATCCCTTCAGCGCCGTGAATCGGCGTGTGGATGAGCTGCTCTCGCAGGTATCGGGGCTGAGGTTCTACCGATGATGATGACGGAGCGCACACAGTCGTCAGCGCGGATCTCACGGCTGGACCGAATGCTGATTATGGCCGTTGTGTTGTTGTCCAGCATCTTTCCCGTCGAGTTATTTTCCAACACGACTCCTGTGCCGAAGGGCCATGATGGGCAATATAGCGGCAAGCAGGGGCAAGTCCTGGTCGTCAAGGTGAAGGGCGAAGACCAGGCGACTGAGGTGAATGGGACATTTCTGAAACGGACGATTCCATTCTTCCGGGAGTTCAGACCTGGGGAGCCGGACGGCTATATCGGGCTGCTCGGGATCGACATGCAGGACGAACCGGGGAGCTATGACCTTGCCGTTGAAGTGAAGCAGGGCGAACAGGCAAAGCAGCTGAGCTTCAATGTCTTGGTCGCGAAAGAGAACTTTATCGTCGAGCATCTGAAGCTGCCGAAAGACAAGGTCGACCTGGACGAGAAGGGCGCGGCACGGTGGAAAGCCGAGCAGGAGCAAGTGAAGCAGGCGCTCGCAGAGAACTCACGCCTGAAACTATGGCGCAGCAACTTCGTAGAGCCGGTCAATGGCAAGCGCACCGGCATCTTCGGCAGCGTGCGGATCATGAACGGCAAGCCGCGCAATCCGCACAATGGAGAGGATATCGGCGCGCCGATGGGGACCGATGTCGCGGCGACGAATGATGGGATCGTTCGTATCACGGTCGATCATATTTTCTCCGGCAAGGGCGTCTTCGTCGATCACGGCTTGGGCTTCTACTCGATGTACTTCCACCTATCGGAGATTCTAGTCAATGATGGAGATTTAGTGAAGGCGGGGCAAATCATCGGCAAGGTAGGCGCGACCGGTCGCGCAACCGGTCCGCATCTCCATTGGGGCGTCAAACTCAACGGCGCCCGGGTGAATCCCTATTCGCTGCTTGATCTCCCGTTCAAGAACGGCTCAATGCCGGGAAATACGGTCCTCACGCCAGTGTCCGAACCTACTCCAGCAGCACAAGCGGTGCCGGCCAAAGAATAAAGGTGAGGTTGGTGGAGCCTGCCTGCTCCGGCGCTTCGACTCGATCGCACTAAGCCTTACATCTGCTCGGCTGCGCAACTCGATCCGTTCCGATCTGCGATCGAATGGACCTTCGAACAGCGCTCGTCCTCGCTACTCGACCGCAGTTATTCGACATCAGCGGGTTTGCCAGGTGCGGCTTCTGCTACACTATGGATCATGATGGACCTCCAGCCGCTTGGTTGGTCGTTTGGGGATCCGACGGGATGGGCGATCGGAGGCGGATTTTTTCTGTTCATCTCAACAGCGATTGGGTGGGGTGTGTACAGCATTTCCTATCGTCTCCTCAGCATGGGGTCCCTTGATCTCAGGGATCAGTTAAGACGTTGGCCCAGTGCGATGTGTGGTACCCTGGTCGCTCTCGTGATTTTTGCGATGGTGTATGCCACGTCCCTCAGCGGATTCTCTCAGCTCGAATACCGTGATGGCCAACTCACTATTCTGTACATGCTGCCTGAGCGTGCCGTCTCGCTCCCGTTCATTGAAGTAATGAATGTACAAGAGGAGTCGGCATTCAAAGGTCGGTGGCGTCTTGTGCTGACTACTGATACAAGCGGCACGTACGAAAGTGCGCTGGCATCTCATGCCGATGTGCGTCAGGCAGGTGAGTGGCTCAGGCGACAAATGTCACACCCCCGGTCGATTCCTGAATAACCATTCAAGATGGTTTGAGCCGCGTCCAACGAAGGCCTTCTGATTCCCCAACATCCCCAGAGGGAGTGGGCAGATTGTTCTTCACTGCGCGCATCGAGCGACCACCGCTTTATCGTGGGGGCTCTGCGAGCAAGAAGAACGGTCTGCCTGCTCCCTCGCATTCTTCTGCGGCCGCGCGTTGCGCGAGCACAGAAGATCATCAGGCTCCTCCCTCCTCATCCTTTGTGCGCTTCCATGTAGGCTCGAAGGAGGGCATTGATTCGCGTCTGATAACCAGGCCCCTTGATCTTGAACCAATTTAAGGCCTGACGGTCCAATCGAATGGTGACAGCGGCCTTCGGCTCGGGAAGTCTTAGCATCGCGCGCTTAAGGAATGCTTTCCCTTGCTCTGGGATATCAGAGGTGTCGATTTCCCTGTCCTTGAGCGCATCAATTTTTGCCCAGTTCGTCCGTGAGCGCTTCTTGGTAGGAGGCTTCTTCGCGGGTGTTCGCCTTTCGTGCTGAGATAATCCGAATCAAATTTGGCGTACGTTCAGTAAAGGCGACCGCCATGATGTATGTACGTCAAGGCTGGGAAGTTTTGGTTGGAACGATGATGGCGAGTGGGGCGGGGTTAGACCTTCTCAATATCGGCGATGATCGTGTGCAGTCCACTCGCCCCCGCCGGTTGTGGCCGGACAATCTCCGCGATTTGTAGCTGCCCCTTCGTGTCCGTCGCGCGTACCACGGTTTGGAATTTGCCGCGTTGGGGGAGCTTCCATGTGTAGTTCCAGATGACCCAGGAGTAGGGGGACATTGGTTTTTCAATTTCGCAGTCGTTCCATGTGCGGCCCGCGTCGAAGCTCAACTCCACTTTGCTGATACTATTGGGTCCGCCGAAGGCGATGCCACGGAAGAGTTGCTCTTGTCCGCGGAGGGTTTGGTAATGGCCTGGACTGTCGATGCGTGAAAATATTTTGATGGTGCCGTCATCGGTCCAGCCTTTGCGTTGCCAGTAGCCTTGATAGTCTCCGGGATAGACCTCGATCTCGACGATCCATTTCACATTCTTGATGCCGTAGAGGCCTGGCACAAGGAGTCGGAGCGGGAAACCGTGTTCCTTCGGGAGCTTTTCGCCGTTCATCAGGAAGGCGAGCATCACATCGTCTTGCATGGCCCGCTTAAAGGGAATGCTGTCGTCGTAGCCATCAATGCCGCGGAACACCACATCGCGTGCGGTCTCTTCATCGGCGCCGGCCTCTTTGAGCAGCTTCTTGAGTGAAATGCCGCGCCACGTCGCATTCCCCATGCTGTCTCCGCCCGGCAATGTGTCGATGCACATGAGTGTCGACACCTGATCGTAGGAATCGCGATTGAGAATATCGCGCCAGCCGAGTGACAGGGGAGTATTCACGGCGCCTTTGACATGGAGTTTCCACTGTTCGATATTGAGGTCTCGTGACATCGAAACGGCGCCATCAGCGTAATTAACTACATAGAACTTTGAATTTGGCGTGAAGTAGGTCGTGTCGCGGGCGGGAATGGCAAACATGCGCCCAAATGTCGACCCCACTGCGTCGCAGCCTCCGACTAATCCGGCGAGAGTCCCCAGGCCGAGGGCCTTCAGGATGGTTCTCCGCCGTATAGATAGGGATGATTCGTACGGTGACATAATTTTTTATTATACACGCATTTGAAACTTGACTCTCATCTGAAGCTTTGGTATCGTGCGCCTGTTCGATGGTGCTTGTGCTTCCTGCCTGTTGACCGCGTGCAAGTGTGCGGTGAGGGCATGCGGTTCTAGGGAATACCCGGCCATAGATTGGTAGAAGGGTCCCTTGACACGCTTTTCGTGCACGGAGTATAGTGCACGGCTCGCGTGACGAGTGCATTTGTTCTTTGACAACTGAATAGAGAATGTTGAGCAATGGTGTAAGTGTATTGAAGTGGTGGCCCTTGGTCCAAATTCTAAGAACACCTTTATGAGAGTTTGATCCTGGCTCAGAATGAACGCTGGCGGCGCGCCTAATACATGCAAGTCGAGCGAGAAGACGTAGCAATACGTTTGTAAAGCGGCGAACGGGTGAGGAATACATGGGTAACCTACCCT
>NEWT02000037.1:0-12202 GCA_002869925.2 Nitrospira sp. CG24A
CCCGGATCCAGTCCCAGGCCCTGGCCCAGGGCCGGTCATTCCAGGGCCGCCCTCCGGCGGTGTTGTGACGCTCGTGTTGCCATCACCAGCGCTGGTTACGGTGATGGGCATAACCGACGATCCAGTGCGTCAAACGGCGATGGCAAGCCGAACGTTTGCCGGCAGGATGGAACAGCCGGATATCGTACTCGAAGAGCCGACGGTCTTTGAGCTGGAGCCGCTTTCGAGCCCGGTAAAGACAATGGTAGCCGTGGGCCACAAACTTGCTGAGCGTTTGACGAGGCTGGCTGATACTCTGGAGCGAGCGATGCAAGAGCGTGAACACCAGGGGCTTCTCCTTGGGCGGGTCGCCTCGGTTTCCGGGATGGCCTTATCGGTCGGATTCGTTGCGTGGATCCTGCGCGGCGGGGCCTTGCTGGCAAGCTTTCTTGTCTCGATGCCGGCATGGCGCCACTTTGATCCACTTCCCGTATTGGGTTCGGCTGGTCGAGATCGCCGGGAACGAGACCGCCAGGTGCGCGAGGGAGATGAACAGGAGCAGCGGCAGTTCCGTGGTCTGGATCGAGTGTTGGACAAGTCAGCAAAGTCGGTTACACGGCAAGAGACGGGACGCGTGAGGAAACCAAAGTCATCATGAGAGTCACGCCGTTAGTGTGGGTGAGTGTTGGACTGGTCAGCGTCACGCTCAGTGTGATGATGGCGGGCGATGTGTTTGTCGACTTGGTGCCAAACCGCGATCGCCAAGTATTTGAATATCGTCGCGACATGGCAGAATCCCTGACGGTGCAGTACTCGGCACTGGCTGAGCGTGACCAAATCGAGACGGTGAAGTTTGCGATGGAAATGCTGGCCAAGCGGATTCCGGATATTTTGTCACTGGCGCTCATCCAGGAAGGTGGGAGGGTCGTCGCGCAGGTTGGTGATCATGCGCGAGTATGGGTCCAGCCGCCTGGCGAAGAATCTACCCTCGAGTTTCTCCAAGTTCCGATTTTTTCAGGCGACCAGCGGTGGGGCGTTCTTCAGATGGCATTTCGCCAAACGAACGTGTCCGGTCTTCACTGGTTCCTCACGGATCCGTGGGTACGCTTTCTGGCATTTGTGAGTATGTCGGGGTTCGTCGGGTACTTCCTCTTTATGAAACGCACGCTCCGTCAGCTCGATCCCTCCGGCATTGTTCCCACTCGGGTCAAGTCTGCGCTGGATGCGCTCACGCAGGGCGTGGTCATGATCGACACGCGGGACCTCATTGTCTTGGCGAACGATACCTTCTGTCAGTCTGTGGGAAAGCCGGTCACGTCGTTGGTTGGATCCGATCTCAGCTCCTTGGGGTGGAGGTCGGCTGCGCCGTCTGCCACAGTGTTGGTGCATCCCTGGACAGCGGCGATCATGGACAAGCAGCCCCAAGCCGACAGGTCCCTTCTTCTGGGGCTTCCTGGTGGTGACGCACGGAAGTTCATTGTCAATACTGTGCCGATTATGGACGATGCCTCCACGGTGAGAGGGGCCTTGGTTTCCTTTCACGACGTCACTGAACTCGATCGAGCGAATTCTCAACTCAAGGAGGCGAACAGCGAGTTGGAGTTGTCCCGCGTTCACATTTTGGAGAAGAATCAGGAACTCGAAACGACGAACACGACCCTCCAGGTCGAGATGAGTGAACGGATCAAAGCTCAGGCAGAGAGAGAGGTCTTGCATCAGCAGCTTGTGCAGGCGTCTCGCCGAGCCGGTATGGCCGATGTGGCCTCGAGTGTGCTGCACAATGTCGGAAACGTGCTCAATAGTATTAACGTGTCGACAGATACCTTACTGAAGACCCTCAAGAAGCCGATGGTGGGGGACGTGTGCAGGATTGCCTCGATGTTTCATGAACATCAGGGCCACTTAGAAACCTTTCTGACACAAGATGCGAAGGGCAAGCAGATTCCCTCGTATCTGGGCATGGTGGCCGAGTCATTGAGTGGAAGTCACCAGACCATCCAGAGCGAAATCGATTCACTTGTGAAAAAAGTCGACCACATCAAACAGGTGATCATGTCGCAGCAGGATATCGCTCACGCAGGGAATATCCGTGAGGCGGCTTCGGTCGAGGATTTGATGGAGCAGGCTTTGTTGATGGGGATGCCCGAGCCCGAGAAGTACGGTATCCGAGTCGTGCGGGAGTATGCTCAGGTTCACACAATCATGACAGATCGACATCATGTCCTCCAGATTCTGGTGAATGTCATCACCAATGCCAAGAACGCCATGGCCGAATATCCGGCGAATTCGCATTGCCTCACGGTCCGAATCCTCTTGCCTCCTGACCGTACAGGATCCGTGCGGTTGGAGGTGACCGATACTGGCGGCGGCATCACAGCTGAAAACCTCCCGCGCTTGTTTGCTCAGGGCTTTACGACGAGAAAGGCCGGACATGGCCTTGGTCTTCACAGTGCTGCCATCTCCGCCAAGAATCTTGGCGGGGCCTTGCAAGCCCGGAGTGAAGGAGCAGGGCGTGGCGCCACGTTTATGCTCGATCTACCATTGACCGTGATGGATGCAGCGGCATGATCAGCGATAAGACAACCGACAATCGACGTATTCTGATCATCGATGACAATGCGTCCATCCATGATGACTTTCGTAAGATATTGGAGACGCCGAAAGATTCCGGCTCACTGGACCAAGCGCGAGCGGCCTTGTTCGGAGAGGCTCCCAGTCTTCCTCAACGAGAGGATTACGAACTCGACTTCGCGAGCCAGGGACGAGAAGGGTGCGGCATGGTCCATAGCGCGTATGGGAAGGGGCGGCCCTATGCACTAGCTTTTGTGGGTATGCGTATGCCGCCAGGATGGGACGGTCTCGAAACGATCGAGAATCTGTGGTACGTCGATCCTACCCTTGAGATCGTGATCTGCACGGCTTACTCCGACCATCCGTGGGAAGACGTGAGTCGACGAGTTGGAAATACCGATAAGCTCCTTATCCTGATGAAACCCTTCAATAGTATCGAAGTCGTTCAACTCGCGCATTCGCTCACAAAGAAATGGAACCTAGCCTGCTCGGTCAAGCAGCAGATTGAACGACTGGAGTCCTCAGCGCAACGACAAACGGCTGAATGGCGAGAAGCGAACGACCGTCTTCAGGAACGCATTGCCAAGAGAATGGCTGATATCGAGAAGGGTGTGCCCCAGGGCGATGCGGCGGAATCGTTCCGAGAGAAAGAAGAGTTTTTGGCAATCATGAGTTACGAAGTCCTGACGTCTGTGAATGAATTGGCCGGCACGGTTGGTCTGTTGCTCGATGGCCCGCTCGATCCGGGGCGGCGAGCGCATGCGACCACCATACAGAGGTGCGCGCACGATCTCTTGGCCCTTCACACCGACATACATGAATTCATGGCTGGCCCGAGGCAAGAAATTCGGGCTGGAGGTCGTCAATGATGACGGTCCACCCTTCGGTCTGGACAGAAAGAAACGAATGACGAGAGAAGCCAATAATCAAAACCGACGGGTCCTGGTGATCGACGACAACCAGGCCATTCACCAGGACTTTCGCAAAATCCTTCAGGCGAAATCCGAGAACGAAGGGTTCGATCAAGCACGGGCGGCGTTGTTCGGCGATCCGACGATTTCGGAGGCGCTCGAACGGTTCGACCTGGACTGCGCCGATCAGGGGAAATCCGCTCTCATGATGGTGCAGATGGCGCGGAGTGAAGGCCGTCCATACGCGGTGTCATTTGTCGATATGCGAATGCCGCCTGGGTGGGACGGCCTTGAAACCATCGAGCACCTCTGGGAGGCGGATACCGAGCTTCAGGTGGTCATCTGCACGGCCTATACGGATCATTCTTGGGAAGACATCGTTCGTCGACTGGGGCATGACGATCGCCTGCTGATTCTGCAAAAACCATTTTCCAGCATTGAGGTATCGCAAGCGGCCACCGCATTGACGAGAAAGTGGAATCTTGCGCGACAAGCGAAAGAGAATTTGGAAGCTGCCGAGGCGGCCAGTCTGGCGAAATCGCAATTCTTGTCCAATATGAGCCATGAAATACGGACACCAATGAACGGCATCCTCGGCATGAGTGCGCTGTTGTTGCAGACACCACTGAACGATAAACAGCGCAGATTTGCCGAAACCGTTCACCGTTCCGGAACGGCGTTGCTCGACATCCTCAATGACATTCTTGATTATTCGCAAATCGAATCAGGCAAGTTGGCCGTCCAGAGCGTTCCGTTCGATCTTCGTCAGATTGTAGAAGATTCGGTCAAACGCTTTTCCATTCCGGTGGCCAGCAAAGGATTAGAACTGACTTATCTACTGCCGGATTCCCTCCCGGCCCGCTATGAGGGCGACCCTGCCCGTATTGGGCAGATCGTGACGAATCTCATAGGGAATGCGGTGAAGTTCACTGAGCGAGGAAAAATCGTCGTGCAGGTGACCTTTGTGGAAGAGTCCGGTGGGCGCGAGACCTTTCGCTTCGATGTGAGGGATACCGGGATTGGCATTGCGCCTGAGATGCAGGCTCGTCTGTTTAAACCCTTTACGCAGGCTGATGGTTCGATGACAAGAAAATATGGCGGTACCGGGCTAGGGCTCGCCATCGTCAAACGACTGGCCGAGATGATGGGTGGGGCAGTGGGCGTCGAAAGCAAGGTTGGGCAGGGGACGAACTTTTGGTGCACGATTCGACTCAAGACGTCGGTGGGCGTTTCCTATGAGACACCGTCACGGCTTTCGTCGATGTGAGAACTGCGAACTCACCATGCTGAAAGCAATTGGCAGTATGCTGAAAAAGTCCGCCAGCGGCGTTCTCGCGTCGCTCAGAGGCTCAACGTAGAGGGGCACACCTCGATGATCTTCTGTGCTCGCGCAATGCGCGGCCTGGGAAGTCCCTCGTTGGACGCGCGCGGAATCACCGTTGCATTTTTGAGTAGATCGGTCTATACAAGCGACCCATGAACACCGAGCAGATGGAAGAGATCAAACGTCATTTTGGCGTGGTGGCCGAAGCGCTCAGAAGCGACATCCGCCAGATTGCAGAAGGTCACGCCACTATTCGGCATGAGTTGCAAGAACATCGCGAGGAGATTCGTGACGAGTTCAAAGAATTGCGGGCTCTTATGCGGCTCTCATTTTCTCAGCTTGACCAACGTATCCACACCCTCGAAACGGACATCTCCACTCTAAAAACCCGCATGGACCGCCTCGAAACTAGCCAGGCCTAATTCCTCCGGCACCATTCAGTTATTCCGCCGCGCGCGCCGCCGCCGAGATCGATCAGAAACGTAGAATGTCCCAGTTTTTTCTCTCCAATGTGATGGTCCTCATGCCGCCACTTTGCACATCACTCCCGGAACTCAGACGCATGGTTGAGATTCTGAGGGAAGCCATTGAGACCGTTACCTTAGTTCCTCAGGCTAGCACCGGCTCATAAAGCAAGAGGAGGGAGCGGCCAGGTGCCCTCTTTGCTCGCATCGAAGGCAGCCTGGCAGCTCCCTCCAATACTGGAGAAAATGAATGAAGAAAAGAGGAAAAGGTACGGCTTGATGACTCCCTGCGCTCGCGCAATGCGCGGCCTGGGAAGTCCCTCGTTGGACGCGCGCAGTGGGAGACCAAGTGTGTCTCCATTTGGGGGAAGAACGAGCAATCATCGAAAGAGCATTGACAAGTGATTGAACCCGCGCAAGAATCACGCGCCAGTTTTCGACCTATTTGTGCATGTTATGACGTTAGTCATACTCAATACTAAGGTGCGGAAAACGTGAATCCATCATTCCTTGGAGACTCCTATGATCTCGTAAAGAGGTTCTTTTGTTTTGAACTCAGAGATCTTGGCTACAAAGTGGTTGCTGACCCGATGTTTACGGGTGAGTGGAAAGGACGTGAGCGCGATTTCTTTAGTCTAATTGGTATCACCATGGATGCCACTGTTTCGCTGCCTTCAGCCCGCACAGCGCTATTTGTAGACCCTGACACCGGAGTTAGGTACAAGAGCAGTCCGAAGCACGTCTCGTTCGATCAACTGGCACAGGAGGCATCGAGACATGCGCTCGTATTCTCGTTCGACCAATCCTTTTCCCGTCAGGCCAAACCAGTCGAAGCCATGAAGCGTAAGCTCTCCGCTCTCACAGATCGAAGCTGCTACGCTATGTACTACGATTCACACGCGCGCTTTCTCTTCATCTCGAAACAGGGAAAAATTCTTCGTGAGCTGCGTGCACATTTTGTCGCGTTGGGGTTGCCTACTGAGCGATTCCTCGAAGGCGATGCCGAGAGCTGATAGAGGTTCTTGGGACATTGATTGATCGTTTTAAAGGTAGTTGGTGTCCTTCCACTGATTCGAGAGCCGAAGAAACAAGGGGTCTAACCCACTCTTGTCCAAAATAACTTTTCGATAATTGGATTTTGGACAGCATCCGACCAGAACGCCTTGTCCTAATGGAGTTGCTAGAGGCCCCAAAGGGCACTGGAACCATGAAATCATACTCTTTGCCGCAACGCCGCCTTATGCTGAAAATTCAACGTGGGTCTTGGACAGCATCTGCCAGGCCAGGAGACCTCAATTCAGGATCAGAATGCCTCGCATAGAATTTCAATAGGTTACAGGCGAAAAGACTCTGGTTAGATCCTGTCTTGGACAGCAGTGGGTCTAACCCCTTAAACCTGGCCAAACGTTAGCTAGATGCGAGGAACGCTTGAAGCCAATTGAGGTCCGATATCTCAGCGTGAACTTAACCTCCGAGATTGGTGCTAACGATTGCGTAATCGGAGTACGAGTCGTGCCAGCAGGGCGGGACGGGCACAAGATCTTAGGGCGAACTCTGGCTCAGGGCGAGGCTGATACTGGGGAACCTGTTAGGTTCTATCCGTATGCAGGGGGTAGCTTTTTTTCCCAGTAGGTAGCGTCCAGATATTCCTCGAGGACCTCGATAAGCACAATCGTGCGGGACTGGACGGATACACTCCTGTGGCAAACGCCCTGTGGACGTGGCTCGTGATCGGTGTGCCTGCGGATCCCGCGCTGTTCCGGTTCCTGCTTGCTTCTGCTCGACGTCTCGACACAGCATGCTTACTTTGCGGCCACGTTCTCGAGTCATTGACTGATCGTTCTGAGCCATTCATCAGGGCCCGTGATCGACTCTTTAGCGCCTTGGGAAATGCGGAGCTAATGTGCGTTGCAGGATTAAAACAAGGGTCACGTCTTGTAATGTGATATTTGGTGGCACGTGGAGTCCGGCTCTCTAGTCCGTCGCTCGTCTGTTGTTTCTCGCGTTAACGAAAGCTCTCTGGCTGGACATTGCGTGGCGTCAGGGATTCCATCGCGACACAGAGTCCGTAACTTGTGGCAGCCAGCCATCTTCGTCATGTGCACATCGTCCTTTGTCCGATGTTGAATATACACCATCGGACCTTCCCCCTTCACCCCCGACTCGCGCCTCATAGGCGATGGGCTAGACCGCCCTCGAAAAGTCCCCTGTTGTTGCGTTAGGATGTGCAATCCCGAGATCGTATTCCTATTCCACTGGGCTCGCGGGAAATGCCCATGTCCATTGAACCGGAGCATCGAGCATGGAGACCCATTACACCATTCTTGAAATTGAGGACAAGGCGACTCCCGAAGAAATAAAGGATTCGTACCGGGTCTTATTGCAAGTGTGGCATCCGGATCGCTTTCACCATCGACCCACACTTCTGGCGAAGGCAGAGGAGAAGTCCGGGAAGATTAATGTGGCGTTCGAAACCCTGAGTGATCCTGTCCTGAAACAACAGTATGACGACTGGCTTCGTCTCTCCGGTGGTCGGAATACAAAAACGGTCGAGTCAGTGACGTGCCCTTCCTGTCATACCACGATTCGCCCTGCTCATGCGCAAGGCGAAAGTTGGGATGCGTACCAACGTCGGCACCACGCGACAGAGGAGCACAACCCCGCAGCCAGCGCAACAGGGCAAGGCAATCAACCGTTCCCCCGTGCAAAGACAGCCATCCTGGCCATCGGCGCGGTCTTTACCCTAGTTATCGTATTCGTACTGACAAAACCATCTAAAATACGCATTTCCAACAAGGCTCCTCAGGCGGTTGCACAGGAATCACGTCCGGACACTGAACCATTAACGAGAAGCGAGATGGATTCGGATTCCCATGCCGAAACCGTGCAAGAGGGTACGCCCAGCAGCCCTGCTCAGGCGGATGACCTGACGGCACCTTCGAAGGATACGCTTCCGACGACGCCTCAACGGGAAGGCCTAGATCGCCTTGCACTCGCACAACGACTGATGGCGAAGGCCCCTGTGCGCATACAGGCTCCCTCAGGAGAGGTACTCTCAGACGTAGACCAACAACAACTGATGAGGCTGGCCACCCAGGGTTATGCATCGGCGCAAAACCAACTTGGGCAGATATATGCCAACGGACGAGGCGTGCCACAGGACTATTCAACCGCACGGAAATGGTATGCGAAAGCCGCTGCTCAGGGCCACGGGTGGGCGCAGACCCAGCTTGGGCAGCTCTCTGCCGACGGGCTGGGTGTGCCTCAGGACTATAAGCAGGCCCACCACTGGTGGGAACAAGCAGCAACCCAGGGTGTTGCGCAGGCGCAGTACAACCTTGCCCAGTTGTACACCACCGGGCGTGGTGTGCCCCAAAACTATGCGACAGCACGAGCGTGGTACGAGAAAGCCGCCGCCCAGGGTAACGCGTGGGCGCAAGCGCAGCTCGGGCAACTCTATGCGAATGGACAGGGTGTGCCGAAAGACTACGCGGCAGCCAGGAAATGGTATGAAAAAGCTGCCGCCCAGGGTAACGCGTGGGCGCAAGCGCAACTCGCAATGTTATAGCTGAGAAATCTCTGCCGGCATCACAGCCTCGCAGGGCAATTGGAGGGTGCCCTCTTCGACGAAGCGAAAAAACCTTGAAGAATTCCTGAAGGGGCTTAGCCCGCATTATTCATGAAGCTTCTGCTACAAGCGTGGATACGCGGCTGTGCCGGGCAGTCTCGCCGTTCAGCCCTTCGACATACTACACGAGTAGGCCTCAGGACCTCACAGCTCCAAGTGCCCGTCTCGCTTCGCGTCTACACGCGTTCGCGACGAACCTTCATGAATAATGAGGGCTAGGGTGAAGTAGCGCCGCGACATACCTGCCTGCCCAGGTTCACGTACGATCAGAATCTCCCTGCGACACGTCGACTCGCTCCCCCTTGCCCACGTGAAGGAGATCGGCAGCGGAGGCTTCTTTCAGAAATACTTCGAGTCGACCATCGCTGTTGATCAACGCACAGGGCTGCCCTACCAACCCGTTACTATAGCTGTCGACAAGATCTTCGATGATCCGGTCGCCGATCCGAATGGACGATTGCCGACGCGTTGTGGTGGAGCGTACCGCTTCGAGGTGCTGGGAGGTGAGGTTAGAAATCAGATTCCCGAACCGATCCACGTAGACAATCTCGCCGACCAGGGCGGTGCGTTCCCAACGTGGTTGAGAGATGGCACACCTCCGGTAGTCTTCGATCACCGGCCCGTGCGACTCAAACGGTTCGTGCTTGGCAAGCCTGGCCGCAGCCGGAGCAAAAAGATCCCGTCCATCGAAGGTGCGGCCCGGCGATCCATGCCGAAACTTCTGTTGGTCGATCTCGCGCACTTCAACCGGCTGTTCGTCATGAAATATGTAGGTGAGCACACCGTTATCCGGGCCCAGAAAAAAATACCGCGCACTTTTGACGGCAATCGCCCGCCTGGCGCTACCAACGCCCGGATCGACGACCACGACATGGATGGTGCCTTCAGGAAACTCACGATAGCAGGACTTGAGGAAGTAGGCGGCTTCATCGATTCGATACGGAACGATCTGATGGGTGAGGTCGACGATACGAGCGTCCGGGCATGTCGAGAGAATCGCACCCTTCATGCCGGCGACGAACCAATCGCGATCGCCGAAATCGGTCAGGAGAGTGATGAGAGAGTTCGCCGACGGCACGTTACAATTCCTCGAACTTGATCTCCAGCACTTCATATTCGACCATTTTCACCGGCGTCTTCACTTCCACGAAATCGCCGACTCGCTTGCCGATCAGCGCCTTGCCGACCGGTGACTGAATCGAAATGCGGTTCACTTTCATGTCGGCTTCATCTTGCCCTACCAGCGTATACACTCGTTTCGACTGCGATTCCTGTTCAATCAAGAACACCGTCGCGCCGAACACGATCGTGTCGGACACTCGACCGGCCGTTTCGATGATGCGGGCCTCGGCTAATTTCGACTGCAATTCCACAATGCGTGACTCAATGAATCCCTGTCGTTCTTTCGCGGCATCATACTCTGCATTCTCGCTCAAATCGCCATGGGCACGCGCTTCGGCAATGGCCTCGATATTTTTGGCACGCTCAACTTTGCGCAGCCGATCTAGCTCGGCCTGGAGTGCCTCGTGCCCTTTTCTCGTTATCGGTGTCGGCATACGTCCTCCAAACTACAAGACTGAATGATGAGCCATGGCCTCCTGTTCAGCGACCGGCAATCACCGTTCCTGACTTCCTATGCCGTGGTATTCCTGCAGCGATCGAATAGTGAGTTCTTTCTTGAGAATCGCTTCAATCCCCATGATCGCCGCTCGTGCCCCTCGAATCGTCGTATAGTACGCCAGCCCTTTGTTCAGCGCCTCTCGGCGGATCGACAATGAATCAGCATGTGACGACGCATTACTCACCGTGTTCACCACTAATGCCACCCGCCCGTTCTTGATATGGTCTACAATGTGCGGGCGACCCTCCTTCACCTTGTGCACGGATTCCGCAAGAACCCCTTGGCTCCGCAAATATTCGGCCGTACCACTGGTTGCTTGAACGGTGAACCCCAGCTGCTGAAGTCGCCGCACCACATCCAGGCTTGCCGGACGATCGCTCTCCTTGACACTGATAAAGGCCGTGCCTCCTCTCGGCAACGGCGCCCCGGCTCCTGCTTGAGACTTCGCAAAGGCCCACCCAAAATCCTGGTCGATGCCCATGACTTCTCCGGTGGATTTCATTTCCGGTCCCAACAGAACATCGACCCCCGGAAACTTATTAAAGGGGAAGACCGATTCTTTCACAGATAAATGCATGGGGGTCGGGGCATCGAGCAATCCCAGTTCCGGCA
Source organism: Nitrospira sp. CG24A (assembly GCA_002869925.2). GTDB lineage: Bacteria > Nitrospirota > Nitrospiria > Nitrospirales > Nitrospiraceae > Palsa-1315. The sequence goes on from NEWT02000037.1 coordinate 11,111, forward strand.
GGCTCTTGCCCACCATGGTCTTCATCGCCAACTTGGCCAATGGCACACCGATGGCTTTACTCACAAACGGCACCGTACGCGAACCGCGAGGATTGACCTCCAGCACATAAATCGCGTGGTCCTTGATGGCAAATTGCGCATTCATCAACCCGATCACCCCAAGCTCCAGCGCCAACACTTTCATCTGCCGGCGAATTTCTTCGATGACATCTGGACCGAGCGAATAGGGCGGCAATGAGCAGGCCGAGTCACCTGAGTGCACGCCGGCTTCTTCGATATGCTCCATGATTCCAGCCACGACGACATTCGTCCCGTCTGAAATGGCGTCGGCATCGACTTCGATCGCGTCCGACAGATACTTATCGATCAGTACTGGATGTTTCGGCGACGCTTTCACCGCCGATTTCATATACTCAAGCAACCCGGATTCATCATAGACGATCTGCATGGATCGCCCACCCAACACATACGAAGGCCGCACGATGACCGGATAGCTGATCCGGGCAGCGATCCGAAGGGCCTCGTCCACCGACCGAGCCATACCACTCTCTGCTTGGCGGAGCCCAAGCTTGTCCAAGAGGTCGCGGAATCGCTCGCGATCTTCCGCGCGATCGATCGCGTCAGGGCTCGTCCCCAAAATTCGTACCCCAGCCTTGGACAAGGGTAGCGCAAGTTTAAGCGGCGTCTGCCCACCGAACTGTAAGACCACTCCCAACGGCTGTTCCCGCTCCACGATGTTGAGGACATCCTCCTCGGTCAATGGCTCAAAATACAGCCGATCTGAAGTATCGTAGTCCGTACTCACCGTTTCCGGATTGCAATTCACCATGATCGATTCGATGCCTTCTTCCCGGAGCGCCATCACCGCGTGGACACAACAATAGTCGAACTCGATCCCCTGCCCGATACGATTCGGCCCCCCACCGAGGATCATCACTTTCTGCCGATCTGTCGGGCGAGCCTCACATTCGCTTCCGTACGTCGAATAGAGATACGGGGTATGAGCCTCGAACTCTGCGGCGCAGGTGTCGACCCGTTTATAGGTCACCCCTCTCTTGCCCTGACTGGCCTTCGCCCGCTGTTTTCTGACCG
>NEWT02000037.1:12302-34982 GCA_002869925.2 Nitrospira sp. CG24A
AACGTACCGAAGCGTACGCCTCGCCTCTTCGCTCGCTGCGGCCTTGCTGGACGGCATTTTTGAGCATCCTGCTGCGACTCTGACATGATCATCAATGGTTATATCGCGACAACATATTGTAAGAAAATCACGTTTTTCAGCAGACTGTTAGGCTGTTTCTAGTACCGGAAACGATTGTCAGAACCCTCCCAGCAAACGCTGCATAGACGTCACTGACGTGAGCTTATCCATTGACGCAGAGAGAAGGACTTCATGACCACTGATGCCAAGAGTCTGAACCTTCGGGTTTTGGTGATCGACGACAACCCTGACATCCACGAGGACTTTCGAAAAATCCTTCACGCGAAAGTTGAGGAGGGGAGTTTCGCTGAGGCGAGGTCGGCGTTGTTCGACGATCCGCCGCTCTCGGAGACATTCGAACCGTTCGAACTGGACTGCGTCGATCAGGGGCAGGCCGGTCTCATCAAGGTGCAGTCGGCACGAAGTGAAGGACGCCCGTATGCGGTAGCGTTTGTCGATATGAGGATGCCACCCGGATGGGACGGTTTGGAAACGATCGAACACCTCTGGAAAGAGGATCCAGAACTTCAGGTGGTCATCTGTTCGGCATACTCCGACCAGCCGTGGGACGAAGTCACGAAACGCATCGGCCGAAACGACAAGTTGCTGATTCTTCAGAAGCCGTTCAACAGCATCGAAGTGTCTCAGTTCGCCACAGCACTGTGCCGAAAGTGGGCCCTTGCACATGAGGTGGCAGGACAACTGGAGGAATTGAATAGACAGGTCGACAAACGAACGGCAGAACTCCAGGGTGCGAACGAGCAACTGACACAGTTCAACGCGGACTTGGTGAAAACTGTGGCGGATCTTGAAGTGGCTCAAGCGGAAATCTTGCTGAAAAACGACGAACTGGAGCGCCTCGCCTCTCGAGATCCGCTCACCGGCTGCCTCAACCGGCGCGCCTTTTTTGCGCAGTTTGAAGCCGCGTTGACCGAGAGTCGCGAACATGGCATTGAACTGAGTTGTGTGATGGTAGACATCGACAACTTTAAACGGATTAACGACAAGTTTGGACATGCAGTGGGGGACCAAGCTATCCAGGCAGTCGCCAATTGCCTGAGTGCCGGGCTTCGATTGATGGACACCATTGGCCGCTATGGTGGAGAAGAATTCTGTTTGATGTTTCCGCGTACGAAGTTGGCGGAAGCTGCTGCGCTGGCGGAACGCCTCAGAATTCGCGTTGCAACAGAGGCCGGGGTGAGAATGCGAATGGCCTCCCGCTTAGTGATCACAGTGAGTTGCGGTGTTTCATCCACGATGCTTGGCGCGCGGGCGCCGTTGCAGTTGATCGATCAATCGGATAAGGCACTCTACGCGGCTAAGGAAGGTGGACGGAACTGTGTCATGGTTGTTGATCCGATTATCGGGGTAAACCCTTCCGATCAGCTTGAGCCACAGGTCAGACGGATTACTCCAAAGGCCTTGAGTCCACAGGGTTCTCGGTAATGGCGTCTTGCCTTGTGGCGATGTGAGGAAGCGAGGCTCTGCACGGAAATGAGAAGGAACAGATGACATGAGTCGCATTCTGAGCTGCCCGCGGTGCCAGAAGGCCGGTCCCTTGCGATCTTCCCCGCAATCGCCACGCGAGCATTTCGCTTCCGTTCTCTTTGTGGCGCCGTTCCTTTGTCCGTCGTGCAGTCATCGTTTTCTCGCGTCTCATCTTTGGCTGGACCATTCCACGCATCCTCTCGATCGCCGTGAACACCTCAGGATTCCTGTACGACTCTATCTCTCATTTTCCGGGGGTAAGGTTCGAGGTGAGGGAACGGTGCTCGATCTCTCGATGGGCGGCTGTATCATCAGGAGCGAGACACAGGTCCATAAGAACGACATCTTCTATTTGCAATTGTCGCTTGATGAAGGGGAATCCCCGCTTGAATTGGCCGCGATGGTTCATTCTGTGAGTGCTCGCGGCATCGCCTTTAAGTTCCTTCGAGCCGCTCAAGAAAATAAGCGCCTGCTTGCCTTCGTCCAAGCCCAGACATCGGATCAGCCAGCAAAACCTTCGGCCAAAGTCGGTGTTGCCGCCTAAACAGACTGGTCAATCCCATCCCCCGCCATTCGTGAAAGGTGAAACGTAAAAGGTGAAAGGTTTCCGAGGAAGAGCCTTCGGCAATCCTACGTTTTACCTTTCACTTTTCACGTCTTACGCGTACTGATCATCAAATGCTGGCGGACTTTTTCAGCAGCCTGCTAGGTCGGAGTTTCCCAGGCAGAGGGAAGCGGATGGTTGTTGATCAATTCCTCGTGTGCGGCAAGGTCATAGGGTTCAATGGTGAGGTCTTTTTCGTCAAGCGGTTCGGGGCAGGTGGGAGAACAGAGATAGGTACGATACGATTCAGCCTTCTCTTTCGTGGAGAATCGGCATAGCCCATACTCAGGCATTCCGGATGAGGGATACCAAAATGCCAACTCGATCGCACTACCCTGATAGATCCCGAGGGTGCGGTGTACGATCTGAAACCCACCGGGTAAATGTGAAGAGGGCTCCAGCGACATCGAACGGCTATGCCTCCATATCATAATGGTTTTTCTCATGATAGCATGAGCAGTACTCGGCGCTATAGACCAGCGTGGGTAGAAGGAGGATCGCTATGAGGCGTCGCAGTTCTTTATTGGCCACCGTCGTGATCACGGTCCTGCTCATTGGGCTCTCAGGATGTGGCTACAACGATCTTCAGGGGTTGGATGAAGACACCAAAGCCGCTTGGAGCGAAGTGGTCAATCAGTATCAGCGGAGGGCCGATCTGATCCCGAATCTGGTCGCCACCGTCAAAGGCTACGCTGCACATGAGAAGGAGACCCTCGAAGGAGTGGTGCAGGCGCGTGCGCAAGCCACAGGGATTCAAGTGACGCCCGAAACGTTAAAAGACCCGGCTGCCTTCGAGCAATTCCAAAAGGCGCAGGCCGGCCTCACTTCGGCATTGGGCCGCCTCATTGCCATTGCGGAGAATTATCCCAATCTGAAAGCCGACCAGAACTTTCGTGACCTCCAGAGTCAACTCGAAGGGACAGAAAATCGCATTGCCGTTGCACGCAAGCGCTACATCGAAAAAGTGGCGGAATACAATAAAGGTGTCCGATATTTCCCCACGAATCTGACGGCCAAGTTCCTCCTCCATATGGAAGAGAAACCGAACTTTACCGTGGCGGATGAAAAGGCCGTCGCGAAGCCGCCGGAGGTGAAATTCTAAGGGAATACAGGCAGACCATGGATGTAGCTAGCATGAGCCGTGTCTGGCGAGAGCCGGCGCGGCTCTTGTTGTTTTTCTGTCTGTTGTTGGGGGCGGAATCAGCCTGGGCGCTCGATATTCCCGCGCTCACTGGACGCGTCGTCGATCTCGCGCATGTCTTGCCAACGACCACGGTCGACTCGCTCACCGCAAAGCTCAAGGCTCATGAAGTGACCACCGGGAATCAAGTCGCCGTATTGGTGCTCCCCTCACTCGAAGGGGAACCGCTCGAATCCTTTTCCCACCGTGTCGCGACGACGTGGACGCTGGGGCAGAAAGGAACCGACAACGGAGTCCTGATCCTGGTGGCCATGAAGGAGCGCAAGATTCGTCTTGAAGTCGGCTATGGGTTGGAAGGCGCACTGACCGATGCGCGCTCTGCGCAAATCATCAGAAACGAGATTGTTCCCCGGTTTCGCGCCGGCGATGTGTCGGGCGGCGTAGCGGCCGGGGTCGATGCCGTGCTGAAAACGATCGAAGGAACATATCAGGCCTCCGACAAGACGGCTCCAGGACTGGACAGTGATGCCATGGGGCAAGTCGTGGTGGCGGTGATTGTTGGCTTAATCGTTGGGATAGCTCTCATGAGCGTCCACCGCCTCCTCGGTCCGGTTGCCGGTACGGGCCTCTCCCTACTGCTCGCGCCTTGGCTGATGCCAGCCCTGATTACCGGCGGGATCACGCTGTTGTTGCTCTCGCTTATCAGCGCCGCAGGGGCCGGTGGACGCGGGCGTGGACGGCCTCGCGGAGACGATTGGGTCTGGTATAGCAGTCGCAGTGGCGGGTGGGGTGGCGGCTCGTTCGGCAGCGGTGGAGGTGGTTTCAGCGGCGGAGGGGGTGGTTTCGGAGGAGGAGGCGCCAGTGGAAATTGGTAAGAAGCTGGAGTTGACCGCCGAAGAACGGGAGCGGATCCGGTTCGCCGTACAGGCGGCGGAGCAGCGGACGAAGGCAGAAATCGTTCCAATGATCGTGACGCGCTCGGGGCTATATCGCGAGGTCCGGCATTGGGTCGGTCTCGGACTTGCTCTCTTAGTGCTCACCATCCTCCTCACGATTGAATCGTACTGGCTTCCGTGGGGGTGGCATGCGTCGAACGCGGCGTGGCTCCTGCTTTCGACACTGATAGCTTACGGATGTGGCGTGTGGCTCGGGACCCTGTGGCCGGTCATTCGTCTCTGCGCCTCCGCAGAGCGGGTGCGGCGGAAAGTACAACTCAGAGCCGAGCGCGCGTTTTCCCAACATGCCGTGTCGCAGACGCGAGAGCGCACGGGCGTGCTCATCTTGCTGTCGATCTTGGAACGGCAGATCTACGTGTTGCCGGATCGATCGCTGGACGGCCTTGCCTCGACCGACCAATGGGCACAAGTGGTTCAGGCCGCTGTCGATCGGTTACAGTGTGGCGATATCGTCGACGGGCTCTGCCAGGGAATCGAACGGTGCGGCCTGCTGCTTGCCGACATCTGTCCCGGTAGTCCTGGCGACAATCCGAACGAATTACCGGACGAATTGATTCAGGAGCCATAATCATCAGCTTCATAGACTGCCCCGCATCGTTCCGCTAGAATCTCGATACATGTCCGATCCTACGGTAGTGACCCCAGCCTCAACGAATACGCAAGATGAGACGCGCTCGGTGGTCAAAGCGGCCGGTGTGATCGGCGTGGCGACCTTCTCCAGCCGCATCCTCGGGTTCATCCGCGACATGGTGCTCGCAACCCTGTTTGGCGCAACGCCCGCAGCGGATGCCTTCTTCATGGCCTATCGTGTTCCCAACCTGCTCCGTGAGCTCTTTGCGGAAGGGTCGATGTCTTCCGCCTTCATTCCGGTCTTCACGGAGTATCACACTCAAAAATCAAAGCGTGATGCGTGGGAATTGGCGAGCGCCGTGTTCACGACGTTGCTCACGATTGTGATCGGTGTCACGATCGTGGGGATTCTCGCCGCGCCCGGGATTGTCTGGCTCCTGGCGCCTGGATTTCATGACGATCCGGCAAAGCTGAGTGCGACAACCCTTCTCACACGGGTCATGTTTCCCTATCTCATCTTTATCAGTCTGGCTGCGCTGGCAATGGGGATCCTGAATTCCATGCGCGCGTTTGCGGCGCCGGCTTTCTCGCCGGTGTTCTTCAATGTTTTCATCATCGGCTGCGCGTTGTTTGTCTCGCCGATGATGCCGGAGCCGATTCTTGGCGTGGCCCTGGGTGTGGTCGCGGGAGGCGTGGCGCAGTTTGCCATGCAGTTGCCAGGTCTGCGTCGACGAGGCATGTTGTTCGGATTTCGGTTCTCACCGGGCCATCCTGGGGTACGGCGGATCGGCAAGTTAATGCTACCGTCGCTCCTCGGTCTCTCCGTGACGCAGATCAACATCACGGTGAGCACGATCCTCGCCTCTTTTTTTGCCGGAGGGCCGACCTATCTTTTCTATGGAATGAGGTTGATTCAGTTTCCGCTCGGGATTTTTGGTGTGGCGTTGGCCACAGCCATTTTACCGACACTCTCGGCGCAGGCTGCGCGCGGGGCGATGGATGAATTGCGGAAGACGTTTGGATTCGGTCTTCGCATGATTCTCTTTATCATCCTGCCGGCGATGGTGGGCCTCATCCTCTTGCGTCAGCCGATCATCCATCTCTTCTTCGAACATGGAACGTTTACGGCGCACGATACGGCCGAGACCGCGTTGGCGGTGCTTTGCTATTCGGTCGGCCTCTGGGCCTTCGGCGGCGTTCGTATCATTGTCTCGGCGTTTTATTCGCTGCAGGATACACGCACACCGGCCATTTCTGCGGGGATTGCCGTGACGGCCAACCTTGTCTTCTCGCTCCTGCTGATGTCGTCTCTGGGCGCGGCAGGGCTGGCGTTGGCCACCGCCCTTGCGGCGATGGTGAATGGCGGTATCTTGATCGCAGTACTGAACCGACGATTGGGCGGGGTGGAATGGGGCTCTGTAGGACGATCGTTGCTGCGTGTGCTGGCCGCATCCGTCCCCTTGGGCGTGGTCTGCGCGTGGGTCGCGGCGGCACAGATTTGGACTCATTCAGGTGAATGGATTGAAAAGTCTGCCATGCTCGTTGTGGCTATTGGATTGAGTGTGGGATGTTATATGGGTGTCCATGCCTTGCTCCGGTCCGAAGAGCTCGGTCTGGTCTGGGGAATGGTCAGACGGAAACTCAAACGAGGAACGGCCTGAGTCATGGACAAGAGAACATCTATATTCACACGCCTCACGCCTGACACCTCGCGCGTCATGGCCTGCGTCTTTCGGACGCCCTGGGGATGGATGGGAGTATCAGAAACGACAAAAGGGATCGATGCCGTGGTGTTGCCGAAGTCCTCGCGGCAGGCTGTGCTGTCAGAGTTGGGATTGCGTTCAGCGAACCTCTTAAAGCAACCGATTTCTCCACGATTGCGTGAGGCGCAGGCGCAACTGATCGGCTATCTGTCCGGAACCCGCCAGTCCTTCGACTTGCCGTGTGATCTCTCGCGCGGGACAGGTTTTCAGCAGAAAGTCTGGCGAACTCTTCGACGCATTTCCTATGGACGCCTTCGATCGTATCAGTGGGTGGCGGCCCGGGTCGGAGGTCGCCAGTATGCTCGTGCCGTCGGCAATGCGGTGGGGGCGAATCCGATGCCGATCGTGATTCCTTGCCATCGGATTGTGGCGCAGGATATGTCACTGGGAGGATTTTCATGCGGTTTGCCCGCGAAGCGAAAGCTGCTCACGCTTGAAGGCACTCTGGCTGAGCTTCGACCGGGACGATCATAAGATGAAGGCCGTGATTCAGCGGGTGACGAGCGCGTCGGTTCAGGTTGAGGGCAAGATCGTCGGGCAGATCGAATCGGGGCTCCTGGTCTTGTTAGGCGTTGCGAAGGGCGATGGAGAGACTGATGGACGGTATCTCGTTGAGAAGATCTGCACGCTCAGGATCTTTTCCGATGAGCAGGGGAAGATGAACCATTCGCTGGCAGACGTTGGGGGGGCGGTCTTGCTGGTGTCCCAGTTTACGCTCCTTGGACGAACGGCGAATGGCCGTCGCCCAAGTTTTGACGAGGCGGCTGCTCCGGATGAAGCTAGGCAATTATACGAGCAGGTTGTGAGAGAGTTGCGAGCTCTGGGCACTCGCGTGGAAACCGGGGTCTTTGCCGCGCATATGCAGGTCGAATTGGTGAACGACGGGCCGGTCACCTTTGTGCTCGACAGCCGAGGCGCAAGCTAGCACGCTGTTGAAAAAGCCCGCCAGCATCGTTCTCGCATCGTTCAGACCCTCAACGTACCCCAGAGGGTACGCTTCGGCCCTACACTCGCTGCGGCCTTGCTGAACGGTCTTTTTGAACAGCCTGCGGGTTCTGCTAAGCCCGGTCCGTACTCAAGTCTGCTTCATGGAGACCGATAGAAAGATCAGAGAGGCGACATCATTGAGCAACTCACATCTGCTATACTGAGTTCATACGTTTCGGAATGTGTGAGAGGTGGGCATGAGAACGCAAGTTCCGCCACGACATCCGCTCCGGCAGCTCTTCGGCGCCCTGACCGAGAAAAGTTTCACGGAACATCTTGGGTGGCCTGATCCGAACGTCACCAGCTACGTCTCCAATCTGCTCGTCGATTTTACCCACACGGACCACCTGTACAAGATCAGAAATCAGCAAGATCAACCGGTCGATACGGTGGTGGACTTGTTGTTTGAATCGGAAGTGTTGCTCCAAGCCCAGTCGATGGATCGTGAACGGGATGTGCACCAGCATATCGGCGATTTCACGCTCTTCATGGCAGGACTGTTTCCGGAATATCTGCGCCGACTCAAAACAGCCGGGTTGATCTACCACAAGGATTTCCTGGTGGATTATATGAAGACAGGAAAGCGCTCCTACGGGATTGTCGCGCAAATGGCCGACAGCCCATCGGGGGAAGAGCCTCCTCTGTTCCGGAAACTTTCCGATAACTTCGAGCTCTGCGTCACCGGCTTGGGGTTCGTGCGATCCGATCTGGACCGCATGAAAGATCCGGCATATCAGAAGGCTCGGAATCTTCTCCTCAATTGACCAACCACCGTCCTCTCATTCTTGCCCACGGAGGCGTCGGTTCCCGGCGTGTGACGCCTGGGCAGTCTACGTGTCTGGCCGATGCGCTCGCGGCAGGCTACGGCATCCTCGCGCAGGGAGGTCCTGCCATTGCCGCTGTTGAATGTACGATCGGTCTTCTGGAACAATCTGGACTATTCAACGCGGGACGAGGAGCGAATCGCCAGCTTGATGGAGTGCAGCGGATGGATGCCGCCATCATGGAAGGGTTGCATTTGAAAGCCGGAGCGGTCGCCTCGGTCGAAGGGATCCTGCATCCGATTACGGCGGCACGGCTGGTTATGGAAGAGACGGACCATGTTCTGTTAGTCGGACCGTTCGCCGGAAAATTTGCGCGGCATTTCAACCTCGACCGGCATCGTTCCATCAGCGCACCTCGCAGCCTCTCCTACGACCGGATTCTCGCGAAGCAGAAACGTTCAAGAGCAGAGCGGCACGGGACCGTTGGCGCTGTTGCCTTAGATCGGTCCGGGACGGTGGCGGCAGGGGCCTCGACCGGGGGGATCGATTCGATGTTGCCTGGGCGGGTCGGCGACAGCCCGCTCATCGGCTCAGGGGTCTATGCGGACAATCGGAGTGGCGCTGTCTCGATGACTGGTACCGGCGAAGGCATCATCCGCCTTGTCATCGCCAAGAGTATCTGCGACCATCTTGTGATGGGGAAGAGCCCCGCAGTCGCCGCTCGACAGGTGTTACGGATGTTGGTGTCTCGGATCCATGGGTCGGCTGGAGCCTTAGTCCTTTCGCCGGACGGGCGATTTGCCATCAAGCATGTGACCCCCCATATGGCTGCGGGATGGTGGAACGGGACCGGCCAACCGACCGTTCGAGGGCAATTTCCATGAAGGATACGCTTTTTCACCTGGCATTTCCCATATACGATATAGCAGCGGCGAAACGTTTCTATGTCGATGGGCTTGGCTGTACGTTGGGTCGAGAGTCGAACCACGCCGTCACGTTCGGACTTACGGGGCATCAACTCGTGGCTCATCTGACGACGGAGCGTTTGCCACAGCAGCAAGGCATTTATCCCCACCATTTCGGTCTGACTTTTTTGTCGAAAGATTCGTGGCAACGGTTTTTGGAACAGGCCCAGGCGAAACAGTTGCCTTTCTATCAACAGCCTCGCATCCGGTTCCCCGGCACCAGGATCGAACACCACACATTCTTTCTCGAAGATCCCTCCGGGAACCTCCTCGAGTTCAAACACTACACGCATGAATCGGCGATATTCGGTGAGCGAGACTATTCTGAGGTCGGCGATTCGTTGTAACCGTCCGCCCGCTCCTGGTCTTGAGGCTCTCTCGACTCTTGCTCCGGCTCCAGTTCTGGCCCGGGCTCCGGCTCTGAGTCTGGCTCCGGCTTTGGCGCTGGTTCTAGCCGGGGAGGTTGGGGAGTTTGAGGAGATCCCCTGGTAATCCATTTGAGGATTCGGTTGTGGCGGCGCGTCAGGAAGTTCGTTTTTCGTAGCGGATCGTATCGCCGGGGCGACGGTAGGATAGCTGCCAGCCACGCGGCCTCGTCGGCCGTCAGATCGTGCGCGGACTTTTTGAAGTGGTGACGAGCTGCTGCCTCGGCGCCATAGACGCCCTGTCCCCACTCAACGACATTGAGATACAGCTCGAGAATCCGCTCTTTTGTGAGATGCTGTTCGAGGGAGCGCGTAATGAGCGCTTCTCGCGCTTTTCGCAGCAGAGACCGTTCGGACGATAGGTAGAGATTTTTGGCCAGCTGCTGGGTGATGGTGCTTCCCCCACGCTTGAATTCGCCTGCTTCAAGATTGTACTTGGCTGCCATTTTGATCCCTTCCCAATCGAACCCTTCATGAGTAAAGAACGATGAATCTTCTGCAGCCACGACCGCATGGCGAAGGCTGGGAGCGATACGCGAGAGCGGCACCCACGTCCAATGGCGTCCGATGGCGCGACCGTGTTCCGTCGCCTGCGCCTGTCGCGTTTCTATCAGCGCCGTCACGGCTGGATTGGTCGTGCGTAAGCTCGACACATCCGGCATCGCCAATAACCAGAAGAGGAGAACCGCCCCGACCAAGAGGCCCAGGCCGATGATCAGAAAGGCCTTCAGGCGGGACCGGGGTTGTTTGGTTGACTTCCTCATGAGAGGCTGCGTATCACAGAGACCATCGGCGCCTGTATCAATACCATGTGTAACCGGTGAATGACTGGGGAGCGTATGAGAATCCTTTCGGCAGAGTTTATCAGAAGTTGTGCGGGGCCAGAGCAGTTTCTGAAGAGTGACCTTCCCGAGATCGCCTTCATCGGTCGGTCGAACGTCGGGAAGTCCTCTCTCATCAATTCTCTCTTGCAGCGTAAGGGGCTGGCCAAGGTTAGCCGCACACCGGGGAAGACCCGTTTGGTCAACCTCTTTCGGATCGCCAGCGACGATTCTAGGTTGGCGCATTTCGTGGTGGTGGATTTGCCCGGGTATGGCTATGCGAAGGTATCGAAATCGCTGCGGGCTCAGTGGGCCCCATTGATCGAGCAGTATCTCGACGGGAGTGAACAGTTGCGCGCAGTAGTGGTGTTAGTGGAGAGCCGTGTGCTGAGCGAACAAGACAGAGAGACGATTGCATGGCTGCTGTCCGTCGGACGGCCTCCCATCGTCGTGGCGACGAAAGTGGATAAGTTGAAAATGAGCGAACGTGTCGGTGCGCTTCGCCGACTACAAGAAGGGCTTGGATTGGTCGAAGGCGCTGAGCTTATTTCTTACTCGTCGGTAACGGGCGAGGGGCGGGAGCGCTTGTGGGCTGTTTTGAAAGAGCGGATTCGAACTTGATTTCAATGTAGGCCTTATTCTTGAGGTTCGTGAGCCACGTTTGAAAGGCGTCCTCGCTTTTCTGCTGAAACACGAGTCCCTGGATTTCATTGCTGACTTGCGCATACGGGCGGAACTGCTTGGGTGTCTTGTCTTCCAGGCGCATGATGTGAAACCCTTCCGAGGTCTCGATCACATCTGAGATGCCACCGGGCACCAAGGTAGCGACGGTGCGCTCGATCTCCGGCAAGAGTTCTCCTTGACGCACTAGGCCAAGATTCCCTCCGTGTGAGGCGTTCGGGCCGTCGGAAAAACGCAGCGCCATGTCCGCGAAGGACTCCCCCTGTTTGAGCCCCGTCATCACCTCACGAGCCTTTTCTCTTGCGTCGGCCGTATCCTCGGGTGAGCGAGGCTTGATGAGAATTTGGCTGAGCGTATATTCCTCGGAGAGTGCGAATCGATCGTGGTGCTCCTGGAAATATCGTTTCATATCGGAATCTGCGACCATCACCGCACTTCGTACATCTCGGTCGACAAGCTTGAGGAGCGTCAACTGTTCTCGGACCCGTTTCATATCTGCAGGGTTCGACTCGTCGATTGTTTCGCCCTGTTGCTTCATCTGTCGAATCATTTGCTGGATTTCTTGATCCGTGACCGTGATACTCCGAGTTTTGGCTTCCTGGAGCTGCAATTTGCGCTCGATCATCGAGGTCAACGTGGCGTACTCCGCTGTCTTGAGGCGACGCGCAAGCGCATCACCGCGAGAGTCTTTCTGAATCCGCTCGCGCTCCGACGCGAGTTCCCGCTGTATCTCGGACAGCATGATGAGGTCTGAGTTGACAATCGCGACGATCCCGTCCTCCACCTGTGCGGCTGAAAGTAGGGACACGGGCGCGATGAGCCCGAGCGCGAAAAAGATGGTATGTCTTAACCAGTGTGGCGCCATTGTGCTGAACGGACGGATCGTGGATAGAGGTCTCATTCTACGCCAGGGTGGTCGGCCGTACGACGGAGCCCGACGGATTGTACACGAACTTCATTGGACTTGAAGCCTCTGAGGAGGGAAATTTTCTGCCCTAGCAGGCTGCGGAAACACTCTGTTGATACACAACACTCCGTTAGAATCTTCCGTCTGGCACCGACGTCATATGTATATTCGCAGGGTACTCAAAAAGGCCGCCCCTGTCGTCCGTGAAAGGTGAAACGTAAAATGTGAAAAGTTTAGAAGAAAGAGGGACTCAGCCGTCCCACATTTCACCTTTTACGTCTTACGTTTCACGGCTTCCTGGAGCGATGCGAGAACGCCGCTGGCGGGCTTTTTCAGTACCCTGCTAGACGACTCAGCGTTTGCCGACATCGTCGGTGACATAGCGGGCGGCATCGGCGAGGCGAATGACCGCTTTTGTGCGGATATCGGCAATCACGCCGGTAAATCGTTTCCGGCGCTTCTCGTTGAGTAGTTCCTGACGAAGGCGTTCCCGAACGGCCACGTCCGCCTGAATAATTTCCTTGTCGAGCGGCGCAATCATGACGAGGTAGTAACCGGCGGCCGTCTTGATCGGCGCACTGATCATGCCGGTCTTGAGGGTATGAATGACCGCATCGACTTCCGGGTCGACCAGTTCTTTTCGATAGGGTCCGAGATCGCCTCCGTTCGCTTTCGTTTTGAAGTCGATGGAATACCGCTGCGCAAACTTGGCGAAGCTCCCTCCATGATTGACCTGGTATTCGAGGTCTTTCGCGGCGGAAATATTGGGCAGCAGCATCTGTGCCACTCGTACTTTCAGGGGAGGGAGGAGTTCGCCGGCATGCTGCTCATAGAAGGCGGCCAATTCCTCATTCGTGAGTTCGACTTTGGCTTTGATCCGGTCCTTGAGCAATTCATCGATAATGAGTTGCTCCCGGTAGCGCTGTGCGCGATCGCGAATGGCATCGCTCTTATCGAGCCCGAGCTTGCGTGCTTCCTGCATGAGTAGCTCTCGGGTGATGAGTTCATCGAGGAAGAGGCGCTTTCCCCCTTCTTTCAGGTACCGCGCCCTGGTGGCCTCAGCCAGTTCTCCCCAGTGGATATCGAAGTCGGTTTGTGTGATCTGGCGACCGTTGACAAGGGCCAGGACGCCTTCCTCCGGGGGTGGCGCACAGCCGGTCAATACGAGGAAGATCCCGCTGATAACGCAGGCGAGTAAGGTGATGAGACGGACAGTGGCCACGTGCATGGATTCCTTCGATAGTTGAGTCATGGGCGTCTGAGATCGTGTCATGGAGATGAGTATGATGGCATTGTGGTGTTGGTATCACAGCCTCCCAGGCTTTGCAAGATTCCGGTGAGTTCTGGAAAGATGGAAGGCCAGTCTTGATGCGGCATCTGTAGCTCAAATGACAGCGGGGATAGGAAGCACACCCGTTTCTTGTACCGGTCCATCATCCGGTGAATCGCCTGGCTTGAGACCCGGCTTTTGGCGTCGAGCGTGACGACGACGGAGTGGGTTTTGAGTTCGATTGCGCTCAGGCGCAAGGCTTTAGCCTGGAGTCGTACCTGCATCACTTCGAACAAGCGCTCGACGGAGTCCGGGGCCAACCCATATCGATCCTGTATTTCGCCGTGAAGAAGGGCGAGATCTCCAACTTGGGTGCAGGACGAGAGCCGTTTGTAACAAGACAGTCGCTGGTGGGGGTCGGCGACGTACGCATCGGGAATAAACGCGGAGACATTGAGCCGCAGGGTGGGGTCAGGTTCTTCTTCCACTACCTGGCCTCTGAGGCGCTGGACGGCCTGTTCCACCATCTGCATGTACAGATCGAGCCCGATGGCGGCGATGTGCCCCGATTGCTGTTTCCCGAGGAGGTTGCCGGCGCCCCGGATTTCCATATCGGCTGCGGCGATGCGGAAGCCGGCGCCCAGTTCGGTAAATTGCTGAATGGCTGTGAGGCGTTTCTGCGCGTCGTCGCTCAACCGTTCCTCATCGGGTACCAGGAAATAGGCATAGGCTTGATCGCCACTTCGGCCTACCCGTCCGCGCAATTGATACAACTGCGCGAGCCCGAACATGTCGGCTCGATTGACGAAGATCGTATTGGCATGGGGGACGTCGATTCCTGATTGAATAATGGCCGAGGCGATGAGCACGTCCGCCTCACGGCGAAAGAACTTCAGCATCACGGCTTCAAGCGGTTTGGCGTTCATTTGCCCATGAGCCATCACGATCCGCGCATCGGGCACCAATTGGTGGAGCCAGGCCCCGGTCTTTTCCATCGTTTCGACCCGGTTATGGACGAAATACACCTGCCCGCCACGGCCCAGCTCGCGTAAGATCGCTTCCCGGATGAGCCGGTCGTTGGATCGGACGACCTGTGTGCGAATGGAGAGGCGGCCTGCCGGAGGGGTCTCGATGATCGAGAGATCTCGCACGCTCGCCATGGCCATTTGCAAGGTTCGAGGAATCGGAGTGGCCGTGAGCGTCAAGACATCGACTTGGGTGCGGAGCTGTTTCAATCGTTCTTTATGTTTGACGCCGAACCACTGTTCTTCGTCGATGATGACGAGGCCTAAATCGCGGAATATCACATCCTTCTGGACAAGTCGGTGTGTGCCGATTACCACGTCGACAGCGCCGGATGCCACGTCTTTGAGAATGGCTTTGGCCTCTTTCGGCGATTGGAATCGGGAGAGCAGCGCGACGCGAGCCGGGAATGGCGCAAACCGTTCGGAGAAGTTGTCGTAGTGTTGGTGCGCCAACAGGGTCGTGGGGACGAGTACCGCGACCTGGCGATTGGCTTCCACGGCCTTGAAGGCCGCCCGCATGGCCACCTCCGTTTTCCCGTACCCGACGTCGCCACAGACCAATCGGTCCATCGGTTTGCTGGACTCCATGTCGTGCGTAATGTCTTGGATCGCTTTGAGTTGATCGTCTGTTTCTTCGTACTCAAAGGCCGCTTCGAACTCGTGGTACATCGTGCTGTCGAATCCGTAGGCATGGCGTGTCACGAGTTCGCGATTGGCATAGAGATCGACCAGCTCGTGAGCCATCTCTTCAATGTCCTTCTTCACACGTGCCGTGGTCTTGGCCCAATTGGCGCCGCCTAGCCGTTCTAGGCGCGGCGCATGGCCGTCCGCTCCGCTATATCGTTGCACTTGATCGAGCCGTTCAAGAGGAACGTACAGCGTGTCGCTGCCGGCGAATTCCAAGATCAAATAGTCGCTATCAAAGCCTTGCACCGAAAGACGTTTGAGGCCTCGATACTTGGCGATACCATGCTGGACATGGACGACATAGTCGCCCACGTTGAGATCTTCCAACGAAGAGAGAAAGGTCGCAGCCTTGCTCTTGGCCTGCGGCTTGTGGCGCGCGCCTTTCGCAAACAATTCTTCTTCCGTCAGCACAGCCAGGCGCAAGTCCGGCGCAAGGAATCCAGCCGACAGATCGCCATGTAAGACATAAAACGGCGCTTTAGTCTTGCTCGTCACGGCCCAGGTTCCCGTTGTCCATCCCATCGCCGGCACATCGTGCTCGCGCAAGAGCGCCAGCAATCGGTCCACTTGGCCGCGACTTCTTGCGACGAGCACCACACGAGATTCATCTCGCAGGCGATCCATGATGGCGAGGGTCTGGCTGAAGGGCATTCCGCGTGCTCCAAGGCCAGCGCTGGATGGAGTCTGAGCCGGGAAGGCCTGAACCGGATTCCATGACGCATCGCGTGGAGTCAGCGGTTCCAGCGCAAGCGTGGACCAACCGTTCGTGTGATCCATGAGTTCCGCCCAGGAAAGAAACAACCGCTCTGGCGACGGATAGGGGACGACCGTCTCCCGGTCGGCGTGGCGGAGATAGCCATCGTCGATTTTTGCCCAGAGGTCCTCACAGGCTTCCGTCAATGCCGCCGGCTGATCCAGAACTAACAGCGGTTGCTCGGTGAAATAATCGAGGAGGTTGTCCATGTCGTGATAGAGATCCGGTGCGCGCCATTCAGCGTCCGCAGGAATGGGGGCGAGGGAATCCGGCGACGTCTCCGCACGCAGGTATTCGCGTGCGGGAAGGACGACGGCTCGATCCAGCTTTGCGGTGGACTTCTGGGTGGCGGGATCGAAGAGTCGGAGCGAATCGATGGTTTCGCCAAGGAACTCGACACGCAGCGGGTCGGCATAGGCCGTCGAGAATATATCCACAATACCGCCTCGAATACTGAACTCACCGGGGATCTCCACCACTGAGACCTTTCGGTAGCCGAGTCGTAGCAGCCCTCCTGTGAGGACCTCTCGTTCAATCGCGCCGTTCAACTTAAATTGCAGGGTGGTACGGCTAAACGTATCGACGGGCAGCAGGCGTTGCATCAGAGCTGCGATGGAGGTGACGAGACAGGTGCGCGGTGTCGTTCGGATGTGATGCAGGGCGTTCATCCGACGCGCGATGAGACCGACATGGGGCGCGCTGCCCTCGTACGGCAAGGTTTCCCATCTCGGGAACAGAGCGAGGGAGGTAGTCGGAATGCCGGTGAGGTCGTGGAAAAAATGCAGGTCGTTAAAGAGGCGTTCAGCCGCCTCATCCGACCCAGTGACGATCAGCCACGATCGATGCCCCAATTTCCCCAATTGGGGGTGCAGGAGGGTGGTGAGGGCAAGACCGGCAGCAGAACCATACAGGCCGGTCACAGAGGGCCGACCAGTTCCATTCCCAAGCGCCGTGGCGACAGGAACGAACCATTGGGATGCTGGGTAAGTATGAATAGTATCGGACACTGCGACTGCTTAAGTGATGGTTGAGCGAATGCGTTGGATGAGTGATGTCGTGGAGATGCCTGGAACCAACGGAATGGTACAGACAGCTCCACCGCGCGCTTCGACGATCTCGCGGCCGACGATTTGTTCCACTGCCCAATCTCCGCCTTTGACCAGGACATCCGGCTGAACGGCTTCGATCAGGCTATGGGGATCTGGTTCGTTGAAGAGAATCACATAGTCGACCGAGCCGAGCGCAGCGACCACTTCCGCGCGCTGAGCCTCCGACACGATCGGCCGATCCGGCGCCTTGTTCAAACTCTTGACGGAGGCATCGCTGTTCACGGCGACGACCAGCATGTCGCCCAGGTCTTTCGCAGCCTGGAGGTAGCGTGTATGGCCCACGTGCATGAGATCGAAACAGCCGTTAGTAAAGACGATCCGTTTCATCCGTGCGCGGGCTTGTTGTAAGAGGGGAGCGAGCTGCTCCTTGGTCACGATCTTCGTGGGCATGGCCCCATCATACCGGCTGTGGGTCTGGATAGAAAGAGAGAGACAGCCATTACTCGTTGTCGTCACGGTTCACGCCGCCTAACCCAATCACCGAGGCCCCATGCTTAGTCATCAGTGCGTCCATCGTCTCGATAGCCTTTGTGCGCCGCTGGTCGAACAGTCCAGTTGGCGAAGGAGTTAAGGAGGAGAGCGCGAGTCCTGCCAAGCGATACTCGATGCCGGGCCGGAGGAGTTCCCCTAGCGCCTGTTGGACGGTCGGCCACATGTCGGGATCGTAATTCAGCGGGTGAGGAAAGCGATGCTGTTTGGTCGAGATGGCAAAACGGGCATTCTTCAGCTTCACCGTGCAGGATCCGGCGGCCAATCCTTCCTGCCGGAGGTCCCGTGCCAAGTCACGGAGGAATCCGCGCAAGGTACGTTCTAAAAAAGGACGGTCATGTGTGTCGTGTTCGAATGTGGTCTCGTGACTGAGGCTTTTTGATTCTCGGTCGGCCACCACCGGTTCGTGGTCGATCCCTCTCGCCAGCTCTCGAACCCAATGGAGTCGCGTGCCGAAGATATGACGCAAGGGCTGATCCCAGCGTGGGTCCAACAGTTCGCCAATCGTCTTGAGTCCAAGCGGTTCCAGGCGTGCGGCGGTTTTAGGACCGATTCCCGGCATTGCACGCAGAGGCCGCGGCGCTAAGAATGCTTCTTCCATACCCGGCTGGATCGTGACCAGCCCATCAGGCTTGTGGCTATCTGCGGCAATTTTTGCGACGGTTTTGCCGGTCGCGACGGCGATGGTGCAGCGTAATCCCGTGGCCTCGTACAGCGCATCCTTCACGAGTTGTCCGAGTGAGCGAGGATCGGGATGGCGGGTCTGGAGATCCGTCGTGTCGGCATAAAATTCGTCGATGCTGCTCCATTCGGTGAGCGGGAACAACTGGTCGGTGACGGCCCGCATCGCATCATGCAGCTGCCGATACAAGGGCCGATCAGGAGGCAGCAGAATGAGGTTGGGACAGAGCTGGAGGGCTTTCGCCGTCGGCATGGCCGAGTGGATGCCGAATGGCCGCACGGCATAACTGGCCGCAGCGATGATCCCTCGTGGCGGTGGGCCACCGACCGCGATTGGTTTGCCGGCGAGGCTCGGGTCCTTTACCACGGCTGCCGAAGCGAACATGGCATCGACGTCCCCGAAGAGAATCTGGCGAGACCAACGCATCAATTACTCCTGAAGGGAAACCTAGAAGGCTGCGGGAAAACTCTGTAGGCACACTAGAATCGCACTGGTCGGCACGTCCTGGCAACAGGAGCACGCAACGCAGGGTGTTCAAAAAGACCAGACTTGTCATCCGTGAAAGGTAAAACGTAAAAAGTGAAATGTTCCTGAGGGAAAGCACTCGGCAATTCTACGTTTCACCTTTCACATCTAACCTTTCACGGTTCTTGGAAGCGATGCGAGAACGATGCTGGTAGACTTTTTCAGCACCCTGCTAAAAGGTAAAGGACAATTGAAGCGGTTGCAAAGAGCGTTGAGATAGGGGGACTTTCGTGTGAGGAATGCGTTCGGAGTCGGTTGGAATACGGCCGACTGATCCCACCAGCTCCTGTAGCAATCCTCGGCAGATCCCGCAATGGTGGCGACGTGGCTCAATCGTTCGTCGCTGGCGTCGGTATACCCGGCCGCATTGCCGGCAACGCCAGGCAAATTGTGTGAGAGCCAGGACTTCCTTCTGCAGGGAATGGTAGATGGTGATCGCGAGAGCGCCGTCTCGATTCATCTCGGTCATCTTTCGGAGAAAGCTCGCCCCATGGTTTGGCCGCTTTTTCAGAATGTCGTATTGCCATTGATGAATCATTTCGTGCGCCAGCGTGCTCCGGATCTCCTGCTCGCCATACTCACTCTGTTGGACAACTTGTTGGAGTAGAGGAAGGGACAGGCGAATTTCACGCCTTGTTGGCAGACGAAGGCCGTCCCGATCCGGTCGGGGCCGCGGTCCTCGACGAGTCACAAAGAGGCCGACTGAGGAGGTCAGCCTCTGACTCCAGACCAGATCAATCGGGGGCAGGAGGCCTCCGAAGTAGCGTGCATTGAGTGCGCTCCACATCTGGGTCAGATGCTGCGAGGTCATGGGAGGGGATGAGTATGAGCGTGAAGACATGCGAAGGGGTTACCCCAATTCTTCGTACACGGCTGCAGCCAGCAACGGCACCATAATTTCGTGGTGGCCGATCAGGGAGTAGCCTTTCCCACCCTTCTGGGTTGGCCGACGCACCACGTTGGTCAGCGGGCGGTAGTGAGCGAGGAAGTCCATGTCTACGGTCGTAATATTGGTCAGATGATGGCCGAGATTGCGTCCCAGCGACACCGTTTTGAGAAAGACTTCCGGCAAAATAACGGCAGAGCCGAGATTGAGGTACACGCCACCTTCCATCCCTGACACCACGGCCGCAAGTCGCCGAAAGTCCAACAGTGAGGTTGCGCCGATCGCGGCTCCATCCGCAGCAGGATGCATATGGATGATGTCGGTCCCGATCGCGACATGCACGGTGACCGGAATGCCGAGCTTCGCTCCGGTCGCGAGGATGCTCGTGCCGCGGTGGGGAAATTGACCCTGGCGTCGGTTGATGTAGTGGCCGATGGATTCGCCGAGCCCTTCCCGATCATGGGCTCCACGGATGATTGCCTCGTTGAGCATGCGGCCGGTTTCCTCTGCCATCCCGAAGCGTCCCTCGTCGATTTCTGCATCGACCTCTTCAGACGTGTGCCCCATGAGCGCTAACTCGAAATCATGAATAATTCCGGCTCCATTCATGGCCACGGCCGACAGGATTCCTTGCTGCATGAGGTCTACGAGAATCGGACTCAATCCGACTTTAATGACATGGGCGCCGAGTCCCACGATAACGGGGCGGCCTTTACGATGAGCCTTGACGATGGCCTTGGCGACCGCGCGCAACGATTTCACGCCCAGGATATCCGGCAGCGAGCGATAGAATTGGCTGAAGCTGCCTCCTCGGCGCCAGGGGCTGGCAAAATCGGAGATGCGAACCTTGCTGTGCCGTTTCTTGAGCGGATACGTCGTGAGGTCCGTCACGTTGATCGGCGCGATCAGGCTCGGAGTCGTGACGGGGGGCCGCTGCCGGTCAGGAGGCTTTGCCAAGGAGCTGTTCCTCGATGAGTTCACACAGGACGTGGCCGAGCGTGATGTGGCTTTCTTGAATGCGGGCGGTGACCGTCGATGGTACGACGAACGGATATTCCACCAGACCGGCCAGTTTCCCGCCGGTCCCACCGGTCCAGCCGATGGTGGTGAGGCCACAGGCTCGCGCTGCCTCCACGCCTTTCAGCACGTTGGGTGAATTGCCGCTGGTGCTGATGGCAATGGCGATATCGCCTTTCTGGCCATGGGCTTGGACCTGGCGAGCAAAGAGTTCTTCAAAACCATAGTCGTTGGCGATGCACGTAATGGCGGCGATGTCGGTGGCGAGGGCGAGGGCCGGAAGCGGGGCTCGCTCGCGCTTGTAGCGGCCGACGAACTCGGCTGCGAGATGGGCCGCATCCGTGGCGCTGCCTCCGTTACCGAAGAGCAGCACTTTGCGTCCATCGCGAAAGGCCATGGCCATCAATTTCGCGACCTGCACGATGCGATCGGCATACTCGCGCGCGAACTGTTGCTTGACGGTCGCGCTCTCGGAAAACGCACTGAGTGCACGCTCTTTCATGGGAAGGGATTCTAGGCAACCCTCCGTCATCTGTCAAACGTGACTCGCTGGCGGTTACGATTTTACTGTGGCGATGGGACCTGTCTGTCGAATGGCCTTCATTGCGAGGGCAATCACAGAACCGACATCGGGACTGTCAAGCAGAAGACGCATTACCTGGCATGAATTGATCGTGCTGCGGGCCGATGTTATAGTCCGCGCGCAATGGCGCACGACCAACCAGTCAAAGCCTTAGTCCTCGCGCTCACCGACTATGCGGCGGCCGCAGTCTATTCGATTAATCGCCTCCAACCGGACGCGCTTTGCTTCGTGTTGCCGGAAGGGGCGAAATCCCTCGTAGAATCCGAGGTCCAGCCGAAGATCGAGCATCTGCCAAGACGATGGGATTGGGTGATCCTTCCAGAAACAGGTGAATTTGTCAGTTGTTATCAGATGCTCGCCCGGACACTCCCTGATATGTTGCGTACATGGGAGGTGCAGCCAGGGGAGCTTGTCGTCGATGTGACCGGGGCGACCCCGGCTATGGCAGGGGCACTGACAGTCGTGACCATGCCGATGAGTTCACGGATCGTGTCGCTTGTGCCGGCACGAGAGGGACAGGAAGAGGACAAGATCGATATTGCCGGACAGTCATTCGTATGGACACAAGTGAATCTCTGGGATGAGGCGGCCTCCGTCTCACGCCGCGAGGGCTGTGAGCTGTTCAACCGGAGATTGTTTGCTGCAGCAACGAAACTGTTCCGTGAAGTCGAAGTGCGGGTGAGCGGCGGGCAGAAACCCCTCTACCGTGCCTTTGCCGATCTGGCCGATGGCTACGATCTGTGGGAGCGATTTCACTATCGTCAAGCGTGGGAGAAACTGAAGACCTCCGTGAAGGCCTTCGAGATGGCGGCTGTGTGGGGCGGACCGCCAGGGCTTACGTCGCTGTTACCGGCCATCAAAGCCAACGCGGGATTTTTGGAAAAGCTCGTCCTCGATCCTGCTCCTGTGAAAGACATGCAGGCTTCTGATTTGCTGGCCCATGCCGGCCGGCGACTGCATGGCCTGCACGATCCAGAGGCCGCGATGATCTCGCTCGTGCGCGCGCTCGAAGCCTTCGCCCAGCGACAGCTGTTCAAGCACTACCAGATCAAAACGTGGGACGTGCAGCCGGAGCAATTGCCGCAGGCGCTGCAAGAGACCTGTCGATCCTGTTGGCTGGAGGATCTCGACGGCAAGTACAAGCTACCCTTACAGGCGCAGTTTCGTGCGTTGGCTGGATTGGGCGACCAGATGGGCCAAGCCTTTTTACGGGAGTGGCCGACGATGAAACCCCTGCTCGACGCCGCCAACCATGCCGTCCTTGGCCATGGCTTCGAGCCGGTCAAGGCTGAGCGGGTGCAGCAGCTATACGACGTGGTGATGAAGCTGACCGGTGTTGCGGAGAGCTCCTTGCCGAAATTTCCGGTGCTGAATGTCTAGTGAAGCGTCGTTCGTGAAGCATGACGCGCAATTCATGTGATGGGAATCTTGACACATGAAGGGTTATGACAATATCGCATTGTGTTGCTCACGGAGTATATGCTCGCAGTGGGAGCGACGCTTTGTGAGATAAGAGAGACG
>NEWT02000037.1:35010-60721 GCA_002869925.2 Nitrospira sp. CG24A
TTACTACGAAGACACCGACTGCGGCGGGGTGGTGTACTACGCCAACTATCTCAAGTATTTCGAGCGGGCACGGACGCAGTATCTTGAAGAATGCGGTCTGTCGGTCGCAGGGCTGATGAACGAAGGCACGGTGTTCGTCGTGGTCCATGCTGAGGTGGACTACCGGTCACCGGCTCGTTACGGCGACCGATTGGTCATCGAGACGGTTGTCTCTGATATGACGGCAGCCTCCTTCACGTTTTCGCACGTGATCCAAGAACGGGAGAGCCGGCGTGTGGTCGTCGAAGGGTCGGCCAAGTTGGCGGCAACGGATAGAAACGGGAAGGTGCGGCGCCTGGACCAGGCCATGGTCGCCGCGTTACGGGCCAGGCCCGACAAGGATAAATGATGGAGCCTAACTCGAATAGCCGGCAGCGCGAGTATTTTATCGTCCCCCTACTGACCTGCAGGACCCTCCAAAGATAAGAGTAAGAAGTCTTCACATCCCAATATCGTGCAATTCCCTTGCTTCGCCATCTCCAGGCCGATTTGCACAGGCCTGACCTTTCGATTGACACGAATCAAGCCGCGAATTATTTCCAAAGATCGGAGAATAGCTTGCGTTTCTGGTCAGAATGCCGGGATGCTGATCGCCAATCTGACATTGAACTATGGGATATTGTTCGGCGAGATAGCGTAGCAGCGCATAAATAAATACGATGATTCCTGCCATCTCCATGCTTTCCTCGAGGTGGGTAATCAGTTGGTATGTCAGATTGTGAGAGCCATGCGATTCAGCATAGCGTCCTCCAAGCATCTCGGCCCCGATGGCTCCACCAAGGAAGATGGCGCCGGCCCCGAGAAAGGACCACCGGGCGGATGGAGAAAGGCGTAGAAGAAATCTCAGGAAAAACAGGGCAAGAATGACCACTCCTGCCATTGCAGGGATGACCCAAGCAAAAAAGAATACACCCAGGTTATCGTGCCCAAGAAGCTTGCGTATGGGTTCAATCAGCATTTCATGAAAGGACCACCCTTCATCAGTTGCCAAGTAGATGAATCCACAGGTGAGGATCATCCATTTTGAGCAGTCTGGATCCTGCGGTTGTCGCTTCAGAATCGAGATGAGTCCAAGCAGAAAAGCAGCGCAGAGCAACAAAAACACGGAAAACAGGGTCGTGATGTTCCGCTCATTATCGACATTGAAGAGTTTCTCAGAAGTGAGAAGCAGGCCATAGACATGATCGTGCCCGCCAACGTACCGAATAAGCTGTCCCGCCAGGCTGATCGTCACCAGTACCCCCGCGATGACGCCCAATATACCGACTAGTCGGACGGGCTGGAGTGTGACCGATGGCGTGCCCATGTCTTCCCCTGCGCTCTTTGCGTTCATGAAGACTGTTCCTTATGAGATGTTATGGACTTGTCTCAACCTGCCTTGGCCTGGGGGCAAACCAAGGGTGCGTTCACCATGAGAATCTCTACCGGGTAGAGATCTGTCAAGCATTGCTAAGATTTGTGCCACTTGGGGATGGTGGTCCCCGAATGGTCTATGCACGCGCGAGCGCATCCTGAACGGTCCTGCCGGAGCCGGTGGCAACGGATGAAAATGGGAAAGTGAAGCGCCTCGACAAGGTGACGGCTGCCATGCTAAAGTTTTTCCTTGTAAGGAGTGACTAAATGACCACATGGGCTGGGGTAGAATTCGGATGGGTACAGGTAACAAGTGCGCTCATCATCATCGGCATATGGTTCCTCATCGCCTTCTTCGGCTGGAAATTCTTCATGGCAAACCCGATGGCGAAAACTGGGAATAACAGGAAGAAGCCAGGGTCAGACCGCAAGCAATCTCTTCCCCCTACTACATAGCAAGCCATTGCGAGTCCCTATCATTCGTGACGGTTCGTCGCCTGCTTGCGTTGCGAGCCGAACATGCGGAGCCGCAAGGCTTCCAAGGGTCCATCACGATTCGGATAATAACTTGCCGAATAGTATAGGCCGTAGGTTAGAACGCACACGTCTTCTCATTGTCATCAACCAAGAAGTTGGGTCTGCCTCCGGCGGAGATATATACGGCATGGACCAAAGTCTCCTTTGCCCCTACTGAGGCACACATTCAAGCGTGCTTCTTTTTCAGTTGCTTCTTATGTTTCAGATGACAGGGCTTGTCGGCCATAAGCGTGCCATCGGGTACCGACAGCCACCCTGTTGCGCGATCCCGGTCAACTCTCTGGCAGGACATCGGTATCGCGAAAGCGCTGGTTCAACGCGATGCCGAGTTCTTGGGATGTTTTCACGAGGCTTTCGTAGCTCTTGAGATCGGCGTCATATTCCGACATCGGATACGTACTGAGATTGCCGTGGCTTTGCTCGTGAAACCGCCGACAGATCTCTCGGAGGGCTTGGATTGCTTCGAGCAGCGCCGCTGTGTATTGGTGGGAACCCTCCAACGCCCCTGGTTCCGCCTTCAATGTCGCAGAAGTTTCCGTCAGGTCTGATGCCAGCCGATCAAGATCTTTGACGTGAGCTCCAAAGTCAGTGGCCTTGAACAGCCTTGGAATCGATGAGAGGGCTTTGCGCCACGAAAACTTAAAGATTGCATCGTGAATGGCGACATACTCGCCAAGGATGGCATTCGTTCGGATCAGCCCATCGGGAAGGTCTGGCATGAGTGGCCCGCGAGAGTTTCACGATTCGGCCTATGAGGAGCGTGGGTCCCATCCATCGGGCAATGGCCGTGTTCACTGCCGCACACGGTTAAGCTTTACCTCTGTGGTCTTTTTCTTGTTTCCAAGCTCTCCAAGCATAGAAAAACCCCACCGGCGCGCTGAGGATGCACACAATTGCCAGAGGAGACGAGTCTGCGGCCAGCCACCCGCCAAGAGCGGTATAGACGCTTGATCCAACGAAATAGACATACCAGGGAATCCCGCGTTTTTTTTTCGTCGATGGGTCAGTTTGCGATGACATGTGAGATCCTCTGTATGTCCTGTCTAACTATGAATTATCTGATTTCGATTAACAAGCCTGTTGTCCTAGGAACCGTGAAACGTAAAAGGTGAAACGTAGGATTGCCGAGTGATCTTCCTCCGAATCGTTTCACGTTTCACGTCTCACGAATCGCCGGAAGGGTCAGCCATCGACTTTGCCACCTGCGGCACGAACGCACTGCACAATATACGCTTGTGTTTCTGGTGACAAGCACGCACGCGGCAACGTGGTGAACTGTGCTTTAGAGTACAACAACAGCCATACATTCGAAAACTTCCACAACTCTTTGACCGCGGACCACTGCAGCGTGGTCGTGCCGATATCGGAAACCATGGTGAACGAGGACTCCTCAGCGCGAAATGTGGCTTGAGGGCTGTTCATCTGGCGAAACTTCTGCAGCGATCTGCGATAGTGTACGACATAGACCACGATGGCGAATGCCACGCCCACTGCCAGCACAGTCGCAAGCCCACCGATGATCCAAGAAGATTGACCGAGCGCGACGAGTACGACGAGCCCGAGCGCAGCAATGAGCAGCGCAACGAAGAAGCCGATCCCGACGGAACGCCACCAAAACGCGAATACTGCCTGACGTAGCAGCGTCGGACTATAGATGAGTGTGGTCTCGTGGGGCATGGGGCTATTGATCCAAGCTCAAAGACCCAGCCCATGAAGCGCTCGGCTTGCCACCACGGCCTGACGGTGTAGCTCGCAGCAGCGCAGAGTGAGATGGCATCGTCATGCCCTCAATTTATCAATACAAAGCGATGGAATGCTACAAGGAACAGCGGGGCCAGTGCGACCCAGCAGCAGAGCAGCTTACGGGCACAGACGCACAAAGAAGTGGGGAAGAGATGTAGCGTGCCCATGTTTCCCTCGCACCCTACCGTTCACGGGAACGATCCGTAACGGTGAAGTCTGATCTGAATGCGGTGTCGTGTAGGGCCGGTCTTTGTGCTGACACGGATGGAAATGGAAAGGTGAAGCGGCCTCGACAAGGCGACCGTCGTCGCGCTACAGTCCGCTCTCACAAGGAGCCACTCATTATGGATCAGTCTGGTTGCCGCCACGGCATGTCGATTGCCAGGATCCTACTTGACCGGCTCCTGTTTTCAGAAAATCCGTCGGGAAAGAAGAACAAGAAGTGATAAGACTCCTTCCTGTATCCCGCAACTCCAGGCCGATGGCCTGTGCCTGATCATTGGTGCGCATGAACATTTTCCTGTGCTACCCCTCAGCTGAACGAGCCACAGCGGATCAGATCAACCTCGCTCTGGTGGGGCAAGGGCACGATGTGTTTTTTGACCGGGACGACTTGCCAGCCGGGGATGAATACCATCAGCGGATCAGTCGCGCCATTGAGCAGAGCCATGTGTTCATCTTTCTCATAACGCCGGACTCACTTGCCAAGGGACGGTATACTCTGACGGAATTGGACATCGCTCTGGCAAAATGGGAGCACCCCGCAGGGCATGTACTTCCCGTGATGGTACAGCCTACGCCGATCAAGGAGGTACCTCCATACTTACGGGCCGTGACGATTCTCGAACCAAAGGGTGATGTGGCCGCCGACGTCGCGCGCGCTGTCAGCCAGCTTTCTTCCTCCGGGCTCAGGAAAAAGATCTCGACCAATCTGAAACGAGTCTTCGGTATTGGGCTTGGGCTCGTCCTGCTGGGGGCCGCCCTTGTCGTATCAAATACAATGGCCTTAAAAGGTGAAATTGCCGACCAACTTGCACGTGGTCGAATGCAGGAGCAGGCGCAAGACTATGCTGCTGCCTGGGCCACCTATGAGCAGGCCAACAAGAACGTCCAAGGTCGTCGATTGCCCCAGTTGCTTGTAAATACTCTGGTCGCCGACATCACGCAAGCGCGCACGGGCGTGGTTATGCAATGGCTGGACAATATACATTTGCCGTCCGGCAAGCGGTGGGAGGATATCGTCGCCCCGCTCTTGCCCACGCTGGACGAGGCTATCGTGCACAGTGAGGGATTGCGAAAAGGCGACATGTTCGCCTATCGCGGGTGGGCTGACTTTCTTCGGTCACGGGATGGTCGAGGTGACCTAAAGCCAGAAGTCTCCTATCGGCGCGCGATTGAGGCAGACCCTTCGAATGCCTACGCACATGCCATGTGGGGCCACTGGATTCTGTGGTCAGGAGGCAATCTGTCCGATGCAGACCGCCATTTCACTCAGGCGCTCACTAAGGCAGAGCACCGGCCGTTTGTCCGTGGGCTCCAGCTTGCGGCACTGGGCAATCGGTCGAGTGATGAGTTTGACATGGCGCAGATTCATGTCGCGAATGACATGCGACGTGGCCAAGAGCCCCTGGACTCAACCTCTCGCAGACGTCTGTACCGGATCTTCGATTCACAGTTCAAGTACGACAGGGTGTCTCGAGAGTCGTTGGCTAAGCTGACAGCGATCGCGCCGGCGACAGATCTCCTTGCCACCTATCAGTGGCTGATCGATGAGAAGGAGTTTCCGCTATCCGAAAAAGTCTCAGCCCCTTATATCCTGGGCGTGCTGCAAGCGGCAGCGGGACAATCACGTGAAGCGAAACAGACGTTGCAGACGTTCCGTTCGACATTGGATCCCCATAATTACTACATGAAAGCTGTGGACGAGGCCCTGGCCGAACTCAAAAAAACCGCGTCCACTCAATGAAGTTCCCCGTAGCATGGAAATGGGAGTCAGATCTTGGGCTGCGATGACTTCTCCAATACCATATGATGCGGCTGATCGTGATCTAGCCTGCATGATTCATAACGGTTCGTCGTACAATCGCGCAGTCGCGTTGTGCGACAGGCACGCTGAGCCGCGAGACTCCGAGGCGCACTTGAGCCGTACGTCGAGGGAGCGAGTGGCGAGTCTGCCAGCAGAAGGCTCATCGTAGCAGTGCTCATGAATCATGTGGGCTAGGAGCCTGTCCGATATTGTCTTCGTGATGAGGCGAAGGAGGCACGGTCAGATGCAAGGCCGCAGGCCCCGAGAAACCGGAAGCGTATTCACTGGAATACGTTGAGGATGTGTCTGGGCCGAGCACGACGCAGATGGTTGGGGATCGTTCGCCGTAGTAGAACGGTCAATGTCGGATAGGCTCCTAGTGGCTCCGGACGGCAGCCGCGATATCCCTGGCCGCCTGCAGCCCCGAAAGAGCCGCCCCTTCCATGAAGCCCTGCCACTCGTAAAACGAATTCGTGTGCTCCCCGGCGAAGAACAGATTGCCGACCGGCGTGCCTTCCAGTCCTGCAATCGTCGTGAATTGGCCGGGCTTGTAGCAGGTATAGCTTCCCTTCGCCAGTTGATTGGATGGCCAGTGCTCAAGATGCGCGAGATACCGTGAGCCGAGGCGTGTGGCCGCACCGAGCACGCCGGGGTAGACGAGGTTGAGATCGGTGAGGAAGCGTTGAGTTTCCGTCTGCACGGCGTTCGGGTTGAGCCCTGCGCCGCGTGGGCCGCTTGAGTAGTCCGTCAGGATGCCGCGTGTGGTTGTCGCCAGTGTTGGATTTGTTTCCCACGTGGTCTGGCTATTCAGTAGGTCCGCATAGGATGTGCCGTTGCCTCCCAGGGGTAGCCAGGGACGGCTAGAAAATCCCACCATCATCTTGGCGTTGGTGCCGTATCCGAGCTGTCGGATAGCGGCTAATTTTTCGGGCGGAAGATTCAGGTTGGCGTCGAGTTCGATGTCACGCAACACACTGAAGGGGAGTGTGACCACTACGATGTCGTGCGTTTTTGTGATGGTCCGGTTTCCCTCCTGTAAGGTCAGTTCGATGCGTCCGGCGGCGGTGCGCCGCACGCGCACAAGCGAGGCAGCGTAGGCGATGCGTCCCGAAAGCTCTGCCGCCAGTCCCGCCACGATGCCGTCGTTGCCGTTGACCAGGTGATAGCGCTCGTCGCTGAACACGCCCAAGGGTGTGAACTTCGAGCGGCGATCCGCGTGGATAAAGAGCAAGAAATTCAGGCAGCTTTGTTCATCGGCGGCGAGCCCGTATTCGGCCTCGTAGGCCTCGATGATCGCCGCCTTGGCCAGCGGACCTGCCGGCGTCTGCGCGCCATTCGCTCCTTCCAGGTAGGCCATCAAGTTCGTGTGATCCAATACCTCATCCATCGGAGTGTGCCCCGTTGCGGTGACCTCGGGCGAGAGACGGTTCAAGTCCACCCGCATGGCCGACACGAAGTCACGAAACTCCGTCACCACCGCGGCCTCCGGATAGCGTTGCCCATAGAAATGATAGAAGATCTCGCCGGGAACCTTATTGACGTCTTCTTTCGCTAGTCCGAATCGTTGAGCATACCTCAGCATTGTTTTGTGAAGATTGTCGATAAGTTCTCCGCCGCGTTCGGCGACCTGACCGGGAAAGAAGCCGCGCAACGACCAGCAGCGCCCGCCGGCTCGTGCAGCCGCTTCGTACAGGGACGCGGTCACGCCGTTCTGCTTGAGCGCGTCCGCACAGGCCAATCCTGCGAGCCCAGCCCCAACAATGCCGACATCGATGGCGGCCTTGGGTGGAGGCGCCGCACCGGCACGTCCGATGGCGCCAGACAGGAGACCGAGGGAGGCAATTCCTGCAGCTCCGGTATGCCGGAGAAACTCGCGTCGTGTGGCAGCTTGTGTGGCCGATCGGTGAGTCAGGTGGGCCAGCGTCTCAATCCTATCCACGTATGAGAGAGCGGCGTGGTCGTGTGGTCGCACAGCAGCGATGAGGCGTATGAATCGCTGGAAGATTGCTGTCCTTGCCATACCCCCTCCTTGCGCGCGCGATCGAATCGAGTGCGCACGATACAATACCGGACGCCGTTCGGGAAAGAGGAAAGTAAGGCATGGGGAACCGTGTCCTGGCTCATGGCGGCAGGCGGGAGGATGCGACAGAGAGACGAATGCTATTCGCAGCGGCAGTCCGTCTTGCAGTCCCTCCACATCGGAGCAACGGTTTGCAGGAAGCGTCAAAGAATCACACCTTTATTTCGTTTTCCCGCGTGACAGAGGTATCAATCCCCCAAACCGCCCTCGAATCTGATCTTCTTGGCCCACTTCGGGCGATCAATGAGCGGATTGCGGTTGCCCTGTCGGTGGAAGATGGCTTGGTTGCGATGCCGCTCATAGTCATCCACCGGGAATGCCTGGTGCCATTGGAGCAGCGTGGCAATGCGATCTTGGGTGTACTCCTTTGCCGTGGCATTGATCTCGCCGGGATAGCGGAGCAGGAAGTAGAGTGTCGCACGTGCGACGACACCCTTGCCTCCACTGGGTTCAAATTTGTTCTCTTCCCGCTTGCCGCACTCATTTCGCGTGACCTCTTCAAAGTCTGGGAAGTCGAAGTAGGGCGTATTGCCACGGAAGCTATTGCATCCCGATTCGCAGGCGAAGAGGTGATGAAGGTCTCCGCGCATCGGCTCCTTTTTCCCAAACCAGGACTGGGGCACCACGTGTTCGCAGTTATACGGTAGCGCCGCCTCCAAGAGGTCCAGCTCCTGACCGAATTGCGAGGCCGTCATGGTGGATTCTCGCACCGCCAGCTCCCTCATTCGCAGACCACGTTCCTGATCGATCCTGAAGTCCTCCCGGATCAACTCTTCCGGGTCAAACTCCATCCCTGAATAGATGCTGCGCAGTTTGCGGTTCGGGCGAAGATCGATCCATGGATAAAGCTCCTTGCTCGGCTTGTACCCGGGTTTTGTCGCATGAGTGCGTCTGACCAAATCGGAGAGCGTACTGAACAGTTCGTCCGGTGACAGTGAGGAAGAAAGGTCTGCGTAATAGGATTTTTTATCTTTTGCGTCGACCTTCTTGTCATAGTAGGGCCGGGTCCGTGCTTGGCGCGCTTCCTCCAAATAGGCTCGGAGCTCTTCATCCAGCGTCGTATTCGGGGCGGGGAGTGGCTGTCCGGTGGAAGGCTGAGCCGGCTTGGCGTGACCGGTTGCAGCTGGTTGGGAGAAGTTTTGCATGAGTCCGGCCCCGCCCAGCTGAACGCTGATGCTCAGCGGGATGGTCCATGTGGCGACCCCTTCACTAATGTGCGGTGCGCCAAGTGATGGCGAAATGCGCGGCGGTTCGAGCGCCCCTCCCACCGACATGTTTGGGGTTTGGGCGGCCATCGTTGGTACTGCCTCGAACATTTGGTCTCTCAATCGATAGCCCAGGCTGCCCAGCGACTGATTCTTGATATGCTTCACGATGCGACTGACTCGGACCCCCTCATTGGCAATCCAGTTGATGGTCCCATCATCCATGTCCGTCGTCCAGAGCGTATTATTCCGGGTCAGGATCCGACCCTGGTCGTCTCGTTTCGGCACACCCGAATGATGGAGCCCCACCACTTCCCACTGGTCATTGAACAATGGCGATCCCGACGAACCCGGAGCCGTATCCGTGTGATAGTGGATAAAATTTTCCAGCATGTCGATGATTTGGTTCTCACGCAGGGCAATCTGTTTGGGGAGCCCGTTCGGATGCTGCACAATCGTGACATACTCGCCATTGATCACCTTGCCTTCGTCTTCGATCAGGCGAAGCCAGCCGAACTCCTCGATCCCCTGCCCCTCCACCGATCGTTCGGCCACCGCGATGAGCGAAAAATCCAGCGGCTTGCTGGTGAGGAAGAAGCTCTCAGGGTCCAATGCAAACGTCACAGTGGGCTGGGCATTTCCCTCGGGGTCGTCCTGGAAGTTGAACAGGACGCGGGCTTCACGTCCCGCCTCTGCATTCTCCAGCACATGGTTGTTCGTGAGCAGTAGCCGCGGTGAGACCATGAAGCCGGTCCCCGATCCTATGTGCCGGCCATTCTGAAAGAGGCGGACGCAGCCCACGGCACGACTCGCCCGTAGGCCTAGATCCATATATGAAATGCCCAAGAGGTCGTTGCGCCCGATGATTCGCTCAAAGAGGATGTCGCTGAGGTTTTGGCCGGGGATGATACCTGGCGGTGGGAGCGTCTCGATCGCCGGTATCGGCTCCCGCCACGGCGCATCGCTCTCCCGTTTTGAGGGGATGGCCGCTCGGCCTTTGGCCCCGCGGCGTTTGCCCAGTTCAACCACCGCCCGGGAAATATCTTCTGCCGCGATGCCGCGACGTGGGGCTAAAATAGTCTCCACTATGCGCTCGTTGATCCCAAGACGTCTCAAGCGAACCCGTACTCGGTCTGGTGTATCTGCCTGCAGAATATGTCCCGTTCGAATTGCTTGAACGGCATTCTCACGTTCGGTTCGGCGTTCCCTGTAACGCTGTTCGGTCTCGGTGAGCATCTGATCTTCATGAACCATAGTGCCTCCTTAAAGGGTAGGGGCTGCCTGCATGTCAGCACTCATGCTCGTCCCTGTTCGCCTTTTCTGTTTTCTGCTTTGATCCCGACTCGACAACGTTAAAGAGCTGAAATGTTTTCTGGAGCCTTATGTCAGTTCCAGGCTAATTTCCCTGACCTTCTGGAGGTGCGAGGGAACGACGAGGCAGCGTCGATTTGATGCTTTGGTCCAATGAGCGATGGGTCCCCTTCGCGTTCTTGTGCGGGCGCAATCCTTTCTCGCGGTGAAGTCGTCGAGGTCGTAGGCTGCTCCCTGGTTTGGACTCTGGTTTCCTGCAGAGGTCGCAAGAGGGTCGGAGTTCGGACTCATTTGCCCCGGGAGCTAAGGGTCTTGTGGTCAATGAAGAAGGTGGGGCAGTTGATTGCTGTGCAGGAACCTGATTGGCGAAGATCAGCATGATGCTGATCACGAAGAGTGCGCCGAACATAGTTTGACTTTGTGTCATGAAGTGTAGAAGAGAGCACACTCTATGCCAGGGCGGTTTGGTTGACAACGCAAAAAGCCGCGTGCTGTTATATCCATGTTTCTCGTCACTCGTGAAGCGTATTGCGCTGGGGTGAATTCTTTGCGAAATACGAGAGACAACCGACGGATTACGATTCAAGGAGGCTTCTATGGATATGATGGGACGTGTGGGGCTGATCGAGATTCCGATCTTGATCGCGCCTGATCAAAAAGTTTGGATGGATCGCATGATTAAGGAAGGCAAGATCGCCATTCCTCCAGGTGGGACGCTGGAAAAAGGCTCGCTCTATTCGATGTTTGTAAGGATGCTGCTGCATAACGCCATGGAAGAGCAAAAGCGACAAGAAGTACTTGACGCGGAGGACGAGGACGACGAATAAGCAGGATGCTGAAAACGGTTCCCTGCGTCGTTCTCACGTCGCTCAAGCCCTCAACGTACCCCAGAGGGTACGCCTTCGGGCTCTCGCTCGTTGCGGCCTAGCAATGAACTCGTTTTGAGCATCCTGCCAATGCCTCACCCTTGAGCTTAGTTCCGGGTTTGCTGATGAGTCAGTTTGGTCGACTTCCTAGGATTGCGGGGGTGTATCTAAACCGATTTAGGCCTGTATCCAAAGAGATTCACTCGCGGGGCGATTAGAGGCGCTTCATCGCGGAATGTGCGGCTTTGATGGTGTATTCGATATCGCGGGTTGAATGCGCGGTTGAGAGGAAGGCGGCTTCGAATTGAGAGGGGGCCAGATACACCCCCTGTTCCAGCATCGCGTGAAAGAATTGCCCGTATCGTTTTGTGTCCGACAGTTTCGCCGTATTCCAATCCACCACCGGGCCTGACGCAAAGAAGGCTCCAAGTATCGAGCCGACTCTGGTTTGCGTGAGCGGCACGCCTGCTTTTTTCGCAGCCTCTCCAATCCCTTTGGCCAAGGCGGAAGACTTTTCTTCCAGCTTCTTATAGATCCCACGAGCCCTGAGTTGCTTGAGTGTTTCAATACCAGCGGATACGGCTAACGGGTTTCCCGACAACGTTCCTGCCTGATAGACCGGCCCCAGCGGTGCGATCAGATCCATGATCTCTTTGCGCCCCCCATAAGCACCCACCGGCAACCCTCCACCAATGATTTTCCCGAGCACCGTCAGGTCCGGTGTGATGCCGTAGAGAGTTTGGGCTCCCCCGTAGGTGACGCGAAAGCCGGAGATGACCTCGTCAAAAATCAGGAGAATGCCGTGCTCTTCGGTGAGTCGACGGAGGGCCTGCAGGAATTGTGGCTCTGGCGGCACGACGCCCATGTTGGCTGCGATCGGTTCTAGAATAATGCAGGCTAGCGTGCCACGCTGTTCCTTTACAATCTGTTGCACCGCTTGGATGTTGTTGTATGGAGCGGTCAACGTGTGCTTTGCAAAGTCCGCCGGAACTCCGAGCGAATCCGGAATCCCCAAGGTGGCCAACCCTGAACCGGCCTTCGCCAGCAAATAATCGCTGTGGCCGTGATAGCACCCTTCGAATTTGAGAATGTTGTCTCGCTTCGTAAAGCCTCGTGCGACACGAATTGCGCTCATGACGGCCTCGGTGCCGGAGCTGACGAGCCGGACCTTTTCCATCGACGGGAAGGCGTCGCGAATCATACGGGCGAGCGTGACCTCCAGTTCGGTCGGTGCGCCGTAACTGGTTCCGCGTGCGGCAGCTTTTTTAATCGCATTGATTACCGATGGGGCGGCATGGCCCAAAATCATCGGGCCCCATGAGAGGACATAGTCGAGGTAGCTGTTCTGATCGACGTCGTAGAGGCGGGCGCCTTTAGCCCGTGCAATAAACCTGGGTTGGCCTCCGACGGAACGAAACGCGCGCACAGGGCTATTCACGCCTCCGGGAATCACGTGCTGCGCGTCGGCAAACAGTTTGGCGGAATGAGTGGTTTTCATGATGGGGGCGCACAGTACCATGCAGTCGAGTCTTGGTCAAGAAAGAGCCGGCGCATGTGATGGGATAAGGCGACCGAGGCCGAAAAGCGTCTGAAGAGATACACCTGTCAGCACTTTTTGATACAGGCTGTGCTGCTGTGGGGCGGGAGATTTTCGTAATCCCTTGCAAACATGCCGATTTGAGTGAGGAGCCGATCATGGCCTGACTCTTGCTCAGATCATGCGGGTACGACCGAAATTCTAGACAGCAATCCTAGGGATTCAACGATGAAGATTGTCTGTTCGTGGTGCCGACAAGAAGGGAAAGCTGCGCTGGTATGCGAGAAAGCCCCGCTTGACGATGCACGGGAAACACATGGGATTTGCGTGGTTCATCGCCACCATATTGAAGCCCGGTTGCGGACATCGCTTCACACGGATTCCCGCTCTGGAGTTTCGACGAGATGGTCTTCCGCGCTTTTCCGCAAATGGAGAGGTGTCCTGAACGTTGCGAAGAAGATGCGCCCGTAGGAATAGGCGCATCTTCTTGCCGATCTGTTGGAAGACGCGCTCGTGTTTATCCCTGAAACATTTTGAGCAACTGATCGATCCCGCCGGATTCAATCTTGCCGTTCGGCGTCACCTTATCGATCACGCCGGGTAACAAACTAGACAGTTGGGTGCTTGCGGCATCGGGAGAGACCCCGGCTTTCCCTGCCAGCTGGCTCAGAAAATCGCTTCCCAGGCCCTGCTTGATCTGATCCGGTGTGATGGGCAGGTTTTGTCCTGTGCTCACCCAGGAGTTCACAATGTCGCCGAGTCCGTTCTTCTGGAATGATTGGACAATGCCGGCCAATCCCCCCCCGCCGCTATTCTGACCGAGTAAACCCGTGAGAGCCTGCAAGAGAGGGTTCTGTGCCGACTGTCCCCCCATCGCCCCACCGACCGCTTGTCCCAATTGATCCATGAGTCCCATCGTTGATTCCTTTCCTCACCGGATGTTGAAAATGCCGCAAGCATTGTATCCGTGCTGTGGTCTTACCGGGCGGCCCGTGCAACCGTCTTGCGAGCGTTGGTCTGCGGCTTTGACCAGACCAACTACTCTAATCGAATGGCCGGTTCGTTATCAACCGATGCTAGCCGGGTGAAGGTCTGCGTTTGGGCTGCCGCTGTCGTGTGGTCGTCTCCCGAACCGGTTCAGCAGCGATTTTCTCCATCCCCCAGTGGGCTCGTTTGGCTCTTTCCTGCTCGGATACGGAAAATAGGACATGAAACGGGATCGCTCGTCGGGCGCCCATTCCCGCCTGTCCACTTCCCCAGGCTTCTCCCGCATCGCGCAAGATTTCGAGAAAGGTTTCATACTCTGTTTCGTCGTTGGATAACACTTGGTCTGCATCGGTAATGAGTAAGATATAGCCCTTGGCCGGCAGCCATTCCAGATCAGCGAGACATTCCTCTAAGGCGTCCCAGTTGTGACCGAAGTA
This sequence comes from Nitrospira sp. CG24A, assembly GCA_002869925.2. Lineage (GTDB taxonomy): Bacteria > Nitrospirota > Nitrospiria > Nitrospirales > Nitrospiraceae > Palsa-1315. Next base: position 49,132 of record NEWT02000037.1, read on the forward strand.
ATCGGGGAATTTCAATGCCCGCGCAAATTCCGCAAACAGAGTTGCCGGAGTTTTGCAGAGACGGCCCTTGACGATCTTTAGTACCAACCCGGGCGATGGGTGGACGAGCGATTCGGCGCGCTGCCCGGCTGTGACGATGAGCAAGGAGGTCCAGGGGCCCTTCGTCGATTGGAGATAGGTGGTCAATGCTGGAGTGGATTTCGGCGTCATGGTGTCTCATTCAATGGGATGAACGTTCGGTAATGATTGCCGGTATAGTAGGCTCTGCCAGTATCTTGCTCGATGACAATCCGTTCTGCATCCCGGGAACGGCCCCGTACTTTGGGATTCACATCGTACTCCCGGTAGCGACCTGAGGGAAGGCGACGCTCGCGATTCTGAAACTCCCTGCCGCCGATATATCCAGGGAGGGCGTTGCCCCCGTGTTGCCGAATTGCCCTCAGTAGGTCTTTGGCTTTCCGTAAGGGGTCCTTCGCAGCTCGATGCAATTGTCGATCGAGAGGCGTCGTGGCATCATGAAGAGCTGGTCCTGCGGGCTGAACGTATGGGACAGAGGCAGACGGTACGGTCGGTTCAGATGATGAGCCGGCGTTGGCAGAACCTGTGAAGCCGCCGAACAGTAGCCCGGCAAGGACGACCAGTATTCCATACATCTTCCACGTTCGGTCCATAGTCTCACGTTCGTATCACGATGCGAGCCAGTACAATACGAACCCTAGCACGCACGATCTTGGAGGATCAACGGGCGTGAGAGGAGCAGTCGCCCGGGGCTTAGAATTGTTGCTATCGCCCATCCGCCAGCGTAGCATTCCATGAATCTTGCTGAAGATGTTCTTCAGTCCAGTAGCTCCCGGCCACCGACGGGCAGATCAGACAGGCTCCTAGGACGAGCCAATGAGGTACAGATTGGAATCCGCAGTAGACCGGCTTGAATTTGTGACAGTCGAAGGGCTCCTGGCCTACGGGGAGATGCTGGCGTGTCGCACTGCCGGTGAGGGAATGACATTCCCGCCTCTCCCAACTTCCTCAGTCGATCGACCACAACGAATCCGTGACGCGATGGAGAAGATCAGGGTGTTTGTACGCGGAGCGCAAGGGGGCTTCCCTGGAGCAGAGGAGTATCGGGTTGCCCGTCGCACGCTGATCGAAGAGGGTTGCCGTGGTGACGAACTGGTGTTCTTTGCCGCCTGGAATGTTCTCCTCGCAGCAGGCGAGTTGGCTCCGCTCCTCCGTATGCCAATCAAGTCAGTGCAGAAGCCGTCGCATCGTCGGCCGGTGGCAATCGTACCGCGCGCGCAACTGACGCCGCAATTGGTCGAGGATCGTATCGTGCTGGACTTGGGCGAGGACCGGTTTTGGCTCGTGCCGCGCGATTTAACCGGCCGCACGCTTCTGTTCACGATGCGTCATGGTATTTCACGCATGGAGAGCAGCACCTATCGAGTCGGGCGCCGCTTCGCGAACGTGCTGGATCCTGAGCGAGGCGTCCCCAAAGCCGACGCAGTCGGTGCAGCCTTGGCCCGGATGCTAGGCGTGGTCGGACAACAATTGGACTTCCTGCACATTCACAACTATCTCGATCCGGGCACCTTCGTCCATCTGGTGAGCCAAAGCCCCAATACGCGGCAGTTGTATGAGCGGGTGACCGCAGCGCTGATGCAGTCGCAAGCGCACCATCCTGAGGCACTCCCGCCCGCCTGCGATCCCGCGCTAGACTCCCAGGATTTCGGATGGGTCACAGGTCTGGAGAAGAAGGTGGAAGCCGAGGAGGCCGCAAAGGCATTCGGCGTGGATGTATCGACGGCCAAGCGCTTGATCAAACATCCTCTCTACAGCTATCCGGGTGGGCATTCCTTCTTCGATGTCTATGTGGATATTGTCGATGGCTTCCGCCGATTGGGTCAGTCCAACCAGGGGAAGGCCGTGTGCGTGTACAGCCACAGCTCCACATTGCGGGCGCTCATGATTTATCTCGACCCTCGCCCCTTTCGCGAAGCCTTCACTGAGTTTGGCGAATATAAAGAGGGGCAGGATAACGTGGTCTTGCTGGCCTACGAACAGGGACTCTTATCCGGCTATTCCACGGCTGTGGGTTTGTCAGCGCGGGAACGGGTGGTACGGGAGACCTGGGTGAAGGTCGAGCGCGAACGCCGAGATCGGATCACGCTTAAACCCCGACAGATCAAGCGGATTGTGGCATTGGTTTCCGGTGGCGATTTCGCCGGGGCCGGCGCTGCGTTGAAAGAGTTGCGCGTAGCAGGACACCGGTTTGGCCTGGACGTCCACTTCGTCCGTCACGGGTTCTTAGGTTTGGCTAACAACTGGATCACAACCGTAACCGAGCAAGATACCCGCGGTATGGGCAGCCATGCGAGCAGTCCAATTGGAAGCAGCCGATTCGAAGACTTTAAGGACGAGCAGGTACAACAGGCCACCATGCGGCATCTTCGGCCCTATTTGGAAGACGGAGCCTTGGTGGTCATTGGTGGGGACGGGAGTCTTCGAGGCGCGCGGGCGCTCTACGAAGGATTTGGGGTCCAAGCCGTAGGGGTTCCTGGTTCGATCGACAATAATATCGCGGGAACGACGTCCCTGGGTTTCCATTCGGCCGTGTCTCTGGCGAATCAATCCATCGAGTCGCTGAAAGCCACCAGTTCCGCCATGGGCAGCGTTTTTTTCGTCGAGATTATGGGGGCAGGGTCCGGCCATCTCGCCCTTGCCTGTGCGTATCAGGCCAGAGCTGAAGGCCTCTTGGTCAATGAGCATCCCGATCCCGACGCCTATATCGACGACTTCATCCTGGGCACGCTCAAACGCACCTTTGGCGTCCCGAACAAAAGCCACCTGTTTGTGGTCGCGGAACAGACGCCTCATCGCCATCACCCGGATGGCGGTGTACGAGGTCTTGTGGAGTATGTCGCCGGCACGCTCGCCACATGGCCACAGTTTCAGGCGCACCCCGGCGAATATCGCCTCGCCCCTACGACTAAAGCCACGATTCTCGGTCACACGTTACGGGGAGCGCCTCCAACTCCCGAGGATAAGACCATCGGACAAGATCTGGCTTATGAAACGATTCGCCGTCTCGTCAAGGAGCCGGAGCGGGTAGTCGGGTGCATGTTGGCCTATCGCGGGCCAGGCGTCATTGAGGCGATTCCGCTCCACGCTGTGGCGCCGAAGCCGTTCGATTGGGATATTTTCGCACGAATGCACGGTAACGACCTGCCCTAGCCCGCATGATTCATGAACACTTCTACTGCAATCGCCGACATGGATGAATCAGGCGGCCTGCGTCTGAAATGGCGGTTGCGTTGTGGGCTTGGTGGTCGTTTGTTAGAATGGCATTCCTAGAGATCATCGCGAGCAGAGCGGGAAAAGCAGGACGCCGCGAAATGCGAGATAAGTCGGAATCTCATTTCCTGCCCATCTTGTCTGTCACGCGCGGCACGCATGCCGAGTGACCAATATCCAGTGACAGCATTGTCTATGCGCAAAGCCAAAATTGTGTGCACGATCGGTCCGGCCAGCGCCGAACCATCCATACTCGAACGGTTGATCAACAGCGGGATGGATGTGGCTCGTCTGAACTTCTCTCATGGCACGCACGACTCGCACCGTGCCGCGATCGCTTCGATCCGCGCTGTTGCGGATCGCCTGTGCCGTCCGATTGCGATCGTGCAGGACTTGCAAGGGCCTCGAATCCGAGTCGGCGATCTCGAAGAAGCCGGAGTCGAGGTGGCGGAAGAACAGCGGATCAGGCTTGTCGGAGGCATGCGCCGGTTCGGCGGCCAAATCGGCAGACAAACCATCGCCCCTTCGAAGCTTGCGGAGATCCCTGTGGGCTATCCAGAGCTGGCTCAAGACGTCAAGCCAGGAGCCAGAATCTTGATCGACGACGGGTTGATCGAGCTGCTCGTGATTGCTGTCAGTGGTGGTGCGGTCGAGTGTCGGGTCAAGACCGGGGGACGGGTTCTGCCTCGTAAGGGGATCAATTTCCCCGGCACCAGGATCAGCGCTCCAACACTCACGGAAAAAGATCGGAAGGACATTCGTTTTGGCGTCGCAGAAGGAGTGGATTATATGGCACTCTCGTTTGTGCGAGGGCCTGAAGACGTACAAGCGGTGAGGCGTCTGGTCGCGGAATGCGGAGGAGACCAGCCGATTATTGCGAAAATCGAACGGGCTGAAGCCATTGCCGCATTGGACTCGGTGTTGGAGGAAGCGGACGGGGTGATGATCGCACGCGGAGATCTTGGTGTGGAGATGGGGCCTGAAATTGTCCCGATCCTCCAAAAAAGGATCATTGCGAAGGCGAATCATCATCGCCGCCTGGTCATTACGGCCACGCAAATGCTCGAGTCGATGACACAGCGCCCCAGCCCGACCCGGGCGGAAGCTTCCGACGTGGCGAACGCGATTTTCGACGGCACCGATGCCGTCATGCTCTCGGCGGAAACCGCCCTAGGGCAGTACCCGGTTGAATCAGTACAGGTGATGGATCGCATTGTCCGTACGGCCGAGAGCGAGGCGTTGCGTCCGCACATCGATCCGGCCGAACGGGTAACCGGCCGTGAGTATCGCTCAATTCCTGAGGCGATGTGCGAGGCGGCTGCCTCAGCGTCAGCGGCGACGAAGGCGGTTGCGATTGCCGCACTCAGCGAGTCCGGTACGACTGCCCGGTTGCTCTCGAAACAGCGACCTGCGGCTCCCATTGTCGCCTTCACCCCGCACGAACCAGTGCGGCGGCGAATGGCGCTCTACTGGGGCGTGCTTCCCCGGCTGTTGGTGAGAATTCATGATCCCGATGCGCGCGTTCATGCGGTAGAGCAGCGATTGGTGAAGGAGGCGTTGGCTGGGCCACATGACTGCGTCGTGCTTTTGTCCGGGGCCGTGATGGGACAGTTAGGCGGCACGAATATGATGAAACTCCACCGGATCGCGTCATGAGCCACCGTATACCGAACCGGCTGATTGCGTTCATCGTTCTGATAGGATCGCTGTGTACGGCGAGTCTCGCCTCAGCGCAGGCAGGGTCCATCAAGCATTCACCGTCCGACGTGGTGAAGCGGTATGTGGAGCTCGATCATAAGGGGGCGCGGCTCGATGCCATGTCGGCCGAAACGGTCGCGTCTTATACGGGATGGAATGAGGAGCCGGCCTGGGGACATGTCGTCGTCACACGAGGGTTTGTGGTGGCGGAGCAGTATCGTCAATGGGAGGTGATCGATAGGCTGGAAGTCATCATTCCTGTGACCTTTCAGGTCATCGGTTCGGTCTATCTGGAAACTGCCGGGTTCGTTCAGCGGGTTGAGACTGAAGAAGTTCGGTTTCGCGTGAAAGGCGTCCAGAATCGATGGAAGATTATCGAGCCGATGCTCCCTCCTCACGTGGGGCAAAAGCGGATGGTGAATTTCGTGCGCGACGCCTGGGTGAAGGAAACCGATCCAACGAAGCGAGACCGTCTGGGGGTATTACAAGAAGAGTTGCGAAAGGCGAAAGAATAATGGGGAAGACCTCGGTCGAGCTGTTGATTTTCGATCTGGATGGGACGCTCATCGAGTCCAAATGGGACATTGCTGCGTCAGTCAATTTCACGTTGGCCGAACTGGGGCTGTCGCAGCGGCCCATTGAGGAAATCTTTGGGTTTGTGGGGGATGGGGTGAAGCAGTTGTTGCGCTTGTCGATCGGCGAGGATAGTCGGGTCACCTTCGACGAGGCATTACGGGTGTTCAGACGCCAGTACTTGTCCCATTGCCTCGATCGCACGACCTTCTATCCCGGCATTGGAGAGATGCTCACGCATTTCGCAGGCAAGCGGAAGGCCGTCGCCACCAACAAGTCGATCGAGTACACCAACGCAATTCTTCAAGGACTCGGGGGGAATCATTTTCAGTACGTCGTCGGAGGGGACCACGGGTTCGGATTAAAACCGGAGCCGGGTATGCTGTTGCATGTCATGGAGCAGCTCAACGTATCGAGGGAACAGACCGTGCTGGTCGGGGACAGCACCAACGACATCAACGGCGGGCACAATGCCGGGATTCGTGTCTGCGCAGTCGGGTATGGGATGGGGAACCGACCTAAGATGGAAGCCTGTCGCCCGGACTGGTTTATCGAACGACCGGAAGAACTCATGGAGCTATTCATATGAAACGTAGATCAAGGCTCAGGTTGTGCAAAAAAGAGTCATGCTATTCGAGCCGTTCCCGCATCCTCGCAGGAGGTCTGTTTCTCGCCCTGAGCCTCAGCCTGAACCTGAATTTCGCGCAGGCAGCCTCCGGGCTGGCGGATCGTGTGGTGGAACAGAAACTGGCGAACGGGCTGACGGTGCTGATGGTCGAACGACATCAGACGCCGGTGGTCTCCCTCAACATGACCTTCAGGGTTGGGGGAGTGAATGAACAGGTCGGACAAACCGGCCTGGCGCATCTGTACGAACATATGGCGTTCAAGGGGACGAGGACGGTCGGGACCAAGGATTATGAGAAAGAGCGGCCTGTCCTCGAAGAGTGGTTTCGAGTGGGGACCGAGCTGGAGCAGCGGCAACGAGAACTTGGGCGGAAGAGTCAAGAGAGATCGGCTAGCTCCGAAGATCAGGCAGCCATCGAGAAATTGCAGAAGCGATTCACCGAACTGCAAGATCAGGCGGGCCAGTTCGTGGCAGGCAATGAAATGGCCTTGCTCTACCAACGTCACGGGGGGGTCGGGCTTAATGCGGCGACCGGTAAAGATTTGACCCGCTATATGATTAATCTTCCGGCGAATCGTCTGCCGTTGTGGGCCGCGCTCGAAGCCGATCGTATGGCGCATCCGGTCCTTCGCGAATTCTACAAGGAACGTGGAGTAGTCATGGAGGAGCGGCGGATGCGGAATGACGACAGCCCCAATGGACTGTTGTATGAAACCTTCACGTCGGCTGCTTTCCGCGCGCATCAGTATGGCATTCCGACGATCGGGTGGGAGTCAGATATCCTGTCGCTTACACCGGCCGACACCGAAGCCTTCTTCAAAGCGTACTATGGCCCCGGCAATGCGACGATCGCCATAGTCGGCGATATCGATCCGAAGGAGGTCATGACGTTGATCGAGCACACGTTCGGCACGATACCGGCTTCGCCTTTGCAGCCCCCGCTCGTCACGGTTGAGCCGCCTCAACGGGGGGAGCGCCGAGTGGAGGTGGAGTTCGATGCTGAACCGTCGTTGGTCATCGGGTTTCACAAGCCAGCGTTGGGGCATCCCGACGATTATGTCTTCGACGTGATCGATGCGGTGCTGAGCGACGGGCTCACCTCCCGGCTCTATACGAGCTTGGTCCGAGAGAAACGCATTGCCGTTTCGGTCGGCTCCGATGCGAATTATCCAGGAGTCCGCTCCCCCAATCTGTTTATCCTCAATGCCACGCCGCTCGCGCCCCACACGACGGCAGAAGTCGAAGCGGCCATCTATGCCGAGATCGAACGGCTCAAAACGGAGCCGGTCTCGGCCAAGGAGCTTGAAAAAGTGCTGAATAATCTCGATGCCGATTTGGTCCGGGCGCTTCGATCCAACGGAGGTCTTGCGTCCCAGTTAGCCCTCTTTCAAACGGTAGCGGGCGATTGGCGCTACGCGTTAAAGTCCCGTGACAAGATTGCGGCCGTCACGGTGGCTGATATCCAGCGTGTGGCGACTGAATATTTCACGAAATCGAACCGAACCGTGGCGACGTTGGTGAAGAAGGCTGGAGAAAAACATGTTGCGACGGGGCCGAAGGGCGAGGTGACGCGATGAGAGACGTGAAATGTGAAACGCGAAACGTGAAACGATGGGGTTTTATTCTGTTCTCGTTAATCATGGCGGTCTCCATTCCATTGCTGGCGGCTTGTGCTGGAAGTTCGACACTGAGCGATCCCAGGCAGATGACGTTTAAGTCGGTAGAGTTCACTCCGCCCGAACCGGATCGTGTGGTGTTCGAGAACGGGATGGTCGTCTATCTTCTGGAAGACCATGAGTTACCCTTGATCAGCATGACTGCAACGATGCGAACAGGCGGCTGGCTTGATCCGGCGGAGAAGGTCGGACTGGCATCGTTGACAGGCTCCGTCATGCGGACCGGTGGAGGCGGGGGTCTATCGGCTGAACAGGTGGATGCAGAACTCGAGCAGTTCGCCGGGGGGCTCGGCATCTCGATCGGGCGGCAATCCGGTTCCGCGTCGCTCGATGTGCTCAGCAAGGACTTGAAGCGGGGAATTCAGATTTTCACAGGACTCATTCGGACACCTGCCTTTGAACCGGCGAGGGTTGAATTGGCTAAGTTGCAGACCATCGAAGGGATTCGTCGTCGGCAAGATAACCCCGGTGCGATCGTCGGACGCGAGTTCGGCAAACTCTTATATGGAGAGGATCATCCGTCGGCGTGGGAAAGCAGTATCGGATCCATCACCCGCATCACCAGAGATGATCTGGTCGCGTTTCACCGGAAGACCATTCATCCGAACGGCATGATCGTGGGTGTGACAGGTGACTTCGATACATCCGTTATGCTGGCCCTCCTGCGCGACATATTCGGCGATTGGAAACAAGGTGAGGTGCCGGTGCTGAAGATTGCCGACGTGCCCCAGAGCCAGCCGCCGAAACCCATTGTACGGTTCGTGAATAAGGAAACTTCGCAGACGCATCTCCGTCTGGGTCATCTGTCGATCAAACAGCACGACCCCGACTATGTGTCGTTGGCGATCGCGAACGACATTCTGGGAGGCAGTTCGTTTCGCAGCCGTCTCTTCAACGACGTGCGAACCAAACGGGGCTTGGCCTATTCCGTCGGCAGCCGGTTGAATACCGGGGTGCATGATCAAGGGGTTTGGTTGATGCGCGCGGAGACGAAGTTGCCGTCGACGCAAGAGGTCATCGCTCGGTTTGTGGCGAACATGGAGCGGATGCGGACGGAGTTGGTGACGGACAACGAGCTGGCAGAAGCGAAAGAGGCGTATGTGAACTCGTTCGTGTTCTCCTTTGGCAGTCCATCCGCGATTGTGGGGCGGTTGATTGAACTGGAATACGACGGGCTTCCCAAGGATTTTCTCCAGCAAGTGCGTGCCCGCGTCGTGGCGTTGTCGAAAGAGGAGATCCTGGCGGCGGCAAAGAAACATTTCAATCCAGAGCGATTGACCATTGTTGCCGTCGGGTCCGGCGAGGCCCTGCCGAAGTTATTGTCGGGATTTGGGGAAGTGAAAGAAATAAAGTTGGCTCCGGAGAGCTGAGAAGGGAGTGACCAGGTGCCCTCCTTGCTCGCAGAACGCGCACGATGAAGAGGATGGAAGGACACCCACATTGGTCCTGTGCTCCCGGAACGCGCGCCCTGAGAAGGGCCTCGTTCGACGGCCGCACTTAGACCAACATGGGTGTCCTTCCCAGAGAGAAAAGCTAGCAAGCTTGGAAGGGTCGTTGTATTGATAGACGAATGTGCTCGCGTGGGACAAGAGCGCGTCCCGGCGCGCTTGGGGTTGGGTGGGTGAGAATGTTGCGCGCAGTAGAGGGCAGCCTTGGCCACTCCCTTAAAGTGATGTGAGCAAGTTGCTCGCTCGACGGCCGCAATAGGGGAATAACCGAGCCCCCGCTCCAGGGAATGAATGCTTCCGGATCGTTGGGTGAGGGAGTGGTGAGAAGAGGCAGATGGTTGAGTTGAAGCCAAAGGCTTAAGTATGCCGCTTGAAGACGATTTCTGCGACATTATCAAGAAGGCGCGGACCGGCCAGGGACTCTCGGTTGGCGATGTGGCGCAGATGGCCGGATTGCCCGGCGGGAACATCACTGCGCTGGAGCGCGGTGTGTGTCCACCTGATCGCTCTGAGGTTCAAGCCCTGGCAAAGGCGTTAGGGCTTCGTCCTGGTCCTTTGGAACAAATCGCGATTGAGAAGTGGGAGCCAATCGCACCACATCAACTGGCCTGGGTGGAGACGATACAGGGCTCGATCGGTGGCTATGGGGTGCAGGGCTATGTGATCCATGACGGTGGGGAAGCGCTGCTCATCGACACGGCGTATAATGCGCCGGCGATGATCGAATTCTTGTCCGGGCGCCAACTGCGCCTGATAGGGATATGTCTGACGCATGGCCATGCGGACCACGCCGATGGGATCGAGCAGATTGTGAAGTTTCGTGAGGTGCCGGTGTATCTTGGAACGGAGGACATCGATCTCCTCAGCTGGCGGCCCCCCGATGAGCAGCTGAGTGCGCCGAAACATGGCCAGACGATTTCGGTCGGGCGCCTCAGCGTCCATTGCCTCGCCACGCCGGGACATACCCCTGGCGGGATTTGCTATCGTGTGGATGCTGACTCTCAACGCATTTGCTTCGTCGGCGATACGTTGTTTTCCGGGTCTATTGGCCGCTCGAATCCCAGCACGTTGTATCGTACGCATCTGCAATCGGTCCGGACTCAGGTTCTTGGGTTGCCGCCTGAATATCGTTTGTTGCCTGGTCACGGACCTGCCACGACGGTTCGCGAAGAACTCGATCATAATCCTTTCGTGTCTATTTGTTGAAGTAGGGCCATGAGTCTTGACCAGCGGAACGACGACCAGCCGATCCGTAGCGGAGAGCCGCCGGTTGTGGCGGGGCCGTCTGAGGATCCCAGTCGTTTCCCCCAGGGCGACGAATTCGAGGAGGCCCCCTTTTCGAAATGGATCCTGCCCGTCAGCCTCTTTGTTGCGACAATCTTTACTACTCTGTGGGCCGGGGCTTATCAGGTGTACAACGGACCGATTCGTGGACCGGTCAATCTTCTGCTTGAACAGCCTGAGATACTCTGGAGCGGGATTCCCTTCGCCGCCACGCTCTTGACCATTCTGGTCACCCATGAATTCGGGCACTATGCGCTCTCTCGTATTCACGGTGCCCCGGCGTCATTGCCGTTGTTTATCCCGGGTCCTCCCTATTTCATCGGCACATTCGGGGCGATTATCCGCCTGCGCGGGCCGATTGTGAATCGCCGCGCGCTGTTCGACATCGGCGTGGCTGGCCCACTCGCCGGTTTTATCGCTGCAGTCGTCGCGTTGGTTATTGGCCTGAATCTGTCGACGGTTGTCGATCGGACGGCGACTCATGGATTGCAGTTGGGCGAACCGATACTCTTGCAGTTCATTGCGTGGCTGGTTGTCGGATCCATTCCCCCTGAGGCAGACATCGTCTTGCATCCCATCGGGTTTGCTGCCTGGTTCGGTCTATTTGTGACGTCGTTGAATCTGATTCCCATCGGCCAACTCGACGGTGGACATGTGGCCTACGCTTTGTGGGGCAAGCGCCAGCGCACGATGGCATTTATCATGGTGCCGATCCTCATTGTGCTGGGATATGTGGGCTGGCCAGGCTGGTGGCTCTGGGCCGTTATGTCAGGGCTATGGGGTCTCGGGCATCCTCCGGTGCACGATATCCACGTTCCCTTAGGCCGAGAGCGGGTCATTGTCGGATGGATTGCCTTGGCTGTGTTTGTCCTGACCTTTGCGCCCGTTCCTTTCTCCTTCCACTAGCGGGATGCTGAAAAAGTTCGTCAGCTTCGTTCTCGCATCGTTCAGATCCTCAACGTACCCCTGAGGGTACGCCTCCGGTCCTCACT
>NEWT02000037.1:60821-102473 GCA_002869925.2 Nitrospira sp. CG24A
TCGCATCGTGAATGCGTTTGAAGTGGGTTATTTAAAAATGCGTCCGGAGTATTGGCCTAATTGTCAGCGGTTGTTGGGATTCGATCCGGCAAGGTCTCTCTTCATGGATGATGACGAAGGCTGCTTGGTTGCGGCACAACGTTTTGGCGTCGTTCACCTCATTCATAGTGCCAAATCGAGTTCTCAGCTGCCTCCCGCCCCGCTCCCTCAGTTCGTCTCGGTGGCAGGTTTTTCCTTACTCCTTAACGGACGGCCTGTGATTTAGCAGGGTGCCGAAGAATCCCGTTATTTGGTTTGTCTCGTTTGTTTGGTTTAACCAGACCAACTAAATGAACTAAACAAACCAGATGAGCCAGACAGGGTTTGTCCTAGTTGTACAGGACGCCGAATAGTTTCTCTTGTTGTGAGGGTTTCAGTTGGATAGTATGCGCTGGTTGTTAGCCAGACGACTTCCAATCTAAGGAAGGTCTGATTAATTCTCGTTTTCGCTCGGGCAAGATGCAGAACACAGGGAATTTGACTGGAGTCTGCACGGAAATCTGAATTAATCAGACCTTCCCTAATGGAGACCCTCATCTTGGGTAAATGGATGACAGCACGGCTCTCCGCGTTCGCTCTTCTCTCCCTTCTTCTGGCTCTCACTAGTTCTCTGGCCAAGGCCGAAATGTATGTCGCGGGTCAAGTGGGTGTGAACATTCCTCAAAGTCTTACCAATGTGATGCATCGAAAATGCGCAATTCCGCTCTTGACTGGAAAGACAGTTGCTCCGGTCCTCACTCGCTGCGGCCTTGCTGGCGGACTGTTTGAGCATCCTGCGAGAGAACCCCACACGGCACTCTGAATCAATCCTGAGATTTTCTTGTCGGACCGCGCACTCAGCCCTACAGTGTGGCTATGGAGCCCACTGTGACCTCGACCCTGTCCTGTCCCAAGTGTCAGGCTGGTCAGCCTGACGGAGCAACGGAGTGCGTGAAATGCGGGATCATCTTTGCAAAATATCGGCCGCTTACTCCGCCAGTGCGGCAGCAGGCTGCCCCACAACACTACGCTCGCTGGGTGTCGCTTGCGAAGGAGTGGCTTGTTGACTCAGATACGTCGACGGACTCGCTGAGGTTCGCCGGTCGTGTCGTCGTGTTTCTGGTACTGCTTTGGTGGGGCCGGGCATTCATTTTCGCTCCGCTCGAAACCAACTACACAGGAGAATCGTTCCTTCACCTGATCAATCTGCCGTTCCACGAGGCCGGCCATCTTCTCTTTATCCCGTTGGGGCGTTTCATGACGATACTGGGAGGGAGTCTCGGTCAGATCCTGATGCCGCTCGTGTGTCTCGCCACATTTCTTATCAAGACGCGCGATCCTTTCGGCGCTTCTGTGGCTCTCTGGTGGACGGCGGAAAGCTTTATGGATATCGCTCCCTATATCAACGATGCGCGGGCGTTGGATCTCACATTGCTTGGCGGGGTCACCGGGAAGGAAACAGATGGACATGACTGGAACAATATCCTGACCATGTTGGGCTGGCTGGAGCATGACCATCGCCTGGCCCACCTCGCCTACAACTTCGGCATTCTCCTGATGCTGGCCTCGTTCGTGTGGGGCGGGCTGCTTCTTCTGAAACACTACCGCCGGCTTTAGCAGGATGCTGAAAAAGGGGGGATGGGGTATCTGGGACGATCCCCTTGCTCGCGCAACGCGCGGGCGAGGACTCCCCTCGTTGGACGCGCGCAGTTGGGATCATCCCACACACCCCTTATAAAGTGACTGCTCAGTGGGGCCTTGCTGGACGGCCATTTTGAGCATCCTGCGATGCTGCTACTGAGACATCACTACTCACAAGATCACAGTGAGGGTTAAGCAGAAATCGATGCACCGATCCTGTTATATCGTTATCTCGATGTCCGATAATGCTTCCAGCGCCAACATCAGCGCGTGAGTCCCGCTCCGGCCATGCCCGAGTGTTTGGACGGTCTGGTAGAGCTGGTGTGCCAACGTGAGGCCTGGGAGTGTGAGCCCCATGCGTGTCGCTTCTTCCAATGCGATGCCCATGTCCTTGATGAAATGCTCGACAAAGAACCCTGGGGCGAAGTTACGCTGGAGAATTTTCGGCGCCAGATTGTCTAACGTCCAACAGGCAGCTGCGCCGCCCCGAATCGATTCGAGCATGCGGTTTAGATCGAGCCCCGCCTTGTAGCCATACAGCAAACTCTCGCAGACACCGACCATCGTGCCGGCGATCACGATTTGATTGCAGAGTTTCGCCTGTTGCCCAGTGCCGGGTCCTCCCTGATGCACAATCTTTTTCCCTAATAGTTCGAATAGCAGGATCACGGCTTGCACGGATGTTGTGTCACCACCGATCATGATCGAGAGCGCGGCATTCTTGGCGCCGACATCGCCACCAGAAACCGGGGCATCAATGGCAGAGAGATTGTTCGCTGAGGCAGCCGCGGCGATGTCACGGCTTAATGAAGGTTGCGTCGTCGTCATGTCGATGAGGATCGTCCCAGCTCGTGCCCCGGCCAGGACTCCCGTCTCGGCGAAGTAGACCGTGTGTACGTCCTGGGGAAAGCCGACCATCGTGATGAGGACATCGGATGCAGCCGCCACGGCGCGCGGACTCTCGGCCCATTGCGCCCCCCGGTCGAGCAATGGTTGCACCTTCGACTGCGTGCGACTATGGACCGTCACACGATAGCCGGCCGTGAGTAGATGGCCGCACATCGACGATCCCATCACACCGGTGCCGATCCAGCCGATGCTAGTGTCCGTTGGCACGACAAGTCGAACGGTCATCGTTTGCCTGCTCGTCTATTCAGTGAGCGGAGTAATTCGATCCGCCACCGCTTGAATGACGCCTTCTTTATCTCTGGCCACCTTGACTCCCTGCAAACTTAGATAGTAGCCCCCGTGACTCGGCGATTGGATCGTGGCCGTCAGTTCAATCCGTTGCCCGTCTTCGACATCGGGATCTTTGACGGTCGGGATCCCGCAGAGTCCGTGGACGGCGACGTTGATCGAGGAGGTCTCGTCTTCCAGGTAGAACAAATAGGCGCCGTAGCACATTGTGCCGGCCTGCAGCTTGTAGGGATCGAGCGGAGTCACATTGCGCACAGTACCCTGCAACGTGACCTGTTTCAAATGAAACGATTTCGGCGCGTCGATGATCTCACGAATGGTGATGGGGTCCGCGGCTGAAACAGAGGAAGAATCGACCACAGCCCCCACAAGCCAGAGGGCGGCGAGGAGACCGACCAACGTGTGTGCGCGAGCGGCATGGCCGTGTCTCATATATCTATTTTACAGAAGGCCGTGGCAGAAGTCCCTTCCGCCTCTTCGACGAACTCGCTATAATCCGCTAAGCATTCCAGCAGGCTGAGAAAAACTCAGGTAATGCCAACAATATGGCTGGAACGGTCCGTACGGTGCTGACGCCAGAATAACATCAGGATGCTCAAAAAGGCTGTCCAGCAAGGCCGCAGCGAGCGAAGAGGCGAGGCGTACGCTTCAGTACGTTGAGCCTCTGAGGGATGCGAGAACGCTGCTGGCAGACTTTTTCAGCATCCTGCGAGGAGAATGACCCATGATCGATCGCACGAGCCTTGAACGCTACATCACAGACAGCCGCCTCCGGTTTGAAGACCTGCTGGGCCAGATGGTGGAAATCCCTTCGATCAGCATGGATCCGGCCAGAGCCCCCGACCTCCGGCGCATGGCGGAATTTTCGCGGCAGCTCCTCACAGACTTGGGAGCCGACGTTCGAATTGTAGAAACCGGTGGCTATCCGATCGTGTCAGGCGGATGGATGACCGGAGTCCAACATCCGACGGTCACCATCTACAATCATATGGATGTACAGCCGGCGCAGGAGCCGGAATGGAAGCAGGAGCCTTTTGCATTCAAGAACGAGAACGGGTTGTACAAAGGCCGTGGCGCGACGGACGACAAGGGCCCGGCGCTGTCGGCCTTGTTCGGCGCACGGTATGCCATCGAGCAGGGAGTGCCGATCAATGTTCGATTTCTCTGGGAGCTGGAAGAAGAAATCGGCAGTCCGAACTTTTCGGCTGGGCTCAAGAACCGAACAGCTATTCCAAGACCGGACTCAGTTGTCGTGTCGGACACGATCTGGCTCGCAAAAGGGAAGCCAGCCATGCCCTATGGTCTGCGTGGTCTGCTTGGTGCGCGACTGACGCTACGCACGGGAACGAAAGACGCTCATTCTGGCGTGACCGGCGGCGCAGCGCGAAACCCGCTCGCGGAACTGATGGACGTGGCGCATGCCTGCGTCGATGCCAAGAGCGGCAAGGTCAAGATTCCCGGATTCTATCAGGATGTGGTTGAGCCGACCAAAGCGGAGATCAAGAGCTTTCTCGCGTCCGGTTTCCAGGTCAAGAGCTTCAAGCAGGCCTATGGATTTCAGACGCTGCGCACGAACGATCCCGCCGAGATCATGCGCCGGATTTGGGCTGCGCCGACGTTTGAGGTGCATGGGTTGACCGGCGGGTATCACGGCCCAGGGGTGAAGACGGTTGTCCCAGGCCATGGCGAACTCAAAGTCAGTATGCGATTGGTGCCGAATCAAACTCCGGAAAAGGCCTTTGCGTTGCTCAAGAAACATGTCGCCAAGCTGAATCCGCAGGTAAAAGTCGAGCGGGAAGGGATGCTTCATCCGTTCAAAGGATTGTTCGAGGGGCCCTATGTCGAGGCGGTAAAGCGAGCGGCGAAGGCGGGATTTGGGAAAGAGCCGGCCTTCATCCGCGAGGGCGGATCGATCGGCGCAGTGGTCACCATGCAAAAAGCCTGGAAGGTGCCGATCCTGTTTATGGGGCTGAGCTTGCCGGAACATGGCTACCATGCGCCCAACGAATACTTCGATTGGGGCCAAGCTTCAGGCGGAATGAAGGCGTTTGCGCATTATTTTGCGGAACTTGCCAGGATGGGAAAGAGGTGAGGGATGAAGCCTGATGATCTTCTGTGCTCGCGCAACGCGCGGTCGCGGACTCCCCTCGTTGGACGCGCGCAGTGGAAGATCATTCAGCCCCCATCCCCGAAGAGATAACAAGCAAGCTTGGAGAGATCAATTTAGTCGATCGACGGTGCTCGCCTGGGCTAATGGCACGTCACGGCAAATCGATTGCGAAGTAATCGGAGGTAGGGCGGGTGAGAAAACGCACGCAGTGGAAGATCAATCAGCCCTCGTCTCTGAAGATTTTATAAGTGTCGCTCATGGAACTGATTTGGCAGGGCACCCTCTGCATGGCTCTGGTTTGAGCCCGGTAGGTATCGGGAACTTGTCTGGCGGGGTCACGAAACCCTCTGCATCTGACCTCTAGCTGCCGTGTGACCACTGGCGCACGGTCGTGCTTGGCTCTGTAGGTGGCCGCTACAAGCGGTGGGCGCCGTCAAGTTTCCCAAGATTCCGATCGAAGGTGCCCAGCGGTAGATGCCCGGCCTTGCGGGCGATTTCCAGAACGAGACAATCGGAGAAGCCCAACGAGGGACGAGCGCGGAACTGTGTCAGCGCCAATGCGACGACATCGGCATCCTGCAGCGTGAAGTCCTTGTGATGCAACATGAGTGCGACCGCGTTGGCGATCTGCGCGGGAGAGCGCTGGTACACCGCATCGAGCACCCATAGGGTTTCCGCCAGCACGAGGGTCGAGACCCACGCCCCCTTGGCCACATACGTCTCCGCGGCAATGGCCTGGCGCGCATCGTCACGCACCAGCAGCCGCACCAATACATTGGTATCAATGGCGTGCATATTTCTGACGGATGTGTTTTCTGATGCCGTCCTTCACGCTGGTCGAGGCTTGTCGCTTGGGGGTGCCATCGGGAAACAGCGCGTCATGCACATCTGCCAGGGTGTGCTGTCCGACTTTTCGCACAATGATCTCTTCGTTCTTCTCGTCCCATTCGAGGACCGATCCGGGTCCGACCCCGAGTTTCCTGCGAATCTCGGAAGGGACGGAAATCTGGCCCTGCGCTGTGAGTCTAGAATGTGCAAGTGGCATGGATGAACATTACCACGGTAATGCACCAAAGTCAATGAAACCATAGGGGGCCGACGGTGCAGGAGGTGATGCAGTTTGATCAATCGGTTATCCCACGCAATATTAGGATGACACGCTGTAGAAAGCACATCATCACGGCTTGATATTAAGTTTTCAGCGAAGCCGAACTGGAATGACAATCCGACCCCTTGTTGTTACATAGACAGAATCCATAACTCTTCCGTGCTGAAAAACGCTTCCGATGGTCATGAGTTTCTGAGTCCACACTCATTTTACGACTGCAATCTAAGACTCAGTGCGGTTCTTGTCCTCTGGACCAGATAAAGCCCTGTGTGTATATGCTCAGGGATGCGTCCGGTTCTGTTTTTTCTGTTACCGCGAACTCCATGATCGTTGGTATCTTGTACTGACCCTCTTTAGGCAACCACAGATTGCGAACAGCTACAGGCACACTGTTATTCGCGGTAGTTGAAAAAGAAGCGACGTTTTCAGAGCCTTTTATTCTTACCTTTCCACTGATCCGCCCTTTGTCCGAGGCAAACAGTAGCAGCAGATAATCAGTAATACCCGCTGGAACATTCTTCATTTCCACCTCCATCCAGATTTCTGTTTTGACCTTCAGTGCCTGGAAAATGAGGTCCGCCTTATCGCTAATTTGCGAAGTATTGGCTTGAAGTTCTTTGATTTGTGTTTTTAGCTCGTTTTGAGCCTTGTCGGATTCGCGTTTATTTTCTGCTTCTTCAAGCTTTCCGTAGTGGTAGGAACCGTAGGCTCCAAATGCGCTCAACACAACGCCAAGGAGCAGCACAATTTGACTGACGGTTTGTGATGTCATTTTTGGTTGTGAAGTATAACTTCAGAAGATTTATGACAGCGAAGGCGCGCATGATGGCGCAGTATGGCGCGGAGTCCAGAGACCGTCAAGGCGAAGGAAACTCCAACGATGGTTACAAACTTTCCCAAAGCGGTTGACGTGAGTGTTTGGTTATAATGCCGCTATTCGCAGGGATACTCTGCGCCGAGAGGAAATCGATGCCCGCCAAGCACGTCAAAGCGAGACACTGGATCGCGACAGGCATCTTTGATGCGCTCACCTCCTTCCACGAGTTCGAGCAACGCATCAATGGCATTGCGGAGGAGAAAGACCGTGGCGATATCTTTGAAATCTTCGTGGAAGGTTTTCTCGCCACCCAACCCATTATGCAGTGCGTCACCGCCTGGGTCGTCGGCGATATTCCCCTCACGCTACGGCAACAATACAATCTTCCTAGCGATGCAAAGGGAATCGACGGCATGTATGAAAGTCGCGTCGGAACGCATGTCGCCTATCAAGTCAAATACCGCCAGAAGGGCTATCTCACTTATACCGAAGTCGCGCCGTTTCTCGGCATCACAGAACGCTTCACTGAGCGCGTTATCTTCACGAATGCGAGCGAACTCGCTGACGATGCCCTCAATCGTGGCGGGATGCGGCTGGTTCGCGGTGATGATTTTCGTGCGCTCGAATCAGATGATCTTGCGCGAATCGAAGCATGGTTGAAAGCGAAGCCGATTCCCCGTTCTCCCCATACGCCAAAGCCCTACCAATCTGCCGCGCTGACCGAGATCAAGATGGCGCTCAACGCACATGGTCGCGCCACTGTCGTCATGGCGTGTGGGACAGGCAAGACCCTTGTCTCTTTGTGGGCAACACAAGATGCACAACCGAAAACTGTCCTCGTCCTGCTGCCGTCCCTGACGTTGCTCCAACAGACGCTGGGCGAGTGGAGCAAGCATCACACCTTTACTCCGGGGTTTCGCTATCTCTGTGTCTGTTCGGATCAAACCGTAGGCTTACGGAATGATGAATTGGAACTCCGTACCTCTGATGTGGAGTTTCGTATTGATACCAACCCCGAAGAAGTCACCCGCTTCCTTGCCCATCCCACAGAGGACGTGAAAGTCATTTTCTCGACCTATCAGTCATCGCCCGTCGTGGGTGCAGGGGCAACAGGCTACACCTTTGATATGGGCATCTTCGATGAAGCCCACAAGACCACAGGTCGAGAGGGTAGCGCCTTTGGCTATGCGCTCTCCGACGACCACCTACGCATCAGGAAGCGGCTGTTCTTCACCGCCACTCCCCGCCATTACGATATTCGCCATCGCGATCAAGAAGGCGAGTTTCGTGTGCAGTCGATGGACGATCCACAGGTCTACGGTATACGCGCCCATACACTTTCGTTTGCGAGTGCCTCCAAGCGGGGCATCATCTGCCCGTACAAAGTCGTCATATCGATCATTGACAAATACAAGGTCAGTGACTTTGCGCGGAAGCATGGCGTCACACCAATCGAGAGTGATCTTATGCGAGCGCGATGGGTAACACATCTCCTTGCCTTTCAGCAGGCTGTTGAGAATACAGGCGCGACAAAAGCCCTGACCTTCCATAGCCGCGTCAAGGCGGCACAAGAGTTTGCCAATGACACCACGCATGGCATCGGACGCTATCTCAACGGCTACGACGTGCGCCATGTGCATGGCAAGCAACGAAGCTCTGAACGAAAAGCCCTTATCGAAGCATTTCGCCTTGCTGAAAAAGGGGTGCTCACCAACGCACGCTGTCTGACCGAAGGTGTGGATGTGCCTGCGGTCGATATGGTGGCGTTTATCGATCCCAAACAGAGTCGTATCGATATTGCGCAAGCTACGGGACGAGCGATGCGAAAGCCGCAAGGAGCCAGTACAAAGACGATAGGTTATGTCGTGGTGCCGTTGTTCGCCGCTGACTTTGAACAGAACAGCCTGGACGAAGCAATTGAGTCCGAAGGGTTTGACCAAGTCGCGGATGTCCTCAATGCCTTACAGGAGCAAGATGAGGACTTGGTCGACATTATTCGTGAACTGCGGGAGCAAAGAGGCGCTGGCAAACCATTTGACCTCAGAAGATTTCGCGAGAAGGTGGATGTCATCGGTCCTGCGGTTAACCTGGAGCAACTCAAAATCAGTATCGGCGTTGCCATAGCGGATCGCATTGGAAGCAGTTGGGATGAGTGGTATGGCGTGCTCAAAGCATATAAGCAGCGAGAAGGGCACTGCCGAGTTCCTGACCTCCATCGCGAGCAAAACTATCGGTTAGGAAGATGGGTTGCCAATCAGCGCAAAAAAGAAGAAACCATGTCGCCTGAGCGTCTACAGCGGCTAGACGCGCTGGGGTTTGAGTGGGACATTCTCACTGCCCAGTGGGAGGAGGGGTTCCGCGCACTCCAATCCTTCTATCAGCGGGAGGGACACTGTCGCGTACCAAAAACACATTTCGAGCACGGCTATCGGTTAAGGAACTGGGTCCGCGTTCAACGCGTAAACAAGGATGCCCTGTCGCCAGAGCGTCGTCAGCGGTTGGATGCACTGGGCTTTGTGTGGGATGCACATGCTTCGCAGTGGGAGGAGGGGTTCCGCGCACTCCAATCCTTCTATCAGCGGGAAGGACACTGTCGCGTGCCTGGCCTCCATCGCGAGTGGGACTATCGGTTAAGAGAGTGGGTTCACCGTCAACGCGTCAGCAAAGACATCATGTCCCCTGAGTGTCGTCAGCGGCTCGATACGCTCGGGTTTGAGTGGGACGCTCTCGCAGCCCAGTGGGAGAAGGGGTTCGGTGCACTCCAGTCCTTTCATCAGCGGGAAGGGCACTGTCGCGTCCCCAAAAGATATCGCGAACAGAACTATGGGTTAGGAGAGTGGGTTGCCAAGCAACGCCAGGATAAAGACCGCGTGTGGTCAGAACGTCGTCAGCTGGGCTTTGTATGGAAGGTTCGCTGAGTGGCAGTGATGGTTTCGGTCGCAACCTGCATGGGCACTAACCAGGATGACTGCGACCTTGCTGTAGCGTTCGCGTGAGTCGTGCCTTGCCCCACCAGTATAGTGCCCTGCTCGTGGAGGCACTATTATTACTAAGTTCTCAGCCCACGACTTAGATCATGGAATGTCGAACTGCCCGCGCCCGCGTCGATCAGAGAGGGCGAGTGCCTCGGTCAAATGATCGAGAAAGTCGTGGCGAGGAATTTCTTCGGCGCCGAGCGTTTCGTGTCATCTTGGGCGTCGCAACGGATGATGGCGAATGTCTGTGGGTCTACTGCGAGTGTAGCGCGAGCGTTGGGATGAAGAGAGAGCGGTAAGCTCGACTCAGCAGCCTTTGAACTTCAGTGCCATGCATTGTTGCGTGAGCCGCTTGGCTTCTGTAATCTGTTCCGGAGTCATGCGCCCGGCGACATCGTTTCGATTTTCCTCGGCTTGCTTCTGCTCGTCACCCTTCATGTGTACTGCTGCGAGGCTCACCCACAAATACGCCCGCACATAATCCTGTGTCGTGCCTAGACCTGCGAAATACAGTTCCGCGAGGTTGTTCTGTGCGAGCGCATTCCCCTGCGCCGCAGCTTTCTCGTACCACTTGCGCGCTTCCACATAATCCTGCGGTACGCCTTGTCCTTTGGCATACAGTTCCCCGAGATTGTTCTGCGCCTCCGCATTCCCTTGGGCTGCAAGCGATTGAAATGTTTTCAACGCAGTCGCGTGATCACCGGGTGGATTTATCGCGGTCGTATCTTTGAGTGGTTCTGCCCACGCCGTGCCAACAGTCAATAGGAGCCCAACACTCATAGAAAGGATTATTCGTGTCATTGAGAATTCCTCCTGAGAGATCGTCTGAACTGCGGAGTGTGCCTCAGTCTGAAGAGAAGTTCAAGATGTCTGGATAGGCTCAGCGGCAGTTTGTGGGGGGGGGTGGCATGGGCTGATCGCGACGGATGATTGCACATGGTGTCTGCGTGGCTAAACCCCACTCAGCAGCCCTTGAACTGCCGTGTCCGACATTGACTCGTCAGCCGTTTCGCTTCTGAAATCTGCGCGGAAGTCATGTCACCTGCGATTTCATCTCGGTTTTCTGTTGCGACGTTCTTCTGTGGATCATCCGTCGAGAGGGAGGCTGCAACGTTGTACCACATGTATGCCCGCACAAAATCCTGCTTCACGCCATGTCCGAATTCATAGAGCGCTCCAAGGTTGTTTTGAGCACCCGCGTGCCCCTGCGTAGCGGCTTGCTCATACCAGCGCTTCGCCGACGCAAAATTCTGAGGGACGCCTTTCTCGAAGTCATAGAGCGTCCCAAGGTTGTATTGCGCGTCTGCATCTCCTTGAGCAGCAGCTTTCTCGAACCACTCTCGCGCCTTTGTGTAATCTCTCGGCACAGCCCGCCCGAAGTAATACAGCAACCCGAGGTTGGTCTGTGCTTCCGCAACGCCCTGGTTTGCATTTTTTTGCAGGTCTGCTGTCGAGGTGGCGTTTGGAGGGGAAGCCTGTGCCTGCCCAGAGGGGAGAACGAGTGTAGCCAAGAGAATGATGACTAGGACGCGCATGGTGACGCAGTATGGCGCGGAGGGTAGAGAGCGTCAAGGCGAGCAGTCACACACGATGATGACCGAGCGACGAACTCACGACTTCTATCATGGAATGTCGAACTGCCACGGTCCGCGTCGCTCTGGGAGTGTTAGCGCTGCATTGAGGTGATCAAGAAATCCCCGGCGTGAAATCTCCTCTGCCCCGAGCGCCATCACATGGGGTGAGGATTGCTGGCAGTCCATTAGGCGGAATCCCCAGACCTGTAGCTGACGTACAAGAGATACCAAACCAACTTTCGAGGCGTCAGGGACACGGGTGAACATCGATTCTGCGAAGAAGGCGCTGCCCAGCGCCACACCATAGAGTCCGCCCACCAACTTTCCATCCTGCCAGGTTTCAACGGAATGGGCATAGCCTTGTTCGTGGAGTGTTGTGTAGGCATCGAGCATCTCTGCCGTGATCCAGGTGCCGCCGTCTGGATATTGCGGCCTGGGTCCTGCGCATTGCTGCATCACGTCGCGAAAACACCGGTCGAGTGTGACGCTGAACAGGCCAGGACGAAGACTTCTCTTCAGGCTTCGAGAGATATGAAGCTTGTCGGGAAAGAGGACGGTTCTAGGATCGGGGGACCACCACAGGATGGGCTGGTCGTCGTCGTACCAGGGAAAGATGCCGTGTCGGTAGGCTTCGAGCAATCGCTCGGGTCTCAGGTCGCCCCCGACGGCGAGCAGGCCTTCAGGGGTGGACACATCAACGGGCGGGAAGCGCAGATCAGACGGGTTTGCGCTGAGCCTGAACAGGGCGATTATCCCTTCTTTTCATCAGTCTGAGCCAGTAACGGCTGAAAGATGGGATCTGCGTCTAGCACTGCCTTGAGGGATTCTGCCCCGACAAAGAAATTCCAGATGTCCGGCGTTTGTCCGGGAATTTCAGAAAACCAACGTTTGGCTTCCGTGAGTCGCTCCAGGAGCGCCCGATTGTCCCGGTCCGGGGTGAACAACAAACTGTAGGCTTTGGTGTATTCGGCCATGAATTTATCGAGCGGCAGATCGGCAAGCGCGAGTGCCTCGTCAGCATTCTGATAGGCAGCCCGAATGTCTGAGTCGTCAAGGATGCGGTTCCAGGCCACTTTGTTGATACGGGACCAGGCCAGTTGGAGCAGGGCTTCGGCTCGGCCGGCTCTTTGGTCTGCCGTAATAGCCGTGACCAGGGAGTGGTGGGTTTCGATCGAGGGTTCTTGATCGTTATTCCAGCGCAAGGCCACGCCTAACCGAAATCGATTGTCGAGTTGCTCGGGCCGTACAGTAGCCAGTGTTTGCATGGCTGAGAGCATGCGGTACAGGTAGTCGGCGGTCGTTGGTTTGTCGAACCCACCCATTTCCATCCCCAGCGATAGGTCCATGCGTGTCGATTGAGCATAGATGTTCCAGAAATGCTCGTTCACGACCAAGAACAATGCCGGATCATTCACCATGAGCTTGTGGAATGGGTAGGCCTCGCGTAGGACCATGGCATAGAGATGTCGGCTCAGTACCGTGAGGGCCTCGGCCTGATGAGGGTCGACGATGAGCACGCGGTTCAGCATGGCCACGCGGTCGCGCAGTTCAGGAAGCATAGCCGCGCGAGCGACCGCCGCGGTCAAGACCCCAGGGCTGTCAGTCGGTCCCCACCAGACGAGTGACTCAGAAATAGCATGGCTGGTTTCTGTGACAAACGGGATCTGTTCCTGCTTGCCGCTTCCGAAGATGGCGCCGCTGGTGACGGGAAGGTTCACAACCGCCTGGTCACCCGCGAAGCCGTATTTTTTCAGCCCGGAGAGGACCACCCACTGAGTGGTCACTTCTTTCAGCGCGCGTCTGGTTCGCTTAATCGTTGTGGTCCACTTGACCGACCCTGCAGCATAGGTCACTGGAGCAGTGAGAGGATCCTGGTAGCTGATGGACAATTTTACCAAGGTCGTCGGCACTGCGACGACCGGGCCATTCGGTCGAAGGCGGAACGAAGCTGAAGGAAGCCGTGCGCTGCCGGCAACATGAACACGGAATCCGGTTCCCGGTGGGCTCTGCCCCAACGAGTCGGTCACAAAAGCTGAGGCGGGATAGCGCTTCACGTCCTCGCTGAAAAAAATCAGTTCGCCATTACTAGGCCACAAGATCTCCATGCCGACATCAGTTCGGATGACGGTAGAGGCATGGGCATGTTGAAGGCGCTGCCGGCAGGAATCGTAGACGGGGTCGGAGTCAGCCGGATAGCGCGTGATGCCATGGGGGGCTGCGGCTACAAGGGGATATTGGCAGGCGAAGTCGAGTTGGCCGACGGCCACCGCATTCCCTGCGCCCATCGCTTCGGCGTATCGTCGAGCCGTCGCTTCAGCAGCGGTGATGGATTGCTTCGATTTTTTTGCAGCGGCAGCGGCTGATGCCGAGGGGGCTTCGATCAGAAGCAGTATCGTCACTATAAACAGGGCTCCGGCGAGGAGCAGGCCCCTGAACCAGCCACGTTGACGGATCTGCAGGCGCATCATATCAGACGGGCTCCTCATGATAGAAAGGATGAGTGAGAGGCTGTACTGTACCACGCGGATTTGAAGAGCTGGAATAGGCTAGGGGGCTCTACGAGTAATTTCTCGCCGTTCTTCTAGCGGTAGTCGAAAACTATTTTTCCACGAAGAAACATAAGCCTGAAGGAAGTCCTACACGGCTTTAGCACAACCCCGCAGGCGTACCCTCTGGGGCGCACGGTGCGACGAATAAGGAGCACCACGTCTGTGCGCGCCGCCGAGTAAGTGAGGCGGCCGGGTCCCCGTTGAGGGCTGAACGATGCGAGAACGATGCTGGCGGGATTTTTCAACAGCCTGCTAGTTATTCGACGACGATGACGGCCCGCATCTCATGACCTGGCATGTCGCATAGGTATGAAAAGGTTCCGGTGCGTGCCGGCGTAAGCTGAAATTCGATGAGGCCGTCAGGCGGGATGATCACTTTCTTGAGTCCTTCCGGACCGAACTCCGGGGCTCCGTTACCAGCCAGGTTGAGGTCGTCGCTCAGGAAAAGTTCCTTGGCGACGACGGTGTGGAGTTCTGTATCGTGGTTGCGGAACCGCAGCACAGTTTTGCGACCCTGATGCAGGTGGATCTGTTGTGGAGTGAACATCCGCGAGCGGATCTCTACGGTAACCGACTCCATCTCCAACTCAGTTGCGAGCGCAACGGTGGGGGTCGCGAGCACGAGCGCCAGGCCTATGACCCAGCGCGCGCCTTTCACTGTGCATTGGCCGCATCGAGGATCGCGCGGCGCATGTTTTTCCGGTCGGCCGATGTCAACGGCGGGGCTGGACGGTGTCGGCAGAGGGTGACGGTGTGCTGAAGGGAGGCGATGAACACTTCGCAGTTCGGGCAGGCTCCCATATGCCGTCGTATCTCCGTACACACGTCGGATGGGAGCTCGTCGTCGATGTAGGCCGACAACTGCCGGAGAAGATTCACGCAATCGCCTTGACGATGGCTATGGCCGTGAGACGATGGCTTGGACGGTTTCCTTTGCGTCGCGGTTTTTTTCTTCGTCATGAGTGCAAGCTCCCGGGCTTGTAACCGTCGTGGTGGGTGATACCGCGGGCGCTGAGCTCTCGCCGCACAAACAAACGCGCCCGATGCAGTCGAGATTTTACCGCGCGCTCGTTCAACCCCATGATGGTCCCCACTTCTTTGGCGCTGAACCCTTCCATATCGCGGAGCACCAGGGCCATCCGATATTTATGAGGCAGTTGCTCGATCGCCTGATCGAGAGCCGTTCGGAGCTCCTTGTTCTGTAGGGCCTCTTCGGGGCTGAGTCCGTCGATCGGAATCTGAAGGCGAAACTCTCCCTCGGAGGTGGGGACGAACTCCTCGATTGACAGCTCATGTTCCGGCTGCCCTTTGCGCTTGCGACGCATCCGTATGCAGGCCCGTGAGGCAATGGTGTACAGCCAAGTGGAGACCCGCGCCTCACCTCGAAAATCCTTGAGTCCTTGGTAGGCATTGAGAAAGGTTTCTTGAACGAGATCCTTTGCCGACTCCGCTTCGCCGCACAGGCGATAGGCGTATCGATAGATCAAATCGACATGGTCTCGATACAGCTTATCAAACTCTTCCGGGTTTTGCGTGGCTGAGCGTTGGGGCTGCGTCTTAGGAGCAATGGCGCGCATGGTGGGGGCGAGTCTAGGGGGCGTGACCGAAGCCTGTCAAGCAAACCCGGTGGGAAGCCGTAAAAAGTAAAAAGTGAGACGTAGGGCAGCGGGCACTCTTCCCCCCGGAACATTTCACTTTTTACGTTTCACCTTTCACGAACAATGAGGGCGGCCTTTTTGAGCATCCTGCTCGAGCAGGGCCGCTATTGGTTAGGGGGTTGGTGACGCATTGTGTCGGGGAGTGGCGGTTTCAGCGGATGGAAGCGTGACGGTGACATGTCCACTGTCGATGTGCAACGTAATCGGTTGTCCGACTTTCACACGGGGGACCCCGATCTTCGAATTGAGCATGACCAGGCCGACAGGGGTGCGGACAAAGACGAAGTTGGATTTTAGCTTCGAGACGGTCCCAGAGAGAAGAAGTTGTACATCTGAGCCGGCCGGCGGGGTTTGGTTGATCTGCAGGTCGAATTGCAAGTCATGCACTCCGCTGATGGTATTCGTCTCATCGACCTCCACGGTCAGCGGGTCTCCTTCGCGATAGCTGGTGAGGCGTTCTTCCAGTTTTCCGACATGGATCGCCTGGTCACCGTCGGGTCCCCACCAATGCAATGTTCCTGGCTCATCGGTTCCGGATGTCATGGGTCCGCTAAGGTAGCGATGGACTAACGAATCGTCCGCTCTCTTACGGATCTCGACGAAGACATGGCGTTCATGCACCCAAAACCGTATTTCCTGCGAGGCCTTGAGATCTTTCAGCGTGGTTTTGGAACTGAGACTCAGCAGTCCGACCGGGGTCTTGAGGAAGACGATCCCGGCCTTGGTTCGCCATACCGATCCTCGTAGCTTTATGAAGGGATCGATGGTGACTGGGGCAACGGGGGCAGGGGGAGCATCAGGGATTGGATTAGGGATCGGGTCAGGAGTCGGATCAGGGACCGGATCAGGGGTTTCAGTGGTCGCGGGCGGAAGCGTTTCTGTCTGTTCAGATGGCTCCTCGGCATGGACGGGGCCGATAAGAGTGACGATGACTGACAAGGTGCAGAAGGACCTGATCGCACATCTCAACAAGGAGCGAAGTGAGAAATTGTATAACCCGCTGGTTTGAGAGTTGCCGCGAACTGTAGCGGGGTGAGTTTCTATATGAGTGGAACGCATCATCAGGGTGATGCGAATAGCATGATGTCCGCGAGGGAGTCAAGGTGCAAGCCGCCACGACAGAGGCCTCGCCCGCATTATTCATGAGCGCTTCTGCTGCAATCGCCGATCCGCTGCTGCGACAGGCCTACGGCCTGCGGGCTCGCCCCTCGGACCCTCCACGTACTGCACGAGTACGCGTCGGGTCCTCACGGCTCCGCGCGCAGGTCTCACGACGCGGCTCAGCGATTTCACGACAAACCGTCATGAATAATGCGGGCTAGAGGCCTATCCTTATGAAGTTACGGCGCTCGAAGGACTATGGACGTCGGTTGGCGGAGGGGAAAGCAGTGCATTTGCGGCTTCGTACGGAGTGGAGACCAGGGGAGAGAGGGTCAGAATGACACGGATCTCACTATTCGATGCACTTGGAACTCCGAATCCTGTGAGGAGGAGGGATGGTGTGACCATGTGGCAGATGCGGCGCATTTCGAATTGTGTCCAGTCCTGGGCTTCGATTCGACGCCGGAGTTGTGCCAATACGTCGAGACAGAATTCCGTGATAATCGACGGCGTGGATTCTGGCGCCATCTGCGGCCAGTGTTCATGGGATGTCCCAAACAACGCCATCAGTGCGCGGGCCGGTCCATTCATGTGCAGAATGCGAGCGGATGAGGAAAGCACGATCATGCCTGAGTCGGAGGAAGAGCAGAGGGGTTGGTATCTCGTATCTAGTCCGGAAGCAGCGTTCTGAGAAAAGCCGGCTTGGTTTTGCGGGGTTGCTTGCGGCACGGATATCCTTTCGGAGAAATGGTCTTGGGACTGTGCAAGAGTTGCACCGAAGTGAGTGCTATAGGAAGTGTGATTATCCTGCAGATACCGACTCTAACGTGACGCCGTGAGTGAGATTGCGCACAAAGACGGTATGGTGGTGGCAGAAATTGAACCGGCTACTTCTTGCGAACCAGCATACGAATCGGGGTTCCTTCGAATCCGTACTCTTCGCGGAGTCGGTTCTCAAGAAAGCGGAGGTAGGCGGGGGTGATATTGTCCGGGTGACCGACAAATAAGGCAAAGACTGGCGGGTGTGTGGCGACTTGGGTCATGAAGGCAGATTTGGTGATCTTGGTCGGTTTGCCTTTGCGCACCGGCAGGGGATGGGTGGCGAGGATTTCCTGGAGGAACTTATTCAGCGCTCCGGTCGGGATTCGTTTTGAAAACGCTGCAAATACCCGATCGATAGTAGGAAAGAGTTGGTTCAACGAGCCAGGGTTCGCCGCAGATGCGAAGAGGACGGGGGCCCAAGTCAGGAAGGGAAAACGTCGATGAAGTTCCTGTTCAACTTCCTGCCGGGCCTGGCTGTCGCCTTCCCGGAGGTCCCATTTATTCACCAGCAGGAAGCAGGCCCGTCCTTGTTTGATGATGATCCCCGCGATCTTCGTGTCCTGCTCGGTCACGCCTTCTACGGAATCGAGTAGCAAGATCCCGAGGTCGGACCGGCCGATGGCCAAGTGCGATCTGACCACGCTATAGCCTTCGATCCCCCGGTCGATCTTTCCGCGCCGCCGAATACCTGCCGTATCGGTGAAGAGATACCGCCGTCCTTGGTGAAGGGCGATTGAATCGATCGAGTCTCTGGTGGTTCCCGGCACATCGCTGACCACCACGCGGTCTTCTCCGAGCACGGCATTCACCAGCGTGGATTTGCCGACATTCGGCCGCCCCACCACAGCAATGCGGGGCATGGTCGACAGCTCAGGGTTCTCACTTGGGTCTGGGAGGAGCAGATAGATGGCATCCAGGAGTTCGGAGACGCCGATGCCATGCTCCGCAGAGATCGGATAGAGCGTGTCGGTTCCCAAACGATAGAAATCCGCCACGAGCGTTTCGACCTTGGGTGTGTCGATCTTGTTGACCACGACAAACAACGGTTTCGGGTTCCCGCGCAACAGACGGACCACTTCCTGGTCCGGGGTCGTCAGCCCGGTCCGGCCATCCATCAGTAGGACCAGGATATCCGCTTCTGCGATGGCGAGCTCCGATTGACGCTTGATGAGAGCCAGCATGCCTTCAGAGGCCGACGGGTCCAGGCCCCCTGTATCGACCAGACGGTACGGCCGATTTCGATAGGTGGCATCTGCGTAGTTACGGTCCCGGGTGACCCCGGGAACGTCGTCGACGATCGCGGTGCGTTTGCCGAGCATGCGATTGAAGAGCGTCGACTTGCCGACGTTGGGGCGACCGATAATGGCCACAATAGGTGGTTGACCTGTCGTGGCGGACGATACTGGTGCGGTCTGTATGGGGGTGTTCTTGGTGCGTGGCATGGGAGATTGTATATCGACCGTAACATAAGAATTTTGGCAAACACAACCAGCTCGTCTTTGTCGCTCCCATCATCTATACTTTCCCCTATGTTGTCTCACGCCTCACGCCTTACCCCTCACGTCGTCGTCTGGAACCAAATTGACGACGTTTTGCTCGATATGGACGGGACGTTACTCGATCGCCACTTCGACAATTTCTTTTTCGAAGAGGAATTGCCGCGCCGGTATGCCGCAGTTCATGGTTTGCCGTTCGAAGAATCTCGCGACCGACTCATGGCGATGTACCGCTCGGTTGAAGGTGAATTAGCCTGGACCGATCTGCATTATTGGACGCAGCGAGTTGGAATCGATGTGGTGGCATTGCATCGTGAGTTGGATTACCTGATCGGGTTCCTACCGGGGGCGGAAGAATTCTTGCAACATCTTCACCGGCTTGGGAAGCGCGTGACGATTGTCACCAATGCACATGAGGCAGGTGTGTCGGTGAAAATTTCCAAAACCGGACTCGATCGGCATGTGGATCGAATCGTCAACGCGTTTGACGTAGGGTTTCTCAAAATGCGACCGGAATATTGGCCCCGTTGTCAGCAATTACTAGGATTCGATCCGGCCAGGTCTCTCTTTATGGATGATGACGAGAGCTGTCTCATTGCGGCACAGCAATTCGGGGTTGCCCATTTGATTCATAGCGCCAAGTCGAGCTCGCAATTGCCTCCCAACCCGCTTACTCAGTTCGTCTCGGTCACCGGCTTTTCTTCTCTCCTCAACGGGAACCCTACCATCTAGCCCGGTCTGGTTGCTTTTCCCTTGTACATCGTGCCACCGAGTCTGGGCACGTTCTGCATGTGGAACCGATCGAGCGTCATGATCTTCAAGCCGGCCTGGATGATGAGCTGATCGATCTTCCGGTTCAGGTTGCAGCCACAGCCGATGATGTTCTGAATGGGATTCAGCCGGTCTTGCCAGATTGCGACTTTTTCGTTTTCACTCCGACCATGCTCTAGAAACAGAAACATTCCATCGGGCTTGAGGACTCAACGAACCTCTCGAAGTGCCTTGATCGGATCGGGAATGGTGCAGAGAGTCCAGGTACTGACGGCGAAATCAAAGGATCGGTCGTCATAGGGCAATGATTCAGCGGTGACGTGTTGAATGCGAACGGGAAATGACTGGCTGGTGCTGCGCTCCGTGACGGTCTTGGGAAGAAGATTGGCTGGGTCGACGGCATGAATCCCGGTGACGGTCTTGGGGTAGTGCGGCAGGTTCAGTCCAGTTCCTATTCCCAATTCCAGCACCTCGCCGTGGACCTGAGCGAGTAATTCCATGCGCAAGCGATGGAATTCTTCTCCCGCCATGACCCATTCCATGAGGCGGGGAAAAATCTGCGAGGCATACAGTCCCATAGATCCTTTGGGGGCTGGTCAGTGGAGAACCTGTCTTCTTGCACATCTAAAAGTTGACGTCATCTGTCGGGAGCGACGGTTCGTATCTGACTCACTGTACCTGAGTGGTCGTACGATGAAAAATTCGTCGCCGAATACTCGGATGCCATCTCGGTTCCCAGATCCTGTCATTTGAACAAGTGACCCTGATATATATGATTTATACGTAGCCTGAACGATTTGTCCAGGTCCGTGTTGTTCAATCTATTACAAGGAGGTGTCTGATTATGTATGGAGCCGGTATTGGTTACAGTGGGTCGTCGCGTTTAACGCGCGCCGCATCGCTTCTTTTTGGCACGATAGTCGCCGTGCTCGAGTGTGTCTCGTCGCCGGCGTTTGCCGGACCGCACGTGCCATTTAGTGTCAGCGGCACCATCCTGACCATCGATACCGGCGATGTGAAGCCGGCTGGTCAAAGTGGGCGCTTTATCGTGAGAGACCGGCAGATCACCGGCGCCTTCACGGGCTCTATCGGTGGCCCCTTCGTGATCACCTACGACTCCAATGTGCCTATCACAACCCAGGCGGGCCGCATTCATGCCCGTCTGATCGCCGGCGTGTATGAAGGCAATATGACTCTCGCATCCAGTACCGGTGCTACTCCCGTGGAGTGTGAAACCCCGGATGGTGCGACGTGCATTGCCACACCGGGCGGGAACTTCGTTCCTGGGCTGCTGCTGAATGGCAGGATGAACTTTCTCAGCGGCGCCAAAGGCCAGGGCAGCGTGACGGGTTGGCTCATCCCGATTTTCGATATCGAAGGACATATCATCGGCATCGTAGCCAGCCAACTGACCATTAGCGGACAGTGGATGCAGTGAACGCGACGTGCATGGACCGTTGACACACTGCTATGCCGAAATGGCTTTCCCGCAGCCCGCTAGAGACTGTCTTCCCTGCATCAACAGGCCGGTCTTCCTGCGAAGACCGGCCCGCTCTATGCGAACTCCTCCTTTCCGATTCTTGTTGCTCCTGCTGGGCTATGTTAGAGTCCGTTTTCTTTTTTGAAACGGGAGCGATTCATTCCCAACATGAGTAAAACTTACGATCACCAGGCCCTTGAAGTGAAGTGGCAGGCCTATTGGGAGCAGCATCGGACCTTCCGTGTGGCCGACGATCGGGCTAAGCCGAAGTTCTACTGCCTCGACATGTTCCCCTATCCATCTGGTTCCGGGCTCCACGTCGGCCATCTTGAAGGCTATACGGCGACGGATATCGTGTCCCGCTACAAACGTATGAGGGGCTTTAACGTGCTGCACCCGATGGGGTGGGACGCATTCGGGCTCCCAGCCGAGCAATATGCGGTGAAGACGGGAATCCATCCGGTTGTCACGACAGCTGAAAACATCGCGACGTTCAAACGTCAGATGAAACGGGTCGGGCTCTCCTATGACTGGGAACGCGAGATCAGCACGATCGACCCCGAGTATTATCGTTGGACACAGTGGATCTTCTTGAAGCTGTTCGAGCGAGGGCTGGCCTATGTGGCAGAGGTGCCGGTGAACTGGTGTCCCGCTCTGGGGACGGTGCTCGCGAATGAAGAAATTATCGACGGCAAGAGCGAAGTCGGCGGATTCGATGTGGTACGCAAACCGATGCGTCAATGGGTGTTGAAGATTACAGCCTATGCCGATCGGCTGCTCGAAGACTTGAAGCTGGTTGAGTGGCCTGCCAGCACGTTGGAGATGCAGAAAAATTGGATCGGCCGATCGATCGGCGCGGAAGTCGAGTTCGATCTGGCCGGTGCCTCCGGCACGGTTCGGATCTTTACGACAAGGCCCGATACCTTGTTCGGCGCGACCTATATGGTGCTGGCTCCGGAGCATCCGTTAGTTGCGGTCGTCACGGCCACCGACCGCCGCGCCGAGGTCACGGCCTATCGCGAGGCGGCGGCCAGAAAAAGCGACCTCCAACGGCAGGAACTCGAAAAGGAAAAGACTGGGGTCTTCACCGGCGGCTATGCGGTGAATCCGGTGAATAAGGAACCACTGCCTATTTGGATTGCCGATTACGTGTTGATGGGTTATGGGACCGGGGCCATCATGGCTGTGCCGGCGCACGACGAGCGGGACTGGGCTTTTGCGAAGACCTATCGTTTACCGATCCGCGAAGTGATCGCAGGCGGTCAGGTTGAGCAAGAAGCCTTCGTTGAGACCGATAAGGGGACGGTCATCAATTCCACGACGCCGGATAGAGGCTTTTCTATTGATGGGCTGACACCGGAGGATGCGATTCCCAAGATCACGGCCTGGTTAGAATCGCAGGGCAAGGGGCGCAAGGCGGTGAACTATAAATTGCGAGATTGGCTCTTTGCCCGCCAGCGATATTGGGGCGAGCCTTTTCCTATTGTGTGGGTAGATGGCCAGGCCGTCCCGCTTCCTGAGGAGCACCTGCCGATATTGTTGCCGGAGACGAACAACTTCAAACCGTCCGGGACCGGCGAAAGCCCGCTCGCAAATCTTACTGAATGGCTGACGACCACCGATCCGATCAGCGGAGCAGCGGCACGCCGTGAAACCAACACGATGCCTCAGTGGGCCGGCTCCTGTTGGTATTATCTACGATTTATCGATCCGAAGAATCAGGGCCAGCTTGTCGATCCAGCACAGGAGCGCTATTGGATGCCGGTGGATCTCTATATAGGCGGCAGCGAACATGCCGTGCTACATCTGCTCTATGCGCGGTTTTGGCACAAGGTTCTCTACGACATCGGAGTCGTCAGCACGCCGGAGCCATTCAGGAAATTGGTGCATCAGGGAATGGTCTTGGGGGAAGACAACCAGAAGATGTCGAAATCCCGCGGCAACGTCGTGAATCCCGATGAGATGATGGACCAGTTCGGGGCCGATGCGGTGCGGCTCTATGAAATGTTCATGGGTCCGCTGGAGGCTGTAAAGCCTTGGAGCACGAGAGGTGTGGAAGGGGTCACGCGGTTTCTCGAACGGGCATGGCGCCTCCTGGTGAATGAAGAGGGCCGATTGTCGAGTGCTGTGATAGACATCGTTCCTACCCTCGAACACCAGCGGGTGCTTCACCAGACGATCAAGAAGGTGACTGAGGACATCGAAGGATTGCGGTTCAATACGGCGATCTCCCAGATGATGGTGTTTACGAATGAGATGACGAAGGCCGAGCAGCGTTCTCGAACTTTGCTTGAACCCTTTGTTCTTCTTCTGGCGCCCTTTGCCCCCCATCTGGCTGAAGAGTTGTGGGAGGTACTGGGTCACGAAGCGAGCGTCTCACAACAGCCATGGCCGATCTTCGATCCGGCCATGATCGTCAGTGATCGGCTGACCATTCCGATCCAGGTCAATGGAAAGTTGCGGGCCAAACTCGACGTGGGGGCCGATGCCACTCGCGAGCAGGTCGAAGGGCTGGCTCGAGCCCAGGTAGCGGAGTGGTTGCAGGGTAACGAGCCGAAAAAAGTGATCTATGTGGAGAAAAAGCTCATAAACTTTGTCATCTAAGGAAGTGCGGAGTGGTAAGACCTGAGATCAAGAATGGTGCGATTCGGAAGGAGAAGGTGTACCGTCTTTTCATGCTCAGCACTCACGTCTCAGCACTCTGCCTGTTCCTTGCGCTTCTAGGGGCCTGCGGCTATCAATTCCGTGTGGAAGGAGCTGGGCCTACGATTGGGGGAGCGGCCACGGCCTCCTCGCCCACATCACCTCCACCACGGTTGGTTGTCAGGACGTTGGAAAACCGAACGTTTGAGCCAAATTTAGAAACCCGCTATACGAACTATCTGCGGCATGAATTTTCCTCGGGCAGTGGGGCCCAAGTCGTTGCGGATTCTGAGGCGGCTGATCTGGTGTTGTCCGGGCAAATTCTTTCGGTTCTTCTTCCCACGCTCAGTTTCACCCAGACCACCACGCTCGAAAGCCGCGCAGAGGTGGTGGTGATCGTGAAAGTGGAGGAGACCAGGACGCAACGTGTTGTGTGGACACAAGTAGCGAAGGGCGCATCGGAGTTCTACGTGACGCCGGACTTGCAATTTAACCGCGTTCTACAGAATCGGGCCTTAGAGCAGGCCGGTCGTTTCGTTGCCGAGGATTTAGCCTCCCGCTTTCTGCTCCAGTTGGAATCGGGAGAATTGACAAAGCCACTTGCACGTCAGGAATCGGACAACGTGGACCACCCCATTAAATAAATCGGATATCTCCTATGGCGTCCGCTCTCTCTCATGCTCAGCTCAATGCGCAGCTTGCGCAAGGCACGGTCGCGCCGCTCTATGCGGTGGTCGGCGAGGAAGATTTGCTGCGCGATATGGCTCTCGGTGTGCTGAGGTCCGCGCTGTTGGGGGACGGTGAGAGCGATTTTAATTGCGATCTGTTCTATGGTGACGATGTGAGCGGGGCGGAGATTGTCACCTGTGCCTCGGAGGTCGCCGTATTCGCGCCTCGGCGCATGGTGGTGGTAAAAGCGGCTGATAAACTTTCGGCCCGAGAATGCGACGCGATACTTCCCTATCTGAAGGCGCCGAACGACTCCACCGCTGTGATCTTTGTCGCATCGAAACTTGATGGGCGACTCAAGTTTACCCAGGCTCTCACGAAGGCTGCGGTGACGGTCGATTGCTCTCCTCTGAGAGAGGCGCAGTGGCTTCCTTGGCTCAAACAGGACGCTGAACGGGTTGGGATCCGCCTCAATGACGATGCGATTGACTTGCTTAAAGAGGCTTGTGGTGGGTCGCTCTATTCAGTTCGGCGTGAACTGGAGAAACTTGCCGCCTACGTCTCGCCCGGTCAGGTGGTGACTGCGGCCGATGCCGCGACATTGCGGGGGATGGAACCAGGCGCGTCAGTATTTGATTTGACGTTGGCGATCGGTACAAAAAATCGAGGGCGGGCATTGGCGATCTTGGCCAGAAATCTTGAAGCGGGAGAGGCGCCATTGAGAATCCTTGGTTCACTGGCCTGGCAATATCGGAGATTGTGGAAGGTCAAGGACGTCGCACGGCAAGGGGGGCGTGAGGGAGAAGCTGCTCGGACCTTGCGCATGGATCCCTACAAAGTACGTGGGTTTCTCGATCAATTCCCTGACGCCCATTTGCAGGAAGCGCTCCAGTTGTTTTTACATGCGGATGCCAAGCTGAAGGGTGGAAGTGGCGGACGTCCTGCGCGAATTCTTGAAGACGTGCTATTACGGCTCTGCGATCGGGCGCAGGGACACGCACATCCACCCGCGCCGAGTCGTGGCCCTGAGGCCCCGAAACCGGCAAGAGCGAGGACCATCTCGAATGTGCGGACGATTACGAGGCGGAAGCAGACAAGGAGTTGACACGGAGGGTGAGTCGAGCAATCCGGCGCGAAGCTGTGTTCGGCTTCATCACACCCTTTGTCACGGCTTTTCCGAGGGCCGATGTGGCGAGGCGCAGCGAAGCCTTCGCATCTTCAACTTTTTTCTCGGTGACCGCCGTTTGAACTTTCTTGACGAGGCTTTTGAGGGCGCCCAGCGCCGCATGGTTACGAGCGTGCCGTTTCACGGATTGGCGAGCTCGGCGAACAGTCGATTTATGTACAACCGGCATAGTAGACTCCTCTGGAAAAGAACGCACTTGTACCACACGGCTCTCCAAAGCGTCAAGGTGAGCTATTCTTGAAAAGGATACACCTGTGTCAACGATCATAGCCCGTGACCGTTTAATCTTGGCTCTTGATGTGCCCTCACGCGATGAGGCCGACCGGCTTCTCGATCGCGTGCAGGATCAGGTCATGTTCGTGAAGGTGGGACTCGAACTGTACACCGCCGCTGGACCTGAGATGGTCCAGCGCCTGATCACCCGAGGCAAGCGAGTATTTCTGGACCTCAAGTTCCTCGATATTGAGGAAACGGTTCGTCGGGCCACTGCGCGGGTTGCAGCGATGGGTGTGGAATTCCTTACGGTCCATGCCAATCGGAAGGCGCTGGCCGCAGCCGTTCAAGGCCGTGGAGCATCCACACTGAAATTGTTGGCGGTGACGGTGTTGACCAACTTCGACACCCACGATCTTCACGATATGGGCATTCAACGGAGCGTGCAGGATTTGGTTACCGCGCGCGCACTTTTGGCGTCCGAAGTGGGTTGTGATGGAGTGGTGGCTTCTGGCGAAGAGCCGGCGATCCTCCGCACCAAGGTCGGTCCGCGATTCCTGATTGTCACACCCGGGGTGAGACCTGCCGGCAAAGGTGTCGATGATCATGCCCGGGCGACCACGCCGACCCAGGCCATTTCGGCTGGGGCCGACTATTTGGTGGTTGGGCGACCCATCAGAGACGCGTCAGATCCTGCTGCTGCTGCCGCCGCCATTCTTGCGGAAATGCAGACGGCCTTTAATGCCAGGGGTTGACCAGCGATCATCGTCATCCCCCGATAATGGAAATGACGGCTACGCAGAAGTCTCTTCACAATTGACCCGTGACATCATGCCTGGTTGCGGGGCTTCTTCTGTCTTTGCTAAGATCTCCTTCTCCACAGAACCCGTGTCGAGTTCTTCTCCGAATGGTGGGTGTAGCTCAGTTGGTTAGAGCGCCGGATTGTGGATCCGGAGGTCGCGGGTTCGAAACCCGTCACTCACCCCATTCAAACTTGCAACGCAGTTATTCAGATAACAGAGACGTTCAACTCCGCGCGTAAATCCTGGCTCAAGTGGGCGCACGAGCACGTTGAGGTCGTGTGGCTCACGTCGTAGTCTTCTGAGAAAATTAGGACGCTGCTCCGGGTTGTGAACTTGCGTGACCTGCCTGTGCACAATATCGACCGAATTACTTATAGCAGCAAGGTTGAATGATTGAGTCGGACAATGCCAGAGCTTCAGGGTCGTGAATGGTCGTGATTGACGATGAGATGAGCACATACATAAAGGATATTGAGAGGCCGAAGTTCCCTAAGTCGCGATGTATCCAGGTATCAGCATAAGGCTCGGGAGCGTTGACCGAATTGAGGGATGGTTGAGACCGGCTCGTGTATCCTGAGGGCGTGAAGACATTGAGCGGTTCCCATTGAAGGACGTAGCCCCGCGCCCTCGTTCGCAATAGATCCGCCGATATTTTTTGCACCTGCCGTAGCGATTGGCCAAGATCCCTCAAGGTGTCGCGACAGAAATCCAGGTATTGTTTGACCATAATCACAAACGGAGGCACACTCAAGATGTCCGATGATGATCTCGCAGGAGACATGCTGAATGATACAACTGATTCTGATGATGCTCTTGGTCGTGAGTGGTGGACCTGCGTACGCGGAGTGGGTCGAGGTCAGTGCGAACAAGGTGGCAGGAGTGATTGCCTACGCTGACCCAGACACCATTCGCCGCAAAGGCGATCTGGTGAAGATGTCGTCGTTATTCGACTTACAGACGACACAGACCTCAAGGGGCAACTCGTACTTATCGATCAAGACGCAGCAAACGTATGACTGTGCAGAAGACCGTAGTCGGGCGCTTGCGTATACGAAGTTCTCTGGCCGTATGGGACACGGGGCGGAAGTGTATAGCGTTGCAGTGGAACAACAGTGGAAACCAGTGGCACCGATGAGCGTTGGTCAAGAACTGTTAAAAGTTGCCTGCGGTAAGAAGTGATCGTGCAAAGCCCCTCTACTTCATCATATTCTGCTACTTCTGACTCCTATATTCTCTGAAACGGCAGTTCCTGAGCCATCCCTCCTCACTGAGACTGAGAACGTGCTCCTCGTTGGCGAGACAATCGAAGTCTTACACCACTGACAACCTGAATGAATCCGCCTCAGCATTGGTCCACGGAAAGCAAGCTTGGAGGGAGTTATATCATTGGTAGCTTGGTTGCTCCGGAGACCTTCCCAGGGCGGAAGGGAGGTTGTCAGAGACAAACCGGCTCCGCTTACTACCTCTAGAAGCGCACCACACACATAGCAAACCACCGAGCACCATGCTGGCCACGACCACTGCAATGCTCCCGACAACCCAGTACATGAATAGTTCGTATAGCATGGAGTGTGTCCTCGGAAAATTGTGTTCGATGCCTCCCCGCTCTTGTCTCCCGCTGCTGTTTCGTTGACGACCACTCGACCATTCCCTGTCTGCATTCAGTACACCACACCATCACGGATGCGTCCAGCCCTACGGAAGCGCTGGACGCGACCCTACGGAAGCATTCCCTCGTCGCATCGACCATTGTCCAGGCCGCTCGAACTACAGCCAAGTTGCGCCAAAGAATCGAGTCGCGTGTAAGAGCGCGGCAGAGGCGGAGTATTGAGTGGCGAGGAATTGTGGGTGATAGCTCGGCTTCCGTTTGACACGTTTTCCCCACTGTTGGTAGAGTTCGAGTGTAACGAAGGAACCGTCCTTCCCTGAAAGTGAGGTGTTTACATGAAAGCCATTTTGAGGGAAGCGGGTTTTGTCGGAACCGAGGACAGGGCAACCTCTGTATACGGGAATGGTTACCTCGCCTTCAGAGCCCCTCTTCCCTCTTTTCTAACAAGGGTAGACGGATAAGCAATAGCGAGGCCGAATCGGCTAACCACCCTTACGGGAAGCCTCCCCCCGCCTCCTCTGTTTTGTTAGGTAATGAAGAGCCACCGACAAAATGGACATGTCAGTTGTCATCATCAGTGCGGCTCTCGTTAGTATCCTCGCCAACTTCCTCAAGGTGTGGGAGTTTGGTGGTCCTCGCTTGAGTTCGTATATAAAAAAATCTAAACCCTCGCGCGACTCCTTTCCGTTTGGGTGTCAAATGGTCTCAAGTTTTGTCATCACACATTCCGATTGATGGCGACCACCCCCATCCCTTCGAGTCCCTCCCCCTACGCTGTACGGACGTTACGATTTGGCTTACAATCGGACAGTGTTCATGCAAGTGTCCTAACCAACCCGGCATCGTCATTGTCCACCTGTATGACTAGAGACCGTTCGTTGCGGTAAAATGCCTCCCATGGATCTCGCCCACGTATTAAGTGCAGCGGAACTTCTTGCAATAGAGCACCCTCATTTTGGGAGGATTCACCCTCCCGGGTTTTTTAAGACCACGATCGGGACCGTCACGGGTACGAGCCGGAAAGCCGTGGCTATAGCGGACTATAGCTCCGGCAATCGCCAGGCTGTTGCGGTTCAGATAGATCCACGAAAATTCATGGTCACCATTGCCGGTTCCTATGTACTGGTTACCCTCAAGGAGGGAGAGAGCAGACACCCGATTATCCACAAGGCATGGAAGATGGTGGGCCAGCGCAAAGGGGAAGGAGTGGAGGACTTCTACGGCACGGTCAATACGTATATCGATTCAGATGGTTTGAAGTGGGAACATCGATTTGAGAGAACACCGCATGAAGATGAGGTCATTGGCTTTGGGGGCAAGGGGGAGGAAGTGCTTATCATCACGTTGGAGAGCTTCTACCCCACGATTGCTCCTGACCTCAGTGGCGTGATGATATCCCCTTCTCACTAGCAGGCTGCTGTGGCTTTGTTGGACGGCCTTCGAGGGTCTCTGAAAGAGTCTGTGACATCAAGTCGCTCAGGGTTCCATGTGCGTAAATGGCTGCCTCCTCATCTGGCATTTGACAGATTTTCCCTCCATAGGGTACATCTTCCATCTGCAGCCCGTATGTCGTCGATCGCGTCACTCCTACAATACGTGTCCCAACGAGGCTTCCATGTCTTTTTCGATTCGTCCCCTTCCGTCGATCGTGCTCCAATTTTCCGTCCCCCTTGTACTGTCGATCGTCTGTTTTGTTGTGCCGGCATGGGCTGACTTTCAGGCAGGTATGGATGCCAATAACCGTGAAGACTACGCCGCGGCCTTGCGTGAGTGGCGTCCGCTCGCTGAGAAGGGAGATGCCCTCGCGCAGTACCACCTCGGGGTGCTATATCGCAAAGGCCGAGGTGTGCCGCAGGACGATGTCCAGGCAGGGAAATGGTATGACAAAGCGGCGGTCCAGGGACAGGCCAAGGCGCAGTTCAACCTGGGGACGTTGTATTTTAACGGAGAGGGAGTCCCGAAAGACTATAAGCAGGCCTTGCGATGGTTCCGTCTGGCCGCAGACCAAGGAGAGGCCGTCGCTCAAACGAAAATTGCCATCATGTACGAGGATGCCCAGGGGGTGCCGCATGATCTTGTCCAGGCATATAAGTGGTATAGCCTGGCGATCACGAGCGGAGATAAGCCGGCGACCCTTCTTCGTAATACGCTCACCGACCAGATGACCCCTGCCCAGATCGCCAAGGCGCAAAAGCTGGTGCAGGAGTGGAAGCCGAAAGGGAAATGAGCACCGATCAGGAAAGGGTCGGGGTCGGGGTCGGTGTCATGAAATATATCTCAGCGCGTTTCGGGCACAGCGCAACAGCAGTGGCTTCAGCTTTAGCAGTCACTCGCCAGGATCACATAGCCGCTCGCAAGCGTCAGGACCTTCTCGGAGTAAGCCACTGGGATAGGTTGCGCGCTTGTTCTGAAAACCCTCAGAATCTCTCCGGGTGTGGTGAGCGAATGAAGAGTCGATAGTCCTTGCGGTGCGGGAGGGACCTGACGAACTAATTTGCCCGTTCCTCTATAAGGAAGAGTTCAAGCGTGCTCCGACTGAATTGCCAGGTGGAAAGCGCCTCAAATTCTTGGCCTCGCTCGTCCTGGTATCGAACTGTAAATTCCATAAGTAACGTCGTCTTGCTATTCATCACGTTTTCAAAGAAGGCATCTGAAAGGGTGCCTCGCAATTCTAGGCCCCTGTTTGGCGCCAGTGTCGGCAGGGTAAAGGTATCTTTTTCTATTGGCACACTGTTCCCATCCAGAAACACGGCAAGGTCGGTTCTCACGTTATAGGCCGGGTTCAGACCCGTATTCCGATATCGGATAGACACACGGGATCGTTGGCTCTCATGATAAAACCTTGCATTATGGCTCTGAATATTGGGACGGCGCACGACCCCTTTCGGTTCCTTGCCCGCTCCTGTTCCATGAGATTGTTCAACGGACTGCTCGACGGTATTTTCCTGTGTCTCCAGTGGACCGCAGCTAGTGGACAGTGCGATCAAGACAACGAGTACCGGCACGCCATATCGAAACATTGAGATTCTTCCTTCGTCAGGGGATCAGAGCACCCACCTTATACTAGAGAGACGGCAAAACACTATCCCCCATGGCTTGCATGTTACTGATTCACCCGCCTACGCAGGAAGCCACAGCTGCCCGTCCTCCGCAGTAGACTGCTACGGAGGATGGATAAAGCTGTGGAGGAATGCGCAGCGGGTGTCCTCCGAAGCCTTGGCGAAGGAAGACACGCTTCCAGCCTTCGTAGCCGTGTCGGCTACTACGGCGGAGTAGGCTCGGCGGGTTCCGCCGAAGACCCAAAATGAACCACGGCTGTCCGGCCTTCGCAGCCAAAGCTGCTTCGGCGGAGTAGGCTAAAGCCGTGGGGCTCCACTCATGTTGGAATGTCCAACATGGCATGCCTTGGCGTCTGCCCGGTGCGCGGAACCAATCGGTGAGTGTATCAGACTGCAATGTCTCTCGCAGTTCGAGATAGTCCCGTCCTGCTTCATGGCATGCATGACTTCGCTCCCATAAAAGAGAAACTCTGACCTCTGCTCCCCGTCTTACGGTTTGATCGGTTCCCTTCCTGGAATAGGCCCCCTGAATCCAGCATGTTGTGAAGTGAGATGACACAAGAGCGCTGTATCTCAACTGGGTAACCTCCATCCGAGGCCTACACCTGTATCGTTTCGTTCTCCCTCTGAATCAGTTCTGATTCACTCTCCCGCCCCCAAAGACTGCCCGCCTTCACAATCTCGTGAATTTATGAGCCTGTTAAGTGAGATCATTTCGGCATGAGAGTTGCTCGCCTGCCCGTACAGCAGGGGGCACACAGGGTGAAGAAGGAATTCGCTGCAGAAGAAACAGGTCCTCTGTTGCCCGATCAAGCATATCGCATACTCTAAGACAACCATGGCAGGATAACTGGGCGCAGGGGTAGACAGTTGAACCCAAGTGGGGCAGGTACGAGGCGAAAGGCGAGGGACCCAAGGGAAGGTAAAGGGCACGGGACAAATAGCATAAGGAGGCAGTGATGAAACCATTGGTGCGTGTGCTTGTTGTCACAGATGATTGGCCGGGTGCTGCGGTTAACGGTGGTTTCCTACCGTGGACGGGGCAGACTGTCGCGGAGGCTACGGGACGTAACTCCCGCGAGTTCCATTTAGGCGAGTTTATCAGCGTGCTACAAAATACCGCGTGGGTGGGCTTTGACGTAGAGATTACCAAGGCGCACCGCACCCCGTCTGGCACTGCGGGGACAGACGCGCAAATTAAGGCTGATCGTGGCGCGGATGTGGTGAACTTCCGCTTCAATCAGCCTTTTACTGTGAATGGACAGTCGCGCACACTTGCGGATTACGACATGGCTTTGCTGTTTGCTATTGAAGCCGGGAACCCCAACCCCGCGTTCGCGCCCGAGGCCGAAGCGATCGCGCAGTTCATGGAAAACGGTGGCGGCTTCTTCGCCACCGGCGATCATGCCAATTTGGGTGCACCGCTGTGCGGACTGATCCCGCGGGTGCGCAGCATGCGCCGCTGGTGGTCCGGCGCTGGACCCAATGGAGAGCCGTCGGCACCACCGCCGACGGGGGCCACGCGGCACGACACCACGCAACCCGGGCTGGATGGCGTGACACATTTCGAAGACCAATCCGACGAAGTAGCGCAACCCATTACCCCCGCGTGGTATTCCGCGGGCTTGAGCGTCAAGCAAGGCTACCTTGCCAGGAAATACTTGCCCCACCCGTTGTTGTGCTCACC
Source organism: Nitrospira sp. CG24A (assembly GCA_002869925.2). GTDB lineage: Bacteria > Nitrospirota > Nitrospiria > Nitrospirales > Nitrospiraceae > Palsa-1315. Next base: position 94,008 of record NEWT02000037.1, read on the forward strand.
ACAAGGCGCCGTCACGTTTTTACCAGACCATATGCACGAAGGTTGGTGCGAAGTGCCGGCCAGCTTCAATGGCACGTTTACACTCGGCGGCAACACCGTGCGCGAATATCCTGACTACACGCCAGTCAATCCACCTCCAGGATATGTGCCAACGCCGTTGGGGCCTGAGATCGTGGCAACGGGCCAGGTGAAACGAAATACGACGTCGCCGGCATTGGATACAGACGCGCATACCGGCGGCACTGCCCCTACCGATGAGATCACCTTTGGTGTGATTGGCGCATGGGACGGCCACCGTGTCGGCAAAGGCCGTGTCGTAGTGGACTCCACCTGGCATCACTTTTTTGACATCAACCTCACCGGTGATCGGTATCTTGAAGACGAAAGTTTAGGGCCACAGCATGCGCAAAAACTGCACGGCTTTTATGTGCCTGACAGTACGGGTGGTCGTGTGCCTTGCCAACAATACAAGATGATTCAATGGTATTTCCGTAACATCATCTATTGGCTCATCCCTGCTGGACGCCATCAAACCATTTGGTGGCACACGTTGTTCGAAGTGATCAAGAGGCCTCGCCTGCTGGAAGAACTCGGCGCGGCAAGCGAGTTTAAGACATTCGAGCTTGAACAGGTTCTCTACTTCAGTCAGCTCGCGGAAGACTATCTCAGTCAGGCGCGCGGCGCCTGTGCGACCTATACCATCAAAGTTATTCTCTACAAACCCAGGATTCCATGGTGGGAATGGATTCAGGAAGTAGAGGATGTGTGGGACCCGGTGGAAAAACTGGGCAACAAACATCTGTTGGGTGATTTGCAGCGAGATATCGTTACCGGCGCCCTAGGCGCGGGTCCGCGGCCGGACGTCATGAGTAAGATGACTCTAGGTGCGGCGGTAGTGTCCGCTGCCATTGCACGCAGCCAGGCGGCCACCTCCAAAGAACGTATTGATGTGGCGGAATTGGCAGCACGCCTGCTCCCCGATGTCGCCGTCCATGCGGCAGGCCTGTTTGCTCAACAACTTAAAAGCGGAGTGGAGTCGTCCAAACGCTTGCTAGAAGCGGCGGCTGCCGCGCAGCGCCGCTAGCAAGGCTAAATGAACGTAGGGGTATCATGCACGATTTTCAGGGCTGACGATGACACTTCCTCAGTCCCGACACACGATCTCGTTTTAGGCGCTTCCGCTCCCCCTCCGTTATGGCGCGGGCTTTAAGGACACCACGCTCTGAGCCCAGGCTTGGGCAGCCGGCTGGGTCGCTCCCACGGACTGAGCGCCATGCAGGGCCTTGTTCAGGGTGTACATCAGTGTGCCATCCACGGTTGGGCTCGTGTCGCGGTTCACCTGCTCGGTTTGCCCGGCTCCGTTCGTCACGTTTTGATCCTGCGTGAGTGCGCAGCCCAGGATCATGGCATTGTCGGACACCGTGGTGATCGAGGACGAGAGGGCCGCCGTCGTCCCCGTGTTCCCGGTGTGCGCATCGATGGGCGTGGTTTGATTGACGCCGTTGAACACGATGGCGTTGGCAATGCCATAGCTGCTCAGCGGACTGGTCCACGTGACGACGAGATTGGCCGTCCCCACCGGGGGATTTTTCAGATACCAGATTTCCGACCCAAAACTATCACTCGCGGGGAGGGCGATCCGATCATGGCGGACCTTCGTCAACGCCACCCCGCCACGCGTGGCCGACAAGACCGGAATATCCCCGGCCACCGTGTCTCGTGCCGCGGTGCAGAGCACCAAGACTTTATTGCTGCCCGCAAGGACGGTATGGGCAAATGTAATGGAGTTGGTGGTATTGGATGCCGCAGAGGTGGTGACGTTCGACACCGAAGGGCCGGGGGGAATAGCCATGTTCACGGGCAAGGTATAGAGGCTATCGTTTCCAGCCACATCGAAGGCATTGACGGTGTACGAATAGCTCACGCCGGCCTGCGCACTGGCATCGACATACGAGGTCGCAGGGGCCGCGATGGGTTGGAATGTGCCGGTGGGGTTACAGGGAGCTGGATTGCATCGCCGCAGATGATACCCGGCCAGTCCGCTGCCGGGCACAGGATCGAAGGAGGCCGACCAGGAAATCGTCTTCGTGGCCGGGTTGGTCGTCAGAAACTCCGGCACGAATGGGTCGACGTTATCGATCACCGCCGACGCCGGCCCGATGCGCGCATTCCCGACCGCAACACGATCCCACCACATGTTACCGATGCCACATTGAACGAAAATCTGGGCTTCCGAAAACTTTGTTGTTGATGGGTTAGACAATCCTTGGCTATTGATGCTACTCGGGGTCGGTCCCCTCATCTGCAAATTCAACCGCTCAATGTATAGCGTTCCGTTGACCCAGAGGCGCACGAGGCCGTCTGCTTGCCCAGGTGTATTCATCTTCCATTCGGTCTCAACTTGATCCCACGCCGTCGAGGAGACAGGCGGACCGCCTTGGTATAGAACAGAACCCATTGACCAGCCTCCCTCTAGGCTAATCGTATAGCTCTGGTTGTACATCAGCACTGTTAGAACCGGCCAGGTCTTCGCTCCACCTACGCTTGGGGCGAACCTAAACATTTTCGTACTATTACTACTTGCGATAAGAAAACCTGGGGACTTGCGCACAGCGGCTCTGGTGAAAAGCCAGTCCTGACCAGAAAAGAAATAGTAAATCGATGGGTTGTCTAATCCACAACTCACGCCCGGTGAGGACGTGTTGTCCACAAATGTTGTCTTAACGGACTTCGACCCTGAGAACGACAGCGAGTTCGTCACTTCGTTTTGTTATGGCCGGGAGCGTTGATAAACTCAAGCCCGAAATCATTCCATCCCTGACATGGGAAATCGTTCCCACTGCCTGACGCACAGGACTCGAAATCGGCATCGACAAACACGGCCGCCTGCGCCGGTAGTGTAGGTATGGCGAATAGGAATAGGATGCACAGGATGCGTGTGATCAACAATCGCGTCATCATCATTCCCTCCATGTTCTGTTCAACTCGGTGAGAGCACTTTCGACGCCGCTAGAGACGATGATCGTGATTCGTGAAGCTAAGATTAGGTATCGGGGATTGGTGAATATCGGGGCGATAGGCGTGGGGAGCATGATCGAACATGGACCGTCTCAGTATTAATGAGCTGCCCTACGTACTCCTGCTATGCACACTGTATCTGCCGATAAATCAACCTTGGCGTCTGCGATTTGTGCGTTCGTATCAATAGGGCCTGAGATAGGTACCCGATCCGGCTAGCGAGGCAGACAGCCTGTCTGAGAGGATCTGAAGTGATACAGAGGTGAATCAGTTTAGATTCATAGAGGACGCATGCCTCACTCGCTCGCTTTCAACTCCTCCCTTCCCATCCTTCGATTCATCTGACTGAAATATTACGTATTCTTGGGAGGTGGTCCTGCCAATTCCCCACAAAGTTGGCTGTGTGTTTGCTCTGGCCCAGGTGAGATTCTCTCGGCATGAGAGTTGCTTTTTAAATTGGTATTACGAATGTCCACTGCGAAGGAGGAGTTCGCCATGGGAGGAACAATACACCAGTTGTCCGAACAGGAACCCCAGGTGCTCTGGAGAGAACCACGGCGGTCTGTGCGAGTGGTTGTGGATTTTCGGATAGTCGTTGCGAATAAGGCAGGTCTCGCCAGCGGGCAGGTGATCGATATGACGGCGAGGGGGTGTGGCCTCCGCCTCGCGAAAGCCCTCAAGCCCGGGCAATATCTGACGCTTATGATGTACCCAGGCGGCAGTCCCGCCGCCGTGCCATGCGATGTGGGCAGGGTACAGTGGGCCGAAGGAGACCGGGCGGGTCTCGCCTTTCTGTCTCTATCGCATGAGAACGAGCGAAGGCTACACCAGCTTTGCGGCGATCGGTTCTAGTTCGAGGCCTAGATGCTCACGGAACGTATTCCATATCCGCCCGTCGAGAATGTCGAGGCAGGTATCCCCTCCGGTCGGGCCATCGGGACCGATATCCGGTGTCCCTTCTGTTTTTCAGTACAGTGCCATCGGTCTCTGCGGCATGGGGGGCGTGATTTCTTCCGTCGATTGTTCGGCAAGTTTCCCTGGCGTTGCCATGGGTGCAGGAAGCGATTTTATTTACGAAAACGGTCCCTTGACTGACAATCGCCATACACGACGGCTCGTACTCGTGGCAGGTATGTGGGCAGGGGAGCCTTTCCGAGTCTCTCTCCCTTTTTGCCTCCTAGTACTCAAATGGTGGAAACGGTAGGTCTTTTCGGTCCTATTCTCGAATGAGTAGGCCCTAGTAGTTTATTCGAGTAAAACTGGGGGAACCCCCAGTTTCGCAACCTGTATCTTCAGGCGCAGGGTAGTGCTTCATCTCTCTGACGTCTCATTATGGGCACTGCGCTCCACGGAGGTGACGACCATGGCGATCATTATCACCACCATGTTTTTGCTACTGCCGGTGCTCGTTGCCCTGTACCTCTCTGTGTCCGGCGTGTTCACCAATCGGAGGTCGTTTCAGTCTGTCTTTTATGCCCTGTTGGCCTTCTTTGCGCTGACTGTTGGGATCAGCTTGAGCATTCAATATTCCTACCAAAGCTACGATCCCCCGGCAACAACCCCGGTTTCGCTGAGTGAGGTTCTGTCAAAAACTCTATGAATAGAGGGCGCGAACGATCGTCGTCGTATTGAACAGCATCGCGTTCAGGCGGGTGTAGGCTGCGTGACCATAGTAGTGATCGCGCACATTCGTTGACCCCGTGGAATCTTGATAGTCGGCGAGAATCCCCAGTCCCTCACTCGGGATACGGACAGCACGGCGGGCACATTCGAGCCATCGTTCGAATCCATCAAACGGCTCAACCATTTCCCACAGAGCTTTGTTTGCTGCTTTTGCCGGCTCGGTCGTCGGCACGGCGTCGCTGCCGGCTACGGCCAGTTCCTGCACGTAGTCGCCGCCCCATGCAATCGGCATCTCCATTGTGATCTGAGGTAATTCCATTTTCGAGAGCCATGTTTTGCCGTCGGTTCGCATGGTGCGATGGTTCACGATATGCAGCAGCTTGCCGAGGTCTGATGGATCCCATCCGTATCGCACCGGCATGCCAAACGTGACGATGTCCAGCGCTGCTCCATTGAGAAAGGTGCCGTTCGACAGCAACGGAACGACACGTTGGATTGTCGAGATGATGTCTGGTCGATTGATCTGCGAGGCAAAAGCCGACAAGAGATCGAATAGACGCATCCGGCTACTATTCGCGGTCACACATAAGAGGTTTGAGACGAGAGCGAGGATTAGTCCCGCCTGCCCATGAGCCTGTACCAGGATGCGATCTCCTTGGCCCAGCTTGTGTGCCTCGACCCAGTCGCGAAGACGTCCGAGCATTGAGACAGCCGCCATGGCACGGCCCAGGTGATGGTGTTCGCAGGACCAGAGTTCACGGACGCAATGGATCGGGCGTTCGAGACCTTGGTTAAGCGATTGCCTCATCAGTTCCGCATAGACGTCCGTAAAGTTTCCTGCGTCGCCGAGCTGATCGTCGAGGAGGTCCTTGGTCGGCTTATCATTGGCGAGCGGTGACTTTAACCCACCGGGCAGCGGGGGAATGCCATTGCTGCCTTCACGCATCAGGGCCAATAAGGCATCGAGCCCCGCCACGCCGCGTGAGTAGCCCCGTTTGAGCCCGCCCAGTTCATCCAACCGCTGTACCCCGAACAGGTCGGTTCCCATGACGGAGCCGTGTAGCAAGACGATCACGCGGACACCGGCTTGCGACAACGTAGTCCCACATTGCGCCATGGCGTCGAGCCAAGCTGGAGCACCGGGCTCCAGGCCCGGCGTCAGTTCCGCTATGGCGAGACGGTCGCCGGGGTTCTTCCGCGACAGCTCATCGTATTGGAAATTATTCTCAATCGGCATGCGGGAGTTACATACCCGATGTTGGCAACGCACTGCAACGAAAGACAGCAGGATGCTGAAACAGTCCGCCAAACCTCCGGGCAGGTGCGGTTCAGTAAGGTGCCGCAGCGGATTAGGAGTACATTCTTTTCGAAATCGTTCTCGTCTTGCACGGTGCCATTCGACTTGCGATAGCCTCTCTGAGTGAATCGGAGGTGATACAGGGATGAATCATTTTAGATTCATGAGAGCACGAGTGGCTCATTCGCTCGCCATCAGACCCCTCCTTCCATTTTCCCGATTCATCTGAGCGAAATAGAACGCATTTTCGTCAGGTGGTCGCACCAGCATTCCACAAGGTGAAGGGTGTTTCTGCTCTAGCGCAATTTTTGCTTAAAAAAAATGGGAAGAATGAAGAGGCAATCCCTAGCGATACAGCACAGGAGGATAATATGAACATCAGGATGCGTGTAGGAATGGGGAGCATCGTGCTCATGCTGGGCGGACTGCTCCTGGCAGGTTGCGGGTCAATGGCGCAGAGCGCGGCGGTGATCGACCTGAGCGGCGTCACCCAGAACTGGGATAAGGTGATTCCTGCGGCGCAGCGCTTCGTGGTGCTGCCGGCCTTCAACAACGACGCGGTTCGGGATAACGAAACCGGCCTGGTGTGGGAGCAATCCCCCTCGACCGCGACGAATGACTGGACCAACGCACGGTTCGAATGTGCCCGCCGCACCACCGGCGGCCGCCAAGGCTGGCGCCTGCCCTCGGTGCACGAGCTGGCCAGTCTGGTCGATCCGTCCGTCGCAGCACCGGGCCCGACCATCCCGGCTGGCCATCCCTTTACCAACGTCCAGTCGTCCCACTATTGGTCGGCGGCGACGTCCGCAGACTTTCCAACGAGCGCGTGGCTCGTGTTCTTCGGCAGTGGCGACGTGTTCACCTCCGTTAAGGCCGGCAGCCTCCACGCTTGGTGTGTTCGTGGGGGCATGAATGCGGATACGTATTGATCATTCGGTGATTGGAGTGGTTTGGACATTCGGGGGCGGACCGGGGGCGTGAGCCCCCTGCCCGCCGATGGATCAAGCATCAACGTCGTACTGACTGCTGACCACTGAAAGTGTTCTTGCTATGGCCCGCTACGAACACCTGCCCATTTACAAGACCACCATGGACTTGGCCGTGTATCTCGAACAGGTTAGCGGATGGCTGTCGGGGCTGGTTCGGGATGATCAGGTGCCTGCTTGGGCTGGATCTGATTCCTCGGCATGACGGCGATGGCGCTGCACGTCTTGCCTTCTTCGTCGATCTGGTGATCCACAATTTTCACACCTTGCAAGTATTCTTGAACGATCTCTTCCCTGGTGAGTTCGATGTCTTGTTCCGCCTCGCGGCCGGTCCGTTCTCGAACTCGGTCGACCATATGTTCTTTCACCAGAATTCTAATCTGCTTGGCCAAATCGCTACGGGCCGAGAGTTCCGATACTCGCTGGCAGACGATCTTGCCTTTGGACAAGTCACCCTGGCCCTTACCGATCACATAGTGCTCGCCTGAATAGCTGGTGCGAATCTCGCCTGCATCTGTAGCCAATGAATGTAGCGGCAGCAAAACGGAACAGCCTGTGGCGATCAACGCCGCAATACACTGATGACCGGTGCTCTTCACTCGCTACCTCCCTTCTCTGCCTCTTCGACTGCCCTCACCACCCGGTCTGTTGCCACCAAATCCCCTTGGCGCTATCTGATTCTGGTTGGGCAGGCCCGGTATCTGCTGGAGGGGCGGCGGATGGATCTGATGCATCGATGGGGGGAGTTGTCTTGCCACCGGTGGTTGTCCCGCCGCTGTCTGCGGTGGCGCCGTTGGTGTCTTGTACGTGAAGTCATTTAACGTTCTGGAAACAGTCGGTGATCCTGGCGCCGGTGTGATCAGATGGCGCGGCATGGTCGGTTGTTTTGTTCCTGGCGCAGGGGGAACGGGCGGTTGTGGCGGCAATGGCGGCTGTTTTGTGGTGATCGTGTGTTGCGCCACGTAGACATGCGGGCTTGTGGGATAGAGGCCGTGTGCGGCAGTCAGCAGAGCCTGAAGTTGGGCCAACCCTACCAAGGAAGAAGAGGCATAGCCGGCTGTCGAGACGAGCACCCAATCCGTCCAAGCTTGCGACACCATGGCGTTTGATTGCACTCGATTGAGAATGTCTTGGCGTCGCTGAACCGCCTGTTGTGTTTGCTCTGTGGTCGAGGCCTGCGCTAAGGCCTGATTCGCCGCATTGAGGTCCTGTTGTAGTTGGTCATTTTCATGTTTCAACGCGACAAGTTGATGCCGTGCATCCTCATTCTCCCGCAAGGCTGCAATGGCCTGTTGCACGTCGTCCGTATCGATCTGGGCAACCAGATTCGTTTGGACAACGATGGTACCTTCATCGACTGTTGTGTTGGTTGTTTGCTCCAGGACAAGGATAATTCCAGCCGTATAGCTTCGAATTTCGTCTTTTGTCATCTCCAGGCCGTCCACAACCGTGATGCTTTCGAGGTAGACGGCGACCTGCTCCAGGGCATTTCGTTTGGCCGCTTCGGTGGCCAGGCGGACGGCGTCCTCTTTGGTGTCACGG
>NEWT02000037.1:102573-162434 GCA_002869925.2 Nitrospira sp. CG24A
AATCTTCCAAAGGGCCAAACGTATTTCTTCGCCTTGTCCGCGCTCGACACCGCTGGCAACGAAAGCGTGCTGTCTGCCGAAATCAGCAAGAGCCTCTACTAGCCCGCATTATTCATGACGCTTCTGCTGCAAGCGCGGATACGCGGCTGCGACGGGCAGTCTCGCCGTTCAGCCCTTCGACATACTGCACGAGTATGCCTCAGGACTTCACGCCTCCGAGTGCCCGTCTCGCTTCGCGCTTGCACGCTTTCGCGACGAACCGTCATGAATAATGCGGGCTAGCGACCGCTGAAAAGGGGAGCAGGGGAGCGGCCAGGTGCCCTTCTTGCTCGCAGAACGCGCACGATGAAACTGTGCTCGTTCGATGCGCGCAGTAAAGGGCGGCCTTGGCCACTCCCCCTAAGAGAGGGTATAAGGAATCGGACGGCCCTCCCTGTGGCCTCGCTGGATGACCGTTTTGAGTAGCCGCTTGTGAATAAGAAAGTGAGGAAGCGTTCTCTCTGTAGCAGGATGCTCAAATAGACGACCCAACAAGGCCGCAGGGAGTCCGGCGACTGAGAACGACGTTGGGCGGCTATTTCAGCATCCTGCTAGGATTTGGCGCAGCGGAAGCCCGTATAACTATTTCGAGTTTCAGGTGGGAGTCTGAAGCGGCCATAGGTCAGCAAATACTTCGGCAGATCTGACCACGACCCTCCACGTAGCACTTTGAACTGCCCCAGCTCGGGGCCTTGCGGATCCTGTCCCGGCGAGTCATCGTAATAGTTCACGGCGTACCAATCCTGCACCCATTCCCAGACATTCCCTGCCATGTGATAGAGCCCGTAGGGACTCTTACCCTGTTCATAGGACTGCGCGGGCATCAAGACCTGGCTGTAGCTGAACCGCGCACCCAACGCGAAATTGGCCAGATCCTTGTTGGGAACCCGATTGCCCCAGGGATAGAGCCTTCCATCCATTCCTCTGGCCGACTTCTCCCATTCCGCTTCGGTGGGAAGCCTCTTTCCCTTCCACCGGCAATAGGCATCGGCGTCCGACCAGTCCACGCCAATCACCGGCCGATCGTGATGCCGCGTTAGATCGACTGTGTCCCATTGCCATGGAGCGGCTCGATTTGTCGCAGCGAGAAATGATGCATACTGCGCCGTGGTGACTTCATGGAGGTCTATAAAGAAGGCCTGCAGCCAGACTCGATGTTGGGGGCGCTCATCCTGCAGGGCCTGCATCCCATCCAATCCCATGGCGAACTCACCGGCTGGAATCTCGACCATAGGAGTTTCAGCAACAGCCGTCTGGTCCAAGGCTTTGGGCTTCCCGAACCGATCATGTTGAGCCTCACTGACAGAAACCATAGTAGTGAGACATAGAAGAATGCTCAAAAATGCCATCCAACGCGGCCGCAGGCGAGAGAAAACCGGAGGCGTAGCCTCTGGGCTACGTTGAGGATTTTGTCGAGCCGAGAACAAAGTTGGAGGCCTTTTTCAGCATTCTTCTTCTCAATGAATGATTCCGCCGACCACCCAATGCCGATCATCAATGACATCAATCAACAGGCGCGTCAGATTCATCCGCGCCAACTGCGCGCCGATTTCATCTTCCGTAAATGCCGCGAGCAGCGAATTATAGAAATCTTTCCTGAGTATGTCCGGAGCATCGGAGGCATATCGATCGACGATAGCCTGCGCGTCTTCTGGCGAGTCCGGCCTCAATAAGTCCATCACGAGCACCGGAGAGCCTGGTTTCACGGCCAATCGCAACTTGTGCCAAAACTGCAGCGGGTTCGGCACATGATGTAACAAGCTGTTGGAAATAGCGGCATCGGCGACACTGACCCCGGCGAGGTCCTGAAATCGTTCACAGCGGAACGTCATACGGTCGGACAGCCCCGCTTTCCGGGCAGTGGCTTCAGCCAATCGCACCATCGGAGCCGATGCGTCGACACCAGTGATACGACAAGAGGGAAACAACCGAGCGAAGCGGATAGGGATATCGCCAGGGCCACAGCCAAGGTCAAACACATGCCCCTCGGAAAAATCGGGGAAATAGTCGCGGAAGCGATCGACGAACCCCTGGTTCTCTTGTTCAAAATCTGCCTGTGCATAGATACGCGCCTGCTCAGGATCGTCCATGAGTTCAGGTTCAAGGGTGCGGTTCATGGGCTCCTTGCTCTCAGCAATCAGCCGTCAGCAAGTCATCCGGAATCGAAACCTGAACGCTGATGGCTGACAGCTAGTCCTTCTTTTCAAGAACCACTTCGTCTCCTGGACGTACCACGCCCTCGCACAGTACTTTCGCGTAAAGCCGACTCCATCCCGGATTCAATTTCTGGGATACACGCTTGTAGTCTCTGTCCCGGAACCACTGCGCATTCTTCTCACAGGGAGTCGTATAACTCATGATTTCTACCTGCACCTCTGGGCCAACATGAAGCCGATCCCCCGGTTTCAACTTCTCCCACTCAAGCCCGGCAAGTGTCAGATTTTCTCCGGAGGAACCAGCCTCAATCGAGTGGCCCTCGTCCTGCAAACGCTCGATTAGTTCTTGCGAATACAGACAAATTGCCCGATCCGGCCCGCCATGGAATTTCAGATTTCGTTGCCGATCTCCCTCGACTCCGGCTTTGGTAATCAGGGCTTCCAGCACCGGACGTTTCGGCACGCCGCCGTCCGACACACTGACCTGGCACACGTGGGGATAGGGTGGTCGTCCATTCTCAGACATCGAGGCACCCTTCGCACGATTCCGCCATGAGCAAGTGCACCGCCACCCAGCCCTCTTGTTCACGCCGTTGCACAACTAAGGCCCTCACCTTAGAGAACATCTCGATCATCTCTTCCTCCTGCTCAAGCAGAATACCGGACAACAAGAGCCGCGCACCGTGGCCCACGTACCGCGCCAATACATCGCTCAGTTGCACCAGCGTCTGGCGATCGAGGTTGGCAAGAACCACATCCGGCCGCAGCGTACCCTGTCGGTCTACATCCTGTAACCTCCCGCACCGAACTTCGAGAGCGCTCCCAAACCCATTTTCTCGGGCATAGTCTCGTGCGCATTCCACCGCAACAGGATCGCATTCCACGCCCAAAGCCGACACGGCCCCAAGCCGTAACGCAACCATCGCCAGAATACCGCTCCCCGTCCCCACATCCAGCACGGATTCACCCCCGTGAATGAGGTCTTCGAGCCATTCCAACAACATCCTGGTCGTCGCATGATGGCCCGTCCCGAAGGCCTGCTTCGGATCGAGCACAATCTCAATATCCTGCGCCTGCAACACCACTGACTCCCAACTTGGCCTGATCACAATTCGTCGGCCAATCCTGATCGGTTTCACCGATTCTGCCCACTGCCGGTTCCAGTCCTGATCGGGCAATTCCTCAACACGAATATCTTCCTCGCTGGACACGTTCGGATCAAATTCTTGTAGCACACGGAATAGACGAGCGCGCGCCTCCAGGCTCCATTGTGGTTTCGGCCAATAGAGATGGACCAGCCCTTGATCCTCCCATCCTCCCTGGATCACAGGATCAGCTAACAGGCCAAGCAACTCTGCCGGATCGACAACGGTGCGAATCTGGACATCGATCCATCCTTCTGACTTCATAATGAGCTAGAGTTGACGCACTCTCCCCCTTCCAGTAAGGTCGGCTTTATGCTCCAGAACCAGCCTGTATCGCCTATGACGAAAACCCATGTGTTGACACGCCTCGTCGCAAAACTCGATCGGACGATCGCCCTAGCCACCGCGGCTAGCTCCGCACTGACACGTTGGCGTCTCGTCTTGTTCATCGTCGGAGCGATCTGCACGGTCGCCCTCTATAAAATGGGATGGTATCAAACCGGTAATGGGGCACTCCTCGCCTTCGTCGCCCTGTTTTTCATTGTGGCTTTGTATCATAACAGGCTCGAAAGTCGCTTGCATCGCCTTCGTCTCTGGAAGCAGATCAAGCTCGTGCACCTCGCACGTCTTCGGCTGGATTGGCCGCACATTCCTCCTCGTCCCTCGAGCGCTCCCGAACAGCATCCGTATGCGAAAGACTTAGACCTGGTCGGCCCTCACTCGCTTCTCCATCTGCTCGACACCACCGTCTCCTCACATGGGCAAGCACGATTGGTATCATGGCTGCTTGAGCAACCACCTGAACTGGACCGATGGCTCATGCGCCGTCGACTCGTGCAGGAGCTCATTCCGAGATCGCTGTTTCGAGATCGGCTGGGGCTCGAAGCTCAGCTCATTGGCGAACAGGAAATCAACGGACGACGGCTAGAGGCAGTCCTGCAACATGCAGTCGGATTCCCTCACCTCACCACCGTCTTAGCGATTCAAACCCTGCTTGCTGCCATCACAATCGGGCTCGGGTTGAGTGCGCTGATTGACTGGCTCCCGAATTATTGGATGTGGTCCTTCGCCCCCTATGCTTTGATCTATTTCTGGACCGATCAGGGCGAAGAGTTACTGGAACATGCGGTGGGCGTGCACTTCGAACTGGAGAAACTGGGCGCCGTGTTGGGCTTTGTTGAACGACACGCTCGGCCTCGCCATACTGCGCTCGCCGACTTGTGGGCGCCGCTACTCATACCGGGAGTGAATCCTCCCCAGCTCGTCCGGCAAGCCGCTCGCATCCTGCATGCCATCAGCGTGAAAGCACACCCACTCATTCATCTGATCATCAACGCGTTCTGCCCCTGGGACTTGTGGTTCACCTATCGACTCCAACAGATCCAAGCTCAGGTCGCCTCCCATCTTCCGACCTGGCTGGATCGAGTCGCCGAAGTCGAGGCGGCGTCAGCACTCGCGACGTTTGCCGCGCTACATCCATCGTATCACTGGCCAGCCCCGCTCGCTGCAGACCACAGTCGTAACGGAGCGCAGACCGGGCTATCGGCAAACAACCTTGCCCATCCACTCATTCCGGAGACACACAGAGTCTCCAACGATATCACCCTCGACACGTTGGGAACCGTACTCTTGGTAACCGGATCCAACATGTCGGGGAAAAGCACCTTCCTGCGAACTCTGGGCATTAATCTCTGCCTGGCCCAGGCAGGGGCGCCGGTCTGCGCCGATCTGTTCGAATGGACGTGGATACGCCTCGCCACCTGTATCCGCGTGGATGACTCGCTCGAAGCGGGCTTGTCTTTTTTCTATGCCGAGGTGAAACGCCTCAAAAGTCTACTCGACGCGGCAACGGATCGATCCTGCGCGCCGGTAGTCTTTCTGATCGACGAGATATTCAAAGGCACCAACAATCGGGAACGGTTAATCGGAAGCCGTGCCTTCATCGCCGCACTCGCGCAAGGCAACGGGTTCGGCTTGGTCACCACCCACGATCTGGAATTGACCGATCTCGAGAAGACCGTGCCAAGATTACGGAACGCCCACTTTCAAGAAACAGTCGCAGCCGGCGCGCTTCAATTCGACTACAAACTCAGGCCCGGCCCCTGCCCCACCACCAACGCGTTGCGGATTATGGAGTTAGAAGGACTGCCGGTGCCCAAAGAGAGAGACGGACGAGAAGGTTAACCCGCATTATTCACGAGGGTTCGTGACGAAACCACCGAGACGCCAGGCGAGACGGGCGCGCGGAGCCGTGAGGGAGGGAGGCATACTGGAGACAGTATGTTGACCGACTGAGCGGCGAGCCCGCCCGCGCTAGGCTTGTCGCAGCGGCGTCTCGGCGGTTGCAGTAGAAACTTTCGTGAATAATGCGGGTGAACGATCCTTGAGTACGAGCGCACCCCGATAGAAGAGATACATCCCGCCCATCTGGATCACGTGATAGATGTCATTGTGATTGAAGTGCTGATGGAGTGCGATCTCGTTGAACTGAGCGGCCGCCGCCAAGAAGCTTACCAGCACGCCTCCTGCCAGCCACGGAGCACTCCTGGCTCTCCGGGTAATACCGGCATAAAACTGTAGCGCCACTATGCCCAGATTGGTGAAGGCGTAATCATAGATGACATAGCGAAAGTCATCGTGGGTCGCCATCCAGAGCGCATAGACAATCAGTTGAACATAGGGAATCAGCAACGTGAACCGACGCAGGGACGGCACGATGCAGGCGCTGAGTGTGCCGACTAGCAAAAAGAAGCTTGCCAACCCGACAGCATAGATGGTGACCTTCCACAATGACTGAAGTGCAGCCTCGCTGAGCAATGTCGAGAAGCCGTGAACCGTCCCGCCGGCGAGCGAAGCCACTCCGAAACACACGAACCCCGCGGCCCAGGAGCACACACTTGTCTGCGCGCCTCCCCACCCCACCCTCCATAGCCGCCATGCAAAGAACCCGCACAACACGGCAAGCACATAGTCTGTCACCATCGTGGTTGGTTCGGAGAAAGACATGTGGCTAGGACGGTCGCGACGACTGTATGAGTCGACCCCTGTGATACTGCCCAAAGGCGATGATGAAGCTCGCTAAGACCCAATGGAAGAAAATTGGAATGGTCCCGCCGAACCATCGTGCCTCTGGATAGAGACTCATGCGAATAATGTAGCGGAGAAGCATGGCGGCCAAATAGACATAGCCAAACCAAAGCACACCATGCCCAAACAGGGGCTTGGTCTGAACAAAGTAGCCCTCCCCACGGGTAAAGTCCCAACAGACTATTGTGCAGATCGCAATGATGAGTAACTGCGTTGGAAGTAGGATCGGATAGGGCAACAGGCCGGAGTACCACTCCTCCATCGGTGGAAGCCACCGCACGTCAAGAAAGGCTACCAAGGATTGGCCAAGTACGCGGCAACAGAAGGCGAGCAGGAGGATCCACAGCAGCCCAATTAATCGACGTGGCGGATTCTTCATAGATAATCGGCAAACATGATCCTGTAATGTCGATACCAGTCGCTCTGGAACCGTTCGTGAGGATCGTATCTCCGTTTCAACCGAAGAAATTCGGGAAACTGCGGATAGCAGGCTTCGACTTGCGCGCGAGTCGCCCATTTGTGATAGGTCAAGAAATAACTGCCTCCCCGCTTCCTCGCCAGATCGATCAATCGACGGAACGAGGCCGCGGCCCGTTCGATGCCGTCCGGCGTATGGGACACGTGAAGATTCAAGACGGTGCAGGCCCAGGGCTCTTTTGCCCAGGCCAGAAACGATTCCTCGTCCCGTTCGATCAGGCGGATCGTGCCGTAAATCGCTTCGACCTTGTGTGTCCGGAAATCCTCCCGCATGTCCGCAAAGAATGACGCGAGTTCCTTCCGAGGGACATAGAGTTCCGAAATCATTTCCGATCCGGGAATCCCTGCCTTCATCTTGTCGTCGAGCGATCGGTGATAGCCTTCCGGGTAGTAACTTAATTGATGCGTATCGGACCAATAGATCTGGCCATTCGTCGTCAAATACTCGCGGGAATACACCTCGAACGCCTTCGTCTTGTCCGCATGGGCCAAATAAAGCAGGCGCAGCCATTGTTCTTCAGAGATTTCCCGCTGGCGAGAGGGAATCGGCGTAGTCGGATCGACCGGCTTGTAGCAAGAAAAAATCCCTCGCTTCAGAAAGTCCTCGGAGGCCGGGTCGAGCGCAAACTGACAATCCCCGTAGAGATATCCCTCTGCAATCCGTTGTTCGAACCGTTCCATCACATCGTCGACTTGGACCAGCTCGACGACACGCTGAAGCTTCTGCCGTGGCATGAGTCGAAGCGTGACCGACGACACCACGCCGAAGAGACCATACCCGCCGACCGCTAACCTAAAGAGATCGGAGTGCTCCGACCTGCTGCACGTCACCACCTGACCATCGGCTAAGACAAGCCTGAACGAGTCGATATCTCCAATGAATGGCTTAAGCCGTAGCCCTCGCCCATGGATGTTGGCCGAGAGGCCGCCCCCGATGCTCAGCCGATCCGCACCGGTCTGCTTCTGAACAATACCCCATGGCTTGGCGGCACCCGCCTGCATGGTCAGAGAGGCTTGGATCAACTCAGGCCATTGAATACCCGCTTCGACCTCGACCAAACCGGAGCCCGAGTCGAAATGCAGCACACGATTGAACGATCGCATATCGAGATGCAACGTGTCGGTTCCGAACTGCTGAGTCCCCATCGCATGACGACCACCGGCGACAGAAATGGCCGTTCTGGCAAATTCATTAGCGGTGGCGGATGGAGGTTTGCGCACGCCGCGTTTTTCCACTGTACGAACCATGCGAGTATAGAGATGGGCGATCGCAAGCTGTGGATGCGATGTCGGAAGATGGGTGGTCGCCCAGAGTCCGATTCTATCCCGAAGTATAAGGAGAAGCAGGGCTAAGCCGACCACGACTACGCCTGTTATGAGTTCCAGCATGCCAGGCCGAAACGTGTGGGCCACATGCACCAAGCCGCTGAAGCCCTTTTCTATGGGGGCACTGATCAATGAACCCCAGTGGCTCGCTTGTTCACGCAGAGCATCACGACTTTCACGCACTCCGTGAACGACTGCTAGTTGATCCTTCGCACTATAACGTACGAACAGACGGTCCCACTGTAATCGAACGGATTCCCCGAGGTGGCGAACGGATTCCCAACGATTGGTGGCGACCAGTGTGTCGGTGGTGGGGGTGGGATCCATGATGATCCAGCCTGAGGAAGGAAAATAGACCTCGACCCAGGCATGGGCATCTCGCTGGCGCACAGTGAAGTAGCCTCCATATTCATTCCATTCTGTGGCCAAAAACCCTGTCACTAGTCGAGCAGGAATGCCAATGGTTCGCAGCATCACGACCATGGCGGTGGCGTAATGTTCGCAATATCCGGTTTTTCTTGTGAAAAGAAATTCCTCGAGCGGATGACGGAGCGTGGCCGTATCGCCTTCAAGGCTGTAGCGGTAATTTTCCAAGAGATGTTGGTGGACGGCCAACACTCGCCCGAATGGAGTGGTGGCTTCTTGGGTGACGCGCTGCGCTAAGTCCGCCACCAGCTGTGATTCCTCAGGAACCTGAAGATAGTGGGAACGGATAAAGTCTGGGTAGACCAGGGTCGATGCGGTCCGTTCGTCCTGGGCCAGGCGTGTCACGTGCGAGGTCACGGAGTATCGAATACGGGAAGAAGGAGGAGAGGGCAAGTACAGTCCACCCATGGTATCGGTCAGGACCGTCAGAAACTCGCCGCTCACCCGTTCAGCGAATGGCGCCGCAAACAGGACAGCGGTATCGAGTGTTTCCAGCAGGATATCTTGCCGGATCGGTATCGACAGGCTGCCGGGAGGGAGGTCGGTTGGGCGAACGAGGAATACTCTTCCTTCATCGACGGAATTCAACGAGCGACGTCGGGTTTCGCTGTGGTTCCATGATCGCCCATTGTACTGATCGTACGCGAGTCCTCTCAGGTAGAGTCGATCTTTTTGAACGGCGGGCTGGTCAGGCAATTCAACTCGCATGACGATCTGCGGATCTTGTTTGACTGACCCGATTGTGCCCAAGTCGACACGATCAGAAAACCCGGTCGTCCGCACGGTTTCCCCGCTTGTTTTCTGAAACATCCCTGCGCCGATGCGAGGAATGAGAAAGAAAATAGTCAGCGTCAGCGCAATCGTCATGAGGGCCGTTCCGTTGGTCAACCAAAAGAACCGGCGTGTGATGCCACTTGGAAATGCTGCGTGACCGGCTGCCGTGCTTGAGGATGTGATGCTGGGAGAGATGTCGTCCGTTTCGTGGGTCAAGTGATACAGCAAGAGCGTCCAGACCGCCGCAAGCAGGTACAGCAGAAATATGGGGATAAACCACGCGTCGGTCGTCAGTGCGGCGGACGCCAAGATGGCCATAAGACTAATCGCGTAGAGATGCCGATAGTCATGCCGTTGTTGAAGAGTGAGTAACTTGATATCCAGCAACACGACGAGAAAGTGGATACCGGCCGGGAGCAAGTCTTGTGACACCAGGGTGAGATCGATCAGTAATATGAGAAAGGCGCAGATCAGCAGGACATTCCACAAGGTTGCCGAGACGGTGACCCGGGCCATTGCCCGACGAATGATTCCCTTCCCTTCAGCGCGAAGCAACGAGATGATGAGGATGATCACGGTGGGAAGCGCGAGCCAGAGCGGGACGCTC
Organism: Nitrospira sp. CG24A; assembly: GCA_002869925.2. Classification (GTDB taxonomy): domain Bacteria; phylum Nitrospirota; class Nitrospiria; order Nitrospirales; family Nitrospiraceae; genus Palsa-1315. The sequence goes on from NEWT02000037.1 coordinate 112,611, forward strand.
TGCACAAGTACGAGCCCACTGAACGCCGTGGTGGCAAGGAGAACGGAGCTGATGGTAAAGGCCCGATCAAAAAGCATGTGTCAATTCTTCAAGCTGCGCGGCATGGAGTACCCGATCGGCCTGTACCGGGCTCGCAGAAGCCTCCTGATCCGACCATGGCATAACCGCCACCGTGTAGCCTCGCTCGTCGTTATGCATGAGCGGGAGGCTCTCGCCGTGTTGGGCGCCACCAGTGTTAGGTACCCGCCGTTCGCATAACGCCAACACGCGCAGCATCGCCAAGAGATGACCGGATCCCGACCCGAGTCCCGAGTCTGCCGTTCCGACAATCAGTCGCACAGGGTAGGCTCGCTCGGTCAGTTGTGAAAGCAGTGATGCCACGAATGTCACGCTCCGCTCGAAGAGGGCGTCGCATTCTTCGGGGGCCACGATTGACAAGATGACGGTGATCCGCCTTTGATCCTCCGCTTCTGTTTCCCGAACGATCAGCTGAGACGTGCGGGCAGTGGTCATCCAATGAATTGCTCTGGAGTCATCGCCCGGTCGATAGAGGCGGAGGTTGTAGAGTTGAGTTCCATCTCCTCGTTGTGGGATGGATTCTCCTTGCCCCTCACTGACTAATTCATCGATAAATCGCACGGTGAGCGGTTTGATGGGTGGGCTGACGAGCAGATGCGTTTCCTTAGGGTAGCGCCCTTTCTTGAGGAACAGGCCGAAGGGGAACAGCGTGTGAGCTCGGGTGGCTTCAATCCGGATCCGGCCTCGTTTCGTCGCGAGGAGTGGATAGGACAAGAGCACAGAACTCTGTGCCGGCAGGAGAGGGATCATGAGACCTCGATCGACATCGTTGCCTTCGACGACATCGCAGAAACGTAAAGAAAAGCTGGGTAGGTGACGGTTGCGATTCGTCACTGAAAGTGTGAGGGAGGTCGGCTCGTTGGCGATGATGAGGTCGGGGACATGGCGGTGAAATTCCAGGCGCTTCAGGCAGTGCTCTGAGAGCAGTCCAGAGATCACGATCAGGCTGAGCATCATCGCAAAGAGCAAGTAAAACAAATTGTTACCGGTATTGATGGCGGCGAGTCCGATCCCGAAGGTGAAAAGAAGGAACTTTGTTCCTTCAGATGTGAGACGGATCGACCGTTTCTGTGAGAGGCCTCGAATGAACGAGAGGGGGGAGGAGGCACGGAGGTTGAGGAATAGATGCTTCACGCGCCTCATGTAGCCGGTTGGCCGGGACATCCATCGCTGACTGACTAGACCGGGACGGGGACGGTCTCGACAATATCGAGCACCATACGTTCCGCCTGTTCGAAACTCTGTGTCCGCATGCCATGGGTTCGGTTCAGCATGACGCGGTGAGACAGCACAATTGGCGCCAGCTCTTTGATGTCATCGGGGAGGCAGTAGTCGCGCCCTCGGACGACGGCCAGGGCCTTGGCCGCTTTGCTCAACCCCAGTGCGCCGCGCGTGCTGACCCCCAAGGATAAGAGTTCACTCTGACGGGTGGCTTGTACAATCGCCAGGAGATAATCGGTCAGACTCTCTTCCATGTGGACCTGATCTACACGGGCCTGCAGAGCCAACACTTCCTGGGCCGACAGAACCGGATCCAGCATTTCAGCTGGGTGCAACGAATACGCACGGTTGAGCACCTTTCTCTCTTCCTTGAGCGTGGGATATCCAATGCAGAGGCGCATCAAAAACCGATCGAGCTGGGATTCGGGAAGGGGGAATGTCCCATGGTATTCTGCGGGGTTCTGGGTGGCGATCACCATAAATGGTTGCTCAAGCGGGTGTGTCTGATTATCCACTGAAATCTGCGCTTCACCCATCGCTTCCAGGAGACTACTCTGGGTCTTCGGTGTGGTGCGATTGATCTCGTCGGCCAGCACGACATTCGCGAAAATCGGCCCCGGTATAAATTCGAATCCTTGTTTTTGCCGATTAAACATGGAGACCCCGACGATGTCGGAAGGCAAGAGATCGCTGGTGAATTGAATGCGCTTGAACGAACAGCTCAATGATCGAGCCAAGCTGTGCGCCAGCGTGGTCTTCCCGACGCCAGGCACGTCTTCGAGGAGAAGATGGCCCCGTGCCAGCAGGCAGACGACTGCCATTTCGATCACATGAGTCTTTCCCTTGATGACCAGCGCAATATTGTCCTGGATCGACCGGATGGTGTGAGATGAGTTCATGTTGGGATTAGTGGTCCTGATGGTTCAGGAATGCAGGATATTCTGACACGATCGAAGTCTAACAAAGGGTCAGTAGATGGTCAATTTTCACCTGAGTTCTTGCATTGACCACTCTGGAAAGAGCGAGGTGTAAGGCTTTGCGCCAACTAGGCTGTTCGCGTGCCATAACAACAGCAGGACCGTCACGCAAGAGGCTCAAAAATTTCGTCCAGCAAGGCCGCAGCGAGTGAAAACCCGAGGCGTACCCTTGGGGTACGTTGAGGGTCTGAACGATGCGAGAACGCCGCTGGCGAATTTTTTCAGTCTCTTGCTATTCCGGGACGAGAATCAGCATCCAAGGAGGGTGTTCTTCGGCCATGTCAGAAAACCGTCGGGCAGTTCTGCTGGCGGGAATTCCTGGGAAGATGGCTCCACGGCGGATCTGGATGGAGCGAAAACGGTAGGAGGGATCCTGCATCGGGAGAAGGGGAAGGACACGTGGAATCTCTTTGCGTAATGGACCGCAATCCGACAAGTTCAGCCTATCCCCGATCGCAAGGCGCGAAAGCTGTTCGAAGATTGGGCCGAACACCACGGGGAGGTTTTCTGGTGTGAATGGCTGATTGTCAGGTCGATAACGGACATCGTCGAGTAGTTGCGCAAGAATTTCCCAGAAGACCTGGGTATCGACGGCTCCCAGAACGCAGAGGAGGCTACGGCGCGCCATCAGGTCGAGCAAAGCGAGCGGGCCTCGAACTTCGAATTTCCAAGGGGGAAAGAGGAGCGCACGGCCTTCATGCTGGACCTCCAGTGCCGGTTCGCCAGAATAGCGGGTCTGCTTGAATGTGCCTTTGGTCTGAAGGAGATCTTGCGCGATGATGGACTCAGACATTCGGGTCGGTTCATAGGCAAATGTGGGTGTCGCGGGGGCCCAGCAGGTCGCGATCGTGTAGCGGGGTGCGAGCTTTCTCGCCTGATCGAGGCTGCCCAGGTCGAACATGTCCTGGTTCCCGTAGAATTGAAACGAGAGTCCTGCCCGAGATCGCAGGCCGTTGAGAGTTTCTCGCTCTGGATGGAGGGGGCCACCGAGCTTTGATCCTGGTTGAATCCGGTCGAGCGCATGAAGAATCAATTCGCGCTGCCTGTGCTGCAGGGGGGCGACGTAGAGCTCAACCAGCTCTGTGGCGAAGGAGAGGTCGCCGGCTCCTAGATCGAGCAGAGAGGCGACGTCTGCGTCGAGCAAGAGGTCAAAGGGATTGGTGTGCGACTGGGCGAACGCCTCGATCTCTTGACTCTGCTGGGATGTCACAGGCCACTGGGGCGTCGGGCTTTCAAGGATGCCGAACCATACACAAAGGGCCCGTATAGCTTTGGTTGGAGGGAGCCCTGTAAGTTCTTTGAGTCGAGGGCCTGGGAGACTTTGAATACTGGTGGCTTCTGAGCCTCCCAACGCCAAGGTGATGGCATCTTGGACAATGATGGGAAGATCAACGCGGTGGGCTTCTTCAATCAGCCGCTTCAATGTCGCCGCGAGCTGCTTCGCTTCAACCAATTGGCGAGAAGCCTCCCACTCTTTATCGCGCTCCTGCAAGAGTTGGGTGACTTGTGACCGAAAGTCTGCAAGGACCTGTGCGGGAGAATCCAATTCCATGAATCGAGTGGTGCGGGGCGGGAAAGCCCATCCGTCATTGTCGGTTGATTACAATGCGGCAGCATAACGACCTCGCCCACCAGCGTCAAGGTTTCCATCTTGCCCATCCCGCGAGACCTGTGTTAGGACACACCATGCGAAAGATTCCAGTCGTGTGTGCTACACGAGCAATCCTCGGCATATGTCAGGCGCTGTTGATCATCGGGGCCTTGTGCGTCACTGTCGCCTGTATGAGTGGAGGAGGGGCTAGATCTTCTGCCTCTTCGCAGGACGGGCGGGATGCATTATTCAAGGAATGGCAGATCATTGATACGAAGACGGGTCAACCGGTTTCCCTTGATCAATGGGCGGGGTCGTTGCTCCAGCAGGACATTATTTACCTAGGAGAGGAACATCACAATCGATTTCATATCGACGCAGCGCTGATGGTGTTGCGGTGGCTGAAGGCGGGGGGGCGCATACCGGCCTTAGCCATGGAGATGTTCGGTTGGGACGGTCAAGCGGCATTGGATCGGTATGTGTCCGGGTCAGACATGAACCGGCAGGAATTTCTAGAGGCAGTCTGGTGGCGACAGAACTGGGGCGGCCAGTTCGAGGATTATGAACCGCTGGTTCAGTTGGCGAAAGATCACCATTGGACTGTGGATGCGATGAATCCTCCAAAGCCGTTGGTAAGGATCGTGGCCAAGAATGGTTTGGCCCAAGCAGAGTCTGATCCCATGATGGCGCAATGGGATATGAAGGATGAAGCGATTGTCGATGATCCGATCTATCGGGCCCGTATTCTTCAGCAACTCCAGGCCTGTCACGGCAAGGGGGATGACAGCCTCTATCAGACGATGCTCGACGCGTCCATGTTTCGCGACGAAGGGATGGCGAAGACCTTAGTCCGTCGCTTCAACCAGATTCGTTCGTTAAACGATACAATGGCTGGGCCGTTGGTGAGCTATACAGGGGCCGGACATATTCAGTACAACCTTCCGGTTCCCAAGCGAGTGACTCGCCGCCTCACGGATCAGGTCCGCCAGATCAGCGTCTATATGACGTCGTTCGACGTGGGGCGCATCGAGGAGTTACAAGGTATGATTGACGAAAAAGTTGCGGACTATCTGTGGCTGACACCGGTCAGTGCGAAGGGGCTGCCTCGCCGATGTTGACAAAGCCATGAGGTATACAGAACGCCTCACCGGTGTGTGTTGCCTCACCTTCTGCTCACTATGTAGTGCTGGCTGCGGTTTACCTCACGAACACACACAATTCTATCGCTAGCAGAGCCTGTATATTCTCCATACCTAACCGGCCGCCATGGAATCAAGGATAGGCACTGCACAATATCGATGAAAGAGGTATTGCGGTGATGCAGCACTCGTTGAAAGCGGATGAATTGTTGACAGTTTCCCGGGCCTGTTTCAGACTACGACGGAAGAGAAGCGGGGTTATGAACAATTGGGAACATCACAGATGCGAAACAAGATCCCCTGTTCCGCTGAGCGGTTAAGCCTCCTGGATCCTCCGATGATCAAGGCAGTGGCTGATCGCAATGCCTTTCACATCGGCAACCAGTACCTCTCTGAAAATCGCGTTCGGATTATCGAGGCTGATGACGCCCAGATTTCGTCCGCTGTCATCGGGAATTCCGGCCTCTATGAACAGACGATCCGTCTCAAGGATGGGCATCTCATCTCAAAGTGCAGCTGCGCGTTACCGGAAGAGCCAATGTGTCGTCATTGCATTGCAGTCCTGTTGGAATATCATCGCTGGGCCCAGCCGAGGAGTGGCCAGCAGAGGAGGGTGAAGCCGTCTACAGCCCCACAGCCTGTACAGGCCTCTCCAATTCGCGACGCTGTGCCTGCGCTAAGTACCGCTTCGACGACCGATCTGAAGCTGGGCGAGGTGATGGCATTCATCGAGTGGTTGAGTCCTGCATTGAAGGCATTGGAGCGTGGGCAGACATTGCCGGACTCGGCAAAGCTACCTGGGGACGTTGCGTCTTGGAGTCAGATCATTCGGAATCTGGAGGAGCGCCGCCGCGAGAGTGAAGAAGTACGGATGAACTTGGAATCCGATATGCGGGATCGGGAAGCCTATGTCGGTCGATTGACACAACAAGTGCAAGCGTCGATGGAGGAGATCAAGGCCGCTCAGGCTTGCTCTCAGCAACTTCAGCAGGAATTGACGGCGTGCAGAGAGGTCCTCACGAAGATTTCAGAAATTGCCTCAGAGGTTGGGAGCTATGAGAGCCAGCTGAAGTCTCTCGCAGGCGAGGTGATCGCAAAGGGATCACAACTCGACAAACTTGCTCAATCGTTTAGGGAAGTCTCAACGGTATTGAAAGCGCTTACCAAGACCCCTGCCATTTCCTAGTTTCTGTTGCGGGTTGATCAGGGCGTTGCCGTTGCCGCCCGTCCTGCCAGCCAGCCCGTCGCCCATGCCCATTGGAAATTGAACCCACCGATTCGGCCGTCGCAGTCGAGGATCTCCCCGATCAGATAGAGCCCCGGCACCAGCTTGGATTCCATTGTCCGGTAGTTGATCTCTTCGAGAGGTACGCCACCGGCGGTGACTTCGGCATGGTTCCAGCCTCGATCGTGTGTGACGGGGAGCTTAAACCTGGTCAATGCCACGAGCAGCCGGTCGCGGCCAATTCGTGATAATTGGGCAATTGCTGTCTTGGGATCGCATTCGACGTGGGAGCAGAGCGCTTCGGCAAACCGCCCTGGTATCTGCTGCGCCCATGTCTTCAGTAACGATCGTCGAGGATTGTTCGCGGCTTGTTCCATCAGCCACGATTTCGCTTGCTCTTGCGTCTGGCCGGGCAAGAAATTTACAGAGACCTCGACAGTTTCTCCCTGGTCACGTCCGAGTGTCCAGAAGCGGCTGGCATCCATGATCACTGGCCCACTCACACCAAAGTGGGTCCAAAGCATACTTCCCGTTCGGCGATCGAGAACGCGACCCTTCACTACCATGGTGAGCTCAACTTCCTGCGAGAGACCGGAGAGAGTCTTGTGAAACATCCGGTCATCAAGCATCAACGGCACGAGCGCCGGGACGGTGGCCGTCACGTGATGGCCGAGTCGCCGGGCAAGATCATATCCAAACCCGTCACTCCCCGATTTGGGAATCGATCTGCCTCCGGTCGCCAGAATGACCTTCTTTGCGTGGAGGGTCCCGTGGCTGTGTTGCAGAATAAATCCGGCTTCAGGAGATTTCTCGATGTCTATCACGCGATGATCAGGTCGAATACGCGCACCCAGTGCATGACAGCGATTGACGAGCGCGTGAAGAATCGTTCGGGCCTTATCAGTGACGGGAAAAAGCTTTCCAGTCTCTTCACGTTTAAGATCGACCCCTAACGAGGCAAACCACGCCACGGTGTGTTCAACGGGGAGCGCTGCCAGCACGTTCTTAATAATGCGGCGATTGCCAAAGAAGTCGATGGGCGAGACGACTTCGTGCGTGACATTACAGCGGCCGCCTCCGGAGACCAGGATCTTGGCGCCGATGGTTTTTGCACCATCGAGCAGCACGATCCTCCGGGCGTGACCATCCCTTGTCGCTGCCTCTGCAGCGAAAATCGAGGCTGCCAACCCGGCGGCGCCTGCCCCGACCACTGCAACATCGTGCGCATCGTCATGTATAGACATTAGAGAGTTTTAACTGCCAGTTAACACCGTATTAATCTTGTAATGTTACAGTCCCCCTCGTGAAAGGCAGACTTGTCGGCGCTGGAATACTTGAGAGCAGGAGGAGGGCACGATGATTTGTCAAAAATGCAAAGGGTTGATGGTGAAAGAGTGGCGGCCGGAGTTTTCGCAGGAAGCCGCCGTGCTCCGTTGTATCAATTGCGGCCTGGTCCTCGATCCGTTGATTGCGCAGAATCGCGTGACCATATTGCCTGCCAAGCAGCGGGCTTTGAGGGCGGCGTAATAGTTCCTTCAATCTCGTGAGCCAGTTCGGACGGCGCGGACAATTTATTAAACAGACTGAATTGGGCAAGTGTGGACGTGGCGCTCGTGGTTAGACCGAAAACTCCGCCCATAAAAATGTGTGATCTGAAGAGTCTTTCGCTCGCCGCGGCTCGACGTCCACCTCTACCCTGAGACAATGCTCTGCCAGCGAGGCCGTCGCCAGAATATGGTCGATGCGCCAGCCTTTGTTCGCTTCCAGTGAGTTGGGCGCCCGGTAATCCCAAAACGTATATTGCTGCCGATGTGGGTAGAGTTTCACGAACACATCCTGAAATCCCCATGCCAGGGTGTGTTCATAGGCCCGCCGTACCTCTTCGTGATAGCACACATGCTTGAGATGTTTTTCCGGGCTATGCACGTCTATCGGACGCGGAGCCACATTCATGTCACCGCACCAGATGGCTGGTTTGTCCGGCGACAGGTGTGTCTTAAAATACTTGGCGAGTCGATCATACCAGCCAAGCTTGTATTGATACTTGGGTGAGTCGATCTCGAAGCCCTGTGGCACGTAGGTATTGACGATGGGGATTCCCTTGATCACCACGCGCAAGAGCCGGGCATCCTCCGTTTCTCCTCCATCATCAAACCCATAGGCTATCGATTCCGGTTTCTCCCGGCTCAATATTGCCACGCCGTTGTACGATTTCATTCCTCGGTAGGTGATGTGGTATCTCGACTCAGCTAGTGCCAGCAGCGGAAATTCGCTGTCTTGGACCTTGGTTTCTTGAAGGCAGAGTACATCAGGCTTGTGTTGCGCAAGCCAGTCGAGCACGATCGGCATACGCTTGCGGAGCGAATTGACATTGAATGTCGCGACTTTCATGGGTCCCCCACAGACACTTCAGCCGCCGCATCCTAGCAAAAGGCTCATGAGGGAACAAGACGAGTGATCGCATCATTGCCGCAGACGCAGCAGAAGAGGTGGCTTCAGACTTTTCGGTGATCCCCCGAAGAGTTTTCTTCCCACCGGGCCTCAACCTGAGATGTTCCCTAACAGAAAAAAGCCCTCAGGAGGAAAGACCTCCCGAGGGCCCGGCAATCTACGAATACGACCACGAGAATTTAGGGTGCGGCAACAGGAGCAGGAGTTGCTGGAACTGCTGCTTTCATGTCTTGCCCCATTGACTGAGCGGCGCCCTGAGCCTCTTGAGCTTTGGTGTTTGCCGTATTTTTGTGCGCCTTCACTTTCTCCTTCATGTCATGGCGCTTCGTTTTCATTGCTTCTTTTCGGGCTTTCATCTTGCCCTTCATCTCTTCCTTCTTTGCCTTCATCTCACTCTTCATCGCATTTTTCTCAGCCTTCATCTCGTCTTTCATCTTGCCCATCTCGCCTTTCATGGCATCGTCAGCCAGGGCCAGCGAGCTGGCCCCCATCAGGCATAGAGTGGCAAACGCGACGACGATCGATTTCTGCATGCAACACCTCCTGGAATAGAGAGTAGTGATGGTTCCGGCGCAATCAAAAGACAGCCTGCGCCCCATTTTCAATCCTGTCAAGAATTAGCCCTGGAACCGACGTGTCGTATGCCCAGGTCTTAATCAGTGGGCCAACCCGATTTCGGCTCTTGGTCCTGCAAGATGTACATCACTCATAACTCGCATTATTCATGAAGGTTCGTCGCGAAAGCGTGCAAACGCGAAGCGAGACGGGCACTCGGAGGCGTGAATTCCTGAGGCATACTCGTGCAGTATGTCGAAGGGCTGAACGGCGAGACTGCCCGTTGGAGCCGCGTATCCGCGCTTGCAGCAGAAGGGTTATGAATCATGCGGGATAAGTGCATGTCTGGCTGAATCCAGTGCTGTGTGAAAATCTATATTCTGTTGTGGTGCAGGTGTATGTATTTCGCCGATCGGCAATCGCGAGTTGAGGCGGAGCCTCTATGGCGCCCACGACCTGGCCGGGAGTCTCTATGAGTGGGTGGCTGAGAGCGATCCGACCGAGCCTGCGCCGAACGTCGGGTTTCGTTGTGCCCAAGATGTGCCGACCCTGCCGTAGGCCCAGCAGCTACCGAGCAGACTTGCTCGCGCGTGTCGGGGGGGTGCTTGCCGGCTGACCGGCCAGGAAGGGATAGACCACGCCGGCGAGCGCGCCGCCCAGGATCGGGGCCACCCAGAACAGCCAGAGTTGTTGGAGCGCCCAGCCGTCGGCAAAGACGGCGGTGGCGGTGCTGCGTGCCGGGTTCAGCGAGAGATTGGTCACCGGGATGCCCGCCCAATTGATCAGCGCCACGGCCAGGCCGATGGCCAAGGGAGCAAAGCCCTGGGGGGCGCGGCTGTCCGTCGAGCCCAGAATGATCAGGAGGAAAAAGAATCCGAAGATCGTTTCGGCGCAGAAGCCGGCTACGAGCGAATAGCCGGCCGGGGAATGGTCCCCGTAGCCGTTGGAGGCGAAGCCGCCGGGGACGAACCCGGCCCGTCCGGTGGCGATGAGATAGAGGGCCCCGGCCCCCAGAATACCCCCGAGCACTTGGGCGGCAATGTAGCCCGGCACCTCGTGCGCCGGGAACCGCTTACTGACCATGAGGCCGACCGTGACAGCGGGGTTAATATGGCAGCCGGAGATATGGCCGATGGCGTACACGATGGTGACCACGGCCACTCCGAAGGCGAAGGCGATGCCGACGATGCCGATGCCGAGTCCCGGCAGGCCGGCGCTCAGCAGCGCACTCCCGCAGCCGGCAAAGACGAGCCAGAAGGTGCCGAGTGCTTCGGCGGTTAAGCGTCGTCCCATCGTGTGCCCACTCCTCGTGAATACCGGTGCGCACTATGCCGTGGGCCGCGCAAAAGTGCAAGCGGCGGCAGGCAGCGGGACGCCTTATCGTTGGGCACTAGCACCAGATCAATCAGAGGTTATTCAGGTTTCACGGGCGGCTGGAGCGGAGCGGATGGATCTGCGATATTCGGATGAGGGCGGAGCGTTCCATTTTGATTATCAAGTTTTTCTAAGACATCTTGCTTAAGCTTCGTGGGCTCCTCAATCCGATTTTCGCGCTGCAATGTTCCCAGCTCCGTGGATTTTTGGACATTCAACCTGACCATATCTGCCTCATCCCGGACTAGGGTTGGGGTTAGGAACACGAGCAGGTTGAGCTTCTCGATCTGTTGGCTCTGGAATTTGAACAGCCAACCTAAGAACGGAATATCACCCAGGAGCGGAACCTTTCGCTCACTGATGGTGATGTTATCTCGGACCAGCCCGCCGATGACGATCGTCTGTTGATCTTTCGCGATCGTGGTCGTCTCCATCGACCGTTTGGTTGTGGTGGGTCCGACCGGGATGCTGGCGGTGCCGCTCCCGATCGTTTGTGCGACATTCTCTGCGATCGCCGTAAGCTCCTGCTTGATTTCTAATCGAATCAGGTCGTTTTCCATCACTTGAGGGGTAATTTCCAACGTGACACCGACATCTTTTCGCTCGATCGTGACGAGGGTGCCACCCGTGATTCCCTGGGCCTGACCAGTAGGGAACGGACGATTTTCACCCACGACGATTTTAGCCTTCTGGTTATCTGCAGCGAGCACTTGAGGGGTTGATAGGACATTCGTGTCTGTCAAGCTCAGCAACAGTTGCAGGAAGGCGCGCACGTTGACCGTGTTGAGAACCGACACTCCTCCAGTTGCAGCACCCGCAGCAGCTCCAGTAATGGCATTCGCGATGGTTGCCAAATTTTCTGGAGCGTTATTGAGTCCAGCAAGGCCTTGCAGTGAACCGCTCTTGCCTGCACCGATGACCTGAATAGGGTCGCTTCCAATCTGTCTGAGCCGATCGACCTGCACTTCCAAGATGACGGCTTCCACAAAGACCTGATTCCGGCGTGTATCGAGGTCCCGCATGACGGCCAGCAATTTCGTATAGGCGCCTTTTGTCGAACTGATGACGATCGAGTTCGTTGCCTTGTCCGCAAAGACCTGGACGGGGGCTTCGAACTCGCTCAAGGATCTAAATAATGGCCTGGTGCCCGGTGTTGTCTGTACCACGGTCTGAGATCGGGCGACGAGATTGGTCAGGATGGCGGCAAGGTCGGTCGCATTGGCGTTTTTGAGTTTATAGACGTACGCCCCACGTTCAGGAGGAAGTTCGCCCATTGCGACGATTTGATGAACATTCCCTTTCGCGATGACAGCCAGACGACTGACTTCGAGCGCCGCTACGAACATGCTGTAGGCTTGGTCGGGGGTGACCTTGGTCGGGGAATATACGCTGATTTTCCCCCCGGCCTTTTTGACCACTTCGTCCAAGACGAAGTTCTTACCGGTTAATTCACTGATGAAACGAACAAATACAGATAGTTCAACATCATTGAAGTCGAGAGAGACGCGTCCGGAGTTACTTCCTCCTGATTCAGCCCGCAGAGTGGGAGGAATCAGCCATCCACTCAGCGCTGCCAGTAGACAGATGAGCGAGGCATGCCTGATCCATCTTGATTGTCCGAAAAAGAAAAAATCCATGATTCCTATAACAGGTACGTGGAGAGACCGATCATCCAGCGGAACCGACCGAGCATGAAGAAGGGAATAGGGAACGGTACCATAAGGCTCGTCATCGACACAACCAACTAATGTATCTGTTGCATGAAATTTGCCTCAGCGACCTCGATCAGACGGTCGGATCTGCGGCTCGATTGCTCGACATTTTGTGTGAATATCCCCCTCCTGTCCAAGACGGACAAGCTCTTGAAGCGCTGTTGTGCAGGAAATAGTATTTTTACATTTTGCTGAGCGCCCCTCCTGCCTGCTGAACACTGATCCGTGACGTTCGGACTTCCATAGAGGAAGGAACGGTCCATGTGCGTGTGTTCGCCCGTCATCGCTTCACGAATACGCTCTCTCGCGGCGATTCTTGACAGGCTTGTCCATTTTTGAAAATGAGCGAGAACTAAGAAGAGAAAATTGGCTAAACTCCTTAATAATCAATGAAGTTCGAAATTCACACGAAGACCATAGCGGCACTAGGATTGTACCCCTCACCTCAGTGTGCCCATCTCAAGCTCGTACGAGATCGAACAGACTCGAAATCTGCTGCAAGTTGGCCAAGGGAAACACTTCGCATCTTTCGATGATCTGCTAAGGTTATAACGTGCGGACCGATAAGAAACCCTCTCAAAAAACTGACAAGAAAGCTCCCTCTCGAGCGCATAGCCGGGGTGTGATCGGCTACGGCAAGAAAAGCGTGCTTCTGGAAGAAGCCATCACCCACATGAATGCCGGCAAGTATGGCCGGTCGTCCGCTGCGTTAAAAGAGCTGCTCTCCCTTGACCCTCAAAACACGGAAGCCCGGCGACTCTTTGCCACGCTGCACCTACGACTGGGCAGCCTTGTCACGGCGCGGCAGGCATTTGAGGCTCTCGCCAATGAAGCGATCGAGCGACAAGACTTATGGCTGGCCGAATCCTTGTTGCGAGAGTATTTGGCTGCAGGACCGCGCTGCGTGCCGTTCCTCGAACTCTTGGCCTATGTGTACGATGAAAAGGGAGACGCCATGGCTGCGGTGGCCGAATTAGGGAAGGCCATCGACATCCTTATCGAAGATCCAGACTCTGACAATCCCAAGAAACCCTCTCAGCTTTATACAAAGGTACGAGCGCTTTCGCCAGCAAGCCCGGTGGCACTCAAGTTCGCCTCTCTCTTCGATATACAAACAGGCGAGCTTCTTGCGCCTCATCCACCGGCTCCTGCCGAAGTGGCGCCAGTGGAAGCCGATGCCTCCCTGCATCTCCAGAGCGAAACCTTCTCTATCTCCGAAGAATCTCAGGCGATCTCTGATGTGATGCCGTGGGAACAGCTCGACGGGGTTCCTCCGAATGAGGAGGCTCCGCCGCCCGCTTCGTCGAGTCCCATCATCGAATCGCTCGATGCGCTCGATGTTATGATCGATCCGAGGATGGCTGGTTTGGCTACCCAGGAACTGGAGATTCCGCGATTCGAATCTACTGGACCAATTCAGGAGGACAATCGCCTCGATCAGGAAATGGGGCCATCAATATTGACGGTGCCTTCCCTTTCAATGAATGGGTATCGTGATGATGAGGTGAAAGATCCGATTGACGAAGCTTCGTCTGTTGTGGAGGAGGGACTTACCCCTACCCCTCTAGAAAATTACACAGGAGATGGAGCGAGCGTCGCGGTCTCTTCCGTCGGATCGACGGGATTATCTTCTCCCATGCCTTGGGAGCAAGTAGAGAACGTCACGATCAAGATTGAGGAAACGATCCCGCCGCCGGCTCCATTGGCACAATCGGAAGAGGCGCCCCTGTCGGGAGGCGAATCCGTTTTTGCTTCGCCTGCTGTCACTCAGTCTGAATCTGTATCGGAACAGTTATCGAGTCCAACTCCCGTGCCGGATATGACCGAAGCGCGTGAATCGATCTTTACGGCGGAGCCGTCAACGATTCCCGCGATACCTCAAGAACCTGAAGTCTCACCCCGGCCTGCCGCCGATTCCTCGCCCACGGCCCCGTTTTCATGGAACACCATATTCGACGGCGCATGGAAGTTTACCGAAGAAACGCTGTCGCCAAATTCACCGGCCGCATTGTCCAAGTCGGATACGACTTCTCAGGATACGAAGGACATAGAATTCGTTCAGCCAGAACCCGTAACAGACTCGGTATTCTCCGCCCCCTCCAGTCCTTCAACTCCCGAACCGCTGGTTTCATTCAGTGATCCCGATCCGCTGCCGGACACTCACCCTTCGATCTTGAGTCAAGTGAGTGGCTCGATTACAGAAACACCTGCGATCAGAGCGTCTGATCTACCATCCTCAACTGCGGCTGTTCTTTCGGAAGCGCCTTTGCAGCTAGAGGAGCCACCAACTTTATCGAGCGATGCCCCAAGCTCCTTCAAGATGGATGTTCCGGGGCCTCCTCTGCCAGAGCTGGCCGAACCCGCTCGAGAACCTGAATCAGTTTCATTTTCGTACTTTACGCAGCCGCAACCTGTGGCGCCATTTCCGGAAGCCTCCGCTCCAGAACCCTCACATTCAGTGGTGATTCCGGAAGCGCCACCTATACCTGATATTGCTTCCACAGAACCCCCCGAAATGCCCGTTCCACTGGTTGTCTCGGCTCCTCCACCCTCCGTGACACCAAGCGCTGCGCCATCGATGAAGACAGTGTCGCCTTGGAGTACAGGCGAGGTCGAGGTTCAGCCACATCGTCCGTCTGAAAAGAAACGAAACTGGGACAAGGAGAAGGGGGATGTCCCACTCGATCCCGCGGTTTCTTTGCCAGTGATCGAGGCATCGGCTGCATCGGCGACTGAATTGTCACGTAGCGGAGGGTGGGCGGCGGTTCCTTCTGAAGCGGCCCCTCCTGTCGAAGCAGTGGCTCCCATTCCGGAAAAAGTGATTCCTCCGGAAGATACGAGACCGGAGTGGGTTCGGGCGAGTGAGTCGATCACATTTGTGAGCACTCCTCCACCATTTACTGAGACGCGGGAGGATCCTGATGCCGAATCTAGTCATTCGACACCAGAGCCTGCCGTGTCGGTTGCTGCGTCGGCCGTGGATGTACTTTTTGACTCAACAGGTGAGCATCGCCAGGTTCTTACGCAGGATCGTCTGGCATCGCCACGACCGCGGCCTCGGGTTTCCAGGAAAATGGCGCGGATCCGCAACGGCATCTCGTCGTTTATCGGGTCGTGTTTTTCGACAACGCGATCGATGGTGTTGTTGTGTGTGGGGTTGGTGTTCTCCTGTGTGATATTGACGGCAATCGGCATAGGGGCGGTCGGATTAGCCTGGATTATGATGGAAGCTCCCCCGTCGTCGACCTATCAGAACCTGACAGCGAGTCCTCCACAGGCACTCACCGATTCAACAAAAAACGGGTATTTCTTGCTGCTCGGATTCGATGTTCCGGGGGGACAGAATCCGATTCGAGCGGGTTACGATCGTAATGCGGAGGAGATCGATCTTCAGGCTGCGCATTCCTGCATGCTGGGCGATGAAGGGGAAGGCGCGACGACAGGAACCCCTGCGCATGTGGCCCATGAATGGTTCGCCAGCGCCGACCCGATGGCACAACTGAAACTGCAGGCAGCATCGATACGACTCTGGGCGGCTCAAGAATCGCTCGCCCTCAAACGTTACCAACAGTGGCTGTCGATGCCGTTTGAAGATGCGGGCTACGGGAAAATCTTGAGCCCGAACTGTGCCCATATTCTCCTGGCTCATCGGTTGTACCTGGCAGAAGGGTTTGGGCAGGATATCAACGCAGGGCTCGGCCGGCTTGAGAACGATATGGCATCCTGGCGTACTGTGCTGGGTCAGTCGAAGACGTTGATGGTGAAAATGTTGGCCGTGACGGCGGTACAGGACGACGCGGCTATTGCGTCCGGGCTCTTGACCCGTCAGGATCTCGATGAGGCAGTAGTCGATCGACTCGGCAAGATCGTTCGCCCTCTGGATCAGGTTGAGTTGTCCCTCCGATGGCCGATGCAGAGCCATCTTCTGTGGGGGACGAATGCTGCGATGAAGAGCGAGAAGAACGACAAGACTGCCGACCGCTCTCTGTATGTTGCCATAGCGGCTGCGATGCCCCTTCCTGTGCAGCGGCGATCCAATGATTATGCTGATTACTATGAGGAGGCGGGCAAAGCGGTGGCGGAAGGGCGCTATACCAACTTGCCCAAACCGTCTAGTTTCATTCGAACTTCCGTTACCAGCGTGGTGGACTACGTGGCGAATCCGATCGAGCACATTATTGGAATCGAGCCGCTTCCTTCATGGGATCCCTATGTTGGGCGAACAGTGGAGACTGATGCGCGGCTTCGTCTGGCGAGCCTGCAAGTCTGGATCAGACGGGGGGCGCAAGATGGAGATGTGATCACGCGTCTCGCAAAGGCGAGCCAGACTCTGTACGATCCCTTTACCGGGCTCCCTATGTTGGTCGATCAGCGTAAAGGCGTGCTCTATAGTGTTGGGCAAGACGGTAAAGATCAAGAAGGCGATTCCCAGCGCGATGTCGCCGTCACCATTCCCAAATCTCAATCGATTGGGCTTGAGAGAAGCCGCTCCGTGTCTTCACCGCGGTCCAAGTAATTCACCGTTCCCTTCCTTATCTGTACTCAAAGATTTCTGATTTCTTCACCCGCTCTGGTTGCTTGACACTGCTGACCGTATTCCACAGAATCACAGCACACCACTACGAGAATAGACACCATGTCGTCCTCACCATCACCCTTTCCACATGCTTCCTCGGCAAAGAAAGGGGCCACATTTCCATCTGCCGTTCCGACGCAGATCGTCTCGAACGAAGAGTTCCCCCCTTTCAGTCAGACGGCAGATCAGGCCCGTGTTGAATCGCGTGTCGTCACGATTGTGGAGAGAACCGCCGCTCGACGAGGCCTCACGCGTCGAGATTTTCTTCGGACGACCGGTGGGATGGCCGCTGCGTTGCTGGCCATGAACTCGATCTTCGGAAAATTTTTTGAAGTTGGAGAAATCGAACTGTTTGAAACGGCAGCCTTTGCCGAGCAACAGGGCGCGCCCTACTTCATCTTCGATGTACAGACGCATTACGTCGGCTCGCATTTCGATCCGACCGATGCGGAACATACGCGAAAGGGCGCGGTGTCCAAACAGGGGCTGCTGTCGCTCAGACGATGGATACGGGAGTCCGGGCTCAATCCGAAGCTGGCGGGAGATCGAGGCACCATCGACGATCTTTCGTGGAAGAATTTTGTGAAAGAAGTGTTTCTCGACAGCGAGACCGCTATCGGCCTCATCAGTACACCGCCGGGACCCTATCCGCAAGAAGCGGTCGTGCCGCCGAACGAGATGGCGCATATCCGTGACGAGATCAATAGGCTTGCGCAGTCCCAACGCATGCTGGCGCATGGATTGGCCACACCCCAGCTGGGGACAGCCGACCTGGACTTCATGGCGATGCAGGCGGAGATGCTCAAGGTCGATGCGTGGAAGTGTTACACCGGCTCCTGTCCGAAAGGATTCGATCGTGGTTGGTGGATGGACGATGAGAAGATCGCCTATCCGATGCTGGAGCAAGCGCGCAAGCTCAATATTAAACGGGTTTGTGTTCACAAAGGACTTCCTCTTGGGCCGGTGCCGGATTACAACCATCCCAAGGATCTGATCAAAGCCGCAAGAGATTTTCCAGACATCGATTTCCTGGTCTATCACTCGGGGCTCAAGAGTACGGCGACAGCGGATACTGTATTTGCAAAGACAGGCGAAATTCCTTGGACAACCGAGTTCTGTCGTATGAAGCAGGCGCAGCCTGGAATTAAAAACATTTATATGGAGCTTGGCTCGACCTTTGCACAACTTGTCACGACCCATCCGGCGGTCTGCGCGCATCTGCTCGGGCAGATCATCGAGGCGTTCGGCGTCGATCATGTGCTCTGGGGGACAGACTCGATTTGGTATGGGTCGCCGCAATGGCAGATCGAAGCCTTTCGGCGGTTCCAGATTCCGGATCAATTAATTGAGCAGCATCGGTACCAGCCGCTTACACGTATGGTAAAGGAACAGATCTTTGGATTGAATGCGGCGCGCGTGTTTGGCGTTGATGTCAAGGCGAAACGGAATGCATTACAACAAGACGTGCTGGGGCAACTCAGGATGAGCTATCTGGAGGAAGGGCCGGAGCCGAGCCATCGAGTCTATGGGTGGGTGGTATGAGAACTGATATGAATAGATGGAGGGCGTGACGACATGAAAAGCGAAATCTTATACCCAGGGGCGTTTCCAATGGTGCGCGTAGAGTTGGCGGCCGGTGAGAACATCAAAGCCGAGTCTGGCGCCATGGTGGCATGTTCACCAACTATCGACATTGAGAGCAAGATGGAAGGCGGCTTTCTCGGAGCCTTGTCACGAAAGTTTCTGACGGGTGAGAAGTTCTTCTTCCAGACGCTGCGCGCCAGCCGCGGCCCTGGCGAGGCATTGTTGGCTCCGACGGTGCCAGGCGAGATTGTCATTTTGGAACTCGATGGTGTGAACGAATACATGGTGCAGAAAGACGGATTCCTCGCGGGCGCCGACGCGATCGTCATCGAAAGTAAAATGCAGGGCCTGAGTCGTGGACTGTTGGGTGGAGAGGGTTTCTTCATTCTGAAAATCAGCGGGAAGGGGACACTCGTTCTGAACAGCTTCGGGGCCATTCACAAGATCGAGTTGAAACCCGATCAGGAATATATCGTGGACAATAGCCACCTCGTAGCTTGGTCCTCCACGACATCCTACAACATTGAAAAAGCCACCTCCGGTTGGGTCGCCAGCTTCACTTCAGGCGAGGGGTTTGTCTGCCGGTTCAAAGGACCTGGACTCGTCTACATTCAAAGCCGGAACCCGGGCAGTTTTGGGGCGTGGGTACGCCAATTCATCCCGG
This sequence comes from Nitrospira sp. CG24A, assembly GCA_002869925.2. Classification (GTDB taxonomy): domain Bacteria; phylum Nitrospirota; class Nitrospiria; order Nitrospirales; family Nitrospiraceae; genus Palsa-1315. The sequence continues at coordinate 131,758 of NEWT02000037.1, forward strand.
TCTCCGAATAGCGGATGCTGAAAACGCCCGCCAACGTCGTTCTCGGCTCGAAACAATCCTCAACGTACAGCAGAGGGTACGTCTGCGGTTCTTTCTCACCTGCGGCCTTGTTGGCTGTCGTTTTGAGCATCCGCACGAGAACATTCCACCTTCAATGAATCGATCATCAATCACATCATGACGCAATTTTCCCCCAACGCTCTCTGCTTCGGTGATGAGTTCCCTGCCGCTGGTGCGCCTTGTCTTGTTCACATCGAGGAGCACGGACTCACCGTTGCTTTTGTATCAGATACTACCGATGGCCAGCCGGAATCTGTTCCTTTTACAAGCCTCACCGTCTCGGCAGGGGGACTCGACCACGACCAGCTTGTCGTCAAGTGGGCCGGGCAGAAAGGAGAGCGAACGCTCTATCTGAAAAACCCTGACGTGATTCGCGCCTTCCGCCAATCGGCGCCGGATTATGTGAGTCATTCCTTTGAACAGGCGGCGGAACGCGTCCGTCAGGTACGTCACCGGGGCCGGCTTGTCTGGAGCCTAGTTGGCGGGATGTTCCTGGCCACGGTGCTGGGACTCTGGTTCCAGTCTGATCTGCTCGTCGAGATTGCGGTGAGCCGGATTCCGGTAGAGTGGGAGCAAAAGCTGGGAGAGTCGGCCTATCGGGATTTTCTCAGCCATCAGGAAGTGATGAAAGAGGGCTCCGCGGTTGCAGCGCTGGCAGAGATGACCCAACGGATGACCACCCAGATCCCGGATAATCCCTACAAGTTCGAAGTGACCGTGGTGAAGAGTGATGTCGTGAATGCCTTCGCGCTTCCCGGTGGGTACGTGGTGGTGTTCACCGGGCTCATGAAAAAAGCAGCAAGCGGCGAAGAAGTGGCGGGTGTGCTGAGCCATGAGCTGAACCATGTGCTGCAGCGGCACGGGCTTGAACGGATCGTGAAAAGCCTTGGGCTGATGACGGTAACGGCCATTGTGTTCGGCAATCAGCAGGGCCTCGTCGGGATGATGAAGCAGCTCGGTGTCGAGCTGTTCACCCTCAAGTTCGGCAGAGAGCAGGAGACCGAGGCCGATCTCACGGGATTACAATTGCTTCAGCGGGCGAAGATCGATCCCTCCGGTATGATCACGTTTTTCGAACGGCTCTCGGAGAAAGATCAGGGTCGAATGGAGTGGCTCTCCACGCATCCGATGAGCGCCGACAGGGCTGAACGATTGAAAGCCGAACTCGCCGCCTTGCCGAAGAAATCGCCGGAGCCGTTCACGTTCGACTGGAAACAGGTACAAACTTCACTCGGACCTTAGCTCGGCTCATTGGCTCATCCATATTTCGATGAATCTGTTCCCGTCGATCCTGCGTTTCAATAATCGAGCGCCTCTTGCAGCTCAAGGGTATTTGTATTGCACTGATGTACTACACGATCATCGGAGGGGAGATCATGGGAACTAGCGTTCGTTTGCCGGCTCGACTTGAACGACTGGTTGCGCGTGTCGCGAAAGAGCGCGGAGCCACAAAGTCCGAAGTCATTTGTAGCGCGCTGACCGCCCTTGAGCATGAAAGACGTGTGGCCCGCACCCGCCCGACTCCTTACGCTGCGATGAAGCATTTGATTGGGTGTGCCTCTGGAGGTCCGTCCGATCTCTCCGTAGAAACTGGCAAGAAGTTTCATGAGTTGCTCGCGCGAGGGCAGTCGATCCCGTGAACGCGATTCTGGTCGACGCAGGCCCGCTGGTGGCGCTCTTGCTTCGTGATGATCAGCACCATCAGATATGTGTGGAGGCACTCACCAAAATCCGCGATCCGTTGGTCACCGTTTGGCCCGCCATCACGGAAGCGATGTACCTGCTGAATTTCTCGTGGCGGGCGCAAGACGCGCTGTGGGAGTTGGTGCTGGAAGGAACCGTCCGGTTGCTACCTGTGGAGACTGATGATCATCGCCGCATGCGAGACCTGATGAAAAAGTATCGGATGTTGGCTATGGATTTGGCCGATGCGGCATTGGTAGCCGTGGCAGAGCGTGAGCGGATTCGACGCATCTTCACCATTGACCGGCGAGGTTTTTCAATCTATCGTCCTGCTAAACAGGGTAAGTTGATGATCGTTCCATAGCATCGTCGCATCGAATCGCATAGCGATCTCGGCAATGTCGATGATGACGAACAGAGAGGATTTTCGTCCGAGGCCATAATCGAACTGGCAGGCCGCCGCATCGCCGTCCGTCATATTCTGCATGAAGGCGGTCTTTGGCCACACGCATCAGCCGAAAGTTGAAAGGCTTGGTCAGACGCTGTTCTTCAATCCTGGGTCAGCTGGCCCTAAGCGGTTCTCACTCCTACGTGGGATCGGGCTATTGACCATTCGGAAGGAAAAGGTCCTATCTAAGCTAATTCGCTTGAGCGATAAGGTGAATCATCGAAATAGATCCGGAGGCATAAAGCTCCCCAAGAAAAAGGAGAAATAACATGAAGGGAAAGACACTGAGAAATAGGATCGTCGCAGCAGTAGTTATGGGAAGTTTCCTGACGCTCACGACGGCCTGTTACGGGCCGTTCAATCTGACCAGAAACGTCTATCACTGGAATAGCAATATCAAAGGCGGCAAAGAAGTTAACGAGAAGTGGATGAAGGAGATCGTCTTCTTCGGCATGATCATTATTCCGGTGTACATGTTCTCTGCGCTGCTCGATGCCTTCATCTTCAACTCCATTCAATTTTGGAGCGGGGACAATCCGATTAAAGCTTCGGATTTGCGTGACGACGGCCAGACCAAGGTCGCTCAAGTCGGTGATCTCACGATGCGGTGGACATCAACGAGCGAGGGCGCGACCGTCACCTATGAGCGACGTGGAATCATTGAGCGCCGCGCCACAATCGTGTCGAGCGCGACCGGCTATCGCCTGGTTAACGAAAAAGGCACTACGCTCGCCGAAGTCGAATATGGGGCTGACGGCACTCTCACTGTACTCGATCAGGACTGTCGAGTTGTGCAGCGGTGGGCGGATGATCAGCTACGAGGGCTTGTCCAGGGCCATGGGGCCTCATTGGGCGAGTCTGCGGCGCTCTTGGCTGCCAAGTAGGCCTGTACTTCGTGAGAAGGTAGTGAACGAGTTGTTCACTCTGAAGCTCGACCGTGACAGGAGACCTTAGCTGATACAGGCTTGGCTGTAAAAGAGTGAACGTACTTCGCAAACAGCTTGCATGCCCTGATTCAATCGTGAAACAACACTAATTATTGGGTTGGAGCCATCTTCTGCTCAGGTTCCAGCGTTATTCCTATTTCAGCCGGGTCGTGTTCATAGGCGGCGGAGGAAAGCAGGCCGAAAAACGGTACTAGCCAAATAGCCCCACCGACGATATCAAGAATGCCCAGAGTACTTATCCTTCTCGACAGCGTTCGGTATTGGGTTTGGTATCCCGATTTCTGCACCTCGATAAGCAGGTTGTCTCCCCTCTGTGCCTCGAAGTAAAGAGGGGTTGTCCCCACAGGTTTCCCGCTGGCGATAACCCGAGCCCCTGGGGGGTCTGAGCTTACGCCGATGCTCTCGCTTCTCGGGCCGAATAATGAACAGCCGGTAAGGTAACACGAGACAACTGCAAGTGAGATCAATTGAAAAGAGACCTTCTTCACAATCTGCAACCATTGCATTGCTCAATCCTCCGGACCTGGTTTATTGTCAGGTGTCGTCAAACGATAGAAGTTTGGCAGATAGCGTGGCGAAAATCAAAGGGCACCACTACGTTTTCGTTCCATGAAAAATCCTTGTAGTCCGACGGGGCAATTGAGTAACTATCACCATTCCCACAAGTTGAGAGCGTTTGGCATTAACTAGCCGATGAGCATGAAGAACAGGAGTCAGCAGACTCACAGTCGATGGGAGAGCGTTGACAATTAGAGGATTTATACATAATGCTGTGAACCTGGTACAAGTATGCATCTTTGAAGTTCCTTCAGAAGGAATGAGAAAAATGATCAGAAGGACGAGTGGCGTGTTGTGTTTGGCTGTAATGGGAATCTTCTTTGCGGGTTGCACGAAAATAGTCTTCACGGGTAGCAAAGGGGAGCTCGACCAGAAAATCAGAATTACTTCAGATCCTCCCGGTGCAGAGGTGTTCCTCATGGGTTCCACTCCGCTCGGCGCGACCCCACTCCTGGATGTAGCAATCGAACGAACAAACGACACGTTCCTGACTTTTAAGAAGGAGGGATATGAAGACCAAAAACTCCTCCTGCGACATCACTATCACGTCGTGCTGACTCCGAAGAAGGCTTCCCGTGAACAACGAGAGCAGGTTGCGCGAATCAAGACAGCGAGGAATCTGACGCTGATAGGGTATTCAGAGGTTCAACAAAATTTGGCTGTTGGGCAGGGAGAATATCTCGCGAGTCTATTGGTCACGTTGGGGGTGCCAGAATCTGAGCGAGGCAATGCGATTCGTCAGTTACAGGAGATTATCGCGGATTCAGCGGACCCATTAGATTTTTCAGATAAGGTTCTTGATCGTTTTCATCTGTCACGGTTCTAGTAAAACTGGGCGGACTTGATCCCTTGAAATTGTTAGATGAGGAAATAGATTACGTGGCAATCCATTTGTAGACATGGAGAGAAGCGGCAAGTATTTTTTTACCAGAACGTCCTTTTTCGGCTATAATGCGACCGTTGTTTCTTGTGAGCAACAGGGAGTTATACACTCACGCAAGGAGGAAAATTTATGTCGAAGAAAGTGATCATGCTATCAATCGCGGTGCTCTTTGGCATGCAGGCAGGCCTCGCGATGGCAACCAATCCTGACACAGGGCCCGGTTGTGGCTTAGGAAAGATATTATGGGCTGATAACGCGCACCAAAAGAATATCGCGCCTCAAGTCTTCATGGCCACCACCAATGGGACTGGCATGAATACCTTTGCCATCAGTTCCGGGACATCAGGTTGCACAAACGACGGGAAGATAATGGCTGAGCACAAAGCTACTGTTTTCACCGCGGCAAATTTTGAGAATCTATCCCAGGATATGGCACAGGGTCGAGGCGAGCACCTGGCCTCATTGGCTACTCTGATGGGCGTACCGGCCAACCAACAAGACGAGTTTTTCGCCATGACCCAGAGCCAATACACCGCCCTTATCCAGGAGGGTAAAGCTTCACCAGTTGCGATGGTCAAAGCAATCAATGGCGCAATTGCCTCGCACCCAGTCCTTGCCCAAGCTTCAACTCGTTAACCACGTACACGGGGCTTCGATGTCAACGTCGAAGCCCCGTGTCTTTCTGGCCAGCCGCTTGTACATCGTCCTACTGCTGTTCACTCTTATTCTCTTTCCACCCTCGCCGGTTGGTGCAGGTGAGCCATCTGAGAATGCCTACCTTGCCGAACTGATCGACAAGAGTCTGCAGGCCAAGCTCGCCGGCGAGCGAGAATGGCATCTTCTGCTTCACTATAGAGCAAATCTTTTCGGGGGCTATACCAGTGAGCAGGACGACCCGGGATTTTTCATGTCGCCCAACGGGAAAACCGATCCACAGGCGGAACTCGACGCGACGCTGAAGCAATTCTTTTCCGAGGAACTCGTCGGGCGCTCAAGGCAGCCGGCTCAATGCGCCTTTATCGCTCGGTACTACTGGTTGCGGGAACGGTTGCAGTTCGACGATTCCCGTTTGCCGAAAATGGCATGCGAGCGGTTTGACCGCTGGTTCAATGACTTCGAGGCGCAGTCGATCACGCTCATTTTCCCCTCTGCTTTCTTGAACAATCCTGCTTCCATGTTCGGTCATACGTTTCTTCGGATCGATCAGAAGGGCCAGACCGACCAGACCAAAATTCTGGCGCAGACAGTCAACTATGCGGCGTACGTCCCTCCTGATGCCGGACTCGCGTATCCGATCCGAGGCCTTTTCGGCGGATACAGTGGATACTTCTCGACCTATCCCTATTACTTGAAGGTGCAGGAATATCGAGATATCGAAAATCGGGATATCTGGGAATATCGACTCAGTTTCACGGAATCGCAAGTGAAGCGGTTGCTGATGCACTCGTGGGAACTTGGGAACGCCGCCTTTGACTATTTCTTTCTCAAAGAGAACTGCTCCTATCATCTCCTGGCGCTTCTTGAATATGCCGATCCTACCCTGCACCTCACCGACAAGTTTTTTGTTTGGACTGTCCCTGCCGATACCGTCCGGCTGATTGCATCGAAACCCGGGCTAGTTACCAACATTGCCTATCGGCCATCTCGGAGCAACGTGATCCGGCGGAAGCGCGAATTCCTGCCTGCAAGCGAACGAGAGTTGGCACATCGGATCACGCAAGATTTCGGCGAACTTACCTCGCCGGCTTTTGTCCAATTGGATCCTGCGCGGCAAGTATTTCTGCTCGACCTGGCTTCAGATTATCTCCGATATCGTTCCGAGACGACCGATTCTCCACAGCCTGAATGGAAAGAGCGCAACCGGGCAATCCTGACAGCCCGGAGTCAACTCAGAATTCCGTCTCAGGAGTTCACGGTAGTGCCCTTTGCGAAACAACCGGAGTTGGGTCACAGGACGTCCCGGGCCTCGGTGGGTGCCGGTTGGCGGAACAACGACACGTTTGAAGAAGTCACCGTACGGGCCGGGTATCACGATCTGCTCGATCCAGAGATCGGGTATACGCCGAATGCGCAGATCGAGATCGCGTCAGTCAGCCTGCGTCACTATAACCGCGTCGATCAGACGAGAATTGAACGGGCAACACTGGCCAACATCATGTCGCTCTCACCGATTGATTCGGTCTTTCACGCACCTTCGTGGAAATTCAATCTGGGGATGCAGACCATCACACACAACGAATGTCAGCTCTGCAGCAACGGGGTCATGAATCTCGGCATCGGGGGAGCGATCGAGTCTCGATTGTTGAAGCGTGAAGTCCTGTTTGCGTTTGCAGAGGCTGAAGCGAATTACAGTCGTGCGTATGAGGAACAGCATCGTGTCGGCGGCGGTGGAACGGTCGGGATGCTGGCCGACGTCACCGATCAGTGGAAAATGATGGCCACCGGCACATATTTGAAGTACGGGCTAGGGGAACAGTCCGACGATATTCGGTGGTTTATCGGATCGCGCTATACGATGTCACAGAATTGGGCCATTCGGCTTGAGTACAACCACCGCGACCGCGACAACGACGTCCTGTTTTCTGCACAGACATTTTTCTAATTTCATCCAATCTCGTCGGATATCGGACGGATAGGTATGCTGACCCATCTCTGTGTCCCTCTCACTTCTCAATTGACAGATTCTTTGCTCCCTTCTATACTCCGCGCGACAGCTCCGATGGAGGGATCCTTCGGGGAGAATCGCGTCACTCATCCAAAAACCAGGAGGACTCATGAAGCAGATAAAAGTCGCTTTGACACTCGCAGGATTGACAGTGGCAGCGTTGAGCCTGACGGCCTGCCAGATCGTCTATTCGCCGATGGCCGGCACCACGTTCAACGAGACGAAGTACGGCAACATCGCGACGGATGAAGCCGTAGCGACCAAAGAGGGGAAAGCCTGCGGGACCTCGATTTTGGGGTGGATTGCCCAGGGTGATGCCAGCATCGTTGCGGCCAAAGCCAATGGTGGAATCACGAAAGTTTCGTCCGTGGACCATTACGCCAAGAGTATCTTGGGGATCTACGGCGAATGGTGCACGATCGTCAAGGGTAACTAATTCTCGAACGTCCGTAATCGAAGGGGCCTTTGGGGTAGAAGCCCCAGAGGCCCTTTTATTTTGGTCGGCGCTGCTGGCCAATGGGGTGTAGGGTAGACTTGCGATGTGGCCATTCCCATTGGCGCTCCCGGCTTTCTTCTCGTTCTCGCTTGCCCTCATAATTTTCTTACTGCAACCTGTCTGGGTTACAGCCGCTGAGACCGCAGACATAGATGTTGGCCTGTATGCATTAGGCGCCTTTCCATCAGATCAAGGCCTCTTTGCTCAAGGGGGTAATCCTTCGGACGCCAGGATTGCTAATGGGGCTGGAGCTGGTATTAAGGCTTCGGTGTTTCCGCACGGTTTGGGAAACATCATCGGGATCGGACTGGAATCGTCTGGCCATGGAAGTGAGATCTCATTTTCTTCACCGGTGAACGCAGGCTCCTCGGTCAGTACCAACCTCTGGGTCTTCAGTTCAATGGTGAATCTGACTCTTCGCTACCCGGGGAATGCGTTTGTTCCTTACATCGGTGTCGGAGGTGGTTATTCGAGCGGGGTGCTCAGCCATGCCGACATTCCCGGTCGGTCGGACGAGGATTTTGAAGGTTCATGGGCATTCGGCTCTCAATTCTTTGGTGGAGTGCAGGGTAATCTGACCGAAAAGGTATTTCTATTCAGTGAATACAAGTACTTCTCTGCCAACTATCACTGGAAGCAGCTCGCGCTGGATTTCCGCTCCCAGTCCGTCTTGTTTGGCATCGGGCTGCGCTTTTGACAGAATGCTGAAAAAACCCGCCAGCAGCGTCCTCGCTGGACGGCCTTTTTGAGCATCCTGCGCGATTGTGTCGTCAGTGCCATTCTGTGATAGTTCATCGGTATGTTCTGTATGAATTGAGTTTTTTCGCAACCTGTTAAGTCGTCGTTCTCCGAAGTAAAGCGCGATGAGCCTCCTCGACCAATTCTTCGTCTATCACCCAGAGCCATGGCAAGATAAGGACTGGGCTCGGCTCAGTGGTTTGCCGCTGGAAGATGTCTGGTTCATAGCAGCCGATGGGATGAAGCTGTTTGGCTGGTATGTGGAGGCGCCGGCAGATCGTCCAGTCATACTCTGGTGCCACGGCAACGCGGGGAACATCATCAACCGTCTCGAGAATCTGAGGCTTCTCTATCAGTTGGGATTGTCGGTGTTCCTATTCGACTATCGTGGCTATGGTCGGAGCCAGGGGAAGCCGTCTGAAGAGGGGCTCTATCAGGATGCGCTCGGAGCGCACGATTATCTTACGCGAACGAGAATGATTCGTCCCGAGCGCATCATCATCTTCGGGCGTTCGCTCGGCGCGGCTGTAGCCGGGGAAGTTGCCGCGCAGAAATCTGCCGCTGGTTTGATTCTTGAGTCATCGTTCCCGTCGATCGAAGCAGTGGCAAAGTTCCATTACGGTGGCCTGCCGGTTCATTGGCTGCTCGGGGCAGACTTTACCTTAATCGATCGCCTTCCACAGCTCTCGCTCCCGAAGCTGATTATTCACGGCGACAAAGACGACATCATCCCAATTGAGTTGGGCCGACAGGTCTTTGAAGCGGCCAAGCTACCCAAATCCTTCTATGTCATTGAAGGTGCCGATCACAACAATACCTATCAGGTCGGTGGTGCGGCTTATTTCCGTCGATTTGCCGAATTTGCTCAAGCCGCCATCCGATCCTAGCTTACATTCAGCGAGCGCGCGAGACAGATAGGGATAGGGTTTGCCTGTCTTACGAGCTGCGTCCGGGCACGCCGCGATGTTGTACGAAAGAAAAGATTAGATTGGCGATTGTCTCGGCATTTGGTACAGTGCGCGTCGGCTGAGCCTAGGGCCTGCTCAGAGGATTGCCTTGCTGGCGGTCTGAGCAGACATGTTCATGACCAAATTGGGATAAGAGGAGGCCGGGTGATGATTCACGTTCGTCTGCTGGCGTTCTGTCTACTGGTTGTTGCGGCAATGCTTGCGACCGGCTGTGCGGGGAAAACCGGCACAGCGCAGCTGCAAGGGGTGAACGACGCGACGCCAAACGCGGATCAGGCTCCAGCTCTGGCCCCTCCGGCGCAGTCAGCGACTTCACTCAATGGCCCGCTTGACCCTTTTGCCAGCGCCGACGAGGGAGATGGTGACGAGAATGATCCCTGGGAGCCGGTGAACGCCAACATCTTCGAGTTCAACCTCAAGGTCGATCGATATGTGCTCAAGCCGGTGGCGAAGGGCTATGATTTTGTTATGCCAGACCTGGTCCAAGTTGGCATCAGCAACATCTTTACCAATCTTCGATTCGCTCCTCGCTTTTTGAACAATGTATTTCAGGGCAAGATCAAAGGCGCCGGCATTGAAGTCGGGCGGTTCCTCATCAATAGTACGGTTGGGTTGGCCGGCTTCTTCGATCTTGCGACAAAAATTGATCTGGTGACGCCGGAGGAAGATTTAGGGCAGACGCTCGGCTTTTATGGGGTGAGGCCGGGACCCTATCTTGTGCTCCCCCTGCTTCAGCCCTTTACCGTTCGGGATTTTGTGGGATATGTCGGCGATGTGTTTCTCAACCCAATCAACTGGTTGGTTGTACCGATCATTGAAGTCGATGGTGTCCCTTCGGTGATTGCCCACAAGAACCGTACGACGACGAGCATTATCCAGTATGGGGCACGCGTGGGAGAGGTCGTCAATGATCGGTCGCGGAATCTCCAAAAGTTTCAGGGAGTCGAGGAAGCGACGTTGGATCTCTATACCGCAGTCCGCAACGCCTATCTGCAGAAGCGCGCCCAGGCGGTTCGGGAGTAGCGAAGCCAGGTTTGTTTAGTTCATCTGGTTGGTCTGGTTTGTTTGGTTGTAAACGAGAAAAACCAGATAAACCAAATAGACCAGACAAACGTTTTTATTGGATGATGCCCAGTTCTCGACCAACTGTGGCAAAAGCGGCGCTGGCGCGTATCAGCTGTTCATGCTGGTGGGCTGCCGACATCTGGACACGAATTCTTGCCTGACCTTCCGGCACGACCGGGTAACTGAACCCTACGACGTACACTCCTTCTTCCAAGAGTCGCTCCGCCATTCTGGTGGCGAGTGCGGCGTCGCCCAACATCACCGGGATAATGGGGTGCTCGCCGGGAATGAGCCGGAATCCGAGGGCGGTGAGTTGCGCGCGGAAGAACGCCGCGTTCTCGCGCAGCCTGGCCCGCAACTGGTCGCCTTGAGCGACGAGGGTCATGGCTCGTCGGGCTGCTGCGGCAATGACCGGGGGCAGTGAATTCGAAAACAAGTAGGGTCTCGATCGCTGGCGCAACAGCTCAACGATCTCTTTTCGTCCGGACGTAAACCCGCCGGTCGCGCCGCCCAAAGTCTTGCCCAGGGTGCTGGTGATCATCTCGATCCGGTCGGCAACCGCGAAATGGTCCGGTGTGCCGCGTCCGTTGTGCCCGAGTACGCCGGTCGCGTGACTATCGTCGACGATTACGGCGGCATCGTACCGATCCGCCAGCTCGACGATTCGATCGAGTTTTGCGAGATCGCCGTCCATGGAGAAGACTCCGTCCGTCGCAATGAGGCGCAGGCGAGAGGATGCCGCATCACGCAGCTTGTTTTCCAGGTCCGCCATGTCGGAGTGGGCATAGCGAAGCCTGGTGGCCTTGCAGAGCCGGATGCCGTCGATCAGGCTGGCGTGGTTCAGCGCGTCGCTGATGACGGCATCGTGCTCGCCGAGGAGCGCCTCAAAGAGTCCGCCGTTGGCGTCGAAGCAGGAACTATAGAGGATCGTGTCTTCTGTACCGAGAAAGGTGCTGATCGACTGTTCGAGTTGTGTATGGAGATCCTGCGTGCCGCAAATGAATCGGACGGAAGCCATGCCGTAGCCATGTTCATGCAGCCCCGCAGTGGCGGCCTGTCTGATGTCGGGATGGTTGGCCAGCCCCAAATAGTTGTTGGCGCAGAGATTGAGGACTTCACCTTGGGCTACTCGGACCTCAGCCCCTTGAGGACCAAGGATCTGCCGCTCGGATTTGTAGAGGCCTGCCGCACGGATGTCAGCGAGCCGCTCTGAAATAGTTTTCTTGAACGAGTCGTAGGCCATCTTCTTCACTGAGCATACAGCCGTCAGCGATCAGCTGTCAGCTTCGGATGGACCAGAAGGAGAACGTTGTGCATGAATCCTGTGCTGATAGCTGTAGGCTGACCGCTGAAAGCTTTCTATGGGAACAGCACTACTTTTCCACATTGGCCTGAATTGATCAACTCAAATCCCCGTGCGAAGTCTGTCAGGGGAAATGTATGGGTGATCACTGGCTTGATATTGAGTCCGGCCTGGAAGAGGCCGGTCAAGCGATACCAGGTTTTGAACAGTCGGCGGCCTGTAATGCCGTAGACGCGAATCCCTTTAAAAATGATTTCATTGGCGAGATCGCAATTGATCGGGCCGGTTGGAATGCCGAAGAGCGTGACGCGTCCGCCGTTCTTGACGGCGCTGAAGGCTTGATGCAGCGCCGTCGGGTTTCCCGACATTTCGAGCGACGCGTCGACGCCTTCGCCGCCGGTGATGTCGCGAATGGCGGCAGCGATCTGGTCTGTGGTTTCCGTTTTGGCGTTGATGAGATGATCAGCCCCGACCTGTTTGGCAAGGTCCAGGCGGTACTGACTGACATCTGAGGCGATGATGATGGCAGCGCCGGCTGTTCGTGCGACGGCGGCAGCGAACAGTCCTGTCGGACCACAGCCTGTAATCAAGATCGTCTGTCCGGTGAGGTCTTCAACTAACGCGGCGTCGACGGCGTTGCCGAGCGGTTCTTGGAGGCAGGCAAGTTCTGGTGGAAGGGTGGGCGAGGTCTTCCAGAGCACCGCCTCAGGCAAGGACACATATTCCGCGAACGACCCGTCGCGATCGACGCCAAGGATGCGATAATTCTTGCACACATGCGCTTGTCCGGTCCGACATTGGAAGCATTGGCCGCATGTGATGTGCGACTCAGCCGCGACGTAATCGCCCACTTTGGCGAGCGTGACGTCCGAGCCGACTTCCACGACCTCGCCGCACATTTCATGGCCAATGATGCGTGGCGGCTGGATGCGGCTGTGCGCCCAGGGATCCCAATTGTAAATATGGGCATCGGTCCCGCAGAGCGAGGTGGCGGTGACGCGGATGATGGTGTCGGTAGGGCCCGGTTTCGGATCCGGCCTGTCGGTGGCAATTAATCCTGGTTGAGCCGCTGTCTTGACGAGTGCTCGCATGGATTCATTGTATACCACGGGTTTGATCCCGCCTACTCTTCCTGGGGAAACTGAGGCTGTCCGCGCTCCTGTCCACGATAACTTTCCGAGATTTTGACCTCGAGCAGCCTCTGCACAGTCAGGAGCTCTCAATGAAAAACAGGACAGTGTTTCCTGCAATTTCAATTGGTTGGATCCGTAAACGCAGGGGTTCACTCCCGTCATTGACCGTAGTGGGTTGCGCTCGGGTTCACAAGATCGGTAGGATGCGCCATATGAAGGCTCTGTCCCGCCAAGGCCTTATGGTAGCAGTTGGAATGTGTTGTGTAGCCCTCCTCTGCCCCAGCCTCGTTACACCCGCGCAGGCTGCATCATCGCCACAGACAGCATCCTCATCCGGTCCCACAAAGCGGTGGGCGCAGTTCGAGTTGAGCCAAGCGGGGTCGACGGGAGATCCCCAAACCGGCAAGCCCGTCACCCTGACGATTGTTCTTGGAGGCGTGCCGGTTGGAACCACTCCGGTGGTGGCGATCTGTGAATCGATTCTGTTTCAAGCTCAAATGGTGACGCTCGAACCGGATGCCGAGTCGATGGTGTTGAAAGGGACGGTGACGCTCGAACCGATTCTCATGAGTCGGACGTCCGTGCAACCCAGGGCGGCGCGAGTGCAAGTGACGTTTTCGCGGTCCCGTCCGGACAAACTCGAACGGTTTATGCGGCGGGTCGTATATGTGACCATGGACCGTTCGGAGCCACCCAATGAAAATAGTGAGTTGCCGCCCACTCGCCCCGAAGAATCGCAGAGCGAGGATGTCATTTTAGATGAAGTGAAACCGGCCGTAGACCCGGTCTCGACCGGTGCGTTAGCCGAGGAAGATCTGGTCCCGTTTCCCTCCCCCGGGGAGGGGAAGGCGTACTGGCAGCATGTGAGCCATCTTATCAGCCGGAGTTGGGCTCGCCAGGTCCGCGGAATCCGGCATGCGCCAAGCAGTGAGACAGTGAAGGTCCTGTTCAAGATGTTTCCGAATGGCCGCGCCCAGCTGGTCGAGATTGAGAAAGGATCCGGGACACGAGAAATCGACGAGGCTGGAATCCATGCGGTGATTAATGCCCAACCGTTCCTGCCGTTTCCCAGCGAGTTGGGAGAAGAGGTGGTGGACGTGCATGTTCGAATGCGGACCGGTAGTCGGGGGCGGTCTCTTGAGATACAGTCGGTCGGGAGCCGGTCAACCAGCAAGCCTGACACGGCGAGCCAGCCTTCGAAGAAATAGTAGGCTACGGAAAGACCATGTTGGCACGGTGAAAATTCGATGGCCTGCACATCTAGGACAACAGAAGAATACCGCACAGGATGATCAAAAAGGCCGCCCAGCAAGGCCGCAGCGAGTGAAGGACCGAGGCGTACCCTCAGGGGTACGTTGAGGGTCTGAACGATGCGAGAACGCTGCTGGCGGACGTTTTCAGCATCCTGCCGGAAGGAGTGATTCATGCTGAAGAAAAGAGGGGCGCGTTGGTTCGTGTTCTTGCTGCTGGAAGCGGTGATTTTGTTCCCGTTGGTGGTTCACGCTGAACCAGCTCGTTGGAACCTGGATACTGAACACTCGACGATCGAGTTTCGTGTCGCACACATGGTCGTATCGAAGACCACTGGCCGATTCACGGACTATACAGGCTTTGCCGATATGGACGCTGAGGCAGGCACTGTGACGGCCATTGAAGCCACCATTAAAGCTGGTTCAGTGAGTACGAACCACGAAAAACGTGATGCTCACTTACGGAATGCCGATTTTCTCGACGTGGAACAATACCCGACGATGATCTATAAGTTGAAGAGCTATAAGAAATCCGCAGAGGGCTTCACGGCGGTAGGAGACCTCACGCTACATGGTGTGACCAAGGACGTCACCCTGGTGGGCCGTTATAACGGGGCGACAAAGGATCCCTGGGGTAATGTCAGGGCCGGCTTCAGCGCGGAGGGGAAGCTCAACCGCAAAGACTTTGGTTTGGTCTGGAACAAGACGCTGGATAGCGGCGGACTCGTCGTCGGCGACGAGGTTCAGATACGACTTGATATAGAATGTATCAAAACGAAGCCCTAGCAGGATGCTGAAAAAGCCCGCCAGCATATGAAGATCGGTACGCGTGAGACGTGAAAAGTGAAAGGTAAAACGTAGGATTGCCGAAAGCCCTTTCTTTAAAACCTTTCACCTTTTACGTTTCACCTTTCACGAACGACAAGGACGGCCTTTTTGAACAACCTGTGTGGTGTTGGCATGAAGGCCATGGTTCTGGAGCGTACCGCGGATGTGGGAACTGCCCCGCTTCAGCTTCGCGAACTTCCAATACCAGAGCCAGGTCCTGGAGAGGTTCTGGTTCGCCTCACTGTCTGCGGGATTTGCCGGACGGATCTCCACGTCATCGAAGGTGAACTACCAGACCCGTTGCTTCCGCTCATTCCTGGCCACCAAGCTGTCGGGATGGTGAGTCAGGTCGGCGCCGGTGTAAGTGAGCGGACGGTCGGCGAGCGAGTCGGGGTCGCCTGGCTGCAGCATACGTGCGGCCACTGCGAATTTTGCACAAGCGGGCGCGAGAACCTGTGCGAGCGCGCCAGATTTACCGGCTATCAGGTCGATGGCGGGTACGCGGAGTATGCGCTTGTCCCGGAAGCATTTGCCTATCCGATTCCACCGGTCTTCAGTGATGCAGAAGCGGCCCCCCTCCTCTGTGCCGGGATCATCGGCTACCGCGCGTTACGCCTGAGTGGAATCCAGCCGGGCCAACGGCTCGGTCTCTATGGGTTTGGCGCATCCGCTCACATTGCCATTCAGATTGCTCGGCATTGGGGCTGTCAGATCTATGTCAGTTCGTTGAAATCGGAGCATCGACGTCTCGCGCATGAATTGGGCGCCAAGTGGGTTGGTGGAGCGGCGGACCTGCCACCGGACAAGCTCCATAGCTCAATCATCTTTGCGCCAGCCGGGGAATTGGTCCCGTCTGCCTTGCGTGCATTAGAGCGAGGCGGCACGCTCGCCCTCGCTGGTATTCATATGACGCCGATTCCCTCTCTCAATTATGATCGCGAGGTTTTTGGAGAGCGGGTCATTCGAAGCGTCACAGCCAATACGAGGCAGGACGGGCTCGATCTCCTGCGCGAAGCTGCTGCAATCCCCATCAAACCACGCACCTTGTCATTCCCCCTCGCTGATGCCAACCGCGCGCTGCAAGAGTTAAAAGCCGGGCGCTATTCAGGAGCCGGCGTGCTCGTGCTCTCCTA
Organism: Nitrospira sp. CG24A; assembly: GCA_002869925.2. Lineage (GTDB taxonomy): Bacteria > Nitrospirota > Nitrospiria > Nitrospirales > Nitrospiraceae > Palsa-1315. Next base: position 147,916 of record NEWT02000037.1, read on the forward strand.
ACCAGTCCTGAAAAAGTGAGTGTTGCTTCTGGTCCCCGGCGTGCCATTGGGCTTTCTCGAAAACTGAATTTGCTTCTTCAAGACAGGCGACCAGTTCATATTGAGGCAAATTACACGTACTCTGATAAATAGGGTGCTTTCCAAGGGTTTCGCCCAATGAGCGAGGCGTTTTCCCGAGGTCTGTTACTGCTATTGGAGTAATCACTGTAAGGAGATTCGGATGTGGGCAAGAATGCTACTGGTTCTCGTGTGCGTGAGCGGAGCGCTTGTCGGCTGCGCGAAAGACCCAATACTGATAACGGCCGAAAACCGTTCGTTGCTCAAGAGTCCCCCATTCTATTCTGCGCATGGCTCTATTCCAAAATTTTACTATGCTTCACGCGGAGAGCAAACGACCGCGTTTTTGGGAGGGCTTCTCTTTAGTCTTCTGTTCTTGCCTGTCGCGATGGCGATGGAGAATTCCCATGATGACCTTGCGGGGCTCTATCGCTTGGAAAACCCTGGCCTAAAGATTGAGGAGGATCTTACTCGACGTATTGTCAAAGAATATGATTTGAAAGACATCCGCCCGAATGAGGTCGGTGGATCTTGGAGCGAACCAGAGGATCTGAAGCGTCGTTTTTCACAGGGGTTGTTTCTTGAAGTACGAAGTGATCAATGGGGGCTTCAACCCTCTTCGTGGTCGCAGTTTCATGTCGTTTTGAAATCGAGCGCACGACTGGTATCAGTTCAGGATGCCAAAGAGATATGGTATGACACTTGTACCTCTGAAAAGATTGATGGGGAGCGAGACCCGAAGCTAGAGGATTTAAAAGCGAAGGACGGAGAACTATTAAAGACGATGGTGAAAGAGGCTACAGAAGCTTGTGCAAATGAGCTGTGGCAAAAACTCCAAATGGTTGCGATGCCGAAATAAGTCTCCGTGCAGGAAGGTGGTATTTGGAAGAAATCAGTTGGGCCGTCTTTTCCTATTCAGAGTAGCGCAGGCCTGCTCGCTGGTCTCTTTGACCAGCACTCCCATCTTCGGGTGTGACGGTTCGAAGTCGATCGGCCACTCGTGGTGGCGGAGGCGTTCGCTTGCGGTGGGGCCGATGGAGGCGACGACCATTTTCTTGAGTGCTGCACGAAAGGGCTCCACCTTCCCGTCTTTCTCTAATACCTGCATGACATGATCGACTTGGGCGGCGTTGGTGATAAGGAGCACCGCGACTTTCCCGGCGATGATGTCGTCGAGTGCCTGTCTGAGTGCTCCCAGCTCTTCCGGGAGGGCCCAGCGATAGATGGGGACCTGGAAGACTTTGGCCCCTCGCTGGTTCAAGGCTTCCAGTAAATCCAGATTGGATACTCCGTACTCCTGCACAGCGACGCGCAACCCCTTCACCGGCCGGTACTCATCCAACGTAGAGATCAGATCGACCCAGGTATTCGGTTCGGGTACCGTCAACGTCGGTTGGAGGCCGAATGATTTAAGGGCTGCGACCGGTTTGGGTCCTCGGGCAACTATGGCCGTCTGTTCGAGCGCTGCCACTATCGATGCCCAGGGATAGCGTGTCTTGAGGAGATCGAACAGCGCGGTGGTGCCGACGCCGGTCAACAGGATAAGCATATCGACTCGCTCGGTCGTCAGCTGAACCCCAAACTTCAACGCCGCGGAATTGTCATCCAATGGAATTTCACGGAGGGCAGGAGTGACGAGCGGATTTCCCCCATGGCGCTCGATGAGCCGGGCGATCTCCGCCGCCATGCGGCTCTCGAAGGCGGCGACGGTGAGACCATTGAATCCGACGGTAGCCATTTATAGGTTCGAAGCAAAAAGCTCAGTGGACTGTTTGTTCAAGATGGGGAACGTGGGCATCGTACCATAATTGGCCAGTACGCGTGACCGATGAGGTCCCTCAGATTTCTTATACCTCTCTTCATGAGGGTGGCCGAGGCTGCCCTTTACTGCGCGCATCGAACGAGCACATTCTGATCGTGCGCGTTCTGCGAGCAAGAAGGGCACCTGGCCATCCCCCCTCCGCTGGCGGCCTTTTTCAGCATCCTGCTAGGGTTTTCAATTGACGGAGCAGAGGGTGTCTCCCTACTATACGAATTCAATCGAGGATGTTTATGAGTGCTCCGCTCCACCGAGGATTACGCCATGTGGCGCTGCGCGTCACGAATATCGTGCGCTCTCGCACGTTCTATGAACAGTTGTTGGGAATGAAGGTGGTCTGGGAGCCAGACCCCGATAACGTGTATTTCAGTTCTGGGTCGGATAATTTCGCCTTGCACCAGATTCCACTGCCCGATCTCGCATCGTATCAACCCTTGAAGGGGCAATCGTTGGATCACATTGGCGTAATCCTTGAGAGTCCTGGGGCCGTCGACCGAATGTATCGGGAAATCGAACCGCGGCTGCTGCAGCTGGGTGGCCGGGTTGTGACACCACCAAAGCAGCATCGCGACGGCAGCTATTCGTTTTACTTTTCCGATCCCGACGGGATTGTCATTCAAGCATTGTACGAACCCATCATCAGCAAGCTGGAGTGGGTGAAAGGTAAAACGTGAAAGGTAAGTCAGCCACGTACGTTTTACCTCTCACGTTTCACCTTTCACGAGTATGAAGATCTGGGACAGTCTGCCGAAACAGCAGTATCTCAGCCTGGCGCCCTGGGCATGGGTTCAATTAGAGAGCGCGGACCCTCCTGGGCCTTTTCCCTTTATTGCAGGGGTGGCGCCTGAAGTTGTCGCCAGTCTCCATGAGGCCCATGGTCTCCTCTCCAGCGCGCTCGATACGGCTATCAGCGATGTCTTTTCTAAACGGGCTCCGATCGACGATCCTGATCGCCAGCGTCGGCTGGAAGATGCGTATGCGGAGGTGATTAGAGCCCATCCCCATCTGCAACAGCACATTCGTTGCGGGCGGAAGCCGGACGGGACGTTTCACTGGGAGTTTCCAACCGATTCCTCAAAATCCTCCACGGTCACGAATGGCGGGCTTCGGATCTTCCATTCCGTGAGGCGGCAGGCGATTCCAATCGGGTTCGACCAGCGTGAGATGGGGCCGCTGGTGGGAAAACTCCTGGGGTTCTTGGACGGCACCCATCAGACTGAGGAGATCAAGACGGTGGTAGCGACCTCGGGGCGGGATGGTGAACGTCTACTGACGCGACTGATCGAGTCCCTTCACCAGCATGAGTGCTTGGTCAGCTCGATCATCTCCTCCGTCAGATCCCATTGGTTGGAAACGCTGCACGATCAAGACACGGTCCACCTCGGTCATGCCGCGCTGCTCTATCGGCAACGGGACCACGTGCTGTGGTTCGATCCCTGGCTGCTCCCCTGGTTTGCGGAGTCTTCCGTTCCGTCGCTCTGGGGGTCGCTGCTGCCCAAACCGGCTGCCGTCTTCTTGACCCACGATCATGACGATCATGTGGATCCTCGCACGCTTTTGCACCTGCCCAAGGACACGCCGATCATCGTGCCGAGCCGAAGGAATCGGCGCACCCTCTCCTACGATTATCTGTCGCTCTTGCGGGAACTGGGGTTCGGACATGTGATCGAATTGGCGCATGGAGATGGTTGGGCGTTCGATGGAGGGGCCGTGTATGCTGTGCCGTTCTACGGCGAAGATCCATGCGACCTGGAGATGCCGCGTAACTGTTACCTTATCGTCGATCGTGGCTATAATGTGCTTGTGCATGCGGATAGCGGGCCAACGAATAGTGGCAGGTCAGCCCTCAAGGATGGCGTGATCCAATCGCTCGCGCAGAAGCATGGGGCGATTCCACTGGTGTTTGCCTCGCAACAACAATTGCTCGAAGTTCGTGGCCATGCGGCCCACGCACCCTTGTCTCATCCAGGGAAATGGCTCGACGTGGGAGAAAACGGCTATCTGACGAACGCGTATCTTGCCGATGTGTGCGCGGCAGCACAGGCCAAGCTCTTCGTGTCCTATGCCACCGGTGGCGCAGAGTGGTATCCGGACCATCTCTCGTTCATGTTCAGCCGACGGAATCCAGCGCGCACCGCGCTGTTGACGGCTCATTGGGAACGGCCTGAAGCTCTCAAGGAACTTCTCGTGACGCAGGGATGCGAGTATCATCACAGCCATGCGTTGGATCTGTTTCGTCGCACGGCTGATGGGCAGGTGAAACCGTTGACGACAGGGGAAGCTCTGACGCCCCTCTCTCTCCACCGGCTTGACCATGGCGATCCTCTGTTTATCACCGCGAACAGCCGCACTGCGCCATCTCGATAAATCGAAAGGACTGACTATGGCCGTACATAAGAAGCAGCAAGATCCCATCCTCGTCACCGGCGTCGCAGGATTTATCGGCTTCCATACCGCGATCAGATTGCTGGAGCGAGGTGAGCAGGTAATCGGACTCGATAACGTCAACGACTACTACGACGTACGACTGAAGAAGGCGAGACTGGCGAAGCTGAAACCGTTCAAGTCGTTTTCGTTCACGAAGCTTGATCTAGCCAATCGGGTCGGGATGAAGAAGCTGTTCGCGAAGCATCCGATCCGACGCGTGGTCCATCTGGCGGCGCAGGCAGGTGTGCGGTATTCGCTGGTGAACCCGCATGCCTATACGGACAGCAACATCGAAGGGTTCTTAAACATATTGGAAGGCTGCCGGCATGCGAAGGTGAAGCACCTCGTCTATGCCTCGTCGAGTTCTGTGTATGGCGGCAATACGCAGATGCCGTTTTCAATTCATGACAACGTCGATCACCCTGTCTCTCTCTATGCGGCCAGCAAAAAGGCCAATGAACTCATGGCCCATTGCTATGCGCATCTGTATCGGGTTCCCTGCACGGGGCTGAGGTTTTTCACGGTGTATGGGCCCTGGGGAAGACCCGATATGGCGCTCTTCATATTTACGAAGGCGATCTTGGAGGGAAAACCGATTGAGGTCTACAACCATGGAAAGATGCGCCGCGACTTTACCTATATCGATGACATCGTTGAAGGCGTGATTCGGACACTCGATCACCCAGCCACGCCGAACCAGGCCTGGTCCGGAGATAGACCGGATCCCGGGACGAGTTCAGCGCCGGCCAGGATCTACAATATCGGGAATCATCAGCCGGTCGAGCTACTCCACTTCATCGAGGTGCTGGAGCAGGAGCTAGGAAAGAAAGCGGTGAAGAAGTTGCTGCCGATTCAGCCGGGCGATGTGCCGGCGACGTATGCCGATGTCGAAGATCTGACTCGAGACGTTGGGTTTGCCCCAGCGACGCCGATCGAAGAAGGTATCGCGCGTTTTGTGCAGTGGTATCGGGACTTCTACAAAAAGTAAGGGACGTCAAACCATTCATGGCCTGACGTCCCTTCTCGGATACGTTGATCGTCAGTTACGGACAGCCAATCGGTATAAATCCGCGCCCGAAAATCTTGGACAGAGTGACGTAGCGAGCATTGTCGTAAAACGAATAGCTCGCTCCGCGCTGATTTTTTCCAGAAAGGTCTCCGCCGTACGAGGGGTCTGTCCCATAAAAGAACCCGCCGCGAGTTTTCTCGTTGAGATGTAGCCATTCTCCATATTTCGAACAGACTTCAGCCTGGACCGATCCTGATGAGGCGATGCTAGCATGCCAATCGCTAGCCCAATCAGGTGTCTGCCCTCCACTGGCCACGCCGGTATGATTGCGGTCGGAGTGCGAGGGAATGTCGTAGTGAGGAGCTGTAGCCACGGTGGGGCGATAGGTTGGCATGTCTTCCAGCGATGGCACAATCGACAGTTCTTTTAAGGTCATCAGCGTACAACCAGGTAAATCTTTGTTGGTATAGAGGGGGCTCCCATCGGCTTGAGGGCATTCCCGCATCAGGAATGGGTCGGAGGCGATGGTGGTATCGGCTAATACCGATGTTGAGGAAAGAACAAGAGCCGTCGCGGCGATTATGAGCAGATGGGCAGGTTGCATAAAGTGCCTCCCCCGAGATGGTGAAATAGACAGGGTCTGTTTCATCGGTCACCTGTCCGAATTCATATTCACCGATGGTAGTGACAAGCTATTCTGTCAGAGCCAAAGCTGTCTATGCATCTTTCGAGGGGGGTCGTGCTGCATATGTGGGTGGCGGCAAGATGGCTCCAATGGCCGATTGGCCTGCATTTTCGGTTCGAACAATAGAAAGAATGTGTATTCCAAATGTATTGGAATAAGATGTACTTGGTCAGTTGTTCCAAAGAGAGGCAGAGGCCGGCGAGTGGCCCTGTATCCTCGATGTCTTTGCTCAGTGGATGTCGACTCGGTGATTCTCCTGCAGCACATTTCGGGGCATAGTGATCAGAGGTGCGGGGGTCCCGTCATGGCGCAGACTATGGTCTGTCTCGCTCAATCATTTCATGAACTCATCGTTTCGTAGCCGTCTCAGCTGAACAACATCTTTGCCTTGTTCCCTTCTTATTGCTAAGGTATTCTCCGGCTTAAATCCTGAAACGTGGAGCGTGAGAGATTCGAGGAATTTTCCTCGCACGGCCCCCTCTCACTCTTCACGTCTGAATAATTTCCACTATGACCGACTACGGTGTGCTCGCAAATCTGCTTGTCATTTTCACGGCGTCGATCGCCGTCGTCTTTGTATTCCATCAGTTCAGACTTCCCTCGATCGCTGGATTCTTGGTTGCCGGCGCGCTCATCGGACCCTATGGGTTGAATCTCATTTCTGACATCGAAACGGTTCGAGCATTGGCGGAGATCGGGATTGTGCTGCTGCTCTTCACCATCGGCATCGAATTTTCGTTGGTGCATTTAGTTTCCATGCGCCGTCTCATGTTTTTGGCTGCACCCATCCAGGTTGGGGGCGTGCTGTGCATCGCGTGGCTCGGGGCGATGCTTGCCGGACTGTCTTGGCAGCAGGGAATTTTCTGGGGATTTCTTTTCTCGCTGAGCAGCACGGCGATTGTGTTAAAGACCTTGGCAGAACGGGGAGATAGCGACTCCATTCATGGCCGAGCCACGATCGGCATTCTCGTCTTTCAGGATTTGGCCGTCGTTCCCATGATGTTGTTGACGCCGATTCTTGGGGGCCAATCGGAAGGAAGTGCGCTGGCGATTCTGCTCACGTTGGGGGAGTCGGTCCTCGTCGTCGCGCTCGTCATTGGCGCATCCTGGTATCTGGTCCCCAAGGTGTTGGGACATATCGTCCGTAGCCGCAGCCGCGAGTTGTTCTTGCTGACGATCATTGTCTCCTGCCTCGGTATCGCGTGGCTCAGCTCACTCGGCGGTCTTTCGTTGGCGCTGGGCGCGTTCATCGCCGGATTGGTCATTTCAGAATCGGAATACAGCCATCAGGCCATGGCCGAAGTGCTGCCATTTCGCGACAGTTTCAACAGTCTATTTTTCGTGTCAATCGGTATCCTCATGGACTGGCGGGTATTATTTTCCCATCCGTTGCCGGTCGCCGGACTACTTGCCGCTGTTCTGTTGGTGAAGTGTGTCGCCGGCGCTGGAGCCGTCCTGTTGGCGGAGGTTCCTCTCCGTTCAGCGATTATGGTGGGCATCGCTCTCGCTCAGGTCGGAGAGTTCAGCTTCTTGTTGGCGCAGCAAGGGCAGGAGAGCGGTTTCTTGCGGGGCGATCCGTATCAGGTGTTTCTCGCGGTCTCGGTGCTTTCTATGATTGTGACCCCTTTTCTCATGCAGTGGTCGCCTCACTTGGCTCGTCGTGCAGAAGCGTGGCAACGGCTTCGTCATTGGTTGCCGAGTCACACCACCGGCCATGTCGTGCAGACCGAAGGAAAACAGATTCGGGTCAAGGATCACGTCATTATTGTGGGGTATGGGTTGAACGGGAGGAATCTTGCCCGCGTTCTCGGCGAGACCGAGATTCCCTATCTGGCATTGGATCTCGATGGCGATATCGTCAGCCGGGAGGCGAAACACGGAGTGCCCGTCTATTATGGCGATGGCACGAATCCAAACGTGCTACGGCACATGAAAATCGAGGATGCGAAGGTGTTGGTGGTCGCCATTTCTGATCCGTTTATCACCAGACGAGCCGTGCAGGTGGCCAAGGGCCTCAACCCCCAACTCCATGTCGTCGTACGAACTCGCTATCTGCGGGAATTGGAGGAGCTGCACCAACTCGGCGCGGACGATGTGGTGCCGGAGGAGTTCGAAACATCCATTGAGATTTTTTCTTTAGTGCTCCACACCTACAAACTGCCGCAGGAATTTGTGATGGAGAAAGCAAAGCAGATTCGCCGTGAAGGGTATGCCTTGCTTCGTCGCAGCGAATTGCCTGAGCTTTCGCATCATCTGCGTGGCGGCACATTGGCCGATGCGGCAGTTGAAACCTTCCGTATTGATGACGATTCACCTGCGCAGGGGAAGACGTTGGCTGAAATTGCTCTCCGCCCACGCACCGGCGCTTCGATCATTGCCTGGACGCGTGCCGGGGTGACGCAAGCCAATCCGTCAGAGAATACTCGGTTGATGGCAGGCGACATCGTGGTATTAATCGGCTCGCGCGTGCAGATTCGGCAGGCGATGGAACTGTTAGTGCAGATGGGTGAGAAATGAATGGGGGCGCGAGACAAGCGCGATTCGAAGGCTGAAGGCCAGAGGTCGGAGATCCGAACACTTCAGCCTGCTTCACCAGTCGCGCTTTCCCCGCCAGTCTCGCCGTCAACTCTTCCAGCGAAGTGTGACCCGTTCTTTGAGTGGGTGGTCGAGTGGCTGCCCAGTTTGCACCGATGCGAGGTGTGCGGCTTTCAACTTGTAGTACCACTTCGCCGGCGTATCGGCGTCGTCGATGAGCATTAAGGCAGGTTTGTAGCGCAAACCCACCGCCTGACGCTCCATCGCCTCCCGATCCTGTGTCATGAAAATATTGGCGAAGTAGCGAAAGATGGTCTTGGAAAATGGAACCCAGCTGAGACAGTTCCATGCCGCGGTAAAATCGATGCGGCATTGCTGGTCACTGATCGGCGTGACCGTGGCGCGGCTCGACACGAAGAGGGATCCGCACTGGACGAACTCGAATCGCTGGTTGGGCAGCACAAAGTCGATGGTGGTCGTCAACGGCCCTCCGTAAAACAGGTTCAGAAGCTTGTACGGTCCGCTGTTCTTAGAGGGAGCGTGAGGGGCCATGCGGAAGCCGTGGGGGATCGGTTCAAAGGTCTTGGCCTTTTCGTGGATGCTTGCCTGGCTCCGCCACCAGGAACTTTGATGGACAAAGGGGCCGTGAGCCGGGTCCATTAGGCCGACGATCCCGTCGTCGATGGTACAATCTAACAGCGTCGAAATGTGAACCATCCGATAAGGAGAGGAGGGGAGCGGTAGCGGCGGTACATCTGGGATGGTCTGATTCAGTCGTTGAGGGTCAGGAACAAACACCCACACATAACCATCCCGCTCGCGACAAGGGTAGGTCGTGATGCCGATTTTGTCGGCTTGAATAGGGGAACCTTCGACCAGCGCGGGAATCTCCCGGCAACGGCCTCCCTGGTCGAACTGCCAACCATGGTAGGCGCATTCGACACAGTCGCCTTTCATTTTGCCGAATGACAGCGGCATTCCACGATGTGGGCAAATGTCGCGCATGGCCGCGACCTGACCCTGTGAGGTTTTGCAGACGAGAATCGGGAGGCCTAACAGGATGGTTCCCTTTAGGCTATCAGGAGCGAGTTCACTGCTCAGACAAGCAGGGTACCAGAAGCCGAAGAGCGGTGCGCTCTTGGATGGTTTAATTTCGGTGATAAGGCTGCTGTTCATGAGAAGAATGGAGTGGCAGGTGACATCGGTTCACTTGGAACTATATCCGCCGTGCCGGGTGAGGTCAAGGTCGTTGCCTTGACAAGAAAAAGAAACGGGGACTATAGTTAATTTTATACTCAAATTGCTGCACGCATGCGAACCTGACGGGAAAGAGGGCGTCATGACAACTGCGCAGATGGACCCAGCGGTCGCATTGGACAACCTACGGGCCTCCAAGCCTGACAAGGTGACGATCGTGCTGTTGAGCGGTGACATGGACCGAGCAATGGCGGCGTTCATCATTGCCACCGGGGCTGCTGCCATGGGAATGCAGGTCACCGTCTTTTTCACCTTCTGGGGTCTCAATGCCATTCGCCGGAAAGGCGCGAGCAGCTCTGCCAAGGACTGGTTGCGCCAGATGTTCGGCCTACTCAATAAAGGGGGCGCGGACAGCCTTCCCCTCTCGCGGTTTCACATGTGGGGCCTGGGCACGAAGATGATGCAAAAGGTCATGAAGCAGAACCGGATGCCGGGCGTGCCTGAACTCATGGAAACAGCGCTGGACCTCGGAGTTCACTTTATTGCCTGCACGACGACCATGGGGTTGATGGGGATTACGAAAGATACGCTGATTGAGGGTATCGATCAGTTTGCAGGGGTGACCACCTATCTTGCCGAAGCCAAGCAAGGCAGCGTCAACTTGTTCATTTAGTTTATTTGGTTCATTTGGTGTGGGGCTTCAGTTAACTAAACAAACGAAATCAACCAAACAAACCAGAGAAACGAGACGCCATGCCACATGCCGATGTGAAGCTCGATACGCTCGGGTACTTTTGCCCGATGCCGATTATTATGACCCTCAAGAAGATTAAGGAACTGACGCTGGGTCAGGTTCTTGAAGTCGTCTCGGACGACGAAGGCATTAAAAAGGATATGCCTGCCTGGTGTGACACAACAGGCCATCAGATGGTCGGGCTCGAAGAAGAACAGACGAAGTCGGGAATGATCTATAAAGCATTTGTGAGAAAGACAAAGTAAGCTCACAGACAGAGCTTTCACAGGCCAGAACCTTCCATAAACGATCTCAATGTCAACATAGCCTCAGGATGCTCAAAAAGGCCGTCCAGCAAGGCCGCAGCGAGTGAAGGCCCGGAGGCGTACCCTCTGGGGTACGTTGAGGGCTTGAGCGATGCGAGAACGCAGTTGGCGGTCTTTTTCAGCATCCTGAGTAGTGGTGAGAGAAGCCGGAGGGCTGACAGTCAGACCTCCGGCTTCTCTATTTTCATTCGTGATGAGGCAGGACGTGGATCGACTCGTCGAGTGTGTGCCGAACTTCAGTGAGGGACGAAACCAGGCAACAGTGCGGGCACTGGCGCTGGCTGTGGAGTCGGTGCAAGGGGTTTGGCTGTTGGACCAAACGATGGATCGAGATCACCATCGTTCCGTCATTAGTTTTTCAGGCGAACCAGACGCCGTTGTTGAAGCGGCTTTTCGCGCGATTCGCGTGGCGACCGATCTCATCGATCTCCGGAAGCACAAGGGCGTCCATCCAAGGGTGGGAGCCACGGATGTCGTGCCTTTCGTGCCGTTGCGCGGTGCGACGATGCAGGACTGTATTCATCTGGCAAAGCGGTTGGGGCAGCGGGTCGGAACAGAGCTTGAGATTCCGGTATTTCTCTATGAACAAGCGGCTCTGCACCATGATCATGCTCCGCTCGAATCGGTCCGCCGGGGAGGACTTCAAGGCCTCGCGTTCCGTATGGCTTCGGATCCGGACTGGAGACCGGATTATGGACCCCATCAACTGCATGAGACGGCTGGTGCCGTGGTGATCGGTGCACGACCTCCCTTGATCGCCTTTAATGTCAATCTCCGCTCGACGGACCTGGCGCTGGCCCGATCCATCGCCAAAGACATTCGCCAATCGAACGGAGGGCTGCCCCATCTCAAAGCGATCGGTGTGGAGTTAGCCAGCCGAAAGATGGTTCAGGTGGCTATGAATCTCACTGATTACATCATCACGCCGCTCCATGTCGCGTTTGAAGCGGTTCGAACTCGTGCAGCTGAGAGAGGTGTGTTAGTAGCGGAGAGCGAAGTGATCGGGCTTGTGCCCCAGGCTGCGCTGATTCAGGCTGCCGGGCATAGCTTGGCGCTCGAACAGTTCGACTCGACCCAGGTGCTGGAAGCGAGATTGGAGACTCGACTATTCGGTGAGTCAGCGCGACGAGGTCCGTCTGGCGAACAGGAATCGATAGACATGCACGCGCATCCCCTTGCAGATTTTTTGGATGCAGTCGCAGCGGCGACTCCGATTCCTGCCGGCGGCACGGTCGCAGCCTTGGTGGGCGCTCTCGCGGCCTCGCTGGGGATGATGGGGGCGCGTTTGAGTCGGCAACAAGGTGTGGAACATCGGTTGAGTGAAGTTGGGCGACGGCTTCGTGATCTGATGCAGGCTGACGGCGAAGCCTATCAGCGATTTATCCAGGCCACGAAGCTGGAGAAGACAGACCGGACTCGCCCTGCCGCCTTGGCGTCCGCGCTTCATCTGGCGACGGAGATTCCCCTCGAGATTGCCGAACAGGCGACGGAGGCTGGAGTGCTTCTTCATGCCTGCTCGGCAGGGGTCAAGCCACGTGTTCGTTCTGATCTTGCCGTTGGACTGATACTGGCAATTGCCGCAGCCGACGCGGGGCGTCATACGGTAGAAGAAAATATGAACAGTCAGCGCAATCAACGACTTAAGTTGTCACTTCGCGACAGGATTGAGCTAATGACTATCCGTCTTGAGGAACTCAGGAGCCTATGTTACATTACGCCCCTTAGTCAGGATCGGGCTGGCACGAGAAAAAAACCTGTACAGGCATCGCCTGGGAAACTACACAAACGGGAAGAATGGAAATCAAAGTCTTCAATAATAACGTCGAGAAAGCTCTCAAAGTTGCGAAGAAGAAGCTCGCGGGAGAAGGACTCTTCCGGGAACTAAAGCGACGGCGTTTTTATGAAAAGCCAAGTGTCAGGAAGAAAGCCAAGGAGCGCGAGGCACAGCGGCGGCGTCAAAAGTGGTTGTCGAAGCGTAAGCCAGAGTAAGCACCCTTCAAGAACTTGCCCGTTCGGTCGATCGCATTTCTGCCAAGATCTTCAAATAGTTACCTCATCCATGCGTCAGGAACAGATGACTGCTGCGCTTCGAATCGTGAAGCGCGAGATTCGACAGTGGGAGGAGCCGGTTGTCGGCGTGGTGGCACGCGAGTCGAACCGAGACCCCTTCCGCATCCTCATATCGTGCCTGCTCAGCCTTCGCACTAAGGACAAGACGACATCTGAAGCCAGTGCCAGGTTGTTCGCGCTGGCGTATCAGCCTGCCACCATGTTGACCCTCCCGCTCCGGAAGATCGAGCGAGCCATCTATCCCGTCGGATTCTATCGGACAAAATCGAAGTCTATCCATGCCATTTGTCGTCGCCTTTTGGATGTGTATGGAGGGACGGTTCCCGATTCTATCGAGGAGCTCGTGACGCTGTCAGGGGTTGGACGGAAGACGGCGAACTTGGTGGTGACGGTCGGTTATGGCCAGCCCGGCATCTGTGTGGATATTCACGTACATCGGATCTGCAACCGTTGGGGTTATGTGAGAACCAAGACACCGGAGGAAACTGAACAGGCTCTGCGTAGGAAATTGCCGGCTCAGCATTGGATCACCTTCAACGATTTGCTTGTTCCCTACGGGCAGAACCTCTGCCAACCAGTCTCGCCCTTCTGTAGCCAGTGCAAGCTCACCGAATACTGTGATCGGGTCGGGATAAAGAAGTCGCGTTAAACGTTAGATGTGAAACGTGAAATGTAACAATCCGGACGGGGCATATTCGTTTCACCTCTTACGTTTCACTTTTCACGTCCGTCAGATGAACAGCGTCGTTTCCGCTCCTGCCGTAAGGGCGATGATCGCAGGCAGTCCCATCACCTCGTCGACATTCTTTTCGACGTCGACGCTATCTACTCCCATGTATTCCAGGCCGGCGCTGCAGGCGATCAGACGAAACTTTCCGACCTGTTTGGCGTCCTGAAACATTTCAGAGATCTTCGGCACCTTCTTTTCTTTCAACAGCCGTGTCACTTCGTCGGCTGAGGCAGCATACTCAGGGGGAAAGTCCACCTGATCGATCTTTCCCTCGGCCAGCTTCTTGATCGTCCAGAACAAGAGAATCACCATCACGTCTTTTCCCATCGCCGCGGCGGTGAGTCCAAGCGTCGCGACCTGGTGCAGCGTGTCGTAAGTGGCGTGATGGGCGAAGATGACGAACTTGGGTTGAGTCGGCATGGCTGGTCACTACTCCTTTGTCGCGCGCGTCTTGACGCTGTTCACATATTCGGCAATGGCCGCATCGACTTCGCCTGTCGTCATGGGGCGGTCATGTGTTTCACTTTCATCGACAAGATACGTCTCGTGCTCTTTCTCCTGCCTGAGGACCACGGAATTCTCCGGTGTCACCTCGATCAGCATGAACCACTCGCGCGCACCCTGCGTGATGACGACCTGCTTGCCAAGGCCTTTCTTCGTCATCTCGATATGCAGATCATCGGACGCGCTGACGATAGAGGGAGAGGTCAGGAGTCCCAGGCTCAGGCTTGCGATTCCTAGTACCGTGCTGATCTGACGTGTGAAAGGTGAATGACCCCACATCGCAGAGGGATTATAGCCCGTCGAGAAACATGCCGTAAACACGAGCGAGCCGGCATTATTCATGACGGTTCGTCGTGAAATCGCTGAGCCGCGTCGTGAGACCTGCGCGCAGAGCCGTGAGGCCCCGACGCGTACTCGTGCAGTACGT
>NEWT02000037.1:162534-179130 GCA_002869925.2 Nitrospira sp. CG24A
CAGTACGTGGAGGGTCCGAGGGGCGAGCCCGCAGGCCGTAGGCTTGTCGCAGCAGTGGATCGGCGATTGCAGCAGAAGCGTCATGAATAATGCGGGCTAGGGCCTGGTTGTTGGCTTGAGTGCCTTCAGGTCGCGTGCTAGGATGCCCGGTGCATGGATGACTTATTAGCCACAGTCCAGCAATGGATTCCCGTCGATGTGCTCATCGGCCTGACCGTGGCATCGGCCATCGGCTTCGTGGGTTCCCTGATTGCGATCCCGATGATTCTGGTCCGCCTACCATCCGACTATTTTGACACGCGTACTCCCCGCCATTGGATGAAAGACCATCATCCGGCGTTGCGCCTCTCGGGGCTGATCGCCAAGAACGTCGTCGGGATTGTATTCCTCTTGGCCGGTTTTGCCATGCTGTTCTTGCCGGGACAGGGTCTTCTCACGATGTTGATCGGGATCTCACTCATGGATTTCCCTGGCAAGCGTCAGCTCGAGGCGAAAATGGTCGGCCAGCCGACCCTGCTGGGTGTCATTAATGGCATGCGCCGGAAGTTCGATAAACCACCGCTGACACTGGCTCCCGGTCCGTAACTCTTATCATCCCCATGCCGACCACCGAGTCCAATCGTAAGACGCTCTATCTCATCGATGGAAGCGCCTACATCTATCGTGCGTTCTTTGCCCTGCCGGCTCTGAATAATTCCCAAGGCCTCCAGACCAATGCCATTCTTGGCTTTACGACGACGCTGCTGAAGATCATTCGTGAACGGAAGCCGGACGGTCTCGTCGTGGCATTCGACGAAAAGGGACCGACGTTGCGTCATGCGGAGTTCACAGCCTACAAGGCGCAGCGGCCGCCGATGCCGGAAGGCATGAGCGCCCAGATTCCCTACATTCATCGCGTGGTCGATGCCCTCAACATTCCTGCCGTTCGGCACGCTGGCTACGAGGCAGACGATTTGATCGGCACGCTGGCGCATCAGGCTGAGCGGGCTGGGTTCGACGTCGTCATCGTCACTGGCGACAAGGACATGTTCCAACTCCTGACGCCTCATGTGCGCATCTACGATCCCGTGAAAGATAAATGGCTTGGCGAAGCAGAATGCCGAGAACGTTTCAGTGTGGAGCCGGCGCGCGTCGTAGAGATCATGGGGCTCATGGGCGACACGGCGGACAATATTCCTGGCGTGAAGGGCATCGGTGAGAAGACGGCGATGAAGCTGATCGCTCAGTTCGGCACGATCGAAGAACTCTTGCGACGTGTCGAAGAGGTCGCGCCGCCACGGATCAAGGCGTTGCTGATCGACCAGGCTGACAATGCACGCCTCAGCCGGAAGCTGGCGACCATCCAATTGGATAGCCCCGTGACATTCGATCCTGAGACGTATCACGTGAAGCCGCCGCATCAGGAGCAGCTTACAGACTTGTTGCGCGAACTGGGGTTTACCACATTACTGAAATCTTTTCAGTCGGCATCGACACAGGTGGAAACGAACGCGGTGAAGACGGAGGTCCTTCAGGATGAAGCGTCCGCACAGCGATTTATCGAGGGCCTATCGAAAGGCGGCAGCCTCGGTCTGCAATGTCTGATCTCTCCTGGGCCTGGTATGCAGGCAGAACTATTAGGGATGGCACTGTCCGTGGGAGACAAGACTGCGTTCATTCCGCTCGATGTCCATGCCTATATGCGGCCCATCATTATCGTGCTGCACGACTCCACCAGAACCAAGGTCGTGCATGACTTGAAGGCGACCCTTCTGGCCTTTCATCGCATTGGAGTCACCCTCGCAGGTCCCTACCTGGATACCATGGTCGCGGACTATCTGCTCAATCCCAACCGGCGCGACCATCAGCTTGA
The DNA here is from genome assembly GCA_002869925.2 of Nitrospira sp. CG24A. GTDB lineage: Bacteria > Nitrospirota > Nitrospiria > Nitrospirales > Nitrospiraceae > Palsa-1315. The sequence goes on from NEWT02000037.1 coordinate 164,387, forward strand.
GACCATCGCATTTGAAGTGCTGGGGCATCGGCTGGGGGTGGGGAAACAGGAGAAGGTGGCTCCGAAATCTCTGTTTGATGCCGAAGATACAGGATCGCGAGAGGAGGCAACGGAGGCGGCGTCTGTGTTGGCCAAGCTTGCCCAGCCTATGACGGAACGACTGTCGGAACAGGGGAGCCTCGCGCTCTTCACCGACGTGGAAATGCCCCTGGTCCCGGTGTTGGCCGAGATCGAGCGGAACGGGTTCTTGTTGGATGTCGAAGGCCTGCACGCACTCAGCAAAGAATTGGAGCGGGACCTCGATACAATCATGGAGACCATTGCCGTGGCAGCCGGCGGCGAGTTCAACATCAATTCGCCGAAGCAGCTGGCCACGGTGCTCTTTGAGAAGTTAGGACTCAAGCCGATCAGGAAAACCAAGACCGGCTACTCGACCGATGAAGACACGCTGACGCAGCTCGCCACCCAGCACGAATTGCCCGCCCAGATCGTGAGCTATCGAAGCCTCAGCAAACTCAAATCCACCTATGTGGATGCACTGCCGGAATTGGTCAATCCAGAGACCAAGCGGCTCCATACGTCGCTCAATCAGACTGTCGCGGCGACCGGAAGGCTCTCTTCTACCGACCCCAACTTGCAGAATATTCCAGTGAAGGGGGAGTACGGATTGCGGATCAGAGAAGCCTTTATTGCGCCGCCAGGCCACACCTTGCTCTGCGCCGATTACAGCCAGATCGAGCCGCGCATCCTGGCGCATCTGTCGCAAGACCCACGATTACTCGCCGTGTTTGCGAAGGGGGAGGACATCCACATGGCGACGGCCATGGAGATTTTCGGCTTGCCCTCCAGTCAGATCACGCGAGACATGCGGCGCGTGGCCAAGACGGTGGTCTTCGGCATTGTGTACGGGATCAGTCCGTTCGGCCTCTCGCAGAATATCGGCGTGTCACAGGCTGACGCGAAGAAGTACATCGAGACGTTCTTCGAAAAGTTTTCAGCCGTGCGCGCCTTGATGGACCGGAATATCGAAGAAGGAAAAACAAAAGGCTATACGACCACAATCCTGGGCAGGCGGCGTCCGATTCCCGAGTTGCAGAGCGGCGATCCCGTGCAGCGTGGCTTCGGCGAGCGCATGGCGGTGAATAGTCCGATTCAAGGCTCAGCGGCGGATCTTATCAAAGTGGCAATGATCAACGTGAACCACATGCTGCATCACGAGATGCCGCACACGAAAATGATCCTGCAAGTCCACGACGAGTTGATCTTCGAAGTGCCGGAAAAGGATTTGGAGGAGGCCAAGCACCTCGTGAAGACGGAGATGGAGGCGACGGGAAAGAAAATGGGATTGTCGGTGCCGCTGAAAGTGGATTTAGGAACAGGGCATAATTGGCGAGTCGCGCATCCATGAGTGATATCCTGATCCGAATCAAGCGAGCAGTGTTGGCTGGTAACTATGCCTTCAGCGAGAAAGCTCGGATTGACATGGAAGCGGATAGTTTGTCTGAACTCGATGTTGCCGAGTCGATCTTGAGTGCAGTGGCCATCTCGAAAGTGCTCCGTTCTACCAGCCTCCAGCGGAAGCGTCCAGGGGAACGTCTTTATGTGATTCAAAGCACGAACCTCAGTGGACTTCTGATTTATACGAAAGGTAAACTGGTGCCCGAGGTTGGAGCGGAAACCTACTACTTCCTCATCTCTTCCAAGAAGGCCCTCTGAGAGGCGTCCTATGTTGAACATCACGAAGTGCCCCACCTGCGGCAGCGACAAAATTAAGAAGGTTCGGCGGAAGTGGACCGGCAAGTTTCATGGCCAGACATACTCGGTCCCACGACTGGAGTTTCATGAGTGCCCAGCCTGTGGTGAGAAGGTCTATGATCGGGAAGCCATGAGAAAAATCGAGGCACATTCGCCGGCTCTTGCCAAAGCCCGCGCCTCCTAGCAGCGGTCGCCTGAAGACGAGCCAGCTTCCGATTCACGACTGCTTGGCCGAATCCACTGTTCACCGAAGTCTGTGACGAATTGATCTCTGAAGTACTGGAGAAGGGCTCGATCGAGGCCAAGCGATTGGTGAAACACGAGATGAAAGGGGTGGGATCGCAGCGCGGTTTATCTGCTCCATTGAAAACGGAATGCACAGAAAAAACTGGCGTATGATGCATCCATAACAGAAACCTAAGTGAGGTGAGATATGCAGAACGTACGTCGCTCAGTTGCGTGGGTGATAGCGGGCATTAGCCTTTGTGCGTTGGGATTCACGCTTGTGGCGGGGCAGCCGTTTACAGCGAAGGCGCAGGAGTCGAAACGGATTCAGTACAAAATCGTCGAGGTCCTTCCTGACACCCAGAATATGCAAACCATGCTGAACGAGTTCGGAGCGAGCGGGTGGGAGCTGGTGGCGGTGTCGATGGGAAATATGACGGAACCGAGGCTGATCTTTAAAAAATAAAGCAGTGCAGGTCAGTGAGGCGATTCCTTTGCTCCCGGAACCCCCCACTTCAGAAAGTGGTCGTTCGACGGCCGCAGCTGAGATTATCTTTGATCTAAGAGCAAGGAGACATATGAAACGACTCGTTGTCTCTCAAAGCTTAGTTGAGGTTGAGTCGCTAAAGGAGCTTCTGAGCACCGGCGATATCCACTGCACGATAAGAAATCAGCAAGGATCCAGTCTGGCGGGTGAAGTTCCGTTCGTTGAGGTGTTCCCGGAATTGTGGGTGGTAAACGATGCTGATTTTGATCGAGCCAAGGAGCTTCTGGAAGAACAGGGAAGTGGAGATGAGGTCGAGCGACCCATGTGGGTTTGCGTTGGATGTGGAGAGAAGCACGTTGGTCTGTTTACTGCCTGTTGGAAGTGTGGGCGTGAAAATGATGCAAAGTCAGAGGCACGCACTGGAGTGTTCCCTGATGTGAAAGAGTAAACAAAGGGAGGTCTTAACCCCTTAGACTGGTCTGTGAGATCCCGCGCAGATGAAGGTGGAGCGACCAGCTTCACCAATAATATGGCCGTGAATCATCCAGATCATCGGCCCTGATGAGTTCTCGTAACTCGGACAGATCCCTGATTTTATTGAAGCGCGTCCCACCCCACAGGAAGTCGGCACTTTTTGCTGATAGCTTGAATACAATCACATTGTAAGAACGAGCATAACCTCCTCGCTCATAATGGATCAGACAATAGTCTTTCGATATGCCACCAAAAATCAATCGACGTGACGGTAGCCCTTTTTCCCAAATCACGTCTGTTACCTGGAATTTTTCGCCTGGATTAGCGATTTTCAAATTAGAGTCCTTAGCAATTTCAGCAAATTTCATAAGCACGGAAGGCGGAATATCTTTCACTCGAGATATGCCACTGAAGGCGTCCTTCCGAAGCATGTATTCTTTAGCATTGGACGGAAGCTTCGTAATTGAGGCACTACTCGACACGCAAGTACAAAGCATGAAAGAGGCCAATGTGCTAGCGACGATCCAAGCTGTCATAGTACCGGCACTACAGAGTTATTTTGTTTGTAAAGACTCATAAGTGTTGGCTCCCCGAGCCGTACGCTTTGCGCTCTTGAAACTTGAGGTTTCAAGAGCAAAGATGGCCACGTCATACTTTCAGAGAACGGTACCTCAAAATTTCTTAACGCATTGCTCCGGCAAGCCTGCTTAAAGCTGATCTTATATACTTGATATGGTCCTCATACTCAGACGTTTTGGGTATCAACTTGAGGGCCTTCTTGTATTCCTTCCGTGACGATACCAAATCCCCTATTGCCTCCAGAGAGACCGCAAGGCCGTAACGAGGCCCTGCTTCGTTGGGGTCCAGGCGCAAGGCGGCGCGGTATTCAGCGATCGCTCCCTCAAGGTCGCCCTTCTTCTTTAGCTCGATTCCGAGGTTGCAATGTGCACCCACATGATTGGGGTTGAGGTCTAAGACGGCGCGGTATTCGGCAATCGCCCCCTCAAAATCACCCTTCTTTTCTAACGCGCTTCCGAGGCTGTAATGGGCATCCACTTCGTTGGGGTTGAGACGCAGGGTGGCGCGGTATTCGGTGATCGCCCCATTAATGTCACCTTTCTTCGATAACGCGGTTCCGAGGTTGTAATGGGCGTCTACTTCGTTGGGGTTGAGGCGTAAGGCGGCACGGTATTCGGTGATCGCTCTTTCAAGATCGCCCTTTTTCTGCAACGCGGTTCCGAGACAGAAATGGATCTCCACGGAGTCTGGATTGAGACGTAAGGCAGCGCGGTACTCGGCGATCGCTTCCTTAAGGTCACCCTTCTTCAACAGAGCGAATCCGAGGTTGGAATGAGCGCACGCGTCGTTGGGATTGAGACTCAGGTCAAGGCGGTATTCGGCGATCGCCCCTTCAAGATCGCCCTTCTTCAGCAGCGCTGTTGCGAGGTGGTAATGATCGCCCAGGTGGCTCATAAGATCGCTCCCAGACCAGGACATGAGGCTGCGAACATTAACTTTCTATGACGGTATCCCAAAAATTAAACGATGGCAAAATATTTGCCTGATAAGGCTGGCTGTCCAGAGGTGCCTCGAAATTGGTGCGAGTAAACAAAGGGGTCTAACTCTGTAGGTTGTCTCACGAGAGCAGTTTCGATAGCATGTGCAAAGCGCGAAGTGGAAGAGACTGACCATGAGCTGCGACATCGTTACCCAGGCTCTGACTTTCAATCATATATCTATACATACCGACTCATTCAGAATTACGAAAGGAGGAGCGAATGCCGACTATTGAGAAAACCATTGAGGTCAATGTGCCTGAGTATAAGGCCTATGCTCAATGGATGAAGTTTGAGGAGTTTCCCCAGTTCATGGAGGGTGTGAAAGAGGTTACACGGCTGGATGGTAAGCGGTTTCATTGGAAAGCCGAGATCGCGGGTCAGGAGAAAGAGTGGGAGACGGAGGTCACGGAGCAGGCGGCGGATCAGCGTCTTGCGTGGACGGGTCGAGGCAGCGTCATCAAGGGCTGTGTCGTGACATTTCACCCACTGTCGAGTGCGAAATCAAAGATCAGCTTGCAAGTAGAGTATGACTCTCAGGGTTCCGCCGAACATGGAGGGGAGACATTGGAAGTGATAACTCAACGCGTCCAGGGAGATCTGGAGCGGTTTAAGGCATTCATCGAAAAGCGTTGGCGCCCGCCTGGCCGCGACACAATATTCGACAATTTTCCCATGTAGGCGCTTGGCCTCTCAGACTTGTTCTAACGAGGTCACTCACCGATTCCGAGTGAACTTAGAAAAGGCGGCCGGGTTCCGTCGGAATAGGTGGCCGCCGTGCGTTGGAATCAGTGCCCGGCATGGATCGGAATACGCAGCCCCCAACCAGGATCGATCCCCAACTCAGCAGACAGAGCGGAACACTCCACTGCCAGACAGTTCGTGTGAGAGGTTCCATGAGGAGCTCCTTTGGTATTTCTGTGAGCGTCACCCTCGGGGCATGGTGACGCGTTGTTGATCGGAAGTGAAACCATGAGACCTCCCGGCGCGAAAGCCGTTCGTCATGCAGACTGAATGCTATCAGTCCTCGATTACGGGAAGGTCATGGATGTGTCACGTTTGGGTAAAAACAGAGACAGGTTTCTGATCCAGGGTAATTCGGAGGTGAAAATTTGGGACTTGATAGGGACACGATGCCGACTGCGAAGAAACAGGAGCTGGAGATGGTGAAGAAGTTGCCCGAGAAGGCGACGTGGGACGACATCATGTATGAATTCTACGTCCGTAAGAAAATCGAGGCCGGCATCCATGCCGCCGATGAAGGGAGAGTTGTTCCGCACGAAGCTGTGAAGAAGCGCTTCCTCAAGAAGTACCCCGCCTCAATTTAGAGTGCCTTCTCAACACCTCTCCGTAACTTCAAGCTCCTCCCAATCTCCCCCCCTTGACAGTCCCTGCCTCGATATGTAACATTTTGTGACATGACGGCGAAACAGTTCAGACAGGCGAGGGTTCGGTTGGGGTACACGCAGGCGAAGCTGGCGGAGGTGCTGCAACTGAGCCGCATGACAATCAGCCGTTATGAGGCCGGCACGTGGGAGGTGCCCTTGTCGGTCGAGATGGCGTTGGATCAGTTAGGGTCGGCGCAGATTCCGATGTTGGGCATGGTGGCGGCGGGGGCGCCGATTGAGCCGATCTCGCAAGCTGAACTGGTCGCGGTGCTGCCTCCGTTGTTGCGCGGTGGAGAAACCTTCGCGTTACGAGTCAAGGGCGAGTCGATGAAGGACGACGGCATTCTTCCTGGCGACTTGGTGGTGGTGCGGAAGCAGGGAACCGCGCGGAACGGACAGACGGTGGTGGCGTTGGTCAACAATGAAGCGACGATCAAGAAGTACTATCGCAAGGATGGCCGGATCGAACTGCATCCGGCGAATGCCGCGATGAAGCCGATCGTCGTGTTGGCACAGGATGAGTTTTCTATTCAAGGAATTGTCGCGGGCGTGATCCGCCACTTCAACGAATCGTGAGGTGTGCTATGGCTCAGGTGCAGCAGCAGGCAATGGATCTTCCATTGTATACCGACGATGGCAGTGCGGTCATCGAAGCGCCTCGCCATCTGCTGGCGGCGTTGCGGCGAAGTGCGGTGTCAACCGATCAGCCGAAGGGGTTGGTGCTGTTGTCCGGACCGTCGTCGGTCTATCGACTGGGCCTCTGTGCCGCAGTTGACCGTGCGCTGGCCGGCGAACCGGTGTTGTATCTGGCCGGCGCCAATGTTTTCGATCCGTTCTTGGTGGGGCGGCTGGCTCGGGCCAGTCGGGTAGCGCCGGCTCACGTGCTGCAACAGATTCATGTCTCGCGGGCTTTCACTTGTCATCAGATGGTCCGGTTGGTCACGGATTGTCTCCCGTCGGCCTTGCGCACCTATGATGCGCGGTTCGTCATTCTCGCCGGCCCACTCGACACCTTGTACGATCAGTCGGTGCCGGAGCCGGAAGCAACGCGTCTCTTTCGTGCGATGACGGAGGCCTTACAGCACATGGCCGAGCAGGGCATCCAATTATTATGCGTGACCACGCTCGCGCCGTCTGAATCAGGTGGGCGCAGTCGATTTGTGGCGGCACTCCGTGCGCAGGCGCGCCGGGCGATCGACTTGTGCGAGGCCGAGGATGGGCTATGGCTCCAGGAAGAGGGAGGGGCTGAGCCTAGGCGCTGGATGATTCCGCGCCAGCTCTGGAATCGGTTGTAGGCAATGGGGCGCACGCTTGCCACCTTCACGCAATTGGTCCAGCAGGAAATCGACTCGTGGAGCCGCTACCGGCGTGCGTTGCGTCGCGAGGATCAGCAGGCGTTCGATGTGTTGTTCGCCGCCGCACGCCACCATGCATCCGCCGGTGCCTATCTCGCGCGCGAGACACCGTTCGAGGTGATGCTGTTGTCCATGTTGATCGAACAACAGAAACACGTCGTCATGTTACAACAGAAAGTGATAATTCTTGAAACCCGCATGCTCCACGACTCGACTCAGGGGGTGGCTCCTTGATGTCTATCCGGCGCAGGAAGGTATGGTCGTCTGGCTCCTTTGCGAGGACGGCCGCCGCATCAGGGCCGTCGATCTCTTTGTGCCGACCTGTTATCTGGCGGCTCCTCCGTCCATCTTCGATCACGCGTCCCGGCTACTCCGCCGTGCCTCCTGTCGTGTCGACACCAGAGAAGTAGAACGATACGAGCTCGGCGCGCTCCGTCCGACCCCTGTACTGGAAGTCTCGGTTCACGCTCCTACACAGTTCTCGCTGCTCACACAACAGCTGATCCGTTCCTATCCCAATGCGCAGTTCTTTCATGTAGATGTGTCGCTGCCGCAGCGCTATTTTTACGATCGGCAGCTCTTTCCTCTCGTCCATTGCGAAGCTGATCTCATAGCCGAGGGTTTGATTCAGTCGATTCACGCGTTGGAGTCACCCTGGGACACGGAGTATGGTTTCCCGCCGCTCACGATGATGGAGCTATCGCCGGACAGTCCGTCACCCAACCCCAATCATGGGGGTGGCGGATCGCTCGTGGTGCGGATGGATGGAGAAGAGCGTCTGTTGGAAGGCGACGATGCCGACGTGGTCCAGCGCCTCAATCAGTTGCTTGTGCGGGAGGACCCCGACATTCTCTTGACGGACTGGGGCGATTCCTATCTGCTGCCGCGTCTCACGGCTGTGGCGGATCGGCTACGCCTGCCGCTCGCGCTCAATCGCGATCCCCACCGACCCATCGGCGTCAGGAAACCCCATTCGTACTTTTCGTATGGCCGTATCCTGTCCCATGCCGGTGCCCGTACCCTGTCGGGGCGTCTGCACCTTGACCGGCACAATTCCTTTGCGCTGGCGGAAACGGGCCTAGCCGGCCTCATCGAGCAGGCCCGTGTCACGAAGGTCGATCTGCAGCAGATGGCCCGGACGACGACAGGGACGGGGATCACCTCGATGCAGCTCGAAACGGCTTGTCGCGACGGCCTGCTGATTCCCTATCGGAAGCAGGAGCCGGAATCCTTCAAATCCGCGCTCGAATTGCTGCAGACCGATCAGGGCGGATTGGTGTTCGCGCCGATCGCCGGCTATCACGAACAGGTCGGTGAACTGGATTTCTCCTCGATGTATCCCTCCATCATGGTGCGCTTCAACATTTCGCCCGAGACGGTCAATTGCCGGTGCTGTCGAGATGAGCCGACCGCGCGGGTGCCGGAGATCGGCCATCACACCTGCCGTCGGCGCCAGGGATTGGTGCCTCGCACGCTGGCCCCGTTGCTCGACAAGCGCGCGCGGTACAAGAAGCTCATGGCCGCGGCGGCACAGCCGGCGGCGAGAGCCGTACTCGATCAACGGCAAACGGCGCTCAAGTGGCTGCTCGTCGTCTCGTTCGGGTATTTGGGATACAAGAATGCCCGATTCGGCCGGATCGAAGCGCATGAAGCGGTCACCGCCTACAGCCGTGATATTTTGTTGCAGGCAAAAGAGATTGCCGAGCGGAAGGGCTATCGCATGTTGCATGCGATTGTGGATTCGCTCTGGCTCGTCAAGTCCGGCGCGGTCAAGGCAGACTATGACAGACTTGCGCAGACGATTACCGAGCAGACGGGACTTTCGATCGGGGTGGAGGGACTCTATCGCTGGATTGGGTTTTTCCCGTCACGGGTCAATCCGCTCATGCCGGTGCCGAATCAGTTCGTGGGGCTGTTCGACCATGGCGGGATGAAAATCCGTGGTATAGAAATCCGTCGTAGCGATGCCCCGTTTCTTGTCAAGCGGGTACAAGCGGAGGTGCTGCGCTGTCTGAGTGAGGCAGGGACGCTAGCCGAGCTGCGCACACAGATTCCACAGGCCCTGGAGATCGTCCGTACCTCTCGGCGCTATCTTCAAGATGGTCATGCCACCATTGAGGAGCTGGCCATCGCGAAATCGCTCACGAAAGAGCCGCAGGCGTACCGCCATCAGACCCTATCGATGATTGCCGCGCAGGAATTGCTGGCTCGTGGCGTGCATCTGCAAGCAGGCGACACGATTCACTACATCATGACGGATGCCGATGCGGCCTGTCCTTCAGACCGTGTGCGGGCAGTGGCAGGGATCGATGGAGCCTGGAGCTACGATGTCTCGGCCTATGACAACCTGCTTTTGAAGGCGGCTCTTGTGCTGTTGATGCCCTTGGGCGTGACGCCAGCCTTGTTGAATGCATCTACCAACCCTGTCAGGCGTACAGCTCATGGTTCGATCAATGAGGGATCCGCGAGTCTGTGATGAGAAGCCGAATGCCATTGCAATGCGGCAGGTCTTTTCAATCCTGCTCTGGATATTGACTCGTTTCGCGAAACCCGCTAGCCTCCCATCGCTCGAAGGGTTGGGACGTTTCTACTAATAGGCTGCGAAAAACTCGGTTGATGCGGAAAACATGAAAGAAGTTTTCCGTACGGTGTTGAGGCCAGAATAACTTCAGGATGCTCAAAAAGGCCGCCCCAGTCGTCCGTGAAAGGTGAAGCGTAAAATGTGAAAGGTTTAGAAAAGGGAGCACTCAGCTGTCCCACATTTCACCTTTTACGTCTTACGTTTCACGGTTTCCTGGAGCGATGCGAGAACGATACTGGCGGACTTTTTCAGCATCCTGCTAACGGAGGGTAGCCCATGAAACTGTGGCGATATATCGGTGTGGTGGTGTCGATGGTACTGTTGCCCCTTGCGGTCAATGCCGCTTCTCTGCCGGAGCCAAAGGTGGACTATTCGGCCGATAGTACGATGGAGACAGAAGGGGGCATGACGATGAAATCCCGCGTCTACCATTCGCCCGGCAAGGAGCGCATGGAGATGGGTGGGGCGGGCGGCAATGTCACCATCATCCGGAGGGATAAGAAAGTGATGTGGCAATTGATGGGGAATATGTACATGGAGATGCCGATGGACCAGGTGGAGTCGCCAGATCTCACCTCCATGGACGTGGAGCAGACCGTCGTCGGCGAGGAAACAGTCAACGGGGTTCAGACTACCAAGTATAAAATGATTGCGACCAAGAAGGATGGGTCGAAGTTCGGTGGATTTTTCTGGGCGACTAAAGACGGCATCTCGATGAAAATGGATCTCTTGTCCAAAGAGGGCGACAAGAAAATGCGCATGGCGAGCGAGTTGACCAATCTGAAAGTCGAAAAACAGAGCCCAGCGTTGTTCGAGATTCCCGCCGGCTATACGAAGAACGACATGGGAGCCATGATGGGGCAAGGCGGGGCTCCGAACATTCAAGAGATGATGAAGAACGCAGGGCGGGAGAAAGACAAAAGACGAAGTAGAGACAAGGAGCCGAGCAAGAGCGATGAAGACGGGGAGACTATCGATGCGGGCAAGATGCTGAAAGGTTTTCTGGGACGATAACGGAGGATTGCGCTCATGATCCTGTTTCGAATGGCCTGCTGTGCGCTGGCGATTTTCGCTGTGACGGCTTCCTCAGTCCGCGCGGACGATATCTGTTTGGGCGATGAGGAAGAGAAGGCGGCCAAGGCGGCGATTGCCGCGATGAGCAAAGCGGAGAAGTCCGGTCAGTCGGCGGAACTGTTTGTGGCTTCTCGAGCGATTGCAGACGACGATTGTATCGATCGATTCGATAAGAATGCCCAGGCTAGAGCCAAGGCGAATGTGTCGAAGCTTGGTCGGGAATTGGCCAAAGCGGCTGAAGCGAAGGGCTTCTTGTATTCACATGAGCCGGTACGGGCCGATGGGCGGACGTCGGCGTTCCGATATTTTGAAGCCATCGGTGACTTCAACGAGGCCAACCGGGTGATGCTGAAAGCAGTGCATGCGAAATCTGAGGATCCGACGCTCTTCGAAACGGCCTGGGGTGTCGACCGAGGCCGCCATGGGCCCCGCGATCCCAAGACGGGCGAGATCCAGCCCCACGCCTCGCCCCCAGCCTATCATGAAGCACTGCGTCACATCGCGTCTACCAACGCCGACCAATTGATGAAGGTCGAGGAGACGGATGCCAAAGGTCTGTCCGGCAGTGCGCAGGAAGCGATGAAGGCGAGCATGGGCTCGCTTGAGAAGCTGGTGAAGGCCTCGGCCTGGATGAAGTTTTTGCCGAACGGCGACAAGTTGGCCAAAGCGAGGGCCGAGCAGCGGGGCGATACGATTATGAAGCGTGGCGACCCGATGTTCACGCAAGGTATTGCAGGAAGATATTATGAGTTTGCCGGGTCCCCCAAGGCCAAAGAGGTACAGGCCAAGCAGGAAGAGATGGGCCGCGCGATGGGGAAAACAGGCGAGAACGTGAAAGGCGCGATCACTCAGAAAAGCGAGGCGGAGCAGAGAAAATTCAATGATAAAAAAGCCGATCTCGAAAAAGAGCTTGGTTTTTAGCGCCACACGCTTTCCCTGGCTCTGATGGTTGACCTAACAGGATGCTGAAAAAGTCCGCCAGCGGCGTTCTCGCGTCGCTCAGAGGCTCAACGTACTGAAGCGTACGCCTCGCCTCCTCGCTCGCTGCGGCCTTGCTGGACGGCCTTTTTGAGCATCCTGCTGCGACTCTGACATGATCATCCATGGTTATATTGCGACGACATATTGTAAGAAAATCACGTTTTTCAGCAGACTGCTAACAGGCCTGGCAATAGTGACATGCCCATTGCCGAAACCTCTCGAATTGTAGCTCCCTTGTAAGCCGACCGTACCAAGAATTCTCTCGCTGAACATTTCCCGCTTGACTTAGTCCTAACTAGGACTATTATACTGTTGTGAGACAAGCGCGCGAAGTCGAGGTTCATCGGGTTTGATCACTGGCGCAGGTATGTGGCCGGTTGGTAAGGTGGTCGTTGAGAAGATGGTGTGACTTTAAAGAGAAGGAGGCGTGATCATGTTTGTTGTCTTGGGTGCAACAGGGAATACAGGATCGGTGGTGGCCGACACGTTGCTGAGCCAGAAACAGCCTGTGCGGATCGTCGTGCGCTCGGCGGATAAAGGTGCGGCATGGAAAGCGAAGGGGGCGGAGATTGTCGTCGCTTCGCTCGATGACATGTCCTCGTTGACCGACGCATTTAAAGGAGCCAAAGGCGTCTATCTCTTGGTGCCGCCGAACTATGCTGCTACGGCGTGGCTGGCCGACCAACGAGCACGAATGGATCGTGCTGCAGAAGCGATAAAAAGAAGCGCGATCGGCCATGTTGTGTTTCTTTCCTCAGTCGGTGGCCACATCGCAGAAGGAACCGGGCCAATCCGAGCCGCCCGCTATGGCGAGCAGACGCTAGGAGCAGTGGCCACAAACTTGACGGTGTTGCGCCCCTGCTACTTCATGGACAACTGGGCTCCGGTCCTCGGCGCAGCCAAGGTCCAGGGTGTCTTGCCGACGTTCATTGCGCCTCAAGTGATGGTCCCAATGATCTCGACCAAGGACATCGGCCGGGTGGGAGCAGAGCAATTGGTGGCTGGTGGAAAGGGCAAGCAGATCGTGGAACTCGCCGGGCCGGAAGAATACAGTCCGGATCAGGTTGCGGCTGCGCTCGGTCAGATTCTGGGAAAGCCCGTCACGGCTCAGCATGCGCCGTTGAGTGCAGTGGTGCCCACATTCAAGTCGTTCGGTTTTTCGGATGAAGCGGCGAAATTGTTTGAGGAAATGTACACATCATTTTCCACCGGGGCGATTGGGTACGAACGTCCCACATCGGTGATTCGGGGTCGGGTCACGCTGGCCGAGGCCTTGAAGGGGTTCGTGAAGGCCTCATGAGCGGTGTGCGGTCATGAGTGAGACGAAGGAGACAATCATGAAGACGGATCTCGACAAGGTAAAAAAGTTGACCAAGGACCTTCGGAAAGACTACCCGCGCAGTCCACGGGAAAAGCTGGGCGGCTATGTGATCGCGGCTCGCTGTGTGGACAAGTGTCGGGCGTTTTTGCTCGGGATGAACGGTGAATACAATTACTGGCCCTGTTCGTTAGCCAGCCAATGGTTTTCATTCACCGGTATCACGCCCGATCAGTTCAAGGAGGTTGTGGCGACTGGAGCTTCAGATGAGGAACTAGCGAAATGGATCGTCAGCCATTCGCAAGTCAAGAATATGGATGACGTGTTGAAATGGAACAACAAGCTGCGCGATATGCGGCTCAGCGACATGAGTCTTGAGGCCCAGCAATACCTCGAAGAATATATCCCCAAGGTCGTGCCGAATCATCGCCCGGTGTATGTGTGGTTTGATGTGTACGATCTGGAGGAGAAGCGACTATAAGTTCAACGTTCGCGTCACGGGGTTTGAGACGAAGGGAAGGAGGGTCCAATGAGCCATCATGAGACAATCGAGACCGCGGCAACAAAAGACATCGTGGGGATCTACCAGCCAGGTTCCACTCATATGGTCGGTGACGGATTTCCTGTGCGCAATCTCTTTCCCAGCAATGAGCTCGACCGTGAGGTCAGCCCCTTTCTCATGCTGGACTATGCGGGGCCGCAATACTTCGAGCCGACGGATCATCCGCGCGGCGTGGGGGAGCATCCGCATCGCGGGTTTGAAACCGTCACCATTGTGTATGAAGGGGTCGTGGCCCATCGTGATTCGGCTGGAAACTCCGGAGTGATCGGCCCAGGTGACGTCCAATGGATGACCGCGGCGTCCGGCATCGTGCATGAAGAACTGCACGAAAAGAAATGGGCCAAGAACGGCGGGACGCTTCACGCGATTCAGTTGTGGGTGAATCTTCCGAAATCATCGAAAATGTCGGCGCCTGGCTATCAAACGATCCTCAACGACGATATTCCCGCCGTCGAGCTCGATGGTGGAGCCGGTCGATTGCGCGTGATTGCCGGATCGTTTCTCGGACATAAAGGCCCGGCACGGACCTTCACACCAGTTGAGCTGTACGATCTGCAGCTCAAGGCCGGGAAGCGCCTGTCTCTCTCGTTGCACGAAGGGCACAACACCTCGATCTTCGTGCTGGACGGCCTCGCGTCAGTGAATGGGTCGCAAGTAGCCGGAGATGCAGAGCTGATTGTGTGCACACGCGATGGCTCGCACGTCACGGTGGAGGCTCAGAAAGACAGCCGGCTCTTGGTGATGGCCGGAGAGCCGATCGAAGAACCGATTGCGCGCTATGGCCCGTTCGTCATGAATACCCGTGCAGAGTTGATGCAAGCGGCTCAGGACTATCAAGCAGGGAAGATGGGACATTTGGCAGGACGCTGAAAAAGTCCGCCAGCAGAGGAGAGGGGTGGCCTGGTTGGTCCCTCGTGCTCACGGAACCCGCACGATGAAACAGTGGTCGTTCGACGTGCGCAGTTGGAGACCAAACCAGGCCACCCCT
>NEWT02000037.1:179230-313464 GCA_002869925.2 Nitrospira sp. CG24A
CCCATTCGATACTCACCTTGAGCCGTGACAACTCTGATTTCTGCCAGAGTCGCTGTGGGCCATAGAGACAGGATGATGAACAGTGCAACGAGTCCCATGTTCGGCAATAGGCTGCGGAGGAATGCTGATCGGGCCATCGTATACGGAGGAGAGATTTGTGACATCGCCTTCACCCTCTGGATAGGAGTCCCGTGCCAGGGGCTGATTCGTTGACTTCCCTGAGATAAGAAATAAGCATAACACCGCATTGACCATTGTGCCAGGAACCTTGAGACCCGCATAAACTCTGATGGGGTTGTGCTGGCGAGACTTTGCCTCGCTTGCCTTGGCGGAAAACGCCATGATAGCGTAGAAGTTCCCTTGGAACAGGATAGAAGGAACTCATCTGTGCATACGTCAATGGGTTTTGATCGCGGATGGTCGATGTGGATACTGGCCGTATCCTTGTTCTTCCTTTGCCTCATTCTTCCGAAACAGGCGGCGGTGGCCGCTGTATCGGCGCCGGCTTCTGCCTCAACGGTTCAGAGCGAGCACGTCATTTTGTTTGTTCTTGAGGGATTTGGCCAAGATTCCCTGAAGGGCGGCACGATGCCGACCCTCAGCCGATTGGTCAAGGAAGGGGCTGTCACCTGGTCTGCCACGGCGGTGAAGCCTGCATTGCGACTACCGACGATGGCATCGTTGGTGACGGGAATGCCGGTCGAGAAACACGGCATTACCTGGAATACCTTTGAATTCAGTCGCGGGTACCCACGTGCCCCGAGCGTGTTCGACTACCTTGATCTCAGCGGAGGGCGCGACAGCGCGATCTTTCTCATGGATGAGTCGCTGTATCAGTTGGCGCGTCCAGAGCCCTACACAGATTATCAGATGTGCGGGCCGCTGAAGCCTGAGTGCAGCACAGAACGAATCGTGTCGTATATCCGCCAATATTTCAAGAAAGCGACCAGCGGGCACGGCTACGGTCATGCCATCCTGTCGTTGCCGCATTTCCTGGTCGTGCATCTTCCGGAAGCTGGCCGAGTGGGAGCCTCAAAAGGTTGGGCCTCGAAGAAGTATCGTGAAGCCCTTCGCACGGTGGATAAGGCCATGCATTCCGTGTTGGATATCTATCACGAGCATGCATTGACCAAGCGGACGACTGTATTTGTGACGTCGCTGAGCGTCGAAGGACGGGATGCGAATCAAGAACAGGCTGACGCGGCGATTCCGATGGTTCCATGGATTGCTTCGGGTGTGGGGATTAAACCAGGTTACTCGATTCACCAGCCGGTTTCTATTTTAGACACCGGCGCGACGGTGATGCGGACGTTGGGGCTGCAGACCCATACCGAATGGGAAAGTCACGCTGTGGAGGAAATCTTTCAAGCTGCCTTTGCCGCGGCTCCGCGTGGATCGTCGGAGTAGCCCACATGATTCATGAACACTTCTGCTGCAATCGCCAATCCGCTGCTACGACGGGCCTTCGGCCAGCGGGCTCGCCCCTCGGACCCTCGACGTACTGCACGAGTACGCCTCAGGTCCTCCAGACTCCGCGCGCCGGTCTCACGACGCGGCTCAGCGATTTCGCGACGAACCGTCATGGATCATGCGGGCTAGGTCGCGTGATGCAGACTGCGAAGTGGTCCATGGGCTGGTGTCTGGTCGGATGGTTGCTCGTCTCCGCAACAGTGATCCAGCCGGTTGCGGCCGGTCAGCCGGCTGCCTACCAGCAGGAACACGCAATCACCATCGACGCCACCACCATTAGTCCTCAATCCTGGTGGCATGTACCCGGAGTGACTCCGTCCATCTATGGCTCGGACCCTGAATCCATGGATGCTTACAAGACAACCGAGTCTCGTGCACTCAAACTCAAACCGGGGAAATATAAATTTGGGAGCTTCACGTTCGATTTTCCGTTCGCGGTGAACTTAGAGGGGAAGTTGGACTTTGCCCAGTCGCTCGACCAATGTGTCGAGGGGCGAGGGACGCAGACCTTAACCATCCGCTGCAGCCGAACCTATCCGTATGGTGGTCAGCGCGATTACCAGTATCAGTAGAGGAGCGGTGCCAATGGCCCAGACGCTCGATGATCTATTGGAAGCACTCGAAGATGTCGATGACGCGACTCGCGAAGAAGCGTCCAAGGCGCTCGCTGAACGTGCCGATCCCACCACGTTGAATGCGCTTGTCGGCGCCTGTGGAGACGAGTATTGGGCTGTGCGAGCCCATGCGGGTCGTGGTCTATCCAAGATCGGCGGGGTGAAAGCGACGGAATCGCTCATCGTTCTTTTTAACGACTCCATTATGGATGTGCGGAACGATGCGGTTGCGGCAATGGCCTCGATGGGAGCTGCAGTCGTCGATCGTTTGATCGCGGCGTTGAAGGATGAACGGTGGCGTGTCCGCGAACATGCGGCAAAAACTTGCGGCGACATACAAGATCGGAATGCTGTTGAGCCCCTCATGCTTGTCTGTCGGGATCGTGATGGCGCGGTGAAGAGTGCGGCGGCAGAGGCGTTGGGCAAGATCGGCGACCCGAGAGCGATCCCGGTTCTGTGCAAGCTTTTCCGCGATCCTTCGAAGACGGTCCGAGAAACAGCCGGAACGGCACTCATCTCTATCGGCCAGGCTTCCGTCGATCCGCTGATCGAGTGTCTCAAGGATAAAGATTTTGTGGTTCGGTGCCATGCCGCTCGCGCGCTTGGTGGTATGACGACCGATTATCAAATCGGCCGAACCTGGGTGCGGGATGCAAAAGTTGTTGACGTTTTGATTGCCGCTTTGAAAGATCCGGATCGGGCTGTGCGCGAAGATGCGACGATCGCCCTGGGCCAAATCGGCGATCCACGGGCTATCGACGCCTTGATCGAGGCGATGAAAGATGGCGCAGTGAAGCGGCATGCGATCGCGTCGCTTGGCATGATCGGCGATCCTCGCGCCTTACTTCCGGTGCTGGACGCGTTGAAGGGCAAGGGTATTCGACAGGATGGGACTCCGACCCCTGGTTGTATCGTCAGCGAAGACGCCTTCATCAAGGAAGCTGCGGCGACGGCGCTCGGTCAATTTCGCAATCCGCGCGTCATTCCCGACTTGATCATGCTGTTGAAGGACGGCGTATTGCGCGAGAAAGCGAGTGCCGCCTTGGCGACCATCGGCGATACGGCGATCGAGCCGTTGATCGCCTTTCTCTATGACCCGAAAGCGTCTGAAGTTGTGGCAGAGGGGGAACGGGTGCTTTCCTATGCCTCGGTCCGACTCTCTGCGAAAGATGCCTTGAGACAATTGGCGCTTGAAACGCTCGAAAAATTGGGCTGGACGCCTGCACCGGAAGATATCATCGTCAATTCAAGTGTGGCCGACAATGCCAGGGTGGATATGCCTCTAGGCGATACAGGGCGGTTCGGTCCTTCCGGCGATTACGCCAAACGGAGCTAGCGGGTTTCTGAAAATTTATAGCGCCTCACTCAGGATGCTCAAAAAGGCTGTCCAGCAATTGGTGCGACGTGAAACGTAAAAGGTGAAAAGTTTCGGAACAAGAACGCTCGGCAGCCCCACATTTCACCTTTCACATCTAACTTTTCACATTTCTTGGGGTTGAGGTGTGGTATGGCAGACACAGTAGCCGAGCAGATTGCTGCGCTTCAAGACGAAGATTGGGCGATTCGTGAGGAGGCCGCCACCATGCTCGGTACACTTCGGGATCCCAGGGCTGTGGCGCCATTGGTCTCCGTGCTTCGTGACGACGATCGCGCAGTTCGGGATGCAGCGACCAGCGCTCTCTTGGCCATTGGTGAGCCGGCGGTGACGACGCTGGGCGCTTGTCTCTCCGATCCGGTGCTCACGGTTCAGGAATTGGCCTCATCAGTATTGGCGACGATTGCCGATGCACGAGTCCTCGCGCCCCTCGTCAAGGCGCTCGCGAGTCACGATTGGATTGTGCGGATGCATGCGGCCAAAGCACTAGGCAGGATTCGAGACCCTGGAACGGTCGCGCCGTTAGTGCCGCTGTTACAGGACAAGGTGAAGGCCGTGCGTGAGGAGACATCAACTGCCCTTGCGGCTATTGGAGAGGCGGCATTGTCATCGTTGATCGCCGCGCTGACCCATGCAGAATGGCTGGTGCGCTTGCACGCGGTCGAGGCTTTAGGAAAAACACGGTCACCTGAGGCAGTGGAGCCTTTGCTGTCTGTCCTTTTCAACGATCAGGACAGGGCAGTTCGCGAAGACGCAGTCCGCGCGCTTGGTCAGATAGGGAATGCGCGTGCCGTTGGGTTTCTCGTGACGGCGATGAAGACACCTGGACTGCGACCATTGGCGGTTGAGGCGCTGGGTCGAATCGGCGATCGTCGGGCTGTGCCGGTGTTGATCGAGGTTCTTGAAGGAGTTGATCGACCGGAGATTTCGCAGCCGATCGACGGCTGTGGCGATCAGTGGGATGAAGACAGGATTGCATTGAGCGAAGCCGCCAAAGCCTTGGGCACAATTCGAGACGAGACGGCCATCCCGTCGCTCATAAAGGCGCTCCGTTATACCGTGACACGAGCGGACGCTGCTGATGCGCTGACTCGATTCGGGAGTGCCGTGATTGCGCCGTTGCTGGCTTTGTTGGCACATGAGCCGGATGACAACATCCGGTACCACCTCAAAGAGACGCTGGCGAGGGTGGGCTGGCGGGCAGGCCGCATTTAGCAGGATGCTGAAACAGACCGCCAAATGGTATTTGAATTCTTAATTCAGCACCCAGGACTCAGTACTCATTGCATTTCACGTTGTAGTCTATGCCGAAAGAAACAATCGAAACGTTAGTTTCTGAGCTCATCCACGAAGAGGATTGGCGGCGGATGCGGGCGACGGTCGCATGCCTGTCGGGTGGACCGCGTGCAGTTCAAGCGCTCATCCAGGCGCTGCAGACTGGATCATCGGCATTGAAGGCCGAGGCTGCGGCTATGCTGGCTCGGGTGAACGACCCGCAGGCCGGCGTGCCCTTGGTTGCCTTGCTTCGTGATGAGGATGAGACTGTCCGTAGGGCGGGCGCAGCAGCCTTGGAACATTTGGCTGGGGTGCTGGACGAAACGACTGCGGCGGCGCTGACCTCTCTGTTGTATGAATCGAAGGATACGGATGAGAGCATTCGTGGGGTGGCCTCGCAGTTGTTGGGAGTGATCCCGAATGCGATCGCGCCACTCTGTGAGATGTTGACCCATCAGGACCCGGATGCGCAGATCATGGCCGCGGCGATGCTGGAACATTTGCTTGAGCCCCGTTCGGCTGACGCATTCATCAATGCCATGGGACAGCCGGCTGTGTCCGACATTGCGGTGCGGACACTCAAGAAGTTGAGTGCGATTCGCGAACGCATCGACGAGGTGTTTGACGGGCTGCGCGCGATTGAAGAGCTGAGTGAGCGAGAAGAGGCGCGCATGAGCACCGTGATCAATCTTCTAGCCATCGGGCGCCCGAGCGTAGAGATCTTGATCGAGTATTTGGACGATGACGATTGGGTGATCCGTGAAGCTGCCGCTGATTTGCTGGGGAAGATCGGCGATGTCCGCGCGGTTGAGCCCTTGATGCAGCGGTTGCGGGTCGATAAGGATACGGGAGTCAAAGAACTGGCGATGAAATCGTTGGGCTTGATCGGCGATGCCAGGCCGGCTCAACTCTATATCGAGGCCATTCCCATTCGACCTTTGCGGGTGTATGCCATGGAAGCCTTGGCCAAAGTGAAAGATGTGGAAGTGTTGCGGCCCTATAAGGAACTCTTCGATCGGTTGAGGGCGGACCGAGACGGTCTGGTCGCGTACAATTCCGGGTTGATCGCCGACAAACTGGAGGCGCTCGATGGGACACCTGTCGGGAGTCAGGGAGGGCAGGACGACGATGAGTGATGAGATGCAGGCTGAACGGATCGAACAATTGATCGGCGCCCTTCGGGACGACAATGACGCGCTTCGGGACCATGCGATTGCCAGTTTGAGCCAAGTGGGCGAGGATGCGGTGGGGCCGCTGATCGGGCTGATGGCGGACGAAGACGTGCTGATTCGTGAAGCGGCGACCAGTGCCATTGTGCGGATCGGTCCATCCGTTGTCGATCCGTTGATTGAAGCGTTACGGGACGATGAATGGGCGATTCGCGAGCAGGCTGCATCGGGGTTGGGCAAGTTGAAAGACCCTCGAGGTGTCGATCCCCTCGTGAAGGCGCTCAAGGATAAAGATGGCGCAGTGCGGACTGCTGCGGTATGGGCGCTGGAGCGTGTCGGCGATGCGCGTGCTGTGCCCGGGTTGGTTGAAGCGCTGACTGATCACACGGTGCGTGAGGACGTGGCGCGTGTGCTGAAAAAAATCGGCGACGTGCGGGCTGTGGATGCGTTGATCGACGGGTTGATGGGAACGAACTGGATGGTGCGGCGCCATGCGGCTGAAGCCTTGGGCAAGATCGGCGATGCCCGTGGAGTCGACCCGTTGATCGAATCGCTCAAGGACGAGGATTGGCTCGTGCGCCGGAATGCGGCCGAGTCGCTTGCGCGTCTTGGGGCAAAGCAGGCGATCGACCACCTGCTTCCGCTGCTCGAAGATGAAAATACGATGGTACAGGAAACAGTCGAAGGGGTGTTAGCGAGTTTTGGATGGAAGGCGAAGTCGTAACAGAATGCTGAAACAGTCCGCCAGCAGCGTTCTCGCGTCGTTCAGAGTCTCAACGCTGAGGGGCACCCCTCGGATATTCGAAATACCGAAGGGGCTTATCCGTTCGCCAAGATTCATTACAAGGGCGAACGGCCACACCAAGTGCGGTCCGTACCTCCTCGCTTCTTCGCTCGCTGCGGCCTTGCTGGACGGCCTTTTTGAGCATCCTATATTGGGTATCAATTTCACGGAAAATTTCTGACGGTGTTGGCATATAAACCGAGTTTTTCCGCAGCCTGTTAATTTTTATTTCGTTGTTAAAAGGACACATAATCATGGCGGATGAAGTTCCTCCAAAGCTTATTCAGATCGGTCCAAAGGGCGGCGTGAAGAAGGACGGGTTTAATCTCGTCACGGAACGAGTCGTCGCGGTGAATCCTGAAACGAAACAACTCGAAGTCGAACTGTTGGCCTACGATGGGAAGACCGTCGTGCTGGACGTCGATGACGAAGCGCTTGAAGAGCTGAAGAAGATCAAAATAGGAGATGGCGCCACGATTCGTATCGTGGAAGAAGGCGGGCGCCGGGTCGCCAAGAGCTTTCGGATTCGTGCGAAAGACCCGAATGCGGCGCGAGCCGACGCGATGCTGTTGGATCTACGAGATAGTCACTGGCTCAACCGCAAGTATGCAGCGGAAGTACTGGGTGAACTTAAAGACATCCGCGCCGTGCAGCCGTTGGTCGATGCGTTGGCGGATGAAGTCGGGGATGTCCGGCAGCGCGCCTATGATTCGTTGATCAAAATCGGCGGGCCGGCGGTCTCGGTGCTCGTGCCCTTGCTGGTTTCTGAGGAGGATGAGATCAGGCAATCCGTGACGGAAATTATCCGTAAAATAGGAAAGCCCGCCGTCGAGCCGTTGGCCACGGCGCTTGCCGAGGCCGACGACCGTTTAAAGACGAGGGTGATGAAGGTGTTGGACCGGATGGGCTATAAGCCGAAAGTTAAAGAGGAAGCCAAGGCAACCGAAGCACCGCGACTCACATAACCTTTGGTGTTATGTGGTTGGGGAAGGAGCCTTGCTGGGCCTCCCGACCGAAATATGACGGAAGCCAAAAGCGGCAACCCGATCTGATTCATAGACATTGCGCAAGTCGAAGAAGATGGGCTGGCGCAATGCAGTTTTCAGTCTGTCGAAATCGAGGGTTCGGAACTGGTTCCATTCTGTCATGAGGATGAGCGCGTCTGCTCCCTGTGCGGCCTCATAGGCATCTTTGCAGGGCACGAGGCCTGGAACGGTCTGACAGGCTTCCTCGAGCGCGGCGGGGTCATAGGCGCGAACGGTGGCGCCCTGTTTCATGAGTTCTTGCGCGATGGCCAGGGCCGGCGAATCCCGCAGGTCGTTCGTATTGGGCTTAAAGGACAGACCCAACATTGCGAACGTCTTCCCCTTGAATCCTCCGATTTCTTTCGCGATCTTTTCAATCATCCGGTTTCGCTGCTGTTCGTTGATGAGAGCGGCGGCGCCTGCGATTTGCATGGGATAGCCGACTCGTTCTCCTGTTTGTACGAGGGCGGCCAGATCTTTGGGAAAGCACGATCCACCGAACCCCGGTCCTGCGTGGAGAAACTTCGATCCAATCCGGTTGTCGAGCCCCATCCCTTTTGCCACCATCTGCACATTGGCGCCCACCCGCTCGCAGACGGTGGCGATTTCGTTGATGAACGAAATTTTTGTGGCGAGGAAGGCGTTGGAGGCGTATTTGATCATCTCGGCAGTCGGGATATCGGTCACGACGAACGGAGTTTCGATGAGATACAACGGGCGATACAGATCTTTCATGATTGCAACCGCCTGCTCGCTGTCTGCGCCGATGACAACCCGGTTTGGCCGCAAGAAGTCTTCGATGGCGGATCCTTCACGAAGAAATTCCGGGTTGGAGACAATGTCGAACCGGAATTTGCCTGATTGATTGGCGTTGATCACTTCACGCAGCTTTTCCCCTGTTCCGACCGGGACGGTCGATTTGGTGACAATGACCTTGTAGCCGGTCATGGTTTTGGCGATGCCGCGGCCGACTTCTTCGACATATGAGAGATCGGCTGATCCGTCAGGCTTCGGAGGGGTTCCCACTGCTATGAAGATCACGAGGGCCTTGTCGACGGCTTTGGCGATGTCGGTCGTAAAGCTGATCCGGTTCTCTTTGATTCCTTTGGCGACGAGCTCCGTGATACCCGGTTCATAGAAGGGCACATCGCCCTTCTCAAGCCTGGCGATCCGTTTAGCATCGGTATCCATGCAGGTCACGCTGACTCCGAATTCCGAGAAGCAGGCTCCTGTTACTAACCCGACATAGCCGGTTCCAATTACACTGATATGCATGGGCCTAGGTCCTCCTAATCTATTCTCTCGCGAGAGTTAAAACGCACTCGCGGAGTATAGCAACGGGACCGTGGGGTGAGCAACGAAGTTATGCAAATAACCTTCACAGGGTGGAATTACTCAGGCCGCTCGTTGACAGGTGCGCGAGGGCTGGGTAGTATTTGCTCCCTCCATCGAACGGATCCTAATCGTATGGCGATTCAGAGCAGAACTTTCCAGCGACCTCTCGCCGTGATGATGCGCCGGACCTTGCGCACGATCAGTCAGGAGGCCACGCTGTTGGAGGCGGCCAAGCAGATGCGGGACGCGAAAGTCGGCGCCTTGTTGGTGCAGGAGGCTGGTCACTACAGAGGTATCGTCAGCGAATCGGATTTGGTCCGCAAGGGGATGGCTGAATCGTACCCGGCGCAGGAGACATTGGTCCGTGCTGTCATGAGTAGCCCGCTGTTGGCGATTGACATTACGGGCTCGGCTCACGAGGCGAGTGAGAAGATGGCGGAACATGGGATTCGCCATCTCGCGATTTCCGAAGAGGGGCAGATCGTCGGAATCATCTCGGTCCGTGATCTCTTGCACTACTTCAAAAATTGGGGCGGTCTGTGATCTTCTGGGTTCGTGAGGCCACGCTAGATCGTCTTCCTCCCTTGCGCCATATTCCTGCACGAGTTTCGTGAACCGGTCGTCTCCCATCCCTCAATGGTTTCTGCTGTTCACGGCGCTGGCGACCGGTGCGGTGGTGATGGCGCTTGAGATCGTGGGAAGTCGGCTCTTGGCTCCCGTTTTTGGAAACTCCCTATTCGTCTGGGGCGCATTGATTGGGGTGATTCTTGCTGCTATG
Organism: Nitrospira sp. CG24A; assembly: GCA_002869925.2. Lineage (GTDB taxonomy): Bacteria > Nitrospirota > Nitrospiria > Nitrospirales > Nitrospiraceae > Palsa-1315. Next base: position 189,056 of record NEWT02000037.1, read on the forward strand.
AGCAGCGGGTACGCCTTTGGAGGCTGGCTCTCGGACCGATATCCCGGCGCACAGGTGTTGGCCGGTCTGCTTCTGTTCTCCGGAGCCTGGACATTTCTTGTCGCGTGGTTTGAACAGCCGGTGCTCTTTAAGGTGGCCGGACTGATTGAGGATCCTCGATGGGGACCCTGTGTGGCCGCAGCCGTGCTGCTGGGGCCGCCAGCTTTTGGCTTGAGCGGCGTGCTGCCGGCCCTGTTGCGATTGGCCGTGTCGGACCTTGAATATTTCGGTCGGCATACCGGTCGGATGATCGCGCTCTCCACTGTCGGGAGCTTGGCGGGAACCTGGGGCACAGCGTTTTTCTTTCTGTCCTGGATCGGCAGTCAGGCGCTGGTCGCGTGGCTTGGCGTTATTCAAGTGTGTCTTGGTCTCTGGTGGTTGATCAGCAGGACGTCCGTGAGACCCTTGGTAATTGGCCTACTCTGCCTCTGCATTGGAGGGTTGGGGGCTGGTGCGTGGTTTCCAATTCAGGTCTTGAAGGCGCCGGTCTATCAAAAAGACAGCCCGTACCAACAAGTGAGAATTCGCGATGACGATCTGTTTCGCTACCTGATCTTAGACCGGACATTCCACGCGGTGATGTGGAAGGCGGATCCGGTCGCACTGTTTCTCCCCTACAGTCAACTGATGGTGGCATCGTTGGCGTTAGTGCCGGAATCGAAACGGGGTTTGATCCTCGGTCACGGGGGCGGATCATTGGCAAAATGGCTCGCCAATCGATGGCCTGAGCTCGAGCTAGACGTGGTTGAGTTTGACCCCGCGGTCGTCCGTATGGCAGAAGAATATTTCTTCTATCGGCCGCCTCTCCAGCATCATGTGCACGTTCGGGATGCCCGGGTCTTTCTGAATTCCACGAAGCGGACCTACGACCTCATATGGGTCGATGCATTTGCCCGGCACATGATTCCGTTTCACTTGACCACGGTGGAATTCTTCGCAGAGTTGCGTGCCCATCTTGCGCCGAACGGTGTATTGGCAGTGAATTTGGCCTCGTCGGGCGAGGGCGGAGATCTCTTACGTGCTAATGCGGTCGTACAGACGATGCGGCGGTCGTTTCCCGATATCCAGTCTTTTGCGGTCAAGGGGCCATGGAATTCTACCCCGACGCGTGCCGAGAATCTCATTTTCTTCGCTGGGGCGCCACTCAAACAGTACCAGCCCTCTATCATGGCCACAAATGTGGCCCAATTGGTTGAGCGGCAGCGTCTCCCATTCGAGGCCGTGGCGCTGCTGGCGACTCATCGCGCGCAACAATGGGAATTGGGCGTCGAGCTCACAGACGATTATGCGCCGTACGATCTCTTGATTGGGTCTACGGTTCAGGAGGGACAGCCTGAGGCGGATAAGCTATTGAAATAAGGATGGCTGATCTTTGATGTGTCTGTCTACATAGGAAGTGACATCGGGAAAGATCTAGAATAAACGTTCTTGCTTCCGATTTCCTCTCAGTGCTATTTATAAGGATATTCGTGAAGCATATCCATGCTGTTAGAGCATGACGGGCAGACGTAGGAAAGCAGGAGTCGGCAAAAGGTCAGGGCTATGCTATATGGGTTTTATGGTAGGTCGTTACCAACCTAATCGCATCTCTTTTTCTTTTTTAAGGAGGTAGGTCATGGGCAAGGCGATGTTAGGGGTCTTCTTCGGCCTCATGATGGTCGTGGCTGGAGCATCTGCCGCGTTTGCACTTCAGGCAGGTGGAGCGGAAGTCGGAGATCTGGAGACCGGCTCCGTTGTGGGTCAGTCGTTTAAGGAGTTGGATGTGGATGCCCAACTGTTCGCCATCGAGATAGGGGACCTCAAGACGTGGTATCCGCCAATTACCATCCTCGATTTCAAAGTTCGCCCTGGTCGCCCAGTCTTGCTCAAGGTGACGAATAAAGCCACGGCCGAGCATGGATTCCAGATGACGGATGCCGCGAACGCTGGTTCACCGTTTGTCATGAAAGCTGAAGTGGTCTTGAAGCCTGGCGAAACAAAGTATATTGGGATTCCCACCAGCGACATGTTCTACGCGACCCAAGGGAACACATTGACCTATCGCTGTCATTTGCACCCGGGCCATGTCGGCGGCAAGATTTTGATGATCAAGTAAGAGAATAGGTATTGGCCGAGGCGAGTGACCATCGCCCTCTTTGCAATACTGCGGAGAGGGCGATGGTTTTTTAGTAGGATGCTGACAAAGTCGCCCTTCTCACCCGCCCAACCCTGTGCGCGGCTCGACTGAGCTCGCCGAAGTCCGAGACGCGCCTTGTCCTGAGCATCGTTCTCGTTTCGCTCCGATCCTCAATGTACCCCTGAGAGTACGCGTCTGGTCTTCGCTCACTGCGGCTTTGCCGGACGGTCTTTTGAGTATCCTGCCCGAAGCAGGAAGGCCCGGCTTCTCACATGAGTAGCCGGGCCTTCCTTGTTGAACGGTTGAACGATGACTAATTGCGCACGCCGCTCCAGACTTTCGCCGCATCGATTGCCTTATCTGGATTGAGTGTCTTCGCCCTCTCCAGCAGGACGTCCGTCGTCTCCGGATACAGCGGATCAGAAATACAACAATTATCGACCGGACAGACGGCGGAGCACTGCGGTTCATCGAAGTGTCCGACGCACTCGGTGCAGCGGTCATGTGCAATCACGTAAATACTATCGCCGACTCCCTGGCCGTCGCCCACATGATTGCCCTTCGTTTCCGCATCGCTGCGAGTTTCAAAAATCGCCTCGTTCGGACATTCAGGCAGGCAGGCTCCACAGGAGATACATTCATCGGTAATCAGCAACGCCATGACCCTCGCCTCCTTCTCACGACAAAATAGAGATACACCTGGTTGACAAGTCTGCCACGTCACGACCATTATGATGCCGTGGTGTGGCGGTCATTCTAGTCTGACGTTCTTTTCCAAGTCAACAGCGCAGGGTTTGTTCAGAAGGCCTAGATTCCCTGTATTAATGGGCCTTTGGGCCCAGGGATTCGTGAAGAACCATGACCGGGAATATCTATGGCGACCGCACAGACAGGCGATCGGGGGCAGAAAAAGAAGCGTATCGTCACGCTCGCTCTCATGGCGATTTTTTTGATGAGCGCATCGTTTTTTCTCATCGATCGAAAAGAAGAGACCATCATCGTCGTCTCGTTCCCGAATGGTCGTGAACTCGAGGCGGAGGTGGCAGATACACCGGAGAAACTGCTTGTCGGTCTTGCCTTTCGAGAAGCATTGCCGGCGAACGGTGGATTGCTCTATATCTTCGAGTCGACGGGGCAGAACCACCTCTGGACGAAAGCCTATCGGTTCCCGGTGGATATGATATGGGTCGACGAAAGTCATCACATTGTAGGGCTGAAGGAAAATGTCGCCCCTTGCCAGCTAGACGATTGCCCGAAGTATAGTTCCTCTCCCGAAGCGGTTCGCTATGCGATTCAAACAGAAGCAGGTTTCATCAAACGGGAAGGAATCACCATAGGGCAGGAGTTGAAATATACGCTTCGGATGTAAGGTGTGGGGGGAGATGTGGCAGGGCGCATGATGAGAGGAGTCGGTGCAACATGCTAGAAGGATTTCAATCTGTCGCACTGGTCGCCGAGCTGCCGCCAGGGAAATCAAAAGCCGTCTTGGTGAACAATCGGGAGATTGCGCTCTTCAATATTGAGGGGAAATATTTTGCGATTCATAACCTCTGTCCTCACGAAGGAGGTCCTTTGTGCGAAGGGCGTGTGAAAGGCTTTGTCGTCGCCTGTCCGTGGCACGACTTGGCGTTCGATGTTCGGAACGGGCGAGGGACAGACGGTGGTGGATATTGTGTGGGGAGTTACGACGTGTTGGTGGAAGGAACGGAGATTTTTGTTGGACCTCGGCGAAAATCATAGCCGATAGCAAAATTCTACGGAGTGGGGTATCGCGTCAATGACCATGAATCCGCCGGCCGGCTACAACCATGATGGCGCCACGCACTCGGATGGAGCCAAGGTCATTGAGGCAACCCTTGAACGTCCCATTCAGATTCATCTCTGGGAAGATCGGACTCGAGGGGAGCTTTGGGTCCCGACCTATGATCCTACAGGGGTCGAGTTGTTGGCTGACGACTACCTGCGCATCGCCGGGAATAATGCGGTCGATAACGGGCAGAGGACATTCGAGTTTCGAGCGGTCAAGCCGGGAACCCACCGGATATTGTTTGAAAAACGCATGGGGTGGAAGTTCACTGCCGAAGATCGACGCGTCTTTGACGTGACGGTTTTAGATGCTATGTCTCGGAGGAGTCTGTAATCGTGCCGAATGTGGCCTTTGTGAACGGAGCGTTCATGCCGCTGGCCGAGGCCAAAGTCTCGATCGAAGATCGAGGCTTTCAGTTCGGCGACGGCGTCTACGAAGTCATTCGTACTTATAAGGGACGTCCATTCTCACTCGACGCCCATCTGGCTCGGCTTGATCGTAGTGCCGCAGCGCTCAACCTGCCGCAACCGTATTCTCGCGCCGATTGGACGCATCATATTTTGGAAGGGATTAAGCAGGCCGCGTATCCCGAAGCCAAAATCTATCTTCAAATCACCAGAGGGGTTGCGCCCCGAGATCACGCCTATTCCGATGACGCGACGCCTACGGTCGTCATGACGGTCCGTGAGTTTCACCCGCTCGACAGATCGGTACAAATCACTGGTGTGGACGCGATGACGACCGAGGATATCCGATGGGGACGCTGTGACATCAAGAGTGTCAATCTATTGGCCAATGTGTTGGCGCGTCAGCGCGTCAGGCAGGCCGGGGTGTTCGAGGCCATTTTAGTCAATGGGGGGGTCATGACTGAAGGGGCCATCAGCAATGTGATGGTTGTCCAGGGAGGGATGGTCGTGACGGCTCCCGAAGGGGCGCGCATTCTGTCTGGGGTCACGCGGGCCATCGTGCTGGATCTTGCCCGGAGTGCGGGCGTTCGGGTTCAAGAACGTTTTGTTTCTCAGGCAGAACTCTATGAGTCTGACGAAGTATTTCTCACGGGAACCACGGTCGAGGTTTTGGCCGTCGTCCGTATAGATGGGAAAATGATCGGAGCTGGACGGCCTGGACCGATTACCCAACGACTCGCCGAGAGTTTCACAAATCGGATCGATTAGCCCCCTTGCTTTGGTATAGGTGGCGTGCTATGTTTCCCAGTCTGGAAGTGGGCGCAGGCCCACTTTTTTGTTTGAACTCGTGAGTAAGCCATCAAAAGATACGGGGCTAAGCGTGTCGGTGAAGGAGTCCCGATCGGTCGTTGATCGCATCAGCGAAGTGGTATCGCCCATCCTCTGGGCATTGGGTTTAGAATTGGTTGATGTTGTGTGTGTAGGGCAGGGTGCGCGGTCGATCGTTCGTGTGTATATCGATAAGCCGGGCAGCGTCACGGTAGACGATTGTGGGCGTGCACACCTCGCAATCGGCCCAGCCTTGGATGTGGCTGACCCATTCCCCCATGCCTATACGTTGGAAGTCTCCTCGCCTGGTCTGGATCGAGCCTTCAAGCGGATTCAGGATTATCGCCGGGCATTGGGAGAGCAAGTGAGCGTGAAGCTCAGGCAACCGATCGATGGACAGTGGCGTATGGTCGGGCGGTTGCAGGAAGTAACTGAGCAAGGAATTACGGTTGTGGTGAAGGATGTGCGTGCTGAACGGGTAGCCACCCTTGAATTCGGCTCAATAGCTGAAGCGCGGCGCGTTGTGACATTTTAGGCTGTATCAGATGAAGATGATTACCGTGGTGTGGAGTGGGGCTGTAGGGGATTCGCCGGAGAGTACGCTATGAATCGAGAGTTAATTTCTGTCATCGATGAACTTGGTCGGCAAAAGGGCATCGACAAGAGTCGAGTGATCGGGGCGATCGAAGCCGCTCTTCAAATGGCTGCGAAGAAACGTTTCGGGCAGGCTGAGAATATTCAAGTTGAGATCGACTCCAAGACCGGTGAGATCTCTGTCGTGTCAAAGAAGACCATTGTCGATGCGGTCGCCAATCCCAAGACCGAAGTCTCGCTTCAGGAAGCTCGCCAGTTCGACAGTGAAGCGGAGGTTGGTGACGAAATCGGGTCGGTCATTGAGATGAGTGATTTAGGTCGGATCGCTGCTCAAACCGCTAAGCAGGTCATCTTCCAAAAGGTCCGGGAGGCCGAATGGGAGGCCGTTCAAAAAGAATATTCGACACGACAAGGCGATTTGGTCAACGGCATCATTCTCGGGGTGGAACGCCGGAATTATTTAGTGGACCTGGGCAAGACCGAGGCGGTGTTGCCGATTCAAGAGCAGATTCCACGGGAAACGTATCGTGGGGGCGATCGGGTGAAGGCCATGTTGTTGGAGGTGCGTCGAACTCCGAAAGATGTTCAGGTCGTCTTGACGCGGAGTCATCCGCAGTTTGTGGCAAAGCTTTTTGAATTAGAAGTGCCCGAAGTGCTCGAAAAAATTGTCGAGATCAAGTCCATCGTGCGGGAGCCTGGTGACCGGACGAAGATTGCCGTGACCTCTCGCGAGAAGGCGGTTGATCCGGTCGGAGCCTGTGTAGGAATCAAGGGTTCGCGGGTTCAAGCGGTGGTCCGTGAACTCCGTGGAGAGAAAATCGACATCATCACCTGGACTTCAGACCCGCGTGTCTTTATCGCTGAGGCGTTGAACCCCGCGAGCATTGAAAAGGTCGGCGTTGATGAGGAAAAGAAGTCGGCTTTGGTTGTTGTAGCGGATTCCCAGCTATCGCTGGCAATCGGGAAGAATGGCCAGAATGTGCGGTTGGCGGCTCGTCTGACGGGCTGGAAGATCGATATCATCAGCGCGACAGAATACGAAAAGGAAAAGGCAGAGCGAGATAAAGAAATTAAAGCGGCGTTGGCGGAAGAAACCGAGGCGTTGCATCAGCAAGAAGAAGCCCGGGAACAGGAATTAAAAGCCCGGGCAGAATCGGATGCCGGATAAACCGGAACCAGAGGAGTGAGTGTTAATTTCTCATGCGTGTGTATGCGTTGGCTAAGCAACTTGGGATGGAGAACCGTGATCTCCTTCCAGAACTGAAACGGATGGGGATCACGGTTGCGTCGCACAGCAGTGTGTTGGATGACGACGTGGTACAGAAGGTCTTGGAGAAACTCGGCCCGAAGCTCAAGGCGCCAGGCAAGGATGCTGCGACCGATGCTGGCCGGGGTGAGCGGGCTAAGGTCGGTTCGGGATCAGGCCATGCAGCGGGAGAGAAAGTCGGATCGACTCTGACGGCTTCGGTGGATGAGTCGTTTAAGTCTGACAAGCGCCGTATTTTGATCAAGCGCAAAAGAGCTGATGATGCTCCAACTGAAGGAGCTCCGTCTCTGCCCGCAATTGAATCGGTAGGCGCGAGCGGAGCCCTCACCGACTCCCCTGTGGTAAGCCCGCCGCCTGCACATTCTCAAGCCGAGACTCCAGCCGTGACGGATGTTGACCTGTCGGTAACACTCGACCAGCCGCATGCGATAGGAACGACAGCCTCTTCGGTTCCTGCGGCTCCCGTCAAGCTTCCTGTTGCACCGATTGTCGAAGTGCTTCCTGGAAAAAAGAAAGCCCTCTCCCTTGAAGAGTTGCAGGCAGAGGGTTTGAAAGAGAAGGGGAAGAAAGCTCGTAAGCCTGGCCGTACGCGTGAAGAAGAAGAGCTTCGGGTTCGGGAGGATGCGGCTCGCTGGCAGGATCTTCGTGCCATTCCAGTGCAGCAGCGCCGAGATGATCGTAGCAAGCATGTGCATCACAGCACGCCGGGGGAAGTTACGAAGCCACGGAGGAAGAGCTTCAAGCTGACGCCCGGCATGACGGTGAAGGAGTTTGCTGAGCTGATTGGACAGCGCCCAGCCGATATTATGCGCAAACTCATGGATATGGGCCAGATGCTCACGTTCAATCAGACGATGAACGTTGATGCAGCCGTGATCATTGCGGAAGAGAACGGGATTAAAATCGATGTGTCGATGGAGAAGGCAGGGGAAGAGTTGTTGGATTCGGCTGTGCAGACGGAGGAAGGTGTTCAGCTTGAGCCGCGGCCGGCGGTCGTGACGATCATGGGCCACGTCGATCACGGCAAAACCTCGTTGCTCGACGCCATCAGAAAGACGAAAGTGGCGGAAGGCGAGGCCGGCGGCATCACGCAGCATATCGGCGCCTATACGGTTGCGGTACGCGGGAAACAGGTGACGTTCCTCGACACGCCGGGCCACGAAGCCTTCACGGCGATGCGGGGCCGCGGTGCCAAAATCACCGATATCGTGATTCTGGTTGTTGCCGCGGACGATGGAGTGATGCCGCAAACGATTGAAGCAATTCATCATGCCAAAGCCGCGTCCGTGCCGATTATCGTGGCCATCAACAAGATCGATAAGCCTGGTGCGAATTCCGATCGTGTGAAGAACGCATTGTCTGAGCATGGACTCATATCTGAATCCTGGGGTGGCGACACGATCATGGTGGAGGTTTCGGCCAAAGAGAAAATCGGCTTGGACAATCTACTGGAAATGATTCTTCTGCAATCAGAGGTATTGGAGCTCAAGGCCGATCCGCATCGGTTGGCGAAGGGTGCTGTGGTAGAAGCCAAGCTGGAGCGAGGACGTGGCCCGGTGGCAACGGTGCTGGTTCAAAGCGGGACGCTTCGCGTTGGCGACGTGTTTGTCGTTGGAATTTTTAGCGGGAAAGTTCGCGCGTTGATCACGCATACGGGATCTAAGGTCCAGGAGGCCGGTCCTTCTATTCCGGTAGAAGTCGCTGGACTCCCAGGCGTGCCGTCTGCCGGTGATGTATTTCAGGTCGTCAAGGACGAGCGAGTTGCGCGAGAGATTGCCGAAGATCGAGCCCGTAAGCAGCGAACAGCTGATTTGTCCGGATCGGCCAAGGTCACGCTGGACGATTTGTTTGCCAAGATTAAGGAAGGGTCGGTCAAGGAGTTGGCGCTGGTCATCAAGTCCGATGTGCAGGGGTCGGCTGAAGCATTGACGGCAGGCGTCGAAAAGCTTGCGACTGCCGCGGTTAAGCTGCGTGTCATTCACAGCGGTGTCGGTGGGATCACAGAATCCGACGTGTTGCTGGCTGCCGCATCGAATGCCATTGTTGTTGGGTTCAATGTCAGGCCGGAGCCGAAGGCTGCGGCCTTAGCCGAGCAGCAAGGCGTCGATGTCCGCTTGTACACGATTATTTATGATGCCTTGGCTGAGATTAAGGCCGCAATGGAAGGGTTGCTCGAACCGACGCTGAAGGAGCGGGTCTTGGGGCGGGCCGAAGTGCGACAAGTTTTTACAGTATCCAAGGCCGGCGTCATCGCGGGGTCGTACGTGGTGGATGGTACGATCACACGTGCAGCGGTCGGGGTGCGGGTGATTCGCGACAATGTGGTGGTGTACGAAGGGAAGCTGGGGTCGCTACGCCGTTTCAAGGATGACGTCCGTGAAGTGCAGCAAGGCTATGAATGCGGAATTAGCGTCGAGAATTTCAACGATATCAAGGCGGGAGACATTGTCGAGGCCTATGCGATCGACAAGATTGCTGCGAAGCTCTGAGGCGTGAGTCTGCGCTGTGGGTATGATCGTTGGTCTCTGTACGGTCGAGCTCTTCATCCCGGGAAGTCAGTCGCTAAAAGATAAGCGGCAGGTGCTGTTGAGCCTCAAAGATCGATTGCGAGAGCAGTTCAATCTCTCCGTTGCCGAGGTCGATGGGCAGGATCTGTGGCAGAAGACCGTGTTGGGGCTTGCGTGCGTGGCCAACGAAGGGCGATATGTCAATCAAGTGTGCGACCAGGCACTGAACCTGATTCGGAATGTCCCCGCTGTAGAAATCATCCAGTCTCGGGTAGAATTGTTGTGACGACGGCATATTCAGCAGGTTGCTCACAATGGCTGTCGAGCAAGGCGGTAGCGAGCGAAGAAGCGAGGAGGTACGGACCGCACTTGGTGTGGCCGTTCGCCCTTGTAATGAATCTTGGCGAACGGATAAGCCCCTTCGGTATTTCGAATATCCGAGGGGTGCCCCTCCGCGTTGAGCTTCTGAGCGAAGTGAGAACGAAGCTGGCTGACTTTTTCAGCATCCTGCTAGGTGGAGCACGCAGTGGCCAAAACAGGATATCATCGGGCCGATCGTGTGGCCGATCAAATCCGCATGGAAGTGGCGGATATTCTCATGCGGAAGATCAAAGATCCACGCGTGCAGTCCGTGACCGTGACCGACGTGAAATTGACCAGCGATCTGCGGATTGCGCGAGTGTTCGTGACCACCATGGGTACGGAAGAAGAAGAGCGAAACGTCTTCGCCGGGTTGACTCAAGCCAATGGTTTTGTGCGTGGTGAACTGGGCCGTCGGCTCTCGCTTCGATATCTGCCGGAGATTGTCTTTGCCAAGGATGTCAGTGGGCCGAGAGGCGATCGGGTCTTGAAGCTGTTGGACGAACTCCACGTGAAGACGGAGGCCGAGAGAAATTTTCCTGAAGAGAAGACGTGTTCGTAGTGTTGGGGATGAGATGATGGGTCTTGCACAGGGCTGCGCTGTTATCGATGGTGTACTGATCATCAAGAAGGAGGCCGGCTGGACGTCTCACGATGTAGTGGCGAAGGTGCGGCATCTTTTCGGTGAAGTGAAAGTCGGTCACGCTGGGACTCTCGACCCTGCGGCAACGGGCGTCTTGCCTGTGCTGATTGGGCGGGGAACTCGCATTGCTGAATATCTTGTCGAGTGGGATAAAGAATATCGTGCGGTCCTGCGTCTCGGTGAAACGACCGATACGCAGGACGCAACGGGAACAGTTCTGACGCGATGCACGACGGACTCTGTGACGCCGGAAGCGATCCATGAGGTGGTCGGTAGATTTCACGGACCGATTGAGCAAGTTCCTCCGATGTACTCGGCGGTAAAAGTCGGAGGGGTGCCTTTGTATAAGTCAGCTCGGGCGGGCAAAACGATTGCGCGAAACGCTCGAACGATCATCATCCATAACCTTGAGGTGGAAGCAATTCAGGCACGGGATGTGACATTGCGCATCGTCTGTTCGAAGGGGACCTATGTGCGGACGCTCTGTGCCGACATCGGCGAAGCGTTGGGCGTCGGCGGCCACATGTTCGCATTAGAGCGACGGCGCGTGGGTCCTCTGACGATTGGTGACGCGTTGACGGTCAATGAGATCGGCATCCGTCATGCTCTTGGCCGGATAGGGGATGATCTGTTGTCGCTGGATCGCACATTGGGCCATCTGGGAATTGCCGTCATCGATGAACAGACGGTCGATCGTGTGCGACACGGTGCCTCTGTACCTATAGCCAATATCCTTCGTTGGGAGGGGGTGGCAGATGCCGCGCGCGGGGCACAGGTGCCGATCCGTGTTCACGATACATCTGGCCGCCTCGTGGCGATTGGAACGTACCAGGATGCATCAAGGGGCGTGCTTAAGACTGAGAAAGTGTTGATCGATCAGGACATATGAGACGTTGTTGCGGATGAAGGAAAGGAGCGGGAAGGAAGATACCCATGGCATTACTTAAAGAAGCAAAGACTGAGTTGATCAAGCAATACCGGCAGCATGAAACGGATTCCGGCTCACCGGAAGTTCAGATCGCGGTGTTGACCAACCGAATCACGTATTTGACGGAACATTTCAAGCTCCACAAAAAAGATCATCACTCGCGGCGCGGACTGCTTCTCTTGGTCGGACGTCGCCGGCGGTTGCTCGACTATCTTCGTGGCATTAGCGACGCACGCTATCGTGCGGTGATCGAACGATTGGGCATCAGAAAGTAGTATTCTGTCTCGCTGGCTGGCCAGGGGGCACACTAGCGGATCGTAGTCAGTCGCACAGGTGAACACTGAGATGCGCTCGTGCGCACAAGTCAAAAGTAAAAACTCAAAAGCAGAAACCACTTCGCTTTTGCCGACTTACTTTTTGAGAAAGACTTGCACTCCGACCCGAGCACATCTCTGTGGGCATCTGTGGGGCGTAACCAGAGGAGACCCAGATGGTACACACAGTTGAAATAGAGGTCGCCGGGCGTATCCTGCGACTTGAGACCGGTCGTGTGGCACGACAAGCAGACGGTTCGATTTGGGCCTCATATGGCGATACCGTCGTGTTGGCGACGGCCGTTGCGTCGCAAGTTGCCAAGCCAGGCATCGATTTTCTTCCCTTGACGGTCGATTATCAGGAAAAATCCTTCGCAGCTGGGAAAATTCCTGGCGGGTATTTCAAGCGGGAAGCTCGCCCATCGGAAAAGGCTGTGCTGACCAGTCGACAGATCGATCGAGGGCTCCGTCCGCTCTTTCCTGAGGGCTATTACTTCGAGACCCAAGTCATCGCCTCAGTTCTCTCGACCGATCAGACGGGCTCGTCCGACATACTGGCCATTATTGCCTCCTCTGCTGCCCTCACTGTTTCAAATATTCCGTTTGACAATCCTATCGCAGGTGTGAGGATCGGTCGGCTGGACGGAAAGTTTGTCGTCAACCCAGATCTTGAAGCGGTGGCGAAGAGCGAGCTGCACCTCGTTGTGGCGGGAACGGCTGATGCGGTTATGATGGTCGAAGCAGGGGCGAACGAACTATCCGAAGCCGTCATGCTCGAGGCGATTGAGCTTGCCCATGCCGAGATCAAAAAGATTGTAGCCAAGATTCGAGAACTGCAAGTTCTTGCCGGCAAATCCAAGCGGAAGGTCGTGAAGGAGCAGATCGACTCCGCGCTCGCTGCTCAAGTAAAGGCCCTGGTGGCGCAAGGGATCCGCGAGGCCATCATGATTCCAAATAAAGCGGCAAGACAGGAGCGGTTGGACGAGGTCAAGGACGGCGCAGTTCAGCAACTCAAGAGTGTGGACGATCCAAATCGGGAGCGGCACGTCAAGCTGGTGTTCCACGAGCTGGAATATACAGAAGTACGTCATATGATTCTGGAAAAAGGATCACGGGCAGATGGACGTGGTCCGGCTGATATTCGTCCGATCACGTGTGAAGTCAGTGCGCTGCCACGGACACACGGCTCCGCGATCTTCACCAGGGGCGAGACTCAAAGTTTAGCGGTGGTCACGCTGGGGACCACGGATGACGAACAGCGGATCGATGCGTTGGAAGGGGAGTACATGCGGACGTTCATGCTCCACTACAATTTTCCGCCGTTCAGCGTCGGCGAGGCGCGGCCACTTCGTTCACCGGGGCGTCGGGAAGTTGGTCATGGTGCATTGGCGGAGCGGGCATTGGCTCCGGTGATTCCGAGCAAGGACGCGTTCCCCTACACGCTCCGTATCGTGTCCGACATCCTCGAGTCCAACGGATCCTCGTCGATGGCGACTGTTTGTGGCGGGAGTCTTGCGTTGATGGATGCTGGCGTACCGGTCAGCAAGGCGGTAGCTGGGATTGCGATGGGATTGATCAAGGAAGGCGATCGAGTCATGATCCTTTCCGATATTCTCGGACTGGAAGATCATCTGGGTGATATGGACTTCAAGGTTTGCGGCACCAAGCAGGGTGTAACCGCATTACAGATGGATATCAAGATCGGTGGCATTACATCGGCGTTGATGCAGCAGGCTTTGGAACAAGCCAAAGCCGGCCGTTTACACATTCTGAGTTGCATGGAAAAGGCGCTCCCTGTGCCGAGGACCACGTTGTCAGCTTACGCGCCACGAATTTTCACGATGAAGGTGAAGCAGGACAAGATCCGTGAGATCATTGGTCCAGGCGGCAAAACGATTCGCGGCATCATTGCGGATTGCGGGGTCAAGATTAACGTTGACGACAGCGGAACCGTGACGATCGCGTCGGTTGATGGAGCGTCAGCCGAAAAGGCCAAAGACATGATCAGCCGGATTACCGAAGAAGTCGAGATCGGGAAGATCTATATGGGCACGGTTCGGAAGATTATGGATTTTGGAGCGTTTGTCGAGGTTTTGCCGGGAACCGACGGACTGGTGCATATTTCGCAATTGGCGCATCATCGAGTTCAAGCGGTATCCGATGAAGTAAAGGAAGGCGATCAAATTCTGGTGAAGGTTCTGGAAGTGGATCGGCAGGGAAAGATCCGTCTTAGCCGGAAGGAAGCCATGCCGGCTCCCAGCGCAGCCGGTGCGCCTGATCCGTCCGCCAGGTAGCTGTCTTGTATCGCAAGCTCGTTCTGGACAACGGGGTGCGGGTGGTGACCGAACGGATGCCGACGCTCAAGTCGGTCACCGTGGGCGTGTGGGTTAACGCCGGGTCTCGGGACGAGCAGACTTCCCAAGCAGGGTATTCCCATTTCATCGAGCACATGCTCTTTAAAGGAACGCGCAAGCGTTCTTCCACAGAAATTTCACGTGAAATCGACGCGCTTGGTGGAGAGATGAACGCCTTCACCTCGCGTGAAACGACTACCTATTACGTGAAGGTGCTGGATCAACATTTGGCGCACGCGCTCGAGCTCCTCTCCGACCTGTTCCACCATTCTAGTTTTGCACCCAAAGAAATTGAAAAAGAAAAACAGGTCGTTCTGGAAGAGATCCGTATGGTCCAAGATGACCCGGAAGATCTTGTACAAGAGCTCCACATGGGACAAGTGTTGGAGCGCCATCCGCTTGGACGCTCCATTCTTGGTCGAGAGAAGACGATCGAAGGCCTGCGACGTCAGGATCTGTTGGACTATATCGAAGCACGTTACGATCCAAGGCAGACGGTTGTTTCAATTGCCGGAAACTTCGAACAGGCCAAACTTGATCGACTCGTTGCCCGGCATTTCGGCAAGGGCAGGGTCGTAAAGACAGCTTCGCTCAATGGGCGTTGCCCACCTGAGGTGCGTAGCGGTGTCTTGCTGAAGAAAAAACAGTTAGAGCAGGTGCATCTCTGTCTCAGTCTCAAAGGCGTCGCTGCCGGACATCAGGATCGCTATGCGTTGTACGCGCTGAATAGCGTCTTGGGTGGTAGTGTCAGTTCACGATTATTCCAGGAAGTTCGAGAGAAGCGGGGTCTCGCCTATTCGATCTACTCGTTCTTGTCCGGCTATTCGGATGGCGGCATGATCTCGGTCTATGCGGCGACAAGGCCGAAAGAAGTCGATCGCGTCGTGGATCTTGTCTGCCGAGAGATTCGACAGATTGGGATCAAAGGTGTCGAACGGAACGAGCTTGAGCGCGTGAAGGCTCAGATGAAGGGTAGTTTGATGCTGAGCTTGGAAAGTTCACACAGCCGAATGAATAAGCTGGCGAAGGACGAGCTCACATACGGAAGGCATACCTCGCTCAATAGTATGTTGGCGCATATCGATCACGTGAATGTGGAGCAGGTCTTCAATGTGGGCCGACAGTATTTCAGACTGGACTCCCTAGCGATCACCGGGCTTGGGCCGCTCGCCTCACGCAGTCTCCACGCATACCAATGAGAATTTTTTAATATGAGCTCATCGAATAGTAAGTGTACGCAAAGACCACCATCACGAACATTCGCAATATGTTGATTGCTCAACGTATTTTTGTTGAAAGCTGCAGCTATCAACAAGCCAAACAATTTCTTGACACAGTTTCATGATTTCAGTACCATGGCGAAAATTTCTGACAGCGAATATTATCGAGTGATCTGAATCGAAATATAATAAGAGAAGAAGTTGGAATATCTACGTTTCTTGACTCAACGTTGAAGTTTTTATAGTTCTTGAATTAGATATTCATTCGGTTGTTCTTGTTGATATTTTTATGAAGGAGGGACTAGGTATGCCAAAGGCCATACTTATCGCCGCCATGACAGTGTTTTCCGCAGTGAGTTTACTCATGACTCAATTTGCAATTGCCGATCCTGCGGCTCCTCCTGAAGCTGGACCGACGGGTCCGACTGATAACATTACAGGCGGAAAGCCTATGAAGGGTGAGACAACCAAGACCCTCAAGGGTCGAGTCTGGTCACAATGGGCCGACAATCCTGATGGAGAGCTACTGTTTGGTATCCAATATTGGAACAGTGGTGAGCAGGCGTCTGGAACCCCGAATGGCCGCTCATCGTCTGATCTTGATGTGAAGCCGCCTGATCCATTGCTTACTTGTTGCGGATGGGGCTTTGTGGGTGGTACCGATAAGAATAATCCGTACTCGGGTTGGTACCATGCTGCCACAACTGTTCGGTTGGCGGTGAAGGACAAGGCCCTGATGGATCAGATCATTAAGGCCTCTCAGGAACTTGTCGCCATGGAAGTGAGCCTGGATGGTCGGACGATCACCGGCTTTAAGGTTATCAAGTAATCGACCTTGACAAGATTTTATTCTTTCATGCTCTGTTAAGGGGGATGCGATTATGAAGTTTCATGCAAAAGGGTTAGCCATCATGGCGGCTGTAGGGCTCGTGGTTTCAACCGCCTCTTCCGCGCTGGCGATCGAATCATTCCAAGAGCGGTTTGAGTGGGGAGATATGAGCAAGCCCACCACCATACAGGGTCGGGTGATCGTGCTCGATCCCTACGATGAAGCGGTCTGGATCAACGTCTCTGTGTTCGGCGGAGTTGCCGAGAGCGGTCTCTTCTGGCAGAAAATTCACCCAGGCAAAAATCTCAAGTTCTATGCAGACAAGGGCGCGTGGGAAGAACTGAAGAAGATGGGCCGTCCTCATGCGGGACCGGCTGCGGCAAAGGAAGTACCACCTGGCAGCACGACCGACTTGATCGAGTTTGTGGCGACAGAACCAGAACAGAATCATCGTGTCATTTCCTCAGTCAAGAAGATTCAGGAAGTAGCCGGTTCCATGGGGAAGCCGTTGAGCATTTCCGGTCTGCGATTGAAAGAGTGCGCGGGGAAGAGCGAAGTCGAGGCTGGTTGCGCAGCAGCGAAGCAAGGCCTCAATACCTCACCGAAGTCTCCTAATGGGGCCGCTCTTCCCATGCAGTACGATGTGTTGCTCCCAGGTGGAGAGCCCATCGCTGGCTTGATTCCCTGGACCGCGAAGTACAACCTTGGGTCCGGTCATTGACCTGAGCTAGACGCTAACTTCAAAGGCGGTATCTCCGAAAGGGGATGCCGCTTTTGTTTTGAGGGTTACTTGTCGGAGTCAGCGACCCTGCGCTGCAGATCGGCTAGCCGGTTGAGCGCATCCAGCGGAGTCATTGAAAAAAGATCGAACTGTCTGACCTCATCCACAATCGGGTGTGGATGGGGAAGGGAAGCTTGGGTTGGTGTGTGCTCTGAGGGCAGAGCAGGAGTCTGAGTCGTCGAATCGGTTTGTTCCAGCTGCGCGAGTACCTCCTGGGCTCTCTCGATCACGGAGGCCGGTAATCCCGCCAGTTTGGCAACATGAATACCGTAACTGCGGTCTGCGCCACCCGCCACAATTTTACGCAGGAAAACTACCTCTCCATCCCGTTCCTGGACCGCCACGCAATAGTTTTTGATCCCTTCCCGTAACCCTTCCAGTTGCGTCATTTCGTGATAATGAGTCGCAAATAGCGTCCTGGCTCCCAAGTGCCGGCGGTCTTGTATGTGCTCTGCGATAGCCCAGGCGATACTCAGTCCGTCGTAGGTGCTGGTGCCTCGCCCAATCTCATCCAAGAGAATCAAGCTGCGGGCGGTTGCGCTGTTCAAGATGTGGGCCGACTCGATCATCTCGACCATGAAGGTACTCTGTCCGGCAGCCAAGTTGTCCGAGGCTCCCACGCGCGTAAAAATCCGATCGACCAGTCCAATGCGGGCTTCGGCTGCCGGTACGAAGCTCCCGATCTGTGCCAATAGCACGATCAGAGCCACCTGACGGAGATAGGTGCTTTTCCCTGCCATATTGGGTCCGGTAAGAATCACAAGACGGTTGTGTTCACAGTCGAGAGTGATGTCGTTGGGAACGAAGGTCAGATCACTATGAAGTTGCTCGACGACTGGGTGCCGACCTTCCCGAACAAGGATTGTGCTGCTTTCATCGACGAGGGGTTTGACATAGCGCTGTAACGCGGCGGTCTCCGCTAGACAAGCGAGGACATCGAGTAATGCGACAGCCTGGGCCATCGTGTGAAGGCGAGGCACCTCGATTGCTACGCGTTCGCGCAATTGTTCAAACAGCTCTTGTTCGAGCGCCAGCAGTTTTATTTCAGCGCCCGTGACACGCTCCTCCAACTCTTTGAGTTCCGGTGTCATGAATCGCTCGGCATTGACTAACGTCTGTTTGCGAATGTAGTCGGGCGGGATGCGTGACAGGTGTGTCTTCGTAATCTCGATGTAGTAGCCGAATACTTGATTGTAGCGAATCTTCAAGGAGTCGATCCCCGTTCGCTGTCGTTCTTTGGCTTCCAATGAGGCGATCCAGTTCTTGCCCTCCGTGCTTGCCTTGCGCAGTTCATCGACCCCGGCATGGTACCCCTCACGAATGACGCCACCGTCTCGGAGCGCCATCGGCGCATCCTGTTTGACGGCCTGCGCAATCGCATCATGCACATCCTGGCAATCGTCCCACGACTCTCGAACATCAGCCAACAATGAAGCAACGAACGATTGGAGGTGGGATCGTAACTCCGGCAAGGCGTTCACGGACTGTTTCAACGCAAGTAGTTCGCGCGGCCCTGCGATGCCGAGCGTGACGCGGCTTCCCAGACGGGCCATATCTTGCACAGTGCGGAGTGAGGATCGGAGAGATACGCGTTGTTGAAAGAGATCTTTCAACTCGCTGACGGCATCGAGGCGAGCGTGAATGGCGTCACAATGAAGGAGCGGTCTGACGAGCCATTGGCGTAACAAGCGACTGCCCATCGCTGTGGTCGTACGGTCCAGTACCGACAACACTGTGGGTTGATCCTGGCCTGATCGGTGCTCACCGGCTTCCAACGGCCGCACAAGTTCGAGGTTGCGAATGGTGGCGCTATCCAGATGCATGGCATCGCCGTTCCAGCGAACGTGTATACGGCGAAGATGTGCGAGAGAAGCGGTTGGCTGAGTTTCTCGAACATATTGTAAGACTGCTCCGGCGGCTCCGATCCCTGCGCTCAGGCCGCGGCAGCCGAATCCATCGAGCGAATGCACCGTAAACTGTGCTTGAAGCAATCGCTCAGCATCATTGGAGTTGAAGGAGGTCGAGGGTTGGGCGCAGAGCCGTGGCCCACGCAGGCGAGTCAGGCACGATGCAGTATTCGCAGGAGAATCGGGGTAGAGTATCTCCCGTGGTTCCAACCGGGCCAGTTCATCCATCAGCTGAATCTCCGCCTGTGCCCCTTGGAACTCTGTGACCCAAAACTCTCCGGTGGAGACGTCCAAACAGGCCAGACCAATGACGGATTGCCTCTTGGCAGATGAAACCGTCTCGTCGGAAAAGGCGACCGCTGCCAGGAAATGCGATTCCCCAGGAGAGAGGAACTCCGTATCGATCAGCGTTCCCGGTGTGTATACACGAACGACTTCTCGGCGCACGAGGCCCTTCGCGAGTTTCGGGTCCTCTACCTGTTCGCAGAGGGCGACAGTTCGTCCGGCTTTGAGAAGTTTGGCGATGTAGCCTTGCGCGGCATGGTAGGGGACGCCACAGAGTGGAACTGGGTTGGCGCTGGATTTGTCTCGAGAGGTGAGGGCAATGGAAAGAAGTGGGGAAGCAATCTCCGCATCTTCGTAAAACATTTCGTAGAAGTCACCGACGCGGAACAACAGAATAGCATCGGGATAGCCGCGCTTAATCTCGCGGTGTTGCCGCATCAAGGGGGAGGCATCTGCATCACTCATCGTGTCGGTCTCGATGTGCTTCGCCGGTAAGAGGGGGGGATGTACGACCGGTGGCGGTATCGAGAGAAAGGCGTAATCGTTCTAAGTCTCCTTCGGCTTCTTGCAGAGCTTTGGTTTTTCGGCGGAGTTCGAGGCGGTTCTTTACCCACGGAGGAAAGAGAAGAATTCCGGAGACCAGAAGCCCCACCGCGAATCCAGCCAAGATGGGTTTATAGATCGGCGTCGACGCTTCGAAGAGCCCAAAGAAATATCGGAGGGTGACTTCCTGTTCCTGGTTCTGAAGGAAAAAAGCCAGTGAGAGAAGCAGCAGCACTCCGACGAAGATCAGTCTAATCATGGCCTTGAGGTTTCCTTTTCGCTCAAGGCCCCGGGTGATGACCCTCGCTGTCCCCCACCGGTCTTTCTGTACTGCATACGTGTGAGCGCGATGATTTCGTTGGACGTCGGTCCCGTCGCGCGCAACTGAATCGTTCGGCTTCGCATGGCACGATGATTTAGTGTGATCTCAATCCGGTCCTGTGGCAGTGCGGCAAGGCCCTTATCGGCCCATTCTATGATCGCCACAGTCTGCCCTGAAAAATACTCGATCAATCCTGTTGATTCAAGATCATGGGGTGAGCGAATGCGGTATAAATCCATGTGAGCAAGTGGGAGGCGTCCTTGGTCATATTCGTGGATCACGACGAACGTCGGGCTGGTCACTGTCGCTGGCGATGCACCTAGACCCTGCGCGATTCCACGAACGAGCGTAGTTTTGCCCGCTCCGAGCGGTCCAAAGAGCGCAATGCTTTCTCCCCCGCGAAGCACGCGACCGATCGCTTGGCCGAGTCGATCAGTATGCTGGCGCGATATCGACACGAGTCGCCATGGCAGGCTCGACGTGGCGTGACGGCGCGCGGTCGCAAGGTTAGCCTTGGCTGGCCTGGTGAGGTCAGGTCGTTTTCGTCTGTTGGAGCGCATAAGGAATCTGAGCGATGAGGTCGCCAGCAAGCATTCCTGGTTGCCCGAGGTGTCGCGAAGCTAAGTCGCCGGCCAATCCATGAACATAGGTTGCGGCACAGGCAGCTTCCCATGCTGGAACCCGCTGTGCCAGTAGGCCGACAATCATGCCGGTCAACACATCACCGGTTCCTGCCGTGGCCATGCCGGGATTGCCGGTTGGGCAAATAGCGACAAGCCCGTCGGGGCGGGCGATCACGGTTCGTGCGCCTTTGAGGACGACGAACACGCCGCGTTCCCGGGCAAACCGTCTGGCTGTGCCGATTCGGTCTGCGTTGACGCTCTGCGTCGTGGCGTCGACCTCGAGCCTGGCCATCTCGCCGGGGTGTGGGGTGAGAATGGGCGGGGTGGTACATTCGGTCAGTAATGAGGCCCGCCCTGCTAAGGCGTTGAGCGCATCGGCATCGAGAACCGATGGGCGATCCAGATGTTTCAACAGCGACTGCACGAGCTCAACGGTTTCCGGGTGGGTTGAGAGCCCTGGACCAACGGCGATCGCTGTGCGTGCCTGGATAAATGCAATGACACGATCGAGCCCAGAGCGGGCCAGTGTCCGTGCTTTCGTTTCCGGGAGCGGAATGGTCATCGCTTCCAGTAACTTGGCTTCCAGAACATCGTTGACGCTGTTGGGCGTGGCGACAGTCACCAGGCCGGCTCCAATGCGGAGGGCCGCTCGGGCCGCCAACGCTGCCGCGCCTGTTTTTCCGACGGATCCTGCAATAATCCCTGCATGGCCAAACGTTCCCTTATGGGAGGAGGGTGCGCGCTTCGGTAGAGACTGACACACGTTGTCGTGTGTCAAGAGCAAGGTCCGGCTCTCGATGGCATCCACATAGGTAGGTGGAATGCCGATATCTGCGACCAGGACGGCACCGGCGTGGTCGATCCCCGCATCGACATAGAGGCCAAGTTTCGGGAGGCCACAAGTGATGGTTAATGTGGCATGGATTGCCTGTCCAAGAACGGCGCCGGTATCGGCATGGAGACCGGACGGAATATCGACGGCGACAATCGGTTTTCCGGCATTGTTGATGAGGTCAATGGCCTCACGATAGGCTCCGGTTACGACGGAGGACAATCCTGTCCCCAGGAGGGCGTCGATAAGGATGTCGCTGGAGGCGAGGAGAGGTTGTAATTGGTCAGCAGATCGGAATCGAACGATCACGGTTCGCCCTATGCTCCGAACGAGCCGTCGATACATCGTTGCGGCATCGCGACCCAAGTCGGTGATAGGAGTGAGGAGGACGACATGGATTCGTGCGCGTCGGCGATGCAGCAGCCGGGCCACAACCAATCCGTCTCCTCCGTTGTTTCCTTTTCCGCAGAGAATGGTAATAGTCTTGCCTCGTACCGGTCCACAGTACTCCTCCAGATGTCTGACAATGCCTTCGCCGGCGCGTTCCATCAAGACGGTGCTGGGGACATGCGCTTCGGTGATCGTGCGGCGATCGAGCGACTGCATCTCGGTTCCTGTCACGATCTTCATCGACGGCCTTGCGTGCATAATCGATATGGCATATGGAATCGGGTGAGTGCGGAGTCGAGAGAGATGTGTTGCCGATGGTGTACTGTCATGACCAGTGTGAATCGCGTGGTCCACAGAGGAGCGCGGGGTATCGCACCGGCGAGAGGGTTCAACTCAGCAACGCTTTCATTTCTCTCACAGCTTGGTCGAGGCCTACGAGAACCGCTCGGGCAATAATGCTGTGGCCGATATTGTATTCGACGATTTCAGGAATATGCGTGAGCCGCATCACGTTGCGGTAGTCCAAGCCGTGCCCGGCATTGACGCCCATGCCAAGTTTGTACGAGAGCTTAGCCGATTGTGTAATCGCCTCGACTTCAGCGTCGGCTTCTTTCGAGCGTTTGGCATTCGCGTAGCGGCCGGTATGGAGTTCGACGAAGTCGGCTGAGACTCTGTGCGCGGCTTTGACTTGGGCCAAATCCGGCTCGATGAAGAGACTCACAGGAATACCTGCGTCGTGAAGGAGGGTCACGATCTGCTGGATACGATCTTTGTGGGCGGCCACGTCCAGGCCGCCTTCAGTCGTCAGCTCCTGACGTTTCTCCGGGACGAGGGTCACCATATCCGGTTTGATGGTCAGAGCAATCTTGGCCATCGTTTCATCGGCGGCCATCTCCAGATCGAGCTTGGTGCGGATGAGTTCACGTAAGAGGCGAAGGTCGCGGTCTTGGATATGACGTCGATCTTCTCTCAGGTGGACGACAATACCATCAGCCCCTGCTAGTTCTACGAGCACAGCGGCGGCCAGGGGGTCCGGGTCGGTTCCACCACGGGCTTGCCGTAATGTCGCCACATGGTCGATGTTCACCCCAAGTCGTGGCACGGACCCTCCGTTCTGCTATGTAGAGCGTGGGAAAACTGAGTTGAGTGATGAGCGCAAAAGGCGTTGCAGTTGTAACAGAAATCAACAGAGCGGGGCAAGGACCTGGAGGCAGAACTGGCTGGATATCGTCTCAGTCAATCAAAAGGGTCTAGATGCCGAACCCCACAGAATCACGGCATAATTTGACTCGATATGCTCTTCGCCATTAGAATAGGCCCCTTCAAGCAGCCGGGGCGACTACTTGATGCTCCGGCGTATGTGGGTATGACCGACAGAGGACGTACATGGGATTAGGCGACGGATTTTATCGCATTAAACGACTACCGCCGTATGTATTTGCCCAGGTGCAGAGTCTCAAACTCGAGGCTCGCCAGCAGGGTGAAGACATTATCGATTTTGGAATGGGTAACCCGGACCAACCGACGCCGAGCCATATCGTCGAGAAGATGATCGAGGCGGCACGGAAGGGAAAAAATCATCGGTACTCGGCCTCGCGTGGCATTACAAAACTGCGGCATGCGATCACCGGTTGGTACAAGCGGAATTACGGTGTCGATCTGGATCCTGAGACCGAGACCATCGTCACAATCGGCTCGAAAGAAGGTTTAGCACATTTGGCGCTGGCCTTGATCGGACCCGGCGACGTCGTGCTGACGCCGACGCCGACCTATCCCATTCATATGTACAGTTTCATTATTGCGGGGGGGGAAGTCCGTGGGATTGAGTTACGACCGGACAGCGATTTCTTCGACGAGTTGCAGCGGGTCTATCGCCAGACCTTTCCGAGGCCGAAGATCTTGGTCATCAATTTCCCACACAATCCCACCACGGCCGTAGTGGACCTCGAATTTTTCAAGAAGATCGTCACCTTTGCCAAAGAACATTCCGTGATCGTCATTCATGACCTGGCCTATGCCGACTTGGTCTTCGACGGATATAAGGCGCCGAGCTTCTTGCAGGTTCCTGGGGCCAAGGATGTCGGCGTCGAGTTCTATACTCTCTCCAAGGCCTACAACATGCCCGGTTGGCGCGTGGGCTTTTGTTGCGGTAACCGCGAGGTGGTCGGGGCCTTGGCCAAGATTAAGAGTTATCTGGATTACGGTATTTTCCAACCTCTCCAGATTGCCAGCGTCATCGCCCTTAATGGACCTCAGGATTGTGTCAAGGAAACAGTCTTGCGATATCAGAAGCGTCGCGATGTGTTGGTGAGTGGACTGAATCGCATTGGGTGGCAGGTGGATAAGCCGGTCGCTACGATGTTCGTTTGGGCCAGGATTCCACTGCCCTACCGTTCTATGGGGTCGCTGGAATTTTCGAAACTCTTGCTGCGCGAAGCGAAAGTAGCGGTGTCTCCCGGGATCGGGTTCGGCGAAGGCGGGGATGAGTATGTGCGGTTCGGCCTTGTCGAAAACGAACATCGCACGCGACAAGCGGTGCGAGGCATCCGGAAAACCCTGAAGCTTGAGGGCTCGGAAACATGATGTCGCGTGTGGGCGTCGGCATCATTGGGTTCGGAACGGTTGGGACGGGTGTCGCAAAGATTCTGTTGGAGAACGTCGCCTTGATCAGCCGCCGGGTCGGTGTGCCGATCGAGCTTGTTCGCATTGCCGACCTCGATACGACACGCGATCGAGGTGTTGCGCTGCCGCCCGGCCTGCTCACAACCGATGCAAAGCAGATTCTCGCCGATCCGTCGATCGACATCATCGTGGAATTGATCGGAGGCTGCGATGCAGCCAAACGCATCATTCTGGAATCCATCGCGGCGGGGAAGCATGTTGTGACTGCCAATAAGGCCTTGCTCGCGTTACATGGAGAAGAAATATTTGCGGCGGCGTCCCGCGCGAATATCGACTTAGGTTTCGAAGCGAGCGTGGGCGGAGGGATTCCCGTCATCCAGGTGTTGAGGGAAGGGCTGGCGGCCAACACCATCCAATCTATTTATGGGATCATCAACGGAACGGCTAATTACATTCTCTCACGCATGACCCATGAAGGCCAGAGTTTTGAGACGGTACTCGATGAAGCGAAGCAGGCCGGGTATGCCGAAGCGGATCCGACCTTCGATGTAGCCGGTATCGATTCCGCGCACAAGTTGGCCATTCTAGTGGCGCTGGCCTATGGGACACCGGTCAATGTCAAAGAGGTGTATACCGAGGGGATTACTCACATTACACCGCTCGACATCGCGTTCGCCAAGGAGTTCGGCTATACCATCAAGCTGCTGGGTATTGCCAAGTTAGTCGGCGACGAAATCGAAGCCCGAGTGCATCCCACGATGCTGCCATCCTCATCTCCAATCGCCCAAGTCGAGGGAGTCTACAACGCGATCCAACTCGTCGGCGATGCGGTGGGCGACGTGGTGCTCTATGGTCGTGGCGCGGGATCCATGCCAACCGGCAGTGCGGTGGTCGGCGATCTCATCGCGATTGCGCGCAACTTCCTGAAGGGAGCGGTCGGACGGGTGCCGCCCGTTTCATTCCAGCAAAACCAGCGTCGCCCGATTCGTATACGAACGATGGATGAAATCAGCTCGCTCTATTACCTCAGGTTTATGGTGTCGGACCGCCCAGGTGTCTTGTCGCACATTGCAGGGGAGTTGGGCCGGTGTGGGATCAGTATTTCGTCTGTTCTTCAACAAGGGCGACGTGAAGGACACACGGTTCCGATCGTGATCAAGACCCATACCGCTATGGAGCGTGATGTGCAAACGGCTTTGAGGGCGATCAATCGCATGGCCTTCATTTCCGAGCCCACCACGTTGATCAGGGTTGAGGGCAAGGACGAGTGAATGCGATGAATTGCTGGCGTGGTGTGATCGAGGAGTATCGCAAGTTTCTTCCGGTCACCGACCGCACCCCTGTGGTGACGCTTGGCGAAGGTAACACTCCACTCATCAAGGCGACGCGGCTGGCGAAACAGATTGCCCCCGGCATCGACCTCTACCTCAAATTTGAAGGCATGAATCCGACGGGATCATTCAAGGATCGCGGCATGACGATGGCCATTTCAAAGGCTGTTGAATCAGGCGCCAAGGCTGTGATCTGCGCCTCAACGGGAAATACCTCAGCATCCGCAGCAGCCTATGGCGCCCGGGCTGGGCTGGCGGTTTATGTGTTGATTCCTGCCGGGAAGATTGCCATGGGGAAACTGTCTCAGGCCATGATGCACCAAGCCACGGTGATCCAGATTGAAGGAAATTTCGACCAAGCCTTGACCATCGTCAAAGAATTGTCGGCGACCTATCGCATCGAGTTGGTCAACTCGATCAATCCCTATCGGATTGAGGGGCAGAAAACTGGTGCGATGGAAGTCTGCGATCAGCTCGGCGATGCTCCGACTGTTCACGCATTGCCGGTTGGGAACGCCGGCAACATAACGGCGTATTGGAAGGGGTACCAGGAATACCGTGCAGCCAATCAATCCACACGGTTGCCCCGTATGGTTGGGTTTCAGGCGGCCGGTGCGGCACCGATCGTACTTGGCTGCATTGTCGAGAATCCGCAAACGGTCGCTTCGGCGATCCGGATCGGCAATCCTGCCAGCTGGGAAACGGCTATAACTGCCGTGAAGGAATCAGCGGGAGCGATTGATTCGGTGACGGATGAAGAGATTCTCCAGGCCTATCGCGCGGTGGCGGCGGCGGAAGGAGTGTTCTGTGAGCCGGCATCCGCCGCATCGGTTGCCGGCGTCATGAAGCTGAACAAGCAGGGCGCATTGCGTGAAGGCGAGATCGTGGTATGCACCTTGACCGGCCATGGATTGAAAGATGCCGACACAGCCATCAATGTATCGGCACAGCCGAAAACCGTTAGGGCGACGCGGGAGGATGTCGCTCGTTTGCTAAGGGTGTAGATATCATGCGAGTAGGGCTTCGATGAAACATGTGATTCTCCATATCGATGGGATGGCCGACCACCCACGGGAGGAATTGGGCGGACGAACACCGCTTCAAGCGGCGTCAACCCCTCATCTGGATCAGCTGGCGCAAAGCGGGGAACTCGGGCTTCTGGCCGCGAATTCTGAGAACGTGCGACATGGGAGCGGTCTGATGGGAACGGCTATTCTCGGATACGATCCCAAGAAGTACTACCAGGGCCCCGGCCCGCTTGAAGCGGCGAGTCTGGGGGTCGCTGTTGGCGAGCATGATGTGGTGTATTGCTGCACGATGGTCTCGTTACGGTCAGACGCTCCGCCTGGAAGTAAGGGCGGATTGAACGAAATCAAGAAGCTTGGACCGCACGTGGAGATGGATGATGCAACCGCAGGCTTGATTTCCACGGAAGAGGCTCGAGAATTGATCGAGGCGATCAATGAACAGCTTGGGTCTGAGATGATTCAGTTCTATCCAGGGGTAGGCCACCGTCATCTCATGGTGTGGGTCAACGGGAAGTCGCGAGCAGTGTGTATGGATCCACAACTATTGGTCGGTCGACTGATTGCCGATGTGTTGCCGACGGGAGATGGGTCCGACATTCTTTGGAAACTCATGGACGCCTCGTTTCAGATCTTGCGAGATCATCCCCTTAACGATGAACGCTTGGATGCAGGGCAGAAGCCGGCCAATTGTCTCTGGCTCTGGGGCCAAGGCCGGCCTGTGCTTTGGCCAAGTCTCTCTGAGCGATTGAAAACGACCGGTGTGGTGGTCTCGCAGAGTGATGTTCATTGCGGACTCGGCATCATGGCCGGGCTTGAAGCCGTGGACGGAGCAAGATTGGCCGGTGGGGATCTTCGTACCCAAGCGGCGGTCGCCCTGGAGGAGCTGAAGAAGAAGGATTTTGCATACGTGCATGTGGAGTTGTCGGACGAGGTCGTCTATGGGTCGGACGTCGCGGCCAAGGTGAAGGGTATCGAAGCGGTCGATCGAGAACTGGTCGGGCCGTTGCTCGAAGGACTGGCGCAGTTAGGCCCTCATCGTATCGTGACGGTGTGCGACGGAGGCACTGCACACCATAGCCAAGCCGTGGAAGGTCCAGCAATCTTTGCCTATCGTGAGAGTGCCGCATCCTCCACTGCCGAGGCCGGACGGAGATTTACCGAGGTTGACGCTCGCAGCTCGACCGTGCCTCCTCGTGATGCGACGAAATTCGTTGTGCGGCTGTTTGCAAAAGGATCCTGACGGTCGTGGCGTTGATAGTTCAGAAGTATGGGGGAACGTCGGTGGGCACGATCGAGCGGATCCGCTCTGTGGGCGACCGCATCGAGAGGGCGCACAAGGACGGCCATCGCGTCGTGGTTGTGCTGTCCGCGATGAGCGGCGAAACAGACCGATTACTTCGGTTGGCGCATGAGATTACGCCGCTGCCGGACGATCGCGAACTCGATATGCTCCTGTCGACTGGAGAGCGAGTGACCATTGCCTTATTGGCGATGGCCTTGCGGGCCAGGGGATTGGATGCCCAATCATTTACGGGGCGTCAAGTCGGGATCATGACAGACAGCGCTCATACGAAGGCGCGCATTACTCGTGTGAGCGCGGAGCGAATCTGTGAGGCGCTGCTCAATGGGATTATTCCGGTGGTCGCCGGGTTTCAAGGGATTAATGAGCAGTCAGATGTCACGACATTGGGGCGCGGAGGATCCGATCTCACGGCCGTTGCATTGGCGGCAGCGCTAAAAGCGGATCGCTGTATCATTTTTACCGACGTCGATGGTGTGTATACCTCAGATCCCAACATTGTGCCTGCGGCTCGACGAATCGACAAGATTTCCTATGAGGAAATGCTGGAAATGGCAAGTCTGGGCGCGAAAGTGTTGCAGGGCCGTTCCGTCGAATTTGCTGCGAAGTTCAATGTGCCGGTGGAAGTGAACTCCAGCTTCAAAGAAGGAAAGGGGACACTCGTGACGCGTGAAGATCAGGATATGGAGGCGGTCGCGGTGTCGGGCGTGACGGGTGATCGCAATCAGGCCAAGATTACGATTGTGGGTGTGCCGGACAAGCCAGGGATTGCATCCAAGCTGTTCGGGCCGGTGGCGAAGGCCAACATCAATGTCGACATGATCATACAGAATATGAGCCAGTCGGGCATGACGGATATTTCCTTCACGATTCCACGGGTAGACATCAAGAAAGCTCTGCCGTTGATTCAGGACGTGGCGAAAGGTATTGAGGCCAAATCGGTTGCCGTGACTGAGGCGATCGCAAAGGTTTCGTTGGTCGGCGTCGGGATGCGCTCTCATTCAGGAGTCGCCGCCAAGATGTTCGAAGTCTTGGCGGAGGAAGGCGTGAACATTCTCATGATCAGCACGTCGGAGATCAAGATCTCCTGCGTCATCGATGAAAAGTATGTTGAGCTTGCGATGCGTTCGCTCCATTCCGCATTCGGCCTGGATCAGTCGCCGGCAGGAGACCGAATTGCGAAGTAGTTGATTCCAGCGAAATGAGCCTCGACAGGTTTGTCCCGCTCCTGGTATCGTTTCCCCTATGGCTCGAAAATCTTCACACCCACGACTCTCGCAAGGCAAGCCGGTCGGTGCTACGCCGTCCGGTACAGCTCCGTCTGCCGCTCGGCTGGCAGCGCTAGAGATTTATGATACGACCTTACGGGACGGAGCTCAGGCCGAGGATGTGACTTTTTCGGCCGAAGACAAGGTTCGGGTTGCCCAACAGTTGGACGGTCTAGGCGTCCAATTCATCGAAGGCGGGTGGCCCGGGGCAAATCCAAAAGACATCGAGTTCTTTCGGATGATCAAGACTGTGCCGTTGCAGACCGCGACGGTGGTGGCGTTCGGATCGACGAGAAAATCGAGCAACGCCGTGCAGAAGGATCCAAATATCCGGGCGTTGCTGGAGGCTGAGACGACGATCATTACGCTCTTCGGAAAAACCTGGTCGCTGCACGTGACCGATGCACTCGGGATTTCCCTTGTGAAGAATCTCGAACTCATCAGCGATTCCGTGGCCCATCTCCGCTCGAAAGGCCGGAGGGTGTTTTACGATGCCGAGCATTTCTTTGACGGATACAAGACGAATCCGGACTACGCGCTGGAGACCATTCGTCATGCCGTTGCAGCTGGGGCCGAGCGGGTGATTCTCTGCGACACCAATGGCGGATCGATGCCCTGGGACATCAAAGAAATTTGCCAGATTGTTCGGCGAGAGTGCGCGGTCCCGTTGGGGATTCACGCGCACAATGATTGTGAAATGGCCGTTGCGAATTCGCTGGTGGCGATCGAAACCGGCGTGGTGCAAGTACAGGGGACGATTAACGGGATCGGCGAGCGGTGCGGTAATGCCAATCTCTGCTCGATTATTCCCAATCTTGAACTGAAAATGAAACGTCCGACGTTAAGAGATCGTCTGAGCCATCTCAAGCGGGTCTCAGGGTTTGTTGCCGAAATTGCGAACCTCATGCCCAATAAGCACCAGCCCTACGTGGGAGATTCCGCGTTTGCCCATAAGGGAGGGGTTCATATCCATGCGGTACTCAAGAATCCCGCCACCTATGAGCATGTGATTCCTGGCTTGGTCGGCAATCACCAGCGTGTGCTGGTATCGGACGCAGCAGGCCGGAGTGGGTTGCTGGAGAAGATTGAGGCGTATGGAATTAAATTGGATAAGAGTCACGCCAAGCTGCAAGAATTGATCGGTGTGTTGAAGGAGCGCGAAAGTGAAGGCTACCAATTTGAGGCAGCGGAAGGTTCCTTCGAATTGCTCATGAGGAAAGCCATGGGAACGCATAGACCGGCGTTCCAACTCTTGGGGTTTCGAGTGATCGTCGAGAAAAGACAAGACCATGGGGCTTCGTCGTCTGAGGCCACCGTGATGGTCAAAGTCGGTGGTGTGGTGGAGCATGCAGCCGCAGTTGGAGCCGGTCCGGTGAATGCGCTTGACCACGCATTGCGGAAAGCATTGGAAAAATTCTATCCCCAACTCCGGGAAGTGAAACTGCTCGACTACAAAGTGCGCGTGCTGTCGGCCAATCGCGGGACTGAGTCCAAGGTCCGAGTGTTGATCGAGTCAGGCGACCATAAGGATAAATGGGGCACCGTCGGCGTGTCCGAGAACATTATGGAGGCGAGCTGGCAAGCGTTGGCGGACAGTATCGAGTACAAACTACTGTCCAGGGACGAATGAGCGAGGGTTCTTCTTCGTCATCTTTCTTCTTGACAGGCCGTATAACCTCACGTAACTTATAGCGAAACTGTTGATCGATCGTCGTGAGCTCATAGGCGAATATTCGAGACGTTTGCGCAAGTGTCGGAGGGAATGCATGCGAAAGGCAGATATCGCGAACGAAATCTACAAGCAGGTTGGTATTTCGAAAAATGAAGCCGCAGATATCGTCGAACTCGTGCTGAATATGTTGAAAGATGTGTTGCACAAGGGAGAGTCGGTTAAGATTGCCGGATTCGGAAATTTTGTGGTGCGTAGTAAAGGGGCACGGAAGGGTCGAAATCCTCGAACCGGCGAAGAAATAGGCATCACACCTCGTCGCGTGGTCACGTTTCGTCCCAGTCAAGTATTTAAGAAATACGTCAACTCGTGATCAAGTCCACTCTCTAGACACTCCTTCATCTTCCAAATACCCAGCAACACCGCTCCCAGAGCCACTTCAATGGCTCTCTCCAGCATAACTGCAGTCTATAGCGCATCTGATACACTCCCTTGTGATGACCCAGCTGATAAAAGAGAAACAACCTACAATCGCGCTGACGAGAATCGCTCCGTGGGCAAGAGTGTTGCGGAGCGGGTGTATTTGGCGAGTGTGAAGTTCAGTTTGAAGGGGTTGCCTGAGGCGTTGGAAGCCGTGAAGTTCCCTATTTGATTCACGGCGGGCAAGATTTTATCGACTTGCTAGTTGGAGGGGATAGACAGAATGGGCTACGAAAACGGTTCCCTCGTCGAAGCGAACGTGGAAGTCATTCGAGAATACCTGATCAGCGAATTCAAAGGGTTTGAAGTTACGGAAAAGAAAGATGTTCCAGTCTCATGCATGTTTACCGTGACAAAATCGGCAGACGAGCGATACCAATTAAAGATTTTCTGGCCACAGCTTTCAGATAAGAACAACACCCCTGAAAGGACCAAAAAGCGCCTGGTCACGGATGATGTAGCTGGTAGGATGAAAGGTAAGTCTCAGGGGGAGTATTTCCTGTGGGGAAAGCACTGAGGCGCCTCAGAAGGGCTAGCCTCTCATCAATTCCAGCCACTGCTTCAGATCATATCTATAATTCCAATTGCGAACCCCATTCCAGGTTGATTTGATCTGAAGCGCTGGCTGATTCTGCATATAGGGTGTGGCGGCCACTTTAGTCTCTTCCAATGTCTCGAAGATTTCGGGTACCCGTTGCTGATTGACGTAAAGAAAATATGCTTGCATCGGTGTGATGTCGCTTATCATCTGCGCACCTTCCTTTCTTCCCATGAAGACCATCGTTGCCCCGATGATCGCCTGATCGCCCGAAGGGTGTCAAATACACCCGCGTGGCTCTTGTGCCTTCGTTAGTGTGCCTCTTACAATACCCGCCTCCAATAGCAGCTATCCAAATGCCACTCGATCATTTTGTATCTCAAGTTCATCTAAGGCGTTTCTATTCCCCAAGTCTTGTGAATCGGCTGTATGCCATCAGCAAGAAGGACATGAAACAATTCTCGCCAAGCTCAAAAGATGTGTGCAGAATTGAGGATGGTAGTACGAATGCCTATCTGAAGGAGGATCGGGCAGTTGAAGAGTTTCTCAAAACCATTGAACCGAACTATAACACTGCCGTCGAAAAGCTTTTTGACAATAAAATTGATAGAGAGTGCATCTACACTATTGCGGGATTTGTCTCTTACATACATGCCTGTTCCCCTGCAGGCATGAGAATACACTCAAGGCTACTGCAGGCGAAATCTGAGATGGAGTATTTCATGGCCGATTCCCAAGGCCTGTTTCCAGCTCCGCCTCCAGAGTTAGGCGGAATGAATTTGACTGAGATCCTAAAAAAAGGAATCGTCAAAATCGATATCGATCCGAAATTTCCTCAGGCGATAGGGATAACTTCGATACTCAAAAACGCAGCGATGTTCGGTAACTTCAAGTGGGAACTACTTCACAACGGTTTTGCCGATAGTGCATATTTCACCAGCGATTTTCCTATAGCTATTGAAAAATCAGTCGATATGGACGTGATGAATAAGATCGTTCCACTTTCACCAACTCTTGCAATTAGAATACGACCAGATCGCCAGATTAACAGAGAGCATGCCGATTTCACTTTTGCAAACTTTAATTATCAGTGCAAAAGACTGAAGCGGGAACAGGTTGCACAGATAAATAGGTTAATTGTTCGATGTGCTGAAGAAGTGGTGTTTTTTCGCGACAACCATCCGTGGGTGGTTGAGCTTGTTCGCAGGAACAGGAAGTATCGCATGGAGTTGCGCACTGATACGACGCCCATTGGAAATGGAATGGCCATGTTTTATAGCGAAACAATAGCCGAAACTCCGAAATCAATCGGCGGCTAGCTCATCGCATGCACAATTGACTATCTTGAGCCAGTCGGTTTCCTGCTTTCTTCTGTTGTTCCACCTTACCCCGGCCTGCTCGATGGCCAGCCAGATCTCTTCGATTGTTCGCATTGTCCCCCCTCAGTCGTAAACGGTCATGTATCTCGTGCTGGAACACAATTGGCTGCTGCCGTCTCTGTCCTGTCGGTTGTAGGTGTGGAGTTCGCCGGCTCTATGCCGATCCTCTCGGTTGAGACGCTCGGTATATTCCTGCTCTCGTTGCATGGTCTGCCTGTGTTCGTCGGACTGGAAGTAACCCTCTCCAGCGTAGACAGAGCCCCTAACAAAACCCATAGCCAAATGAATCGCTTCATGGTAAATTCCCCCCTTCAAGTGATGGTTGATGTGCAACTGACAATCTGTTCCTTAAGCCTGTGGACAACATATATAACCCCTTGAGGAGGCTATCTTGTTAAGATCTACGTCAATTCATAGCCTCGTCCATCACCTTTAACTTATCCCACCACGAGGACCGGTCATGGGGAACGAGCCCAGGCTGGGCAGCAAGATTTTTTATAAGATTGGCGAAGTCAGCCAAATTGCCGAGCTACCGGCTTATGTGTTGCGATTCTGGGAGTCAGAATTTCCATTTCTTAGGCCGAAGAAAAGTCGCGGGAATCAGCGGCTCTATGTCAGGAAAGAAGTTGAAACGGTGCTGGAGATCAAGCGGATGCTCTATGAAGAGGGGCATACGCTCGCAGGCGTCAAGCGCTATTGGGCCAGGCGCGGCCGGGTGGCAAGCCAGCGGGTACGCCCCAAAGAACTTGCGCAGAAACTGCGGGGGAATCTCCAGGCGATTCTCAAAATTATGGAGTCGCATTCCAGCTAACCACAGTGTGTGGCATCCCGTTCGATCGGGTCGTATATCGGCCTCTTGGGGGACCATGCAGGAAACGGTGCCGTTAAATAGCCTGTGTCGGGGCGTGGCGCAGCCCGGTAGCGTACTCGCTTGGGGTGCGAGTGGTCGGCCGTTCAAATCGGCTCGCCCCGACCAAAACAGACCGCGCTGAGAACTGAGACGAATAGGATCGTGTCGTGCTCGGTTCTCAGCGCTCAGCACTGAAGCTGCGAGCTGCCCCCGGCAGCTTTTTTTGTCTCTGACGAACCCATGCGAATTTTGGTGACAAACGATGATGGGGTTCATTCGCCTGGTTTGACGGCGCTCGCTAAGGCGTTATCAAGAGTGGGTGAGGTGTGGGTGGTTGCGCCGGATCGTGAACGGACTGCCGTGGCGCATGCGGTCACGCTTCATAAGCCACTGCGAGTGCAGCAGCTTGGACCGCGGATCTATGCGGTCAACGGCACGCCGGTCGACTGTGTGAATCTGGCCGTGCTGAAAGTCCTGTCGGCGCCGCCCGATCTCCTCGTGTCAGGGATCAATAAAGGTGTGAATCTGGGCGACGATGTGTTGTATTCAGGAACAGTTTCGGCAGCGATGGAAGGAACGATTCTCGGCGTCCCTTCGATGGCAGTGTCACAGGAGGGGCAGGAGCATTTCTATTTCGATGCCGGCGCTCGCTACGCTGTTCGTATCGCTCGCTTGATTTTGAATGAAGGGCTACCGGATGAAACACTCGTGAATCTCAACATTCCGAATCGTCCGTTCCGGTCGATCACCGGAATCCGAGTCACCTGTCTGAGCCGCAG
The DNA here is from genome assembly GCA_002869925.2 of Nitrospira sp. CG24A. Classification (GTDB taxonomy): domain Bacteria; phylum Nitrospirota; class Nitrospiria; order Nitrospirales; family Nitrospiraceae; genus Palsa-1315. Next base: position 224,196 of record NEWT02000037.1, read on the forward strand.
GCGTTTCGATAATCCGATCATTGAAAAGATCGATCCGCATGGCCGGACCTACTATTGGATCGCCGGGACTCGTGTGTCGTGGAGCCGAAACAAGGATGCCGACCACGAGGCGCTTGAGCAAGGCGCGGTGTCGCTCACTCCCATTCATCTCGATACGACGAATCACGGGGTATTGGATCGTTTCAAGAAGTGGGAAACGGTGCGCCCCAAAAATATGCGCCGGGTGGTGGTTTCGTCGAAGTTGAAGGGCAAGCAGAGGAGCTAGGGTGTTGTGGGGAACCTGATCGAAGCGATCATTACAGAACTCAGCCGGTTTATCGTGTCGATGATCTCGACCTTCGGCTACACCGGCATATTCCTTACCATGGCCATTGAAAGTGCCTGTATCCCATTGCCCAGCGAAATCATCATGCCCTTTGCCGGATATCTCGTGGCATCGGGACAGTTCACCATGCTCGGCGTGACTTTGGCCGGCGCGATTGGGAACGTAGCAGGGTCAGTTGTGGCCTACTATGCCGGCGTGTGGGGAGGTCGGCCATTTGTCGAGCGGTACGGGCCCTATGTCTTGGTGTCGCGAAAAGACATCGAGATGGCGGATCGATGGTTTGCCAAATATGGCGATGCAGCCGTATTTTTCAGCCGAATGCTTCCGGTTGTCCGAACCTTCATCTCGTTACCGGCCGGCATCGCCAGAGTGAATATCTATCGGTTCATGCTCTATACATTTCTCGGCGCACTGCCCTGGTGCTATCTCCTGGCCTATATTGGTGTGAAAATGGGAGAGCAGTGGGAGCATCTGAGAGACTATTTCCATCAGTTCGATATCGTGATCGGCGTCTGTCTAGCGATTGCCGTGGGCTATTTTCTTTGGTCTCATTGGCCGAAACGCCGCGCCACTCCGGGAGTCTAACCAGCCCATGCTCTCGATCTACAACACCCTCACCGGGAAAAAAGAGCCGTTCCACTCGCTCCAGCCGAAGACTGTGAGAATGTATGTCTGTGGTGTGACGGTCTACGACTACTGCCACATTGGCCATGCCCGCAGCGCGCTCGTGTTTGACGTGATCCGGCGCTATCTAGAATACAGCGGTTACCAGGTCGAATTCGTCAAGAACTTCACCGACGTGGATGACAAGATCATCAAGCGAGCAAATGAGCGAGGCGTGTCCTGCGATGCGATTACCGCCGAATATATCGAGGCCTACTATCAGGATATGGGGAGACTCGGAATCAGACGAGCGACCAATGAACCGAAAGCGACTGAGCATATGGCCGAGATCATTGAGCTGGTCGGCCGGCTTATCCAAAAAGGCCTTGCCTATGAAGTGGCCGGCGATGTTTATTTCCAAGTCGAGAAATACCAGCCCTATGGCCGTCTCTCGAAACGCAAGCTCGAAGATCTGCAAGCGGGCGCGCGGGTGGGAGTGGATGAACGAAAACGCCATCCGATGGATTTCGCGCTCTGGAAGAGCAGCAAGCCAGGCGAGCCCTCATGGGAAAGTCCCTGGGGCGCAGGGCGCCCCGGCTGGCATATCGAATGTTCCGCCATGTCGATGCGCCATTTAGGTGAAACGTTCGACATTCATGGCGGGGGGATGGATCTGATCTTCCCCCATCATGAGAATGAAATCGCCCAGTCCTGCGGCGCCACTGGCAAAGAGTTTGCGCGGTACTGGGTCCACAACGGTTTCGTGCAGATCAACCAGGAGAAGATGTCTAAGTCTCTGGGGAATTTCTTCACGATTCGGGAGATCTTTGAAAAGTCCAAATGGCCTGAGCCTGAAACGGGAGAGATGTTGAGGTATTTCCTGCTCGGGACACATTACCGCAGCCCGTTGGATTTTTCAGACAAAAGTATAGAGGAGGCGAAGAATGCGTTGAACGGCTTCTACGATCTGTTCAAGCGACTAAAAGAGTCTGAAGAGAGAGCCACGGCAGACGAGGGGCTGATGGCGGTGATTGAGCGATGCAGGGTCGCATTTCGGGAGGCAATGAACGACGACTTCAACACATCAGTGGCCATTGCTGAGCTTCAGCGAATGAAAAGCGACGTCAATAAATTACTGGGCCTAGGCCTCTCGACGGAGGCGAGAAAGTTTGCGAGAGAAGAATTTCGTTCGCTCGGCAATAACCTGGGATTGCTTCAGTTAGATACGTGGCAGTTCGTAGGAGGCATAGTTGTGACGCCAGGCGTCGCGCGCGTGACGATCACGAGCTTTGCTCCGACTGTTACGGTTAGTCCGGTATCACCCGAGATTGAACTCTCGGAAGTGCAGATCGAACAACAGATTGCGGAGCGTCTCGATGCAAAAAAGAAGAAGAACTTTGCACAAGCCGATGAGATCAGAAAATCTCTCGCGTCCCACGGCATCGTCATCGAGGACAAGCCCGACGGTACCAGCCGGTGGAAGCGATAGTCAGTCGGAATTGATTTATGGGCTGCATGCTGTGCGTGAAGCGCTGCGCGCGGGTACGCGGCCCTTGCAGCGGCTTCTTGTCCTCCGCACCGATCGGCAATTCCACGACCTTGTCCAACTTGCGAAGGCGCAAGGAGTTCCTGTCCATATCGAGCCGCAGCAAGCGTTCGACCGTCTTGCCCCGGGCGGCCACCATCAGGGCGTGATCGCCCTGATCGCGGCGAAATCCTACGACACGACGGAGCAGATTCTTGATCGGGCACAGGTGCGAGGTGAAAAGCCTTTTCTGGTGCTCCTCGACGGAGTCGAAGATCCCCACAACTTAGGAGCGGTCTTGCGGACGGCTGAAGCCGCAGGTGTTCATGGGGTTTTCATCCCGGAACGGCGTGCTGTTGGTTTGACATCCGTGGTGGCGAAAGTGTCAGCGGGAGCGCTGGATCACATTGCTGTGGGGCGGGTGAGTAACCTGATTCGTCTGATTCAGGATCTCAAGAAAGTCGGCCTGTGGGTGTACGGCGTGGACCCACAGGCGACGAAGCGTCATACCGACATCGACATGACCGGCTCGATTGCGCTGGTGTTTGGAGGAGAAGGAGAAGGTCTTCGCCCTGGTGTGTTGGGAGAGTGCGATGACCGCATCAGGATTCCAATGCAGGGGCGTGTCCAGTCCTTGAACGTCTCAGCTGCAGCTGCCGTCACGTTGTTTGAAGCGGTTCGCCAGCGTTGGAATCGTGTTGCGACTTCGTCAACGCCTACCGGATCTTGATCGTCCCGTCTTGGATCGCAGTTTTGATCAGTTGAGCGGTGTTCGACACGCGCATCTTTTTCATCATGTTGGCTCGATGTGCCTCAACGGTCTTCACACTGATCTTGAGTCGTTGACCGATTTCCTTATTTTTGAACCCGGCCCAAATCAGTTCAAGAATTTCTTTTTCCCGGCTGGTGAGCGATTCAGGCCGCTTCTTGCGTGGGGGTGGAGTCAGATTGGCCAGGGAAGGTTTGGCTTTCGACTTCGCAGTCCGTGCCTTTGCCATTATTGCGTTCTCCTTTAGCAAATAAAAGATAGTACGGTATAATTTAGGTCGATGGGGTGAGGCTAAGAACCAACCCGTACCCAGTCGGGGCCAATTATAAGAACTCTCGTGTCATAAGTAAACCGTAGGAGCCAGATTCAAGTGAAGCTACCTAGTTTATTTCACATTTCCCGCAACGTAACTTGGGCGTTCTGGGCCGGAGTTTGCTCCCGAGTCGATTATGCATGAATGGTCTCTCTATGGTGTCGTCGGGCTCCTCGGTGCGCTGGTCGGCAGTTTTCTCAACGTCTGCATCTACAGACTGCCCCGGGGTGAATCAATCGCCTGGCCCGGTTCTCATTGCCCCTCGTGTGCTCACCCCATCGGGTTCTACGACAATATTCCGATACTGAGCTACCTGTGGCTTGCTGGACGCTGCCGGGCTTGCCGCACGCCGATTTCAACACGATACCCCCTCGTCGAAGCCACTAACGCACTGGGCTATCTCGCCGTCTTATGGTACTTCGGTCCTACCTGGACGGCTGCGCTCTATGCTCTGCTATTTTCAGCGCTGGTTGTGGTGACAGGAACGGATCTCACCCACAAGATGATCCCCAATGTCATTACCATACCAGGGGTGGTGGTTGGACTTCTAGGTGCCGTGACGGTATTGCCGGTGGGTGTGATCAATTCTGTGGCCGGTCTTACGGTGGGTGGCGGCATTCTCTGGATCTTGGCCTGGCTCAGTCCCTATCTCTTCGGTAAAGAGGGAATGGGCGGCGGCGATATCAAGTTGCTGGCGATGATCGGTGCATTTCTTGGCTGGAAGCCGGCGCTTCTTACCATCATGATCGGCTCGCTCACTGGTTCGATCATCGGCGTAGGTTTGATTGCGCTGCACGTCATCAAGCGCGATGACTATATCCCCTTTGGCCCCTTTCTTGTGTTGGGGGCTCTTCTCTCCATGTTTTTTGCCCAGCCGCTCCTCGATTGGTATCAAGGTCTTTTTGACTCTGCCTTCTAACCCGCTCCCTGTATCTCTTTGGGCGAATCCCTGTATCTAAATCGTGAGATGTTTTTCTGGTTTCCTTCTTCTTTTCCGCCGGGCATAGGCCGGCTCCGCTGCCTTGCTCCTGCATGCAATGCGAAACTGCGCGTACCTATGGGGTATTTCACCCCCGCTACGTACGATGCGTTCGGCAACCTCAGTGTGGATCAATGTGGGCATGGGTCTTGGATACTGGGCTCATCCTCGTAAGGGAAATTTCTTTGCGAGGGGGATATGCCGAGAGAATTACAGACACACGAGCAGGGCTGGAGCCTGACGGAGCTTCTGATCGTCCTGGCGATCATAGGCCTGTTGGCCGTGTTAGCTGGGCCGAGTTATCAGGCAGTAGCCGCAAGGGTTCAGGCACGTAGCGCGACGGTGGAGATTGCGTCGGAACTCCGTCTCGCCAGGCAGCTGGCCATGGGCAGACGAGAGCGGCTTCGAGTCATTTTCGATCGAGAGAGCCGGACGATCACGCTACGACGTGCGGATGCCGAGGGCATCCTTCACGTCTACGACTATGCGGGCACGGGTGTGATTGTGGAGGAGCCAACCTCGGGCCCTGAACTTCTGTTTCATCCCAGCGGTCGCTCGGTGACTCCGACAACCATTCGTGTCCGCGACAGTCGAGGCCGGGAAACCATGTTTACGGTGAGTATCACCGGAAGGGTATCTATCTCATGATCCGGGGTCAATTATTTCATGCAGAGGGCGGAGCCAGTTTTGCTGAAGTGTTGGTGGCGATGACGCTGACGTTGATCGGATTGGTCGGCGCGATGGGGGCGTTTCAGGCAGCAGAACAGAGTATTCGAGTAGGGACATTAGCGACGCGCGCGCTCGCGATGGCAGAATCACGGATTGAAGCAAAGCGATCTGTGAGATGGGATCGTCTCTTGTTGGACGATCTCAATCACGATGGTACATCAGATCTCGTCATGCATGACGATGGAGTAGCCGGCGATGCGCTGGCCGGTGATGGGGTGTATTCCGGTAGTTGGGACCAGGATGGTGTACGGCTCATTTGGACGGTCACGCCGAGCCGCACCGGTTCGCTGTCGGGCTCAGGGCATGTCCTGATCGAGGCTCGCGCCGTCTATGCTGCAGGTGAGAACCAGCGAGAAGTGCGAGTCGGGACCCTGCGGGCCAACCCATTGTTCGTTGGGAGCCGATAACATGACGAAATTAGGAGTAGGCAGGATGCGAACGGAGCGGCAAGCACGAGGCACCCACCAGAAAGTGTGGACGGAGACAGGGACGAGTCTGATCGAGCTGATGTTTGCTATGGCGGCTGGGCTAGTCGTCCTCGGCGCCACGCTTCAAGCCCTGTCGTATTTCCAGCAACAGTTTATGAAGCAACAACGTGAGGTCGCTCAACAGCAAGATCTTCGCCTGGGGCTAGAAGTTCTTGAGCAGGAAATGCGGCTGGCGAGGTCCGGCTCTCTCGCCAGCACAACTTCGGACTCAGTGGAGTTTTTGGCGAATCTGCATGGTCTCTCGACAACGGTCACGGCAACAGCAGCGGTCGGCCAAACGATTCTCTCGGTCGATGACGGACGAGAGTGGGATGATCGTAAAACTATTGTGGTCTGTTGGGCTGAGCGGTGTGAAAGGCTTACCTTGGTTCGTGATGGACAACGGCGCGTGCTTACTGTGATGCAGCCGCTGACTAGGGAGATTCCATCCGGAGCCTTTGTCTCCCTCCTGAACCATGTCCGCTACTACAGTCGACAGGATGAGCGCGGGGTTCTGCGATTGCTGCGGCAGGTCGACGGAGGCGCGAGTGTGTTGGTTGGAGATATCCGGGAGGCTCGGTTCTCCTACTGGGACGAAAATGGACAGGTTTCAATACAACCGGCGCTCGTCAGATTGGTTGTGATTGACGTGATGATGTCTGGCAGAGGAATTCGTGCAGTTCGAGAAATCAGCCTCAGGACTTAACGGAGGCTTCTTCAATAAGAAGGGGAGTGGAAATATGAAAAAGGGAGAAGGGCGTGCAACGAAATTCCACCTTCAATGCGACGAGGGCCACGTGCTTCTCGCGGCACTCATGCTGATCTTTCTGCTTGGAATCCTCGGCATGACATCTCTTCACCTGGCAGCTCAGGATGGACCGGGCATCAGTTCCATGAAAGAGGATAACGTTGCGCAACAGCTGGCCGACGGTGCAGCGGATGTGGTGATGAGTTGGTTCCACGATTCGTCAGCCACGCCAACGGCCCTTGCCGGATTGCTCGGCAAGCGCCAAGGGGACCCTGAGAACGGGCCGTCGTTCTTCGACGCAGCCGGGCGTTCCCAGTTTGCGGGAACCGCTGACCGTCCGGACATCATACTTGATGCGGCAAATCAAGCGGACAACCAGACGCTCAACGGTTCGTCCAGCGGTTTCCCCACTGCCCTAGGGGGGCTTGGTCGTATTCTTCAGTTGAAAGTGTATGGTCCTTTGCAGCCAGGCTTGTTGAGCACGGTTGAGGTGACGGCCACGACGGTCGCTCACAAGCCGATTACACGGACGGTTCAGCTCCAACTCGGGGCTGTGAAGATTCCCGCGGTTCGTGCTGCGGCGCAGGTTGGACAGACTCTTGGAGCCATGCAGTCAGGAGGGGAATCTCCCGTCATGGTCCATTGGGGCGATCAACGGGTATTAGGCGATCTTGTGGTGCAGCGAGTCGAGGACCTTGCCCTCAAGCGCACTGAGGCCTCAGTGACCGGTCAATCATATGGTGAGATGTTGTATGCACAGGATCGCTGGACGGAATATTGGATTGGAGGGACCGTCTCGGTCATCGCTCCTCCACCCGGTCAAGGGGTGAATCCTCCGCTTCCTGAAAGCGTGCACCTGCACCAATATCCGACGCCTGGGGTAAGGCTCGATCAGTGGGACTACGACTCGCTCAAGAAGATCGCATTGCGATGGGGGACGTATTATCGACTTGATCGTGCAGGGCAGCTCCATCCGCAGGGGGCTTCGGATTCTGATCAGGGAATCGCGCCGATAGACGCACTGGAATCTCAGGTCGTAGGAGACCATCGTGGATTGGTCTTCATCGACACCATCGATGGGCAGGCGCCGCGTGAGGACAATATGGGAACACTGTTGCTGGAGGCGGACTATGTCGAAGGCCTGTTGGTCGTGCAAGGCCATGTGGTGTGCAGGCCTCGTGCGGCGGGGAAATCAGTGCCATCTCTCAGTCCACCATTACCAGGAACAGCATCGTTAGGGACAAGGGTGCCGGTGCAATTGTCCGGTATCCACGTCAACGGCTTGCTGTATGCGGCTGGTGCGATCAAGGTTGAACGCCCCGCTCGCGTATACGGGGCGATCATGGCAGGGCAGAGCGTGACGTCGATTGGAGCCGGTACCGGCATTGAAGTCTGGTACAACGCCGATTTGGCGCAGGGACTCTTTCGGGGTCTTCCGGTTGTATACCGGGAACCGGGGACTTGGTTAGCGAAGTACTAACACGACGGTACACACGAAAGGCGTTACACATGTTGGTCGATACGAATGTAGTCGCGAGTGGAACCAATGGAAAGAAGAGTGGCCGTGTATCGAAACCCTTCCGCTCCGCGATTGAGCAAAACGTGCTCGATAGCTTGGTCTGCCGCGGCATGATCAGTCTTTCCGACGTGTTGACGGCGATTGACGAGTCTAAAGATGGCAGCGTTGACCTCGAAACAGTGCTCCTAGACCGCTATCGTGTCCCGAAAGATGCGTTGGGGTCCGCCCTGAGCGATTTTTATCAATGCCCCTATCTCCCTTATGACGAACGAACGATCATCGATGCCGACTTGCTTAAAACGCTCAATCTGGATTATCTCAAGAAAAATTTCTGGCTGCCCCTTATGCGTCGAGGCTCACTGATCGATGTGCTCACCAGTGATCCTCACGATTTCGACAAGTGCTGGGATGTACGGCGCACATTTCCTGGAATGACCATTCGCTATGTCGTGGGTCTGCGTCGCGACATCGAACAATTTCTCCATCTGGCCAGAGGACAGGGCACCAGCGGTTCCATCGGCGCCATTCTCGGTGAGTTGGTCAATGATATCAATCTTGAGCCGGCGATTGACTCTCTATCGAGTGGGATCGACGAAAACGACTCAGCCATTGTGCGGCTGACCAATCAAGTGATTGCCGAAGCCGACCGTCTCGGCGCGTCGGACATTCACATCGAACCGTATGAGGATTGTCAAGACATGGGTGTGCGCCTGCGCATCGACGGCACGTGCTCAACGTTCATGAGGATTCCGGCGATCTATCGGCGTGCGATTGTGTCACGCATCAAGGTCATGGCCAATCTTGACATCGCGGAACGCCGCAAACCGCAAGACGGAAAGATCCGGTATCGGTTGACGAAGGATCGAGAGGTCGAATTGCGTGTCGCAACCCTGCCTACCTCAGGACAGGAGGAAGATGTTGTGTTGCGTCTTCTGACGGCCAAGCAACCGATGCCGCTCGACGCCATGGAATTTGCCCCCGCCACATTGCAAGCCATACAGGCGATCGCAGAGAAACCTCACGGGATCATCTTATGTGTCGGGCCGACTGGCTCAGGAAAAACCACAACCCTGCACGCGATTCTCAAACACATCAATACCGACGAGCGAAAGATTTGGACGGCCGAGGATCCCATTGAAATCACCCAGAAGGGCCTTCGCCAAGTCCAAGTCCATCCGAAGATCGGCCTTACCTTCGCGACCGCGATGCGGGCGTTTCTGCGCGCCGACCCCGATGTCATCATGATCGGCGAGATGCGAGATAAAGAAACAGCCGACATCGCTATTGAAGCCTCGCTCACTGGCCACTTGGTGCTCAGCACCCTCCATACGAACAGTGCTGTTGAAACGGTGATCCGGTTGTTGGATCTCGGGTGCGACTCGTTTAACTTTGCCGACGCCATGTTGGGAGTGCTTGCCCAGCGTTTGTGCAAACGGATTTGTACCCAGTGCAAAGAGGCCTATCATCCGACCCGACAAGAGTACGATGAGTTGGTGCAGGGATATGGCACGCAGGATTGGCCCACCCTCGGTATCGAGTATCGAACCGATTGGAGCCTGTACCGTGGGCGAGGCTGCGAGGCCTGCAACCGAACGGGCTTCAAGGGGCGAGTGCCCTTGCATGAATTTTTACGAGGATCAGAAGAGATGAAGCGGCAGATCCAATCAAGAGCCGGGATTGCTGACATGCTCAGTCTGGCAATGACAGACGGGATGTCGACCTTGGTCCAAGATGGGATACAGAAAGTCCTGCGAGGAGAAACCACCTATCGCCAAGTCAGGGCTGTGGCAATGAAATAGCTGATCCGTAGTTTTCGCTTCAGACAACACCCTCCTGCTCCCGGGCTTCCCCTTGCTCAAGAAATCCCCTATTGGGGTTCCCCTTCTTCGACAAGAATTGTCTCTGCCAAGTCCGAAAAGCGTCCATTCAAAATGGGGTCGCGCTAATGATCCAATGTATATCAATGACTTAGCGGCAGTCCCTCATATGTTCGTAACGGCACGCCCCTTGCGTAGAGGTACTGGCGCTATGGGTGTACGAAGACCAAATAGAGTTGATCGCCCACTGGGGCGGAACCCGCGTGAGGGCGGATTTACATTGATAGAGATCATGATCGTCGTGGCGATCATTGGGGTTGTCTCGGCGATTGCGGTGCCCTCCTATGTTCAATGGAATGCTCGCTACCAGCTCAGACAGGCGACGAGTGACCTACAAACCAATCTTCTCCTAGCCAGAATGTCAGCAAGAAATCGCAATACCGCCATGACCGCCACGTTTATAAAGGCGGCTGACGGGACCTACAGCGCGACATTTGGTGGCACGCTCGCTCCGATAAACTTTCCAAAGAGCGTGACAGGGGGGAGCATGATTCTGGTGACTGGTCTGGGCCCGCCTCCGACGACGACTGTCACTGACTTCGCATCGTCTTCCGCCGGGACCTTGGGAACCATCATGTTTAGCCAACAGGGGGTGAGAGTTGCCGGTGGTGTCGGAACTCAAACGGTCACGCTGCAATCTGCCCAAGGAGTGACGTATTCAGTCGCGGTCGCTCCTAGCGGAAAAGTCAACTGGTGCGCAATGGCGAGCTGCCCATGAAGAAGAACCGAAGAAATGAAACGATACGCCAGCGTCGCCCGATAGGGCAGGCTGGTTTCACCCTGCTTGAAGGCATGATTGCGGCGGCATTACTGGCAGTCGGGTTGCTGGGGCTTGCGGGGATGCAAGGGATTTCACTGGGCAGGAATGTGGACGCGCATGATATGGCTCGAGTCACGAATATCAATGCCGATCTCATGGAACGAATCAAGTTTAACAGAGGGCGAGCATTGGCGTACCACAATATCAACACCAGTAACGCCGCAACCCAGCCTCCGAGCACGCAGCCGATGGCACGGGGAGATTATGCACAGTGGAAGACGTTGCTGGACAGTTCAGGGCTGGCTAATGCTCAGGGTCTCGTCACAGTGACCAGGATCGACCCGGACCCAACCCTGAACATCACTTCGCTGAATCGATTTGCAGTAGCGGTTCAAATTCTTTGGACCCCCTCCTCGAAGGGGGGAGAAGCCACGAGCACGCGCACGAAGACCGTGACGTTTGCAAGCGTTCTGGCTCCAGAGTAACCCTAGCGAGAGAGAGAAGACTCATGCGACGGATATGGCAAGCAGAAGAGGGAGTCACGCTCATCGAGCTCATGGCGGCCGTTGTGATAACCACGGTCGTGGCCGCAGCGGCGATGACACTCGTCGTCACCAGCAATAAGGCCACACAGGTAAACGAGCAAGTGGCCGATACTCAGCAGAACGTGCGGCTTGCCATGGAGCTCATCTCCCAGGATATCAAATTGGCCGGATTCAATATGAGCAATGCCGTGGGGGCTTGTACGGTGGGGCCGTTGAATTACCCGGCTCCGATCGTTCCTGGAGATAACGTCCCAGGCGGAGCTGTGGGGGTCATCAACGACACTGGACCGGATACCGTGAGATTGGTGGTGCCTTCTATGACGGCAGGCACTGGAGGGGGGACTCCGGTGCTTTCGGCTATGGCAACCGGCGCGTCCAATACCATCGCGCTGTCTGCCGCTGATATGAGCGCCATGACAGCGTCCGGACTGGCAATCGGGTCTGTGGTATCGGTTGGTGGCAGCTCCTCCAGCCAGGTGACGGTTGTTGGGGCAGCCTCGTTGACCCTTGCGAAGCCTCTGTCAACGTCTTCGATCGCACAATTTCCCAGCGGAACACCCGTCTACTTGCTGCAATGTGTGCAATACACCATTTCAACCGTTTCCGCTGTGTGTGCAGGCAGCACGTCGTGTCTGCTTCGAAATGGAATTCCGATGGTGGATGGGATTGAAGATCTTCAACTCGCCTATGGCTGCGATGGGTGCAACATCCTTCCGCCAAACCCGCCGGGGCCCGACGGAATCATTGACGATCAAGATGCTCCCGGTCCAGGTCCGATCGGGTCAGGTGTGTTTACTCCAGCCGATTATGTCACCAACAATGCATGGTCTCTTCCCCCGATGGTACCTGACAAGATCAAACTGGTGCAGGTCACCATTGTGGCACGGGAAAATCAGCCGCCAAGGGCGCTCGCGGAAGGTAACAACAGGCAAGCTATCAACACAGCGGGGCCGGTCATTGTGAGTGACCATAATCCATCGGTGGATGCGGGGTACAACGCCACCACCTACCAACAGCAACGTCGGCGGGTTCTTACGAGAACGATTCAAGTAAGGAATCTGGAGTCATGAGTATACCGGCTAAGGATAGAGGAGCAGCAGATCGTGTAATGAAACCGATCGCGGCAGGCCAGCGCGGAATCGCCCTTTTGACGGTGATGATGTTGATGCTCATCATGACCGTGATAGGCGTTGCTGCGATCACGGTGACGGGCCTGGAGAACAGAATGGCCGGATTCACCAGAACCGGCGAGTCGGCAGCGACTGCTGCAGACTCCTGTATGGGCGTGGGGGCCAACATCATACGACAGGCTCTCGCGCCGACAAACGTGGGGACGGGGGCGATTCCGTTGGCCTATCTATCCACCGCCGGCGGTCCGGTCCCGGCGACCAATTCAGTGATATTGTTTCAAGAGATCTATGGCATGGCCGGCATAGACGCGGCGGCAGTGTCGACGAAAAACAGTCCCGATACAGCGGCCGGTGTGCCGAACCTTGTTCTTACGGTCAACGGCTTTACCGTGAACGGGGACATCGATTTTCTGTACAACGAAAAAACGGCAGCAACGGGGAAGTCGGAGACAAACGTCTATCGGATCAACTGTGTGGCAACGAACGTGGCGACGGGAACGTCCAGTTCGGTCACCGCAGTGTACGGATGCACATTTGTGTCAGGCTCGGAATGCACCAAGAAGTTCTAGGAGGTGTGAGCATGAGAAAGCACCGGAGCACAATCTTACTCGCGATCACGCTGTTTACCCTCCAGGGAAATGTTGGGATTGCGCACAGCGACCAGGCTCCTGAGGCCGTTGTGGTGCAGACGAAGACCGGATATGTGACCGGGGTAAGCACCAACGACATCCAGATCGACGGATACGGTTATAGGTTTAAAGTCGGGGTCGAACTCCTTGACCCGGAAGGCGAACCGCTGATGGAAAGCGAAGGCGTTCCGTTTCCGGTGACGAAGATTGTGCTGGGCTCGGCCGTGAAGTTTTTTCTCAAGGCAGGCGAGATTCAGAAAATGATCGTGACATTTCCGCAGTAACTCAATGGACGTGCGCTCATTCGGCGGCAACTTGCCGCCCATGGTGGTGCAATAAGGAGGACTTGCCATGAATCGCCGAACCATAGCGATACTAGCGAGCCTGGTAGCGGCTGTGACGGGAATTGTGATGGTGCCGACTCACAGCGCGGCTCAATCGAATGCCGACTACACGGCCCAGCCGCAGTTTATCTCCAACGTGGTGACCCCCAATATCATCCTCCTCATGGACAACTCCGGGAGTATGAGCGGCCTAACCTGTGACTTCTCTAATCCGGCCGACGGGGACTGTAGCGACGCCGGTGATCGGCCATTCAATAACGCGACCACTTTTTCAGGCTATTTCGATTCTCTCCTCTGTTACACCTATGACTCAGGCAGCGATGCACGCTTCGAGCCTGCGACGGTAAAGGCCACGTTGGCGACGGCCTGCTCCGACACTCAGTGGGATGGAAACTTTCTGAATTTTGCAACCTTCCGGCGGTTCGATGCGGTCAAGAAATCGATGATCGGTGGCGACTGCTTTGTCGCGCGGGCCGCAGACGGAACTTGTCCGACGAATGGTTCGCCAGCACTGAAGACGGTGCGGGCACAGGCGACAGGAGTGAATACAGAGTTAGTGGATACCGACTATGCTGGAGGGACAGGAGCAACAACGTACGTTGGAAGAATCCCGCTAGATGACAGAGGAAGCAATCCCGCAACCATCTGGATCGGTGTCGCCGGCGGATATTTCTGTGTCGATAACGACAATACTTTTAATAGTGATTGCGGAGACTCCTTCAGCGATAGAAAGTATGAGCTCAAGATCGGATCCAGCACGGAGCCAACAGGAGTGATTCAGCAGGTCGGCTCCAAGGCGAGGTTTGGACTGTTTGAATTCAAACCGGCGGGCGACGGAGCCAGGATGCTGGTGTCCCCCGGGTCTCGTCAAACCGTCAATTTCTCGGACATGGACATCGAGACGTTCAACACGAATACGGCTGCGATGATCGACGCGGTTCAGGAATCCTTCCCCTCCACCTGGACGCCTCTCGCGGAATCGCTCTACGAAACCGCCCGGTACGTGGCGCAAATCAATTCGACGTATGTGCCTGGTTCCTATGTGTTTCCTATCGCCTTTTCCGGAGGCATCTCGAACGGCGTCGCCTTAGCTGCAAATGGCGTTGGGTCCCTTGGGGTCGACACCGGTTCTGGTACGGATACGCCGGAGCATACAGTATTAACTGGCTCCGAAACATGCCCTGCAGGCTATATCTCCGGTGCATGTGGGCGCGATCCCTTTTTCCTCGGCACGAACCACACCCCACCTTGGGTGGGGACATCGCAGCCGGTGAACTGTTGCAAAACCTTTGTGATCATCTTTACTGACGGGGCACCGACGCAGGATTTGAATATTCCAGCTGGGATCCAGACATATGCGAGTGCGGTCTCAGGCATGCCTTGTGTCGGTGGAAGTATGACCATTCATGCGCCAGACGGCACGTGCAATATCAATCCGTTGACGCCGCCCGCCACATTGCTTGGAGAACACAAGACGGACTATGCAGATAGCGGAACCCATTTCCTCAACGACGTGGCCTACTGGGCCCATAGCAACGATTTGCGGCCCTGTACCGGAACTGCCGACGGCACAATCGCGGTACTTGCGGTCACAGGACATTGTTTGCCCGGTACGCAGAGCTTGACGATCTACACATTTTTCGCCTTCGGCGGAGTCTCCGGCAGAGAAATCTTGATGCATACGGCTCAACAGGGGGCCTTTGAAGATGCCAACAACGACGGCATTCCCCAAGTCACTGAGTACGACAAGGAGAACAACTATACGGGAGTGGCGACACCGGACGGAGTTCCCGATGCCTATTTCGAGTCCTCGAATGTGGACGACCTGCAAGACAAGCTGCTGGCAACCATCTCGAGCATTATAAGAAAAAGCGCGGCTGGGTCGTCGGTCTCTGTGTTGGCGACCTCCACGACCGGTGAAGGCGCCTTGTATCAGTCGTATTTTTACCCCAACACGATCGAGGGCTCCACGCTTGCCAACGTTACTTGGACCGGCTATACCCAGAGCCTCTTTATCGACACCTTCGGTAATCTCCGAGAAGACACAGACCAGGACAAGGTGCTCAAATACACAACAGACAAGATCCTGGTCACCCGGTACGATACCATCGCTAATCTCGTCAAGGTGGACTATTACGATGATCTCAATGGAGATGGTCTTGCGGACGACAAAAGTGTCCCTGCCGATGGCATCATCAATAGTCAGGATTGTCTGCCCTGCGATCAACTGTTGAGTTCGATTAAGCCGGTCTGGGAGGCAGGAAAACAGCTGGCGTTGAAGGACGCCAGCACGAGGACGCTCCTCACCTGGGTGGATGCCAACAATGATGGAGTGGTCGATTCTGGTGAGCAGATTCCCTTCACGACAGCCAATTCATCAACTCTCGGCCCGTATCTGCGTGCCGGGGCGGCGCCCTTCACGGCAGACGCCATCATCAACTTCATCCGCGGATGCGAACGATCTGTCTGCGCAGAACAAGCAAGTCTTCGGGACCGACGGTTACAAGTCCCGGCCGGAAGCGGCACACTGAAGACCTGGAAGTTAGGCGATCTCATTCACTCCGCCCCGCAGGTGGTCGCGAGTCCGTCGGATCGGTATGACGCGAAGCACGGAGATCTCAGTTACCAGCCCTTTCTGGCGAAGTATGTTAACCGTCGTCAGGTCATCTACGCCGGCGCGAATGACGGGATGCTGCATGCTTTCAACGGCGGGTATTACCATCCCGGTGATGATCCGATTACAGGGACTTCAGCCAGCCCGATCGTCGAGCATGGATGGTTTACAAGAACGCCGACGGATAACAGCGCCGGCCCACAGTTAGGCGATGAACTATGGGCCTTCATCCCCCATCAGCTCTTGCCGCATCTGCAGTGGCTTACGAGGGCCGACTATCAGCATGTGTATTTTGTCGATTTGCAACCGACAATCGCGGATGTCCGTATCTTCACGCCGGATACGGACCATCCTAACGGCTGGGGCACGATCTTGATTGGGGGGATGCGTATGGGCGGCAGTTGCCGCGGTGCGGTGTCCCCGGCGGCTGCGACCTGCGTGGGTGGAACCGGCGCCCCGCCCATGAGTGTGACGGCGGACTTCGGCAGCGGGACCCAAACGCGCAGATTCTATAGTGCCTATTTTGTGCTTGACATTACGAATCCGGAGGTGGCCCCGAAATTGCTGATGTCCTTCACCGATGAAGGGCTCGGGCTGACGACCAGCCTTCCGACGGTGGTTCGCATCAATCCTACGACCGGTGGTGAGGTCAGCAACACGCTCGCGAAGTGGTACATGGTCTTGGGTTCCGGCCCAACCGGGTACGGTGGTGGCGTGACGCAAAGCGCCAATGTCTTCGCCGTGGACTTGGCCACTGGTCCTGGCCCATACACAATCCCCGGCGCTTCCGCTTCATATCGTCATAGTCTGGTGCAGACCTTCCCGATCGGCAGTTGGAATTCTTATATCGGCGACATGGCCTCGTTCGACCGAAACCTCGACTATCGGACGGATGCGGTCTATTTCGGCGGTGTTATTCACGACGGAAGCCTGCCCTGGAGAGGCAAGCTCTATCGCCTGACGTTGGGAGAAACGGTGACCGGGTCTAATCCGCCGGTCTTTGGTACACAAGCTGCCTCGGCTTGGGGTATAGACGATGGTGGCCCTCGGGTTCCAACCGAAATCCTCGATACGTTTACTGGCACCTGCGCGCCGTTAGGCTGCACGCCGCCCACGATTGAGTTGGGGCCGGTCGCAACGGCGCCTGGTATTGTCGTTGATGACACAGCAAAGGTGTGGGTCTTTGCCGGGACGGGGCGCTACTACAGCGCGGCCGATAAGACGGATACGACGCGACAGTATTTCGTCGGTGTGAAAGACTCCGTTCTCAGTGTGACCTGTACGCAGGCGGACAAGACAAACTGTCTGGACAACGATTTGTTGAATGTCTCCGCTGCAACGGTGTGTATTGTCGGGCAGGGACTCTGTGGCCAGTCAGGCGGTACGGACCAGGTCACCGGGGTGACGGGTGTTACGACCTTCACGGGATTGGTTGATAAAATCCAGGGCAATTCAGTCCTGTCGATTCCGGCGAAGGACGGATGGTACACGGCCTTGCCTCAAAGCGGAACGGCGAATGGAGAGCGAGTGCTGGCCAGTCCCGTGGTGTTTGGGGGCATTGTCTACTTCCCCACCTTCATTCCGACAAATGATATCTGCGCGTCCTCAGGGACGAGTTATCTCTACGCGCTGTACTACAAGACAGGGACTGCCTATTCAGACCCTATCCTCGGAACCGGCGCGACTCCCAAAGTCTCGCTTGGAGAAGGGTTGGCCTTCGGCGGTGTGACGCATATCGGCAGTGGGTCAGATGGAGGCAAGCCCCTCAAGATCTGTAACAACACCAGTACGGGCGCCCTGCTCTGCACTGAAAGCGGGATGGCTGGAGGCCCCAGTGCTCCGAGCCCGCTTAGCCACTTTATGTCGTGGATCTATCGATAGTGCACAGCATACGTCTCCTGAGCCGGCTTAGAACACGGGGTGAGACACCCCGTGTTCTAAGCCGCACCAGCCCTGCACGCTGGTCCGTTGTCTTGCTTGCAACCCTCGTGGCCGGCTGTTTTTCAGAGCCTAACCAGTCAGGAGTGGCGCCAGGCACCGGTGTTTCGCAGAGCGGAAATCGTCCACCTGTCATTCAACAAGTCGTGGTTTTGCCTGCCCCTCTTACCCTGAGCGGTCCTCTTGGGGTCCAGATTGAGGCCGATGATCCAGATCGCAATCCGCTGACATATGGCTATCAATGGTTTATCAACGGACATCGCGTCGAAGGGGAAACTCAGTCGACGTTGTCGCCGACCTTCCTCAAGCGCGGTGACAGAGTTGAGGCAGAGATCGTCGCCTCCGACGGTCACACTTCAGGGAAGCCCTACAAGTCCGAACCGGCAACCGTGGGGAATACTCTGCCGGAGGTCGTAAGCGTCGCGATTGAGCCGACGCGATCAGACCGAAGCGAGGTGCGGGCCATCGTAGAAGGGGTTGATGCCGACCGCGATGCAATTTCGTATGTATATCGGTGGCGGAGAAATGCCGCACTCGTCGTCGAAGGAGAAAATACGACACTTGACACGGCGGCCTTTCATCGGGGTGACTCGATCACGGTAGAAGTGATACCGCACGATGCGGGAGGGGTCGGCACAGCTAAATTATCGGTGCCCGTTGCGTTGGAAAACAACGCTCCCAAGATTACGTCTCATCCACCGAGCCAGTTCGAAAAAGGGCTTTTCGTCTACGGCGTTCAGGCCAGCGATGATGATAGGGACAGTTTGAAATACGTATTGGACACTGCTCCGTCCGGGATGACGATTGACTCAACCACAGGGATGATTTCCTGGCAGGCTGCTCCAGATACGAAGGGAATACATCGAGTTCGCATTGTGGTACAAGATGGTTATGGTGGTTCCGCATTCCAAGACTTCGATCTCTCACCCGACTCCACCACCACTATCAAGGGCTAATTCATCCTCCGCGGCTTTTGGGGCGTATTTCCAGAACATCTAGTTGTCTCTCCTTTTTGCTCTTTGCTATAATGAGAAACACGAGACGAGGGAGGAATTCCTAACCCAACGCGTGCGTAGACTTAAACTCAGAGAAGGCACCAATACGGCCGTGTTGTTTGGTCACCACGACCGGCACCTCAAGCTGATCGAAGCAGATCTGGGCGTGCGCCTTTCGGCGCGCGGAGAAGAGCTCACCCTCGATGGTACAGCCGATGCTACCCGCTACGCGGAACGAGTCCTCACGGAACTTGCCACCCTCGCCAACGATGGAATGGTCCTCCAGCCGGACGACATTACCCATGCGTTGAATGCCCTTCGACAAAGTCCCGAGACTCCGATCAAGGAACTCCTCTCCAATGCGGCGACGATCGTGACCAAGAAACGATTCGTCGCACCGAAAACGCCGACGCAAAAAGAGTATATCGAAGCCATCGAGACGCACGATATCGTGATCGGCATCGGCCCCGCCGGCACAGGCAAGACCTATTTGGCAATGGCCATGGCGGTGAGCGCGTTGCTGAAGAAAGAAGTGAGCCGCATCATTCTCGCGCGGCCAGCTGTTGAGGCAGGCGAGAAACTCGGATTTCTGCCGGGCGATATGTACGCCAAGGTGAATCCCTATCTCCGTCCGTTGTATGACGCGCTGTTTGACATGATGGATATGGAGCGGGCCACGCGCGCAATTGAACGGGGCGACATCGAAATCGCGCCGCTTGGGTTTATGCGAGGCCGCACGTTGAACGATTCGTTCGTTATTCTCGATGAAGCACAGAATGCCACGGCCGAACAAATGAAGATGTTTCTCACGCGGCTTGGGTTTCACTCCAAGGTGGTGGTCACCGGAGATATTACGCAGGTCGATCTGCCGCCTGAACGGGTCTCCGGCCTGATCGAGGTGCGGGAAATTCTGCGAGACGTCGAAGGCATAGGATTCGTCTACTTCGACGAACGGGATGTGGTCCGTCACAAGCTGGTGCAGGACATTATTAAAGCCTACGATCATCATCAGAATCCTCCTCAGTCGTCCAATCCCCTGCCCGGCGTGTCCGGGCGTCGACCGTCGCCGCAAAATAAAGAGCCGAAGCCTGCCACCCCTCCATCTCCTCTCAGGGATTCTTGGGGCCAGTCACATTAATGCCGGTCCACGTGCAGAGTCATGTTCGACGTTTCACGTTTGATCGGGCGCGCTTGGAACGATCGGCATGGGCGATTCTTGCCGCTGTTGGGGAACCGACGGCGGAGCTGAACATTCTGTTCGTGGGTGATCAGCGGATGCGGAGCTTGAATCGCCGGTATCGTGGCAAGGATCGCACGACCGACGTGCTGGCCTTTGCTTTGAGGGAAGCACCTCATTCTTTTTCAGGCATACTTGGTGACGTGGTCATTGCTGTGCCGATGGCAGTCCGCCAAGCGAAAGAGGGCCAGCGATCGTTAGATGAGGAACTCACAGTGTTGTTGGTCCATGGCATGCTGCATCTCTGCGGCTACGATCACGAGCGGAGCGAAAAAGAAGCGCGGCGAATGCATCGTCGCGAACGGATGATTTTGCGGTCGCTTTCGCGGTTGCCCAACCGAGTCAATTGAACGAAGCAGGGGTTGACTCTCAATTCATATTCTGAGTCACGGGTAGATCTATGGGATGGTTGCAGCGACTGAGTGACGGGCTGACTAAAACACGCGATGCCGTGCGCGGATCCTTGGATCGGCTCCTTGGCCGCGCGGCAGATCCTGCCGTCTTGGAAGAGTTCGAAGCGGCCCTTATGGCCTCCGATCTCGGAGCCACTGTTGTGGAGCGTGTGATGGAACGGCTCAAGAAGCAGCTTCAAGGGACCGATGCCTCGCAGCCCGGTCGGGTGCAGACGGTCTTGCGGGATACATTGCTTGAGGCGTTGACGCCTGTGCAAGGACTGTCATTGGAGCCGCTACTCGCGAAAGGCCCTAAGCCCTTCGTGATCCTGGCGGTGGGAGTGAATGGTGTCGGAAAGACGACGACGATCGCCAAGATTGCTCAGCGGCTTTCCCAGGCAGGGAAAGTGCCGTTGCTGGTGGCCTGCGATACCTTTCGCGCGGCGGCGATCGAGCAACTGCAAGTCTGGGCCGACCGAATCGGCGTCGACGTGATCCGTCACCGCCATGGATCCGATCCCGCCGCCGTCGCGTTCGATGGGATCGCCGCCGCAAAAGCGAGGCAGGTAGATGTGGTCTTGATCGATACGGCAGGCCGGTTACACACGAAATCGAATCTCATGGACGAACTTCGCAAAATTACTCGAGTCATCGCGCAGGAATATCCCGGGGCGCCGCACGAAGTGCTCCTTGTGCTGGACGCGACGGTCGGGCAGAATGCACTATCTCAAGCTCGTCAATTTCATCAAACGGTCGGTGTCACCGGATTAGTCCTGACGAAGCTCGACGGCACCGCTCGCGGAGGGATCGTCATCGCAATTGCAGAGGAACTCAAGTTGCCCGTGAGACTCATCGGAGTCGGAGAATCGGTTGAAGATCTGCAAGATTTTCACAGCGACGCATTCGTGGACGCGCTTATCGGGACGACCCCCTCACCCTCTGCCTAGCCCCTGTGAGATCCCGTCGTTTTCTTCCTCGCCGACATCGTCTGTGTTAGGCTGAGATTCCGTATATACCTGCATCCTGCTGGCGCGCAGTGTGTTCGTGACCACGAGGCTGAGCCATGATCAAGATTCTGGTTATCGACGATGATCGTATGAACTGCGAGCTGATCCAGTCGATATTTACCCGGCATGGATATCAGGTGCTGTCGTCGACGAGCGGGATCGAAGGTCTGACCCTCTTTCGCCAGGAGGCCCCGCGTGTCACCATTCTTGATCTTCGCATGCCTGAAATGGATGGGTTGACCGTCCTGAAAGAGATCCGTGCGTATGATCCTCACGCCCCAGTGATCATCCTGGGCGGCGGAGCCACTGAGGAGCAGGAAAATCAAGCGCGGGGATTACGCGTAACCGATTTTATCCGCAAGGGCTTATCGCTCGATGTATTGGTCGAATGTGTGAATCGAGTGGTGCAGCTTCCGGCTAAATCCGTTCCTGCTCCGCCGGTGGCGGGTAGTGCAGCCGTGGCCGATACGGGGGAAACGGTCCTCGTCGTCGACGATGAGCCGTTGATCCGCGATCTGCTCGTTCAGTTTCTCAGCCTCCGTGGGTATCGGGCACTCGGCGTAAAAGACGGTTTCGAGGCCCTCTCGATGGTAGAACATGCGTCTCCCGATCTGATTCTTCTCGACCTGCTCATGCCCGGCATGGACGGAGTGGAGGTGCTCCGGCAGCTCCGGCAGCGCGAATATACCGGTGGGGTGATCATCATCACTGGCAGTCACGACGAAGAGCGTCTTGATGAAGCCTGGGCCTTGGGGCCCCAAGAAGTCCTCGGGAAGCCCATCGACTTGGAAAAATTACTGATGTCCATCCAGCTTGTGCTCGTCTGTCGCGAATGCTAAAACTCTTCCGATGCCGATCGGAAGAAGGATAGTCTCTCTTTTCTGTCTTGTGTGTGCCGCGCTCCTCTGCCACGGAGCGCTTGGTATGGCCTGCGCCGCCGATTCAGTCCTGCCACGAGTGGTGATTCGGCATCACGATCTATTCGTCCAGATTGTTCCCGAGCAGCATCTGCTTATTGCAAAGGACCGCCTGACGATCGAGGTGCTACCGCAGAAGAGCCCGATTCGTTTCTCCCTCGCCCCCACACTCCAGGTCGACCGCATTGTCCTCGTGCAAGAATCGGCTGGGGTGGAATCTCCGCATGATGTGCCGTTTGAACTTGAGCGTGGCTCCATGCCGGAATCGGCGCAACAGGTCACAATTTCCTCGAAGGTCGTGGCCGCCGGGCTAGTGATGTTGGATGTGCACTACCATGGCGCGATCAACGATCCGCCTCGAGATCCGCGCCATCTTCGATTTGTGACACCCAGCGAGACTGCCGGACATATCGGGCCGGAGGGCGTCTATATCAGCAGCGAAAGCTCCTGGTATCCCGATGTTCCCGAGTCGCTCAGTACCTATGGGTTGCTGGTTGCCGTGCCGACAGGGTGGACCGTTGTCACTCAAGGGAGGGTCAGTGAATCGCGCGCTTGTCCCGCCGACCTCTGCCGCGACAAGAACATGATGATGACGGAATGGGTTGTGATGCAACCGAGCGAAGCCCTCACGCTGGTGGCAAATACATTTGTCTCGACATTTCGAGATTGGACGGCCAAGACCGGTCAGAAGATTCGTCTCTCGACCTACCTTTTCCCCGACGATGCGCAGCTGGCTGAGGAATATCTCGATGCGACTGCGCGCTATCTGGACGCCTATATCCCTCTGCTTGGCCCCTATCCGTTCGAAAAGTTCGCTGTGGTGGAGAATTTCTTTGCGAGCGGGCTTGGTATGCCCTCGTTTACCCTGTTGGGGAGCGGCATCATCAAACGACATTATGTGCAGCCCTATGCGCTTGGCCACGAGATTGTGCATTCATGGATTGGCAATGATGTCTTCAATCGCGCCGAACGTGGGAATTGGGTGGAGGGCCTGACGACCTATCTGGCCAATTATTACTGGCACGAACTGGTGGGAGATCGCACGCAGGCACAGGACCAGCGCCGTCTGATGGTGCAGGGGTACAATCTCCACGTGCCGCCGGAGCGGGACTATCCGGTTGCGCAATTCACGCAGAAACTGGATGAGCATGATAATGCGATTGGCTATCACAAGGCTGCCATGCTGTTTCACCTCCTACGCCAGGAGCTGGGAGAGGAGATATTTTGGCGGGCCGTGAAGGCCTTGGTGGCGGAATATCATGGCAGGCACGCAGAATGGCGCGACCTTGAGCGGGTCTTTGCCGGAGAGAGCCGCCAGGACCTCCGATGGTTTTTCGCACAATGGTTGGAACGGGATGGGGCGCCGGCGCTGTCGTTGTTGGAGGCTGTCGCTCGTCCGGTGTCCGGGGCTCCGACGGAGACGTTTCAGCTTGAGACCACAATCGTCCAATCGAACAAGCCGTTCCGATTTCCCCTCCAGCTTCGGGTTCAGATGGAGGGGGATCGCACGCAGATGCTGATGGTGCCGTTGCGCTCTCAGCGCGAGACGATCTCCGTCACATTGCCCGCCCGCCCGATCGCGATCGATCTCGATCCCGAGTTCATGGCGTTCCGGCGAATCGACCGGCAATCGTTGTCACCGGTGCTCAACCATTATGTGACCGATCGACGGAGATCGGTGCTGACCGCGTTCACAGATGAGCCGGGTCATCCCTCTCCGTTTCGGGATACTATCGCGCGCATCGAATCCCAGGAGCAGCGGAAACCGGTCAGCGAACGAACGGCGATCACCCCCCTCGATAAGGATGGACTGTTGCCTCAGGAAGGTTCGGTGTTAGTATTGGGCGATCAAGAGTCCCGTCTCGAGATTCGATCGATCATGGCCAAGCATTGCGGTGAGCGAGCGGTCTTGAACGACAGTGGGGTCACTGTGATGGGGACGTCGTCTGAAGGGCCTGGACTCGCTCTGCTGGTGAGTTGTCACAGGGTGGACCGTCCAGGCAGTGTCGTCACGGTGTTGTATGCGGCTTCGCAACAAGCGGTGGCGAAGGTGGCGCGGCTGCTCTTTTTTTACGGATGGAATAGTTTCGTGTTGTTCAAAGATGGCGCAGTGGTTTCCCGCGGGGAATGGCCGCTCGCACACGAGCGTATGGAGGTGCGTCTCAATGCAAGCAGTCCCATTCGGTAAGTGGTGCATGATCGGGCTCGTTTGTCTCTTGCTGGGTGAGCAGACGGGGCAGGCGGAGGGCCTTGCGTCCAAGGCTCCGGCGGTTCCCGCTCACCAGGCTGAGCGGCATCTGAAGAATATTCGCCAGCTGACGGTAGGCCGGCAGAATGCGGAAGCCTACTTTTCCTTCAGCGGGACCCAATTGATTTTCCAATCCACAAACGATTGGATGAACAATACCGATGCGACCCCGCTCAAACCAGCCGACGCCGGGTTGGGCTGTTATCAGATGTACGTGATGGACTTAGGGAGCGACCGCGTTCACATGGTGAGCACCGGAAAGGGCGCCACGACATGCGGATACTTTTTCCCGGGCGATCAACGAGTGTTGTATTCATCGACTCATGCGTCGGGACCGAGCTGTCCGCCGAAGCCGAAGCGGGAGGGAGCCTATCGCTGGGCTCTGGACGATTATGACATCTATGCTGTAGGCATCGATGGACAAGATCTGCAGCGGCTGACTTCCACGCCCGGCTACGATGCGGAAGCGACCCTATCCCCGGACGGCAAAACAATCGTCTGGACCTCCGTCAAAGATGGGGATTTGGATCTGTATGCGATGAACGTCGACGGCTCGAAACCTCGGCGGTTGACCAGCGAGGTCGGTTATGACGGTGGAGCATTCTTTTCGCCGGACAGTACACGCATTGTCTATCGGGCAGCGCATCCCACCGATCAGGCGGAGATCGACAAGTACAAGGACTTGCTCAAACAGAGTCTGGTGGAGCCGGGGCAACTTGAAATTTTCGTGATCAATGCGGATGGAAGCGGGCAACGGGCGGTGACATCGAACGGGGCGTCGAATTTCTCGCCGTTCTATTTTCCCGACGGCAAGAGGATCATCTTCTCATCGAATATTGAAACCAAGGGCGAGGGAGGGCGACCGAGCTTTCATCTCTACGCGATCGGTGAGGATGGTCAGGGTCTCGAACGGCTCACATTCGATGGGAAATTCAACAGTTTCCCCATGTTCTCCCCGGATGGCAAGAGCCTGGTCTGGGTCTCGGATCGCCAGGCCAAAAATCCTGGCGAATTCAATGTGTTTCTCGCCGATTGGGTTCCATGACGCTGCTACTCGATGCATGTGAGTTGATACACGCGTAGACCGATTTTCATGGCGCTCTCGCGATTCACGCCTGCTGCAGCCTTCCTCCTCTCCATCTGTGGACTCATCCTCGCATTTGTCGGGTTGTTCGAATGGGATGTGCCGCTGACCCGGTTCATCCGCTCTCTCAACGATGTTCACAGAGACCACCTTGCCAATCCCTGGCTGGCTCAGCTCAGCGATGTCGGAGACCGCCTCGGCAAGGGCGAGTCTCTCGTGATCCTGAGCCTTGTTCTGCTGGCCGTCGGGTATGGGTTGAAACATCCGCAGTGGAAAGATGCAGGTTGGCAGAGTCTCATCGCACATGGTCTTGCTGCGTTGTGCGCCAATATTTTGAAACATGCGATTGGCCGCCCACGTCCCAAGTTCATGCATGCGGGAAAACTAGATCTCTCTCCGGTCAGCGGTAGTGGCTGGGACTCGTTTCCGTCCGGGCATGCGGCGGCCGCATTTGCGGTCGCGACCGTGCTGGCCGCAAGGTTCCCGCGAGTGAGATGGCCTATTCTCGCGCTGGCAGTGGCGATAGCGATGAGTCGGATCATTCGCGGGTCTCACTATCTGACCGATGTGGCTGGAGGAGCGGCTCTCGGCTGTGTCATGGGGGTGATTGCAGCCCATCCTTGGCGTGAATGGCGTTCTTCGATTGCCGTTGCTGTGTGTCGGATGACGCCATTGTTTGTGGCGACGCTCGCGCTCGTCTGGACGATCGTGCATCTTCCTTCCGAAACCTGGCCGTCTCAACAGCTCTTGTGGGGCGGCCTGGTGCTGACTCTGGCCGGGCTCGTAGGCCATGTGTTATGGACCGTGCAGTCGCCACGGTGTCCTGGCTGGCTGTCCGGATCACTGGCTCGAGGCATCGTGGGACTGGGGTTAGGGATGACGGCCGGTTCTCTGTTTGTCACGACTGCGGTGTTACTTGTCTGTGTGGCTCATTGGTTGGACGGGCTGCCTGGCCAGTCTGAATCTATGGCGAATGGCCATGTGGGGGTATGGGGAGCCATGGCAGAGGGTCTGTTTGTTGCGGCTATGCTGTTGGTGCTGGGGGCCAGTTATGCTCTGAAAGGTATCGTGCCGATGTAATCTGGTTTCTCTGGTTTGTTTTGTCTGTCTGGTTCATCTGGTTAGTCTATTTCAAGCAAACAAACCAATTAAACAAGAAAAACCAGATCGACCGTTTATTTAATGGCCCAGAATGGTGGGTGGTGGCGGAGGTGGGGTTGTGTTTTGTGGAATCGTCACCATCGGCTGGTTGGCCAGTAGTACATAGCCGTAGCGCTTTAGAATGGGGACCAACCCGGCCGCTTCCGCTGGCAATTTCGGTTGTGCACTTTCCGGCAAAAGGATGATGACTCTCTTGGTCTCTTTCAATGCCGTCCGTATCTTATCCTCTTCCCCGATGGGGACGAAAAGGGTCTGACGTTTTGCGTAAAATACGGAGGACGGTCTCAGCGTGCCATAGGCAATGAATTGATCTTGGCGATCCAGGTTCAATCCTGCGGCATAGGCTAGTTCCTGGGGGGGCGCGACCACATACCGATTGATGTGCGGGAACGAGATCACGATGACGATCAGCACGAGGCCGGCGAGGGTTCCCCCAGCGGCCCAGAATGCTCTTCCACGTCGTTCATCGTTCAATCCGAAATATCCCACCAGCGTCATACCGATTAATAGCAAGGCTGCAATCAGATAGGGGCCGATGCCCAGATCCACCTGTCCGGCTAGCGGGAACTCCTTGACCATCTTGGGCGCATAGGTTGTGTAGAGCGTGGGGAGAGAGGCAAAGCCGATTGCCAGGAGATATCCCACGCCCATCATAAGATGAATGGACCCTCGAATCCCTTTCGTCGCCGGATCTTGCAGGCATCGGGACCAGTATGAGGCGGTCAACAGGGCGGCAGCAGGAAACAGTGGACCAATGTAGTGAGGGAGGCGGGTCGCAGAAGCCGTGAAGAACACAAAGGTCCCCACGATCCATAGAGCGGCGAAGAGGTCAAGTTCGGATGCGCCGGTGGGATCCGGATGAGTGCGTGCACGGCGTATGCGGTACCACTCTTTGAGCGTGCGATAAAGCGGGACAGGAAGGAGCGCGCAGCCGCTCATCGAGGTTGGCGGTGATGCCGATATAGCGTTGACTTGGAACTGTGAGACTTTGGATGAGATAGACGTACTTCATGAAGCCGTCCCCCTTCGCACGCGTGCAACACGGTGCTTCGGGGGACAGCCTTCGCCTAAAGCTGGCTTGCCAGCCGAAGCTTTAGCGAAGGCTGGTGGAGGGCAGGGGAGTTGAACCCCCGACCCCTACGTTGCGAACGTAGTGCTCTCCCAACTGAGCTAGCCCCCCACTCGACCGAATCGTGATCAGTGAAACGAATGTCTCACCATCGGCTACATTATACACAACCGCTTTCAGAGTCTCCATCCGAAAGGGCTGAAGTTCAGGTCGAAATTAAGAAACTGAGAGGTTCTTGCGTAATCTCAGGCCTGCCTCTCATCCTGTCAAATGTAGCACGATGACGGGCTGATCACTGCCTCACCTTCCGGCTTTCCATCCTCGATCAATACGCGTCGGCCTTCAACCCGCAGACGTCCCTCGGCGAACAGCTGGACCGCACGAGGGTAAATCTTGTGTTCTTGTACAAGAATCCGAGCGGCGAGTATGTCAGACGTATCGTCATCGAGAATCGGCACCGCCGCTTGTAGAATGATCGGTCCTTCATCCACACCTTCCGTCACAAAATGGACTGTGCATCCGGCGAGTTTGCAGCCCCACTCGATCGCTTTCTTCTGCACATCCAGTCCTGGAAATGACGGCAACAGGGACGGATGAATATTCATCATGCGATTGGCAAAGGCCTCCACGAGGACGTTGGTCACAATCTTCATGTACCCCGCCAGCAATACCAATTCCACATCATGCTGCCGAAGCACGTCGAGGAGCTTGCGATCGTAGGCTTCGCGACTATCGGGTCTTCCTGCATAGGGTTTGGGATCGACGAAGAGGTCGGAGAGTCCATGCCGGCGGGCACGCTCTAATGCCGAGGCGTCTTTCTTGTTGCTGATGACGGCGACGATCTTTGCCTGCACCGTTCCTGCTTCGACCGCGTCGATGACGGCCTGTAGATTCGACCCGCGTCCGGATGCCAACACCGCGACTCGCAGTGCATCCACCCGTTTAATCGACATACTCCACCAACGGTTCTCCACCGGTCGATGGCACGATGGTTCCGATCTGGCAAGCTGGATCACCCAATGCCGTGGCGCGTGCGATAACAGACTGGGCGGCTGACGCCGGCACGACGAGAATCAACCCAATCCCCATATTGAAGACGCGGTACATTTCCTCGCGTTCAACTTGCCCAAGTCGGGCAATCGCTTGGAAAATAGGCGGCACAGACCAGGCGCTCCGCCGCACCTGTGCGCGTACGCCGGCTGGAAACACTCGTGGGAGATTCTCGGTAATGCCGCCGCCGGTGATATGGGCGATGCCGTTGATGGGATATTCCTGGATCAAGGTGAGCATCTGTTTAGCATAGATCCTGGTGGGCGTCAGCAACACGTCCCCAAGCGGCTGATCGAGCTCAGGCAGGCGACTGGTCACGGTGAGTTGCGCCTGATCTAACAAGACGCGGCGCGCGAGCGAATAGCCGTTGCTATGAAGACCGGTCGAAGCCAATCCAATCAGGGCATCGCCCGGTGCGATGTTGCGGCCATCGATGATCTTGGGCCGATCCACCACTCCGACTGCGAACCCTGCCAGGTCATACTCACCCTCCGCATAGAAGGAAGGCATCTCGGCGGTTTCTCCACCGATCAAGGCGCAGCCGGCCTGGCGGCAGCCTTCGGCAATCCCCTTGAGCACGGATTCAGCCTTGGGGACGGCAAGCTTGCCCGTTGCGAAATAATCCAAGAAGAACAGCGGTTCGGCCCCGCTGACGACGATGTCATTGACACACATGGCTACTAGATCAATGCCGACGGTATCGTGGCGATCCGTGAGGAAGGCGATTTTCAGTTTCGTGCCGACTCCATCGGTGCCGGAGACCAGGACCGGTTCGGCATAGCGATGGGCCTGAAGTTTAAACAATCCGCCGAATCCGCCAAGGTCCGTGAGGACTTCCGGACGGAACGTGGATCGCACCAGCGGTGAAATACGGTCGACGAACTCGTCGCCCGCATCGATATCGACCCCGGCATCTCGATAGGTGGTCATTGGGAAGGCATCTTAGCGGAGCGCTGGCAGATCGGTCAACGAAGAGAAACAAAATAACTTTTTCTTGCAAACTCGTAGTTGTTGCGTATCATTCAGTAATGGCACCCCACGGCGATATCCCTCCTTCATAGCAGACGACTCTGGAGGGCAGGTGCGTGGCTTCTTGGCAGGCACATGAGCTGTACCGCACTGATCGAGATCTCGTCATGGCAATCGTATGAACATCCTCCTGGTTGATGATTCTCCCGACGCACGGCTGCTTCTCCATAAGATTTTGAGGGAAGCAGGGTATCGCGATACCTTTTCTGCGTCTACAGCCTACGACGTGTTCAAAAAGCTAGATGTGGAACATGGGGGAGCTGGCGCGAGCGAGATCGACTTGATCGTGATGGATGTCAGGATGCCGGAAATCGACGGAATCGAGGCGTGCCGTCGAATCAAGGAGGTGGAGGCCCTGCGGGATATCCCGATCATCATGATGACCGCGCGCAGCCAACCGGAGGTCTTGCGTGCCGCATTCGAAGCCGGCGCCATGGACTACATCAAGAAACCGTTCGAGGACGTGGAACTGCTCGCCCGGATTAAAGCGGCATTGAAGCTAAAAAAAGAAATTGATGCGAGAAAGAATTGGGAGCAGGAGTTAAATAAAACCATTCAAGATTTGGACGCGGCCTTGCAAGAGATGGGCGTTCTGCAGCAGCTTATTCCAGTCTGTCCCGTTTGCAAGAAGTCGTCGGGAGACCAGACCGTCGTGTCCGCGCTCGAATCGTATATTCAGGCTCATCCCAACGCCAAGTTCCATGACGCGGTCTGTCTCAGCTGCTCGACCCTTAAAGGGTAGGCCTGCATAGTTCAGAGTCGAAACGCTGCCCGTGCCGTCTTTTCCTGCGTACATCTTCTCAATTCCCATTACATTTTCAAGGGTAGCCTGGTCGATCCTCGATTGCGCGCGTCGAACGAGCACATTCTTATCGTGCGCGTTCCGCGAGCAGGAGGACGGCCAGGCTACCCTTCCCATCCTTCTTAGGGCGCGCGTTCCGGGAGCACAGGGCCAACGTGAGTGTCATTCCATCTCCCTATCCTTCTGGCCGCATCTCCACATCCAAGAGTTTGATCTTTCGATGGAGGTGGCTCCGTTCGACTTTCAAGTCTTCAGACGTGCGAGAGATATTCCAGTGATGCTCACGTAACTTTCGCGCGATGTAGTCCTTTTCGAATGCATTGCGGGCGTCCCTGAGCGAGTCATACGATTGCGTGAAGAGTGGATTGATCGTCGGAGTAGGAGTCGTCGTCTGGGATGTGGACCCAATAGGACGCGCCTGCAGCGAAAGACCCGCTTGTGCCGCCTCGATGACGGGCCCCGGCGCCATGATCATGAGTCGTTCGATGAGGTTCCGCAATTCTCGAATATTCCCGGGCCAGTCGTATTGTTGAAACACAATCATCGCGTCCGGTGAGATCTCTTTCATCCGCAGGCCCTGCTCCTCCGCGTGGACTTTCATGAAGTGTCGAATGAGCAGCGGGACGTCTTCGCGGCGTTCCCTGAGCGGTGGTACGATGATCGGCACCACGTTCAGCCGATAGAAGAGGTCTTCGCGAAACAGACCTTTTTCGATTTCCTTGATCAAATCCTTATTGGACGCGGCTAAGACCCGGACATCCACTTTGAGCAGCTTGGTGCCACCGACACGAGTGAATTGTTGTTCCTGTAACGCCCGCAAGACTTTGGCTTGGGTGTTCAGGCTCATGTCTGCGATTTCGTCAAGAAACAGCGTGCCTCCGTCCGCTTGCTCGAACTGACCGCGTTTCATAGAGGTGGCGCCAGTGAAGGAACCCTTTTCGTGACCGAATAGCTCACTCTCAATCAAGGTCTCCGGGATGGCCGCACAGTTCACCGCCACAAACGTCCGACCGGCCCTGGCGCTGTGCTGGTGGATGGCCCGCGCGACCAGTTCTTTCCCCGTTCCATTTTCTCCACCGATCAGCACGCGACTGTTGGTTGGGCCGGCCGTCTCGATGAGTTGCCGTAACTGTTGCATCGCAGGCGCCTGCCCCACCAACTCGAACTTCCGCTGGACCGTGGTCCGGAGTGTCCGGTTCTCTTGTTCCAACCGGTGTTGGTCCAACGCATGTTTGACACGCAGCGTGACATTCTCGAGTGACAAGGGTTTTTCAATATAGTCATAGGCCCCCAGCTTGATCGCCTTGACCGCTGTTTCGATCGAGCCGTGCCCGGACATCATCATGATTTGTGCCGTCGGCGACACCTCGCGAACCCGGCGCAGCGTTTCCATGCCGTCCATTTCCGGCATCCAGATATCGAGGAGCATAAGATCTGGCGGATCCATGGTGTAGACGCGCAACGCCTCCAAGCCGTTCTTGACCACCGCCACGTCATACCCCTCGTCTCGCAGAATGCTGCTCAAGGATGTGAGAATTGACTCTTCGTCATCTACGACTAAAATCGATGCAGACATAGCGCTCCATAGGCGTTAAACGTAAGGTGTCAGGTGTCTCGGAGTCGCAACAGTATTTGCCGCTGCACCCTGAACCCCTTACGGGTTTAGACCGGTAATTCAAACGTGAATACGGCCCCTTTCGGCTGATTCTGACCGGCCTGAATCTGGCCCTCATGATCGGTAATAATGCGCCGTACGATCGCCAATCCCAGCCCTGTTCCCGTTTTCTTTCGCGTAAAGTACGGCACGAACAGCTTTTCGCGGTCTTCGAGTGCGATGCCCATACCTTCATCCGCGACACTCACCACGGCCCGTCGTCGCTTCGTATCATACTTCGTCGATACCCACACTCGCCCCTTTTGTTGCATCGCCTGAATCGCGTTATCCAGCAGGTTGACCATCACCCGCTTGAGTTGCTCCCGGTCGAAATTGAGCGACGGGAGATCTTGGTCCAGTTCCACCTTCAGCTCAATATCCTTGTGGGCCCCTCGATAGAGCGCCGTGACTTCGCTGATCACGTCGTGGAGCGACTGATGCGCCATCTGTGGGGTCGGCAGCCGGGCGAACTTCGAAAACTCATCGACCATGTGCTTCAGGCTCGTCACTTCGTTGACGATCACGTTGGTCGCCTCGTCGAAGATCGTGTCGAAGTCCGGTGACTTTTCGAAGAACTTCTTCCGCAACCGTTGTGCAGATAATTGGATGGGCGTCAACGGGTTCTTGATTTCGTGGGCCACTCGCCGCGCCACCTCCTGCCATGCCGCCACTTTTTGCGCCTTGATCAACTCCGTGAGATCTTCGAACACCAGCACAATACCGAGATCCTTATTTGCCTCATCCTTCATCCGCGACCCGTGCAACCCTACGGTCAGGAATCTGCCATCGATCTCCATCGGACCCTCGATCGTCAGCGTATCGCGCTGATCCGCCAGCATCCGATCGTAGACCGTCTGGAACAGATCAAGCCGAAACTCTTTAAAGACCTCATTGGCCTGTCTGTCGTGAAACCGATCCGCCGTCAGGCCGAGGATGCGTTCGCCGGACGGATTGAAATTCGTGATCAGTCCGTTCTTGTCGATGGAGAGCAAGCCGGCGGCGATCGTCTCGACCACCGTTTCAATGTAGGCGCGGCGGCGATCGAGTTCAAGGTTGCTGTGGCGCAATGAAATATTGGCGGCTTCGATCTCGGACTTACTGCCCTGCAGATCCGCGGTCATACGGTTGAACGAATCGATGAGCGTGCCGATTTCATCGGTGGCTTTGGCTTCGATACGGACAGAGAGATCCCCTTGGGCGATGGCTTCGGTGGCTTCCGCCAACCGTTGAATGGGTACCGTGATGCTGCGCGCGACATAAAATCCAAACCAGGTGGCTCCGAACAAAATGAGCACGGTGATGACGGCGACGAAGAGATAGGCGCCGACTTTAATGGGATTTTTCATGGCCTTGGTCTGCTTGTACTCGTCGTATTGATGGCCGATCCCTTCCATTTTCGCCAGCAATGATTCCGGCACATAGGCCTCTACCACGACCACGCCGCCGATCTCGCCGTTCCGTCCGCTGGCAGCGATCGGGGCAGCAGCTCGAACCAAGCGCCCAGTTTGAGCCTCCTGGACCGCATTCACTTCCTGCTTCCCGGTGATCACTTGGAGGACCAGTTGCCCGATGGGTAGATCGAGTGCTGTGGAAGGGATGTCGAGATCCAACGCCTTGGTGAGCGTTTCCATTTTAGCCGAAAAGACTTCAATCCCTGCCACGCCGAACTCCGTTCGCTTGCGCGCCATCGCCGCGACCAACAGATCGCGATGCTCTGTCAGCAGCATGTCCTCTCGATAGATTTCATGGCTGATGGCTCGGGCACTGTTTACCGCGAGGGTAATGTGGCCGGCATGTTGCATCTTGGCCACGTCGTAGGAGTCACGCATGACCTGTTCAATCTGATCGCTGAACCACACGTCTACGGCCTTATTGACCAGCCCGCTTGCGACCAGCGCGAGGAGTACCGTTGGAATGAGCGAAAAACCGATGAAGGCCGCCACTAACTTCGTCCTGAATCCCGACCCGAACAGCCGATGTCGCCGCTCGAAATACGCTTTAATGAGGTTGCGGGAGAGCAGCAACAATAAAACGACAAACCCGATCAGATCGAGATTGAGCAGCAGGAGGACGAACGCATAGCTGGTCGTCGGGAGAAAGGAGTCCGTTTCTTCGCCGCTAGGAGCCAAGAAATGTGAATAGTAAAAGGTCAGTGCCAGACAGGGGATCAGTAGAATCAGGACGATCCAGACCGGCCGCAAATGCATGGTCTTACGTTCCGGCTCCGGGGTACGCTCGGGTCGTAGGGAAGACTGGTCAGCATGAGGAAGCGGCGGCGCGATCCCGGTCATAGCACGACGGTCCGGTTTTGCCCCGGATAGGGAGCGTGAGTTCTTTTGAGTATCATTCACATCCGGCATCCCCGGTTGTCGGCGCTAAGAATGTGGAAGACAGCATACGCACGTTCATCGAATCAGGGGAGTCTTCCCCTCGTCGCATCGAATGTGGTGGCTGACAGACATGTTTGGGGTCGGCAGGCGGCAAGGGAGTACGACTACTTGGCAGCCAAACTTACGTACTTCATCCGAAGGGCGTAGAGCATATCCCGCAGCACCGCCTGTTCTTCCGTTGTGAGATTGCCTTGGGTTTTCTCTTCCAAGACCGAGAGTAAGTCGATAATGTCTTTCGCTTGCGGTAGATTCGGCGGCATCGGAGGCTGTTGGGGATCCAGCTGTTCCCCCATCAACATCATGGAAGAGCTGCCTAGCGAAATGACGAAGGAGGAAAAGGTAACGGGAATTCCCGAACTCTGGTGCGGATCGGAGGGCGCCGCTTCCTGGTGGGGCTGTACTTCCGACGCGGCAGACGAAGCGGTAGAAGGACGGTCGGGTCCACTCCCGCCCCGCCGATCCCGAACGACAAATCCTTCTTCCTGTTCTGCGGCCACAGGCATTTCCCCCGCGCTAGATGCAGCGATGGTACCCTATCATAGGCTCTAAAGCGGCGCAAGCCGCACGCAGGATGCTGAAAAATGGGCGGGATAGCCTGGCCGTCCTCCTGCTCGCGGAACGCGCACGATCAGAATGTGCTCGTTCGACGCGCGCAATCGAGGATCGACCAGACTACCCTTGAAAGTGAAAGAGAGGATTGGGAAGCCGCGCGCAGTTGGGATCGTCCCAGCCACCCCTTAATAGAGTGATAGTGCGCTGCGGCCTTGCTGGACGGACCTTTTGAGCATCCTGCGAGGCGTTCTTCTATTGTGCGATACGTGCGGGCAAGTGATTTTCCAGCGTGCCACAATAGTTTTCCCACAGCCAGCTAGCCGATTGAAGCCTGTCGAGAACCAGGTATAATGCACGGCTCAATCTGTGTGACCACGAGGGAAGCAATGTCGGAACGATTTCATACATTGGTCGAATTGATGGCCGCGTTACGCGCGCCGGACGGCTGTCCCTGGGACCGCAAGCAAACACATGACTCATTGAAGCCCTATCTGCTCGAAGAAACCTATGAGGTGCTAGAAATTCTGGACCGGGAGGATCGGACGAAACTGCCGGAAGAGCTGGGTGATGTGCTGCTGCAAGTGCTCTTTCATAGCCAGATCGCCTCGGAGGAGGGTCGCTTTACCATTGAGGATGTGTTGGAACAACTGGCCGACAAACTGATTCGACGGCATCCCCACGTATTTGAACAGGGGGCGTCAGATCTGACCCCCAAGAATGCAGATCAAGTGGTCGCGCGGTGGGAAGAGATTAAACGGACGGAGCGCCAGGCTTCTGGACGACCGGACTCGGTGCTCGACGGTGTGCCGCAGACCTTGCCGGCTCTTCTGAGAGCCTATCAACTTCAAGCCCGTGCGTCGCGCGTCGGTTTCGATTGGACCCACGATGCAAAAGGCTTCGATCAGGTCCTTGGCAAGATTGAAGAAGAAATCCAGGAACTTCGTGTCGCGATCCGAGCCCCTGCGTCGAATCCGACAGAGCCAGACGCCGGCGCTGCAACGGCCCGGCAGGCGCAGATTGTCGCAGAATTCGGCGACGTGCTGTTTTCGCTTGTCAACCTTGCCCGCTTTATCAAGGTGAATCCGGAAGACGCGCTGCGCCAATCCGCCAATCGATTCGGCAAACGATTTCAATTCATCGAAGCCGAGGCGGCCTCATCCGGCCGCGCGGTTGGAGACCTCTCATTCGATGAAATGAATCGACTGTGGGACCAAGCCAAGAAGCAGAATTCTGCCATCGTCACCGAGGAACCTCGTCATGAGCGATGAGCCCAATCCCTACCAGGAAGGCAAGCGCGCAGGAATTCACCCCCTCATCGTGGTGTTCGTTGTGTTGATCGGGCTCTGGTTATTTGTGTTTCTCATTGTGCCCAGCTCGAAGAACAAGCAAGCCACCGGGACGGAGGGGCCAGCCGGACCAATCACCGAAGATCCTGAAGCGGCGGCGCTACTTTTCAAAGTCCAGGCCGTCGTCTCAGACATGAATGCCATCAGCCTGTCGGTTCCTCCGGAAGCAACCGATAGCCAAGTCGCCGGACTCTTGAAGCGGTTTAAAAGTGATCGGCTTGCCGGCACCTTGGTCGATCTCCTGCCCCCGACAACGCCTGGCCACAAACTAGGGGACCACGCCGTTGCGGACATCTACATCGTGTCCGATGTCCAGTACGCGCAGGCTGAGGTCATTCGCACCCTGACCCGCGGCGCGCATGCGCCAGGCAACCTCTACCCCCAGGCCGTTCCCTTCGAAACGGCGATGGAAGCCATCCGCGGACACTACCGAATCGATCTCAACGACACCGGCAATCCCGACAGTGCCTCTCTCGGTTTTTCCGATGAGTCGGGGGTGCATTCGCGTCAGTATCGAAAAATCTTTTAGCAGGCTGCCCCAAAAGGCCGCCAGCGGCGTTCTCCCCTCGAAAGCATCCTCAACGTAGCCCAGGGGCTACGCTTCCGGTGCTTCCATCGGCTGCGGCCTTGCTGACGGCCTTTTTGAGCAGCCTGCCGCGACAATAGTCCAGCTGCCGTCTATCCAAGTTTTAATTTCTGCCCACAACGATCATTCTGAATGATTAATGCGGCATTCTCGTTGCCTCTGGTACGGAAACCTGTAAGATCGATCATCAGGCTGCTCTGGTTTATCAGCGCAAAGGCACATGTGTGACTGCAAGACTTGGTACTCATTACTTCTCATTGAAGTGAGTGAGGAAAAATGAATCCGAGAATCCTTCTCTTGCTCTCGCTGATGCCATTTGTTTTCCCGCTTATCATTAGCATTGGAGCGGTCTTCGGCATTATTCCGCTTAGTCCTGGAACTAGCCCAAGACTTCCGATCATCTCTTCGTGCGCATTCGCGTTTATACTTAGTGTTGTGATTTGGAAGTGGCGTTCCCCTGAAATCCAAGCCAAGCTTAGCGCATTGAGTGCCACCCATAAGGATGAGAAAACCCGTGCAGGCAAGCTCATACTTGCTCAGAGCGTCATGATTGTTCTCTTCACTTTCTTGGGTGTCGGTGCGGGCTTATTTGTTTTGAATTCAGGCCAGATCGACATGTCGGTCGGACTACTTGTGGCGCTAGGTATATTGGCGGCACTCATATCGATGGCAGCATTCTTTTATACGAAGAAGGTTCAAAACATGGCAACAAAGTCCAAAATAGGAAAAGGGGATAGTAACTGTCATTGAGGAACTCTCCATGGTCGGTGCTTGACTTGACACTTCGATACGGAAGCATTGTCCCATCCGCCCGTCCAGTAGAGCCATTAGGCTCGAATGGACGTCAATTTATGCTGTGACCGAGCCGATTTCTTTGTCCTTGGCCGCTACCAATCTGACTTCGACTTATTATTTCTATGGTAGGCGGCGCTGCTGATCACCACGGCGGGGCGGCGTTTGACGGTGGACTGATCCGTGAAGGGAAAGGGAACGAGGACGAGATCCCCGAACTCATAGCCGGTCATAGTCGGCGTCGGCCGGGTTGTCCCAGACACGTGTGAAGGCGGCGGTGGCGAGTTGGCTAGCAGCCTGGGTCAGACCGCGCTCGCCAGCCTGCCGGTGTGCCAGAAAGTCGACAAAGTCTTCGACCTCAGCCAGCCGTTCCGGGGGGAGGCCTCGGAGCTTCTCTAACAGTGTCTGTTCATGGACTTTGGTCATTGCAGCCTCTCGACTTTGAGATGATTCAAGCCTACACGCGTCTGCGCTAAAGATCAATTGCTTCTCCGCAATTACCTATGATGAGGTGTCCATTCCGCCTGTCCGGTAGGGATCTCCAGTTCCACTCGCAGGTTGCTTTGACACTCAACCTTGACCTGAGCCGCAACCTTCTCGGAACGCCTTGTCCGACTATAGTCCCACCAGCTTTTTGATCTCTGCCCGCAACGTGTCTCGTTGTTCACCCGCCCAGGCATCGAGTCGTGCGAATAAATGAGACAGGGGGCCGGTGAAGGGAGGTATGACGGTATCTCGGCGTTCCGATAACATGCCGTCGGCCTCGGCGATGCGGATTTTTTCGTCTGCGATATGCCGAGACAGGCATTTCGAAATCATGAGTTGCTGGCCTGGGGTTCCGACGACGTCCCCTAAAATCTTGCTCCGGACTACGTCCAACTCCTCTGGAATGGCCACCTTCACTCGCACAGCCTGGGCAGTCGGCCAGGATGCCCGCTGGACCGAATAGTCGTAGGAAAACACCTGTTCGCGGGGTTCGCGGTACGGTCCGCTCACATCCAAAATCTTCATCCGGGCATCCATGACAATCTCCAGTAGGTTGCGAAACACTCAATTTACACGCAAACACCGTATGCCCGCAGGATGCTCAAAAAGTCCGTTCAGCAAGGCCGCAGCCGATGAAAGCACCGGAGGCGTAGCCTCTGGGCTACGTTGAGGATGCTTTCGAGGTGAGAACGCCGCTGGCGGACTTTTTCAGCATCCTGCTAGGCTCGCTCGCCAGACAGATAGCGTACAACCCGTTCGGCTGCAAGCGCTCCGTCACGGATACAGTCAGGAATCCCAACGCCTCGATAGCCGGCGCCGGTGAGAACCAACCCCCCATATCGACTGAGTGCCGCCTCGATCTGGTTCAGCCTATCGAGATGTCCGAGCGTATACTGCGGCATCGCTTTCATCCAACGATTCACTTCGACATATCCGGGCTCCGCCGTCACGCCACATATGCTGGCCAATTCTTCCCTGACCCGCGCTACCAGGGCTTTGTCATCTAATTGTAGAATGGCTTCTCGCCCCACCCCGCCGACGTAACAACGCACCAACAGTTGATCCGGGGGAGCGCGGTGCGGCCATTTGAGCGATGTCCATGTTGCGGCAATGAGATCGCGCCCTTCAGCGCGCGGGACGATAAACCCGAAGCCCTCGGCCACGCCTGACACCGCTGCACGTGGATAGGCCATGGCGATGGTGGCCGTCGAAGCATAGGGAATGAGTTCCAACAATCCACCGGCGATGGGCGTGAGCGGGCGGACCAGCTCCGCCGACACATAGGCGGGGGTGGCCAGTACAAGACTGTCTACGGACAGGGCCGAGCCGTCATGAAGAATGACATCGTACCTCCAGCGACCAAGCTGATGGGATCGTACGCGTAATGCATCGACGGTGCAGTGTCCCTTGAGCGTGACGCCTTGTTCTGTCAATCGGCGGACGAGAGCGGCAACCAGGTCCGACAGCCCGTTCTTCAAACTGATGAACATCGTACGCTTCGGACCAGAGTGTGAGGTGGGGGGGGCCTCCTTCCGGGACGCCATCATGCCCCGAATCACGCTGCCGTATTGCTGCTCCAGCTCCACAAACCTCGGGAAGGTCGCCTGCACGCTCATCTGCTCCGCGTTTCCGGCATAGATGCCGGCCATTAAGGGCTCTAGCATTCGGTCGAACGCCTGCCGACCCACGCGCCGCCGGAAGAATGAAGCCAACGATTCATCCTCTCGCGACCGTTTCACCGGCACGGCCAAGTCCATCCCCATTCGCGCAAGTCCTGTCCAACTCAACAGACCGCTTCGGAGAAAAGGACCGAGCTGATTGGGGGTAATGACGACGAGTCCCTCTGGCAGTTCATGCAGGCGTCCGCGCGAGTAGACAGAGGCTCTCTTACTGGTCTCGTTGGTGTTGATGAGCTGATCGGTCAGCCCTAGTTTAGCGCAGAGTTCGATGCCGGCTGATTTCTGGGACAGAAAGGAATCGGGTCCCGCCTCCGTAACAAGATCGCCGACTCGATGGGTGACAATCTTACCTCCCCATTCGGGAGCGGCGTCGATTACCGTGCAGTGGATCGGGATGCCGGCAGCAGCAGCCCTTTCTTGCAGCGCAAAGGCAGTTGAGAGACCGGAGATCCCTCCACCGATGACGGCGACTGTGCGGAGACTGTTCACGACGTAGGACAGAGAGAGGATTCGTGTGCATTCAGCACAGAAAACAATCGGTCGGCGCGTGAAGCAGAATGATTCAACATACGCGGTACGCTGTCGGCACTAGCGTTGACTCAACTTATGCACCATATCGATAGTCGCGGCCACGTGTTCGATCGGCGTTGTGGGCAAGATCCCATGGCCCAAATTAAAGATATGTCCCGGGCGTCCACCGGCTCTGCGCAGAATATCTTCTACGCGCCGTTCGATTTCATGCAGCGGGGCAAACAACGCGAGGGGATCGAGATTTCCCTGCACCGCCACGTCATGTCCCACTGTTGCCCAGGCTTCATCGAGATGGATGCGCCAATCGACGCCGATGACATCCCCGCCTGCTTCCCGCATCTGAGGCAACATCGCCGACGTGCCGGTTCCGAAATGAATCATCGGCACGCCTTCGTGCTTCAGCCCCTCAAAAATCAGCTGGACGTGCGGCATCACATATTCGACATAGTCACCAATCGAGAGGCAGCCCACCCAACTGTCGAATAATTGAACGGCTTGCGCGCCGGCCTTGATTTGTCGCCGGAGATAGCCGGTGATCACCCGCGCGAACTTGTCCATGAGTTGGTGCCAGGCCTTCGGCTCGCAATACATCAGTTGTTTGGTCAGGAGATAGTTTCGTGAGCTTCCACCCTCAATCGCATAACTGGCGAGTGTAAACGGCGCCCCGGCGAATCCAATCAGCGGCACCCGTCCATTCAGGGCACGTCGAGCTTGACGGATGGCGTCAGCCACGTAGTCGAGTTCCCCGCCGTCGACGATGTTGAGCCGGTCCACAGCGGCCTGGTCCCGGATCGGGTTATGGATGACCGGCCCCTCGCCTGCCGCGAACTCCAGGCTCAGCCCCATCGGTTCTAACGGCAACAGGATGTCGGCAAAAATAATAGCCGCATCAAGCGGAAAACGATCGATCGGTTGGAGTGTGACCTGTGCCGCCAGTTCGGGTGTCTTGCACAATTCGAGGATCGAATGTTTCGCGCGGAGGGCACGATATTCTGCCATATACCGGCCTGCCTGACGCATGAACCAGACTGGCGTGCAATCGACCGGCTCACGCCGACAAGCTTTGAGAAAGCGATCATTGACCATGTTCGGCATTCTAGAGACGAGGGGGCGAAGGTGTCAATTCGCAATGAGGTGGGCGCATGTCGATGGGTAATTGTGAAGGAGGTCTGTGCGAACCGTCGTCAGCCCCTTTGAGTTTCGCGAGTAGGATAAACCAAAGGATCCACATATGGAAATAGTCGAGGTTGACAGGGTGGGAAGCTCTCTACTAGACTGCCAAATCCCGCTGGGAGTCAGCAGTCAACGCATCAACAGGTAGACAGGGAGGCCCGAATCCGGATGGCGAAGAAAACGGAAAAAACGGCAAGTGAGTCGGACGAAACCAGATTGAAAAAGAAGGTGGCGGTGAAACTGGCTGAGAACAAGAGTCCCAAAGGGGATGAAGCCCTTCGATCGTTACAGAAGCGCCTGCGCCGGGCTCAACGGAAACGGCGTGCGTTAGCGCTGCGCAAGAAAAACTCTACGAGCAAGAAGACGGCCGCTCCTGCCACAAAGTAGATTTCCTGCCTGGCAGTTGACGGACTAATGAATCGTTACCTGGATTATTCATGAATAGTTCGGGGTAAGGTAGGCCTAATGGAACCATCACAACCTACAGAAGCAGGTGTGACCCCTGCCGTGGCAGACACGGTGACCGATGCCTTGACCGATCAGGTGGCGGCAGAGTTCACAGGAGAACAGCCGGTACCGGTTGAGTCAACAGCGGAATCGACCGAGCAAGTCGTCCTTGAAGAAGAGAAGGTCAAGGACGAGATCGAGATCCAGATCGATCTGCTCAAGGATTCTGACTGGGTGGTCCGTCGCGAGGCCGCCATCACGCTCGGGGAAATGGGCGATGAGCGTTGTGTGGAGCCGCTGGGTCTGGCGTTACGCGACGGCGACTGGCAAGTCCGGGAAGTGGCAATCGAGGGATTGGGGCAGATCGGCTCTCCAGCCGTCGAACTGTTGGTCAAGTTGCTTCGCGATTGGGACGTGCGGAAGTATGCGATTGCCGCCTTAGGGAAGATTCGCGACGAGCGTGTGCTGGACCCGCTCATGCTGCAGCTGCGGAACGACGAATTTAAAGATGATGCGCTCAACGCGTTGGTTGACCTGGGCCAACCGGCGTTGCCGCGATTGGTCGCCGCGTTGAAAGACAAAGATGAGAATGTTCGGAAGCAAGCGGTGTTGGCCTTAGGGCGGATCAAACATGCTGAGGCGATCGACCCGCTGATCGACATGCTCGCCGACAGCGATTGGTTTACCCGCTTGACCTCTGCGGCGGCACTTGAGGCGATCGGCGATGACCGGGGCCGCGAGGCGATTAAGCCGTTGATGAAGGATCCGGACATGGTCGTTCGGATGCGGGTGGAACGGATTCTTGCCAAGTGGAAGAAACAACCCACCACCACAGAGGCCGTGAAAAGTAAGATGTGAAAGGTGAAACGTGAACTGTCCGGAGCCCTCCTCCGAAACCTTTCACTTTTCACCTTTCACGTCCGTTACTTGTTCAGCTGCCGGTCCACCTCCCTCTGAATCTCGTCGAGCTTCTTGATCGACACCGGTTTTCCCATCGACAAATCCAGCCGCACTTCCCGAAGCGTTCCAGTCAGCGCTCGTATGGCAAGGATCGATTCGTCCTGCTTCGCGCCCTTTGTGGCATTATCCAGTCGGTCAGCCGCCTCACCGAGTTGCTTGGCCGCCTCCCCAAGATTCTTATCGAACAGTTCTGACTTCGCCTGCAGCATGTGTGATTTGGCGTCCAGCAGCCCTTGCCGCCTACGCAGGTCTTTCTCGATTCCCATCGTGGTGTCGATGATATTGCGTGAGGTGTCTTTGAGCGACTGTTGCAGGCTCGAAACTGTTTCTTGCAATGTGCCGATGGGACGTTGTCCGAAGTAAAATCCGAGACCGAACGATCCGGCGGTCAA
This sequence comes from Nitrospira sp. CG24A, assembly GCA_002869925.2. GTDB lineage: Bacteria > Nitrospirota > Nitrospiria > Nitrospirales > Nitrospiraceae > Palsa-1315. The sequence goes on from NEWT02000037.1 coordinate 267,989, forward strand.
GATCAGAACGGCGATAAATTTCCACATGACATTATCTCTTTGGCTGACGCACTTTGGGGACGGGTGTGGAATGGCGGAGTTGTTGGAGTAGACTTCCTGCTGCAGCAAGTCTGACGGCGATATCCGAGTCTTGCAAGGCTATTTTGAGTAACGGCAGCACTGGAGCGCCGGTTGCACCTAGAGCCTTCGCTGCAAAAAGACGTGGTTGAGGCTGTTTGTCTTGCAGAAGGGCTTGCAAGATTGTTACGGCTTCTTTGTCAGCGGTTGCCCCCAGTGCATGGGCGGCCGCTGTTCGGATCGAGGGGTCCGGGTGTTTGGCCAAGTCTGCGACGAGCGCAATGGCCGATGTATCGCCCAACCTCAGCAATCCCTCTACCGCGCTGGCCCGTACCTGCATGCTGGCATCGCGCGTGAGCGCCTGCAGTAACGGGTGATTCTCTCGAATACCCAGCCGTCCGAGACTCTGGGCTGCAACGGCACGCACGCGCGCAATTTCGTCTCCGAGCGCATGGGTGAGCGGAGCCACACCACCGGCTTGTCCATAGTCTCCCAAGGCGCCGGCGGCGAACGCGCGAACCGATGGTTCCGGATCGTACACGCCTTGGCTCAGGACCGACAGACTCGACGGGCGTTTCAACCGCCCTAAGACTCCCAAGGCTGCCATGCGGACATCGGGTTCGGGAAGTGTCGCTGCTCCGGTAATGTCGGTCAGCATGTCTTGTTTGCCGAGTCTGTACAGTGCCGCAGAGGCGAAGATGCCCTCTGGCCCGTCGTCTCTTCTTGCGACTTCGATGAGGTAGGGCATGATGTCGGTGACGTTGGCTTCACTGAGCGCGTTCATGGCAGCAATTCGCACAGGTGGCGTGGCATCGCTCAGCGCGCGTCGCAAAGGGCCAGACTTCCCCGCGAGTCCGGCTTTACCGATGGCGTCCGCGGCACGAGCCCGTACGAGGACCGACGCATCGAGGAGGCCATCTTCCAGGACGGCCTGTATGTCTGAGAGGCCGAGTTCCGCCAGGATCGTATAGGCCTCGATCCGCACATGTTCTTGCGGATCACGGACATGGCTGGTGAGAAAGCTGAGTGCCAAGGGGCCTAGCAGGGCCGGATCGTCCGGCTGACCCGTAGGAATAAGCCGCTGATAGAGCGTAAAGGCTTCTTCTGGCCGCCCCAGCTTGAGTGCGCTCTGGAAGGCGAGGCGGATAAGCGGCTTGGATGCTGTGGTTTCTGGAGGAATCGAATACCAGAGTTGTAAGACGTGGTCGTATTCGGCGCGGTTGAATGCGGCTGTGGCCTCCTGTTCGAGAGCTGAGCCGGTCGGCGCCGTTGGTGCGGCTGCCATAGCCGGTGGCAGGGTGACGACGATCGCTCCGAGGATGAGCAGTAGGAGGAGCAGCAGACGTGTGGTGGTGTCGCGACGAGCTCTCTCACACACGTGAAAGGTGAAACGTGAAAGGTGAAATGTATAACGACTGCGTCCATTCCCGCTGTCACGTTTCACGTCTAACGTTTCACGTCTCACGAATCGCTGGTTACCATGTCGAGGGCGCGATGACCATGGCGGGCGCATACATTGTATCCACGTACTCCTTGACCATCCGTTTGGTGCAGAAGCGGGGGGCGTTGGTCCGAAGACTTTCCTTCATGAGCTGTAACCAGCCACGAGGGATTCCGTCGAGGTCTCGCTGATAGTAGAGGGGAACGGCTTCTTGCTCCAACATGCGGTAGAGCTGTTGGGCGTCGTGCTCGTCCTGGGCCTGAGTATCCTGGTTTCCGACCAAGGGGTCAATGCCCCACCCGTTGGCCCCGTTGTAGCCTTCTTTCCACCATCCATCAAGGACGCTCAGGTTCATGACGCCGTTGAGCGCGGCTTTTTGTCCGCTCGTTCCGCTCGCCTCCAAGGGAAAACGCGGGGTGTTGAGCCAAATGTCGACGCCTTGGACGAGAAACTTCGCCATGTGCATATCGTAATTTTCCAGGAACGCAACATGGCCACCCAACTTGTGATCGTCGCAAAAGCTCAACACTTCATGAATGAAATAGCGGCCTGGTTCATCTGCCGGGTGGGCCTTGCCGGCAAAAATCAATTGGACGGGGCGCCATTGGTTATGGAGCAACCGTTTAACCCGTTCGAGATCGCGGAACAGCAAGGTCGCCCTCTTGTAGGTGGCAAAGCGCCTGGCGAAGCCGATGGTGAGCGCTTCGGGATCGAGCAGTGTGCCTCGCGTGATGACCTGCGAGGCTTGGAGATGCCCCTGCATCCAGCCGCTCCTGGCACGTTCTCGGATAAAGCTCATGAGCTTGCGTTTCATGGTTTGGCGCACGGCCCAGAGTTCCTGGTCGGGAATATCCGAAACTCGTTGCCACATGGCCGTTTCGTCGCACTTCTCCGCCCATTCGGGGCCGAGATATTTGCCATATAATTGGTTGAGTTCCGGTGCAATCCATGTCGGTGCGTGGATACCGTTGGTGACGCTCCGGATTGGGATTTGCTCAATCGGGAGACCTGGCCATAGATGGCGCCACATCTCTCGCGAGACCTGCCCATGTTCGCGACTGACCCCGTTCACATGGGCGGCCAGCCGGATGGCGAGTGCCGTCATATTGAAGCCGTGCCCCTGGGATTCGGGGGTATCTCCCAGGCGAAGAAAATCTTCACGCGAGAGGCTCAACTGCTCCCAATAGCCGGCAAAGTAGCGATCCATGAGGTGATGGGGAAATACATCGTGGCCAGCCGGCACCGGTGTATGGGTGGTAAACACCGTGCGTTGCCGGACCATTTCACAGGCGTCTGCGTGCGTCGATCCCTTCTGGATCAATTCGCGAATGCGCTCCAATGTGAGGAAGGCGGAGTGGCCCTCATTCGCATGCCAGACCGTTGGGGCAATGCCCAAGGCACGAAGCATACGGACACCGCCGATACCCAACAAATATTCCTGACAGAGGCGCATCTCCTGGTCGCCGCCATAGAGTCGGGCTGACAGTGCTCGATTTTCAGGACTGTTCTCGGGGACGTCTGTATCGATGAGATAGAGGGTCACCCGCCCGACGAGGACTTTCCAGACCGCTGCCGCCACGATCCGGCTGCCGATTTCGACCGTCAGCCTGCACGGGTCACCTGATGGGGTGAGGGCCGGATGAATCGGCGACTCTGCTTGATTGAAGGGGGCGTAGGCTGCTTCCTGCCAGCCCTCTGGCGTGATCCGTTGCCGGAAATATCCTTGCGGGTACATGAATCCCACTCCCACGAGGGGCACACCGAGATCGCTGGCTTCCTTGCAATGGTCTCCGGCGAGAATACCCAGACCCCCGCTATAGATGGGAATGGACCGATGCAGACCAAATTCAGCAGAAAAATAGGCGATGATGGGAGATTTCAAATCGCTGTGCTGTGTTTTAAACCAACTGTGTCCGTTCTGACGATACTCGTCGAACATCTTGAGGGCGGCAGAATAGAGCCGCACATACGAGGGGTCTTCGGCAAGATGCGTGAGTCGGTCCGGCCTGACTTTGGCCAGTAGTTCGACAGGGTTGTGATGGGTTAATACCCAGAGGGTCGGATCGATGTGTTCGAACAGCCGGCGAGCCTCCGGAGTCCAACTCCACCAAAGATTCATTGCTAATTCCTTGAGACGTGAGAGCCCGGATGGAATAGCTTGTGGCCATGTATCTGCTGTCTGAGGGATATCCACTTAACCTCCTCTAATGCGTTAAACGTGAAACGGTAGACGTAAAATGTTTCAGAGGACGAGGACTCGGTGGTCCTACGTTTCACCTTTCACGTCTTACCTTTTACGATTGTTGAGAGCGATTAGGCGTGACCGGCCTTATGCCAGGTTGTCCATTCGTCCGAGAATGCCACGGAAGCATATCGTTCGCCAAGTATTTTCGCCACTCGGTTCATCAGTTTGGCGATTCGTTGGATATCTTCTGGAGGAAGATCTTGTCGAAATCGAGGGTGTAGCCCCCACCTGGTTTCCACTTCTTCATCGGCGACAGTCGACATCACGCTCACCAATGTAATCTCAGCCCCCGTCGGACCTTGAGGCTCTGGTACCGGGGTGAGTTGTGGCGGCGCGGACGGCAGGTGGGTTGCCACGGATGTGGCGGCCCCGACTGCGGCAACCGGAGGGGGATCTCCGGCCAGAATGGCCTTGATGGCCGGGATCACGGCGCTCGCACAGAGCGATGCGGCGGAGGACACCTGCGCATTTCCTGCGATTCCCATCGAGTCGGCGACGCGTCCACCAAAGTCTTTCAACATTTCGTCCCTCACGGGATTCTGCTCGGTGACGAGGAACCGGTACCGCTCATAGGTTTGCCGACTCTCCGCCACCGCTGCACCGACGGTGAGCATTACTTCTGTTTGGTCGGCGCCTGAACCGAATGCCGGCTCCAGGACGTTTTTCAATTGCACGGTGACCGCGTCTTCGAGACTATCCATGAATTGAGGCTGTGTTTTGATCGGCAGGTACAACGCGGAGAGTCGGTCGGTCAAATTAAACATGACCTTGAGAAACTCAAGGTAGATATCCCACTCATCGTGTCGTTTCAATTTCAGCGCCCGCTCCGGGGCGTTCCGTTTCATGACGGTCACGGATTCGCCTGCGACGGCCAGTAAGAGTTCGGCGAGTTGGCGAAGTCGCAGTTGGTGTTGCTGGTTGGTAGTTGCCATAGAGTTCTCCTATCAGGATGCTGAAAAAGACCGCCAGCATCGTTCTCGCATCGTTCAGAGGCTCAACGTACCGAAGCGTACGCCTCGCCTCCTCGCTCGCTGCGGCCTTGCGGAACGGCCATTTTGAGCATCCTGAAGCGATTGGAACATCAGCGCCATTCTGGAAAATCCCACGGTGCTTTGGTAAATGCACCGAGTTTTTCCGGCGTATGTTGGTTCGTCCGGGATTATAACGGAGATGCGCTCGGCGATCAAAGAAACAGTTTCATCAATTGCTTGTCGGGATGGCACCTCGCAGGTACGATTGCAATAAGCGGAATACTGAAAAAGACCGCCAGCATCGTTCTCGCCTCGAAAGCATCCTCAACGTAGCCCAGAGGCTACGCCTCCGGTGGGGCGAGTTACGGGCGATGGAATTCTCAGGGTGAAAGATCAGGGCCAGGTGGTGGCAGAGATTCCGGCGAAGTCGCTGGCCGATGATGGCCCACGCTACGAGCGGCCCTACTCGCCGCCGGGTTATCAGGACATGCTGACCAACTTGAACTACGATGCGCTACCCGATGTGAAGGATGCGAGTGCGGCGCTGTTGTCCCTGTTGGAGTCGCCAACCATTGCGAGCAAGCGCTGGGTCTATGAGCAGTACGACCATATGGTGCGGACTAACACGATGGTCCGGCCAGGTTCCGATGCTGCGGTGGTTCGGATCAAGGGGACGAATAAAGCCCTTGCGATGACGGTGGATTGTAATAGCCGCTATTGCCTGCTGCATCCGTATGAAGGGGCTCGTCTTGCTGTGGCCGAGGCGGCGAGGAATCTGATCTGCTCCGGTGCAGAGCCGATCGGGCTGACGGACTGCTTGAACTTCGGCAACCCTGAGCGTCCTGAAATCATGTGGCAGTTTGTCTTAGCGATCGAGGGGATGAAAGATGCCTGTGAGTATTTCAAGATTCCCATCGTCAGCGGTAACGTAAGTTTCTACAATGAGACGAACGGTCTCTCGATTTATCCCACTCCGATGTTGGGGATGGTCGGGCTGATCGATTCGGCTGATAAGACGATGACGCAGTGGTTCAAGCAGGACGGCGACGTGATTCTGCTCTTAGGTAAGACGAAAGAAGACCTAGGTGGTAGCGAGTACCTGAAAGTGCACCACCATCGAGAACAGGGATCACCACCGTTTCTGAGTGTAGAGGCAGAGAAGGTGCTCCATAATTTTATACTGAAAGTAGTACATGATGGATCTGTGCAATCAGCGCATGATTGCTCGGATGGTGGGCTCTCTATTGCGTTGGCTGAATGTTGTATTTCTGCCCCGGACACTAGGCGAGGGGCTGTGGTAAAGTTGACTCTCGATACCTTGCGGCTGGATGCCCTCCTGTTCGGCGAAAGCCAATCGCGGGTCATTCTTTCGGTAAAGCCAGGGATGGTGGACAGGGTATTAAATAGTGCTTGGGACTCAGGTATTCCAGCGATGAAAATTGGGACCGTGGGCGGAGACCGTTTCGTTATTGATGTGGAGGAGGGGCAATGGAGCGAAGGTTGCCATATCGATCTCCCTATCGGTCAACTGTACGACCGGTGGGCCTTTTCGATTGAACGCACGCTGAGCCAAACGTAAAACGTGAGACGTCAAAAGTGAAACGTGAAACCATAAATAAGAAAACTGCGAAAGAACTTCCCATCGTTTCACCGTTCACCGTTCACCTTTCACATAAGAGCCCAGACAAGTTCCACGACGAGTGTGCCGTCTTCGGCATATACGGCCATAAGGAAGCGGCAAACCTCACCTATCTTGGGTTGTATGCCCTACAGCATCGCGGGCAAGAAGCCTCCGGTATCGTTTCGGGCGATGGCTCACAGTTTTACGTTCATAAGGGGAAGGGGCTTGTTGCGGATATTTATAATCCCCAGGCGCTCGATCAATTAATCGGTTCAATGGCGATCGGTCACAATCGTTACTCCACCGCCGGAGGGAACGATCTGAAGAACGTCCAGCCGTTCTCGGTCAACTTTGCGTTCGGAAATCTGGCGCTCGCTCATAATGGCAATCTCATCAATGCTCAAGTGTTGCGTCATGAGCTTGAAGCGTACGGCGCTATCTTTCAATCCACCTCAGACAGCGAAGTCGTCATCCATCTGATCGCTCATTCGCGGGCCGATACGTTATTGGCACGCATCATCGATGCGTTGAGCCAAGTCCGAGGGGCATTTTCGATTGTTTTACAGACAGATGATGGGATCATTGCAGTTCGTGACCCCCATGGGTTCCGGCCCCTCTGTCTCGGCCGGTTGGGCGACACCTACTTGGTAGCCTCAGAAACTTGCGCCTTCGATCTGCTCGGTGCCGAAGTGGTGCGTGAAATCGAGCCAGGGGAGTTGGTTCTACTGAATGACAAGGGTGTGACGAGTTATAAGCCGTTTGCTCCGGTCAATCCCGCTATGTGTGTGTTCGAGTATGTCTACTTTTCGAGACCGGACAGCAAGATCTTCGGCGCCAACGCGGTGTATGGCACGCGCAAGGCCTTGGGTCGGCAACTAGCGAAGGAATCGTCGGTGCCGGCGGATATCGTCATTCCTGTACCGGACTCTGGGGTGCCTGCTTCGCTTGGCTATGCCGAAGGAGCGGGGATTCCATTTGAACTTGGGCTGATTCGAAATCACTATGTCGGCCGCACCTTCATTGAACCGGAACAATCGATCCGCCACTTTGGCGTAAAAGTGAAGCTCAATGCTGTGCCTGAGGTGTTGGAGGGAAAGCGTGTTGTCGTAGTCGATGATTCGCTAGTGCGGGGTACGACGAGCCGTAAAATTGTGAAGATGCTTCGTAATGCCGGAGCCAAAGAAGTGCATATGCGCATCAGTTCGCCGCCGATTATCTCACCCTGTTTCTACGGCATCGATACGCCTACCAAGAAGGAACTTATCGCTTCCAACCACACGACCGAAGAGATTAGGAAGTACATCACGGCTGATAGCCTTGCCTACTTGAGTCTCGATGGCATGCTGAACGCCTCTCCTGGTAGACCTGACCAGTATTGCAACGCCTGCTTTACGGAACGCTACCCCATCCCCTTGACTCGCGCTGAGGAGTGGCAGCTTGGCCTCTTCGAACCATCCGTCTAGCAGGCTGCTGAAAAAGTCCGCCAGCTTCGTTCTCAGCTCGCAAGAATCCTCAACGTACCCCTGAGGGTACGCCTGCGGTTCTTGCTCCGCCTGCGGCCTCGCTGGACTAACTTTTTGAGCAGCCTGTTTCCATTCTCGCCATCTCATTGTGACTCACTCGGGTACTGTGGCGACTGAGAGGGGTTGTGCTGCCATTGCCCCTGAAAAAAACTGCATGGTAGGATAGCGCGTCAGGAAGTGCTAAGTGATGAGTATTGAGCTGGATTGATAGGTTCTTCACTCAGGACTTTTTAAGCAATAGAGACTGCGATGAAACGAATAATCTTTGCTCTTGGCGCGTTGCTGATTCCTGTTCTTGCAGCCCACATGGTCCTTGCTGCAGGGCTATTCAAGGTGGGCGAGAAGGCACCGTCGTTTGCGTTGACTGCCATCACCGGTGAGCCTATCGGGCTGGATACCTATAAAGGGAAGGTCGTGGTACTCGGACTGTTTCACATCTGCGACCCTTGTATGGTACAGGGATCGGCACTCCAAAAAGTTTCTGAAATGACGAAAGGAAAAGACGTGGCAGTGGTCGGCGTTAATTCTTCCGGCGATTCCAAGAAGAATGTCAGCGAGTTTTTGTCGGCCTTTCCAGTGGAGGTCACCTATCCATACCTGCTCGATCCAAGCAAGGTGACGGACAAATTATACGGCGGAGGGAAGTTTATTCCCAACGTGTATGTGATTGATCAGCAGGGTGTGATTAGGTGGCAGCGTGTCGGCAATATGGACCTGGCCGGTGAGGAGGCAATTGTGGCAGAAGTTGAGAAACTGTTGGCTGGTGGACATAGTAAGATGTAGGAAGCGGGGAGGCAGGGCCTCTCCCTGCTCGCAGACTGCGCACGATTAGCATGTGCTCGGTTGATGCGCGCAATCGGAGAAACCCCGCCTCCCCGCTTAGAAGCCAACCGACTCCGTGAGAGAGGGGAAAAAGACGATGGATGAAATGGAAGAGGGGAAGCAAAAGTTTTTGGAAGTGGTGAAGGGGACTGATGCGGCTGTGCAGGTTGTTATCCCTGTGACGCCGTCTAATAGCATGTTTCTGATTTCGCTCACGAAGGGACCGAATCGAAAATTTATTACAGTCTCGGAAGACGACATCATCGACTTGCCCAACGAAGCCAGCATTCTGGCTAAAGTGACAAAAACCGTCAAAGATGCCGTCTCCGCACTGTGATCCACCCGTGCCATACGCTATCAGCTATAACCATCGGCTCTATTATGAAGAATCTGCTTCCCGGCATCTGGCAATGGTCCTGGTTCTCTGAGGAGAAACAGCTTGATTTCAACGGGCTTTTCTTGACGGTCGGCGAACATAAGATTCTGATTGACCCTCCGCCGATGACTGGTGACGCGAGTTCGCTGATTCTCCGCAACGGTCCAGTCGATTACATCATCGTGACGAATCGGGACCATCTGCGCGAGTCAGCCAGGTACCAACGCGAGTTTCACTGTCAACTGCATGTGCCGGAAGCAGATGCAGCACACATAGATCTTATCCCCGCCAAGACATTCAAAGACGGAGAATTGCTGCCGGGCGGGATTTGGGTGATCCAGTTGAAAGACCAAAAGTCTTCCGGTGAATCGGCTCTGTTCATTCAGCAGGGGAAGGGCGTGCTGATTGTCGGCGATGCCTTGATCGGAAAACCTGCCGGATTCGTGCGTATGCTACCTAGTGAAAAATACGCTGATGCGGAGAAGGCTCAAGAGGGATTACGCCGGCTCCTCAAGTACAACTTCGATAGTCTGTTGGTCGGCGACGGCGTCTCAATTCTGACCAGCGCCAAGCAGGCGGTCGAACGATTACTCCAGCCCACATCATGACACTGCGCAACGGACTATCAGAGGAACTGAATCGCCAAGGAAACGAACACTTTTCACGCGGGCTCTATACCGATGCCTATACCTGTTATGCGAAGGCGTTAGAATGCGACCGGCTGACCGGAGATCAACGGGCGTTGGCTGCCACGCTGGGGAATCTCGGGAACATTTGTGCGGTCAGTGGAAGGCGTGAGTCAGCTCAGACTTATTACCAAGAAGTATTGGAACTCCAGAAAATTCTTGGGGATGAAAAGGGAATTGGCACGACGCTAGGCAATTTAGGGAACTTGAGAGCCGATGCGGGTGAATGGGATCGTGCCAAGGCCTATTATCTCGAAGCGCTGGATCTGATGTGCAAGACGCAGGACGATGCAGGCAAGGCGGTGCTGTTTTCCGATCTTGGCTTGGTTGCGCGCGAGACCAAAGAGTTTGAGCAGGCGATTGGATACTATGAACAATCATTGGTCTTAATGCGACGGTTGGGGAATGAAGGCGGCGTCGCCGATGCCTGGCGCATGATCGGTCGAACGTTTTTACTCCAACAGCGTTACGACGACGCCATTGCCTGCTGTCAGACGAGCCAATCCATTGCCGAACGGGCGCGCGATGAGCTACGGACAGGCGGTGCTCGATATGTGCTGGTCCAATGTTATGAAGAGACCGGCAAATTGCGTGAGGCGGCAGATCTTCTTGAACTGGTGGTGCATATGGATCGAAAATATCAGCTGCCTAAACTTCAAGAGAATATTCAACGGTTGGCGGTCTTGCATGCCAGTCTTACCGGGCAAAGTGGGGTTCCGCTTCCGAGAAAGGCGCACCAATGAGTGACGAAGTCTCGCCGGCCTGGACCTCTCTCAAGGCCTCGCTGAAGCCGACATTCCCTCAACTACAAGAACTCGAGGTGGGCGGCGCGCTGACGATGGATCTTGGTTCCGATGGTTGGTTGCTGGAGGTCACGCCGGACGGACGATTGCTTTGCCAGTACGGTATGGCATTGGACGATGTGATGACCCTTCTATCCGATGGAACGCCGGAAGATCTTGGCATGGACGAGATTGCGAAACAGGCCAAGTATTACATCCAACCGGAGGTCTCCAAGTATCGTGCGATTCTGCTGAAGTCAGGTTTTTCTGAACAGACCGACATGACCGATGAGTATGTGGCTGCTCGATTCGAACGGAATGTAGACCTCACAAACCCGATAGCCGTTCAAGATTTGATGCGTTGGTGTGTGCGGACGATCGGTGTAGGCTAATGAGCAAGCATATCGCCACGTTCGACGAGTTTCGCGACGCGATTACCGCATACCGGTTGCCGCGAGTCTTAATCGCTGCGATTGAGCTGGACATCTTCACGGCCATCGGGGCGGATTCCTGGACCCTTGCCGATCTGGCTCGTGAAATGAAGGTCAGTGAGCGAGGGCTGACCATTCTTTGCAGGAATCTCGCAATGGCCGGCCTGCTGAAAAAACGGGGCGAGATCTATAGAAACAGCCGGTTGGGTGCCACGGCATTGAACGCCCATCATCCGGCTTATCGGGGGGCCTATCTCCGGTTGATCACAAGCCATTGGACCGATTGGGGACGATTACCGGAATCGGTGAAAAGTGGATTGCCGCTCGATCACGATGAGCTGGAGGGTCCGGACTATCGTCGTCGGTTCACCTGGGCGATGCATCACCGGACCGTGGAGATCGCTCCGAAGATTGTGGCTCAGATCGACTTGCGTGGTGCGCGGACGCTGCTCGATCTTGGCGGCGGCCCCGGCACCTATGCCATGGCTTTTCTCACAAAGAATCCTGCGCTCCGGGCCGCAGTATGCGACCGTCCCGCAGCTCTCGAAGTGGCGAAGGAGATTGCCTCGACTCACAAGGCAGGTCCGCGACTCTCCTACCTGCCGCTGGACTTGCTGACAGAATCTATTCCCGGCGCCTACGATGTCATCTGGTATTCGAACGTGCTCCACATCTATTCACCTCAAGACAATCAAGCGCTGTTCCTCCGAGCGTTGGCTGCATTGAATCCCGGAGGCCGCCTACTAATTCAGGATGCCTTTCTCCACGATAGGGAGGGGCTGCTTCCCGAGGAGGCAGGTCTTTTCTCGGTCTCGATGTTGCTGTTCACTGAACAAGGCGATACCTATAAAGTAGCCGAGACGAGGACCTGGTTGACGGATGCAGGATTCGAACGGATTAAGATCTTGCGGATGAAGAAGGGGACGGAGGATTGGGAGGGCGGGATAATGGAAGCGCGGTCTCCTGGAATGAATGTAAAAACGCGCGAGCGCCGAACACGATCAATAAGAAATTCACGATCCCGCTTATCACACTGAAGAAGAATAGAGTGTCGGTTTCGCCTTTCCCGCCAAGAATGCTCGTAACTGTCGAGAGATCTAAGGCCAATCCCACGGTGCTATAGATGACGCAAGCCATGGCTGTCCAGGTCCATCCCGTCCACACGAAGCCTGCGAGAATGAGAGGAAAACCGAGGAGGTAGAGCATCCACCCTATTCGGCTGGTCTCTGTCGCAGTCGGCACAAGTTGGGTGGTGGTGGCTCCGATGAGGCAGAGGCCCCCAAGCAAACCGATCAACGTCCAGCTGTATCGCATGGACGGGATGATAGTCTTGTTCGGCTGCGTACAGCAAGAGCAGGATGTATTCCTCGTCTCCCATGTGTGTAGACCATCAAAGTCTTGCCATGCGCAAGGGGTTTCGCATAGCCTTGGTGGGAAACATCGGCCAGATCGCTCCGACGCCTTTCTGGTCCATCCTGGCGGGGAGATCCTCTGTGCGCCGGTTGGTTTTCTGGCCCCTCTGCCTGGGCTCAAGGGTGGCGGTGTTCTCTCTCCTCTTGAGCGCTCAACCGGGTAAGCTCTTCAGCTATCTGCTGTACTCATGCATGGCACCACATCACTCTTCCGTCTCCTACCAAGTTCCACTTGTGAGGGTATCCGAAAATCCCTATATCTCGAATCGAGAGGTATTGCCCAAGTAGCGGAGCACGGGCAAACCCAACTCCACCCATCTTGCTCTTCATGTTTCCCCTGACTATCCAGTCGGCTGATATCCCCCTCTTTCGAGGGGATTTCTCCCCATAGTGAAGGATTTACGCCAAGAACCGTCGGTGCGAGACTCCGGTATGAGCAAAAGGAGAACTGCATATGACGATCAGCCAACGATTGCCTCAGACTGTAGCTCAATTGCGTATGTGGGTTAAGCCGATTTCGCGCAAGTTTGTGGCGCTACTTACTGAACAGAAGATTGACGAGCGAGGGAAGAGAGTGTTCTGTAGCGCTTTGATGGTGGGTGCTGTAGTCGGTCTCAGTTCTCCAATAACAGCGTGGACTGCAGATCTGTCGTCTCACGAACAGGCGAAAACTCGGACGATTGTGGCAGCTGGCATCGGATATGAAAATGCCGAGACATCGAAGCTTACAGTAAAAACGTATGATGCTGAAAGTGGCGCAGTCCTCACTGATGAAACGTTCGATCTGGATGTGAGAGAGGATGCAGTATCAATGGACAGTGCGCCTCGTGAACGGATTTTTGCAGGTGGAGTTGGTCCGGGTGGTGATGGACTTTCATCGTTTACGCTACGCGCCTATGATGCAGCAACAGGAAAGTTTCTTTGGGAAGGTGAATTGAATCTCACTGCTGGAAACCAAGGTGCTGGTTCCTCGTACCCTGTAGCCGCCTACTTTGCTAGGCCTCAAGCTAAGGTAACTCACATCCGCAACCAGGTGACTTTTGACGGTCAACCACAGTTTTATCTTTGTGCCGTTGATCCGGCAACAGGACAGCTTGCATGGACTGATGATTTCTTAGCCGGAGTCGGCACCTTCTCGCGTGCAGAACGTGTAAACAGGGCTGTAGTGGGTCAGACAGAAGGGTTGGCAGCCCCCTCTCGACAGATTCAATTTCGCATTCGAATGATGGATGATCAGGGTCGGCAGGTAATATGGGAAGATACAATCGAGCAGGAGGCGGAGGAGACGAACATGACAGTCAGGCGAGATGCTGCGGCCGAGGCTCTTCCGGCTTGGACTGGCGAGGGAACGGAGGTGGAAAGGGAATCGATCTGATCAAGAATGAGGGTCGGTAATCTATTAACGGACATTATAAGACCCCTGCGAATCAGCCTTTCTGTTCGTGATGCGGTAACTGATCCTCCCACCTGGACTGGAACTGTTCGTAAGACAGCGAGAGCTGCGATTGCATTGCTGCAGAGAGTGCCTGTCTTGCTTTGAGATGCACGAGTAGTTCTCGCACTCGAGACATGCCGAAGCGGTCAATGAGATAATGCACCGCCGAGTTTGCTTCTAGATAAGCCACGGTCGCAGCATCGCTAGACAGTCCTCCCCAGTCCCCTTCTAAAGCAGGCAGAGGGATTAGCGTAAACTCCTGCTTCATAATCTGATCGAGATCCGACCAACGATCCCCGGATAATTCCATCGCCAAGCCTTCATTGAGCCAGGTTGGAATGGCGCTGCCGGCGGAGCCGAGTTCGTCGTGTAGGAGGGCGTGTACGAACTCGTGTCTCAGCACGCGTTTAAGCCAGGCATGGTCTGCTAAGGCGTCCTGTGCAGGAACGTGGATGCGCCCGAGCACGGGATCGAATAGCCCATCGGCCCACACCGGACTGCCCGTGGCGCTCTGAAACAGAGATTTGGCGTGCAAAACTACGACAATGGTCTTTGATGGGAAGTGCCCGATTTTTTGTCCGATCTCTCGATAGGCCTCTTCAAGGATCTCCAACACTGCCACCGAAGTTGTTTGATCGGCATCCCCATCGAACTTCACGGTAAAGTGCGTGCTGCCTCGGCTGGTAAGGCGTGTTTCGCTTTTCTCTGTTCCTCGGACTTTGGCCGTAACGGTCTGTAGATACGATTGCACGGCTAAATCATTGCCTGCACGAGCGATAGCGTGATCGAGATGGTGAGCCGCTTCTCCGAGCTGATCCCGTTCTTGAAAAAGATTGGCCAACGCCAAATGAGGGAATGGTTCCTCCGGGGCCAGGACGGTCAGATGTTCAAGAAAGTCCTGTGTCATAGCTGGATCGCGCAATTCCCAGTAGGCATGGGCGAGGTTCAGTTGGATGACAGAATTCTTGGCATCGAGTGAGGCGGCTTTCTTAAAGGTCTTAATCGAAACAGCGGTTCCCCCTGTTTTTTCCTGTTGAATCCCCAGGTTATTCCAGAGGATGGCGACGTAGCGACGTGTAGTATCGTTGTGTGTGATGGCGATCGGTAAGTCTGCGAGTTTTGCTTCCGTGGTATCGATGTGCCCTTTTTCGATCTCATCGCGAATCACTTCTAACAGTTCATGATGCGACGTCTTTGGGATGACGCTGGGGTCGATCAGGCGAGTGTGTTTCTGCTCTGGTTCCAGTGGGCCTTCATGAAGCGGTTTGTGCGCCTCGCTCTGAAAGTCTTCTACAACAGTATTGGGCTGATCTAATGGCGATGTAGGTAAGTAGGTCGGCTTGAACCAGGCTTGATAGACGACGAACAGTCCGATGAGGCAGGCGACGGGATAGAGAATATGAAAAATGTTGCGACGATACATACGGGCTCCATGCGATTGATACTCAATGTACCACCCTAGGCAAGTGCGACATAGGATTGTTGGAAAATGAGCACGTCAATAATAATGGAGGTTGGCATCTCGGTTGTAACGGCCACTAGCGACTGCCCTCTTTCCCCGCATCCAACGCGTTGAGGCGGAGAAGAGGCTGTGATACGATCCGCCACTGTGATACGGCGCTCTTCCGAGCCCAATCCCTCTGAACAGTTTCAGCAATGGCTGGACCGTGTCGCGCGTCCGATTGAATTCGCGACACGCGATGCCTTCACGCATCTTCCGACCGTGAAAAACCTGAGTCATTTTGTCTCTTCACAGGTAATGCAGGCCCTATCAAGCAGTACGTATCCACGTGCCATTGAAGCGGCGTTGTTCCGGTTGCGTGAACTGTTTCTTGAAGACCAGCAGCGACTCCCGGTAGAAAGCCAGCAGCGTCGGTTGCAGGAAGCCATGGTCATTCTTAGAGTCTTACGGAAAGCCGTTCACAATCCGACCCCTACTCGGCAGGAGCCTGAGCCTATTGTGGTGCGTAAACCGGTCATCACTGATACCCCATTGAAGCCTTGGTGGGCACAGCCCATCCGTTTCGCAAGGGGGGTCGGTCCGAAGCGCACATCGATGCTCCAACGATTCGGAATCGAGACGGTTGAGGATGCCTTCTGGACCTTGCCTTGGCGCTATGAGGACCGTTCGGTCATGACCCCGATCGGGCAACTCGTGCCGGGTGTGCAGTCTTCAATCTGCGGCACAATCGTCCGAAGCGAGGCGAAGCGCGCCCGCAGTCGTCGTCTCACGATTCTCGACATTGTGGTGGAGGATTCAACCGGACGTCTCCAGGCGGTGTTCTTTAACCAGCCGTTTCTCGAAGCACTTTTCACCGTCGGGACGAGCGTCATGCTGACTGGACGGATGGTGACCGGTGCGCAGGGATGGGTGGCGATGAGAATGGAGGTTGCGCAGTACGAAGTGATGGGTGCGGAATCCGAGGCGCTGCTGCACGTAGGGCGTATCGTTCCGGTGTACCACGAAACCAAGGGGTGGACCTCCCGGCAGATGCGTGCGTTGATGAAAGGCCTGCTGGATGTGCATGCCGCCGAGGCGCAGGAGGTGTTGCCGTTTCAGCTTCGCGCCCGCTATCGATTGCTGCCCATTCAACAAGCCATTCAGGATGTGCATTTCCCTCAGCCTGGGACGGATGGAGGACAGCTCGATCGAGGCCTCACGCCGGCGCATCGCCGCTTGGCGTTCGAAGAACTGTTCGTGCTCCAACTCGCCTTGGCCTCGCGGCACCGCGTCATGAAGGAGGAGGTTAAGCAGGTGTCGTTCAATCCGAAGACGCCACTCCTCGGCAAGTTGGATCGTGCGCTATCCTTTCAGTTGACCGAGGCGCAAGCACGGGTGATCCGTGAGATTCTGTCGGACATGACGTCGAGCAAACCGATGAACCGTCTAGTGCAGGGCGATGTGGGGTCCGGAAAAACTATCGTGGCAGTGCAGGCGATGGTGCTAGCCTGTGGATCGGGCTACCAGGCGGCATTGATGGCGCCGACGGAAATTCTTGCTGAGCAACACTATCGGACGATGAAAAGTCTGTTGGAACCGCTCGGGCTTTCCGTAGTGCTCGTGAGCGGTGGTGGCCGCGCGGTAGCGCGTAAAGCCATTCGCGGGCAGGTGGCTTCAGGGACCGCACAAGTTGTGATCGGGACCCATGCGGTTATCCAGCAAGGTATCACCTTCGCGAAGCTTGGACTCGCAGTGGTGGATGAGCAACATCGATTCGGCGTCCTCCAACGGAAGACGCTCATCGAGAAGGGGTATAAGCCCGATGTGCTGGTGTTGACTGCGACACCGATTCCACGCACGCTGGCCATGACGGTGTACGGGGATCTGGACGTCTCGGTGATCGACGAGATGCCGCCTGGCCGAAAGCCTGTGCGGACGTTTCTTCTCAACGATGGCCAGCGGGGGCGTGCCTATCAGATTCTACGCGACGAACTGCGGAGCGGCCGCCAGGCCTATATCGTCTATCCACTGGTTGAAGAATCGGAGAAGACCGACCTGCAAGCGGCCATGCAAGGCGCTGAACAGTTGAAATCTGAGGAGTTGGCCGAGTTTCGCGTCGGGCTTCTGCATGGCCGGATGAAGTCGGATGAAAAAGAACAGGTCATGGCATCGTATAAGAAGGGGGCAATACAGGTTCTAGTTTCGACGACGGTGGTGGAGGTCGGGGTCGATGTGCCGAATGCCACGGTCATGATGATCGAGCATGCCGAGCGGTTTGGGCTGGCGCAATTGCATCAATTACGAGGACGAGTTGGACGAAGCGGCTACCAGTCCTATTGTCTACTGATGGCATCGGGTGGAGTGTTGTCTCGATCCGCGAAGCCCAAAGCGGCCGGTGAACCGCCATCGGCGGCTCGGGAACGGTTAGAGGCGCTCGTGCGATCGACCGATGGATTTGTGATCGCCGAGGAAGATCTTCGTATTCGGGGACCAGGCGAGTTTTTCGGATTCCGGCAGTGGGGTTTGCCGGAGTTTCGTGTGGCGAGCCTAGTACGGGATGTCGATATACTTCAGCAGGCGCGACAGGAAGCATTTGCCCTGCTGAAGCAGGACCCACAGTTGAAGGCGCCGGTGCACCGCGTTCTGCGAGAAGCCATGTTGCGCCGGTGGGAGTCGAAGTTGGATCTCGGGTCGGTGAGCTAATAGGACGGGGAGAAGCGCGAGATTAGCGGGTAAGAGGTTGAGAGAGGAATGGGCATATTCCAGCGACTTAAACATGACGTGAAGGCGGGATTGGCGACATTGCGCCATGGTACGGCGCAGGCGGCGATCCGTGCATTGGAAGAAACGGAACTGCTGCGAATCCGGCTCGATATACGCAAGTTCGACCAGCAATTAGAAGAACTCTATCGGGATGTCGGCGAGCGAGCGATCCATCTTCGCGAGGCAGGCGAACCGGTTGAACGGGTTTTGTACGATACCGAAATTGATCGACTCGTCAAAGAGATCCAAGCCCTCAAAGACGCACGCGAAAAGCTTGAGTCGGAGATCACGGAGATTCGGAGCGAGCGATGACTGACCCATCGCGCACGAAGCGTCTTGCCGGCGTGGATATCGGCACGCTCACCTGCCGGTTACTGATCGCCGATCTGCAGCATGAGGGACGACTAATCGAAGTACGATCCGAGCGACGAATCCTCCGTCTGGGAGAGGGCGTCGATCAGACCAAGCAGTTGAGTGTTACTGCCATGAAACGGGTGTTGCAGTGCCTCAAGGAGTGGCGTGAACTGATCGATACTACCCAGGTCGATGCTGTGGTGGTCGTCGCGACAAGTGCTGTGCGTGATGCAACAAACCGCGATGAATTTCTCGATCGCGTGAAGCATGAAGCAGGCTTCGAAGTCGAACTGATCTCAGGAGAAGAAGAAGCCAGGCGAACGATGCTGGGCATCCGCTCCGGCTTGCCCCAGGGTGTGACCGACGTGCTGGCCCTCGACATCGGCGGCGGCAGCACCGAGTTCATCCTAGACCGGCCTGGCCAGAATCCGGTCGTACGATCGATCGATATCGGTGTCGTACGCCTTTGTGAACGCCTCCTCCAACACGACCCTCCGACCGACGGAGAAGTGAGCCAGGCACGCGAGTGGATCGCAAGGGAAACAAAAGCAGCAGTCGCCGGCATGGGCAGCTATCAGGCTGCCACCTTCGTCGGTACAGCCGGAACCGTTACCAGCCTAGCGGCGATGGCCCAGAAACTCCCAACCTACGAGCCAGCCAGAATTCACAACTACATACTGCAGCTCGACACCATTCAAGAACTCGAACAAACGCTCCTGAGCCGCAAGAGAACAGACCGAGCCGGTCTGCCAGGCTTAGAAAAAGGCCGCGAAGACGTCATCGCAGCCGGCGCAATCATCATTCGGACAATCATGGTGACACTGGGGATATCAGTCGTACTCGTCAGCGATTTGGGGTTACGGGAAGGGGTGGTGCTTCATCTAGCTTCCCAAGGCTATGCGTAGTGCCGAGGTATGAATGTGAACGTTGAATTGTTGGAGTACCTACTTGTCGGTGGGGTTGCCGCGTATCAGTTGTATGTGACGATTAGGGTTGTAAGATCACCTGTCCCCTAACCATCTCTCTCTGAGACGAACCTAGCCCGCATTATTCATGACAGTTCATCGCGAAATCGCGCAGTCGCGTGGCGAGACGGGCATGCGGAGCCGTGAGCTCCCGAGGCGTACTTGAACAGTACGTCGAGGGAGTAAGCGGCGAGCCTGCCAGCCGAAGGCGCGTCGCAGCAGCGAATCCGCGATTGCAGCAGAAGTGTTCATGAATAAGGCGGGCTAAGGGTCGAGAGTTGATCTTCCCATCTCGGCTCGTTCGACTTGCCCACAGTGAGTCGGTCCTCTATACTCCCCTCGCGTCCATGCTCTCCAACCGTCCATCGTTTCTATGATCTCACCGTGGATGATCTGACTCGACATCTCAGCGACCAGTTCGGCTTCGAAAAGTTTCGACCTGGCCAGGAGGAGGTCGTGCGGGCCGTGTTGGCTGGGCGCGATGCGATGGCGGTCATGCCGACCGGGCAGGGTAAATCGCTCTGCTATCAATTGCCTGCGACTCTCCTACCCGGGTTGACCCTGGTCATCTCTCCGCTCATCGCGCTCATGCAGGATCAGGTGGCAAGCTTAAAGCAGCGAAAGATCGCGGCAGCGGCGTTTCACTCAGGGCTCTCGGGCACTGAGAAGCACCGCGTGATCCAAGATCTCAATCAGAAACGGCTTCAGTTGCTCTATCTAGCTCCGGAACGGATGCAGCATGAGGGATTTCTCCAACTCTTGCGTTCACTCTGGGTGTCGTTGTTGGTGGTCGATGAGGCGCATTGCATTTCCCAGTGGGGCCACGATTTCAGGCCGGACTATCTCAAAATTGGCCGCCTCCGTCAGGAACTCACGAACCCTCCCTGCCTGGCCTTGACTGCCACTGCCACATCCCGTGTTCAAACGGATCTGTGCAGTCGGTTGTCGCTCCGTGATCCATTCAAGCTGGTTGCAGGATTTCGTCGGGCTAACCTCGCCCTGTCTGTTCGTCTCTGCCAGTCCCGCCAGGAAAAACTGGCAGTGTTGGAGCGGCTGGTCGGTGACACGGAGAAGGGTACAATTCTGATCTATTGCGCCACCCGCCGGGCAGTGGAAGAAGCCGCCGAATGGTTGGGACAGTCTCACACGTCGGTTGGTTACTACCATGCCGGTCTCTCGGATGAAGAGCGGCAACTCGTGCACGACGATTTTCGCCGCGGGACCGTGAGGATTCTGGCGGCGACGAATGCGTTCGGTATGGGTATCGATAAATCGGATGTCCGGCTGGTGGTTCATTTCGATATTCCAGGAAGCGTGGAGGCCTATTATCAAGAAGTCGGGCGGGCGGGCCGCGACGGACGACCAGCGGCCTGCTGCTTGCTGTTTCATGAACGGGATCTGGCTACGCAGGAATATTTCATTCAGCAGGCATCACAAGATCTCGAAGGTGTCGAACGCGCCAAGCGGATGAAGACGCTTTTACAAGAAATGTTGGGCTATGTCTCGGTATCGACCTGCCGACAACTTGCGATTCTTGACTATTTTAGCGACGAAGCGGAGCGGGCTTTGGGCCCCTGTGGTCTCTGTGACCGTTGTGTCGTGCCTGCGCCGCAGCTGAGTCGAGAGGTCTCCCACGACGATGCCGCATCCACGAAGGCTATTTTGGAGACTGTGTCCTGGTGTCGAGGTCGGTTCGGTGTGAGTCGAATTGTCGACATTCTCCGCGGAAGCCGTTCGAAAGCGATGCAGGCGTATGGCGCAGAAGAGTGCCCGACATACGGGATGTGTCGTGCACCCTCGAAAGCGTCTATGACGAGTCTTGTGAAAGGCCTGATCGACTCAGGATATCTTCAGGTCGAAGGCACGGAGTATCCCACGCTCGATGTGACAGGCAAGGGGCGGGAGATCTTGCAAGGAGTCAGCGTAGTTGCGTTGAAGCAGGCGGAAGAGCCACAGTCCAATTCATCGGCAATGGAGTCGTCCCATGGAAGGGCCTCCTCTGTTGTTGCTATCCGAGCGTCGCCGGCGGACCCACAGCTCTTTGAACGGCTCCGGCAGCTTCGCACAGAGCTTGCCGAGGAAGAGGGCGTCTCAGCCTTTTTGATTTTTCACGACAAAACATTGAAGGCCATTGCCGGCCACAAGCCCGTGACGCCCGCCGCCCTGATGGA
Source organism: Nitrospira sp. CG24A (assembly GCA_002869925.2). GTDB lineage: Bacteria > Nitrospirota > Nitrospiria > Nitrospirales > Nitrospiraceae > Palsa-1315. Next base: position 289,485 of record NEWT02000037.1, read on the forward strand.
GATTCCCGGCATCGGCCCGCTGAAGGCAGAACGATATGGCCGGCGTGTGCTGGAAGTGGTGAATGGGGAATAGTAGCTGTCAGCGATCAGCTCTCAGCCATCAGCTTGAAATGTTGACCAGATAACAGATGCGTGATTTTAGGGATCTTAAAGTATGGGAGAAGGCCCATCGACTAACTTTGGCAGCATACAAAGCTACTTCTACTTTCCCGCAACATGAATTATTTGGGCTCACGAGCCAGCTTAGGCGTGCTTCAGTTTCGATCCCGGCGAACATTGCCGAAGGTTGCGGCAGAAGTGGCTCACCTGAGTTGGCCCGGTTCTTGAGGATTGCATTTGGATCAGCCAGTGAACTGGAATACCATATTATTCTTTCGGCAGATCTCTGTTACTTGAGTAAATCCAACAGCGAACATCTTATTAAACAGGTAACGGAGGTGAAGCGGATGCTTACCTCTCTTATTCAGAAGCTGACAGCTGATCGCTGACAGCTATTTGAAATTCCCTGCCTGTGCGAAATGCGTTTTCAGTTCCTCATACGTCTTTGTCACCGGAAACTGAGGGAATTCCTTGGGGAGGTGAGCCGGCGGACAGAAGAAGAATCCCGCATGGGCTTCTCCTAGCATGGCGGTGTCGTTGTAGGCATCGCCGGCGGCCAGGACATGAAAGTTGAGTGATTTCAGCGCTGCCACCGAGTGTTTTTTTTGATTGGGCATCCGCATGTGGTAGCTCACGATGCGGCCGGCTTCATCGATCTCCAGCTGATTGCAGAAGAGCGTCGGGAATCCTAGTTGGCGCATCAGCGGGTGAGCGAACTGGTAGAACGTATCGGATAAGATAATTGTTTGGCATCGTTCCCGGAGCCAGGCGACAAAATCCGTGGCTCCTTCCAGCGGACCCATCTGATCGATGACGCTCTGGATATCATGAATGGTGAGGTTGTGCTGATCCAGTATATTCAAGCGCCTGGTCATCAAGGCATCGTAATCCGGCATCTCGCGGGTGGTGATTTTCAATTCCTCGATGCCGGTCTTGAGCGCGACGTTGATCCAGATCTCCGGCACCAACACCCCTTCGAGATCTAAGCAGACGATGACGGGTTTTTGCATTCGCGTTTCTCCTCTTACTCACTGTCGTACGATCTCGCTGATCGCTGTCAGCTATTAGCTTCTTTGCCGCGTTTCTGAAACGCCTGGCTGAGAAATCGCCACATGTTGTCGAGGACTTGGTCTAAGAGGGATGAGCCGGGCCACGTCCGTTGAGACTCACTTTCATGTCGCTCTGCCCACTCTAAGGCCATCGGGAGCGGGATGAGTCGAGGGGGAGAGCTGGTTAAGGCGCCCCAGGCCAGTCCAAGGATGGAACTCATTCGCATCGAGACCGGCAGAGGCATGACCGGGTTCTGCACCAGATTCTGACACAGTTCCGCTGGTGAGGTGACGAGGAGCTCCCGGCAAGCGGCCGGCCGTGCCTCGTATATCGAACACAGCTCGTTCTCTAAATAGGGGCAGGGGATTCTCAAGGCATAGTACGACTGATTGATCGGATCGAGTTCTTCATCCGATACCTGCTTGGAGGCCTCCGCAACGTCGCTCATCCGATCCCACAGACCTGCTCGTGTCAGGTGATCTTTCGTGTCATGGAGGCGGTTTAGCAGGTGGGTTTGTCGATCTATCGGCAGGTGCCCCACATGCTCTCGCAACGCGAACGCTTCTGGTACAGAAAGCGGAACCAGCATGCGGCAACAAGCAGCACAGCCCTTTCGGCAGGAGATAGATTGGCCGGTTTCGGTGGCTTGCTGGATCTCCAACTCTGCGGCCTCATCTCCCAGTCGGCGTGTGAGTGGGACGATCGCAGTAATGGGGATAAGCCCTGTCGGCACGTCGATGGCCGTGGTCAGCCGCCCGGCGGGTGTATTCAGTGCGACCTCAAATCGTTCAACCGTCACAGTCCTGTGCCTCATGCTGCAGTTTTGTCGGCATCATAGAGAACCGTACGAACCAGAGCAACCAGAGGTTCTTGCCCCCTCTCCCGCACATCCTCATAATGAGGGCAAAGGAGAACAGCATGGCATTGTCCGGTCATGTGGTGGGCTTGCTCAAAGAATACATGCGGGACTTGGTCGAACAGGCGAAGCAGGACGCGGCAACTCATGCCTCTTTTGGTTTTGCCACTACGCCCTATGGGTCGGATCAGGCGCTGTCCGATTTATTGGCGCTACTAGACGATCGTATCGAATCTGAAGGGATGCAAGTTGGATTGCCGGACGGGTTTCTCCATCAAATGTGGGGGCTGTGTAACGATGCCCGCACCCAGGTGGCAGAACGTGTGTGGATGGAAATCAACAGCAGTGACCAGGCACCGTCGAAGGATACAGTTCGAGAATTGACGTATCGTGCGTTGATTGCCGTTCTCGAAACCTCAGACTAGCAGGATGCTGAAAAAATCCGCCAGCGGCGTTCTCAGTCGCTCGTCTCCCTGCAACGTACCCCAAGGGTACGCTTCGGTCGCCGAACTCCCTGCGGCCTTGCTGGACGGACTTTTTGAGCATCCTGCAGGCGATTCTGGTGCCACCAATTAGAGTTTTCCTGCTACCCAATAAATCACGATACCGGCCACTTCAGTCACGACTTCCCGTGTTCGTTGTAATGAGGTATCGTTCGGCAAGACATCGAAAGGGTCGATGTTATCCCAGTTCTCTCTCGGTAGGTCCTGCGAAGCATAATCGCAGGGAGCGGGCGTCACGCGGAAGCCTTGCTTCGTGAACACCGGGACGGCGCGTGGCAGATGGCTGGCGGAACTGACAAGGAGAATCGAGGCGGGTCCGATCAGACGCTTGGTCCCGGTCGCGTTCTCATATGTGTTTCGGGCTTCGGTATCGATCCTTGTGGCGGACTCGGGAATGCCGAGGCGAACCGCCCATCGTTGCATTTCCACCGCTTCTTGGGGGCCGGTGCCGAAGATTCGGGCATCGCCTCCTGTCAGCACTAGGGTGGGGGCATAGCCTTGCTGGTAGAGATCTACACCGCAAGTGGTTCGGTTTCTGGAATAGGAAGAAGGTTCGGTGGTTGGTCGAAGCGAGCCTTTCTCTTCGATGCCACCCCCCAACACAACGATCGCATCGAAGTGATCGGACGATGTCAGCTGTGGCGGGTGATACCAAGATTCGAGTAACCCAATTAGTGGGGTAGCGACCAGTGGGCTGGATAGTGCCACAAGGAGAAGGAGAGCGGACAAGAGAAGTTTGCGCACCCACCGCAGGCGTGTCGGTGAGAACGGGAAGAGGGCCAAGACCGTTGCCATTCCAAGGAGCAGCACCACCCACGTGAGCGGGTAGAGGCCGTACTTGACGAATTTATACAGACCGAAGAAGAATGGCGTCAGTTCCATTGGCAGACCTCAATCGAATAGGGGGCCTCGCCGACAGCATACATGGAGTGTGGCAAATGACCAAGCAGAAGAGGTGATGTGATGGCACAAGGGCGTCGTTATTGGTTGATGAAGTCAGAACCACGTGTGTTTTCGATCGAGGATCTTGCGCGGTCCCCCAAACAGACAACCTGTTGGGACGGCGTGCGGAACTATCAGGCGCGCAACTTCATGCGTGCAATGGCCGCCGGCGACCGGGTACTTTTTTATCACAGTAACGCCGAGCCGCCTGCTGTGGTGGGAGTTGCGGAAGTCGTGCGGACCACTTATCCCGATGCGACGCAGTTCGACAAGACGAGTCACCACTATGATCCAGGTAGCGTTCCCTCCGCTCCACGGTGGGACATGGTGGACATTCAGTATCGGCAAACCTTCAAGACGAGCCTCTCGCTCGACCGACTGAGGCAGGAATCGAAACTCAAGGGCATGGTCTTGTTGCAAAAAGGCTCCCGTCTCTCGGTCCAGCCGGTGACAGAAGCCGAATGGGCTGTAGTGCTGAAGTTAGCCGGGGCCAAGTAGGTTGAGGCAAAACTATGTTGGTACGTGGGGAACTACACGGCTTGTAAGTTTTGGACAAGAGGAAAGCATTGTTGCAGGCTGCTCAAAAAGGTCGTCCAGCAAGGCCAAGGCGAGTTGAAACCGGAGGCGTACCCTTCTGGGGTACGTTGAGGATTTCAATGAGCTGAGAACGCCGCTGGCGGCATTTTTCAGCAGCCGATTAGGTTTTGGCTTTGCCGTTGTCTAAGTGCCGATGCTGCCAGTCGAGCCAGGCATGGCCAAGTTCATGGGCTAGGATGTAGCGTCGCCTGGTCATGGGCAAGCGCTTACGAAGATAAATAGTTTTTGTGTCGTCGTCCCAGATACCATCAGCATTCGGGTCCCGACGGTCCATGTCGGTATCTGACAGCTGACGCACTGAGATCCGGTACCCGAAAGGGAGGATGACTCGAGAGGGCATGCGTAACATCAACGGTGCTCCTAATTGTGAATTAGGATAACACAAAGACCGTGTCTGCTTCACGGCAGATATGTGCAGTAAAAACAATAAGTTAAACAGTTTTTCATTATACAGTCAGGTGCCGTTGTTCGCCTGCTCTTGTCAAAATGCCTAGCCTATTTCCAGCGGGGGCAGGTCTTAACCCGGCTCAGCGATGCCGGTATCTTATAAATGACAGAGCGACTTTCGTCGGCCATCGGCGTGCGCGACCGCACCACTTTTGGTACTGGTAATAAGATACCCATGGTTCTGCCACACATGTGAACCATCGAAGTGTTCACCAGCCTACGCAGGAAGCCACAGCTGCCCGTTCTCCGCAGTAGACGGCTACGGAGGGTGGATACAGCTGTGGAGGAATGCGCAGCGGGTGTCCTCGGAAGCCTTGGCGAAGGAGGACCCGCTTCCAGCCTTCGTAGCCTTGTCGGCTACTACGGCGGAGTAGGCTCGGCGGGTTCCGCCGAATATACAAAAGGGACCACGGCTGTAAAGCCTGGGGCTCCACGAGGTACAATTATCTATTGTCTAGCCGCATCCTGCCAGGACAGGAGTATAATAATGGCACAAGAGGCCTGCCATGCACCGTGTACTCGTCTTGGGAGCTGGAAAGATCGGATCTTTGGTTGCCTGCCTCTTAGCAGAGAGCGGCGACTACGAGGTCTGTCTCGGTGACATCAGCCTCGATGCCTCCAAGCGGCTTGTCGAGGACCTTGGTCTCTCGCGAGTCACGCCCCTGCTCCTTGATGTCCGACATCCCGACACCATCAGCGCATATGTGAAGGCGCATCGATTCGATGCGGTCCTATCGAGCCTCCCGTACTTCTGCAACCCCGTTGTCGCCGGATTGGCTCGGGAACACCGGCTTCATTATTTTGACCTGACGGAGGATGTTGAAGTCACCAATCAGGTCAAAGTCCTGAGTGCCGATTCGCCTCAAGCTTTTGTGCCGCAATGTGGTTTGGCTCCTGGGTTCATCAGTATCGCAGCGCACGATTTGATCACCCATTTCGATACAGTGGATACGGTCAAAATGCGAGTCGGTGCCTTGCCGGTTCATCCGAGTAATGCCCTCAAGTATTCACTGACGTGGTCCACCGATGGGTTAATCAACGAGTACGGTAACATCTGTTACGGAATTGAAGGGGGAGAGAAAGTGCCTCTCCTACCCCTCGAAGGGTATGAGACGATCGAGGTGGATGGACTTTTGTACGAAGCGTTCAACACGTCAGGCGGATTGGGGACGTTGGCAGATACCTATGCGGGGGAAGTCCGGACCATGAACTACAAGACGCTGCGGTATCCTGGCCATTGCGAGAAAATTCACCTCTTGATGAACGATCTCAAGTTAAATGAGGACCGTGAGACACTCAAGCGAATCCTGGAACGGGCAGTTCCCCAAACACTGCAGGATGTCGTGCTGATCTATACCTCCGTCATGGGAATGCGGGGGGGCGCCTTGTTCGAAGAGAACTACGTAAAGAAGATCTATCCTCAATGTGTGAAAGGGAAGCTGTGGTCTGCCATTCAAATGACGACCGCCTCGAGCCTCTGCGCCGTGGCTGACCTCGTGCTTGCGGCGCCGAACCAGTACAAGGGATTCGTGACCCAGGAGTCGTTTCCGTTACAAGACGTCCTAAAGAATCGGTTTGGAGCCTGTTACCGATGATGCCCATCGCGGGAATTCTCAAGGGACTGGGCTTGAGCGCCATCAACAGCGGTGGCAGTACCGGGACCCATTGGTGGGCCTCCGGCGAGAACACATCGCTGCTGGAATCCGTGAATCCGGCGACCGGCGAGACGATTGCGCATATTCGCACCTGTTCAGCTGATGACTATGAGCACATCGCGCGGGAGTCTGCGGTGGCATTCCAGCAATGGCGGCTTGTTCCGGCTCCCAGGCGGGGAGAACTCATCCGGTTGCTTGGCGCATCGTTGCGGGAACATAAAGATTCGCTTGGTTCGTTGGTGTCGCTCGAAGTCGGCAAGATCAAAGCGGAGGGGGACGGCGAAGTTCAGGAAATGATCGATATGGCGGACTTTGCCGTGGGCCAGTCCCGCATGTTGTATGGATCGACGATGCAGTCCGAACGGGCTCAGCATCGGATGGCGGAGCAATGGCATCCGCTCGGGCCGGTCGGGGTGATTACCGCCTTCAATTTCCCCGTTGCGGTGTGGGCCTGGAATGCGTTCCTGGCTGCAATTGCTGGAGACACGGTGGTCTGGAAGCCTTCGCCGAAAGCACCGCTCTGTGCGATCGCGGTGCAGCACCTCTGTAACCGCGTGATGGAGCAACAGGGTTATCGGGGAATCTTCTCGCTAATCGTGACGGCAGAAAAGACCGTCGCTGAGACGTTAGTCCAGGATGGTCGATTGCCGTTGATTTCGTTCACGGGGTCCGTACCGGTCGGTCGAGCAGTGGCCACGACTGTTGCGCAACGGTTGGGGCGGACGCTCTTGGAACTGAGCGGGAATAACGCGATTATCGTGGATCAGACGGCGGACCTCTCCTTGGCGATTCGCGCGATCGTGTTCGGTGCAGTCGGCACTGCCGGTCAACGTTGCACGACGACCAGACGGCTGTTCGTCCACGAGTCTCGTTACGATGAGGTGGTGACGAAATTAATCTCGGCATACAAACAGATCCGCATCGGCGATCCATTGGAGCCGGGCGTGCTCTTGGGTCCGTTGATCGATCGAGCTGCGGTTGAGACCTATCGAAAAGCGATCGAAGAGGTGAAACAGGCGGGAGGGGCAGTCCTCTACGGGGGGCAGGTGCTGGATCGGCCCGGCTGTTTCGTGGAGCCGACGATTGTGAAAGCGGAAAATCATTGGCCCATCGTCCAGCGTGAGACGTTTGCGCCGATTCTCTATGTTATGCCCTTCAAGGCACTCGACGACGCCATCGCCTTGCAGAATGCCGTACCCCAAGGCCTGTCTTCTGCGATTTTTACGTCCGACGTACGGAGCAGCGAGCGGTTCACCTCCACTGCTGGCAGCGACTGCGGGATCGCCAATGTGAACATCGGGACGTCAGGAGCAGAAATCGGCGGCGCTTTTGGCGGTGAAAAGGAAACCGGCGGAGGACGCGAAGCCGGCTCGGATGCATGGAAAGCCTATATGCGGCGGCAGACGAATACGATCAACTGGGGTCATGATTTGCCATTAGCCCAGGGCATTCAATTCGGCTCCTAACCGGATGCTGAAAAAGGAGGGATGGGGTAGCCTAGCCGTCCTCCTGCTCGCGGAACGCGCACGATAGGAATGTGCTCGTTCGACGCGCGCATTCGAGGATCGACTAGGCTACCCTTGAATAAGAAACGAGGAATTGGGAAGACGCGCGCAGTTGGGATCATCCCACCCACCCCTTATAGAGTGATAGTTCGCTGCGGCTTGGTACCAGGCGCGTCTTGGCGCGCCAGGGTTGGGCGAGTGAGACGTCTGGCATTTTTGAGCATCCTGCGCAGTTTCTCCTGTTATCCTTGATCTGATCTGTGAGTGACCGATGATTCACACTCGCTGGGAAGGAGCCACACCATGGAACCAAGTGTAGAGTTGGATGCGCTGATTGCCGGAATGATCGACAACTATGTGTCGCGCAATCGGGCAGCGACATTGTTGCGCGACTTGCTCAATGCAGCAGGAGTCGGCTTCTCCCCAGTGGCAGACCATCTCACGCTGCGGACGCAGGATATCGACCAGCGTGCGGAGGAATTCACGAGGCTCGGGTATGTGTACAGCGAAACGATCGAGTATGAAGACTGGTATGCGAAGGTCTATCGGAAGGTCGGGTACCCGGCGCTTTTCGTGGATCAAGCCTATCCCGACGATCGGGGCCGGACCAGCATCATCCCCGGTTGGGTGAAGAAATTTGGCGATAACGTGTTTCATCATGTAGCGGTGCGCGTGGAAGACATCGAGCAGGCGATTGAACGGCTGAAGGCACAGGGGGTGGTCTTTACCGGTCAGATCGTCGGGGTTCGGGGTGGCCAGTTACGACAAATCTTCACATCGCCGGAAATGGTGGATGGCCAGCCTTTTTCCGTATTGGAACTCGCCGAGCGCCACAGAGGATACCAGGGTTTCTCACCTCCACAGGCAGACAGCTTGATGAAATCCACCGTCGGCCGCTAGTTCCTGATCTGCTTCTGCCTACCACACAAGAAGATAGCTTCGTCCACGTGTCCGAGTTACTATTACGAATCCTTTTTCTATCCCATGTCTCACATGGCAAAGAAATATTTCGTAGGTTCCATGGGTGGAACCTAGATCGGGCCATTACAATTAAAGGAGCATCTTATGAAATCAAGTACCTATGCAATCGTTGGGGCCTTGGGCCTTGCCTTGTTGACCGGCTGTGCGGAAATGCAGGGAGGAGGCTCCAGTCCGGCGATAGCTGCGCCGAAGCCGGGACCGGCCCAGGGGTACAATATTCACGTGATGGCACCGCATAAGTTCGAAGACGGGACGGTCCATGGCCCGTATCACCACTATTGCAAACCGGTCTCTTCGGAAATTATCCAGTGCCTGCTCTTTGAATCCACCGATCCCAACGCTACCCTGACAGATGTAGAATATTTCGTCGCCAAGTCCGTGTCCCGCACCCAGGTGCCCCTTGAGACCTGGAACAAGTACTATCATGACCACGAAGTCGAAATTGCTACCGGTCGTGTGCAAGTATTGGATATGCCAGAGGCTCAGGCCAAGGAAATTGCTGCGATCGCTGCGAAGACTGACGGCATTATCTTCCATCTCTGGCCGGATGGGGCCAAGGCGCCCAATGGCATAGTCGGGCACCCGCAATCAGTCGGTCACAAGTTTAGAACAGAGTAATCGCTGTAGAAAGGCGTGCCGGCAGAGCGGGTAACCCGCTCTGCCGGTGGTCTCATCCCATGAAACAATCTCTTCTCTTTGCCGTTGTTTTCTCATTGGGTGCGGTGTGGATTTCCCCTGTCTGGAGCGCCGACCAGGAGATACTCAGGTCTCGTGTCCCGGCTGATCAATTCGATGCTGCGAGGGCAATGAGCAATCCTTTGCCCGCTACGCCGAGCACTGTGGAGAATGGAAAAAAGATGTATGAGGGGAAAGGATTCTGCCGTGCCTGCCACGGGGTGGACGGCAAAGGATTATTGGGAAGCGACATCGACCCTGGCAGCCTGAAAGGCCCGTTGCCGCGCGACTTCACCGACCGTGACTGGCAAGCCGCGCGAACCGATGGGGAACTGTTCTGGATTCTGAAAAATGGCAGCAAGGGCACGGCCATGGCTTCCTTTATTCCGCTCATACTCACGGAAGATGAAGCCTGGCAGGTGCTGCGATACGTCCGGTCATTCGGTCAATAATGAGGAAAGCACTGCGTAGGGTAGCTTCTCCCGCCTTTCTTATCCGTTTCGCATCCTGGTCAGTCTTTTTCCCACGCTTTCTCGCCTCGCTTTAATAGGCTACGGAAAAGCCGCTGCATTTTTTTTCTGGCCTTCTCACGACGACGTCGTTGGCGTTCGACCATGCGTCCCGCAACAAAGGCGGCCCGCGCACTGGTCGAATGCTTGAGGAATGTTCGGATATATGTTTCAGCTTGAAGGGCGTCCTGGTGCATACCGAGGACGTCCTGCACAGCGCGGGCTTTGTTGATAAAGCGTGAGGCCGACTTGCCGACAGTGGGTTCCGCGAGTTCTGCGGCATAGCGGGCCCGTTTTGTTTTGATTCTGACCCCGTGGATTGTGGCGTTGGTGGGTGTGGGGCCGGTCTGGAGAATCGCATTTCTCAGCTTGGTGAATTCATCCTTGGCGAGGTCGCGTAGCGTCACGGCGGATTCGACAGCGGTTGGATCCTGCGCCGCTTGCTGGAGCCGCCTGACGAGATCAAGATATCGTGCGCTCTTCAGCTCGTTCAATAGGATTTCCTGGGCATTGATTCGCTGTGCTTCCAGATGGGAGATGAACGATGACAATGGCCGGCGGTCTCGGGCATCCAACGAGGTAGATTCCTCACGGAAATAGGCGAGTTGCACGTCAAGGTCTCGGGCCGGTCCTAGCAGTTGCCCGAGCCAGCGCAACTCATCCCGCAACGAGTCGGCCCATTCAGGAACCAGCAGGGGCTTGGCGGCGCGTAGAACGGCGCGCAATTGTCTCGTGGCCACGCGCATTTGATGCAGGCTTTCCGATTCCCTTCCGAGCCTGGTGCCCGGGTCGTGCGCAAGCAGCCATCGGACGTGACATGCGAGGGCCCACTGTACATGAGCCACTACCGGTGCATCCGATGCGGGAGGCGGCTCAGAACCAGGAGCGACCAGAGAAAGCGCACGAAAGAGCTTGGGGTGTCCGTCATGATCGGACGCTCCTGCTCGACGGAGTTGCCGTTCGATGTCAGACAGCGCGCGGTCCTTCCCGTCGATCTGTTCGATTTCGAGTTCTCGAAAACGCTGAAAGACCGCTCCGTCTTTTATGACGGACACCTGGTCGAGCGTGACGTCTGCGACAGGGGTATGGTCCATGCGCACACGGACGCCGGCTCTCCAGACTCGCAAGGTCGCGACTGGTACGAGCTCCCGCTCTCCAAGAGAGAGAAAGAGCAGATCGCGGAACATCGTTGGTGGAAGAGGCTGGCGATTGACCAGCTCAACTTCCTGCCGGTCCCTCATCAGGGGAAGCTTTAGTTGCCAGGCCTGTTTCCCGCGCTCGACTCGATGGCGAAGTGTCATCCCTGCGCGGGCCAGATCGTACTGTGAGGTGTCGTAGTAGGTCGAGGTGAGTCGACGTCGCGGAAGCGGGGTGCCGGGCAGCTCGGGAAGACGAAAATGGTCATCAATCGCCAGTTTGATTTCACGCTCGACCGTTGATTTGACTGTGGGGCTGATTACAAGGGGATCTGACGGTTTTGAGGGAATCTTGTCGGCACGAACCATCGCGGTCTCCTTACGGGATCTTTACAAGCGAATAATATCACAGGTGAAATGAGAGGGAAGCAATCCCTTAGGAAGGGGTATGAACCAGTCGTCCTGAGCGGTTAACCGGCTGTGAAAAGGTTTGTCGCGCTCCACCCCGGAAAATCCTCATATATTCAATCGAATATGCGCAGTGTTTTTCCTGGCCCGTGGCCTCGCATCTGTGGTGCCGCATTCGCCTCATCGCCAAGGCACTGTCAGCCAAGCCCTAGATCTCTGGCGCAGCAATCCGTAGCGCTATCAGGCTTCTCCTACTTGCCGACCAGGATTTCGTTGTCGGGAGACGTTGAATTGTTATCTCGGCGTTAATTCCAACCAAATCGATTAGGTGAAGGAACTAGTTCGTCGGCTTAGACTTAACAGAGAATTAATTCTGTCGTAACGATATGGTGTGTGACCCGATCCTATTATTGCTACGCAATGTCAATCGGTAACTCATCCATGGCAGACGTAGGCGGCTTCGTACTCATTTTTCTGAAATCCGAGTCATTGGCGAAGTCGTTAAAGAAGGCCCTTGAAACGAGCGGGTATCGTGGTGCAGTGGTAACCATGGAATCCCTTGCCCTCACAGAGGCAGAAATGAACGTCCCATCCTTAATTATTCTCGACCGTCGCTCCGACTCCGTTCACAAATTCCGTCGGATGAGAATGCTGAACAGGGTTTCGATCGTCGCGGTGCAGGAGGGAGCCATATCCTGTTACGACGAAGAATGTCTTGAAGAATATGATCAGGATATCGATTTGATTATGTGCTGCCAGAGTGTCCGTGAGATTGTCGCACGGGTGCGTGCCATCCTTCGACGCCGAGAGGACGGCGTCAAGCCGAGAACCCAGTATAGAGTGGGGAATCTTCTGATGGACCTTACTTGTCATGAAGTCTTGGTCAACGGCCAAGCCGTCGATCTGACCCCTAAGGAATTCGAGATTCTTAGGCAGTTCCTCGAATCGCCCAGCTGCGTGCTCTCTCGCCAGGAGATGCTCAACCGTGTCTGGGGAGAAGGGTATGCTCTCGAAGAACACGCGCTCGATGTTCACATCTGTTCGCTGCGGCAGAAGATTGAACAGAACCCGGCCAGTCCGGCATTGCTCCTGACCGTCAGGGGCGTGGGATACAAGCTGCGAACCTAAGTGGCTGAGGAAAACCATTTCTGCACAACTGAACTTTGATGGTCTGCCCGGTAAGTCAATAGATCGTGATGCAGTAATTGTGGTGGATGTGCCAATAAAGGAGGCATCATGACACGAGGATGGATCGGAGTTGACTTAGACGGCACGCTTGCCAGGCACGACGGAAAACAATCAAAACGCATCGGAGAACCGATCCCTGCCATGGTGGAGCGGGTTAAGATGTGGCTGAGAGACGGTCGTGAGGTCAGAATTGTGACGGCCAGGGCTGCGAGGACATCATTTCATATATTCCCTTACCGAGCCGAGAAAACTCAGATAGAGCAGTGGTGTTTTGAGCATATTGGGCAGGTTCTCCAAATCCAAGCGCATAAGGATTATTCCATGATTGAATTGTGGGATGATCGGGCGGTTCAGGTTCAAATGAATACCGGGAAACAAGTCGGTGTGTCCCGATTAGACATTGGCTCCATCGCCGTTGAGACAATGGCAGACCAAGCCAGGCCGATGCTGGAGGTCGTATGAACTTGAACTCTGAACTCCGCAATTAATCCACACCGAGTAGGCCGCGGTTGCCAACACGCTTGTTTCCCCCTGCCAATGGCCACTAAAGGGACGGTCATTGAGCAAGACAAGCAAGCAGAGGACCCCGTCTTTCCCGCATCTGGTGCGGGTGCGACGGGGCATGGAGAGAGTTGGTAGGGAGAGTTGGCGGCTAGAATTCGTCGATGGCGACCGGACGAAGCAGATCGCGGACGGAGAGGGTGCCCACCACCGTTCCACCATTGGTGACGACGCCTAAGTGGTGGGTCTGGTGTCTATTCATGAGGTCCGCCGCTTCGGTGAGCGGGCGGCGCTCTTCGATCCCAATGATTGGGCAGCTCATGATGTCTTCGACGGGGATAAAGTAGGACGCCTTGTCGGATCCCACGAATTTCCTTACGACATCCGATTCCGTAACGATGCCGATGATCTGGTGATCGTGAGACACCAACACGCTTCCTACATTGCAGGCCTTCATCAACTTGGCGGCCTCGATGACCGAGGTGCCCGAATCTACCGTCACGAGGTCCCGCTTCATGAGTTGACTGACTGTAACCATGTGTTCCCCTCCCGTGATATTGGTTATTATGTATTGGCGTAATTTTACCAAGCCGGCATTGCGCCGAGGTTAGCACCCTGTTACTGCTGCGTAAATTTCACCCGCCTACGCAGGAAGCTACAGCTGTAAAGCTGTGGAGGAATGCACAGCGGGTGTCCTCCGAAGCCTTGGCGAAGGGGGACACGCTTCCAGCCTTCGTAGCTTTGTCGGGTGCTGCATTCCTCATAGCACATCACCAACGGGGAATAAATCAGACCTTCCCTAGGTAAATAGAGCGGGTGGAAGAGTATAGCCGGTGTTCGGTCATCGGCGCAGCAGGGATAGGCCTAGGCTGACCCTTGAGGAGAACGTGCGTTTGTCCATTGTGTTAACGTGAGTAAGAAAGGGTCGATCCCACACAGGTGTGTGCCGATGGCCCGGGCCGAGTGCCACGCCTGACTTGGGATTGAGGTGATGGGAGTATAGCGTGCGTATAGCCCTGCTGTTGATCATTGTCGCTATCGTCGTATTCGGTCCGCAACTATGGACCAGGCGGGTGTTTGCCCGGCATAGTGTGCCCCATTCTGACTATCCGGGAACGGGGGCGGAGTTGGCGCGGCACCTGCTCGATCGACTCGACATGCAGCACATCAAGGTGGAGATGACCGAGCAGGGCGATCATTACGACCCTGAGGCCAAGGCTGTCCGTCTGACGCCCGATAAATTCGATGGGAAGTCCCTTACCGCTATCACCGTGGCTGCTCATGAGGTCGGGCATGCCATTCAACACCATACGGGCTACCAGCCGTTTGCGGAACGCACGCGACTTGTGCGGGTCGCGCAGGGGGCGGAAAAGCTTGGAGGGGTCGTGATGATGGGCATTCCAATTGCCGCGGCGCTGGCGCAGACTCCTGTGGCGGGTGTGGTCGTCCTGGTTGCCGGGATGGCGACGATGGGGATTTCCACACTCGTGCATCTTGTCACGCTTCCAGTCGAGTGGGACGCCAGCTTCCGGCGTGCACTGCCGATGCTCCAGCAAAGGAACTACCTGTCGCCTCAAGACGAGCAGGGGGCCCGCCGCATCCTCACCGCGGCTGCCCTGACATACGTGGCCGCCTCCCTCGCGAGTCTGCTGAACCTATGGCGGTGGATCGCTTTCCTACGGCGATAGGCGCCGTCACTGTCGCGGAATGTTTTCAGAAAAGTTCTGTGCAGGGCTAACCAACCCCCAGGGCTTTGCGCCATTGAAATTCACAATCCAGGACTGGTTGGTCTTGGGTGCCAGAAAGTCTTTGAAAGCCATGCGCCCGGCTGATGTGTTCGCTCAGTGAGCCAGGATTTCTGATCCTGAAGACGTAGGGATGATGGGTTGGCCAGGGTCAGATGACTTGAAAGGGATCACGGGTATTCGCGGCAACCAACTCACCGCAGGCAGTACAGTGATAGTTATCCGTCAAATAATCGTTGTTATTGTGTTCCAATTCCAGGTGCAGATGCCGACAAGGTGCATTGTCCCCCTCTGCCCACTTCTCGCGTAACGCAGCAGCTTGTGATTTGGTCATGATATCCACCTCCATAGCCTGACATCATTGTTCAACCAATTATCATCTAACAAACTGGTCAACGAGATCAACAGAAGACTGTCCCTGCCCCAATTAATTTCTTGGCTGTGTGTTAAATATTGTACACCATCCTTGCCGTGTCGAGTGACTTCAGAGTCTCTCGTTGTCGGGGCTGTCGGATAAATAATGATCATGAGATAGGGTTGAGAATGGCATCTGCGTTGATTCTATGCTCCTGGAGCAGAGCGTTGGAGGGGAGCGGCGTGCCCTTCTTACTCGCAGAATAGAGGAGGGGATGGAGGCTGATGATTTTCTGTGCTCGCGCAACGCGCGGTCGATGACTCCCCTCGTTGAACGCGCGCAGTGGAAGATCAATCAGCCCCCATCCCTGAAGAGATAACGAGCTAGCTCGGAGGGAGCGTTTATATCGTTCGACGCGCGCAGTAAAGGGCAGCCTCGGTCGCTCCTTTGGTTAAGATGCTCCCATTTCTTAGAGAGGCGAAAAGCGAACACGGAGAGATCTATCCAGGCCCCTCCTGGGGCTCAACTTTGCCGGAACCAGAAGCCTGTATAGCTGGGAATACTGGGCCTTCAACACCTGAACGCGATGCCAATCTTGACACTTATTCCTTGGTTGGCCTAACCTCCGCGAAACATCTGAATTGGTGAAGTGATGCCTGAATTTGATTCCGGGGACAGCTATTACGTTTTCGCGCATAGCGTGCGACGTAAGGCAAGGTATGTTTTTGAAGATCAGGTCGATAAGTTTCTGCACACGGTGCTAGCGACAAGCCATACTAGAAAAATTAATTTTCCCAGCAAGCGGTTTCTTTGGAGAGCGCAACTAGGCGATCATCAGGAGGAGGTAGAGATTGACGGCGAACTGAGCTCAGACCAGGGACCCTTACCACACGCACGAATGAAACCGCTCGCTCATTCCCCGCATGAGGGCCGAGTCAATCCTAAGGGCATACCGTGTTTATACCTTACTACAGAGAAAGAAACAGCTATGGCAGAAGTCCGACCTTGGATTGGCTCTTATATCTCGGTCGGCCAGTTCGAGACAGTGAAGGATCTCACGTTGATTAACTGCTTTAGACAGCAGGGGACAGACCTTCTTCATCACTGGTATAACGAAGAACCTGATTCGGATAAACGAGAAACGGCTGTGTGGGCGCATATTGACCATGCTTTCTCTCAACCCGTAAGTGCCGACAATCCGACAACCGAATACATTCCCACTCAGATATTGGCTGAGCTATTTCGGAAGAATGGATTCGATGGGGTAGTTTATAAGAGCCTTTTAGGCGAGGGGTTTAACATCGCTCTATTCGATATTGATGCCGCGAAGCTCGTCAATTGTTTTCTTTATAGTGCGAAATCGGTTGACTTCAAATTCGAAGAGGCTGGCAACCCATACTTTCTGAACGCCACCCCCAAAGGTAAAGAGTAGACTGTCAGCCCCTGTTTCGTGGTCCGCGGCGTCTTTTTCTCCGAGAGTTGACGGGTCCTTGGCGGTGCGGTATTGTAATGACCAGAATTATGGTCATCGAATGTTGTGAGGTGCGAGATGGCGAAAACGTTGTCCTTATCTGAGGTGAAGACACGGTTGCCGGAGCTAGTCACTGGCGTGCAAGAGCGTGAGGAGGAGGTCGTGGTGACGAAGAATGGACGGCCTGCCGCAGTGCTGATCAATGTCGATGAGTATACGCGACTGAAAGAGACGTTGGACGTGCTGAGCGACCCTGTCTTGATGGCACAGATCGGCCGAAGTAAGTCATTCTATGGAACCGGCGGAAAGGGCCTCGCTTTTGAGGATGTGTTTGGTGAGCCGTTGACTCCCGTGAAGAAGCGACGCACTGCGTGAATCCTTTCCGACCTGATATCCCTCCGCATGTGGCTGAGGTGATCCGCTCTCTCCATCCTGACCTGAAACGTTCCATCAAGGCGGCTGTTCGTGGCATTGCGACCGACCCGGAGTGTGGGGAGCCGCTCCTACGTGAACTTGACGGCTTGTGGAAGTATCGCGTCCGCCGCTTTCGGATCGTGTATGCCATCGATCGCAAGAAGCGCATGATTCGGCTGATGGCCGTTGGCCATCGCAGGCATGTGTATGAAGAATTGACTATTCGCCTGACGCAAAAGACATAACCGAGTGGTGTCAGGGCTCGTTCGCGGCGCGCTAAGTCACGCCTCTGAACACTACCCTCGGAATTTGAGCGCAACAATCGGATAGTGCCTCGACCCGTTCTGGCGGTATGATGGCCCATGCCGTTAGTCAATGCAGCGCATGCATGGGAGGCTGTTCTGAACCGCGATCGTCGCGGCGATGGCCGGTTTGTCTATGCAGTGTCCTCCACGAGAGTGTATTGCCGTCCTTCTTGTCCCTCTCGCCGTCCGACTCGCAACCGTGTGATGTTTTTTGATTCGGCGCCATTGGCGGAGGCGGCAGGGTATCGCGCCTGCCTGCGCTGTCGACCTCAGTCAGTTGTCGGCTCCGAGGCAGAAGAGCGGGTTGAACGAGCGCGACGGTATCTGGATGACCATGCGGATGAGCCCATCACGCTCCGACGGCTGGCTGCTCACGTTGGTCTCAGTCCGTTTCATCTGCAACGGGCCTTCGCGAATAGGGTCGGGCTCTCCCCGAAGGCGTACCAAAGTGTCAAAAGAATGGAGCGGTTTACCACGTCATTGAAACGAGGTGAGACAGTGACGCATGCGACCTACGAGGCCGGGTTCGGTTCCAGCAGCCGGCTGTATGCTCGAGTGCATGAAGCCCTCGGCATGACGCCCTCTGTGTTTCGCTCCGGTGGAATGGGAGTCACGCTTCGCTATACCACTGTGCCGACGGTTGTCGGTCGGATGCTGGTGGCGGTCACAGAACGGGGTATCGCGGCTGTGAGTCTTGGAGAGACTGAGGTGGCATTGGTCGCATCGCTTCGCAGCGACTATCCGAGGGCGGTGCTTCGTCGAGATAGGAAGGGATTAGAGCAGCCTGTCTCTCGTCTTCTCCTGTGCCTCAACGGGAACGTGGGCATGGATTATCTCCCGCTCGACGTGAAGGCGACGTCCTTTCAACGCAAGGTGTGGCAGGCGCTGCAACAGATCCCTCGCGGACAGACCAGATCGTATCAACAGATCGCACGAGCGATCGGACAACCGGCGGCAGCGCGGGCTGTGGCCAGAGCCTGTGCGACGAACCCTGTTGCGGTGGCTATTCCTTGTCATCGAGTCGTTCGAGGTAATGGGCATCTTGCGGGCTATCGCTGGGGCCTGGAGCGGAAGCAACGGCTTCTTGCGCTGGAAAAAACATAAACCGGAAAGCAGAGCTCTAGCAGTCTGCTGAAAAACCCCTCGGTACAGGAACCGTCGAACAGCCGACGGAATCGTTCCCCCTCCGCGTATTCTCTCACCACACGCTGTGGAATAGTTCTCCCTGTAAGCAATTGTGAAATTGTGAATTTTTAGAGTCAAACCCCACTCAGCATGATATCCAAGAGTTGGGAAGACCTTCATTGTCCTAATGTATAGCTCGTTATTGCCGATAGTTAGTTATTGCTTATGATAGATGACGCGATTTGGCAGATCTGTATCTATGGGTTGTGTGTCGGCGTGGTGATTGCCGTCATGCTGGGACTTCCACCCTTGCTTGGCGAACGTCATTGGAAAAAGCCAGAACGTCGCTTCGACAGTGCAACCGGCGTTCCCTATGAATGTGGGATTCGGCCAACTGGCAACGCTCAAGTCCGCCCACCGGTGCAATATTATTTGATCGCCATGTTCTTTGTTATTTTCGATGTGGAGGCGGCGTACCTCTATGCCTGGGCAGTTGCAGTGCCGGAGACTGGATGGCTTGGCTTTATTGAAGTCACGATCTTCGTGGCCATTCTGTTGGCATCCCTTGCGTATTTGTGGCTCACCGGAGCGCTCGACTGGCATGCACAGTCTCAACGCCCACGAGTCAGTCACCGCCAGAAACTAAACATGCAGGAGTCAAAGGAGTTCTACGATGACCGAGTGGCGTAATGGACGGCTGGAGGGTGTGCGGATTACCAATGGCGGTGATGGTTCGTTGACCTCTGTCGTTGGCGACTCGGTCCTCTTTGCGAAGCTCCAAGACCTCTTAGCATGGGGACGAAAGAATTCACTCTGGCCGTTGAACTTCGGCTTGTCGTGCTGTTTCGTCGAAATGGCCACGAGTTTGACCAGTGTCTATGACGTCTCTCGATTTGGCGCAGAAGTCCTCCGTGGTTCACCACGGCAGGCAGACGTGTTGGTCGTATCAGGGACGGTGTTTCTAAAGGTGGCGCCTGTCATCAAGCAGCTCTACGAGCAGATGCTTGAGCCGCGTTGGGTGATCTCGATGGGGTCCTGTTCAAACTCTGGTGGGATGTTCGACGCCTATTCTGTCGTGCAAGGCGTCGATAAATTCATTCCAGTGGATGTGTATATGCCAGGATGCCCACCGCCGCCCCATGCCTTTATGGAATGTTTGTTGCTTCTCCAGAACATGGTTGGATCAGAACGCCGTCCCTTGAGCTTGCACTTCGGTCCACAGGAGGTTCAGAGACCCATTATGCCCTCGCTGCGTGATGCAAAACGAGCCGAGCGGATGAGTCAACGTGAATATCCCGGTATCGATGTGCTTCCGCGGACCGATCTTCTCTCGCCCCATTTTGCAGGGCAGCCGAACGGTCGCCCGAAAGGCAAGTCGTGACTCCACGACTTTCGGCTGTACGAGATTCCTCAATCGGGGAACAGACTGGACTCGTGGCGGAGCTGACGGCCCACTTTGGTTCTGACGGATATCTGATCGCCGTGCAATCCACCAAGGATGAGATTCCAACCATCTGGGTTGAGAAACATCGACTTCATGAAATTCTCCGCTATATCAAATCTGAACTGACTCGTCCGTTTCCCATGCTGTTTGACCTGAGCGCGACCGACGAGCGGCTTCGTCGCCATCATGACGGGTTACCGATCGGAAGTTTTACCGTGTTTTATCATCTCTTTTCCTTTGATCGGAACCAATCACTCCGCATCAAGGTGGCGCTGGATAGTGAGGCACTTTCTCTGCCGTCGAGCATCGATCTGTGGCCAAACGCCGATTGGTATGAACGAGAAATTTTCGACATGTTCGGGATTCGGTTCGACGGACACCCCTTTCTCCGCCGCCTTCTCATGCCTTCGTGGTGGGAGGGGTATCCGCTTCGAAAGGATCATCCCTCGCGTGCGACAGAAGTCGGGCAGTTCCAAATGCCGCCGGAGAAGCTGGTCATGGCACAGGACGCGCTGCAATTCAAGCCCGAGGATTGGGGGTTAGCCCGCACCCACCACGATCAGGATTCAGATTTTGACTATATGTTCATCAACCTTGGTCCAGCCCATACTGGTACGCACTATTTGGGTAAGCCTCTTCCTGGAACGGGATTTCGCTTTGACCTCCATCTGCATGCCAGTGCCGGCCGGTATATTTGTGGCGAAGAAACCGCGTTGATTAATGCACTGGAAGGCAAGCGAGCAGTGCCCCGCGCAAAGCCTCCCTTTCCGCAGACGGTCGGCTTATGGGGGAAACCGACGGTCGTGCAGAACGTCGAGACCCTCTACAACATCCCACATATCGTCAATCAGGGATCTGACTGGTATCACCGGTTGAGTCGGACTCAAGACGGTGGCACGAAGATCTACGGTATCAGTGGCCGCGTCGCCAATCCTGGATGGTGGGAATTGCCGCTCGGCACCACTGCGCGCGAGGTCTTGGAGCGATATGCCGGAGGGATGGCTGATGGCGTTCGCTTTCGGGGCTTGTTGCCAGGCGGTATCTCCACGGCATTTATGACTGAAGAACACTTGGATTTCCCCTTAGATTTCTCTTCGATCCCACCCGAGGTTGGTCGTCTTGGCACCGCCACGATGATTGTATTAGACGATCACACCTGTCCGGTTGGGTTTGTGCTGAATCTCGAAAAGTTTTTTGCCCGTGAGTCCTGTGGCTGGTGTACGCCTTGTCGGGAAGGGTTGCCGTGGGTCGCGAGAATTTTAATGTCCTTCGAGGAGGGACGCGCGACCAGCGAGGATTTGTCGCTTCTGAAGATGCATGCCAAGTGGCTGGCGCCAGGACACACCTTCTGCGGTCTCGCACCAGGTGCAATGGCCCCGTTGCAATCGGCCTTGAAATACTTTCACGATGACTTCGAGCGGCACATCTCGACGGGAGGATGTCCCTGGAGCAAGAAGTCGTCACAACAGAGGGTGTTGGTCTAGACCTATGGCAACCATTATCGTCGATAACAAGTCATATACCGTGGATGAGCAACAGAATTTGCTCGCCGCCTGTCTGGGACATGGGCTGAACGTGCCCTATTTCTGTTGGCATCCGGCCATGGGATCGGTCGGAGCCTGCCGCCAGTGTGCGGTCAAACAGTTCAAAGACGATCGAGATCAGTCTGGTCGGCTGGTGATGTCCTGCATGACACCAGCGACGAATGGCACTCGGATCTCCATCGATGATCCAGAGGCCAAGGCCTTTCGCGCATCAGTCATTGAATGGCTGATGGTGAACCATCCACACGACTGCCCAGTCTGTGATGAAGGAGGGGAGTGCCATTTACAAGACATGACGGTTATGACCGGGCATGTCTACCGGCGCTACCGCTATCAAAAACGAACCCATCGCAATCAGTCTCTCGGCCCATTCATTCGGCATGAGATGAATCGGTGTATTCAATGTTACCGCTGCGTACGATACTACCGAGACTATGCGGGCGGACGTGACCTCAACGTGTTTGGCTCGCATGACGCCCTCTACTTCGGCCGGGAACAGGATGGCACGCTGGAGAACGAATTCAGCGGAAATCTGGTGGAGGTCTGTCCGACCGGAGTCTTCACCGACAAAACCTTCTTTCACCACTACACGAGGAAATGGGATCTGCAAGCAGCCCAATCGATCTGCCCACATTGTAGCCTTGGCTGCAATACCACCGCCGGTGAACGGTCTGGGACTCTGCGTCGGATCACCAATCGGTTTAACAGTCAGGTGAACGGTTACTTTTTATGCGATCGGGGACGGTTTGGGTATGAGTATGTTAATAGCCCGCATCGCATCAAGCGGGCCGTGGTGAGGCAGGAACGTCACCCATCCCAGTTGGGAACGACGGAAGGAGTACCGCAGCCCCTCGAGTTCGCAGCGGACTGTGTACGACAGGCTCGTGGGATTGTGGGCATTGGGTCACCTCGCGCGTCGCTCGAGGCCAATGTGGCCCTTCGATCTTTGGTTGGCCCGCAGCACTTTTATCAGGGGATCGATGAGCAGGAACGCCAACTTCTCTCCACGATACTCAAGGTTCTTCAGACTGGACCGGTGCCTTCGGCGTCTATTCACGATGCCGAACAGTCAGATGCAGTTTTCGTTCTTGGATCGGATCTCTTGAACGAGGCGCCACGCTTGGCGCTTGCTCTTCTCCAGTCAATTCGGCAACAGCCGATGGAACAGGTCGATGAATTGAAGATTCCTCGATGGGATGAGGCGGCTGTGCGGAACGCGATGCAAAACCGACGAGGCCCGTTGTTCCTCGCTGGGTTTCAGCGTACGTGGTTTCATGAGTATGCCACTGACACCTACTTCGCCGCGCCGGACGATATTGCCAGGTTGGGATTTGCCGTGGCTGGATCCATCGGTCAAGGGGCACCCTCCGTTCCGGATCTCAGTCCCGAGGTCAGGGACCTCACACAGCGTATTGCTGAGGCCCTTACCCATGCCCAACGCCCACTCATCATTGCCGGAACGGCAAGCGGCTCCCAGGCGACGATAGAGGCAGCAGCCAATGTGGCCTGGGCCCTGCAACAACAAGGGAAGCAGCCACGACTCAGCTTTGTGCTTCCAGAGTGCAATAGCGCCGGCCTCGCCTTGCTCGGTGGCGGAAGCTTGAATGATGCGTTCGATGCGATCCGTCAGGGAAAGGCCGATACCGTGATTGTGCTGGAGAATGACTTGTATCGTCGCGCAGATCAGGCGAACGTCGATGCCTTCTTTGAGACAGCGCAAACGGTTGTTGTCATCGATTCCATTGAGCATCGCACGACGGCGCATGCCGATGTGCTGCTTCCGGCTGCCACAGGTCCGGAATCCGATGGGACATTTGTCAATCAAGAAGGCCGAGCCCAGCGGTTTTACCAGGTGTTTATCCAGGACGGTGACATCAAAGAGAGCTGGCGGTGGCTGAGTGACCTTGGCCGTGCAACTTCACAGGAGGGTGGGAGTGAATCCGGAGTGGCGGCCTGGCGCAACTTCGACGATGCGGTCTCCGCCACGGTGATAGCGGCTCCTGAGCTGGCACGCATCGGAGAGGTCGCACCGTCAGCGAGTTTTCGTTTGGTTGGTCAAAAATTTCCCAGACAGTCTGAGCGATGCAGTGGGCGTACGTCACTGACCTCTCATCTGACCATGCACGAACCGCCTCCTCCCGTTGATCATGATTCGCCGCTTGGTTTTACGATGGAAGGATATCGAGGGCCACTTCCTTCACCGCTGATTTCCCAATTCTGGGCTCCTGGCTGGAATTCTATTCAGGCTGTGAATACGTATCAAGACGAAGTCGGTGGGCCATTGCGCGATGAAATGCCGGGAGTCCGGCTCATCGAACCAGTTGCCACGAAGGCAGCCGGTTGGTTCACCACCATTCCACGTGCGTTTCAGCCAACCGCGCATCAATGGTTGCTGCTTCCTCGATCCGCCGTGTTTGGAAGCGACGAACTCAGCAACCGATCTCCGGCGATTGCCGAACGGATTGGCAAGCCGTTCCTGTCCTTGCATCCATCGGATGGAGCGCAGTTGACTCTTGAGGACCACA
>NEWT02000037.1:313564-314863 GCA_002869925.2 Nitrospira sp. CG24A
TGGGCATCCAACAACAAATTTGCGTTTCTCGGCAGCCTTCGGGCCATTGCACAGCTGTTGAGCTATGAAGTTTTCATGGGGATCTCGCTGATGGGCGCTGTAATTTTGGCAGGCTCGTTCAACCTGAGCGATATTGTGAACGCACAACAGCATCAATGGTTTGTGATCCCTCAGTTCTTGGGGTTTCTTGGGTTTTTCATGGCGGGACTGGCTGAAGCGCACCGCACCCCGTTCGATATGCCTGAGGCGGAAGCGGAGCTCGTTGCCGGCTACCACTCCGAGTACAGCGGGATGAAATTTGGGATGTTCTTTGTCGGCGAATACCTGAGCATCCTCCTCCTTTCAGCCATGACGGTCATTCTTTTCTTCGGCGGGTGGCACGGACCCTGGTTGCCGCCGGTGGTGTGGTTTGTCCTGAAGATGTTCGGCTTTATCGCCTTGATCATCCTGATTCGCGCGGCCTGGCCACGATTCCGTTTTGATCAGCTCTTGTCATTCGGTTGGAAGGTCGTGATGCCACTCGCGTTGATCAATCTGTTGGTGACGGGCGGGGTGGTGTTGTGGAGAGCAGGATAGCAGGGATTCACGATGCGGCAGTGAGCTCGGATCGGATGTGATGCAAAGGGGAATCATCCCTGTAGAACGGCTGTACGTATGATGAACACGTGGCTATACGCCCGGAATCTAGTCGTGGGGTTATGGATTGTCTTTAAACGGACCTTCACGAAGCCGGTTACGGTTCAGTATCCGGAAGAGCAACCCTATCTGCCGCCACGTTGGCGTGGACGCATCGTCCTCACCAGAGATCCCGACGGAGAAGAGCGGTGTGTGGCTTGTTACCTCTGCTCTGCAGCTTGTCCTGTCGATTGCATTTCGCTTCAGGCTGCAGACAATCCAGAGGCTCACGAGCGCCGCTATCCGGAGTTCTTCCGGATCAACTTTTCGCGCTGCATTTACTGCGGCATGTGTGAGGAAGCCTGTCCGACCAATGCGATCCAACTTATTCCAGATTTTGAACAGAGTGAATATGCACGTCGGAATCTGGTCTATGAGAAAGAAGACCTCCTTATCAGCGGGACCGGTAAGTATCCCGACTATAATTTTTATCGAGTGGCCGGCGTAAGGACTCGCGACAAAGACAAGGGACAAGGTGAGCACGAACTTCCACCGGTGGATGTGAAGAGTTTGATGCCGTAAGGACGTGCTGAGTAGCAAGTATACGAGTCCTGACCTTCACAACTCAGGACTCAGCACTGAGAGAACGATTATGGAGATCCTATTTTATATCGCTGCCGCGGT
>NEWT02000038.1 GCA_002869925.2 Nitrospira sp. CG24A
ACTCGCTAGTAGGCTGCGAAGAGCTATGCCGCCTCGCTAGAGGATCAATGGCCTGCACATTTTCGCAGGATGCTCAAAAAGGCCGCTCAGCAAGGCGAGAACGCCGCTGACGGCCTGTTTCAGCATCCTGCCCGCGCCGGCATTTGTCTCTGATCGGTAACTTGGGTACACTGAGCCAACTTCAACGGCGCGGCGTCCATTCTAAGGAGGTCAATGGCGTGAAACAGGCAATGGGACAACTGGGCGTGGGAATCATGCTCACGGCAAGTCTGCTGATGGGAACGGGGTGCGGAGGTACCGGGAAAACGGTCAATCTCGATCTCCAGCAGAAGCCTGAAGCGGCTCAATTCATGGAGCCGGAATCAGTCAGAATCGTCATTGAATCTTTCGAAGATCGGCGTTCAGACAAGAATCGGCTCGGTCTGCGGACTCATTTGTGGGGCGGGATGACCTACTTCAATGTGGCGGGAGGGCGACCAGGAGACATGATTGCCCAGATTCTCGCCGATCGTCTGAAAACGCGCGGATGGAAGAATCGAGCCTGGGCTGTCCAGGTGACTCCCAGCGGGCTCACAACGAATCCGAACAATGCAGACATCGTGATCAGCGGACAGTTGCTCGATTTTTCTGCCAACGCCAAGAGCCGGCTCTTTTCAACGGTCGTCACCACGAACAGTAGGCTGATATTCACCGCGAAGAATATCGGCGACCAGAGTTCGACGACCCGAAGTATCGAAGGCGCACAACGTGAAACCCTGTTTTGGTTCAACGAAGACGATGTTCAGCAGTTGCTGGCAGCGACTCTGAAGGACGATATTGATCGATACCTCGCCGAAACGACGATCGAGAACAACACGTTACGGTCGACACGTTGATAGACCGAGGGAATAGATGACACACCATGCGTGAACGTCGTTGGGAAACGACAGCTCCGTTGACCTTCGGCCAGGTCCTTGGTGTGGGCGAACGACTGGCTGCGTTAGGGTTAAAGCCAGCGGCGCCGTCAAAGGATGTCATCTGTTATGTCGAAGAATGGACGGTCAAGTCTCCTGAAGATTTCGAACGACTGGAGGGGTGGTCCACAGAAGATGTGACCCTGATCCATGTCCGAGACGGTTGGAGGGGCGATTTTTTTCTTCTGGCCGGGGCCTATCACACGGTCTACCAGCGCTATCAGGATGTGGGGACCTACTGCTCGATCAGTCATCCCTGGCGCATTCGCGATCCGTTACGGTTGCACGACCCCCGCAGTATGCTCTGGCTTGGATTTCGCCATGCCCATTCGTTTATCCGCATCCGACTCCAAACAAAAGAGGTGATCACCCCAGGCGAAACACGAGGCGATACCAACCGGGCACAGTGGTTGGAAGAACGTCGTACATCGTTTCTCGAAGCCATCACGTTGTTGGAGCTTCCCATCGAGACATTGGTTGAGAAACAGCAACTGGTGTTGCGGTCGGTCGATCCCTCCGTGCCTTTCTTCTGCTCCTGGCCCGATGCCTTCGGGCCCTGTCAGTTCGAATACAACACGGCAGACGCCTATGAATTTCTGGTGCCGGCCAGTAAGTTAGCCGCGACTGCTGCACCGGGACTAGCCGGCGTCAGAGCATACCTGACGGGTTTTTCTGACGCAGCACTCGTTGACTTTCAAGCGATTGAACCCACCGCCCGCTCCGCCTATCGCTGTTCAGTGCATTGTCCGCTCAGCGATGTACCGGAGATTCGATCTATCATCGAACCGGACGGCCGCCTTTACAGCACCCTCTGTGAGTTTCAAACACAGGAACTGCTCCCTGAAGGTGATGACGCCTCAGCGATCATCGGCATGGTTGGATCGGACACAGGCTTCGGCATTGAGGCTCGCTTGAATAAAGCACCGTTGAAAGACGAGGCCATGGGGGCATGGGTGGAGCGGCTCATCGGTCACCCGGTGACTTATGCCCCCTTGCCCGCATTTGTGTGATTGCCGCGAGGCCTCCCTTCACCCACATTATTCATGAGCGCTTCTGCTGCAATCGCGGAGAAAGAAACCAACATCCACTATGGAATTTCTTCTTCGCGCCAAGATCATGTCAACGGCGCTCGACCTCGCAAGCGCGGTGACGACGCACCTTCGGCAGGCAGGCTCGCCGCTCAGTCCCTCAACGTACTGTTTCAAGTATGTGTCGGTCCTTCACGGCTCCGCGTGTTTGTCTCGCAACGCGGCTGCGCGATTTCGTGACGAACCGTCATGAATAATGTGGGCTAGCGAGTCACGAATGCAGAAGGTAGCGCGGTCGAGCCGCCGTTCCTAAATCCAACTTTTCATTGAACAAACCGAGGGGATTTCGCAGAGTGAGGGGATGAGCCCGCTGGCCACTGTTCAATCCGTTCTCGCCAGACCCTTCACGTCAGCGGTCTTCTTTGTCTCAGGCGTTCTCTACGATACCTGGACGCTGACGCGCATTGATCGTCTGCAAGACAATCTGATTCTGCTCTTCTATCTCGTCGCACTCGGCTTTCTCGTCGTGCTCACCGGTCGTCTTAGTGTGGCCATCGTGGAGCCGGCTGCACTCGAACCTCACGACTCATCAATCTCCAGATTCCTGATCAAGGCTAAGCCCTACTATCCGAAGGCCATGCAGTTTCTCTTCGGTGGACTGTTCAGTGCCTATGCCGTCTTCTACTCGCGCAGTGCGACACTCACGGGCACCGGAGTCTTCCTAGGCCTGCTGGTTCTCCTGCTGATGGCCAATGAATTCTTGCGCGATCGCCGCTTGAACGTACGCCTCCTCGTTGCGTTGTTCGCTTTGGCCAGCTTCAGCTTCTTCACCTTCTTTCTGCCTGTCATGGTCGGAACGATCGGAACCTGGGTGTTTCTGCTCGGAGCTGCGTTGAGCATGGGAGTCACGCTACTCGTCGTGCAGCTGATCTATCGACGAAATCCGGACCGATCGCAGAAGAAAGTGGTATCGGTCGGCGGACCGGCGATTGCCCTCATCGGTCTCTTGATCGGGTTCTATTTCTTGAATTGGATTCCACCCGTGCCGCTCTCAATGAAGTTCGGCGGCATGTATCGCGAGGTGCAGAAGCAGGACGACCGGTTTGTGCTCAGCTTCGATCGCGACTGGTATCAAGTATGGAAACGCTCACAGAATCCTTTTCCAGCCGATGAGCCTGTCTATTGTTTCACTGCCATCTTTGCCCCGGTCGCGCTGAACACGACGGTCTACCACCATTGGTACTTCCGTCCGAACGACAGAACACCCTTCACCCATGCCGACAGAATTCCCATCAAGATTGCCGGCGGTCGCGAAGGCGGGTATCGTGCGTACACGTTCAAACAACGGCTCGACCCCGGGGACTGGCGTGTGGACGTGGAAACCGAAGACGGACGAGTGGTCGGGCGAGTGTCTGTTGTGGTAGCAGAGCAAGGTGAGACAGGGGCCATACCCAGAACATTTCTATACTAAACCATGAAACGTCTGAGTGGTCTCAAATTGCTTGAAGAACGAGAAGGAGTGGGAACGCCCGCGAACAAAGGCGACCGTGTCCTGTTCAATATGAGACTGTTCCTGAATAAGGGGGCTGAGGTTCGACTGAATGAAACGCAGGCAACACACCTTCCTAAGGAGATGATACGGGTTGTCGATGGAGCGACATTGATCGATCGCACAATCGTACTGGGGCGCCGTGAGGCGGTGGCCGGTGTCGAGCATGCCTTATTGGGTATGAAAGTCGGCGGCTATCGGAAAATCCGTGTAAGCCCGCACTTGGCTTATCGCGATAAAGGCATTCCGGACCTCATTCCTCCGAATGCGGTGTTGATTTGTGAGATCTGGTTGCGCGACAGTGTGAGTACTTTCCCTTCATAAGACGTTACCGGGTACACCCATGAGCCCTCGGACCTTAGGACTTTGCCCTTCCAGCCCCAACTGCGTCTCGACGCAAGCCCAGGACGAAGGCCATGCTATCACGCCGTTTCGTTATCGCAAATCTCGGGCAGAGGCAAAGGAGGCATTGAAGGAAGTGATCCGTTCCTTACCCCGCGCGAAGCTTGTCGAGGAAGACGAGACCTATCTTCATTACGAGGTCACCAGTCTATTATTTCGCTTCGTCGATGATGTTGAATTTCTCTTCGACGACGACACGAAGACTATCCACTTCCGCTCCGCCTCCCGCACCGGCTACGGCGACCTAGGAGTCAATCGTACGCGCATGGAGCAGGTGCGCTCGCTCGTTGAGCGACAACTGTAGCAGAGCTGGCCTGCGGAAACTTTTCCCCTTCGGCGACTCCACAGGCTGCGCCACCTGCTTGATGACGAGCTGCACACGTTCTCGGCCTGATCGTCCCTGATCATCAACAGGCGACTGTGGCATCGAGGTGTGTCAGGTTGGTCGGCGGACTGGCAAGGGGCGCCGAGTCCAGAGGGGCCGACCAATTCAGGATCGGCATTGACGAAGATCTTGCCCGTGGTCTCCAACGGCGGCTTCCTTTTGAGTAGCACGACATTGCAGGCATGGGAGTTGAGGTAGTGAATCACTCAGGTAGTCGTACCGCTAGCAGACTGCCAGGTGACCTCCAGCGTGGCATCTCCAACGATCATGTGGTGACACAACAGCGACCGGCTGGTGAACATGAGAACATATCCCCAGCTGCTGAGGGCTGCATATCGTAGAGCGCCTGGAGAATTCCCAGGTGAACCGTGTCCGACCCGACGCCGCCGCCTGAAAGACCAGGTTAGTGAAATTGGTCGGGACAGCCGTGCGGCAGCAGGTCGATTCGATACACCGTTCACCTGCCCACCGACAACGGCATCCCGCCACCCTTGGATAGAGGCATACTCCTGCCTTGTATCTTGGGCCGAGCGCGGTAATGATACAGCACATCATCAACGCGGGCGTGATAGACCGACGTAGCCGAGGTCCGCAGAGACCGGGGGACAGCTAAGGTCGTCATGCCCTTCACCGGTAGAGCCCGAACAGTTGCCTGGGCCACTGAGCCCGTATCATGCAAGGCTGGGCCACCACGGAGGATGGGATGACAAGTGCACAGGTTTTTGTCGGGATTGATGTGTCCAAAGCGCAGTTGGATATGGCCCTTCGACCGGAGGGACGGTTCTCTGCATCCAATGATGAAACGGGGTATACGCAGATTCTCGAACGCCTGAAGGGGGTGTCTCCGACGCTGGTGGTACTGGAAGCCACCGGTGGGTTGGAGATGCCGATCACTGGGATCTTGGCGGCCGCAGGGATGCCGGTCGTCGTAGTCAACCCGCGACAGGTGCGTGACTTTGCCAAGGCCACCGGGCGCCTCGCCAAAACCGATGCGTTGGATGCCCAGATTCTGGCGTACTTCGCGGAGGTACTGCGGCCAGAGCCGCGGCCCCTGCCGGATGAACAGACCCAGGCGCTGGCAGCCCTCCTGGCGCGCCGCCGGCAACTCGTCGAGATGCTGACGGCGGAGAAGAACCGTCTCAGCAGTGCGCACAAGCCCGTGCGCAAAAGTCTGCGCACACACATCGCCTGGCTCGAACGCGAATTGAGCCACACGGATCGCGACCTGGCCCACGCGATTCGAGAGAGTCCGGTGTGGCGCGAAAAAGACGACCTGTTGCGGAGCGTGCCCGGGATCGGCCCAGTCGTGACCTCGACCCTGTTGGCAAATCTGCCGGAGCTCGGAACCTTGACAGGCAAGCAGATTGCGGCGTTGGTCGGCGTGGCTCCGTTGAACCGAGACAGCGGCAGGTTGCGGGGGAAGCGG
>NEWT02000039.1:0-20257 GCA_002869925.2 Nitrospira sp. CG24A
GCAGTACTACCGGGCAGTAAGGGGAGAAGCACCGGATGGCATTGCCCGGTTTTTGATTGGCACACACGCGGCATACAATAAGCTCATGTAATCCTAGCGTGCAACGCGCCCATGAAAAGATTCTTGACTTCTTTTCTGGCCCGAAGCCATGCCAGGAAGGAACGGGCGAAAAACGGTACGAAGAACTGTTCGACCCGTCAGGCGTCTGGGAGTGTGGGTTTGCTTGACCGGGCCCCACGGTGTCGTTGTCGGGAGTCTGCGTTCATGATCCCTTCGGTCGCCCTCGTGGCCGGAGGGTCGATTCCATTCCGAACCGCTTCGCCATCCGTCTTACCCAGGGGTCTTCGCCAAAGGGGCGGCCTCGTTGCACGCTGAGTCTGAGGGACTCCAGTTCTAAGGCGTTGTCGGGACGATTCATTCGGGATATCCAGTCTCGTGGCCGCTCTACGGGCCAGTCGTTCAGCCAGGCCGCCAGTTTGGCGTCGTCCTGATCCCGGCGCCAGAGGCTAGACCACCGCCAGTTTTCTGCTTGTTTAACCAGCTTCGCCCGAAGCGCATTACGTTCCACGTAACGCGCAACGGTCAGGAAATGCTCATCCGTCTGTACCGGAAATGATTTGAAGCGGCCTTGATAGACTGGGCCTGTCCCGGCAGTGTCGTGCTGAACATGCCAGCGTTGCGTATGCGTGACGGTGATCCATCGTAGAATCTCAGAGAGTTCCCCATCATGTCGAGGCCAGAGGAGGAGGTGCCAATGATTCGGCATCAAGCAATAGGCCGTGATTCGTATTCTGCTCTGGGCGTGGGCTTCAGCCAGAATCTTCTCGAAGGCAGCGTAGTCGGCGGGTTTCTCAAACAAGGGGAGGCGTCCAACCCGACGGTTCAGGACATGATAGGCGAGATCTCCCGCAGCGAGGCGTGGGCGGCGTGGCATGGGAGATCTTTTAGCAAGGCGGCGACGAGGCTGTCAAGAAAGTATTCCCGACCCCTTTTCCTGTCCCACCATTACGTGAATCGCGTGGTTCGAGAACCGGAGAGGATGAGCCAATGAGTGCTGACAGCTCCAAACGGGAATCGAAGATTCTTCTAAAATCTGTCAGCCGAAAACATCAAGCGGAAACTGACCCCCTCACTGGGCGGAGATGGCGTGAAATTTTTAACCGTGGGCGGAATGCGAGGGAAGCACGTGTGTCCGGAATCGGAGGGAAGACACGCCGAGTTCCACAGGCAGCCAGGACGTCAGATGTCATTAGGTCGACGACTCTGAGCAGCTGCTAATCTCTCTCGCTTAAGATTTTCGGCACTTATGCGTTCTAGTCGTTGGCGCTCCTCAACTCTCGCTATTCGCTGAATATACGCATTCAACATCATTAGCCCGACGACAACGACCCCCCCTGCAATGGCCAATACGACATTTCCCAACCAATCCTTCATCAGCGCAGCTCCTTGTTGAGCGAGTTTTTCGACATACTACCTTCCAGACAACACTTCAAACCGTATAACCGTAAACTCATGTGCCATGGATTTCAAGCACGAAGTCTGCAAAGGCCGCCGTGGGAGAGAGGCCATGAGGAGTCACATCTTGTACTCATATATTTCTAGCGGCTCCCCATTCTTGGACTTGCTATGGAGCCGCATGATCCGTGATCCGATCAGGGGTGGGCCAATGCCAACCTGTTCTTGGCGCGCCGGACCTTGATCTTTCCTGCATGTTTCTCCGCCTGCGCGAGGTCGTAGGCGGCCTGCATTCGCAGCCATGTCTCCGCGCCGCCTCCGAAAGCCTTTTCAAGGCGGATCGCCATTTCGGCTGAAATCCCGGCCTTGGCGCTGACCAAGTTATTCATAGCTTGTCGTGTGACACCCAATACCTTCGCTGCTTCTGTCACGGAAAGTCCCAGCGGTTCGAGGCAATCATGCCGCACCGACAATCCTGGATGGGGAGGGTTTTTCATACGCATCGTTGGACTCCTTAATGATAGTCGATGAGATCCACATCGTAGGCGCTGCCATTATCGAATCGGAAAATAATCCGCCAGTTGCCAGACACGGTTACGGACCAGAAGCCAGCCAATTCTCCCTTTAACGGATGGAGCCGATAGCCCGGTAGTCCCATATCGTGTAGAGTCATCGCTTCGTTCAGTCTCGCCAGGATACGGCCAATTTTGGCGATCTGCGATGCGAGAAGTTTTCGGCGATCATCGTCTTCAAAGAATTGTGCCAGCCCCTTGTGCTTGAAATTCTCAATCACCCAGTCATCCTGCACCCATCAGGTGGGGCTGTCAAGTATGACTTGACAGCGATGTGTGGCGGCGCGGTAGACAACGAATCAGGAAGAGAGGATCGGCGCGCGCTGGGAAATGGGGCCTGACACCGTTCTCTTTTTGGAAATGTTGCATTACAAGAACTGCCTCCCATCCTTTCTACGTCTTGAGGTGATACGTTGAGCCCTTCGGCACTGTGTTATAGTGGTGGTCTCGGGCCACTGTATATTCGAGGGACATGAGGCGAATACGATACTCAATTGCGGTGTTAGGCTGTGCGTTGCTGACAGCCTGCACCGGAAGTGACGCGCCGTCTGGTTTGTCCGCCAAGTCGGCGGCGGATTGGTCGAAGGTCGGCGAAACGGATGCCTATGCCTACTACGCGGACCACGGCAGCCTTCGCAAGGCGGATGAAACGGTAACGATGTCGGATTTACTCGACTACAAGACGCCGCAGATTGAAGGTGGCGCGGCGCCGGCTCTTTCGAAGATCACCTCGCGTGAATACGACTGCCAAAATCAGAAAAGCCAACCGCTCAAGACCACCTGGTATTCAGGGCAGATGGGGGCAGGTTCGGTCGTGCACACAACGGGCGGTTCCAACTCCATGGCTGTCGTGTCACCCGGCACGGCAACTGCGGGGTTCATGAGAATCGCCTGCGGGCTCTGACACGCGCTCTGTCGGCTTTTGTGAGGCGCGCTGCACAGACCATTCAAGCCGACTGCGGCACACCAAGTCGTTCAGCAATGGCATCCGCGGTAATCCGCCCCGACCACAGAGCACCATCAAGTGTACCCGTGCTCAGGTAATCCCCACACGCAAAGAGCCCTGAGCGCAGTTCGCACACCGATGTCGGTGCAGTTGGCCGTAGCACGTTCAAGGGCGGCAGCGATGAAGTCACTCGATCTGTCCGTAGATATTGCCAGGCATCCACAGCCCCTCCGAACCACTCCGCCAAGTACCGTCGTACCGCCGACTCTTGTTGGTCTGGTTCTGGTGTTCGGGTCCGCAGGCTCACGGCGATCAGGCTTCGGCCTGCTGGGGCGTAGCTTGGGGCCACCTCACTCAGCACGCAGAGATGGTTGACAGGCCCTTCTTCCTCTCCGTTCAGCACCAGCCAGGGGCCTGACAGGGGAGGTTGTGGAGCGCTGTAATAGACGGTGATTGCCATCCGGCCAGAAGACGGCGGCGGCGTCCCCTGAAGTGTCGCAGCTGTCGACCAATCAGTGGCAAGCACCACGACATCAGCTGCCAGTCGTTCTCCGCTCACCAACGTCACCCTTGTGCCGTCGATCTCCGCCACTGGGGCGTTCATACGCACACTCGCCGAATGGAGCCCAGTGGCAAGTTGCTGTGGAATAGCGCCCATGCCCTCCTGTGGCAAGACGACGGCACCCTGCGTGAACGATGCCCAGATGTGCTCAAAAATCCAGGCCGGCGTGGCAAGCGCCTCATCGAGGAATACTCCATGTAAGAAGGGGAACAGAAATCTCCGGCACATGGCCTCAGAAAATCCGTAGCTCGCCAGAACGTCCCGTGTAGAAGTCGATGGCCCACCGACATGCTGACAGAGGGTCTTGTGCTGTGCGTCATGGGTGAGGCGCACCATGCGTAATTTGTCGCCAAGGCTTCCTATCGGCCCCAAGAGTGTCGCGGATGCATCGAGCGGTTGACGCAATGGATTACTCAGCCGATGGAAGGCCCCCTGCCACCGCACGGATGCGCCAGGATGAAATGGCTGAAACCGTAACGAGGGGAAATCGAGTTGACGGCTGACTTCGGGATACCCCGCCAGTAAGACCTGGAAGCCTCGATCCAACCGATAGCCGTTCACGACGTCGGTTCTGACGCGCCCGCCTACGGAGTCGGCGGCTTCCAATACCAACGGTGCGACCCCGCGATTCGCCAACCCGCGAGCACAGGCCAATCCAGCCACACCGGCGCCGATGACGATGACGTGTGGGGCCGATCCAGACATGTGCCGATTGTATCGAGATTGCAGGCAGGATACCAGTCGAGTCAGTCTGCTCCGCCTGACTCGGGCCACACTACTGTCTCGCCAAACTCATTACCTATGTCGCTGCGTTGGCGTTGTACTCCTGCCGTTTTTATCTATGTTCACGACGCTGTGGTGTACAACATTGTCTTGCACGCGACGCATGTTCTCCCTCGGGTGAACTAAAGAGGTCGGTCTTTATTCAAGAACCTTTCGGTCGCCCCCGTGGGCGCAAGGTTGATTCCATGCCAAACCGCTTCGCCATCCGTTTCACGCAGGCCTCTTCGCCAAACGGGCGGCCCCGCTGCACGCTGCACCGGAGGGTCTCGAGTTCAGACGCACTGTGAGCGTGATTGACATACGTGTCCCAATTGCGCGGTCGTTGCCAGCGGCCAGTCGCTAAGCCAAACCGTCAGATCAGACTTCCCTTGGTCTTGTCCCTAAAAGCTCGACCACTGCCAGTGTTCAGCCTGCATGACCAGCTGCGCCCGCAGCGCATTGCGCTCCACATAGCGCGCGACGTGAGAACATGCTCGTCCGTCTGGATCAAAAAGGATCGGAAGCGGCCTTGATAGACAGGGCCTGTCCCGGCGGTGTGGTGGTGAACAGGCCAGCGTTATGTATGCGTAACGGTGATCCACCGCAGCCGCTCTGAGAGTTCTCTGTCCTGGCGCGGGCAGACGAGTAAATGCCAATGATTTGGCATGAGGCAATAGGCCGTAATTCGGATTGTGGTCTGGGCGTGGGCCTCGGCCAGAATCATTTCAACGACAACGTAGTGAGCCGGTTTCTCAAACAAGGGGAGTCGCCCGACTCGGCGGTTAAGGACGTGGTAGGGGAGATCTCCAGCAGCAAGGCGTGGACGGCGTGGTATACGGGAGTATGTACTGAAATCGGCATGAGGCTGTCAAGAAAAGACTCCCGCCCCCTTTTATTATCCTCGCCACGTACCGCGAAATGTCGTATTGCAGACCTGACCCTACTAATTCTGCGAATTCGAACCTAGTCTATCGCTACGTGAAGAAGATAAGCGGTGAGGGGAGTGAGGCGGAGGACCAGGACCACCACGTGCCACTCGATATATGAGGTGTGTTGGGGTATGCTTCCGGTCCGTTGGGAAAATAGGGGTATGGATTGACATGGAACTCGTAGCCAATATCGTCGGCCTTATCGTGGTTGCCGTCATCGCTGCCATCGCGATTGGGTTTTCTAACAAGTACGCCAGGAGGCGAATGGGCGGGTTGTCCGCGATGGGCAAGCTGAATGTGCCGTGTGATCCGGCTCTCCATACCGATTTCCTGAATGTATTGACCGGAGAAAAGATTCAGTTCGTTCCGCCGACTCAGGCAGAGTTATCGCCTAACAGTTCAGGCAACACGCAAGATTCTCCCATGTGTGTTGTGCTGGTTGCAGAAACTGACTATGCGCGGGCGGAACGAATCTTGGTTGAGTTTCAGCAAAAGTGGTCTTTACGAAAGTAAAGAAGGAAGAGCAGCAGGGCAGGCGTTGCCCCGTTATATAGTCGAAATTGGAGGAGTCAATAGTCAGGCTTCTCCCTCAAATCTCAAGGTCACTGCCGGGTGCGACCCGAGCGGTTCCGCAAACAAAGACTCCCGACCCCTTTTATTCTCCCAGAAATGGTTCTGGCACATTCTTTTTCTTCTGCAACCTACGCCGAGGCCATCGTGTTGGCCAGAGCATCGGTTGACCGAAATTTCTGGTGGGCGTAACATCAACGCCTGACCATTCAGATCACATTCGTGTGGGGGGAGGCTCTCGTGGGAAATCAAGTTGAAGATCAGCCGGTCCTCAATCATATTCAGCGCCTTGTCGCAGAGGAACACCGATTGCAGGAGCAAAGGGCGCACCCCAAAGCTGATCGTAAGCGGCTCGCACAAGTCCAGGTCGAACTGGATCAGTGCTGGGACCTCTTGCGCCAGCGACGTGCCCTTCGCGACGTTGGGCTTGATCCGGACGACGCGGAAGTTCGCCCACCGGAGGTCGTCGAGAATTATGAGCAGTAGGGATTCGTCGCCGGCGAGTGGCCGATAACTCGTGTGTGCCGCTCCTCATGTGCGGTCGTCTCACCAGAGTGGCCGGCCAGGATTGCATCGGTTCCCCCTATCTTGCCCACCTTTCGCCCATGCAGCCGACCTCGAAACACTCCAGAATAGCCTATACTATTTTCGTTCCTCAGCTGCCTTGAGGTAGCCTTACGTGAGGGGAGGCTGAGGAAAGAGCCGGCCTGCCAGGCGTTGCGAAATGGGTCCAGGCACCTTGTTCAATTCAGACTTAGTCAATAAAAGACTCCCGACCCCTTTTATTTTCCCATGGAATGGAACCCGTGTTGGTCCCGCTGCGATCGTCGTGCGAGGCCCTTCGGAGGGCGCGCGTTGCACGTGCACGGGGATTCGTCTTGCCGTCCATCCGTTCTCCTCTCTCTACCCCGCCTCCTACTTTCCCTTGTGTTTCGACTTGTTCCGCGTAACTGTGTCAACCGGCAACAGTCCTTCGAAGAGACCGACGCACCACCACTGCTACCACGCTCGGCCTCTCGTCCACGTTCCAAACACGAGGGCGTCCACGGAAGCAGTCAGAAAAGTAGCCTTGTATCTTGAAGTCTGCATTCACCATCATGATGCCATGGTACTGAACCCGAGCGTGATAGGCCGCCGTAGCCGAGGTCCTCGAGACCGTGGGACAGCGCGGGTCGTCACGCTCTTTACGTGGAAAGCCCGAACAGTTGCGTGGGCCAGCGAGCCCGCATGCTGCAAGGCCGGGCTCCATAGGAGGATCGCATGACCTTGCCCCAAGTCTTTGTCGGGATTGATGTGTCGAAAGCGCAGTTGGATGTCGCCCTTCGCCCAGAGGGCCGATTCGCAGTGTCCAATGATGAGACGGGATTTGCACAGCTCATCGAACGCATGAACCGGGTCGCTCCCGTCCGCGTGGTGTTGGAAGCGACGGGTGGATTGGAGATCCCGCTGGTCGGGGCGTTGGCCACTGCGGGTATGCCAGTGGTCGTGGTTAATCCCCGACAGGTGCGCGATTTTGCCAAAGCGACAGGGAAGCTGGCAAAAACCGACGCCCTGGATGCGCAGACGCTGGCGCACTTCGCCGAGGTGATCCAACCAGCACTGCGGCCGTTGCCCGACGAACATACACAGGCCCTGGCCGCTCTGGTCACGCGTCGACGTCAATTGGTGGAGATGCTGACAGCAGAGAAGAACCGCTTGACCAGTGCCCGCGCAGTTATTCGCAAACAACTCCGTGCCCACATCACCTGGCTGGAGCGAGCGTTGGATCAGGCGGACACCGACTTGGCCGAGGCCATTCGGCAGAGTCCCCTCTGGCGCGAGAAGGAGGAGCTGTTGCGGAGTGTGCCCGGCATCGGCCCGGTCTTGGCCACCACGCTGCTGGCGAATCTCCCGGAGCTGGGGACGTTGACGCACAAACAGATCGCCGCGCTGGTCGGCGTGGCGCCGCTCAATCGGGATAGCGGCACGCTGCGGGGGAAACGGACGGTCTGGGGAGGACGCGCCCAGGTGCGCGCCGCCCTCTACATGGCGGCCATCGTGGCCGCGCGATTCAATCCCGTCATTCGCGTGTTCTATCAACGCTTGTGTGCGGCGGGGAAGGCCAAGAAGGTTGCCTTGGTGGCCTGCATGCGCAAGCTGCTGACGATCGTCAATGCGATGCTCACACAGCGAACGCTCTGGCGTCAGGGGATGGAATCGGCTTCCACGGGGGCATAGCCGAGCACGAACTCCACCGAGATCGTCGCCCGTAGGCCAATTGTGCGCGATATTTCTTCGAGGATTCATCGCAAATGTTCGTGTGGGTACTTGACAGTCAAGACAGTTGCTGACCCTTTTCCTTTCTCGATATCGCTGCTGCGCGGGCTCGATATTCCAAACTGCGGGTGCTTCGGACGCTTCTTTCCTCAGCCGCTGCGCTGGTACTCTCCGCTTGAAGATCTCGTACTTGTCGGCATGTCGTATGCTCTATGGCGCTGCATCAACACTCCATCGCGCTCCCATTAACGTACCGGGTTCTTTCCGTAGAACCGATCGAGCGCGTTCTTTCCGAGAGTCTTGGCCGAACTAAAGGGGTCAGCTCATCCCGACAACTTTGGCTTCCTTCCTATCAACGGGCTTACAGGTGTCTGCAAAAGTCTGGGAAGTCCATCCCGACCCCTTTTCTTGTCCGACTCTCTCGACTCTATTGCTTGCCGCCCTGACGCAATAGCACTCCACTCGCCAGGATAGAAATCCCGGGATTGTCTTACATCGTATTATTCAAGTAGGATGCCCATCCCTTACTGATGTGGGAGATATAGCATGCGTCAGACAGTTATCCTTTTGCTGGGTGGATGCGTTCTCTCAGTGCTTCTTATGTCTGTCCCTTCTCACAAGGCTTTGGCCGTAGACGAATGCTGCGCGACGGAGGCGACAGCCAAGATCGCTGCCAAGCCCGCTGCGGCGCTCGTCGACCGTCCTGAATATCTGGTCTGGAAGAACTTCAGACCTGGTGCGAAGGTTGTGTACGCCGCTCGGTACTGGAATCTGACCGTCTCGAACAAATTCGTGGCCGGTCCGACCACTTCTCTCCATGCCTATCAGTTGCGGGTCATCAACGCTGAGGGCGTCAGGCTGTGGTTCAGCCAAGCTCCCACTGATCGGTATGGGAGGCCCATGCCTCCGAATGAATGGGAAGAGACCATCGCCGCTCAGTATGATCCCAATATCGACCCGTCGGCGAATCAATCCCGTTATGTCCAACTGCTGACTGTTTTCCGGCAAGCCGGCAATCTTGCGATGGGTGTTCAGCTAAAGCCCCGACCAATTGAAACCGGTGAAGAGACGATCGAGCTCAACGGCGCGCGGATTGCGACGCAGTGGGAGTCTGCGACGTATGAGTATGACGCGTCGGTGTGGCCGACCTTCAAAAATTGCCGCCTGGTCATCAAGCTCTGGACCAGCGCCGCCGTTCCGACGGGGTTGGTTCGCAAGACCGAAGAGAGAACCTGCCCGCTGGGCGGAGATCAGTTGGCGCGAGTCATGGTTGAAACGTATCTCCAGTCATTCGAGGGGTTTACGCTGACGGCGAGCACGTTGCGCTGATGCTTTGCCTGCGACGAGCTAAGGGGTCAGGCATGAGTATTGACTTATCGTCAAACAGATCGCCGCACACCAACAGACGCCTGACATAGTGAAGCATGTTGCCGCATTTGTCCGCTCCATGAAAACTGCTATGAACGGGGTTCAGCCGAAATCACGCTAGTATGCGGCGACACGTCGGCACTTGTCAGGCGGCATGATTCAGATTCGAGGGCCAGGCAGTTGCTCGCAACACAGATTCCCGCCCCCTTTGATCTACGCATGGTTTCTGACACCTAGTTCTGTCCGCTGTCGCCTGACGTCCTTGCCGGTCCTGAAATAGGGAAGCGATCGTCATTGAACGACACGTCGGTGAGAACGGTCCCGCCATCAAAGACTGCCCCTAGCGTCGCTTCACGAGTACGATAAGATCGAAGGCCGGGAGAACCTCGGTTCGTCGCGTGCCAGCAAATATACGATTACAAGACGCGACCCCCTTTTACTGACCCCCAGTAAGTCGATACATAGCCTGCGGGCTCCGGGTGACGTATAAGTTTTAACTCTGCTAGGGGCTACTCGCGTGACTTAGCAAGGCTGCTTCAACAATCTGTTGCGGGCAAGTTTACTGCAAAGTCGTAGACGTATCCATCGCCCTATGGAGGGTTGTGCGAGGGGAGAGGCAATTCAGAGTTAGGCCATCTGATAGACGGGGTTGTTATGTCTCTTTCGTTCGTCGAACCAAACAAACTAGGCAGACCAGGGAAACCAGATGAACCAGCTCCTCGCCACGCGACGGGAAAATGTTGGATTGCAAAACCGACCCTGATTCATTCTCGCGGTCACCTTCTCCCTCTCTGACGCCGCTTCTTTTAGGATGTCGTGGACTCTTGGATTTCGTCGGATACATTACGAAGTGCTAGAGACATATTTCGAAATATGCGCCCTAGGTTAGACAGACTTTCAATTTCACTATCCCCCCATGCCCAGAAAGATAGCTGGAGCTCTTGGCCCGATTGTTTATGTGTGGGCGGCAAGGTAATGAAAGTTGCTTGCATGATTGTTGTGCCGACAACGCCAAATATGAAATCAGGATCGGTTTGCAGTAAATAGTGACGGCTTGCGCTGGTTAGCCATTGAACGCATTCGTGGATTGTATTCAGCTTTAAGTCACGGTACAGAATCATCACTCTGCCCGAGCATTGTAGACGTTTGGCGAAACTTTGATTTGTGTTCGGTTCAGGACCTCGGAAGGCACAATCGTTAGACTCAAGCACTGAGTCAGGTCCATTGAGCCACTCAAGTAGGTTGTAGAAGCCGTCGATCGCTGCATGGTGTCCCCATGCTCGAAAGTCCTCAAGAGATGATCGAATTAGCTCGGGGCTTTCTCTAAAATTATAGTATTTGTGTGTCGGATCATGCTCTGCGACATTCCAAGGGTGAGAGCGCGGATCGGTGGAGTGGGGGTCGTGGTGTTCATAAACATTCATTTTGTGCTGACCCGACTAGGAAGAGGAAAAGCAAAGAAATTATACGTTTTAAAGGTCAGCGTGGTCTATCGCTCTATTATGATGTGATGGTGAGGGAAGCAAATGGGTTGTCGGACCGCCACGCGCTGCGAAGTGTCAGATGGCTAGATCCGTACTGTTGGTTGGAAATCTCCATGGCCGTGTCATGAAAAAGACTCGATATATGTGTCGACCCAGGGTGTAATTTCTCTTAATATCATCTGCAGGGATGGTCTATAGTAGTAATTCTCTGTTTAATAATTGCTACCCTCGTCGCGGTATAGTTTCTGAGGCCTTTCCTCACCCAAGCGGAAATTGCCCAAACAAGTTTTTGGTAAATGATGATCTCTCCGAGCCAGGGTGCTGAGAATAGGGTTGTGCTGTTTGTGGATTTATTGGGTTTTGCCTCGTTAACTGAGGGCCACCCGATTGAGCTTAATCTGATCAAGGGCTCAGATAGGCCATTTGAGAGCATCGCCATGATTCTTTCTGGGAAAAAAGAGAATCCATTGACTCAGGCGTTCACAAACTTCCATCGTGCTTTAAAAGCCGCGATTGATCTGGCGCAGATTCATCATCCGCTAACTGCGATTACATTTTCCGACTCGGCATACGTTGCAACTAGTCATCTTTTTCAAGCGGTAAACATTGCATCCTATTTTGTGCAGACACTCATAACGCAACGTACCCCAGTGCGTGCAGGAATAGCACATGGTTCTTTTGCGGCTATCAGATTTCGATCTGATGTTACGCTTGAGGGTGGTGACCACTCGGCCCACTTTCTCGGCACAGGGGTAGTCCGCTCACATGCAGCTGAAACTTGTGGGATTAAAGGAGTGAGAATTCTGCTTCATCCGTCAGCAGCGACACTGCTTGAAGATCCAAAGCACAATCCGCCTTCATCTCAGGAGAACCGTATCCACTATGTGGAGTGTACTCCAGACGAGTGCAAGAATGCCTTGGGTGTCAGATATGAAGCCGACTATTGGCGCTTTAAGGCTATCGCTGAAGCAAAAGCATGGCATTCATTGCAGGATATGTGGTCCGTTGCGCCTCAAGGTGCGATCATTCACTATGAAGCAACAGCGCAAGCTATTAATCGCATGCGGGTTGCACAAGGGGAATCCCCACTCAATAACCTTCGCCGTCGCACGCTTCCACATGTCGGGAAATGACTTCCAGCTCCTATTTCTTCTATAAATATGATTATAGGGTTACAACGGATCTATTCACGTCTAAAGAGAAATTATTTGCCTTAATGGCAGTTGTTTCCCAACCTTCCAGGGCCGAGGGGAAAAGGGGCGAGAATGTTCTCATAATCTTCCCAGTTGCTCACGGATCGCTGCGTAAATTTTATCCCGAACTGCCGTGCCTTTACCGCACCCAGTTTTCCTAGCCGAAGGCGCGATCTGAGGTTTCCCCTTTCTTTCGTTCCTCTCCTCCCCAGTATTGGAGGGGGTGGCCACGGTTGTCCTCGCCTGCGCGCATCGAACGACGGCCTTCCTAGGCCGCTCCGTTTCTTCTATCTCTCCTCCCTCCATATTGTTAGGGGACAGACTGACTGCTTGAGCGTGCATCAGGGACTTGTTGAATCCGTCGTTGCCGAGCTGAGCGGCCTGCCATCGGCAGGTGGTGGCGCTGTTCGCCGTTCCATTCAAGCATCGCTTGGAATGGAACAAGTTGCGCTGCCAAGCGGCAGTGAGGCTTACGGCGGCCAACAAGGCCCTGGCCTCAAGCGAAAGCAGCCAGTCTGTCCCTTCCCTCCCTTCCCACTCTTGCATCTCCTTCTCCGCCCCCCGTACAATACGTTTTCCGTTGTAACCCCTTGGCTTTCTGACAGTTTCTTGTCATCCGCGTAGCGCAAAGGACGAGTCTGAATGCGGATTGAGTATACGAAGGGCGAGCGGGCTTCAAAGGAGCTGATTATGCTCCATCGTGAAGCCTCCGAAGCCACCAGCGGCCGGAAGATGAAAGTGCTGCTCATCTACCCGCCGGACTGGTTCCCCTCTGAACCTTATTTGAGCCTTCCCTCCCTCACCGCCGTCCTCCGTCAAGCCGGCCATACCGTCATCCAAAAAGACATCAACCTTGAAATGTACGACTGGTATTTCAGTGAGGACTTCCTGAAGAAAGTCCTGTACCGGGTGCCTCGGCAGCTCGACCGGCTCCGCAAGCTGTCCAAGAAGCGCGATCTGAATGCCGAAGAGATGGATCTGCAGCTCTCCCTCTGTGATGTGACCAGGCAGCGGATCGACGAATTGATCAAGAAGGCAGAGAAGGCGAAGGCGATCATTCGCGGAGAAACATTCTACGATATCGATCGGTTAGAGTGGGCCATTTATGTATTTCGTGAGGTTACGTCAGTGATCTCGATGGTCTATTTTCCAGCGCGGATCTGTATGCCGCCGATGGAGACGGATCTGTCGTACAAAGTCTTCGTTTCGTCCGAGGTCATGGATGCGGTGAACGACATACAGGTGAACATCTACCGCGATGTATTCGAGCATTTGGTGAAACCGGTGATTGAGCAAGAGCAGCCGGACGTGGTCGGCATCTCGATTGTGCTCCAGCAACAGATGTTCTCCTCCATGACCTTCTGTGCCTTGATCAAGCAGCACTTCCCCCACATTCATGTGACGATCGGCGGCAACACGGTGACGAGATTGCGCGATGTGCTGCCGCAGTCGCCCCTGTTCCAATACTTCGACAGTGCGGTGGTCTATGAAGGGGAGACGGCCTTTGTGCAGCTGGTGTCGGCGGTGGG
Organism: Nitrospira sp. CG24A; assembly: GCA_002869925.2. GTDB lineage: Bacteria > Nitrospirota > Nitrospiria > Nitrospirales > Nitrospiraceae > Palsa-1315. Next base: position 13,627 of record NEWT02000039.1, read on the forward strand.
TGCTGAGCGGAGTCTGGCCGATGTGCCGAATACCATCTATAAAGATGCAACCGGCATACATGTATCGCCCACGAGCTTTTCGGAGGACATGGCATCGTTGCCGCCGCCGGACTTCGATGGCCTGCCGCTGGAGAAGTATTTTGTCCCGACGAAAATCCTCCCCTATCTGGCGACGAGAGGATGCTATTGGGGCCGTTGCGAGTTCTGCGACCATGGCGAGGGCTATACGGCCGGCTACAGGACGAAGAAGATTCAGGACATTCTGGCCGACATCACGCATCTCCGCGACAAGTATGGCGCGCGGCATTTTCATTTCACCGACGAGTCGTATCCGCCTGCGCTCTTTCGAAAGCTGTCGCGTGGCTTGATCGACAGCAAGATGGACATCGTCTGGACGACGCACATGCGGTTCGAGAAGAGCCTGCTGGAAGAGTCGGTCTGGCAGGATGCGAAGGACTCAGGCTGCCGCTATCTTCACTTCGGGTATGAGTCGGGCGTCGAGCGGGTGCTCCAGTTGATGGACAAGGCGACGACGACGGAGATCATGACGAAGCACCTCAAGTACACGGCGGAGGCCGGCATCTGGAACCACTGCATGGGCTTCTTCGGCTTTCCCGGCGAGACTAGGGAGGAAGCGTGGCAATCCGTCGAGTTCCTCGAACAGAATAAGGACCATGTCCATTCGCTGGGGTTCGGCACGTTCGACCTCGGACGGCATAACCCGGTGGCAAAGAACCCTGAGAAGTGGGGCGTGACGGCCTATAAGAATCCCGAGTGGGATTTGGCGCTCGACTATTACTATACGGTCAAGAATGGGATGAGCATCGAAGAGGCGGAGCGGGTGTTCCAGGAGTTCGAACGGAATCACAACCCTGGCTGGGATCTGCGCCTGTTCATCCGTGAATACATCTTTCTCTATATCGCGCGGTTCGGATTACAGAAATTGCCGGACCTCCAGTATCAAGCGGCGAAGATACAAGGCGCGGCGCCAACTCTCGCGGGGAAAATGTGATTGGAGCGTGAAAGGTAAAAGGTGAAACGTGAAAGGTTGTGGGGAAAGATGACAAGCGATCGTGCAGTCTGTGAGAAAAATAGGATCCGTTCCGCGTCTCTAGTTCACAGCGTATATCTCCCGTTTTATATTGAACGTTTCACCTTTCACCTTTCACGTTTCACGAATAACGGCTATGAGCAATAACGGACTCGTACAAATCGGTGGGTTGGCGCCGATCGCGGAAGAGGAACGGAAGCAGTCTAAGGTCATGCTGCTCTTTCCGCCTGAGTGGGTGCCGACAGCGCCCTATCTCGCCTTGCCTTCTTTGACTGCCGTGCTGCGGGAGGCGGGCCATACAGTGATCCAGCGCGACATCAATATCGGCATGTGGGATCACTTCTTCAGCATGGAGTTCCTGATCTGGGTGAAGGCCCGGTTGGGGATGCAGCTCAAGCCGCTCCAAGATAAGGAGAAGGCGGGGACGCTGACGGAGCAGGAAGCGGATCAGAAGGCGGTGGTGGAACAGGCCTATGCCGTCGATGTATTCGATCTGGCGGACCGGGCCGAGGATGCGAAGCTGATCGTGCGTGGCGAGCGCTTTTACCAGGCCGAGATACTGGAAGGCGCGTTGAACTGCTTCCGCGAAACGATGGCCTACATTTCCGCAGCTTATTATCCCGCGTCGCTCGTCTTCTATCCGATGGAAAGCAATCTGGGCTATCGCCCCGGCGTCTCCAAAGAAGTGCTGGCCTGTTTGGACGATGAGCAGGTGAACGTCTATCGGGACCTTTGCAATCAGCTGGTCATGCCGGCGGTGGCGAAGGAGAAGCCGGACGTCGTCGGGCTCTCGATCGGGACGCAGATGCAGCTGCTCGCGGGCATGACCTTTTGCAAAATGATCAAAGAGACCTTCCCGCACATTCATGTGGTGGTGGGTGGTAACGTCATCACGCGGTTGCAGGAAGACCTCGCCAAGCACGAGCAGTTCTTCACGGACGTGTTCGACTCGGCGATCCTGTACGAGGGCGAGCATGCGCTGCTCTGGCTCATCGAGGCATTGAATGGCGAACGGGCCATCGCATCCGTGCCCAACTTGATCTATCGCGATGCCTCGGGCATTCACCGGAATTCCGAAGTCTACACCGAAAAGACGACCGCGCTGCCCTTGCCGGACTTCGATGGCCTGCCGCTGGACCGCTATTTCGTGCCGGAGTTGATCATTCCCTACCTGGCGACGCGCGGCTGCTATTGGGGCCGCTGCACGTTCTGCGACCATGGCCAGGGCTACTTCGACCAGTATCGGGGCGTGCCGGTGCAACAAGTCGTCGAACAGATCAAGGCGCTGCGCGACAAGTATCAGTGCCGCCATTTTCTCTTTTCCGACGAATCCTATCCGCCGGCGCTGTTCAAGAAGGTGTCGCAGCTTCTGGTCGATCAGCAGGTCGGAATCAAGTGGACGACGTTGATCCGGTTTGAAGAAACGCTCCAAGACCAGGAGACCTGGGATCTCGCGGCGAAGGCCGGCTGTTGCACCCTCTATTACGGGATGGAGTCGGCGAGTGAGCGGGTGCTGAGCCTCATGGACAAGCATGCCAAGAAGAGCGTGATCCAACGCAACCTCCAGATGGCGGCGAAGTCTGGGATTTGGAACCATGTGATGGCCTTCTATGGATTCCCCGGCGAAACGCTCGATGAAGCGTTGGAAACCCGCCAGTTCGTCATCGAAAATCAACCTGTTATTCACTCGATGGAGCTGTTCTACTTCGTGGCCTATCGCCATACGCCGATGGTGCGCAATCCGGAGAAGTTCGGTATTACGATCCACAAACAAGAGGAGTACGATCTCCCCCTGGACTATTACTACACGTTGAATGACCCCAGTACCCTCTCTTGCCTGGACGCGATGCAGTTGTGCGAAGAATTCTACAAGAACGATTTTCACCCTTGGGCTGTGCGCGTGAACTCGCGGGAACATGTCTTCCTCTATATCTCGAAGTTCGGGACGAACCAGCTGCCACAGATCTATGCGAAACAGCCTGCGGCCGTTGGCGCAGCAGAGGGCGTGTCAGGATTGATCACCTGGCCGGTTGCTCATTCGGAGGGAGACGAGGGGATGTCTCGGGTGGTGAGTCACGGCATGGATAGGGCGTAAAAAGTGAAAGGTGAAAAGTAAAAGGTAAGACGTACGATGGGGAATGTGTACGACGGCAAACGTGAAATTTCGGTACAGGCTGAAGTAGACTTGCCCTCGCCTCCGCAGTTTACATTTTACCTTTCACGTTTTACGTCTCATGCCGTACTTTTCACCTTTCACTTCTCACTTTTCACATCTGACGCCTCGTCAGGCACAAGAACGGCGGAGAGTAGGGCATAGGCGGACTCGACGAGTGTGGTCATCTCTTCGGCCTTCTTGTAGGCCTGCATGTATTGCTTGGGGTTGTTGGTGAGATTCGAGTAGCGAGCCGGGTTCCAGGTATGCAGCAACGCTCGTCTGGTTTCGGTGAGGGTTTCTGGAGTCACAGGGAGGGTGAGCCCCAGGATCTCCAGCGCGTGGTTCACGTCTTCTTGGCTCACATCGGTCATGAGGCGAGTCTGGCAAAGCGGATGGATGCCTGTCAATCAGTGCATGGCAAGTTGAAAAGACCTGCCAGCGTTGTTTGTGGATCGTGTCGATACCTTTCGTGTCACGCATCGAGAGGCCTGAATGTCTGACCGACGGTCTCTGAAATTTTATCAAGCCGACGTCTTTACGGGGCAGCCGTTCGGCGGCAACCCGGTCGCCGTGTTTCCCGACGCGCACGGCCTCGCCGACTATCAACTGCAGCGGATTGCCCGTGAGATGAACCTCTCCGAGACCGTGTTCGTGTTGCCCCCGACAGATCAGGCGGCAGTCGTGCGCCTCAGGATATTTACTCCAACACAGGAGATTCCATTTGCCGGCCATCCGGTGCTGGGAACATTTTTTGTGTTGGCCCAGCTCGGGTTGATCGCCGTGATCGATGGGGTCACCCGTGTGATGCAGGAATGCAACATCGGCCTCTTTCCCGTCGAACTCCATGCACAAGAAGGGGAGCTGATCCGTGTGGTCATGACGCAGCCGAAGCCGGAATTCCTCGGGCCTGTGGACGCGATTGAAGATGTGTATAAGATTGCCGGCGCATTGGGGTTGCCCAAATATGCGATCACCGACATGAAGTGGCCGATCGAGGTGGTGTCCACCGGGCTTCCGGTATTGATTGTGCCGTTGCGCACGCTGACGGCTGTTCGCTCGATCCAGCCGAATGCACCCGCCATCATGGATGTCTGCAGTCAGTTTGGGGCGAATGGTGTCATGGCGTTCACGCCAGTGACCGTGGAACTCTCTGCGACGGTCCATGCACGTATGTTCGCCCCCTCGATCGGGATCCTTGAAGATCCTGCGACCGGCAGTGCGAGCGGCGCATTGGGAGCGTATCTGGTGCAGAACGGTGTGGTTGAGGTCGCCCCGACGACGGATATCGTCGTTGAGCAGGGCTACGAAGTCGAGCGCCCGTCGCAAATTCATGTGCGGGTCGAGTCGGATGACGATATCATTCAAACGGTCAAGGTGGGAGGGCAGTGTGTGATGGTGGTCGAAGGGACGTTAACCTTTTAGCAGGATGTTGAAAAAGCCCGCCAGCGGCGTTCTCGCATCGTTCAGACCCTCAACGTACCGCAAGGGTACGCCTCGGGCCTTCACTCGCTGCGGCCTTGCTGACAGACTTTTTGAACATCCTGTGAAGATTAAGAAGTGCTTCCTCGGTCATGAGTTCAAGTGGCCTTCTTGTGTGGGAGGTTGATATCTGATGAAGGCGGTGCTCTTTCGGGCGCATGGCGGACCGGACACACTGTCCTATGAGGATCTGCCGGTCCCGACCATCGGACCAGAGGATGTATTGGTTCGCGTGAAGGCCTGTGCCTTGAACCATCTCGACATCTGGATACGACAGGGCATTCCTGCCTACCCGATACCGCTTCCTCATGTGTCAGGGTCTGATGTGGCGGGGATTATCGAGCAAGTCGGCACTCAGGCCGAAGGTGTCACCGTGGGTCAACGTGTATTTGTGTCGCCGGGGCTTAGCTGCTGGAAATGCGAACAATGTCTGGCGGGGCGGGACAATCTGTGTCGCTCGTATGGGCTGGTTGGCGCCAGGACACACGGCGGCTATGCGGAGTATGTGAAAGTGCCGTTCCGCAATGTGTTGCCGATTCCAGAGAACCTTTCGTTTGAACAGGCGGCGGCATTTCCGCTTGTGTCGGTGACCGCGTCGCACATGCTGTTTGCTCTGGCGGGACTCCAACATGGCGAAACTGTCTTGATTATGGGCGCGGGGAGTGGGGTCGGGATGATGGCGGTTCAGATGGCGAAGCTCGCCGGTGCCCGCGTGATGACTACCGTGGGATCTGATGACAAGATCCCCCAAGCCGTGACCTTGGGAGCCGATGCGGTCATCAACCACACAAGGGAGAAGGTTGCGGAACGTGTGAAGCTGTTGACCGAAGGGCGCGGAGTCGATGTCGTCATCGAACATATCGGTCCAGAGGTATGGGATACCTGTCTCCATTCATTGGGGAAAGGAGGTCGTCTTGTGACCTGTGGCGCAACCACAGGAGCTGAGGTCAAGCTGGATCTTCGCTATGTCTATTCCCACCAGCTCACGATCAAGGGGTCGTATATGGGCACGCGCGCAGAATTGGTGAAGGCTTCGGAGCTGATGGGGCAAGGTCGGCTGATCTCAGTGATCGATCGGACCTATCCATTGCGAGAAGCGCGCGCGGCGCAGGAGTTGATGTTAAGTCGTAAGTTCTTTGGTAAGATCGTGCTCACCGTCGAGTAAACAAGGCCGGAATTTTTTATAACTAGGCGCAGCTAATAGTTTGTTGACAAACTCGATGACGACACCGGAAACGGCACCATATACAAGATCACTGATGGGAGCTGAATGGCCAGCAGGCTGTTCAGAAAGGCCGTCCGGCAAGGCCGCAGCGAGTGAAGGCCCGAGGCGTACCCTTGCGGTACGTTGAGGGTCTGAACGATGCGAGAACGAAGCTGGCGGACTTTATCAACAGCCTGCTAAACGAAGGGGAGGGGAATTATGTCCACAGTGGCGAAGATTATGAGCAAGCAGCCCAAGACCGTGGGGCCGAGCGTATCGATTGTGAGCGCGGCCAAGAAAATGAAGACGTCGCGGGTAGGTTCGCTGTTTGTGAAAAAGGGGAAGAAGCTGGTCGGGATCGTCACGGATACCGATATTGTGCGGCGCGGGGTGGCGATGAGTAAGCCTCTTGGCAAGCTTACTGTCGAGAAAATCATGACGGCCCCCATTTGCACCATCGAAGGAAGCCAGGCGGTCGACGATGCGCAGGATATGATGGCTGACTTAGGCGTGCGGCATCTTGCTGTGACCCAAGCAGGCGAAATTGTCGGGGTTGTGTCGGTACGAGATGTGCTGATGTTTTATAAACGGTATGCGCAATCGAAGGTTCCGGCGGAGGCGCCGTATTCTGAACCGAAAATATTCCAAGACTAATCGGATGTTGAAAACGGCCTCCAGCTTCGTTCTCGGCTCGTCAAAATCCTCGACGTACCCCTGAGGGTACGCCTCCGGTTTTGATTTG
>NEWT02000039.1:20267-42449 GCA_002869925.2 Nitrospira sp. CG24A
CGCAATCGAAGATTAGTCCGGAGGCGCCGTATTCTGAACCAAAAATTTTCCAAGACTAGCAGGGCGTAAAGCGTGAAAGGTGAAAAGTAAAACGTGAGATACGGGAAGGTAAATATCTATCGTTCACGCCTCAGCTCTGAGAGGAACATTTCACCTTTTACATCTAACTTTTCACGCCTACTTGGTCAGTTCTTTCACGAGATGCCCCAGTTCCGGCAGAATGAGCTTCTCCATCGCGAGCCTGACGGCGTTCTCTGAACCGGGGGTGGAGAAGAGGATGCGGCCTTTGATGATGCCGGCGGTGGCGCGGCTCATGATCGCGGGTGAGCCGATGTCCTGGTAGGTCAAGTAGCGGAAGATCTCGCCGAATCCCACCAGTCGTTTTTCCAGCATCGCATCGACCGCTTCAAAGGTTGAATCTCGTTTTGAAATGCCGGTGCCGCCATTGATGATGATAGCGAGGACTGCTTCGTTCAGCAGGCCTTCGGCAATCCGGCCTTTGATCTGGGCCGGTTCATCTTTCACCACATGGTAGGCAACGACTGTGTGCCCCTGCCTCTTGAGGAGTGTATGGATGAGTTGGCCGCTCGTATCGGTGTCGGGGGTTCTCGTGTCGCTACAGGTAATCACCATGCACCCAATTGACTTGGGTGCATGAGATTTGTGTTCGTGATGAGTGGCGCTGGCCATGCCTCGAAAAGGGGAAGGGCTATTTCCAGACTGAGTCGGGATTCAGCGTTGCTGCCGGTTTGCCGCCCTTGATGTGCTCGTCCAAGATCGTCGCCACGTCCGCTTCTGTCACTTTGGAGTACCAGGTGGCGTCCGGGTAGACAACAACGGTTGGTCCCTGCTCGCAAGGGCCGAGGCAGGAGGAACCGCTGACGAGGACTTCGCCGGGCGTCACACCCTTCTGCATGAGGCCCATATTAAAGGCCATGAGAAGAGACGCTGATCCGGCGCTGCCACAGGAAGGTTTGGGATGGCCTGGGGGACGGGCATTGGTGCAGACGACGATGTGATATTTGGGCTTTGGCATGAGTTCTCCTTTTATGGTCGATGACGCGATCGACTGATGGTGATTTCACTGCGGTGCATACGACTTCCAGATTTCGATGGCCTCCTCGGGCAGCTTCCAATGCTTGAGGCCTTTCATTACCCAATCGAGATAATGTGCTTTGGGTTTGAACTTACCGATGGGGTTGGCGGCATAGGTGGTGACGAGTATTTTCTCTCCGGCTTCCGTCATCACGCTGACTTGGACCTGGCGGAATGTGTTGGGAGGGACGTCCTCTTCGAAACAGTCCATCAGCTTGAGGTCTTCGTCTGTGACGTCGAAGATCGCTCCCCAGACCTGTTCGCCTGGTGACGGAGTGACGCTGGCGAGGCCGCATCGCCATTGCGAAGACCATCGGCAGAATTGAATGGTGTGTTCGGGAAGAGTGGCCAGCATCAGAAACTGATGTTCCGGGGCGCGACGTTTTAGCTGTGTCGGGTTGAGATGGTCCCCGTAGAGGAAGAACTTCATTGATGAACTGTACCCGAGACACCCTATTTGCCGACCTACCTCTTGTTTGTAACATATCGCCTTTCACACGCACAAGCTGCGCTTTGCACGCTGTGTTGGGCTAGCTGCGTTGGATTGACATCGCGCCGATGCTCTTCCTAAGATGCTGTGTGATCGTGTATGGGGTTGCCTTGTCACATCGAAACCTTGTCCGTAGGATATCCATGCCGGAAAATTATTTCTGTGCCAGGGCGCCACAGTTCTCGCTCTCATTGTGAAGATCATTCACTATGCTGTGGTAGCCGTGCTCGTGTTGGGTGCGTGCTATTACCTCTGGATGAGACCGCCTTCGCTCACTCCCATAGCCGACAGTCGGGCCGCTGAGGCTCTCACACTGGTCCAAAACCATCGGGCCCAGGGTTACCCCACTATTCTTCAAGCCATGACTGAGCATGTGCGCTCAATGGCCGATCGTAATCAGGTCGCTCGGTTGGGAGAGTGGCGGGTGAAGCAAGTGGAGGGGGATCAGTATGAGATACGCGTGTGGATGCGAGATCAGGGGTCGACAGGCCAATGGTTTGAACGGGAATTCATCTGGCATGCCGATCTTGCATTGAAGAAGGTCAATGCTGCGTCGCTTCCTGCTGATGGGATTACACCCAAAGCGCCTGAATAATGGGATGCTGAAAAAACCCTCCAACGTCGTTCTCTGCTCGTCAAAATCCTCAACGTACCCCAGAGGGTACGTCTCCGGTTTTGACTCGCCTGCGGCCTAGTTGGATGTCTTTTTGAGCATCCCGTTCGAAGCTCATTCATGAATGACGAGACGTGTGGGCTACTTGAAGCCTTCAGGCAGTGCCACCTGAACCTGATTGTTTTCGATCCGCACAGGACAGCGGGTGACGGCGATGGCGGGATTCTCAGGTCGTTCGCCGGTTTGCACGTTGAATCGCCATCCGTGCCATGGACACTCGACAATGCAGCCATCGAGATGGCCTTCTCCGAGCGGTCCCCCCGCATGAGGACAGGTGTTGTCGATGGCATAGAAGGCCCCGTCGACATTAAAGAGGGCAATCCAGATTCCGTGGACTTCGACGGTCTGTCCGGTCCCCGGAGAAATATCTTCTACCTTTGCGACGGTCACAAACTCAGACATACGCTGATCCTTGTCCCTGGCTGAGCGGTCGATGGAACAGGGGGTGTCCCACAGACCCGTTAGTAACTTGATTTCAACCAAGGCTTATGGCATAGAAATAGGTACGCCTTCCAATACTACACTGGGTTCTCTTATACAAGGAGCCTGGTTGGGATGAGGATGCAGCATGGAAATGACCCTTCTGCTCAACGCGACGTACGAGCCCTTGCGGGTCGTCAATTGGCAAAAGGCGATTGCGCTTCTCTGGCAGGGTAAGGTTGAAGTCCTCGAGGTCTACGACCGAGAGGTCCACGCGGTATCGATCTCCATTAAACTTCCCTCCGTCATGCGGCTGCTCAAACTCGTTCGGCTCAAGGATGTTCATCGTGCGGTCAAATTCTCCCGCATCAACATCTTTACGCGAGATGCCTACGCGTGCCAGTACTGTCGCCACAAGTTCCGGACCGAGGAGCTGACGTTCGACCATGTCGTCCCCATCGCTAAGGGTGGGCGAAAGACCTGGGAAAATATTGTGACGGCCTGTTGGCGTTGCAACAACAAGAAAAGTGGTCGTACGCCTGAAGAAGCCGGTATGAAGCTGATGAAGAAGCCGGTGAAGCCGCGATGGAATCCGATTGTGACGATTACTATTGGAATTCGGAACACGCCGGATAGCTGGCGTGACTATTTCTATTGGAATATGGAGCTTGACGCCGACCCTGCCGACACCTAACTGTGAACGTGTCGTGTTCGCGCATATTCGCGTAGCCCCTCACTGTCCGGCAATTCTTCTCAAGTATACATTCATCATGAATCGTTCAACGGTATGCCACATTGGCGAGAGGCCATCTGCTATTTTCTCCGGACGAACGACGAATGACGGACAAATCTGAGTGTGTGTCAAATCTGGAATTGGCAGAAACAGGAGAGGGCGTGGTTTACGCCAGAAAACAGGGTGTTGTATGATACGCCCCGCTCTTGAATAGGGAGGAACCTTCATGGCTGCAAATTCTGGATTTCCGATGTCACTCGATGTGAAAGGGTATCCGGTGCTTGTACTCGGTGGAGACGAGGAAGCAGCGGAAAAGACTCAGCGGTTGTTGGAGGCCGGGGCGAAAGTGACCGTGGTGGCGCCGACGTTACACGACTTGCTGAAAGATATGGCCGCGTCGGCGAAAGTCGTGCACCGCGGGCGACATTTTCGCGAGGCCGATTTGGAACATGCGATTTTGGTGCTCAACATGGTTCGGGGGGACCGTGATTTTTCCCGATCGCTGTTCGAGAAGGCGCGTGAGAAGAAGTGCGTAGTCTGGTCGGTCGATCAGCCGGAATTCTCCACGGCGACGATGCCTGCGGTCGTTGCCTGCGGGCATCTGCGTGTCGCCATCAGCACGAGCGGAGTCGCTCCAGCGTTGTCAGGCTTTATGAAGGAAGACATGGAGAAGATTTTCAGTGAGGAATTTGCCGCGTTTGTGGAGTGGCTGGGAGATCTTCGTGCGCAGACCAAAGCGACTGAGCCGGACTTTGAAAAGCGTCGGGCCGTCCTGCGTGAGGCGCTGGATGGATTTCGTTTATTGGGAAAGGTCCAATATCCGAAGGTCTGGCTGGATGAGCGTGCGAAGCAGACGGTATCGGCAGAGGCGAAGGGGTAAGCATTGCCATAAAGTAAATGGTAGAGGCGCGATGAGTGCCTTGAGATATTCTCACTCACTTGCGTCGGCAATCCACGCTCGCCTACCATTCACCTCCCTGGGAGGAACCTGTAATTCTCAACACTGAAGGCTCGTGGCAGCATGGCAGAAGAATGTGGGTTCTATGAAAGGCGTAACATGATTCACGGCGTCTATGTTGTTGTCCTGGTACTTGGATTAATTCTTGGCGGATGTGGCTCTGACGGTACCGATGGTTCGGTAAACCAGGCGGGTTCTCCATCGTCTTCTAAAACAGCTAAAATTATGCCTCTCGGTGATTCTATTACGGCGTCTTCAGCTGGACAAGCGTCGTATCGCTACTACCTCTGGCAATTGGCTATTGGCAGGGGGTATAAGATCGACTTCGTTGGTTCTCAGCATGGTGTTTCCGGTGGTGCTCCAAAATTTAACGATTTCGATATGGACCATGAAGGCCATGGGGGATGGACGACCGATCAGATCCTTGCTCAGGTTCGAAGCTGGGCGGCCAATACCTCTCCAGATTTTGTTCTCATTCATCTAGGCGACAATGACATGGCGGCAGGGCAGGATAGTCCCGGGATAGTGAAAGAGTTGGGCCAAATCATCGACCAGCTCAGGATCATCAATCCCAGAATAGCAGTCGTCTTGGCACAGATCATTCCGCGCGTGTCACCTGGCCTTCCCCAGCTTTCCACATTCAATGCGCAACTCCCTGCACTCATCGCAGCCAAGCACCTTGGAAGTTCGCCTGTCGTACTCGTAGACCAGTTTACCGGTTTTAATCCTGTCACTATGACGTGGGACGGGATCCATCCAAACGCGATCGGAGAGGCTCAGATGGCTGATCGCTGGATTTCCGCGTTGGATCCTTTACTGGATAGTTTCTTCGCTTCTCCGTAGTCCAGTATCCTCACATTCCCTGTTATCTTTTCTTTGTTTCAAGGTATTCGGCTTCTATGATTCTGGTTTTAATTGAAGACGGGGTTTTGTATAAATTGACTCAAAAATACCTCGTCTAGGTAACGTCGTGTTATTCTTGCTTTAGTGCAGAACACAGTAACTCGCCTCACGCCTGTCATCACGCCACGTTCACGTGTGGCTGGGCAGTAGGTAACATGCGAGCGTGCTTTCATTTGATATCCAAGAAATCGGAGGGTTCTCATGGTGCTGTTAGAATTCAGTATGTCGCCGTTAGGCAAGGGAGAAAGCGTGGGCAAGTATGTGGCCCGCTCGCTCGACATCATCGATACGAGCGGAGTGGACTACCGGTTGAACCCGATGGGGACGGTGCTGGAAGGGGAGTGGGATGAGGTCATGGCCGTCGTCAAGCAATGTTATGAGCGGATGAAGAAGGATTGTGGCCGCATTTCTTGCACGATCAAAGTCGACTATCGCAAAGGTCACGCCGGACGTTTACAGAGTAAGGTGGCGAGCGTCGAAAAAAAGCTCAAGCGATCGATCAAGCACTAGAGCGCGCAGCCAGACCCGCCGGTCTTCTTTCCGGCGGGCGGGAGTTTGTGTGGTGTCCTACCAAAAATAGTTGGAAGTGCCCTGATTCGTGGTATCCTGCCGGCGCCCTTCCCCGTTCCCCCATCGTGATGAGTTGTCCCTGAAGATCGGTATAAGGGAGTGTGTGTGAATCCCCTTCCCGAGGAGATCCAACTCTTGCCGAAGACCTGCACGATCCTTGAGCGGGAGGTCATGGAATTCCGTCCCTTCGGATTGGATGAGCAAGGGCACAGGATCAGAGATCTGAGCGGGATGAGTATCAAAGCTGCCGTTGTCTATCTTGAGCAGTCTATCGCGCGTGAGCGGGGATCCTCAGCCGGCAGTCAGGCGGTCGAGGACCTCTGTCGTCTTGTGAACCAGCGCATAAAAGATCCGGCCTATCATGTGACGCCAGAGTTTCTGAAGAATGCCTGGAACAGCTACTCGTATGAATTCGCCGCCTATTTATATGAGTTCTGTGAACGCATATCCGGAGATCCGCGATTTGTGTTTCGAGCGGGCATGGAGAAGGCGTCTTCGATCATGCAGGTGTTGGCCCGCCCGTTTTCGCTCGCGCAGATCTATGGCATGTTTCCCTATTTCGGGAATAAGTTCGCGTCCGGTTCGGTTGAATTTCAAGTCGTCGAGGTGACGCCGATCTCCGCAACCCTGGCCATGAAGTTTTCCGTTCGTACGCTTCGTCAATTTGGCCCGTACCGAAGGCGGTGTGCGGAGCTGATGTGTCAGGCTGCTCAAGGCATTATGGCTGCAGTGCCGGTTCGCGTTCATCGACTGCCACCCGCCACTCTGACCGACCTTTCCTGTATTGCGAATGACGAAGAATGGTGCCAATGGGCCATTCGATGGCCAGTCAAAGGGCAGGGCATATGGCGCCATACGGTTCGGCAGGTGGTGGAAGGGCCGGGAGGGCAACCGCTGCCGCAGGGTGAGTCGGATGGAGTGCCTTTGCATGCGCAGGGTGAGGATAGTTCAATCAAGCAGAATGCTGGCACCCTGCCGTCGCAGCGGCAAGTGAGGTGGTTATTTTTCGGCGCGCTCACCGGTCTGACGTTGGCTGCGGGATTCCGTGTGATGAATCCATCGGTTAGCTGGGGTGAAATCATTCTTCTCGGAGTGGTCCCGATACTTGTGGCAAGCATATTAACCAATCGACAGCTTCGCGTGGAAAGCCAGCAACGCGAGGCATTGATTCAGGAGCAGATTACTTTCGTCGAGTCGCGGCATGAGGAATTGCGAGAAGCGTATTTTGAGCAGGAATTGACACGCGTTGAGTTACGACAAAAAGTGGCCCAGTTGACCGCCCTTCACCGAGCCGGATTGTTGTTCAGCTCGACGCTGGATCGAGAGGGATTGTTACAGAAAGTGTTAGAAGCGCTGACCAGCGATCTTCAGTACGACCGGGCGATGATCTCGTTCTACGATCCGTCCCGTCAGGTCATTACGGATGCGCGGATCCTCGGCGTGTCACCTGAAATTCAGGCATTTGTGCGAACTCGTGAGATTCCTGTGACCGATCCTCTGAGTCCGGAAGGCCTGGTGCTGATGCAGGGCCAGCCATTGTTAGTGGGGGATGTGCAGGCGGTGTGGGATCGTATTCATCCGCTGAACCAACAGCTCGCCTTGTTGACGCAGGCCAAGGCATTGATCGCCGTTCCGTTAAAAATCAAAGACCGGATCCTTGGAAGCCTGACGGTCGATCGAGTGCAGGCACATAGTATGACGCAGGGCGATCTTGAATTGATGATGACGGTCGCCCATCAAGTTGCCATCGCTCTGGATAACGCTTCCGCCTATGAGCAAATTGAAGGGTTGAATGTCGGACTTGAAGCCAAAGTACGTGAACGTACGGCTGAGCTGGAACAGGCGGATCGCTTGCGGTCGCAGTTTCTTTCGCATGTATCCCACGAGCTCAAGACCCCGTTGACTTCGATTAAGGGGTTCTTGCAGAACTTGCTGGATGGACTCACCGGCCCGCTCAATCCCAAACAGCAGCGCTATTTGTCGCGGATGCTCGATAATTCAAACCGGCTGATTCATATGATTGAAGACTTGTTGGATCGCACCAAAATTCAGTCCGGGCGGCTGGACCTTGTTCCTGGCGAGATCGACCTGGGGGACTGTGTGGTGGACGCGGTAGAGCAATTGCGTCTGCTGGCACAGGCCAAGCGGCAGATACTGGAGGCGATTGTTCCGCCTGTGCTTCTGGTGGTCTGGGCAGATCGCGATCGCCTGATCCAGATCATCATCAATCTGGTGCAAAATGCAGTGAAGTTTACCCCAGAGGGCGGCAGCATCACGGTGACGGTGAGGCAAGAGAGTCAGAGATTTGCCGGGGTCTCCGTGCGCGATACCGGGCCTGGTATCGCACCAGAGTTTCTCGATCAAATATTCGACCCATTTTTTCGAGTCAAGCAGGTTAGTAGTGGAGTCAAAGGGCTGGGGTTAGGTCTCTCGATCGTGCGGACGTTGGTCGAGTTACAAGGTGGGATGATCGCTGCGCGGAGCGAGCCGGGCCGTGGGGCGGAACTGTATTTCACGATTCCATTATTTCCCACGATGGAGCTGCTGCCTAGCCTTGCATCGGCTGACGCACCCTGCATTCTGGTGGTCGAGGATGATCAGGACAGCTGTCAACTCATACAGGATCGTTTGCGGGCTATGGGGTATCGAGTCCAGTTGGAGGTTGATGGAGTCCGAGTGTTGGAAGCCGTGCGGACCGGGATGTTCGGAGGTCTGATTTTGAATAGTGGCGTTCCTTCCATGGATGGATTGGCTGTGCTGCTCCAAATACGAAGGTTGGATCAGCACATCCCGATTGTGATGGTTGCGAAGTCGGATGCCAAAGAGTCGGCGATTCGTGCGATTGGCATGGGTGCGCAGGCCTATGTATTGAAGCCGTTCGATATTGACGAACTAGAGCGAGTCGCAGATTATTGGTTTCGACCGATAGAGCCGTTGACATTGAAGTCTTCAGAGGAGTCGAGCAGGCCTGGGTGAATGAGAGAAGGAGAAATAGGATGACCGACGCGTGGAATAGGTGTTGGAGCAGGACGGGATCGCTGCGAAGGATATGGATGCTATGGGTATGCGGGGTTGGCCTTTGTGTGGCTGGCTTTCCTGAGGTGGCCTCATCGCAGGTGCCTCGTATTCAAGGACAGGGAGCAGCCGCGTCTGCGATGAGTAATGCTTTTTCAGCCCAAGCCGATGACCCGTCAGCGCTGCATTACAATCCAGCTGGGATGACGCAGTTGCAGGGTGTTCAACTCATGGCGGGGGCCCTCGCGTCAGGTGGGTCGACGAATTTCACAAGTCTGACAGGTGTCACGGCTCGTGGTGACCGAAACGGGAGTGCGGCATGGCCTCCTCCCGGTCACACATACATTACCGCGAACTTAAAGAGTCTTGGGGTGACGGCGCTGGGCGACCTTGTTATCGGGGTCGGCCTGACAGTGCCCTTCGGTTCTATGACTCGGTGGCCGAACGATGGGTCGTTCCGTAGCGCAACGACCTTCAGCACGTTGCCGCTTATGGATATCAAGCCTACTCTTGCCTACAAGGTAACGGAGAACCTCTCTCTTGGGCTGGGTGCGGATATCTATACGTTCAGCAATCTCGTCGGCGAAGGTCAGGTCGAAAGACATGCGATTCCGGCAGCCGGGGTGAAAACCGAACTCAATGGGAAAGACACCGCGGCCGGTTTCAATGCCAGTCTGCTTTATACGGCCTTGCGCAATGCGGATGGGAAACCGTTGGCGAACATCGGGATCGTCTACCGCAGTCAAGCGACCTTGCACCTGAGCGGAGAATTATTGAGGAATGGAGCCAAAGTGTCCGATGCCAATGCGACACTGGTGTTACCGCAAGTGATCACAGGCGCTATTGCGATTTGGCCTATTCGAACGAAGGAGCGAGAATGGAAGTTGGAAATGGATGTCGACTACGTGGGATGGAAGTCTGTTCGGAACCTCGACGTCACATTGGGAAATGGTACGACGATCGCGCAGCCGCAGAATTGGAAGAGTACCTATGCGGTGATGATCGGCAGTGAGTACAAGTGGCTGGCGCTGGAGTCTCTTCCTCATTGGGAAGTGGCGCTGCGGGCCGGCTATACCAACCAGCAAAATCAAATGCCTAATCTGACTTTTGACCCAGGTATCCCCTCGTGGGATCTGCATATCGTGGGAGGAGGAGTGGGATTGTTGTGCAAGGAGGAGGGATCGTTTCTTGGTTTGATGCGATGTGGAGATCTCGGCTTTGGCTCCCTGAAACCCAAGGCCATCGGACTCGACCTCTCGCTCCAGGCGGGGCTCTACGAGGATCGTACGGTGCTGGGTAATCGCAACCCGACGGTCGATGGAACCTACCAGACGACACTGTATCTCGGGAACGCCTCGATACGAATGGTCTACTAACAAGATGCTGAAAAAGCCCGCCAGCTGCGTTCTCGCATCGCTCTCAAAAACTGTGAAAGGGGAGACGGAAAAAGTAAGATGTAGACCTGTCGAGCGGTCTTCCTCCGGAACTTTTTACTTTTCACCTTTCACGAGCCGTGGGACGGCATTTTTGAGCACCCTGCGGGATTATTCTTCACTGGATCGGCGAGATGCGCAAGTCGTGTGTCAGTCCGATTCGTAGAGCCGTGGAACACGGGAGCCTATCCCACACAGGATTTCATACGGGATTGTGCCGATCCAGGCGGCCACTTCATCAGCCCAGATTGATTCCTCTCCCTGCTGGCCGATCAATGTGACGGGTTCACCGATTCGTACCGGCGCAAGGTCTGTGACATCCACCATGATCATATCCATGCAGACCAATCCAACGATCGGTACACGGCGTCCCTGAATCAAGACCAATCCGCGCTGGGAGAGCCGCCGGCTATAGCCGTCGGCATAGCCGATCGGCAGCACGGCGATGCGCGTCGGTCTTGTCGCAACGAATGTGCCGTTGTAGCTGACGGTCCCTCCTTGTGGAATGGTTCGTCGTTGCACCACCGTTGTGCGGAGTGAGAGCACAGGCCTGAGATCTGGCGCGGGGACTGTGTCCGGAAGCGTATGATATCCGTACAGCATGATGCCGGGGCGTACGAGTGAAAAGTGTGCATGGGGAAACCTGACGATGGCAGCACTGTTTGCCGTATGGACAAATGGGAGAGTGATCCCGCGTTGCCGGATCTGGTTCAGTACGGCGCCAAATGTCTCAAGTTGGCGTTCCGTAACACTGCTATCTTTTCCGTCTGCGTCGGCAAGATGAGTCATCAAACCTTCGACTTGAAGGGGGCCTCCCAAGAGCCTCTCGTCGAAAAGTGGGGGCAGCTCCGCGGGGGAAAACCCCAGGCGTCCCATCCCGGTTTCGACCTTCAGATGAATGGGATAAGGGGCTGGATGTGATTGAGTGGCCTTGATCAATACGGGAAGGATGTGTGCATCGCTGACTACAGGCGTGAGTCGGTGTGCAACCAGGTCTGATATCTGTTCTTCGAAGAGGGCTCCGAGAACAACGATAGAGGTTGAGAGACCGGCTTGGCGGAGCGCGATGCCTTCGTCGAGTGAGGCGACGGCAAATCGTTCGATTCCTTGGCGTGCGAGGGCCTGAGCGGTCTCTACCACTCCATGTCCGTAGGCATTGGCCTTGACGATCGCCATGACCTGGCAGTCTGGGGCGAGGTATCGCTTGATGCAAGAAAGGTTATGGGCAAGGGCCGTGAGATTGATGCTGGCGTAGGTGGGTAGCAAGGTCTGAATTGAGGTCACACTTCCATAATTTCTTGTTCTTTTTTCTTCACCACGTCGTCGATTTTTTGAATGTATTGATCGGTGAGTTTCTGGGTGTCGGTTTCGGATTTCCGCAGTTCATCTTCGGTTAATTTGGCATCCTTTTGCAGTTTCTTCAACTCTTCATTGGCATCTCGCCGAAACCCTCTGATCACGACTTTCGTATCTTCACCGTGTTTCTTGCAGATCTTGCTGAGTTCCTTGCGCCGCTCTTCGGTGAGTGGGGGAAGGGGCACGCGAATAATCTTTCCATCGTTAGACGGTGTGATGCCGAGGCCGGAGCCAGACAGAGACTTTTCAATTTCCTTGATCAGAGACGGCTCCCAAGGCTGAATCGTGATGAGGCGCGCCTCGGGGGTCGAAATATTGGCGACCTGTTTCAGTGGGGTCATCGTGCCGTAGTAATCCACTCGAACGCCGTCGAAGAGGGCGACCGATGCTCGCCCAGTGCGTAAGCCTGCCAAATCTCGTTTGAGATGTTCCAGGGCAGACTCCATCTTTTCCATGATTTTTTGGCGTATCGCAGCAGGGTTGGGCATGAGAGACTCCCCAGAAATTTAGCGGCGATCGGGGGTGACCACGGTTCCGATCGCTTCGCCGGTGGCGACGCGTTTGAAGTTACCTTGCTCCTTCAAGTTGAACACGATGAGGGGAAGGTTGTTATCCATGCAGAGGCTGATGGCTGTGGCATCCATCACTTTTAAATCCTGATTCAAGATCGAGAGGAAGGAGATCGTCTGGTATTTCTTGGCTGAAGGATTTTTGACAGGGTCGGCGTCGTAGATGCCGTCGACCTTGGTCCCTTTCATGATGACCTGGGCTCCAATTTCCATCGCTCTGAGCGCCGCTGCGGTATCGGTCGAGAAGTAGGGGTTTCCTGTACCGCCGGCGAAGATGACCACGCGCTTTTTTTCAAGATGGCGAATGGCCCGTCGACGGATATATCCCTCTGCCAGTTGGCGCATTTCGATTGCGGACTGGACTCGTGTCATAATCCCGGTGCGTTCGAGCGCGTTTTGCAGGGCTAAGGCATTGAGGACCGTCGCGAGCATTCCCATGTAGTCGGCGGAGGCGCGTTCCATACCGGACGCACTGGCGGCAATTCCACGAAAGATATTGCCGCCGCCGATGACCACAGCCACTTCGATGTCTAGGGCTACGACGGAGGCGATTTCCGAGGCAAGGCCTTCAAGGATGGAGGGTTGGATGCCATAGCCCTGCTCACCGGCCAACATCTCTCCACTCACTTTAAGGAGGATGCGCCGATAGTTGGCAGAGCTCATGCTTCGCCTAATTGGTACCGGGTGAAGCGGCGAATGTTCATGTTCTCGCCGATTTTTGCAATCTTCAGTGCAAGGAGATCCTTAATAAGGACGGCAGGATCTTTCACAAACGACTGCTCGATTAAACAGCTTTCCTGGAAGAACTTTTCCAGCTTGCCCTCGACGATTTTTGGCCATGCCGCAGGGGGCTTGCCCATTTCTTTGGCCTGCCCCTCATAAATCGATCGTTCTTTTTCGATGAGCGACGCGGGAATTTCTTCCCGTTTGACATAAGAAGGTTTTCCGGCGGCCACCTGGAGGGCTAGGTCGTTGACGAAAACTTTAAACTCTTCGTTTCGCGCGACAAAATCGGTTTCACAGTTGACCTCGATCAGTACACCGATTTTTCCGCCCATATGGATGTAGGCGTGTACGAGGCCTTGGTTGGTCTCACGGCCGGATTTCTTGAGCGCCGCTGCCAACCCTTTTTGGCGCAAATAATCGATGGCCTTTTCAATATCGTTGCTGTTCTCGGTCAGCGCTTTTTGGCAATCGAGGATGCCTGCGCCAGTTTTTTCTCTCAATTCTTTGACAAGGTGACTTGATCCAGCCATGCGTGACGATCCTTCTGGGTGAACAGTGAATGTGCGAACTGATGCATGCAACGCCGGGCCTTATGAGGCCGGTGTGCTTGCGAAGCTGATGCCCCCGACCTTGTCTCCCGCTGCGGCAACGGGTTTGAAATCCGCTTCTTCTCGTTGCGTCCGTATATGAGCGCCTTCGATACAGGCGTCGGCAATGCGAGACGTAATGAGCTTGATGGAGCGAATGGCGTCGTCGTTTCCAGGGATCGGGTAGGTGATGCCGTCCGGGTCGCAATTTGAGTCCAGGATCGCGATCATTGGAATCTCCAACCGTTTCGCTTCCTGTACGGCCAGATGTTCGATGCGGGTGTCGAGGACGAAGACGGCTCCTGGTACGCCGCGCATGTCCTTGATGCCGCTCAGATACTTCTGGAGTTTGACGATCTCTTTCTGCATCTTCATAATTTCTTTTTTCTTCAGGCCGTATTGGCTGGGGTCTGCCAGCTTGGTCTCCATCTTTTTCATCTTGTCGATGCTCTTCCGGATGGTCTGGAAGTTCGTGAGCATCCCGCCGAGCCAGCGCTGGTTGACGAAGAACATATTGGCGCGCACAGCTTCTTCTTGAAGGATTTCAGCGGCCTGCCGTTTGGTTCCAACAAACAGAACCGATTGACCGGCGGCAACGGTGTCGCGGACGAAGGCATAGGCCTGTTCCATGCGAGCCAATGTTTGCTGAAGATCGATGATGTAGATGCCGTTGCGTTCTCCGAAGAGGAACTTCTTCATCTTCGGGTTCCAGCGATTCGTCTGGTGTCCGAAATGGACACCCGCCTCTAACAATTCCTTGATCGAAACCACTCCCATGCCTTCACCTCCCCTCAAGACTTGCAGAGCGCCTGCCCAGGGCAGGCGAGGGGGTTGGCCCCCTTATTCTCAAGTCGAGCGACGCCCGTGACGTCGATATGAATTTGATACGATTCCTTCTCGCACATGATTGTGCGGAAAGGAGATGGCCTCTACGCGTGACAGCCTTGGCACGCTAGCATGGTGACGATCAGTTTGCAAGACCAGAGCTGCTCGACCGGCCCAGACACGCTCCGCTTGCTGCTCTGTTTGAGCGGGTGTTATGATCCTACAATTCTGGAGGAATCAGTGCCAAACATTTTGCTGCTCGTCTCGCCGAGCTGTGGCGCCTGCCCGTCGGCGAAGAGTCTGTGGAAACAGTTGAGGGTGAAATATAGCTTTAGCTATCGCGAAGTGGATATTACCACGGAGGATGGACGGAGCCTGGCCGATCGCCATTCAGTCAGGGCGGTGCCCGCTACGATCATCGATGGGCGGCTGACGTTTGTCGGCGTGCCGAGCCGGGAGAGCGCTGAAAAGGCCTTGTTGCTGAAAATGAAACCGCGCGAATAAAGGAACGATCGCTCCATGACCGACGACGACTTTGAACTACCAGAACTCCCTGTCATTGACAAAGGTCCACCGCCGGAGTGCCCTATGTGCGGCGACCCAATGGGTTTCATCGATGGTGACTGGGGCTGTATGGATTGCAATGGCGAGCTGATGGGGCCGGAAACAGGCTAGGCTCTGCGGTATTCGATGCTTCGCCTCGTCACCGGACCTTTTCATCCAGTTCTTGATTGCGCACTGATCGAGGACATTCGGTCCTGTAAGATCGGCGACCCCTTTGCACCCCTCGCCATCATTGTCCCCTCGGCCTCCCTGGTCGAACATCTCAAGCACATACTCACCCAGCATGAGCCTCGGGCCTTCCTCAATATCCACGTCCTGACGTTCCACCAACTGGCCCTCCGTCTGCGGGATGATCTTGCATCGATTGCTGAGGCTGATTCCGAATCAACCCTGCAGCTGGTCGACGATTTCTTTTTCGAGCAATTGGTGCGCCAGATCATCCTGCGTAAGCTTTCAGGGCTCGAACCTCTCATGCGCCTCCCTGCTTCGCCAGGAACCTGGAAGGGCTTGTGGGCGTCTGTGCGTGATTTGAAAGATGCGGTCGTGGCCCCAACGACGGCATTGAAGGCCCTTGCGGAAGGAGTGTTCGAGGATGAAGATCGAGCCTGGCTCCATTCCCTCTTCACCCTGCATGCGGCGGCTTTAGAAGCCGGTCGCTCGCTCGGAGTCGGTTCTCCAGATGATCTGGCTGCCTCACTCTGTCGAAATCTCTCAGATTCCCCGTTCCTCAAGGGGCTGCATCATGTCTTTTACTACGGGTTCTACGATCTCTCGCAGGTCCAACTCTCATTCTTCGAATCGGTGACTCACGTCGTGCCGGCTACAGTATACTTTCCGCTGCAAGACCGCCCGGCCTTCTTCTTTGCCCGCCAATTCTTTGAACGTCATCTCCTTCCATTGGCAAGCACCCACGAGGACCTGAGTGGGGAGGGGGCCACAACAACGGAGTTGGTCGAGCTCTCAGTCAAGAACGTGATCGGAGTCGAAGAGGAATTGGCGATGGTCTGCCGTGAAATTCTGACCCTGGTTGAGGTCAACGGCTATCGCTTCGATGAGATCGGCGTGGTGGCTCGTACGCTCGAACCCTACCAAGCTCGGTTGCAATCAGTATTCGATCGCTATCGGGTCCCCTTCACGTCGACGGCCGGGAGACCGCTGTTGCGTGAACCTCTTGCCAAAACCCTCTTGCGTCTCGCCGCGCTCCCATTGAACGACTTCGACCGTGTTGCCATGCTGGATGTGGTCACGTCGCCCTTCTACCGTATCCAGGAGGCTGGCTCAGCCGGGGAGAATCTTCGACCTGATCTCTGGCGGTCGTTAGTCAATGCCTTGGGTATTACGAAAGGCGAGGCGGAATGGAAACGTGTGGCGGCGCCGATTCGTTCACTAATCGTGCGGGATGCAGAAGCAGAGCTCAGTAAACATGGCGAGAGACCCGTAGGGTCGGACGACACATCACAACTGACATATTTGTGGGCGATGGTGTCGCGGTTGATTCATGATTGCCGGGCCCTCCCTGCGCGAGGATCGATCGGGACCTTAACCGATGCATTTCTCGAACTGGCGAAGTCCCATGTGTATGTGCCTGGGCTGTCCGCCCTCTCATCGACTGGGCTTCCCGAGTCGCCTGATCTCACCATGATCGGCTCGTTGATTCAGTCTGCTCTGGCCAGGTTGCACCACCTGGATCCGCTTGGTGGGGAAATTCTCTGGGAGGAGTGGGTCGAGTTATTCCGACGGGTGTTGGACGAAACCAGCATTCCCATCGAAGAGGGCCGGCATCAGGGGGTCCAGGTGTTGGACGCCATGACAGCCCGAGGCATGACCGTTCGAGCGCTCTTTCTCGTGGGCATGAACGAAAAGGTTTTTCCACGTTACGTGCGAGAAGATCCTTTTCTGCGCGACCGTCAACGATCTCTGATGGAATCGACCTTGGGTTACAAGATCGATCAAAAATTAGCGGGACATGAAGAGGAACTCCTTTTGTTTGAACTCCTCAGCCGCTCGGCAGCGAATCGGCTGTATCTCTCGTACCAGCGAGCCGATGAAACAGGGCGGATCATGGCCTCGTCCAGCTGTATTGCTCTGGCGATGCGCGATCCACGATTTATCGGAAAGCCGGAAGAGCAGATCCCTCGACGATTGAGTCAGCAGATCAGTGAGCAACCCTTCATCCAAGACCTGTTGCCGGCGGGGGAATTGATTATCGGTTGCCTGTTGCAAGGTCACGATGCCCTGCCGGTATTCGATGCCGCCGGACGGGACCGGCTCCTCTTTGAACAGGGCTGCGCCACCCTGAACATCATCGAGCGGGAATCGCCTGAGCTGGGTCCCTTCGACGGCATGGTCAGTCTCCAGGCAACAGTATTACCGGCTGTCACTACTAGGGGTTTTTCACCGACCTCATTGGAACGGTATGCGACCTGTCCCTTTCAATATTTCGCAGAAAAAATCCTTCGACTGGAACCGATACGACGGCTTCAGCACGATCACCTGTCCCCCTTAATAATCGGGACCCTGGTTCATGCCTCCCTCAGATTGAGCTATGAACGGCTGGTCTCGCTTCAGTGGCCTGATCACGCATTAACCGATGCGTTGGTCCGCTCCACGGTGCAGGAGGCAGTGATCGAGACATTTGCCGACCATGCGGCCAGCCAGGGGACAGGGCATGCCCTCCTCTGGATGTTGGCATGTGAGCAGGTCACGGAGCTTGTGACATCTGCGGTCAGTTTCGATCAGGCGGAGTATCTGGCCACCGGATTCCGCCCTGTGGCGTTTGAGACTGCCGCGCAAGGAGTTGTCGCCCTGGGTTCTGATTCACAGTGCGCGTCCTTGAATATTCATGGCACCTTGGACCGTGTCGATTATCGTGCCGAGCCTCCGGCGCTTCGTATCGTGGACTATAAGTATAAGCAGGGAAGTGAAATCGGCGCGGCAGATCGGAACCTCGCGTTGTCGGCGGTGAGAGGGTTCCGACTGCAACCGCCGCTCTATGCTCGTATGACGCTGCCGTCTTTACCGGCAGCAACCGATGTCCAATTCCTCTTTCTGGCTCCTGCATGGACGCAGCAGATCTCTCGCTCGACCTTTGATGCCGGCCTCTGGACCGGTCACACCGGTGACATGATTCGACAGACGCTGAAGACATTGATCCAAGGGATCGCACGCGGGGAGTTCTTTATTCTTCCCGATAGCTATTGCGACAATTGCGAATTCTCCGGTGCCTGCCGTCGTCATGACATCATGGCCTGGTGGCGCTCCTATCGATCGCCCCAGGCGAGAGTCATACGGACATTAAGAAAACAGAAGGTGGGCGATGACTGAATTGGCGGCACTCGCGGATTCCCAGGATCGGTTCCGAGCAGAGACAACCTGGGACCACAATGTTGTGGTGATGGCAGGAGCCGGGACCGGCAAGACCACGATCCTTGTCAATCGCATTCTCAACCTCCTCATGAGAGAGCCGAACCCATTAGTCATCACAGAGATTGTCGCCCTCACCTTCACAAACAAAGCGGCAACGGAAATGAAACAACGACTACGAGTCCAGCTCCTCCGCCTGATCGAACAGAAGGAGGACCTGGTCTCCACGTTCAGGACCCGATACCACCTCTCGGCTGAACAAGTTGGCGAGCGAGCGAAGAAGGCGTTAGAGCAGCTAGAGAAATCCCAGATCGGCACCTTGCATAGTTTTGCCGCACATCTACTGAGGCTTCATCCTGCAGAGTCAGAAATAGATCCGTTATTTCAAGAGGATGACGGATCACAGTTCAAAGAATTATTTCACTTTAGTTGGGACCGATGGTTAGACGATGAACTTGGATTGTCCGGACGACAGCATGATCGATGGCGACGAGTGCTTGCTGGGGCCACGCTCGAAGATCTCCGGCAGTTGACGACGGGCCTCGCCGGAGAATTTGTGAACGTGGATGAATTGGACCATCAATGCCGATCACTTCTCCTTGATGGTAGCTTGCAGGACTGGGTCATGGCCATGCATGGCCGTGCCACCAGTCTCCTTGCCACGCAGGATCGACCGAAACGGCGCAAGGCGGAGCAGATGCTCGCTGCCGCTGTGCAGTCGATGACACTCCTGTTGCAAAATGGGCCGGCTGGACTTGATCAACTGACGCAGGATGAACAGGCTATTCTGGAGAAAGATTTAGGAAAGGCTCCTGGCGGATGGGATCGCGTTTCGTTTCAAGAGGCTGCCTCTATCATCGGCCTGGCTCAACAACTTCTTACCGTTGACCAGTCCTACTTCCAAGACGTGGTGACGCTGGTACGGCCCTTCTTGAATCAGGTACGGCAGGGGATGCTCACCTCCGGGTGGATTCCGTTCGATGGGTTGCTGGCAAGGGCTAAAACCCTCTTGCGCGACCATCCGGCTGTCCGTACTCGGACCAAACAGACCTATCGGGCGATCTTGGTCGACGAGTTTCAGGACACCGATCCAGTGCAGTACGAGATCATCCTCTATCTGGGAGAAAAAGGAGGCTGTCATCAGACTCAGTGGCAAGACATAGAATTGGAGCCGGGCAAATTATTTATTGTGGGAGATCCCAAACAGTCGATTTACGCCTTCCGCCGCGCCGATATCGAAGCCTTTGAGCGAGTCGTGGAGAAGATTCGAGTTGGCGGTGGGGTGGTCTATTCCCTCGTGACGAATTTTCGCAGCAACGAGGCAGTGCTTGCCGTCGTCAACAATGTTTTTGACCGGCTCTTTCAACCGACCGAACACATTCAGCCAGCCAATGAACCGTTGGCGGTCAAGCCGCAGCGACAACCGGAGGTGTCCGTTTCCGGCGTGCAGCTCCGGCTTGTGACCGCGGGTGAGGACGAGGAAGAATTCGATGTGCAAGTGGCAACCAGAGTGGAAGCCGAAGCGCTGGCACGTTGGCTCAAGGAAGAGCTGCTTCCAGGGACGACGGTCACGGATCGTGATCGTCTCGATGGTCCGCTCAAGCTGGGCCACATTGCCTTGATCTTCAGAAAGTTGACTCAGACACAGGTCTATCTCGATGCCCTTCGCCGCTACGACATCGCCTATATCACGGATGGAGAAAAGCATTTTTATCGGCGGCAGGAAGTCATCGATATGGTCAATCTTCTCAGGGTCATCGACAATCCTCACGACTCGATTGCACTGGTTGGAGTCTTGCGCTCACCTCTTGGCAGCATGGCTGACCAGGATGTGCTGGCCCTCCAACAGATCGAAGGGTTGGGCTATCAACAGGTGGAACAACTATCATCGTGGAGCCATCCACGGGCTGGAACGGTGCGGCGGCTCTATGAGCAATTGGCTGAACTGCATCGACTCGCCCCCTTGCGTCCCGTCCCTGACGCCATCGATCTCATCTTCGATCGACTGCCTGTTCTGGAGTTGGCTGCCGCGTCGCTCCATGGCGAGCAAGCCGTGGCCAATCTCCGGAAGATCAGGGAAATGGCCGAAGCGCTGGCCGATCGCCCTCATCTCACCTTGACCGGCTTCGTCGATCTGATGAGGACGAGAATATCGGAACAGCCGGATGAGGCGGAAAGCCCCCTCGTGGAAGAATCGTTAGATGCCATTCGTGTGTTGACCATTCATAAGGCCAAGGGATTGGAATTCCCTGTGGTCATTCTTCCCGGTTTGCATCAGGGAGCGAAGAATCTTCGCAAGGGGCCATCCGTCCACCATGATTGGTCGAGTCGTTGTTATAGCCTGAGGATGGGGGGCCGCTCGAATCTTGGAGCGGTGCTCGTCGATATGAAGATGGCGGCGCGAGAGGAGGCGGAACAACGGAGGCTCCTGTATGTCGGGATGACCAGGGCGCGCGATCTATTGGTCTTATCCGGAGGGCAGACGTCTCACCCTGGACATGACACCGTCCTCTCTTTGCTCGGAGAGGCGATGGAAGGAGAAGAAGATCGTTCGACATCTGACCGGATTGACATTGGAACAAGCCGGCTCACTCGTGTGATCACACCGGCCACAGTAGCAGCAAGACGGCGTAAGCAGGAGCCCCTGTCTACCATGGTTCCTCGACCGGGCTTCGACTCCATTCTCATGCGTCACCCGGCTAGGCAAGTCGAGTGGGAGCGTTGTCGAGCGACGCCGCGTCGCGTGACTCCGTCGGCGTTGGCAGGTGGAGGGACCGAAGCCATTTTCCCGTATACCGTATCAAGGCGTCACGCCGATTTGGGTCGGTTGGTGGGAGTCTGTGCCCATGAGGTGCTTGAACAGTGGGACTTTGCCAGGCCCGATGCTGACATTCATGCGGGTATCATGCAGACGATTCGCCATTCAGTGGCACAGGATCATCCTGAATTGATTCATGAAATTACGGAGAACCTCACGAGTCTCTTCGAACGCTTTCTCTCTTCCCAGCCGTACAAGATATTGCAACGTGCGACCGTGCTCGGGCGAGAGGTCCCGTGTGTCATGTCATGTGGTGAGAACCAGCTGATGGAAGGGGCGATTGACCTGATTTACCGGCTTGACGGCCGGATTTGGATCGCCGACTATAAAACAGACGAGGTGGCAGCTGAGGATGTGCAGGCCAGAGTGGATCGCTATCGGCCTCAAGCAGAGATGTATATGCGAGCGGTTGAACGTGCGTTAGGGCTGTCGCCCCTCTCGTTCCAGTTTATCTTTTTGCGGCCAGGCATCGCAATCGATGTGTAGCAGGCCGTTATTTGGTTTGTCTCGTTTGTTTGGTTGAACGAAGCTAACCAGATGAACCAGAGAAACCAGATGGACGCCCAATGATTGTATCTTCGGAAGAATTCGATGTCTGGATCCAAGAGGCGCTGGCCGGATTGCCTCCACGCTTTGCTGCTCTCGCCAATGAGGTGTCTATCGTTGTGGAAGAAGAGCCTTCGGCTGAGGTCCTTCAGGATCTCGAGTTGGAATCAGAAGACGATCTGTTGGGTCTGTATCAAGGCGTCTCGATTAATCAGGCATCTTTTTTCCAGCCTGCTGGCGAGTTGCCTGCCCGTATCTCCATCTATCGAGGCCCCATCCTGCGCCTCTGCAGAACGAAGGTTGAAGTGATCCGCGAAGTTCGGGACACAGTAGTCCATGAACTCGGACACCACGTCGGGCTTGATGACGACGAGATGCCGTACTAATCGGATGCTGAAAAACTATTTTGACATAGCGGAATTTTGAGAGTCTGCAGGTCTGAGACAAGAGGAGAATGTCTCTGTAGGATGCTCAAAATGGCCGTCCAGCAAGGCCGCAGCGAGCGAAGAGGCGAGGAGGTACCATCCGCACTTTGTGT
>NEWT02000039.1:42549-43718 GCA_002869925.2 Nitrospira sp. CG24A
GGAAGGTCTGATTTATTCCCCGTTGGTGATGTGCTATGAGGAATGCAGCACTGAACGGGAGACACGCTCATGCACCAACAGACCTTTGCAGAAGTCCCATTCGAACAGTATCGCAAGCCCACTCGCCGCGAGCAGTTTCTCAACGAAATGAATCGCGTGGTGCCGTGGGCGGAATTGGTGGCCGTGATCGAGCCGGTGTATCCCAAGGCCGACGGGCCGGGCCGTCCGCCGGTGGGGATCGAGCGCATGCTGCGGCTGCATTGCCTACAACAGTGGTTCAACCTGTCGGATCCGGCTGTGGAGGAAGTGCTGTATGACTCGCGCGCCATGCGGCAGTTTGTGGGGATTGATCTGGGGCGCGAGCCTGTACCCGACGAGACGACAATCTGTAAGTTTCGGCATCTGCTGGAATCCCATCAGTTGGGCCAGCAACTCTTTGCGCGGATCGGGGCCTATCTGGCGACTCACGGCATGAAGGTCAACCGAGGGACCATCGTGGATGCCACCATCATCAGTGCGCCCAGTTCGACGAAGAATCGCCAGAAGGAGCGGGATCCGGAGATGCATCAGACGAAGAAGGGGAATCAGTGGTATTTCGGCATGAAGGCCCATGTGGGCGTGGACAGTCGAACCAAGCTGATCCATTCGGTCGCGGCCACCGCGGCGAATGTGCATGACAGCCAGGCGTTACCAGATCTCCTGCACGGCAACGAGACGCGAGTTTGGGGCGATGCGGCGTACAGCGGACAACGTGAGGTCATTCAGCACCACGCCCCTGAGGCTAAAAGCTTTATCCAAGCCAAAGCACATCGGCATCGGCCTTTGAGTGACGTGGAGCGTGCCCGGAATCGGACCAAGTCGAAGGTTCGGGCCAAAGTCGAACATGTGTTCTTGGTGATGAAGCGCATCTTTGGGTGGGCCAAGGTCCGCTACCGCGGGCTGGCGAAGAATACCCACTGGCTCCAGATCAGCTGCGGTTTAACGAATCTGTATCTGGCGCGACGGCGCCTGTTGGCGGGGACATAGGGGGCGTATGTCCACAGAGCTGCAGTGGGCCAGCGGACAGTGGGGGGACCCCACGAAAAGGCTCCAGAACCAGCGGATTCCCCCTGGTGGCCACCCCACAAACAGCGTTCCGAGTGGAATGTGAATTAATCAGACCTTCCCTA
>NEWT02000039.1:43818-62786 GCA_002869925.2 Nitrospira sp. CG24A
CTGCCTGACCCTCCTTCGCCAAGGCTACGGAGGGTTCTCCTCGCCTTCATCCCCGAAGCAGCCTACTCCACCGAAGCAGTCGTTTCGGCTGCGAAGGCCGGAAGCTACGGGATATTCGGCGAAAGAGAATCAAGCGAGCAGGCGGGCCCGTGGAAGGACGCTTACTCGGGCTTACGCTTCGCCAACAACTTTTGACGCCGCCGTTGCGCCTCTAGCTGCTTGGATTTCTTTCTGACGCTCGGCTTTTCGTAAAACCGCCGCCGCTTCAGTTCGCGGAAGAGTCCTTCCCCCGCGAGTTTTTTCTTGGCGATTTTGAGGGCCTTCTCGACATTATTATTAAAGACTTTGATTTCCATGCTTTCAGTCTACGTGCTTTCCCAGGCGATGCCTGTATAGGTTTTCTCTCCTGCCATACTAACCAAGACGTGCAGTGTAACATAGCCCCCTAAATTCCTCCAATAGTATGTCATGCGAATCGATTAGAAGGAATGACCCAAGCCGGTGAGGGCGGAGCCAGCTAGAGATCGTTTCGACTCTGCACTAGCCCGAGCGAGAGACGCAAGACGGGCGGGAAACGCGCGACGAGCACGGGTTCATCTG
This sequence comes from Nitrospira sp. CG24A, assembly GCA_002869925.2. Lineage (GTDB taxonomy): Bacteria > Nitrospirota > Nitrospiria > Nitrospirales > Nitrospiraceae > Palsa-1315. Next base: position 44,419 of record NEWT02000039.1, read on the forward strand.
GCCTATCTGGTTCAGCCACTCACGAGACAGACCAGACACACATGAGAGACTTCCCAGTCCTCAAGCCCGCAGCACGACTTACTACTTCTTCTGCTTGGCCCGCGCCAGCGCCATGGCCATCGCCATCGTACCGGCTGGCTGTGGCTGACGCTCCGGAACACGCTGTGGATTCGGTGGGCGCCGGTCACGCTGGTTGTGTGATGGGTTTGCTGAAACCTCGGCAGGCACACGGCCCGAGGTGGACGGACTGCCTGGCCCATCGTCGAGACGCATCGTCAGAGAGATGCGCTGGCGCTTCACATCGACCTCCAGTACCTTTACCTTCACAATCTGGCCGGGTTTGACGACCTCATGCGGGTCTTTGACAAATTTATTGGCCAGCGCCGACACATGCACGAGACCGTCCTGATGCACCCCGACATCGACGAAGGCCCCGAACGCCGCAACGTTCGTCACGATGCCTTCCAGCACCATGCCTCCTTTTAGATCGGTCAGAGACTCGACGCCCTCTTGGAATGTGGCCGTCTTGAATTCCGGGCGCGGATCACGGCCCGGCTTCTCCAACTCGGTCAGAATATCGCGCACCGTCGGCACACCGAACTTCTCATCGGTGAAGTCGGCGGGTGATAATCCCTTGAGCACAGCCGATTGCCCCATCACATCCACGATCCCCTTGCTAATCCGAGCCAGGATACGCTCGACAACTGGGTAGGCTTCCGGGTGGACTGAAGAACGATCCAGAGGATTGTCGCCACCGTTGATACGCAGGAAGCCGGCAGCCTGTTCGAACGTCTTGTCGCCAAGACGCGGTACCTTGCGGATCGTGGTGCGGTTCGCAAAAGGACCATTCGCATCACGGTACTCGACGATGTTCTTCGCAAGCGCCTTGTTCAGACCCGACACCCGTTCAAGCAGCGGAACCGACGCCGTATTCACGTCCACACCCACGGCATTGACGCAATCTTCCACCGTCGCATCCAGCGACCGCGCAAGCGCCTTCTGGCTGACATCGTGCTGATATTGGCCGACGCCGATGGCCTTGGGATCGATCTTCACCAACTCTGCCAACGGGTCTTGCACTCGACGCGCGATGGAGACGGCGCCACGCAAGCTCACATCCAATTCTGGAAACTCAGCGGCAGCAAAGGCCGACGCTGAGTAAACCGACGCGCCGGCTTCACTGACCACGATCTTCGCCACTTTCTGCTCCGGCTTATGCGCCGCGACTAATTTGATCGCTTCGATTGCCAGCTTATCCGTCTCGCGGCTCCCTGTCCCATTGCCGATCGAGATGAGTTCGACACCATGCTGCACCACCAGCCTGGCCAGCGTCGCGAGCGACCCCTGCCAATCGTTGCGAGGCTGGAGCGGATACACCGTCGTCGTCTCCAGCAGCTTGCCGGTTGCATCGACCACCGCCACCTTGCAACCCGTACGAATGCCTGGATCGAGGCCGAGCACAGCTTTCGGGCCCGCAGGCGCCGCCAGCAACAGCTCGTGTAGATTGCGTCCGAAAATCTTGATCGCCTCGGCTTCTGCTGCTTCGCGCAACTGCACCAGCAATTCCACAGAAAGTTGCAGATGCATCTTGACGCGCCAGGCCCAATCGCAGACACCCATCAGCCACGTATCTGCGCGACGGCCCCGGTCTTCGATGCCGACATGTGCCGCAATGGTGGCGATGCAGGGATGCGGCACAACCGCGTCTAATGCCTCGCCCAGGCCCAAGTCAATCTTCAACACGCCCAACGTGCGGCCTCGGAATAGCGCCAGCGCGCGATGCGACGGAATGGTGCGAATGGTTTCAGAATAGGCGTAATAGTCACGAAATTTTTCTTCCTCAGCCGTTTCCTTGCCTTTCATCACGATGGACGTGACGACGCCCTGATTCCAGAGGCGGGTCCGCAACGTGGCGAGCAACTCGGCGGTCTCGGCAAACCGCTCAACCAGAATATCCCGCGCACCTTCAAGCGCAGATTTAGCGTCCGGCACATTAATCGCCTCTACACCCTCAGACGCAGGCTTCACATTCAAATACTTCGCGGCCTCTAGTTCAGGATCGAGCGTCGGATCGGCAAACAGACCATCGGCCAACGGTTCCAACCCAGCTTCTCGCGCAATCTGCGCGCGCGTGCGGCGCTTCGGCTTGTAGGGCAAGTAGAGGTCTTCCAACGTTTGCTTGGTCGCGGCGACCTCGATGGTGCCGCGAAGCACGTCGGTGAGTTTGCCCTGCTCTTCAATCGAAGTCAGAATCGCCGCACGGCGGAGCTCCAATTCACGGAGATATAGCAGTCGCTCCTCTAATGCGCGCAAATGGGTATCGTCCAGATTACCGGTCACCTCCTTGCGATAACGCGCGATAAACGGCACGGTCGACCCTTCGTCGAGTAGGGCGACCGCGGACTTGACCTGATCGGCTCCCACGCCGAGTTCCTTGGCGATGAGCGGAATGATCTTCAGCTGTGCTGCATCTGAAACTGTCTGGGTCGTTGGAGAAACCATTTGTGTCCGTAACCGTCCCTTCCGAAAGCGGTGCTGCGCGGATCGTTGGCCACGCAGCATCACACGCGCTCTCTTGTTGTTGTGGTGCGTTGAAAATTTTTGTCGTAGAATCAGTTCCTACCATGCAGGCAGGATGAAACTCACGGCGAGTCTACTGCAAACACATCCCCGTATCCACCCCATCTATCTCGAAACCACACGAACCGCTGCCCTTCAACTAGATCTGAGCCTAGAACTCCGCTAGACTTCCCACAAGGAGAGATCGATGCGGGAGCAACAGACGACCAACTACTATACGCTGCTTGAGCTTTCGCCCACCGCAACGGACGCAGAACTCAAGAAAGCCTGGCATGAACAGATTCAGGTCTGGCACCCGGATCGTTTCGGCCATGCGCCGACTCTGCACCGCAAAGCCGAAATCCGGACACAACTGCTCAATCAAGCCTATCAAACCCTAAGTGATCCCATGGCACGGGCGCGCTACGATGCCACGATCCAACCCTCGGCTTCCCCCAGACCACCCACGCGTCCTACTCCGACAGCGAGTCCATCGTCTGGAACCTACGCCTCCACCCCGCCGCGCGCGCACGAGGCCGCTCGATCCAACCAGAGCCCTCGCGGACCACAATCGCTCATCATGTTGCTTTCTCCGCAAGGCCAGCCAAAAATTATGGTGCCGGCCATTCATCTCTACGTCGATCCGCGCGAGTTCCAGCCCTACGACTTTCACGGCTTTGTCCGCATCGCCGGAACGATGCGAGAGACCTTGCCCGTCAGTGGCTATGCCATTGCGGAAATCCCTGAGCTATTGTGTATCAAGCGCATGGGCGTCGAAGAACTCTATACGGTCTTTTCAAACCCTTCGCACAACCGTACGCCGTTTCTCCAGGAGCTCGAACAAGTCCTCGCCTTCCCCGCTCGTGTCCTCGTCATCGAAGGCATACTCCAACACCGCAAAGCCGGAGGACGGCTCAACCAATATCACAAGATCGGGCTGATGGATTTTTTGGACGCCCTCACCGCCAGATATGGCCTCCACATCATCTACGCCGACACACGCGACGAGGCCGAAGAGCGCATCGCCAATCTCGCGGCGCTGCACTATGCCTATTATTTCGCCGAGCAGCAGGGACTTGGGAGATGTCTGAAAGAAGAGGAGCTCTAGCAGGATGCTGAAAAAGTCTGCCAGCGGCGTTCTCGCGTCGCTCAGAGGCTCAACGTACCAAAGCGTACGCCTCACCTCTTCGCTCGCTGCGGCCTTGCTGGACAGCCTTTTTGAGCATCCTGCCGGTAATCCGGCACTATCAACCTACCTATACCAGTGGACCTTACCGCGCAAAAACTGAGTTTTTCAGCCTACTGCTAGCCCGCACAAACTGATGGCGTGGAAGAAATGCCATCACCGCCTACCGCGTCACTCTATAGCGAATCCGAGCTGCCGCCAGGCTTCGTAAACCACCACCGCGACCGCGTTGGAGAGATTGAGGCTTCGATTTCCAGGGACCATGGGGACACGAATACATTGCGACTCGGCAACCGACTTCAGAATCTCAACCGGCAACCCACGGCTTTCCGGGCCAAACACAAAGGCATCGCCGACAGCATAGTTCACCAAGTCGTATCGCTGGGTGCCTTTCGTGGAGACGGCAAATACCCGGCGATCGTGGAAGCCGGCTGCGCAATCGGCCCAGCTTTCATAGACCGAGATTGTCGCGAATTCGTGATAGTCCAACCCGGCTCGCAGTAATTGCTTGTCGTCCAAAGAAAACCCCAGCGGTTTAATGAGATGCAACCTCGCGCCGGTATTGGCGCAGAGCCGGATGATGTTGCCGGTGTTCGGAGGGATCTCCGGCTGATAGAGAATAACGTCGAACATGAGGAAGGCAAGTGTATCACGACGGCACTCGTTTTCACCGGTGTCGGCCAACGAACAAGAGAAGTGAACAAACCGGTGGCGCATTTCACCACCACAGAGCTTCTTGGTATAGTGATCCTCAGTGCACAGATGTCGCCATGTTCATGAATAGATCGTCGCCATCTCCTATCCCACGTCCCATCGTGCAACTTCGACAGGGTGCTATCGCCCTGCTCGCTGGCATACCACTGTGTGTGCCCCTGACAATGGGGTCCCTCACGCACGCGGAGGATCGATCGCTACATCCAGCGGAGCACATTGCCGAACAGGCGCGAGTGGTGTGGGAGGATGGAACGTCGGCCACTGCACTGGAGATTCTGGATCAAGGCATTCACGACTATCCTGATGCACTGACGCTACAGAAATTACGCGCCGACATTCTCACCACATCCCGAGGTCCTCGAGAAGCGGTTGAGGCCTATGAGACGGTTCTCGCCAAAATTCCAACCGCCCTGGATGTCCGATGGGCTAAGTGGAGTGTGTTGACTCGGTCGGGACAGGGTGAGGAATCCATCGCCGAGTTAGGGCGCATCGCACGCATCGACGGTCAAAATCCCTTGGTTTATCTGCGGTTGGCGCAAGAACTCCGAAAACACAATCGTCTCGAGGAATCACTCGAATCGTACAAAAATGCCGTGGAACTTGCCCCGAATGTGCTCGGATGGCGATTAGCGTTGGCCCGTGCGCGATTCGACGTCTTGGACTATGACGGCGCAGAGCGTGACGTGCAGTACGTGTTACACAATATCTCCTCCGGTTCTCCACTGGAACTTCCTGCCAGAAATCTTCTCGCACAAGTGAATGGTAACTCCATCGATCGAGGACGGCGCTTCGACCCCGTTCTCACCAAAGAGATGACGGGAGCACAGCGCAAAGAGTGGGCTTCCATTCGTGCGGAGGCCTGGCAACTCTTCTCGACGGGCCGATATCAGGAGGCTGAGCCGATCTATCAACGAATGCTGACCCTCAATCCCAATGATGCGCTCGCCAATTATCAATTAGGATTGACCCTCATGCAGCTAGGCCGGTGCAAAGACGCGCTGACCGTGTTCGGCAAGATCTCCAACCTCGACCCCAACGACGACGACTATGCAGACACGGTGTTTCGGATGGGCCAGTGTTTCGTGGAGTTGGAACAGTGGGAGGAAGCGTTTGTCCATTTTCAAACCCTCTATGATGCAGCGGCCGAATTTGAGGAGCACAATAAGCATGTTCGGCTCCCGCCAGACGCCCGCGTGTTAGATAAGAAAAAGATCGCCCGATGGCTCGAAAAGGTGCGGCCCCATGTTCCTGAATTGGCAACGCGACAGGCAGATGCTGCTGCACGCCCCACCCCCTCGGACAAGTCACCTGCTCCATCACTCTCTCCGGAAGAAGAGCTGTACGCCAGAGCCAATGAGCGATTTAAACCCCAGAAACCACTGGACCCGCAGGCGTCTCTCATGGGCAGGGATGCCGATTTCAGTTGGTTTCGATTTGTCATCCCGGCCAGCAAGGTCGTACGGGACGATTTTCCCACCGGTGCCCATGAATTTATTCCCTTATATCCGGGCGACAGCTTTCCCGCCACACAGGCAGAGGTCTACTTAGTCTTTGGCCTGGTGTCAGCCTCATTTGACGCCGTGCCTCTCACTGCCCGCTGTTTTGTAGAAACATCTGAGATGACAGGAGAGCAACCCGCCGTCGCACAGGACCGAGTCATGACGACCATGAACGACCAGTCCGGTTATTTTATGTTGGCCCCTCCAAAGCTTGGATGGACAGAGGGCCTCTACCACTGTGGGTTGTTTATGGGAGATAAGACGTCTGCCGATACACTGGTGGATGAAGTCAGATTCCGCATCATCGGACCACTCCGGTCGTCGTAAGATACGAGGCAAGCATGCGAGTGCATCCTATTTCTTCTGCATCATGGACGTTCAGGGAGCGGCTTAGGATGGCGATGAGGGAGATGCCACAGACTTGACCAACCAAAGCCGCTGAACGACTCGAAGCACCAGGAAGGCCACACCCGACGGCAGCCAGATCCATATCGCTTCGCTGGCGAGGACACGAACGCCATATTCGTTGAAGAATTCGCTGATGCCGATTGGAGACACAAGGACTGGTCGCACAGGGAGGAAATATCTCGTCGTATCAAATGGAGAGAAAAATGCCACGCCTAAGCCTCCATTTGTCATGGCATCGAGCACGCCATGTGACGCGGTGCAGAGAAAGAAATAGAGGAATAACCCCATCATCGCTGCTCTGTCCTTGCCTCGATACCACAGTGTCACAAGACTTGCGGCGAATAGCGCCGCAAACACGATCGAGTGCGTCAGCCCACGATGGCCCCACACTTCGCCGTACTGGATGCCAAGGTACAACCCGGCCACATCGAAATCAGGCACGACGGAACAGAGCGCACCCAAGAACAGTTCACGCCAACTCAATTGCTTGCTGTGAACGGCCTTCCCCATCGCCAGCGCGACAATAGCATGGGAAAATGCAGATGCCATTCGTCACCTCCGTATTGCAATCGGAATACCGCAAACCCTACGCCCGGCATCCAGGCGCGTCAAGAATGCAGGAAGTGGGGTGAGCAGCGAGAGGCCTGCAGTACAAAAACATCTCCGTGACCTGGCCTCAACACACAGGGAACTCACTCGACCCCTCTGATTCAAGCCCTCCGCAACCGTTCTCTCTCTGTAAAACTTCGTGATAGCCAGGTACCCCGGGACGATACAGATTCTTTACACACGCATGCGGGACAAGTGAGGCAACCCAGAAGACCGATATTCGTGAAGCGCTTCCACTCCTGAATGAAATATAAACGATGAGATAGAACCACGAATCAAGGCACGCTAGGCGGCTGGTGAGGCTGAAGCGGAATATTGGGATCGAACAGGTTTCTGCTCACTTTTCTGATCGACCGCTGGGACATGATTGTTTGCGCTCCCATCAAGAACTGACGCCTCAATCTGAGGCAGATAAATTGTGAAAGTAGTGCCGTGCCCTACCGTGCTGGCGACAGCAACATACCCGTGGCTTTGCTTCACGATCCCATGGACGATAGACAACCCCAAGCCGGTTCCTTCCCCCGGCGCCTTCGTGGTAAAGAACCGCTTGAATAATTTCTCCTTCGCGGCCTGATCCATGCCGGACCCGGTATCGGTAACTGAGAGCCGAACATACCATCCGGGGCAGAGGTCTGGCGCATGACGGGAATACGAGTCATCCAACTCGACCATTGCCGTCTCGATGGTGAGCGATCCCCCCTTCGGCATGGCATCACGGGCATTCACACACAGGTTCATAAGGACTTGCTCGATGTGAACAGGAATAGCCTTCACCTGGCAAAGATGCGGATCTAGATTCATGAATAGAGCAATCCCCTTCCCGATGAACAATCGCAATATCTGCTCCATACTAGACACGAGATCGTTCAGATTGACAGCCTGGGGTTCCAATACCTGATTTCCGATGTAGGCCAGCAACTGCTTGGTCAAGCCCCTCCCCTGTTTCACAACCTTCATCACTTGGTCCACGTACTGCCTCGAAGCGGCATCGGGGGCCAGCGTCTTCGCAATCAATTGGGTGAATCCTTTTATGCCAGCGAGAAGATTATTGAAATCGTGGGCGATGTGTTCCGCCGACCGACCGATGATCTCCATTTTTTCAGATTGTTGTAGTTGAAGGTCTTTCTGACGCAATGCCTCAACACTGTTGGTGCGTTCAATGGCGGACGCGGCAATGGAGGCGATGATCATCAACGCGTCGAGATCGTCGCGGGTGATCTGGCCTGTACCTCTATTCAGAACCTCGATGACGCCGACCGGAGTTTCAGCCTGGCGCTTGAGTGGAACCACGATCATGTCTCGTGATTGATATCCGGTCATTCGATCAGTCGACGATTCATGCCGAGCGTCCGGCTGACCAGCGGGGATGATCTCTGTCCGACCGCTGTGAAAGACCCCGCCGGCTATTCCGCTGTCCCAGGGAATCGACACACGGTGCAGGCCGTCCACATACGCTCCCACTGCACAGCGAAAGACTAATTGCTTGGTATGTTCGTCTGCCAGGAGGATGGATCCCGCGTCCGCCCCTATGACCTCGAGAGCGGTGCGCAACACGTGACTCGCCATGTCGTCGACGTTTGAATACTGATAGAGGGTTTCACTGAGATGACGGATGGATTCCAGCGGCGATGGCATTGATTCAGTCCTAGGGCATCCCAAAGATTGGAGTGGCACCTCATGTGAGGATACCGATCTATAGTATCGCCTCGGTTCGACATTCGACCAAACATTATCGAAGATTGTGAAGAGAGACTCACCGCGCTGCTCCTGGGACCCTTGATGCGCTGCCGCTGAGGAAGAAAGAACAACGGACACACCACGCCGCATGGAGCAGAGACGACAAACATTCTGCGTCCCTTGTCACTGTGCCGCTCACCATCGGCTCCATAACATCAACTCTGCAGCGCAGCAGGCACGGTGGGCAGCTGGCGGGAATTCTTCTCGTAACGCCTCAGATTGTGTGGGCATTCCGCACGGGATGTGGCGAAATTGAATACACTGATAGGTGAGCCCTGAGTGCTGACCACTTCGGCATTAAGAAGGGAACGACGCTCCATACACAAGACAGCAAATTGGCAGTTTCAGTAGACGCGCGTATGGGTCGTGCAGGCTACCCTCCCCGATTGAGCAATTCCAGCGATTCGCGTCTTCCTGAACGGGCCTTCAGGAATTCGATGAGTTCAATTCGCAGCATGCGGTTCAAACATTGCCGTGCCTCAAGCGGCAGGCGAAGAAACTCTACTCCGAACTGACAACCCTGAACCCATTTAATCGTCCCGAGATCGATTGATAGCGCCGGCGTCTGATGAGGAAGCAGGACACTCACACGTACATCACTGCCGCAAAGAACCTCTCGATCACACATCACGGAGCATCCCATCAGCGACAGGTTGCTCAAGATACCTTCACCCACAAATGGAGCCCCACCGAAGATGACTGGATAGAAAAGCGGGAACCGATGATAAGTTCGGGAATATCGAAGTGGCGCCATCACAGCCTCCGTGACGCCGGATTGTACCGAGGGAGGTGCTGTGAACGGTATCCTACCTTAGGAGGGGAAACCTTAACCGGTTGCTAAGGGCTGAAGGACGAGACAGCCCGCCACAGCCGCGTATCCGCTCTTGCAGCAGAAACTGCATGAGCTATGCGGGCGAGCTATCCCATAATTAGTAATTCTCTTTCGACGAATCAGGTCATGTCCTACACTGACTGTGGAAGAAGGACAGCGTGTCATCAAAGGAGAGCCCATGACGAGCCAAGAGAGGCAGGCCAAGACCATCAAGGTGTTGGTCCTGTGCGTCTTGTGCCTCTGGGCCTTCATGTCGGCAGAGCCCATTGGCCTCTCACAGGCTGCTAGTGGAACGGACGAACCTCCGGCATTTGTGGCCTGGCCTGAAAAAGGCTTGGGACTTTCAATCGACTTAGCCGGCTTCAAAAAAGACATCGACCAGGTCAAACCAGACGGTCGCCGCTATCTCTCGGCCTTACATCACAAGACAGGACTGACCGTGTCGGTCTCTCTTGAGAAAGTTCCAACCCGCGCGACAGCGCAAGGATGCATCGAACAGCTCCAACTGATACAGAAAGATCCGTCTGTCACCCATGGGCAGGACATCGCGCTCAATACTACCGCTGCGATACCGACCCTTGAATATACCCTGCACAAGTTTCGGGGAGTCCGATTGGAACACAAACATGTGCATGCCTGCCTCGCACAAGACAACGTCTACGCCGACATCCACCTTTCGAAGGCACACTACACCACCGCTGATGCGCCGCTCTTTCAATCAATTCTCAAAACCATTCGCTTGCAACCAGAACCTTCAACGATCATACAGGCCACGCTACCAGCACCGCCAAGGACCATACCGATCCACCCGCCCGCACCGCCCACCAGCAAAGAATTACTCGAAATAGGAAACGTGCTCTATCGGCAGAACAAATTCGCCCAAGCCATTCCACCCTATTCGAAAGCGCTTGATCTTGAAACAGCCGAACCGCAACTCGACCGGACTCTTTGGCGCGCCTTGATCGACCATTTAGGGATGGCCTACGTGATGACCGGTCGTCTCAAAGAAGCAAGGGCCCTGTTTGAACAGGGCATACAGGCCGACCCTGCCTATCCGATATTCCACTACAATCTGGCCTGTACGTTTGCAGAATTGAACGAGCTCGATCATGCCATGCAGTCCCTCAAAATAGCCTTTCGCCATCGGAAGAATCTCAATCCCGGCGACAAAGGAATGCCCGACCCACGCCAGAACTCATCCTTTGAGCGCTTCATGAAGCACGAGACCTTCCGCAACTTGGTCAACGACCTCACCGCAGCAAAGAGCTAATCAAATCGACGCTATCCCTGATACTCTTTTAACTTCTGCGCCTCATTTTTCATCTATGCTTGAATGGGAACTACTGGGGTGTACCCAGACGCAAGTCCACAGTACAATGAGGTCATGTATAAATTGGGGATCTTTCTCGCGGTTGTGGGAATGTCGTGGACAAGTATGCTGCTCGCCGCTGACGAGCCACCATCTCAAGTGCCGGGCTTTAACGAGCGCTTAAACCAAGCACTGGGATCCGAGGGTGGGGTGCAAGTGTACAAGGACCCTGCGGGGAATGTTGGAACCGTTCTCGATCCACCGGGAGGCGAGCGGCGCATCATGGTGCAGCCGCCGCAAAGTCCATCGATGAACCTCGGCCCTCCCCTGCAGCTACACAATCCTCCATCCCAATTGCCTCCAGCCATGCCTCCTACCCATCCGCCCGCTCCAGATTTTCCGCAGAAGGCTCGTTAAGCCACACGACTCACGACGGTTCATCAGTCGGCCAGACCTGACTCTTCCAGCCCTCGCACCGGTCGCCTTCACAAACGTTCGCTCTACTCTCTCAATGATTTTTCTTTCTGTATGCGTGACGAACGCTATGCCTTCTCGAGCCCACTAAAACGCCGTTCGACTTCCTCTTGATCGCAAGACCAGGGCGGATTCTTTTTGTAGAGTTCAAATTGTCCCTCTGTCGCATGACTGGAAACCCGTCGCCGGAGCTGCGCCATTTCTTCCTGTGTCATGGGAACGAACCGCCGGGCGATGGCAAGATTCTGACGTAACACCTCTCGTGAATCGATGCCGCTCACAAGCGTGGCCACCGGCAAGGACCACACGTATCGCATCGCCTCTTCGACCGTCAGAATACCTTGGGTAATCGGTTTCCCTTTTCCACAGAGTGATTTCATCGCAATGGGTGCGATGCCACGCGCAAGGAGTTCTGGAAGAACCTGCCGTTCAAAACTCTTGTAGGACGCGTCAAAGACATTCAGCGGAAGTTGGCAGGTATCGAACGGAAAATTGTACTTGAGCACGTTCAAGTGCACGGACGGATTCGTGTGGCCGGTAAATCCAATGAATCGTACTTTCCCTTGCTGTTTCGCTTGGGCCAACGCCTCAATCGCTCCCTCTACTTGGAAGAGACGTTCAGGATCATCGTCGCAGCTGACTTCATGAATTTGCCACAAATCCAGGTAGTCGGTGCCCAAACGGCGCAACGACTGCTCCAAGTGCAACATGCCAATCTTTTTCCCACGTCCGTGAGTACACATCTTCGTCATCAAAAAGACCTCGTGACGATGTCCTTTCAGCGCCTTCCCCATCACCGCTTCACTCCGATTGTTGGCGTAATCCCACGCATTGTCGAAAAATGTGAGTCCGGCGTTGATCGCCTCATGGACGATTCGAGTCCCTTCCTCGTCACTCGTTTTCAGAAGATGCGCACCGCCGAGCCCTAAAATCGGAACCGTGACACCGGTGCGCCCCAGCTCACGACGAGGAAGCCCCTGCCCTTCCAAGCCGCTTGGTGGCTTTTCTGTATCTGCCATGGCCCTGGTCAGACCAGAGATCCCTCCCAGCATGACCGCCGATCCTAACAGGCCGATTGTCTTGCATACCTCGCGCCGACCAATCATCGGAGCAGTATTATCGCCTCGATCCTCATTTGGCCGCATGCTCACGACCCTCCATGCACCTTTCGTGTGATCTGAGGGGCAGAGTGAGCCCCCTCCCTAAGCCGACATTGTTCATCCTCGAAGAAGATCCGTCAAGGCCAGCTCGGCCAAATCTCGCAGAAGAGATCAGTCGGATTCCCGTCAACATGGTGGCCAACACCCACAGTGCGAGAATAGAAATAGGGCGGAGACCAACTCGGGCGCGGTGGGCAGCTGGCTGGGCGTTTCTCTCGTTATCCAGCACAGCAGCAATCCGATTCAGCATCGCAAGAGAATGCCTTTCGTAGTCCGCATTTTCCAACCGGCAAATAGCTGATGCCGTTGCTACTTCCGTTCGAGCTCTACGAGGTCATTGAATAGCGTTAAGTCAAGAATAGCTCTCAACACCTTTTCCCTCCCTTGCCGTTTAGTGAGTCCAGATCTTTACGGGAGTCGATTCGAAAGGATACACATGAATCATCCACCCACCGGCTTGCGGAACGAATCGTCCGCCTGCTTGCTGACACTCTGATTCCGTGACAATCGTGCCTTTGAACCCGAGTTGTTTTCGGCTCATGCGGCGTCTACTGCCGTCAGGCTGGAAACAGAGATTGACGTGGGCATGCCACTGCGCGACGCTCAACGGAACGCGCTCGTTCAACTGGTCTTCGCTCATGCCCTTCGGCGCAGTGTACATCGCCCCCTCTAGCTCATAACTATCCCGGGTTTTCTTGTATAAAAGCGCAGTCGGTTCAGCCGGGTCAAAGCGAACCTTGGCCAGAAATCGGCGCTGCTTATTGGCGAAATGATAATGCTTTGGCTTTCGCTCAGGATGAAGTGGAACATATCCGCCGTCCATTGCCACTCGGTAATCCTTGTACTTGGCAAGGGCCTGCCGCAGGGTCTGAACGATCTGATCGGCACGCCCAGCATCATCTGCATTCGCCGTTCGCAACGCCGTCCATTTCATGTGGGGCCCGAGATGTTTTTTATGAGGGGTCATCATGTCGACCGCGCCATCGGCATGATCATGCTGATCCATCGACGCGTCCTCTCCCTGTGCCGGCTCACTCCCCTGAGCCGGGAGCCCACCACCCATAAGAGCGACCACACTCACTGACAACGCCAGCACACAGCCCAGAACAATTCTGCGACAGCGCGCTGAATATCGAACAGCTTGGTCAGTCATCGTGGCACTCATGGTCATAAGAATTGCCCTCTCGGCATGGCGCATCCCACCTCCGGTTTAATCGCATATCTTAAACTTCGACTGCTGACAGCGCCGCGTCATCTCCTGCGCCTTCACAATCTGCGCGGACGTCATCTGTGAGGCCGTAAGGTCTCGATTCTTCTCCGCTTCCCTTCCATCAACGCCGCCCAACGCCTCAGAGGCAACGCTGTACCACATATACGCGCGAGCGACGTCCTGTGGGACACCCCGCCCCTTGGCATACATCAACCCTAGATTGCTCTGTGCATTGGCTTGCCCCTGCTCGGCCGCCCGACGAATCCACTTGAACGCTTCCCGATCGTTCTGCGGCACAGCATGCCCCGTGTAATACATGACGCCCAGATTGCTTTGTGCATGTGCATGTCCCTGGTCAGCCGCCAGACGGTACCACTTTGCGGCTTCCTGAGCGTCCTGTGGGATGCCCTGTCCCTTGCCATACATCAGTCCCAAATTGAACTGCGCCGATGAGTAGCCCTGTTCCGCCGCTTTGCGGTACCAATAGACGGCTTCTCGAACGTCTTGCGGGACACCCTGTCCCTTGGCATACATCACACCCAGATTGAACTGCACTGAGGCGTCTCCCTGCTTCGCCGCAAGCCGAAACCATTTCTCGGCTTCCTGAGCGTTCTGCGGGACACCCTGCCCATTGAAATACAGCATACCCAGATTGAACTGCGCCGACGCGTGTCCCTGTTCTGCCGCCTTCCGATACCACTGCACGGCTTCCGTATCGAACTGAGGAACGCCCTGCCCCCTCTCATACATCACACCCAAATTGAACTGCGCTCTGGCGTTGCCCTGGTCAGCGAGGGGACGTAAGAGCCGCGCCGCCTTTGTATAGTCGCCACGATTATACGTCGATTCCGCATCCTCAATGGCATCCGCTGCCGCGACTGTCGCACAGGCAACAACCAAGAAGACTGCAAAGATAAACCGCCGCATCGCTCACCTATTTTTCCACTGAGAGACAAGAATCGATCAAAGGCGCTTCATAGCTAAACGCTGGTTCCTGATAGCTTCAGTCCCGAGACGAACAATGCAATGCGAATCGGTATACGGCTGGCGGACTGAGGCGGCTGTTCAGACTGAAATGACCCTCCTGACACCTTTTTCCGCTTAGGTGTCTATCATCTTGCTAACTATCCCCTTGAAAACCTCAAAGTCCTCCAGCAAGAACTTCTTGTACCTCTGAGAGTTTTCCATAACGTCAGTGGCTGAGCTTTCTTCTGCCTTGCGGCTATACTCTATGATCGCTTTCCTGTATTCATTCTCAAGGTATGCAAGTGAATCGATCGTATTTATCGAGATCGAACAGAATGGGAGACCAACCATTGCGTATGGGCGCCGACCTTGATCTCCATAAACAGCGTTTTGCGACTTCCATAACGCAGTTGGCAGGGCTATTCCTAGGTACTTATGAAAAACAGAGGCACCAACCTCCTGTGCCTCTGCTTCTGTTATAGGAAATAGGGCTCCAATGTAGGCTCTAGCACCAGCAAATGAAAACCGCTTACTCAACTGGTGCCACGAAGAGCACCCATTATTAACTATGACTGGCGAACAACTCGGGCAGAAACCCTGGATCATTGGAATCCAAAGACCATCATACATTTGCAGAGCCATAGAACCGACGACCCGGGGAATCTCTTCAGAAGCTACTTTGTACTCGTTCCGCTCTAGAACATTGCCAAGAGCTATCCAGCTTGTAATCGCAGTACCCACGTATAGATTTTTCTTTGCTGCTTGATCGGTCCATTCCACACCGTCTAGCTCGTGGAAACGTTCGAACTGCTGCACTAACACCTTCTCGGTTTTCGGGTCATACCCGAACCCGACGGCATGGTCGATCACAAGACGTCGAGAGAGGCCCTCGCTATCATGAAACTCGTAGGTAGCCCTCTCGCCTGGAACATCACCAACATCCGTAGATAGGACGATGATGTCGAATGGCAATGTCTCAGTCAAAAGAGTGACTTTGGCAACGCTCGCCTGAGGCCCGGTCTGATTACGAACAAGTGTCTTATTTTTGTAGAGTGATTCAGCAATGGCTTTGATTTCAGATCCTTCGACCTGGTGTGGATGAATAAGAAGCGCGTTTCTTGCGCCACGCGATGGGTCATGTGACGCCCATATGCCTTCCACAACACATCGACCGAGATCTGGATAACTGAATAAATGTGTTGTCACACACTCCGGCACCGCAATTCCCCAAGGGAAACCATCCGTTACAAACATTATTTGATCATATTTTCCGAACTCTAACTCCGGAAGCCGCTCACGAGCGCGATCACGAATGGCGACAAATCCCCCTGATACATCTCCACCTGATCCTAGCGAGTATATCTCTTCCAACCACTCATCCCGTTCGTCTCCCGCAAGCTGAGGTATCACTAAGAAAGATGCATCTGTAGCAAAAGCCAAGTTACTGGCCGTAATCTGGGCAAGCTCATTTCCTCCTTCACACGCGATTAGCAAATGTGTCCCACTTGAGACAAGGCTTATTGTGGGGGAAACTCCCGAGTCTGTTAGCAAGCATTTCTTTGATCGACGTGCTAGCAGGAGACCGACCCCAAGGTTGTCACTACCCCAAGCCATCCTTTCGCCTGGACCCTTTACCCACCCTTTTAGCGCTGTTGCGGCTTCGTCGACAGAGCTTACGGAAATGAACATTCCGGCTGGCCCATCGCCAGACAAATGCTGAACAGAATCAATGCGTAGATCAGCGAGAACTACGCGACGGCTCTGGGCTTTCGCGAAAGCGTTTCTGCGCCTGATAACTTCGTTAATCGAATCTGAACGGCTCATTCGCGGACCATCGATGACAGGGAGATAGCGTCGAGGGCGAGTGAACAGGGAGGCGATTTCTGCCACAAGAGTGGGTTTGTCACCGACGATTGCTACGGTCTCGAATTGGGGTATGGCAACCATTTTACGGTGAACTTGTAGCTGGAATTCTGGACAAGCTACTTCTCCCAAATGTCAGTGTCAATTCGCAACTAATGTTGCCACTTGTATCATTGCCCTAAGCGTTGCTC
This sequence comes from Nitrospira sp. CG24A, assembly GCA_002869925.2. Classification (GTDB taxonomy): domain Bacteria; phylum Nitrospirota; class Nitrospiria; order Nitrospirales; family Nitrospiraceae; genus Palsa-1315. The sequence continues at coordinate 61,136 of NEWT02000039.1, forward strand.
TGCAAAAATTCCATTCCCTTCTGGGATTTCCCTCTATCTTTCATCTTGTCGCTCGTCTTCTGGCGTTCGTCGTTCGCATAATGTTTGGCCGCTAACTCACTGTTATTACTAACTATTTAATCTTTCTTCTCTTCGTCGTCGAGCCCAACACATTCCCTGCTGATGTCATCATATATATGGTAACGCACCCCTCCATTCTATTGATCGAAGACCGCCCAGGCGAGTGCGAACTGTTTCGCCTAGCACTGGCACAAACCGGTCTCGATGTCACGGTCTATACCGAACAGGACACGGAAGCTCCATTTCGCTTGCTTGAGACTCAGTGGATGGCACTCGCGGTAGTCCTGTCATACTGGTTAAATCAGGGCCGGTCCGAAGGCGAGGCGGCTGGTGTGGTCTCCACTGCGCGCGTCGAACGAGGGCCTTCTCAGGCCGCGCGTTCCGCGAGCACAGAGACCATGCCAGCCACCTCGCCACAACCTGCTAGTAGTGCCCCTCATCCGGAGTCTGTATAATCCGGCACCGGCATCCCGATGGACAGACCGCACGACTCAACCTTGTGAACACACTCACGACTCGCCCCTCACGGATACGCTGGCTCATCCTTGCCCTGCTGTTTCTCATCAGCGTCGTCACCTATATTGACCGCGTCAATATCTCCGTGACCGCGCGGCAGATGATGCCGGCCTATGGGATGACCGATCAAGAGATGGGACAGGAAAAGAGGGTGGGCTGAGCTAGCCCAGTAAGGAGATCACTAGAGCCGACTCCAATGTCGGCTAGAACTGATTCCAGAGCAGTTGGTTTGTGACTTCGTGGTGAAAGAGCACTTCCGAAGCCTTCACCCTCGTCCCGAGCTCCTTAGGAGAACGATCCGCCACCAACTGTTTGAAGCTCGCATACTTTTTCTTGCTGTCCTCGCCGAGGATCTCGGCGATAAACTTCGACGAGTTAAACAGCGCGATCGCATCATTGATGTCACTCGGAAGGTATTGCACAGGGTCGGGTGTTGTCTCGTTCTTTTCCAGGCGCTCCCCTTCAAAGCCGGTCTTGAGCATGGTGTACAGCACGAGGTAGGGGTTGGCATCGGGGGCGACTGAACGCAGTTCGATGCGCGCCGTCCTCTCGTTGGCCATCGGAATGCGGATCATCGACCCTCGATCGATCGCCGAGACCTTGACCTGATTCGGTGCTTCAAAATGCGGATCTAAGCGGCGATAGGCATTCACCGACGAATTCAGCACGAGACAAATCTCGGACGCATGATTCAGGAGTTTGAGAATGAAATCCCACGCCACATCGGAAAGACCATCTTTCCCTTTCGCCTCGTAGAAAATATTCTTCCCGTTCTTGCTCAAAGAGAAATTGGTGTGCATACCGGAACCATTGATCCCAACGAATGGCTTCGGAAGAAACGTCGCCGTGTGCCCCATGGATCGGGCCGTTTGGCGGCAGATCAGTTTGTACAGCTGCACATGGTCTGCAGCACGAACCACATCCGCATAGGAAAAGTTCATTTCGAACTGCGAGGGCGCGACCTCTGGATGATCCTTTTCATTCTTGAAGCCCAGTGCACGCTGTGCCTCCGCCGACTTATCAATGAACTGGCGAAGTGTGTCCATCGGGAGGGAGTGATAGTACCCGCCCGATG
>NEWT02000039.1:62886-118296 GCA_002869925.2 Nitrospira sp. CG24A
TGCGCGCATCGGACGAGCACATTCTTATCGTGCGCGTTCTGCGAGCAAGAAGGGCGCCTGGCCGCTCCCTATCCCCTCTTCAGCTGAACTGATCCCACGTATCGCATTGTTTGATCGCCCAGAACACCGCTTCTTTGAGCTTCTTCAACGGCACGTTCTCCGGATCGCGCAGAGTTGCCAGCTTCTTGTCGAGATCGTAGAGCGGTTGGATCGATCGTTTATCCGGGATCTTGCCCAATGCCCAGGCCACTTCCGTCAGCACAGACCAGTCTGTCTTGGGATCTCCCAGCTTGGCAAGCAACGGCAGCACTACAGACGCATCGCCGTGCATTCCACCCAATTGTCCCAGACCTTTGGCCGCCACAGCCTGTAATTCGACTTGTGGAGACGTGTTCATGATGTCGACGAGCAGCGGGATGCCCTCTTTCCCGAGATTGCTCATGGCCCCAATCGCTTGCCTCGCCAGATCACGATCTTTGAGCGCCTCCCTCAACTTCGGCAAAGCTTCATCGGCTTGCATCTCGCCTAAGAGAGAAAGAATTTTGATCTTTTTGGCCTGCGGCGTATCGGATCGATCGAGTACCTTCAGCAGGCGCTCCGGCTGGCCCCATTCGGCAGCCAACAACAAGGGAAACTCGTACGTTTCGAGCGCCTCCCTCAATTTGCTCATCGCATAGGTTCCAGGATCTGCCGCGTTGGCCGATTGCGCGGCTTGTCCAGCATCTTCAAACTCGGTTCGCACTTCTTTTTGCCATTTCACCTTCATGTTGCCGAGAAGATAGGTCATCTGGCAGGCGGGGCCTTTCCACAGCCGAGACGGGGCATCTGGCAAATCCGCATCGCCACCGGAAGCCGTCGTGCCTTCCCATATTTTCCGCTGTTCGCATTTGACTTTGATCACCACGTCATGGGGTGTGCTGGCTTCGCCCACGGCCGCGTATCCCAATTCGCCCATACGGCGGGCGACAAGCTCGGCAATCGGCGCAGCATCGACAGCTCCCTGGTCTGTGAGGGCGATCGCGTCAATGCGCAGGGTCTGGATCTTATCCAGCAGCGCTTTCTGTTCGGGCGAGAAGTAGTCGCGATAGGCCCATGAGGGAGGAGAGAGGAGCGCCACAATACCTATCGCCAGAATCGAAAGCAGTAACGCCCTACGCATGGTGCACCTCTTCACGGATACGCCGACGATCACATCTGTTGCCTGATTATACTCCTCATTGAAGGTTGAGATTCACCCACCTGGCAGGTAGCCATGCGGTGAAGCCGTGGGGCGCCATTTCACCTGCATCGGGCACAGAAGCTTCTACGGTAACCGCCGACATGACGCCCTTGTCCTGAATCAACGGGACAACGTATCTTCAGGTCGGAACTGTCGCAAAACCCCTGATACATGACACCTTCCGCAGTGCACTCCGCGGTATCGAGGGGGAGGAGCATTATCCCAGGTCGAGAAGAATGCTAACCGTCCTGGGACGCCACGAACACACACGTCCACCCTGCAGGAGTATGGGTTGACAGTGACATGCATCCAACGGTACAAAATACAGACAGGAACCTGTCTTTTCGTTCCTGTGCATATCGTGCTGAAATCAACTCCTGCATGCCCCACCCTGCGAGAGTGGCGGAACTGGCAGACGCGCGAGACTTAGGATCTCGTGGGTAACCGTGGGGGTTCAAGTCCCCCCTCTCGCACCAGGCCACAACCGGTAATCCGGCAACGGCTCGGCGGTACGCGCAAGGCATCTTACAAAGAACAAGGGTGTGCACCAGCTATGAAAATGGAAATGACTGAACTCGGACCAATGAAGCGGGCCCTCAAGATTGAGGTGCCTGCAGAGGAAGTGACGCAACGGATTACCCGTGCCTATGTCGACCTCAACCGCCAGGTCAGCATCCCTGGATTTCGCCCCGGCAAGGTACCCGTGGCCCTGCTGGAGAAACGATACGCCAAATCCGTGGAAGAGGATGTGATCCGAGCCCTCGTGCCGGACTTCTATGAGAAAGCCGTCCGCCAAGCGGGAATTGTCCCGGTCCACGTTGAAATTCCGCCGCTGGACCGAGTCATGATTAAGAAGAATGAACCCTTTACGTTTACTGCAACCGTCGAGATCAGGCCGAATATTGAGTTGCGGGATTATAAAGCGCCAAGCCCCATCTCACTCAAGCCGGACACACGTACCGTCACCGACGAACAGCTTGACCGGGGTCTGGAGGTCTTGCGCGAACAGCAGTCCCGCTTGGAAGCCACGCCTCCAGGGCACACCATCGTGGACGGGGACTATATCGTATTGGATCTACAGGGCACGCTCGACGGATCCCCGCTGGAAGGCACGAAGAAAGAAGGTCAACTGCACAAGGTCGGATCGCATGCGGCGGTCTTAGGCTTGGAAATTGACTCACATATCGGAGGGAAAAAAGAGGGCGACGTGCTCGAAATTCCCCAGCCATATCCAGCCGGCCATCCCGATCCTCGCGTGGCCGGCAAGACTGTCCTGTTTACGCTGACGATCAAATCCGTCAAGGAAAAGAAACTGCCGGCCCTGGACGATGAATTTGCCAAAGACTGTGGTCCCTACACCTCGCTCCAGGAAATTAAAGACAAACTGCGCGAAGGGATGGAGCAGGCGCTGAAGCGCGAGATCGAAGACAACTATAAAGATACGATCGTCAAGCGGCTCATGGACACCCATCACTTCGACCTCCCGGAAACCCTGGTGGAGCGTGAGCTGGAGGCCATCATCCGCCAACACGTGCAGCAACAACAGCAGCGGAAAGGTAGCGCTCAGGAACCACCTGCCACGGAGGATGTCGCAAAGCTTCGCGAAGAGCATCGGGAAGAGGCGGCACGTCGTGTGAAGGTCAGTCTGGTCCTAGAGACGATCGCCGAGAAAGAGGGACTGACAGTCACGCAAGATGATTTCAATTCCGAAATCATGCGGTTGGCATCGGAACTCAAAATGCCGGCTGCCGATCTCGTCAAGATGATCAAATCCGGAGGACAAGAGTCCATCGACGATTTACGCACCAGAATTTTGGTGGATAAGGCCTTGGATTTCGTATACCGCAATGCAGTGATTCAGGGATAGGCTGAGCAGTGTGATCAGGCCGAGTTTCATCGGTCAGGCTGCGTTGAATAATAGAGGCACCTCACGCGGGATGCTCAAAAAGGCCGTCCAGCAAGGCCGCAGCGAGCGAAGAGGCGAGGCGTACGCTTCGGTACGTTGAGCCTCTGAGCGATGCGAGAACGCTGCTGGAGGACTTTTTCAGCATCCCGCTAAAGCGGAAAGGAACGACCTGCATGCTAGTTCCCATTGTTATCGAAACGACGAACCGAGGCGAACGGGCGTACGACATTTATTCCCGCCTTCTAAAAGATCGGATCATCTTCCTCGGCGCGCCGATCGACGATATCTTTGCCAACCTGATTATTGCCCAGCTCCTATTCCTCGAAGCAGAAGATCCTGAAAAGGATATCAATCTCTACGTCAATTCCCCCGGGGGAAGCGTCACGGCAGGATTGGGGATTTATGACACCATGCAGTATGTCAAACCCCCGATCAACACCATCTGCCTGGGCCAAGCCGCCAGCATGGGAGCCTTTTTGCTCACGGCCGGAACGAAAGGCAAGCGATTCGCCCTGCCGAATGCGAGGGTCATGATTCACCAGCCCATGGGTGGATTTTCAGGGCAAGCCACAGAAATTGATATTCATGCCAGAGAAATTTTGAAAATCCGCGAACGTCTCAATGAGATCATGGCTAAACATACCGGCCAGCCTCTGGAGAAGATATCCCAGGACACTGAGCGGGACTACTTCATGTCGGCAGAAGAAGCGAAACGGTACGGTCTCATCGACGAAGTCATCACCAGGCCCCCGAAGCTACTCAAGGCCGTCACTGGCGACACAGGAAAAGACGCGGCGAAGGACAAGTAACAGAGGAGGACTCATGGCGAAGCCGGATAAGATGGACCGACATCTCCGTTGCTCGTTCTGCGGGAAAAGCCGCGACGAGGTCCGTAAATTGATTGCCGGGCCCACCGTCTACATCTGTGACGAATGTGTCAATCTCTGCAACGATATCATTGCTGAAGATTGGGAAGAGGCCAAAGAAGAGATCTCGTCGAAACTCAAAAAGCCAGTGGAAATTAAACACCACTTGGATCAATACGTCGTGGGACAGGAGCGCGCAAAGAAAATTCTTTCAGTGGCCGTTCATAACCACTACAAACGAATTTCATCCAAAGACAAAGACGTTGATGAGGTGCAACTCCAGAAGGGCAACATCCTCATGCTGGGGCCCACAGGCACGGGGAAAACGCTGTTGGCCCAGACTCTGGCGAAATACTTGGACGTCCCCTTCACACTGGCCGATGCCACGACCCTCACGGAAGCAGGGTATGTCGGCGAAGACGTCGAAAACATCATCCTGAAGCTTTTGCAAGCAGCCGACTACGATGTGGAGCGGGCCGAGCGTGGCATTGTCTACATCGATGAAATCGACAAGATCAGCCGCAAGAGCGATAGTCCATCCATCACACGCGACGTCTCCGGCGAAGGGGTACAACAGGCGCTACTCAAGCTCATTGAGGGAACTGTCGCCAACGTGCCGCCTCAAGGCGGGCGCAAGCACCCGCACCAAGAGTTCATTCAAGTCAATACGAGCAATATCCTGTTCATCTGCGGCGGGGCGTTCGTCGGGCTGGAGCACATTATCGAGCAACGCCTCAATCGAAAGGCGATGGGATTCGGAGCCGAAGTTCGCGGACGGGGCGATGTGCGGCTCGGCGAACTGTTCGCAAGAGTCCAGCCGGAGGATTTTCTCAAGTACGGATTGATACCGGAGTTCGTCGGTCGGCTGCCGGTCGTCGCCACCCTGGAAGAGCTGGATGAACGCGCCCTCATTCGAATCTTGACCGAGCCGAAAAATGCGCTCACGAAGCAGTATGAAAAATTGCTCTCCTTTGAGAGGGTGAAGCTCAAATTCACGGATGGCGCGCTCGTGGCAATCGCACGGAAAGCCTTTCACCAGAAAACAGGCGCTCGAGGGCTCCGTGCCATCCTTGAAGACGTGATGCTGGATGTGATGTATGATGCTCCTTCCCAGAAGCAGATCAAGGAGGTCCTCATCACTGAGGATGCTATCCTCGGCAAACACGCCCCTATCCGAATCTTCGAACAAGATAAGGATGCGAAGACCGCCTAAGTTATTATAATTATAGATTTTTTCAAGCTGGTCTTCTTACTGAGAATACGCCAGGCCAGGGTCTCACTGGCCTGGCGATGCCTTCCCCATCTTCAGTTTTCGAATACGCCCCAGCTCAGTTTTCCTCTCTAGACCGTGGCGATACCGATCAGCTCTACGCTTTCTCTCGACAAGATGAAAAGCTGCGCTATACTTGCGGTACCGACTGAACCTGGAGGACCTGTGAAATTTCCCGTATCGTCAAGCCTTCGGCATAAAGGGAAGGCCTTCGACCTTGACGCAGCCCGTGAAGTGGTCACTCTTCTGGGAATCAACGGCGAACCCATCGGCAGCCTGTCCTGGGATTTTATCATCGACCAGATTCTGGCCTATCGCAAACCTCAGGCAAGCCGGGAAACCAGGAATGATCCGCGCGTGACGGTCACGTTCGGTGTCAAATACGTAGCCCCGGAAGGTCAACAGTTTGAAAGTCGCGCGAGCGGCATCGGCGGAGGGGGGCTCTTTATCGAAAGCCTGAGACCGCTACCAGTCGGCACCAAGCTTGCCCTTGAATTTTCTCTGCCAGAGCACCCATCGGAATGGTTGCCGGCAAAAGGGCTCGTGGCCTGGGTCTGTCCGAAAGCAGACCAATACACGTTTAGCCCAGGCATGGGGGTGCGCTTTACAGAGATTAACCCCGATATTCGTACCCGTGTACTTGAACTGGTGAAATCCATCCAGCCCGTCTGACAGCCAGCCTCGTGACAAGCCAATCATACGAAGATCTTCCCTCTCCCGACATAAGGATCTCACGATGAAGTTCCCTGTGATCATGACGGAAGGGCATCAGGGTAAGCTCCTTGAAATGGATGCCGACCAGGAAGGAATCACGCTTCGTAGCGCTGCGGGAAAACTGCTGGGTATTCTGTCGTGGGGAGCAATCATTGAGCAGATACTTGCCAGTGACGAAGACGTGAGATTCACCCATGCGCGCTTTCACCCAAGAGCCCCCCTCTCGATGAAGATCCGCTACACGACCCCTGAGGGCAAACAATTCGACAGCCTAACCGGCGGCATCGGTGCAGGAGGATTGTTCATCGAAAGCAGCGCCCCGCTGGCTCCTGGCACCGAGCTGTCAGTCGAGTTTTCACTACCAGACCACCCACGGAAACACTATACGGCAACAGCGAAGGTCGCCTGGACACGCACCAAGCCTGAACGACATCTCTTCTTTCCTGGAATGGGTGTCCAGTTCACAAATATCGATGAAAAAGCCCGCAAAGATTTGCTGGAGCTTGTCGACGCATTGAATCGTGCCCGAGCAATAGATTAACCGGCATCACGCCTCTGTCGGTTCAGGGGTGAACCGGGTCAGCCTGATACGGACTACGTCCCCCGTTTCGCCCAGCGGCGCACCCCACTATCTGGATCCTTCTCGACCGCAGTGTTGAGCGAAACCCTTGCCTCAGGGTCAGCAAGCAATCCGAGACGATAGGCTGCTTCTGCTCGCACCCCAGGTGAAGGATCTTCAGCTAAACGCGCTCTGATCCAAGGGGACGCCGTTACCCCTCCCCATTCACCCAACGCGGCCACAATCCCCTGACGCACCTCCGCATCAGCGTCACGCCCTGCGGCGATAAGCGCCGGCACTGATCGGCTTGAGTCAATTTGTAGTAATGCCCGCACCACCGCTCGCCTAATCGTCGGATCCGAAGACCGCAGTAACCCCACAACAGGCTGCAGTAATCGAGGATCTGGTTCGACTTCTCCGATCGCGACGACCGCGGCCTGCCGAACCGATTCGTCAGCATCCTCCAAGGCCAGCGCCAATAGAGCCACCACTCCCTCAGTCGCTGTGGGTTTCAAGCGCCCTACCGCCACCACCGATGCTTCACGAACCATTGCGGCTGGATCGTGCTTGAGAGGGAGGATGGAGTCCACAGCTCGTGGCTCACCAATCTTGCCCAGAGATTCTGCTGCCGTCCGCCGCGTTTCTGGCGTCTCATCCCGGAGTAATTCCAACAAGAGCGAGACCGTGCGCTCTTTTGAGGAAGCTGGAGAATCTTGAACACAACCGGCGAGACAGAGCACCGACAGGAGGATTGCGCACACGATGGTGCGAGAAGAAGTACGACAGAACCAGGCATCAACATTGGGGAGGCTGACACGAACCATACCACGACTCACGTATGCTTAGGAGGCTCTTCGTGTAAGACAGGCAGTTCTTTGGCTGATTCGATGGATTGCTGGAACTCCTTCTGAGCAGAATCCATCTCGGCTTGGATGGTCCGGATCTCGGGATCGACTGAATTGCGGACATCGGCAACGGCCTGCTTGAACGTCCGCAACGCATCCCCCAGCCCCGCCCCCAAGGTCTGCATATCCCCCGGGGAAATATCGGCAGACTGCGCAGCTCTCGCCTTCATCGATGCCTGCTGCGCTTGCACACGGGCCACAGCATCTTTGTTGACAATGGCCGACGGGCGTTTTGCCACCGGCTTTGTTTGGGCGCTGGCTGGAAGAGGCGGGTACTGTGCCTTCAGGACGGGCGTGGGAGCAGCCGCTCGCTCTTCCATCGTTGGAGGCTGTTGGCCCTGCCCCGCCGATTGGGTTGGCGCTGACCGGGCGACGCTGGAAGTCAACGGCCGAACTGGCTGGGGTGCAGCCGCTATATTGTGCATCAAAGCCGCGGTGGTCCCAGGAGTCAGTTCCGGCCCAGGCGTATAGGGTGCGGTGGGCTTGGGAGCGGCAGAGGCCTGTCCCTGCGTCATCGCCGGTGCAGTCTGAGGCGTAGATTGAGCATGCATGGGCGCCGGTTGATTCGCTTCGGACGGCGCCGCATCCGGCGGAGGGATATCGTTGACCTCTTTCTTGAACCCTCGAAGCGCCTTCCCGACCCCTTCACCGATTTGCGGAAGCTTCCCCGCTCCAAAAATGATCAGAACAATGACAAGGATAATGATAAGTTCCGAGATCCCCATGGTACCGAACATGGCGCGAATCCTTATCCCTGGCAGGATGCTGAAAAAGCCCGCCAGCTTCGTTCTCACATCGCTCAGAGGCTCAACGTACCGAAGCGTACGCCTCGCCTCTTCGCTCGCTGCGGAGGCGTAGCCTCTGGGCTACGTTGAGGATGCTTTCGAGGGGAGAACGCCGCTGGCGGGCTTTTTCAGCACCCTGTTAGAAGAGTGAGACGATCTCGCTCTGCAACGGCAACCCGAACACCAACGCCTCACGCTCAGCAAGATACACGTCCAGTTCACTCCTGATCCCAAACTCGCCGGGCAGATACACTCCTGGTTCGATAGAAAAGCAGGTCCTTGGCATCAGACGTCGAGTATCCTGTGTCTCCAAGCCATCGATGTTGGCGCCGTTGCCATGCACTTCTTCGCCGATTGAATGCCCTGTGCGATGGACGAACTGATCTCCATAACCGCTCTGCTGAATGACCTGTCGGCAGGCATCGTCAACTTCCCACCCGAAGGGGCGATGGCCTGCTGCTGTTTCTGACCGGACGAAGTCCAGGGCCGCATCCCGACCCCGCCGGACCACATCGAAGACCTCACGATGTTTCACCGGCACCGTCCGGCCAACGTAGCCGGTCCAGGTAATATCGGCATAGACTGAACCGGGCTCTGCTTGTTTTGCCCAAAGATCGATCAAAAGCAAGGCATCGCGGGTGACATCGGCTGCCCCCCTCTCCGTTGGACCATAATGGGGATCGGCACTGTGGGCATCGACGGCAGCAATCGGTGCACTCGACGTGACCATCCCTGCCTCCTGTATACGAGCCAGAATAAACTGCTGCACCCCATATTCCGTCAGCGTTCGTCCCTGCGCAACCACCGCTTGCACATGACTGAATGTCTCATCAACGATGCGCCGCAACGCCACGGCGGCATACTGGTGCGATTCGAGTTGACGGTCTGTCCAGCGCGCTTCAAACGTCTGAATCAGATCCGCTGAACTCACCACTTCGACCTGGTAACTTCTGATCAACTCGATCGTCCCGGCATCCACACGCGACACATAGGGCACGGCATTCAGGGGGGAATACTGCATCGCGACACGGAGACCACCGGTCAATAGACGCGCAAGGAGCGTCCGTTGCTGTTCCCACGACACATAACAGTCGGTCTGTCCCGGCAACGCATCCAGCACATGCGGCTCGATGCGATGCAGCACCTTGACAGGAACCCCGTGGGCTGGAATCCAGTAGTACCATCGGCGCGTCACATGGATAGTCGGATCGAGTTGGAGTATGCGATAGGCAAGAGGATCGCTGCCGCGAAAATCGTAAAAGAGCCAACCGTCGATCTCAGCCTCACGCAGAGCCTGCTGAATCTCGCTGACACGCACATGTAGATCTATGGTCATAGTGGAGGGCATCTTATCGTCGCACTGCCAAGCCGTCAATAAGACGGCCCTTGAGACCGGCGATCGTGGTAGACTAGCAGCCATGGCCGTTGAGCATGCACCAGCCCTCTCCCAGTTTCGCGTGACCCTGTTTGTTGGACCGCAACCAATGGAGGAAAGACCGTCCGCCTACTCATGTGTCTTTAACGTCAAGAAACGGAGTTGGAAGGGTGGGATCCAGGTCGCTGTCGTTCTCACCCGAAGTGACATCGATCACCTCAGCGCCGATATCGATTTTCCCCATTGGCTGACGCTGGCCCTCGTGGATCTCGCGGAGGAAGATCGTCTCTCGTATCAGGAGCGAGCCCATGAGCTGTTTATTGAGGCCGTGTGTTGGTGCAAGCTGGACCTCGCGTTGCAAGCCGGCATCACTCATGAAAACCAATGCCTCTCAGATGACACAGAGATCGCAGATGTCAGAAACGCCGTCATCAATCGGAGGAACTTCATCACATCGTACGTGGCATCAGAGCTGGACCTCGCCCTGAGAGACGTGACCGCCCTATAAGATACCCGCGTGAACGCGGCAGGGGTTTGCATTCAGAGACGAATTTGTTATAACCGCACTATGACTCACTCATGAGTGAATATCTGAGACTGACCACTACCGCTCAGCTCGCTCTGCCGAAAAAGGAGGAAGATTCGTGAACATCTATTCGTCTCCATCCAATCGCTCTTGTAAGGTTTCCAGATTCAAACTGGTGACGGTCTTCCTGCTCCTGGCTCTGTGCATCGTCACCATAGTGCCATCGGCCTGGAGTCAGGAAAGCGCACCTCCCTCTTCGACGGGGAACACCGAAGGTGGAACCCCGTCAAGCGCGGGAATGCAGGCCGCTGCCGCCGTCTCCACGATCCTTTATTTCCCCTTTAAGGCCGCATTTGCGATAGGGGGAGGAATCGTCGGCGGATTAGCCTATGCCTTTTCAGGAGGAAACGAACAGGCGGCGAAGAGTATTTGGGATACCAGCCTCCGCGGCACCTACTACATTTCTCCCGATCACCTCCAGGGCAATCGGCCCATCCGATTCCTGGGGGTCGCAGATTCTGACGATGCGCCAACCCCTGCCCCGGAGCCCATCCGCTAGCCGATGAAACCGATCATCGGGGTCACGCCAGACTTCAACGCCGGTGACCGGAAAGAGTGGGGCGGACCCGAGCCCACTTATTTTTTGCGCGCACGGTATATTCGTGCCATCGAAGAGCTCGGTGGCATCCCGTTGGTTCTTCCGCTTTACGCAGACCGGGCCACAAGACGGCATATTCTCCACAACCTCGACGGACTCCTCATCACCGGAAGCGGGCCGGACCTTCCACCGTCATTATACGGTGAACGTCAGCGCTATCCTTTTGGAACCGTGAGCGAACGCCGCGCAAACTTCGAACTGGACATGGTTCACCTGGCAAGGCAGGCGGATGTCCCGCTGCTCGGGATCTGCGGAGGCATGCAGGCCATGAATGTCGCCTGCGGCGGCAGCCTGTTTCAGGACATTCCATCCCAAGTTTCGGAACCTCTTCAACATCGACAACGAACTCCGGCGACGAATCTGAGTCACTCGATCACCGTCACACCAGGCAGTTTGCTCCGTCGCATCGTGCGGTCGGTCTCGATGCGAGTGAATAGCTCTCACCATCAATCGGTCAAAGCCGTTGCACCGTCATTGATCGCCAGCGCCCTGGCCCCCGATGGTATCGTGGAGGCCATCGAGTCTCCGACCCATCGCTTCTTTCTCGGCATCCAGTGGCATCCGGAATTTCTCTTCGACCGGCACCCCCTCCAGCGGCGACTGTTCGAAGCGTTTCTTCGCGCCGCCCGTGCAACAGATCGTGCGGGACGGTGAGCCCGTCGAACCGTGAAACGCGAGCCATGCTCAACGAGTGGACATCGCCTGCTATACTTGCCCCAGATGGAACAGAAGCCTGTTGATGCCAACGTGCACTTCGCCATTCTCGCGGCCTGAGGACATACGTTGATCCGCCGACTCTTCAGAACAAAATCTATTGAACAGATCCTCGCGGATGCAGACCACCCTCAACATCGTTTAAAGAAAACCCTCACGGCCTGGGATCTCACCGCGCTCGGCATCGGGGCGATTATTGGCACCGGCATCTTCGTCTTGATCGGCACTGCCATCGTCGGCGATGCCCACCGGCCAGGAGCAGGGCCTGGAATCGTGCTGTCCTTCGTACTCTCCGGCCTCACGTGCGCGTTCGCGGCCCTCTGCTATGCAGAGTTCTCCACCATGATTCCCGCGGCCGGCTCTGCCTATACTTACTCCTATGCCACGTTGGGAGAATTCCTGGCCTGGATCACCGGCTGGAACCTCATTCTCGAATACGGCGTGGCCTGTGTTGCGGTCGCCATCGGCTGGTCCGGCTATTTCAATAATCTGCTCAGGCTGGCCGGAATCGAATTGCCGCACTGGGCAACCCATCCACCCGGAGGACCTGACGGGGGCGTCGCAAACTTCCCCGCCGCCATTATTGTGCTCCTCGTCACCATCATCCTTGTCGTTGGGATTAAAGAAAGCGCCCGCGCAACCGGCTTTATCGTGTGCTTAAAGCTCGCGGTCATCCTGTTCTTCATCGCCGTAGGCACGCCAGCCGTGAATAGCGACAACTGGACACCTTTCATGCCGCAGGGATTCGCCGGGGTCGGCGCCGCTGCAGCGATTGTCTTCTTCGCCTATATCGGATTTGACGCCATCTCGACGACCGCCGAGGAAGCCCAAAACCCTCAGCGGGATTTGCCGATCGGGATCATTGCCTCGCTCAGCATCTGCACCGTGCTCTACATTGCTGTGGCTGCGGTTTTAACCGGCTTAGTCCCCGTTGCACAAATCGACATTCATGCGCCGGTGGCCGAAGCGCTCAGTAAGGTGGGCTTCAAGTGGGGAGCGGCAATTGTGGCGATCGGAGCCGTAGCCGGAATTACCAGTGTGCTTGTTGTCATGATGCTGGGACAAATCCGTGTATTCTTTGCCATGTCGCGCGATCACCTCTTAAGCCCGTGGCTTTCAACCGTACATCCGCGTTATGGCACCCCTCACTATGCCACCATTCTCACCGGTGTCGCTGTAGCTACACTCGCTGCGCTGATCCCTATCGGCGATGCGGCGGACATGACGAACATCGGCACTCTCTTTGCTTTTGTCTTAGTCTGTATCGGTGTCGTAATTTTGCGCTATACGAAACCCAACCAACTTCGCCCGTTCAGACTTCCGTTCATGCCGCTCGTCCCCATTCTTGGCATGCTGGCCTGCCTCGGCCTCATGAGCTTCCTCCCATGGTTAACCTGGATTCGATTCGGCGTCTGGACTGCCATCGGCATTGCAGTCTATTTGGGATATGGCTTGAAGCATAGCAGGCTAGCCGGCCTATCCCCCGATAGTCATCTTCCAAAACGTTCGCTGTAAAGACAAATACAAGTCAGTTTGCAGGATATTGACACAGGAGATAACGAAACCACATCGCCTGGCAGGCTGTTCAGAAAGGCCATCCAGCAAGGCAGCAGCGAGGGAAGGCCCGAGGCGTGCCCTCTGGGGCGCACGGTGCGACGAATAAGGAGCACCACGTCTGTGCGCGCCGCCGAGTTAGTGAGGCGGCCGGGTCCCCGTTGAGGATCTGACCGATGCGAGAACGCCGCTGGCGGACTTTATCAACAGCCTACTACCCGGATTTGTCTGCAGGCTGAGCCGCTAAAGCTGGAGCAGTGGCCGGTGTGGTGTCAGGAGAAACCGCGGGAGAGGCGACAGGCGCGATAGGCTGACCCGTCGGTGCTGGTGCCGCAGCTGCAGCGGTAGGTTTAGGAGCGGCAGGCGGCTTGGGAGGAGCAGGCTTTTCAGGTTTAATGCCTCCTTCCCATGAGGGACCGGAGTACATATCTGCCGAGAGACCCTTGGTTTTCCACTTATCTTCGAAGTCTGCAGCGGCCTTATTCGGCGTCTCGCCACTCCCTACAACGTCATTCCACGGATAGGCTTTCGGGCCGATCTGGCATCCAGTCTCCGTCCTCTTTAAATACAAGGAGATCGGATTTCCACGGTATGGTCCAAGGTAAATATGGAGGGAACCAACAAATTCAAGCAAATGTGCCATCCCCTTCTCCAAAGACGGGCATGATGCCATAAGAGGCGAGAAGAGGGCAAGGAGGTTGCTCCCCTTGCTCGCGCAACGCGCGCAGTCAGGGAGCAAACCTCCTCGCCCTCTGAGGAAATAGAGGAGATGAGAATTTCAGGAGGCTTCCCCGGAATGACGGCCTGAGACTAACGGCTTTGGTACTTGCCCAACACAACATCACCAACACGCCCTTGCTCATAAGATTGACAGGCTTTTGAACCGTCCCGTAGACTGGCCTGATGCCTTCGCGATTAATTACCCCCACTCGCTCACACAGCAAGAAAACCACCATCGGTTTCGTGAATCTCGGTTGTTCCAAAAACCAGGTCGACTCCGAGGTGATGCTAGGCACCCTGGTAGCGGACGGGTTTGCCTTGACCGATAACCCGAAGAAAGCCGAAGTGGTCATCATTAATACCTGTGGCTTTATCGAAGAGGCCAAACAGGAGTCGATCGATACGATCATTGCGCATGGCAAACTGAAAGAGACAGGATCCTGCCGGGTATTGATCGCCGCCGGCTGTCTGGCACAACGATATCAAGGGGACCTCCTCAAGCAATTGCCGGAACTCGACGGCGTGGTGGGGACCGGGGAGTTTGGGAAGATTGCGGAGATTTGCCGGGACCTATTGGCGCCAAAGAAGCGGCAACAACGGCTCTGGATCAGCGAGCCCCCCTATCTGTACGAGGCGGACGCCCCGCGCCTCCGTCTCGGAAAGGCCCATAGCGCCTATGTAAAAATCGCCGAAGGATGCAACCGCAATTGCGCGTTCTGCGCGATCCCCTTGATGCGGGGCAAACAGCGAAGCCGCCCTGTGGAATCGATCGTAGCAGAAGCCACGCGCCTCGCCGCTGAAGGCGTGAAAGAAATCAACCTCATTTCCCAGGATACAGTGAATTATGGCGTCGATCTTGGCCTGCGCCACGGCCTCGTCACGCTGCTCCGTGAGCTAGTCACGGTGAAAGATCTACGCTGGATCAGACCATTCTATCTCTATCCGCAACAGGTATCGGACGCGCTGTTGGATCTCTATGCCGGCGAAGAAAAAATTACCAAGTATATCGACATGCCACTGCAACACATCAACGATCGGATGCTCAAGAAGATGCACCGGCTGGGCGATCGCGCCGCCATCACCTCCCTCGTCGATCGGATCAGAACCCGCATTCCCGGCGTGACCTTTCGCACGGCCTTCATTGTGGGGTTTCCAGGCGAGACGGAGCAGGCATTCGACGAGCTGCGAGGCTACGTGGCAGAGGCTCAGTTCGATCGGGTGGCAGTGTTCTTGTATTCTGACGAGGAAGACACCCCGGCCGTCGGGTTTGACGATAAGGTTGAGAGGCCGGTCATGAACGAACGACGGAATGAACTCCTGGCTGTACAGGAAGACATTGCAGCGGCACGGGGCAAGGACCGTATCGGCTCCGTGATGGAGGTCCTGGTTGAAGGCGTCTCCGAAGAGACAGATCTCCTGCTTGAAGGACGCCATGAAGGCCTGGCCCCTGAAATCGACGGCGTGGTGTATATCAATGATGGATCAGCCACAGCAGGGGAACTCGTCAAGGTCGAGATTACCGATGCGGCCTTGTATGATCTCGTAGGCCACATCGTCACATAGCAGGATGCTGAAAAAGAGGGGACGGGGTAGCTGGGACGATCCCCGTGCTCGCGGAACGCGCACGATCGGAATGTGCTCGTTCGACGCGCGCAGTTGGGATCATCCCACCCACCCCTTATAAAGTGATAGCTCGCTGCGGCCTTGCTGGACAGCCTTTTTGAGCATCCGGCTTGATATATCGCTTCTCGAATAGTGCAAAAATAATTCCGCGACCCGCCGGGATCGTTGCCTGCCTGCTACACTTGAATTAACCACTCTCATCGAAAAGATAAACCCACGATGGCACCGCGAAAAGAATCTGTCGTTCTCCTGATTCATTGCAAGGATCGCAGAGGTATTGTGGCACGGGTCTCAGGGTTCATTCACGACTTCGGTGGAAACATTCTCGATTCAGATCATCATACCGATGAAGAGACGAACGAGTTTCTCATGCGTACGGAGTTTGCTGCAGAGGGTTTGCAGATTCCGTCCGATGAGATTGCCGCCGCGTTCGCCCCGGTCGCGAAAACCTTCGAGATGCGCTATGAGGTTCGTCCTTCAAGTCGCCGAACGAGAGTTGCGATGTTGGTTTCTAAGCAGGATCACTGTCTGGCAGATCTGCTCCAACGGCACAAGCGAGACGAGTTGCACATCGACATCCCCGTGATTATTTCCAATCACGATACTTGCGCCGGATGGGCCGAGCTGTTCAAAATTCCCTTCTCCGTCTACCCCGTGACCAAGGAGACCAAGCCACAGCAGGAACAACAAGTCCTCTCTCTACTGAAAGACCTCCGTATCGAGCTTGTAGTCATGGCCCGCTACATGCAAATCCTCAGCGGCACCTTCCTCTCGCAGGTCGGCTGTCCAGTCATCAATATTCATCACTCTTTCTTGCCGGCTTTCATCGGCGCCAATCCCTATCGGCAGGCCTACGACCGGGGCGTGAAAATCATCGGGGCCACTGCACACTATGCCACAGAAGATCTGGACGAAGGCCCCATCATCGAGCAAGACGTGATGCGTGTGGGCCACCGGGATACTGTCGATGACCTCGTGAGGAAGGGGCGGGATCTCGAAGAAATTGTGCTAGCCCGCGCCGTGCGCCGCCATGTCGAACGGCGCGTGTTGGTGTACGGCAGAAAAACCGTTGTGTTCGATTAGCCGGATGCTGAAAAAGCCCGCCAGCATCGTTCTCGCATCGTTCAGACCCTCAACGTACCGCAGGGGTACGATTCGGGCCTTCACTCGCTGCGGCCTTGCTGACGAATTTTTTGAGCATCCGGCGGGATCTACACCTATTGTCCAGACGCGCAGGCCAGCGAGATTTCGGCTTTCCCACAGAGCTTTTCCGTCGCTTGCGCGGAGAGACAGGGCGATTTCACGGCTATCTTCCCAGATACCAGGCACTCAGTCCGTTATCATTTTTTTCAAGCACATCGATCATCATGGCGGCTGGATTGAAGCCGGGCTGCTCTCAGCGTGGCTGACAAAGAATCAGAACACCCCAGCGTAGGTCCTGCCTCGAGCTGCACAGGCTGCGCACCGAGACGGAGACGCCAGCCGCATGCTATACGCAAACACAACCAGGCCGTGTAGGCTCTGCTGCGCGGTGGCGAGCCTTGAACCCTTACGGCAGCGAATAGGTCAAGTTCGGCCAATGTGCACTTCCGTAGATCTCGCCCTCTTTCTGCCCTTCAATAAAGATACTGGCGACGAACGGCGTCGTCCCTGTTATGCTCTTAAATCCGCCCTTTCCCCAGACCCACGTCATCTCGCCCTTGCATTCGCCCGTCTTTCCAGCACATCGGATTTCTCCGTACGCGAGGTCCTTGCCTTGATGAGCCCTCCAGATGCAGAGGATCGTCTTCTGTCCCCGACATTCTTACTATCACTGACTTAGGTTTCCTGCATACACATGGCTCATCTCCCTGTTCAAATATTAAGTGGGGTACAACACGCGACATTAGGGAGCGTCCGCCTTCATGCCTTTGTTAGGCAGGGGATGCTGCAACTGTGGCGTTCCATGCTGGATAGACTCCGAGTACACAATAACCTTGAAGGGGCTGAGCTCTTGGTATTTCTCTTTCTGCTTCAAGAAAGCAATCTTCCTAAGCTCCTGCAACTTACCACTGGACGGATATTGAGTCAGTGCCCATGTCGTTGTGCGTGCCGCGAGTGCGTGGTCGCCGCTCTCCAGCATGTTTTCAATAGCACTAACCAGCTGTTGTTCTGAACGCTCTAAGTAGTGCGTCAATAACAAACCGAACTCTTCCTGACTAAGATGGTCCATGCCTTGAAGGTCGGGCTGCCAGTAGCCGATGTTCTGATCGTATATTCGGTTGATGACATTCTCTCGCATGACGAGGAAGGGGAAGTGCACCTCGGGATTCTGATGGATGAATGGCGGCATCAGATTTTGATGATGGATCGCCGCTCGGCTCATGCCATTCCGGGTAGCCTTCAGAGTTTCTTGGTAAAGCCATTCGAGATGGATTTTGAGCTTTGCGAGCATGCCCCCAGTACTCCAGATCCGCGTGAGCGGCTCATGCCCGTGGAGCAGGTGCTTAGCGTTTAAGGAGACGACGACATCAATGGCGGCTAAGAGTCCCGGGACGTCGCCCTCTTCAACGAAGGGAGCGCCGAGATACGGCATGATGAAATCACCGACGAACAGCGTGTCATGCTCAGGTACATGAATAAAGAGTCCATCGATCGTTTCTCCACCGGGAACTGGAATGAGGGCAAAGCGAGTCCCTCCTACGGTGATGTCAGTACGCGTGCCGACGGTGATATCGGGCTTGAAATCAGAAATGAAATCATCTTTAAAATCGTCGCCAAAAAAGTAGCGAAATCCTCGCGTGCCTGGGGCAACGATCTCCAACTCCTGACGATAGTTGTCTCTGGCGTAGAACTTTACATGCCCCAAACCGTGGAAATAACGGTGCCCGCCAATATGGTCCCAGTGGCTATGAGTCACAAATACCGTCGTCAATGGGGGGAGGTCAGGGACGCGATGTCGCAGAAACTCGTAAGCGGCCTGGGCCGCGTCAGGCCGGGTGCCAGCGTCGATGGATATCAGCTCCTTGCCGTCCTTTGACACGATGAAGTAATACTCGGTGAACTCAAAACCCGACAGATTAAAGATCTTGCCGGGAACGATTTCTCTTAATCGCTTAGGATGGAACGTAAAGCCTTTGGTGGCATTAACCGCATACGGCGTCGTCAGTGTAAGTGGTTTGTTGAAGCCGTCATGGCCGCTTAGTTGCAAATAGGCTTGCGCCTGTTGTGAATCTTTGGCCCGATCGTATAGCGCGGCCAGGTGATAGTACGGCTCGCGCAGCCAACCGACATGAGGTGCCTTCGCGATGTTGTCCACACACCATTTGAGATCGGTCAAGGCGGCGTCGGCCTTGTCGAATCGCTCGGGGAGCTGCGCATAGACAACGCCGATCATCCATCGTACGAGAAAGTAGTCGTTCTTGGTGAGAGTCCGCGCCTGCTCGAGAATCTCGATCGTCTTATTCACCCAAGCGATTCGACTCAATAGGGGCACCTGATTGGCATAGGAGGCGCGCAGGACGCCCAAGGCGCTCAAATATAGCCCTGTTTGCTCGGGAGAAAGCTGTCCTCCGTGCTTTTGCAGGAAGGATTCGTAGAACGCGATGCCGGCGTGCAGCTGATTGGCATTCATGAACTGCTGCATCAAGAAGGCGACGAGCTGAGGCTCAGTAACAGGACCAGCCTGATGCAGCGATTTCAGATACTCCAATTCGGCGTTGTACGTTTGAGATGGAGAAGGGGAAGTGGTTGCACAGCCGCTTCCGAGCAGGATAGCCGCAATCAGAGAAATGGTAGTAATCGCGAGAGAGCATCTATTAGGTCTTAGCATGGTGCTTCCTCCTGAATGGGGTTGAAAGGGTGAGCTTCATAGGCCAGGGTCCGGTAAAGAAGGGTGTTCCTCCTCTTTCTCTCCTTGCAAAGATCACAGAACAGGCCAAGACCCGTCCGTTCACCTTTCTATATTCTGCGAAAGACGAACAGCAGAACCAGGCTGTTGCTCTCCGAAGCGTTCTGCTGAATCGGCCAGTTTCGTTTCAAGTGTAATATGGTGAGATGAAGATCTCGACGTTATCCAGCTGACAGAGCGGAGAGAGATTCTTTTACCGTCGGGTGGTTCCCAGCTTCCGACTCGCGGCGGCGAATTGCGTGGAATTTGGTCAGAATATAGTTCGCCTTTGCAAGAGCCTCGACACGTGCTGTAAACGCAACGAGCGTTGCTGCCGGAATGGCGTAGAGAGCCATATCGGGAGTCAACAGATCAAGATAGGCCCGCGCGCCACAGCATCCCAAACTCAACGCAGTTCTCCCCGTGTTTATTGCTTGCGGGATCACGGCACAGGCAGGACGGCCCAGTGCTGGGGGCACACCCTGTTCCAATTGCTGCGACGCTTCCGAAAGAATAAGTGCCTGGTCTGACTTGACGAACAACAGGACGACATCCGGTGCCACCGGTATCGATTCGAGTGGACCATACAATACTACTTTTGCCTCACGCTTCAATACTGGGATGAACGGCATGTCCTCGGGTCGAACGTAGGTCAGATCGCCGAGTACTTTTAACGTGTCTTGGAGATCGGTCTGAACTCCCGCCGAGCGTTCTAGATTGTGGGTGTAGACGCCAATAGAACACATCTCGTGGTCACGCGCCACGGTCGCAAACACATGGCTGGTTGCTTCCTGCCAAAGTCTGCAGCCTGCCGGAACTTGGCCATCAAACGTGCTGACGCCAGCCGGCACAGAGTCGACAAACGCCATTGCAACCGGAGGCACGGTGAGCTGCAGTGCAGTGGTGAGCGTTCTTGCCAGATCGACGGGTGGAATTGCGTTCATCGTATCTCCTTCATGGATCACATTGAGTGAGCCGGGGAGCCGGCATACTGAGGCGATGCGAACAGCACACTTTCACGTATCGTATACTTCTCAAGACTAGCAGCAGCTGCAGCCACCTTGAGAAGAGAGGTGTAGGCTCGCGCTTGCCAACGCATTCGCTGCCGTCGTCGTGCTGACAGAGGATGATTGGGCTTTTGCAGTGCCCGGTGCGGCAACACGAACTGTTCCTCTCCAACCCGTTTCAATGCGGAACCGATGTACCTCGACATTGGTGCGGATTTCGATGGCGTCAGTACCGCTGACCGACCATCCACGGAATTCGGTATCGTCCATCGTGACTCGGACCGCAGCGGGATTCGGAAGTCCGCTCACCCGAAAGGTCGTTGCCACTCCACGTTTGGAACTCGTCGCACAATAGGTCTCCACCCACAACGTGCCACTAGTCGGATCGTTCCAACATTGCGAAATACCAAGTGTCGGGTAGTCCACGCCTGAAACAGTTGGTTCCAAGAATTTTGTAAGATTCGGCTGATTGAAGACACGCGTCCACGCGCCGGGCTCACCCAGCTCGCTCAGCACCATCAGGCTGGAGAGTTGTCCACGGGGCCAGCTCTCGCCGAATTTAAAAAACCACCCGAAGTGATTGCCATCTGGACCAAAGAATTTCGGTTCAAAGGAGGCTTCTGCTACCTGACGAAGACGTGTCTCCGTCACGGTGTCCCCCAGCTCGCGTGCCGTAAAAATGGCCAGCGCGAGCCAGCGTGGATCGGGATGGAGCTGAAGCAAGGGCTTCTTCGGATCATTCCAACCAAGTTTTCGCACTGCCATGTCGTACAGCTGTGTGCCGAATGCACGGTTCTGCGGCAGGACATAGAGCGTAATGGCAATGGCGGCATAGGCGCTCACGTCGTCACGAAACGTACAGATTGACCGCGCGAGCGGATCGTAGTAGAACGCGAACCAGTCGAGATTCCCCTTCTGGTCGAGACCCATGTAATGCTTCCGGGCGTACTCGACCCAGCGCTGATAGACCCAGCTGGTGTGTGTGCCGTGCAGCCCATCATAGAGCTGCAGGCTAAGGCCAGCGCAGCTCACACAGAACGGCCATATTTTGGTGTTCTCGCAGTGGATCCCCTGAGGGCGCTCAGCCCACTGGTCATGCATGAAGCTGACGAGCCGATGGTGATCCCAGTCGAATAACCGATCCTGGCAGCCCACGACCTTGAACGGTTGCTCCCATTTATCGTTCCCAGAGACGTAGCGGTAGAAACACAGGAGCAGATTGAAGAAGGCGCGATGAAAATTATTTCCATCCGCTCCGATCGGATCGGGTTGCAGGCCCCAGGGTTTCACACCATTTGCTGTCCAGCCTGGCGCGTCGTAGCGCCCGCGCAGATGCTCAGGGAGGTACACCAGCCATTCCGGAGGATAACGGTGTTGATCGGGGTCATGGCCGATCATGGTAATCCAATCGATGGCTGCCCAGAATGTGGTATGGCGGGCCACAAGTTCGTCAGCAATTCGTGTATAGGCTTCGCGCCAAGCCGGCGTCATGTCGCACATGACCGGGAGGGCGTACCCCGTTTCGTATAAATCGAAGCGCACCAAACTACACATGGGTGGGGTGCTGTACCGATCCCACCAGGGATGCGGTTCGCCGTTGATGCTCCAATCATCCGGAGTCGTGGCCTTATCCCAAATGAATCGCAACCAGCCCCGCGCGCGTTCATCAAGACGGGGAAACGAGTTCAATTGCATGGCTAGCCCTCCTTGGGGTAGGTCAAGTTTGTGCACTCACCAGAGCGGAACTGATTCACCGGCCGAACCACGAGGCATCACCATCTTGGCACGCTGTTGGTGGGCCAACGTCCAGGTGGGGTCTAGTTCCGCCATCGGCGGCTCGCGCAGAATGCGTCCGGCGACCTTGCTGTCTGGATCCGGTGCAATGTACGCGTCCGGCGGCACGTCACGCAGCGGTCCCATTCTGCCGATCGGCAACACGAATCGCGTGAGACCATAAAACCAGAGTAACAACACCGCATTGCCTTGATACTCCGCGGTCCCATCGAGAAGCGCACGAACAAACTTGCCGACTGCATGAGGCGAGAGCAGGGTGAGCGTGCCCTGATGGGCATTGTCAAAGCACAGGCTTAAGGTAGGAGTAGGTGCCGGACCAGGACGAGATGTGACGGTGCGTGGCGTGAAGACGTAATGGTGAAAGGCACCGTCTGCACTCCCGATTTGGATCGTCAGCTCGCGTGTGACTTGCCGGCGGAATGCGTCGCTCAGCCGGCACGCCACTTCCATGCCTGTGCCCAAGATCGCGAGAAGTAGTCTGAAGAGACTCCGCACTATCCAGCCGCTGGGATTGGACGAAATCATTTTGTCCCCTCCTGATGGTTACCGAGGCGAGGCTGTTGGTCGATAGGTACCAATGCGAGTATGTGTAGACATGAGTTGTTGCGAGATCGCGCCACGATCACGTTGCATTCAACCTCCTGTACATAACGAGCATATGCCCGTATATATGTGCATATGCCCTCATTATACACACGAGCCCAATCGAGGTCAATACTCGGAAAAGCATAGAAACCAGTGTATACTGACTTTGCGGTCGCGTTGAGTTGTCCTAATGTTGGAAGAAAGGGTGATATGGGGAACCGAGTCGCGCAACAATCTCCGTGCTACTGCTCCATCTTGAGAAAGGCCGTCCGCCGTGTCTCGACACTTTACGATGCGCATCTTCGACCTAGCGGACTGAAGTCGACTCAGCTCGCGCTGCTGGGAGAACTTAGCCAACACCGATCGGAACCTCCGACCGTGAATGAATTGGCGGACTATTTGGTGATGGATCGCTCAACTCTCGGGCATAATTTGAGACCGCTTCTGCGAAGAGGCTTGGTAGCGTTAGAGCCGGATGAGACAGATGGAAGAACTCGGCGAGTCATCCTGACCGTAAAGGGGGCAGCCAAGTGTACTGATGCCGAGAAACTGTGGCGGAAAGCCCAGCAGGAGTATGAATCCATAATGGGAAAGACTGCCGCGGTAGCCTTGCGCAATGCCCTGCAGAAACTCGCCACGTCCGAGGCGCTTTAGGGGAAATAGACGATTCGGTGGCCACCTTTGTTAGATACGTTTTATCGAGGTCCCTCGTAACCGCCCGTTGTGGTTAACAACATAAGAGGATCAGAACAACAGAGGAGACGGCCCTCCTGCTGCTCTCCCAATCGGGAGAGCATAAAAATCCGAGAGAGGCTGCGCCAAGCACCTTGATGGAACTCTACCTGTGGACAAACACTCGTCTCCCCACAGAAGAGCCAGCTGTAGGATCTCTTAGCCCTTCTGCAACACAACAACGACCTTCTAGTAATCCATCGCTTCGTTCTTGCATTTCGCACCTCTTGGCACAGAGTAGCAGGTGGAGCTCGTCATGCTGGACGGCTGCGCTCACACCCTTCGAATCCAGAAATTCGACCACAACCGATCGGTTGTTGCACATCCGGTTCATGCTCCCTGTCTGGCCCGTCACGGATGAGCGAGAGGTTGTTCTCTCCATTTACTCAAGAAAAATAAGGGTCAAGTTGGACTTCCCAGGCTTTAACGGACACCTTTGGGGTGATCGTTGAAACTTGGGAGGGTCTATGGGGAATCAGCGCCGATCGCAGCCTGTCCGACTGAAGTACACCTTCATCAAAGCCCATCGCCAAGAGTTCGAGACGGCCGTCATGTGCCATCTCCTCGACGTGTCGCGCAGCGGGTTCTATGCCTGGGTGCGCAAACCCCTCTCTGACCGAGCGGTGGAGGATCAGCGATTGCTCGGCCTCATCCGCGCGGCGTATGCGGCGAGCCATGGCGTCTACGGTGCCCCGCGTATCTTTCTTGATTTGCGCGAAGCAGGTGAGACCTGTAGTACGCATCGTGTTGCCCGAATTATGCGGGCCAATAACCTGAAAGCCCTACACGGCTACCGAGCTCCCCGGTACGTCAGAGGCCACACCCCCTCACTCCTGACGCCCAATACGCTGCAACGAAGGTTTACCGTCCAACGACCGAACACCGCCTGGGTCACCGACATTACGTATGTACGCCCGTGGGAAGGCTGGCTCTATTTGGCCGTCGTGATGGACCTGTACTCCCGCCGTATTGTCGGCTGGTCCACCAAGCCCACGCTGGCTCAAAACCTCGTGTTGGACGCACTCCTCATGGCCGTGCGCCGACGCACGCCCAAGCATGTCCTGATTCACTCCGATCAAGGTTCCCAATGTGGCAGCGATGCGTGGCGGCGCTTCTGCCGAGCGCATCATCTGGAACCCAGTATGAGCCGACGTGGCAATTGCTGGGATCACGCCGTAGCCGAATCATTTTTTAGCAGCGTGAAGAAGGAGCGGATCAAGAAGCGCATTTACACAACCCGGGCGATGGCCACGGCCGAGATCGACGAGGACATACAGCGCCGTCAATCCCGGGCATGAGGGGGAAACAGAGCGTCGGTGAGTAAAATAAGTGTCCAACTCTAGTCTGTTGAGACTCGCATGCGCCGATCGCAAGACACCCCGTGTGCTCCTTGACAGCTTTTTTAATAGGTATCCACGATTATTTCCTGCCCCCGAACAGAACAACGCAGTCACTCCAGATACCATTCCCCTGATCACTTGGTCGCAACTGGCCCCCAGAGCGGAGAGCCGGCAGGTGCGACATTAATCAGTTTTCGGTTTACAAACTCGCCGAAGCCGAGTTCCGACAATTCTCGCCCGAATCCTGAATTCTTGATCCCGCCGAACGGCAATTCTGGCGCGGTCCATGCGGGCTGATTGACAAAGACCATGCCGCTGTCGATCCGCTCGGCTACTAGCCGACCGTGCTCCACATCCGCCGTAAAGACGGAGGCCCCAAGACCGAAGGGAGTCGCGTTCGCAAGCTTGATCGCCTCTTCCTCACTGTCCACCACGTAGTAGGATGCAACCGGTCCAAATAA
Source organism: Nitrospira sp. CG24A (assembly GCA_002869925.2). Classification (GTDB taxonomy): domain Bacteria; phylum Nitrospirota; class Nitrospiria; order Nitrospirales; family Nitrospiraceae; genus Palsa-1315. The sequence goes on from NEWT02000039.1 coordinate 88,068, forward strand.
TTCCTGCGAATAAATGGGGTTGTTCTCGTCAATGTCCGTAAGAACCGTGGGCTCAATATAGAAGCCGGGCCGATCAATTCGCTCACCGCCAAGCACCACGCGCGCGCCGCCTGCTTTTGCGACATCTATCTGTTTCAGCAGGAGGTCCATCGCTCTCTCGGACGATATTGGGCCGAGTGTTGTCGCCGGATCTTCTGGATTGCCGGCCTCGAGGGCTGCCATTCTTTGGACAAACCCTTCGAGGAAGGCCTTGCCGCGTTCCTTCCCAATCACGATGATACGCTTCGAGGATACGCAACTCTGGCCTGTATTAAACATCCGTCCAAAGATCGCCGCGTCTATGCTCGCCTCCAGTGGGGCGTCTTCGAGAACGAGAAACGGATCACTGCCTCCGAGTTCCATCACCGACTTCTTGAGATTACGTCCGGCGCGTTCCGCAACCGCGGCGCCCGCACGCTCACTTCCCGTCACGGTCACCCCGCATACTCTGGGATCTTCAATCACGCGGCCGATTTGCTTGAGACTGGCAAAGATATTGGTATAAGCGCCGGGCGGCGCGCCGGCCAATTCGAAGAGCCGCGCGAACGCGAGGGCGCATTGCGGGACATTTTCCGCATGTTTAAGGAGAAGAACATTGCCAACCATTAGCTGCGGTCCGGCGACTCGCGCAATCTGATAATACGGAAAGTTCCATGGCTCGATGCCTAAGATAATTCCGAGCGGCCGTGTTTCGAGAATGGCGCCGGGAGACTCAGGAATTGCCCGCGGATTCAGGAACGCTTCGGCATGTGTGGCATAGTAGTCCAGAATATCCGCAGATAACGAGACTTCCGCTCGCGCCGTGCCGATGAGCTTACCCATTTCGAGAGTGATGTACCGGGCATGCTCCTCCGCATGTTCTCGCAGCTTCGTCGCCGCGCCTGACACGATTCGTGCACGGTCGGCGACTGAGCGATGACGCCAATCGGTCTCATAACAAGCTTGCGCTGTGGCGAGCGCCTTTTCTAAATCGGTGTCGGATATTTCCGGGTACGTCTTTACGGTCAGGCCGGTGGCTGGGTTAATGGTTTGATAGGTCATGATCTTCGCCTCCGATTGTAAAACACGTCGGTCAGCTCACTTCGATATTGTCAACATATCTGGTCGTGAATAGCACCATGTCAGACCCCATATGCGCCAGCATGCTTGACTTCGACGCCAGATACCTGAACCTGGGAAGGCGTCTTTGCAGGTAGAAATGTGGCCCAAGAGAGATGACGTTGCCATGTTGGTCATCATCTCTCTTGGGTACGACTCCACCGACACAGGCCCCTCCCAACCCTCACAGCAGCTAAGCCGAAACCTAACGGTCCGCTACTCCCGGTGCGAGGATGAGATTGACAGGAATCTTTTCTGCAATGGTGTAGGGACTCGCCTTATTTTCCTTCACCCATCGCTTTTCAGCGACAGATTCAAACGGTGGAGCAAGTTCCCCTTGAAGAGACCATAGATCAACCGGCGTCTCGTCAATGGAGATCTCCCAATCATACCCCCTATCCTTGACGTAGGGAGCAATGACCGCATCGAGCGTCCTGATCCACCATTCTCTGAGGACCGGACCAGGCAAGGTCCTCGCAATATGGTCGACCTTGAACCTGACAAATTTGTTGTTCAGCTCGCCACCGACAAAGCAGGAGTCCTTGACTATCTCCTCGTAGATGAACACGACATAAAATTTTGGGATCGGAACCATCGCATACACTTCAGTCACCCGCTTGGCCAACGCCTTTTTATCTTCAGCAGAGAATGCTCCGACTGGATGATATACTTTCCATAACGGCATAGGTGGTCCCTCCTCATTGGTTCAGCATTTGCTGTATTGGGGTTGTCCGAAAAATAGAGGCGTCTAGTTTTGTCTAACTCCGAGTATTCCATGTCAACTTTTTCTGGGCTCATGACCCCCCCGGTTAGTCCTCCTTTCTTATCAGGAATCCGAGTTGCTATTCGTCACGTCGCTCTCAGGAGAGAACGCAGCGTCATCCGCATGGTCTGCCTCATTGCTGGAGTCCAAATTTCGCTTTCATCCCCCCTATAAATGATGCATCGTCCAGCCTTCTTCGATCAGCAACCATTTCTTTAGCGGTTTCACCAGCGACATATCGAAGCTGGTCAGTGCCGTCGGTTGCGGCTTGATAAATGACCTGTGCCACCACGATTGGATCAGAGAAGGTATGCGAGAGAGATTCCAGAGCTTTGAATAACTTACCGACCAAGCCCTGGTATTCAACCAGGCTTACGTCGTTGCTAAAGTCAAACGAACGCCCCTTGAAGTCAGTATTGGTCATGCCGGGTTCAACGATCTTTGCCTTGCAGCAGATTTGCTCCATTTCAAAACTCAGGGCCTCTGAAATCCCTTCCACTGCGAATTTAGTTCCGTGATACTAAGGAGCCTAAGGGGAAGGCCATTTTGCCGGCGATTGATGAAACATTGATCACCATGCCATCCTTGTTTTGTCTGAAATGTGGAAGAATCGCCTTGGTTACGTCCAAAAGGCCTATGACATTCACATCAAATTGCCTTCTGATCTTTTCAATTGACGTTGCTTCTAACGGGCCATACGCGCCGTATCCAGCATTATTCAAAAGAACATCTATTTTGCCGAATCGTTTAATCCCTAATTGGACCGCGTCATGGATTGACGTGTGGTCCTGAACATCCAGCCTGGCAACCAGAACATTTTCAAGAGCCGTTAGCTCTCTCTCTTTCTCTGGCGTTCTCATGGTGGCAATGACGTTCCAGCCTTTTTCATGAAATAGTTTTGCCGTAACTTTTCCTATCCCACTGCTTGATCCTGTAATCAGAATTGTCTTCGGCATGATAAAAGGCTCCTCTAGCCAGAATGTGCAACTGCGTTACTTGCATTTCGAAAGCTATAATAGGCCAGTCTATTGCAAAATGCAAGTGACTGTATTACATTATTGCATATCACTCCGCCATCCCTAAATAGGCAGGTGGTGAGTACTATCGGACGAATGGGAACAATGAAAAACAAAATGGCATTTAAGCGATCAGGCTGCCCGATCACCAATTCGCTGGATATCCTTGGAGATAAATGGACGCTGTTGGTTATTCGAGATCTGGTCTTTGGGAAAAAACGCTATCAGGAATTCATGGCCTCTTCGGAAAGAATCGCCTCAAACATCCTTGCGGATAGACTGAAGCAATTGGAGGCTTCCCGCCTTGTTACCCGAAGGGCCTACCAGCAAAAACCCGCACGCTACGAATATGTTTTGACAGAGAAGGGCGAGGGCCTAAAGCCGGTATTGAGGGCTTTAGTCGTATGGGGGAAGGCGTATTTCTCCATTACGAAGATCACCCCTACCATCTAGCAACGTTAAGGGACGGTAGAACCCTTAACGTCCCCGATGAGAGGACGGCGAAGAGGAAATGGGCGGTCGTTTAGCCGCTACGGGAGCGGGGGCCAGCGGCAGTATCGCCGTAAATGTTGAACCTTCTCCGACTTTGCTCTGAACCTCGATACGCCCGCGATGGGATTCGACAATCCAGGCGCAGATGGCCAGCCCAAGTCCTGTACCTTTCTTGGTATGGGCTCGTGCATTATCGGTGCGATAGAACCGGTCGAAAATCCGAGACTGATCTTCTTGCGCAATCCCAATCCCGTGATCGGTCACGGACAGCCGTGCGTGAGTATGCTCAATGGTCAACGCGATGTCGACGACGCCACCGGAACGAGAGTATTTCACTGCATTGTCGAGAAGATTCAGAAACAGTTCGCGCAAACGCAGCTCATCTCCCAATACCACTGCCGGTGCAGTAGCACGTAGCACAACCTGGATGTCCCGTTCCTGCCCCAACAGTGAGGCTTGCCGGTGAAGGTCCTCGACAAGCGTGTCCAGCGGGACCGGCAGATGTTCCATTTTCACCTCGCCCATATCGGCCCGAGATAGAAACAGCAACTCATCCACAATGCGCGTCATCCGGTCGATTTCTTCGAGATTGCTCTCCAGGACGATTTTGTAGTCGTCAGTTTCGCGTGGGCGCCGGAGTGCAAGTTCGGTTTCCCCTTTCATGACCGTCAAGGGCGTGCGCAATTCGTGCGAGGCATCGCTGCTGAACTGGCCGATCTGTCGAAAGGACGTTTCCAGCCGATCGATCATGTTATTAAACGTGTTCGTCAGGCGACCGATTTCGTCGGCTGAGGCCGGAACTGTGAGCCGTTGCGTGAGATCGCCTCCGGCAATGCGTTGGGCTGCCAGCGTGATGGCATCGACCGGGCGCAGGGCTCGGCCGGCCATGAACCAGCCGCCGGCAAGCGACACGACCAGCGCGATGGGGATACTGACCAGCAGCACGAGCAGGAGCCGGTTCAGGGTCTGCTCGACTGAGTCCATCGAGGTGCCGACCTGGATGATGTAGAGCAGGTTGCCTCGATAGATGATGGGAACTGAAATGAGGCGTAACGGCGGCTCCTTGGGGTATCTGGCAAACTCGAGCAGCGTGTGACCTGAGTACGCCACTTCCAACGCCTGGCGACTCAGAGGCATCTCATGCTGTTTCATGTTCGGCGAGCGAATCGTAATGGTGCCGGAGGGGCTGAAGATCTGGAAAAACTTATCGATGCGGGCCAGTTCCGGGAACTGCGACAGAAGTTCGTCTTCGTCGATCAGCGGAAGGAACCCCCGTTCTTCCAGCGACCGAACGGCCGCCTCAGCCGTTTCCCCCAGCGATTCATCGACCGCGTCGCGGAGGCTTCGAGCCGTTACCAGGTACAAGATGGTGGAAAAGATGATGAGGATGAGTGCGAGCGCGGTGCCGTACCAGAGCGTGAGCCGGACGCGAAGCGGCATCAGTCGACCTTCAGCATATATCCGCTTCCGCGAATCGTGTGAATCAGCTTCTTTGAGCGTCCTCTGTCGATCTTGTTCCGGAGATAGTTCACATACACGTCGATGACGTTCGTGAACGTGTCGAAATCCTGATCCCACACATGCTCTGAGATCATCGGGCGGGTCAACACGCGCCCGGTATGGCGCATCAGATACTCGAGCAGCGCATACTCCTTCAAGGTGAGATCGATCCGCTGGCCGCCTCTGGTCACTTCGCGCGTCGCAGGGTTCAACGCCAGATCGTCGATTTGGAGCACACCGGGACTTTCAGTGGAGCCACGGCGAAGCAGAGCACGAATGCGGGCAAGCAGTTCGTCGATCGCAAAAGGCTTGGTAAGATAATCGTCCGCTCCCGCATCGAGGCCCTTGACGCGCTGATCCACTTGCGATTGGGCGGTCAGGATCAGAATGGGGGTTTGAATCCTAGCCTGGCGGACGCCCTTGAGAATTTCCAACCCGGACAATGACGGCAGCATCAAGTCGACGATTAGCAAATCGTAGTTGGTGTGGAGCGCCATCTCAAGCCCCTTCGCACCGTCTTCACAGAGGTCGACGGCATAGCTCTCCTCTTCAAGCGCGCGCTTGATGAAGCAGCCAACCTTGGTTTCATCTTCAATGACGAGTATGCGCATGGCAGCCTGTTAAAAATCCCCCCAGCTTCGTTCTCAGTCGCTCAGACTCCTCACGTACCCAACCGCGTACGCTCCCCGGGGTCTTCGCTCCCTGCGGCCTCGCTGGAGGGATTTTTGATCAACCTGTATGGTAACACATACCAGCCTACTGAGATTGAAAAGCTGGCAGCTCTCTCTCAAGGCGAAGAACTTCTGCCCTAGCAGGGAAGATTATCTTAGCTTCAAACGTGACCAGACCTCAATCACGTTTACCCTTCGGACGATTTTCCTGATTAGAATTTCAACTCTGTAGCAAGCAATTAACCCAGCCAGGTCCGGATGAACATTTTAGAGAATCTGCGCCAGTTGAGCGCGTGAAAGTTGGGCACCCTGGAATGTTGATTCCGTAGATGAACACGCAATACAAATGGGTACATGCAGACATGTGGGGTACTACTTCGGTTGGAATCGCGTCAGCGCAACAGGAGCATACTGTATGACCGGTCCGTCAGGTGTTCTAGTCGCTAACGTATGCTTGAGCCATTGCACATCGTCCCGCTTCGAAAAATCCGATCGGTAATGGGCTCCGCGACTTTCCTGCCTGGCAAGGGCGCTGGTGACGATGGTCTCCGCCACATCGAGAAGAGACTGGAGCTCGAACGCTTGCACAAGATCCGTATTAAATACCCGCCCTTTGTCCTGCACCATGACGGAAGCCGCGCGATGGGTCAGTGCCGTGAGTGCCATGAGCGCAGCGGACATGGATTCGTGCGTCCGGACGAGGCCAAGGTTGAGGCTCATCAACTGGCCGAGTTCTTCACGAATCTGCCAGGCTCGGACCGGTCCCTCCTGTGCCAGTATACGCTGAACACGATGCTGCTCGATCGCAAGCTGGTCTGTTTCGAAGGCCTGTCGTGCGATGGTTCGAACATACTCTCCGGCTCGGACTCCGGCGCGACGGCCGAACACAATGGTTTCAAGAAGAGAGTTGCCTCCGAGCCGATTGGCCCCGTGCACACTGACACAGGCGCATTCCCCAGCCGCATAAAGGCCTGCAACGCCGGTTTCAGTCCATTGATTGGTCCGGACACCGCCCATCTGATAGTGCGCGCCGGGGCGAACAGGAATGGGTGTTTCGATAGGGTCGAGGCCGGCGAACTCAATTGCGAGTTCTCTGATCTGAGGAAGCCGTTCGAGAATGCGCTGGCGGCCAAGATGTCGTAAGTCCAACAACACACACCCGTCAACCCCGCGGCCTTCGACAATCTCTTGCCCGATAGCTAATGAAACAACGGAGCGTGTGGCCAGTTCCATCTGCTGCGGGGCATAGGTCTTCATAAACCGTTCGCCCAGTGTATTCAGGAGGTACCCTCCTTCTCCGCGGGCGCCTTCGGTGATGAGAATACCTGTGCCCTTGAGCGTCGTGGGATGGAACTGGACGAATTCCATGTCTGCGAGTGGAGCACCCGCGCGATAGGCGAGCGCCATGCCATCACCGGTGTTGATCACCGCATTCGTGCTCGTCAGGAAGACGCGCCCGCTGCCTCCCGTGGCCAAGATGACGGCTTTTGCCCCGATCGCGTGCAACCCTCCACGGATGAGATCCCAGGCCACGACGCCTCGACAGGCGCCATCTTCGATGATCAACGCCGTGACATACCACTCTTCGTACACAGCGATCCGCCGTTTGAGTAGCTGTTCATACATGGCGTGAAGGATGGCGTGGCCGGTACGATCGGCGGCATAACAGGTTCGAGGAAAACCTGCTCCACCAAACGGGCGTTGGGCGATTCGCCCCTGATCATCGCGACTAAAGATGACCCCCAAACGTTCTAATTCGTGGATGTCTTCAGGAGCTTCGCGGCACATCGCCTCAATCGCATCCTGATCGCCCAGATAGAGCCCACCCTTTGTGGTGTCGAATGCATGGGCTTCCCAGGAATCGTTCTCTCCCAATGCCGCATTGATCCCCCCCTGTGCAGCGACAGAGTGGCTGCGTACCGGATGGACCTTGGATATCACGGCGACATCTAGATCCGACGGTGCGGCAACCGCAGTCCGCATCCCCGCTAGACCGGCTCCGACGATCAGAATGTCGTGTAGTTTCATGGCCTGCACGTCCAATTCGTGAGACGTAAAACGTCAAAGGTGAAAGGTTTCGGCGATCCTACGATTCACCTTTCACATCATTCCTTTTACGTCTATGACGTTCGCACTCATACGTGACTCAGGGTTTAAAGGCAAGTCTATGCGCGCATGGGGACTGGGTCAGTTTGAAACACGCTGATCTTGCCCTTGCTTAAACAGTCATGTTCGACTAAGAAGGAAGCCGTGAAAATCATTTACAAGGTCACATATCCAAATGAAAAAATATATGTTGGGAAAGATTTGACCGACAGCATCAATTACTTTGGAAGTGCGAGTGACACACTTATTGCCAAGGATTTCCTCCGAGAGAACAGACGTGATTTTACGGTAAAACGTGAGATACTTTGGGAGTCAGAGAGCGCTACCGACGCTGAAGTGAATGCGAAGGAAGTAGAGTTCATTATTACGTTGCGCTCCAACGACCCAGAAATTGGCTATAACCAGCGCCCGAAGGTAAAACAATAATCAAATTGACCCACTACTCGCGCTCACACGACTCTTGGAGAATTTGGGTTCAGCATGATATTCTTCTGCCCGCAGATGAGTCTGTCGATACACCGAGGCCCTCAACCGATTAAATACATCCAAAGGACAACACGAACGCCATGGTCACACCGGACTTTCTGAGCCCGACCGATACGTTTATCCATCGCCATATCGGCCCCACCGACGCTGAGACCCACGACATGCTGGCGACGCTCGGCATGCAATCGCTGGAAGAGCTGAGCAAGGCCACGGTCCCCGCCGACATTCGTATGCAGAAGGAATTGGATCTGCCCCTTCATCGCGGTGAACAAGCCGTGCTGGAAGAAATCCGCTCCATCGCCTCAGAAAACCTGGCCTACCGTTCATTGATCGGCATGGGCTATTACGATTGCCTGACACCCGGTGTAATTCAGCGCAATATTTTCGAAAACCCGTCCTGGTACACCCAGTACACACCCTACCAGGCTGAGATCGCCCAGGGCCGCTTGGAAGCCCTCGTGAATTTCCAAACCGTCGTCACCGACCTGACCGGCTTGCCTCTGGCCAATGCCTCACTCCTGGATGAAGCGACGGCGGCGGCAGAGGCCATGGCCATGTGTCTCGCCTTTTCCCGTTCGTCAGGCCATGAACGAACAGAATTCTTCGCCTCGCAAGACTGTCATCCCCAGACCATTGCCGTGATGCACACACGAGCTGAACCGCTCGGCATGACACTGCGCACAGGACGCGCAGACACCATCGACTTTTCTAATCCCCAACTCGCCGGCATTCTGCTCCAGTATCCGGCCACCGACGGCTCTGTCGGAGATTACAGCGCGCTGGTGACTCGGGCCCACGCAGCCGGAGTTCTGGTGGTGGTCGCCACCGATCTGTTAGCCTTGACTCTTTTGCGCGCACCGGGAGAGTTCGGCGCCGATATCGCCGTGGGCTCCAGCCAGCGATTTGGTGTTCCACTTGGATTTGGCGGCCCTCACGCTGCATTTCTTGCCACCGCTGAGACATTCAAACGGCAGATGCCTGGACGCATCGTCGGGGTATCCAAGGATGTCACAGGCAAACCCGCCTACCGGCTTTCTCTGCAAACCCGCGAACAGCACATCAGACGTGAAAAGGCGACGAGCAACATTTGTACGGCGCAGGTGCTCTTGGCCATTATGGCCAGCATGTACGCGGTCTACCATGGACCGGAGGGTCTTCGGCGGATTGCTGAGCGCGTGCATGGCTTAGCCGTGGTGCTGGCAACGGGATTGCGGAAGCTCGGATTCGAAATCGCAACAGACACCTACTTCGATACGATTCGGATTCGTCTCACAAAGATACAATCCGACTCCATTTTCATCCGGGCCAACGAAGCCGGCATCAATCTTCGCCGGCATGAGGACCACGCGATCGGCATTACGCTGGATGAAGTGAGCACGGAACACGAAATCCGACGCCTCATGGAAATTTTCAGTGGCCTGGATCGGTTACCTTTTGAAGTGCAGGCCTTGAGCCACAGCGCCCACACACGTTTCCCGGCAAGCCTCACTCGAACCAGCGCGTACCTGACCCACGAGGTGTTCAATCGCTATCATTCGGAGCATGAGATGCTGCGATATATCCACCGCCTTGAGGCAAAGGATCTGTCGCTCGTCCATTCGATGATCCCGTTGGGATCCTGCACCATGAAGCTGAACGCGACCTCCGAGATGTTGCCCGTCACCTGGCCGGAGTTCTCACGGCTGCATCCGTTTGCGCCGGTCGAACAAACCAACGGGTATCGAAAATTGTTCCATCAGCTGGAGACGTGGCTGGCTGAGATCACAGGACTCTCAGCCGTATCCTTGCAACCGAACGCCGGCTCGCAGGGCGAATATACGGGGTTGATGGTGATCCGTGCGTTCCACAAAAGCCAAGGGGAAGAACATCGAGATGTCTGCTTGATTCCCTTGTCCGCACACGGCACAAATCCAGCCAGTGCAACGATGGTCGGCATGACGGTGGTGACCGTCGCCTGCGATCGACAGGGTAATGTCGATGTCACCGATCTTGAAGCCAAGGCCACTCAGCATCGTGATCGGCTGGCGGCGCTCATGTTGACCTACCCCTCAACCCACGGTGTCTTCGAAGCAGACGTACGACGCATCTGCCAGATCATCCATACGCACGGCGGACAAGTCTATATGGACGGCGCCAACTTGAATGCCCAGGTGGGGCTCTGTCGGCCAGGAGACATCGGCGCGGATGTCTGCCATCTCAATCTTCACAAAACATTCTGTATTCCCCATGGCGGCGGCGGTCCTGGGATGGGACCAGTCGTTGCCGCGCGGCACTTGGCTCCGTTTCTTCCCAGCCATCCAGTGATGCACTTGGGAGAACAAGACGCCATCGGCGCCGTATCGGCAGCGCCGTACGGCAGCCCTAGTATCGTCACGATTTCCTGGGTCTATATCGCCCTGATGGGACGCGACGGCCTCACAAAGGCGACGCAGATGGCGATCTTGAGCGCCAATTACATGGCCAAGCGGTTGGAGAAGTACTATCCCATTCTCTATACGGGAACGTCCGGATTCGTGGCGCACGAGTTCATTCTCGACCTCCGTCCGTTCAAGGAGACGACGGGAGTTGAAGCGATGGATGTGGCGAAGCGATTGATGGATTACGGGTTTCATGCGCCGACGGTCTCGTTCCCCGTTCCTGGAACACTCATGATCGAACCGACGGAAAGCGAAACGAGAGAAGAATTAGATCGATACTGCGAGGCGCTGATCTCGATTCACGGAGAGATACAAGACATCGTCGAGGGCCGCCAGCCGCGCACGAACAATCTCCTGAAGAATGCGCCTCATGCGGCACAAGTGGTGACGGCGAACGAATGGAGCCGACCCTACAGCCGCGAACAGGCTGCCTTTCCTGCTCCATGGGTACGCCACCATAAATTCTGGCCTAGCGTGAGCCGCATCGACGAGGCCTTTGGGGATCGGAATCTCATCTGCACGTGCCCACCGACCGACAGTTACTAAGTCGGCTGCTGAAAAAGGCTCTCAACGTCGTTCTCGTCTCGCAACCATCCTCAACGTACCCCAGAGGGTACGCTTCCGGTGATTGCTTCGCCTGCGGCCTAGTTGCGAAGCCTTTTTGAGCAGCCTCTGAAGAGAATGCCATCCGACGTAATCCCGCTTGCTCACCATAGCAACGAACGACGCTGGTTGCCGCGCTACGAAAGGCAACGAGAGCAGGTCACTGCATGTGGAGTTCTGGCCCAGGGTGAAGTAACCGGACACGACTCATCGTGAGGAAGCTGTCCAAGCCGCGAACACACGGACGGAACATCGTCATCAGTGATTCTGCCTATCTCTCCTTTTTCTTCTCCCCCTCATCTTCCTCGGTTAGGTGTCAGCTCCTTCTTGGCCAAGTAGTGAGTCTAAAGCCTTCACAGCTTCAGTAATCACTCTACGCCCTTCGGCCATGCTCTGCAGGATCTCGTCCAACACCTCTGTCGTATCGCGTTTTGCTCGATTGAGCAGAGAAGTCATCCTTGGCAACCTAAATACTGTTCCACGGAATGATTCAATCGAATCATAGGCTCCTCCAATCGCGGCAACTAATTGAGTCAGGCTAGTCCTCGCTGAACAAACTTGAGTTCTGTCTGTAGAATTCATCTCAATTGTCATCAAGACTGTGCGAGCAGTCGCAGCAGCCCCTTTACTGAGCGCCTCGCGAAAAAGTGGGAGCTCGGCGCGAACGCGAGCCACATAGTGATTCATATCCACCGCCGCTTTTTCGATGAGCGTCCTTGCTTCACGGCGATCGATCTCGCCACCGGTTTGTTTCTGTGCCGCATTAATTTCAGAGGTGCGTTCAGTCATCCTTGTCCCTAGGGTGGAGGTTTCGACGCCAATTCTCATGATAATCTCGTTGAGATCGGCAAAGTGCCCTTCGACAAGATCAAGAAGATCAAGTAGCCCTAGATCATCATCGGATGCAGAATCTTGCTGATTGGGCACTACAACTGCAGGCATTACCGGTCGATCTTCCTGATTAACCGATTCTTGAATCTGCCTCGCGAGATGAAGGCGAATCAACCGCTCAAACTCGTCAAGGGAAGCGAAACTCCAATATAAGGACCCCTCTGCCCCCAGAGACTCGCGAAAACGAAGAACTTTTGCCAGTTGATCCGGATTGATCCGACTTGGCACTAGGGGTGCGTCCTTGAAGTAGAACATGATCTTGATAGACCCTGGGCGTGACCGGAACCGCTCCAATGCGCGCGTATACTCTTCTTCCGTACCCGAACCTGCTCGCCCCGTTGGAGTACCGTATCGCCCCCACATCAATCCAACAAATATATCGTAGTCCCCCGGCAGCTCATGGTTTAGCACGTCTTGAGCATCTTCACCGATGCCAGGGAAACCGTGAGTTTCCCACCGTACGAGATCAAGTCGAGCACCCAATGAACGACTCCAAGTCACATTAAGCTCTCGGATAACCTCCTCCAGTCGATTACGTTCCGGGTCCAAGTCAGACGGTGAGGCTACGAAGACGACAATCACACGCTCGTTTCTTGGCATTCAGCACTCCTAGACGGGTTTCTAGATTGAAGAAATCGCTGGACTCGAGTATCAAAAAGTCTCTGAAGCCTAATTCGATTCACCTAAGGTGTCAATGCACTGAGCTAGCCCCACTTTTGTGGATACTCTCAAAAAAAGACACCAGCCTCTTTCCCATCACCACGGTTCGGATGACGTGGGGCTGGCTGCGGGTCTGTCGATCTGAGAGTCTGAACTCATAATCCTGCTCTTCCAGACATAGTACAAGATTGGAATAACAATCAGCGTCAGGATGGTTGAACTCACCATGCCGCCGATCATCGGGGCGGCAATGCGTTTCATCACGTCGGCGCCCGTGCCGGTGGTCCACATGATCGGGAGCAAGCCGCCCATGATCGCGGCGACCGTCATCATCTTGGGCCGCACTCGCTGAACTGCGCCTTCCATGATCGCCTCACGCAGGTCTTGAACCATCGTCATGCGGCCTTCGCGTACCCGACGCTCATAGGCCTCGTCGAGATAGACGAGCATGACCACGCCCGTCTCTGCTGCTACGCCGGCCAGGGCGATGATGCCCACCCAGACTGCCACGCTCAAGTTATAGCCCAGATAGTCGAGATACCAGATGGCTCCGATCCCGGCGAAGGGGACGGACAAGAGCACGATGAGGGATTTCGCCAGCGAACGGAAGTTGAGATAGAGCAGCAAGAGGATGATCCCAATGGTGACGGGGACGACCAACTTTAACCGCTCTTCGGCCCGCACCAGATGCTCGTATTGACCGGTCCAGATCAGCCGATAGCCGGATGGTAATGTCACTCGGTCTTGCACCGCTCGTTGGGCGTCTTGGACATAGCCGCGAAGATCGCGGCCGCTGACCGCGACCGAGACCAAACCGGCCAGCGATCCCGCTTCATCCGCGATCGACGGCGGCCCTTGAGTAATGACCATCTCTGCGATTTGTCCGAGTGGAATCTGCGCGCCGCTTGGCGTGGGAATCAGCACCCGCTTGAGCCGGTCGGGATCATCGCGCAGTTCGCGCTTGTAGCGCACATTGACCGGATACCGCTCGCGTCCCTCAACTGTGGTTGTCACGGTCTCGCCGCCGATGGCGGTGGTGATCACCGCTTGCACGTCTCCCACCGTCAGACCATAACGGGCCGCTTCACGTCGGTTCACAGTGAGATCCAGGTAATAGCCTTCATTCAACCGTTCGGCAAACGCGCTTTTGGTGCCAGGCATGTTTGCCAAGACTTGCTCGATCTCCAAGCCGATCTTCTCAATGATCTTTAGATCCGGTCCTAGGACTTTGATGCCGACCGGGCTTCGCACACCGGTTGTGATCATTTCGGTGCGAGTCTGAATCGGCATCCACCAGATGTTTGGAAATCCTGGAATGCGCAGCTTGGCATCCATTTCATCCAACAATCGGTCCCAGGTCATGCCGGGCCGCCATTGCGATTCTGGTTTGAGGGTGACTGTGATTTCTGCCATTCCGACAAAGGCCGGATCGGTGGCCGTCGGGGCCTTGCCCATCTTGCCGAACACTCGTTCTACTTCAGGGAAGGTTGTGAGCAACTGATCCTGAATCTGTAGAACCTTGGCTGATTCAGGAATCGAGAGGCCAGGCACAGTGGTCGGCATGTAGAGAATGGTGCCCTCGTTCAGCGGCGGCATGAATTCCGCGCCGAGACGGGAAAAGATCGGCGCCGTCAATCCCACGACTACCACCGCCACTGCAAGCGTCAGCCACCGGACGCGCAACGCGCCGGCGATGATGGGCCGATACAGCGCGACCAACAGCCAATTCAGAGGATTCTTGGCTTCTGCCCGGATGCGTCCTCGTATAAGCAGAACCATCAGTACGGGAGCCAAGGTCACCGAAAGCGCGGTGGCGAACAGCATCGAGAAGGTTTTGGTGTAGGCCAACGGCGTAAATAGCCGTCCCTCCTGCGCTTCCAGTGCGAAGATCGGCAGGAAGGACACAGCGATTACCAGCAGAGAGAAGAACAAGGGACGGCCGACTTCTTTGGCCGCCGCGATGATGGTTTCAACCCGGTCTGCAGTTGGTGCCTGTTCCAATCGCTTGTGCGCGTTCTCCACCATGACGATGGCCGCGTCCACCATCGCGCCGATGGCAATGGCGATGCCGCCGAGCGACATGATACTGGACGTGATATGCAAGTAGGCCATCGGGATGAAGGCGAGCAGCACGGCTACAGGGAGAATAAGAATTGCCACCAGGGCACTGCGCAGATGAAACAGAAATACGATGGCGACCAAGCTGACGATGATACTCTCCTCCACAAGCTTCTCGCGGAGCACAGCAATGGCCCGATGAATGAGATCGGATCGGTCATAGGTGGGAATAATACGAACACCCTTCGGCAGGGCCGGCGTGATCTCTGCCAGCTTGGCTTTGATCCGCTCGATTACGGCGAGCGCATTCTCACCGGCCCGCATGATGACGATCCCGCCGACCGTCTGGCCCTTGCCGTCTAATTCGGCCACACCGCGCCGCTGGTCTGGCCCGATGTGGACATGGGCGATGTCCCGGATCAGGATGGGCGTCCCGCGCCCATCGGTCCCGACCGGGATCAGCTCAATATCATCAATCGAGCGTAGATAGCCTTTCCCGCGAATGATGTATTCCGTACCAGCCATTTCCAAGACACGGCCGCTCACCTCCGCATTGCTGTTCCGAACCGCTTCGATGATTGTCTTGATCGGTAACCGGTAGGCAGCCAACGTGGTCGGGTCCACTTCGATTTGGTACTGCTTGACGAAACCACCGACCGCCGACACTTCTGCCACACCGGGCACACTTTCCAGTTGGAAACGCAGGTACCAATCTTGAAGACTGCGCAGCTGCGCCAGGTCATGTGCGCCCGACTCATCGACCAGCGCATACTGATAGACCCATCCAACCCCGGTCGCGTCCGGGCCTAGAGTCGGGGAGACTCCGGAAGGCAACTTCCCGGTCAGCTTTTGCATGTATTCCAGCACGCGACTGCGTGCCCAGTACAAGTCGGTCCGGTCTTCGAAAATCACGTAGACGTACGAGACCCCGTATTCCGAGACGCCCCGCACTCGTTTGACTTTGGGCCCAGCCAGCAGGGAGGTGACGATCGGATAGGTCACCTGGTCTTCAATCAATGTGGGGCTGCGCCCCTGCCACTCGGTATAGATGGTCACCTGAACATCGGACAGGTCCGGCACCGCATCCAGTGGAACCTGAAATCCCGCCCACAGGCCCCAACTTGCTAACAGCACCACACAGAGGATGACCAGAATCGGATTGCGGGCGCTTCCATCAATGAGTCTTGCGATCATGACGGATTACATGCCTCCCCGGGCGACCGAGAACTGAAACTTTTCGGCAATGGGCGGTCGCCCCGGTACCGTCACATTGACCGTCACGACCCAGGTTCCGCCCATACCGAACAACACGGCACCTTCATAGAGCCCATCCTTCGTGTGGCGAGCCGCCGCCTTCGAATCGGTCATACCAGGCATCGGCATCGTATAGACGAAGAGGACTTGCGCATTGGCCACCGGCTTGCCGACCTGATCTGTCAGCTTGAGCTTGAGCAGCACGTTACCGGCAGTGGGTTTCTCCGGCGCTGTATTCAACGTGAGGGTGAGCCCGGCGACCTGACGGGTCCCGGCCTCTGTCGTCTCTTGCTTGCTCCCCATCTCCATACCCGGCATGTTTTCCATTCCCTTCATATCTCCCATGCCTTTCATTCCTTCCATGCCCTTCATATCCCCCATCGGCATGCCTTTCATGTCGCCCATCCCTTCCATCTTGCCCTCGTGCGCGCCGCGCATCTGCCAATCGCCCATCCCGATTCGGCCCATCATGGCCTGCATGCTCGAAGCCGACGTCAACTTGCTCTCCGCGTCTAATAGGAAATTGGCTGAGATGACGATTCGATCTCCTTCTTTGAGTCCTTCCATCACTTCCACTTCATCCTGGTTTCGGCGACCCAGTTTGACCAATGTTTGCTCATACCGGCCTTGCCCACGATCCATGAACACGAGTTGACGAAGCCCAGTCTCCAGGACTGCCTCCTTGGGCACGACCAAGGCCTTGGCTGCATCCGTCTGTAGGGTCACGTTCCCATACATACCGGGCTTCAACTTTAGCCCAGGATTCGGCAATTCAAACCGCACACGCACCGTGCGGGCTTCTGCGTTCAACGAGGGATAGATATAGGCCATGTTCCCGCGAAAGGTTTCTCCTGGATAGGCGGCGAAGGAGACTGAAATCGGTTGGTCGAGCTTTACCGATGCAACTTCGGACTCATAGATATCGGCAGAGATCCACACCGTGGAGAGATCCGCGACTTCATACAGTGTCGTGCCTGGTTCCACATATGTGCCCGGCAAGGCCTCCCGCTTGAGGACGATCCCGGATGATGGGGCATAGACCGTGAGCACCGGTTCTGCCTTCCCTCGACGCTCCAGCGCCGTAATTTGCCCGTCGGTCAGATCCCACAGTCGTAAACGCTCCCGCGCACCGGCCACAAGGGAAGCCGCATTGGTTTTGGCTTCGTCGAGTGGGCTCGTAGCCAGTCGGGCCTGTGTTCGTAAGGCCAATAAATATTCATCCTGCGTGGCCAGGAGATCCGGTGAGTACAAGGTGAAGAGTGCTTCGCCTTTGTGTACCGGCCTGCCGATCGAATCGACAAAGACTTCGCGGACCCATCCGGAGATTTTCAGGGTGACCTGAGTCAGGCCTCGTTCGTTGTAGCCGACCGTGCCGACCGTGCGAATCTCTTGCGTCAACGTCGTGTAGGCAGCTGAGGCGCTCCGCACTCCGATCAACTGTCTTGCCACAGCGGGAACGACGACGGCTCCCAAGGGCGCTCCAGACATGCCAGGCATGCCCTGCATGGCACCGTCCTTCATCTCCATCTGTTTCATGCCAACCAGCTCACCCGCCTGCCCTGCAGGCACCTCGATGCCCGCCTTACCCATTTCACCCATCCGCTCTGGAGCTGCCAAAACAACTCCTGTTCCGATGATCATGTCACCCATCGTTCTGTGAGCGAGGAAGAAGCCGGCAGCGATTCCGGTAATCACTCCGATCGCCCCGACGCCAATCACGAAACGTTTCTTGTATGTCTGCTGCTTCATCTGTTCCTCCTTGATGATTGCGTTAGCTCTGCCGATCGAGCGTGATACCGACGACCTGCTCGAGTTCAGCCAGTCGATGCTGCCGGTCCACGAGCGCTTTGAAATACTCAAGCTGAAATCCTCGCCAGGCTCGCTGGGTATCGATCAGATCCAGAAACCCGCCTTTGCCTGCACGATAGCCGACGCGCGCCGATTCCAGGCTCTGCTCAGCCTGTGGCAAGATCGTGGTGCGGTACAACGTGGCCACCTGATCAGTTGCCTGAAACTTGGCCAGGAGGTCGTTGATCTGAAATCGGGTCATGTTTTCTAAGGTATGCTGCTGCGCCTGCGCGACCGCGACTGCAGCCTCTGCTTCCTGTACTCCTGCGTCGTACTTCGGTTTGGTCCAAAACGCGAACGGGATGCTCATCGCCACGTAGGCGCCGAATCCGTCGTTGGCCTGATAGTTCTGAAAGCGTTGAACCGCCACGTTGAAATCCGGGTAGTATTGACGCTGGGCCAGCGCGCGGGACTGCTCACTCCGTTGCACATCCAGCTCGGCGGCTTTGATCTCCGGTCTGTCGTTGAGCGCGAAGCCATGTAGATCATCAAGGGGCGTCTCGATCGGCGCTTGAGAGGGTTCTTGCGCGATGCCCAAGGGTGATGAAGTATCCCGATCGAGCAGCGTATTCAGCATCGCTTCGGCAGTCTTGCGACGCTGTCCCAAGACGGGAAGATGTTGGAACAGCAGGGACAGCTCGACCTGGGCTTTGAGGACATCGGCCTGGCTTCCTTTGCCTGCGCGGAACTTCGAGTGTGTAATCTCCACAAACTGTCTGAGCAGCTCGACCTGTTCATGATGAATCTGGACCGCCTTCTGCGTAAGAAACAAATCGTAGTAGGCCTGCTTCAGGCGAGCGACCAGTTCCCGTTCCTTCGCGTGGACCGCTTGCTCGGTCATGCCGGCAGAACGACTGGCGACTTCGCCTTTGAGTCCGAGTTTGCCGGGGAAGGGGAGATTCTGTGAGAGACCGAAGATATGGTTTTCCGTCCGCGCGACATTGAAGGGTTGGGGGACATTCCACAATTGGAGGGACAGAATTGGGTCATCCAATGACCGCACCTGCGCAATCCGACTCGTAGCGGCCTCCCATTGCTTGCGTGTCGCCGCCAGCTCGGGATTGCGAGCCAAAACCTCTTGGATCAATTCCGGCAGCACCAGCCTGTTGCGTAATACGGAGTCGCTATCTTGTGCCCACAACAGTCCGGTACTGAAAAACATCACCAGCACTAACGCGACAATGACACACCGATGCTGTCTATTCCTCTTCATAGAGATGACCTCCCGGAGTTTCCAGACGTTCGACGCCCTGTCTGTGCTCCGGCTATACGTGGCCAAGAGAGCTAGACGGCAGGCCGAGCGCTGAAACTACACGTCGAACGACACATGTGATGACAAAGAAGCGATTGCGAGGTATGGAAGGGGAAGATCAGATGCGAAGCACGGAAATCTTGAGCAGGAGATCCTGGGGAGGGCTCACTGTCGGATGATCGGATAAGCGGCTGTTGTATGAAGTGAGGATAACAAGAAGCGCGAGCGAGGCAGTATCTTTTGGGCAGAGGGCCTGATAGTCACTGTTGAGGAGAAGTTTATCGGCAGCTTGCACGCCAAGCGTCTTAAATGCATCGCAGAACTGAGAGACGGGTTGTTCGTCTGGAGTCGAGCAGCCGTCCCCCATTGCTCCTGCCGTGACACCATTCACCGGCAGAAGACAGGCATAGGCGTTAAAGCTCAACGCAAGAAAGAGCACGATGAGCGTGCACGCGAGAACAGCAATGACACGATGAGAACGTATTCGCATAGAGCCACTCTATTCCTTGCCCATCCCAGTCGTCAACGGTAATTCTAATTAGGCTGTGAAAAAATTATCGTGGCACTCTAGAAATTCGATGGCCCGTCTAAGAGAGGCACCAACAGAAGAACTTTACGCAGGATGCTCAAAAAGGCTGTTCAGCAAGGCCGCAGCGAGCTGTCACTTTATAAGGGGTGGGTGGGATGATTCCAACTGCGCGTGTCTTCCTAATTCATCGTTTCATTTTCAAGGGTAGCCTGGTCGATCCTCGAGTGCGCGCGTCGAACAAGCACATTCTCCTAATCAATCAATGCTCCTTCCAAGCTCGCTTGTTTGGCTCTCCCAGGAATGGCACCCGTGTTGGTCCCACTGCGGCCGTCGAACGAGCACATTCTGATTGTGCGTGTTCCGGGAGCAAGGGATCGGCACGGGTGTCATTCCATCCTCTGATCGTGCGCGTTCCGCGAGCAGGAGGACGGCTAGGTTACCCTTCCCACCATTTTTCAGGATCCTGCTAGAGTGCTCCTTCGGGGATTTGATCAAGCTTATAGAAATCTACCGGGTCCAGTCGGCGCTGAGTTGCTTGAGTCGGTTCGCTGCCTTTGGTAAAGAGCTCGACGGTGCTCGCTTGCCCTTCCTGCTCATCCTCAAGAAGCCCCGTCGACGGATCGACCTTGACGAACGTGACGCCCTCTGGAATGGTAAAGGCCACGACCGGAAGCGGCTTGAGCGCGGCCTGCATGAAATTGATCCAGATAGGCAGCGCGGCATGCGCCCCCGATTCCGTTTCGCCGAGTGACCGTCGATCGTCAAACCCGACATAGATGCCTGCAACCAAGTTCGGCGCACCGCCGATAAACCAGGCATTGATAAACTCATCGGTGGTTCCGGTTTTCCCTGCAACCGGCCGCCCGATCCCTTTCGCCGCCTGCGCGGTCCCCTTTTGAACCACGTCTTCCATCATGTTGGTAATCAAGTATGCCGTTTCTTTCGAGATGACTGGAATGGCTTGCGACTCCGCCTGTTCAAGCACCTGTCCCGCGTTGTCCTTCACGGACAGGATCCCATGGGGTTCTGTGCGATTCCCCTGGTTCAGAAACACACTATAGACGGAGGTCAGTTCCATCAGCCCGACGGACGATGAGCCCAGCCCCAAGGACAGATCCGCCGCCAATGGACTGGTGATCCCAACCGTTTTCGCAAACTCGATGACACTCTTGACGCCAACTTTATCCAGTAAGCGAACCGTCGCGAGGTTGTGCGAATGGGCCAGCGCGTCCCGCAAACTCACCATGCCATGGATCTTTCTTCCATAGTTCTCCGGCTTCCACGTTTTCTCATCCTGTTCCTGCGCATAGACGACCGGCGCATCGAGGATCACCGACCCGGGACTCATCCCCTGATTCATGGCCGTCGCGTAGATGATCGGTTTAAACGCGGACCCGGGCTGACGATGCGCCTGCACCGCCCGATTGTATTCACTGCGACCGAAATCGTAGCCGCCTACCATGGCTCGAATCTCGCCTTTGGCTGGCTCCAGCGCAATCAATCCTCCCTCAATCAGAGGAGTCTGTTCCATTTGCACGTGGACCATGTCACGATCCAGTTTCTTCACCATGACCTCAATGACATCACCGGGCTTGAGTATGTGCTTAAGATTCTGATTGACGACGACATCTTTCGCCAAATCCGGCCCCGTCAGACGGCGCTTCGCCCATGCCATATCGTCAAACGCAAGTTTTGTCACCATCGAGCCAACCTGCACCAGAAAATGGTCCTTCCCCACTCTGGTGACGAACCCTTCGCGATAATCCCCCACCTTCAGAATCAAATCCCCCTCTGCGACAACAGGGAACGGGGCTGGCGCAGTCACATCGACCGTCCGAAGCGGACCACGCCACCCTTGGCGCTTGTCCAATTCGCGCAGGCCAGCCGCGAAAGCCGCTTCAGCAGCCTTTTGCATCTCCATGTTCAACGTCGTATAGACTTTAAGCCCGCCCTTGTATACGGTCTCTTCACCATACTTCGCGACGAGCAACTGTCGGATATATTCCACAAAGTACGGCGCAGCCTGTTCAATACCCGGACGACGGAAATTGAGGATCTCCGCCGCAGCCTGTTCACGTTCTGTCGGAGTAAGGAACTTCGCCTCTTCCATGCGCGCCAGGACATGCTCCTGTCGCTTTTTTGCGCGGTCGTAGGCCTTGAAGGGCGAATAATGGTTCGGCGATTTCGGGAGTCCCGCCAGAAATGCGGATTCTCCAACCGTGAGAGCGGAGAGATCTTTTCCGAAATATGTTTGCGCCGCCGTCGCGACCCCGTAGGCGCCTTGCCCGAAGTAAATCTGATTCAAATACAGCTCAAGAATTTGGTCTTTCGTCAGGACCAATTCCATTTTATAGGCCAGAATGAGCTCACGAACCTTGCGGTCGAAGGTACGTTCGGACGACAGGAACAACGATCGCGCCAATTGTTGGGTAATCGTGCTGGCTCCTTCGACCTTGCTCCCTCTGCGCACATTCGTCCAGGCCGCGCGAAGCATGCCGATGTAGTCGAGGCCGGGATGCTCAAAGAACCGGACATCTTCAACCGCGATGACCGCACGCCGCAACCGTTCAGGAATGTTTGCCCCCGTAGTTAGAATGCGCCGTTCGATGAAAAATTGACCGATGAGCTTCTGATCAGCCGAATAGACCTGCGTCACCAGGCTGGGCTGATAGGTCCCCAATTGGTCCAACGCGGGAAGGTCTTTTGAGAAGTGCCACAGCAACCCGCCCGCTGTCAGCCCACCGATCAAGGCGATCGCACCCAGGCTCAGCAGCACAATCTGCCACCAGCGCCAGGGGCGTCGAGGTGGCGGTTGACGAGACGTATCAGAGAGTTGTACGGGCCGATCTATCATGATTGCGCGGGATAACCCTTGAGGGCAGCCGAATTCCTGAGAAGATTCTCACGGCCACCATACCGTGGAGGCCCTCAAAACTCAAGATTCAAGCCGGTGTCAGCGACGCGCTGCCTGTGTCGCTTCTCCTAACATCGCTTGTGTAGGCCTCGCCCTTCGGGTATACTACTGTCCGACGCCTGGGTTTCTGGGCGTCTTTTTTTTGGAGCATGCAGCAACATCTATGGATCAGACAGCCACAACGGAATCTCCCGTGACCACTCAACTCGAACCGAAAGAACGCCGGAGCGATATACGAAATATCGCGATCATCGCCCACGTCGACCATGGCAAGACGACCCTGGTCGACGCCGTGCTCCGACAGACCCATGTCCATCGCAAGATCGACGATATGGGCGAACGGATCATGGACTCGATGGACCAGGAACGTGAGCGCGGGATCACCATCAGGGCCAAGAACGCCAGCGTAATCTACAAAGGCGTGAAGATTAATATCGTCGATACACCGGGACACGCCGACTTCGGCGGTGAAGTCGAACGAACGCTACGCATGGTGGACGGCGTCCTCATCTTGATCGACGCGAAAGAGGGCCCCATGCCGCAGACAACCTTCGTGTTGCGGAAGGCCTTAGCGCTAGGCCACAAGGCCATCGTGGTCATCAACAAGATCGACCGCCCTGACGCGGTCATCGATGACGTGGTGAACCGGACCTTCGACTTGTTTGTCCATCTCGGCGCCACGGACGAGCAGCTCGATTTCCCAATCGTCTACACGGCGGCGATCAAGGGTACGGCCACGCTTGATATCAATAAGCCCGGCACGGACATTACGCCGCTCCTCGATACCGTACTTGAAAAGATCCCGGCGCCGGCCATCAACACCGATGCGCCGCTCCAGATCCTGGTCCTCTCCCTGATTCAGGATCTCTACAAGGGCAAGATGGGTGTGGGGAAGATTCAATCCGGATCGATCGCCCGCAGGCAGAACGTGGTCGTCATCGGAAAGGATGGCGCACAGTTCTCCGGGAAAGTATCAGACCTCGCCGTCTACTCCGGCCTCGAACGGACAGATACGGAACAAGCTCAGGCAGGAGAAATTGTCGCAGTCGCCGGCCTGGACGAGGTGAGCATCGGCGATACGATTGCCGACGCGGAACATCCGGTCGCACTGACCCGAGTCACGGTCGATGAGCCGACCGTCCAAATGACCTTTTCCGTGAACAATAGCCCGTTCGCCGGACGGGAAGGCAAATACCTGACCTCGCGGCATTTGCGCGATCGGCTCTTCAAAGAACTCGAAACCAACGTGTCGTTGCGCGCACAGGCAACGGACAGTGCGGATAAGTTCCTCGTCGCCGGCCGTGGCGAACTGCATCTCGGGGTCTTGATCGAACAAATGCGCCGGGAAGGATACGAACTGCAAGTCTCACAACCGGAAGTGATTGTCCACCGGGATGGAGACAAGGTCCTCGAACCCTACGAGGAACTGACCATCCAGGTTCCGGAAACCTATCAAGGCACCGTAATTGAAGAACTCGGCAAACGCCGCGGCGAGTTACGCCACATGCGGCTAATCCATTCCGATGCCGGGCCGAGCGAAATGCACCTGGAATACCACATTCCCACCCGTGGCATCATGGGGCTCAAAAATCTCTTGGTCGCCAAGACTCGCGGGACCATTATCATGCACCATGTGTTCGTCGCATATGAACCGGCGGAGGAGCGCGACCTCGTGGTGGCGACACATGGGTCACTCGTGGCACACGAAGACGGCGTCAGCACCGGCTATGCCATCTTTATGACCCAAGAACGGGGCACCATGTTTATCGGCCCTGTCGTGGACG
This sequence comes from Nitrospira sp. CG24A, assembly GCA_002869925.2. Lineage (GTDB taxonomy): Bacteria > Nitrospirota > Nitrospiria > Nitrospirales > Nitrospiraceae > Palsa-1315. Next base: position 112,449 of record NEWT02000039.1, read on the forward strand.
TCTATCGCGGAATGGTGGTCGGCGAGAACAGCCGGGACGAAGATATGGACGTCAACGTCTGCAAAGAGAAACACCTGTCCAACATGCGCGCATCAGGCACCGATGAGGCATTGGTTCTCACGCCGCCACGGGAAATGGGCTTAGAGTTCGCACTCGAATATATCGGCCCGGACGAGCTGGTTGAGGTGACCCCGAAGAGTCTGCGTATCCGCAAGCGACTCCTCAACCCGGATGACCGCCGCAAGGCCAGAAAATCCAGTAAATAGGCTCGCGCGCCACGATGAGGATCAAAAAGAAAACTCCCAAGCCTTCTTCCCGCCGTCCTCCGCTCTACTTTATCGGCTATCGGGGAGTCGCGCCGGGCACTGACGAGCTGAAGACCTGGTACGACAAGGAATACGGCGGGCCGCTGACCATTCACCACGAAGCAGGCTCGACGGAATCCTGGCAAGCGACTCACGGCCCCTGGTCGGCCCATGTTGTGATGCCGCTGCCGATGAGCCACGTCGCCGATGTGATGAAGCAGTTGGCGTGGGAGCACGACGTGATGGGGGCCGTCGCGCCCTCTCTTGTCTCCCCGCGCGACACGCCGGACACCATACTCTTTGCCGCGCGACTGGCCAAAGGCCTCACGCTCCTCTCGCAAGGCACAGCCCATGACATCGTCACCAACCAGTACGTCAACCCTTCGGATTGGCAAGATCGCTCTCTCGCCCACTTCGTCTCCGCCGATCACATCCCCATCGCGCAGGGCGAAGATGAACAGAACCATCGGACCTGGTGTTATACGCTCGGCCTCAGTAAATTCGGGGTCAATGAACTGGAAATATTCCTCTCCTCCGGTCTCCCGGACCAACCTGCGCGCGATCTGCTGAGAGGAGCGGCAGACGAATTGACGAGGATCGGCCAGTCGCCAAAAGTAGGAAGCCGCATCCGCCTCGAGCTCTCGGGTCAGAACATTGAGATTGCCAATCACCGCACCGCAGCCCCAGCCGGACGCATGCTAAGTTTTCGAGAAATTCGTTTGCTAGCATAGTCTGCCTTCTTTATCAGTTACTTATGGGTCATCTAGGCCTCCGTTAGGTCTTCCGGCCCGTTGACAAGGTTCTAAGTCGCACGGTACAAAATTGTAGCTGACAGTATCAGAGGCCGGATTAAACCCAGTGAAGGAGGTTCAGAGATGAGTGACGTAGCAGCAGAAATTAAAGTGGGCGATACCGCACCGGACTTTAACTTAAAAGACCAGGACCAAAAGGACGTGAAGCTGAGCGACTTTCGTGGCAAGAAGAATGTCGTGCTCTGCTTTTATCCGCTGGACTGGAGCCCTGTCTGTCAAGGCGAGAACAAGTGTTTGACCGACGACTTCCCCAAGTTCCAATCGGCCAACGCGGAACTGTTCGGCGTCAGCTGTGACAGCTTCTTCTCGCACAAGGCTTGGGCTGATTCCATGGACCTGAAGCATCGGCTGCTGTCAGACGTGCATCGGACCACGGCAAAGGGCTATGGCCTCTACTTTGAGCCATTGAACTGTTCGAAGCGTGCGACCGTCATCGTCGACAAGAACGGCAAGGTCGCCTATGCGAAGGTGCAGGACATCAAGGTAGCGCGAGAGGACAAGGACATCCTTGCAGCTCTCGCAAGTCTCAGCTAATTTTCAGTTCTGAGCGCTGGGTGCTGAGGGCCAAGTTTTTGGCTCATTCAGCACTCAGCACGCAGGTCTTTCAATCATGCCTGGAATCGTTGAAGACGTCAGAGACGAAAATTACAAAGAGTTCACCGACGCGCCCGCGTCGATCGTCGCCTACGGCCTCGCCACCTGCGAGCCCTGCATTGCTTACGACCCAATCCTGGTAGAGACCGCCGCCAAGTTTCCCGACGTGAAAGTCGGCAAGGCCAAGATGCATGTCCCAGGCCGCTGCCGGGAGATTAAGAAGAGCCACACCTTCGAGACCTACCCCACAACGCATTTCTTTTCCAACGGCAAGCTGCTCCTCACCCGCGAAGGGGTGGTGGAGCCCGCCGAACTCGCCGCGCTGATTTCGGATCACTTGCTGAAATAGAAAAACGGTTAGCCAAGTCAATCCGCGCTCGCGGAATGCACGACTTCAGAATGATGCAAAGGAGCAGGTCTTTCGCACGGCACCGAGGGAGTTACTCTCCCGCAACAAGTTCCGCTTCCAACGGATGGTCTTTGCTGAACCGACTGACACCGAGCACGCTGAATCCCAGGACATGCCCCTGTTCATCAACCCGCTCCATCACGGCATCATGTGCCGTGGCTCGCATGAAGCCCGGAGCCTCACGGAACTGTACTTCGAGGTAATCTGCTTCCGAATCAAACCAGACTTTTACTTTTGCCGCCATATCGTTTCTCCCGCCTTGAGCTGGTCAGTTAAATAGGCAGTCACCACAAAGGCATCATCAGGAGGATACTTTACCACGACACAGAGCCACTTCCCACCAACACGCGTCCTCGCGTAATACTCATAAAAAAGCTTCACCGTCTCATCCGAACGAGAGACACGCACCTCGGCAGGAGCCGCCAAGACCAGGCTGATCTCCTCTTCCATTCCAACCAATTCCAGATGTTGAAGAATGTGTGCGATCCGTTCATCCGTCATCCTGACCGAACGCCCGAAGCAATCGCGTATAATTTTCATGGCATTCCACGGGCACGCAACGAGAACTGGACTTGCTAAGGTAATCGCTCAAGAAACAACGGGCGCAGGATACATTGGGACAACAATTTTGGGAAGTGCCTGTTCGCGCAAGGGATGGGTGGGACGTCGGCCCGTTGATCTCCTGCGCTCACGCAACGCGCGGCCTGAGAAAGGGGGAGACGGTGCAGCCTGGCCGTCCTCCTGCTCGCGGACGCGCACGATAGGAATGTGCTCGTTCGACGCGCGCAATCGAGGATCGACCAAGCCGCCCCTTGGACAGAATAGCAAGCGAGATTCGAGAGATCATTCCGGACTCAGTCTCGCTGAGTCCGCCCCAGAACACTGTTCTTGACTCCAACTTCTTGAATAATAAGCACCCTTCCAATTTATTAAATCTCAGATACATTTAATGAAGCTTGGTTCTTAGTGTGGGGGCGCTATGAGAATTTCTCTCTACATCACTATCCTATGGCTGCTTAGCATCTTCAGCGTGCACCCTGCCTTTGCAAGCACCTTCGAAGGAACCGTTAAGAGCAGTATTATGTCCAATGGAAGGACCGCAGAAGCAACATCGTATTTTAAGGGGGCCCGTGCACGAGGTGAGGTTTCAGTTTCTGGAACTCAATGGCTCACTCTCATTATTGACACCGAAGCCCAGATTGCGACTACTAACCGACCATATCAAAAAGAAGGCTTTCCGCTACACATTTGCTGAATGGAAGGCTATTGCCGCAAAGAAGCCAAAAAGGAAGAGCGGGCCGCTAACTAAGACGGGACTGAAATCGGAAATCGCGGGCTACCCTGTGGAGCAGTACGTTCATATCCACAAAGATGGTACCACAGGAGAGTCATGGGTTACTTCCCAACTACCTCTCTCGCCTCTCCTCTTACAAACCATTGGCGACCTTTGCAGCGGACAGCCCCTGGATGACCAGGTTGCCCAGTTTGTGAGGCAAGGTTTGGTGACAATGAAAACTGTGCGGAAATCTGCAGATGGATCAGTGGTATTTCAAAACGAGATTACGGAAGTCAGATCCCAATCACTTAGCGAAGACCTATTCAAAGTTTCTGACCCAACTTAAGTCTTATTAGCCAACCGCTACTAACCCCTATTTCACCGGTCGCGTTTTGGAACAATGCTCATGCTGGATGAGCCAGGTTGGGCCTTCTTTGCGCAGGATGGTGGTGCATTGCCCGGAGTCCTGCCCTTCAAGTTCGCCTTTCCTAACTGCTTGAAACACATAGTCGTAGGTCGCCCAAGCGGTTGGGCCAGGAATTCTGACACGCAGGTTTGACACGACATTGATGAAACGCAGCGTGTTCCCCTTATTCAGTTCAGACTCATAGTCTGAAAACCACTTCTCGATGGACTCACGCGTTTCCGTCTCACCATCCTGAATACCGACATAGTCTTTGGTATAGAGCTTCAACACAGCTTGCTTGTCTCTGATTTCAGAGTAGGTCGCGGATGCCATGGCGGCTTCCTTGACGACCTTCTCAATCGCCACTCCTTCATCTGCAGACCAGGCCACGACCGTCCACGAGAGGCAGGCCATCAATCCTACAAGGGCGAGCAGGCTTTTCATACGCGGCGTCCAATAGAACAAACATCAACCGGCATAATCGAACGTGAGATCGCGAGACTGGACGAGGTGAACGTTGGCCAGTCGACCCGACGAGATACCGGACACAAGCAACGTCCAGATTCGTTCGGCGAGCTGCCCGCCTGTGACAGACTCAGCGTCGAAGACATGGCGCAGATCCTGGCGATCGAATGCCTTCACAACCTTCTCCTGCACCACACGATCCAGGGCGCCGATATCCGTCACCATCCCCGTCACCGGGTCGATGGTGCCATGCACCGTCACGAAACAGTCCCATTCGCAACCATGATTGCTATTCGACAGCGCCATGAACGAGTAACGCCGCGTCACGCTGGCGACATCGAGGCCCGCCTCTGCCGTGACTTCGGCATACAGGTCTTCATCCTCATACAACCGAATGGCGTGGAGCGTCCCGATATCTTTCTGCTCGTCCAGCTTACCCCAGAGCACACGGGCCAGATTTTCCGACGTGGGAATCTGGTCCTTGAAGTAGGGCATATCGAGATTCAGGTTCTTATGGTCGAATTCTTCGAGTACCTTGAGCAAGGCGAGCTTCAAGTCGAAGAGATTCACAACCATGCCGGTCTTCGAGTCCACCTCGCCTAAGACCGTCACCTCGATCATGTAATTATGCCCGTGTGCCGGTGGGTTATAACAGAGACCGAACACAGCCCGGTTCTTGGCCTCATCCCATTCAGGTTTGATATACCGATGCGCCGCGGCAAACTCGAGGCGCTTTGTCAGCAAGACGGTAGACATAATGAAAATTTTTAATTGTACATGTTCAATGTTGAGTGTACGAGGCGTCTGTAAATATTATTCAATTCACCCTTCAGCACTAAACATTCAACATTTGCCTCGGCGCTTACATGCTCAGCAGGATGCTCAAAAATGCTGTCCAGCAAGGCCGCAGCGAGGGAAGATCCGGAGGCGTACCCTCTGGGGTACGTTGAGGATCTGAGCGATGCGAGAACGCCGCTGGCGGGTTTTTCAGCTTCCTGCTAAATCAGAGAGCCACTCCTCCCGCATACTCCCGGGAACAGGCGCCTCAGCGTGATACTCGCGATGGTGCACCGTCAATATCACCGGCTGGCGCAAGTCGGCGAACGCGGCGGTCATTGATGCGGTCGGCCGGAATCGGACGAAATGCACCGCACTGATTTTTGTTTCATGACTGTGGCCACCCTCGAACTGCCCGAATACGTGCTCACTTCCGGCTCGAATCGCAACTTTTTCACCATGATCGAGCCCCATGAACATGTCGAGCCATTCTTTCATCCGATCCTGTTCCGTAATTTCTATGAGCAACGTGGCGCTCAACTCTCCGGTTCCCGGCATGAGGGCATTATACACGTCCAACTCATCCTGGATTTTGCGGGGATCGAGAATATGCTCGACCCGGATCATTTCCTGAGTCTGAAACCGCAACGTCTCGCGATTTTCAAAGACGAGCGTGAGCAGCGGCCCGAGGAACATCCTGCGCCGCTGCTTGAGCGCGATGATCTGCGAGCGGAACTGCTCCCGCTGGCGTTCATACTCTGCCATGGCCAAGAGATCATGGGGGGCCAAGAGGTTCATCGCGGT
>NEWT02000039.1:118396-141948 GCA_002869925.2 Nitrospira sp. CG24A
GATGGAACGCCGAGAAGAGTCTTTCCTTAAAGGCGGAACGCGGCGTGTCTTTCGAAGAGGTCCTATCTGCGATTTCACAAGATGGACTTCTTAGGGTCATGGACCACCCGAAGGAAAATAAAAGGGGTCGCGTCTTGTAATATTACATATTCATGGTTGGTTGAGGGCGGTAGCACGCATGAGGTTTGACCTTTCAAGGCGTCCAATCTCGCTCCTCTTTACTTGGCCAGTCGCCTGCAAATAAGTTGTGTGGCGGATGTATCGCCGGTATGGTGGGGGAATCTCTGCAAGGTTGACCGTTATACATCTTGAGCACATAAGGCACACAGATGTATGATATGGGCGTGAAGCCCATCCGATGGAACGCCGAGAAGTGTCTTTCCTTAAAGGCGGAACGCGGCGTGTCTTTCGAGGAGGTTCTATCTGCGATTTCACAAGGTGGACTTCTTAGGGTCATGGACCACCCGAATCGGACGAAGTATGGACATCAGAAGATGCTTGTTGTGAGGATCCGCAATTATGCCTATCTCGTTCCTTATGTGGAAAGCGAGCAGGAGATTTTCTTGAAGAGCATCATGCCGAGTCGCAAGGCAACGCGGGATTTTTTATCGGGAGGCAACTGACATGAGCAGCAAACGGTTGTTAGAACAAGAAATCCTCGCTTCGTTCGATCGCGGAGAATGGAAGCCGGTTCGGAACCAGAAGGGCGAGATTGCGCGTTTCCAAGCCGCGGCTAAAGCCACTTTGCTCAAGAACAAGCGGGTCAACATCAGACTCTCGTCCAGAGACCTTGAGGGGTTGCAGGCCAAGGCAGCGGAAGAGGGCGTTCCTTACCAGACCCTTATGGCAAGCGTACTCCACAAGTTTGTGTCGGGTCGTCTAGTCGAGGCGCAAAGACGTATCGCGACACGCTCAAGCCGGACCGCGCGCAAGCGCGCCGCCGCTTAGCGCGGGCGTTATTGCTCGTCAGCATGACTCCTTCCCGTAACATCACGCGCGTCGATCATGAGGTAAGCCGAACCCATGCGTGGCGAGTCACGGTGCAACGACACAACGATATCGCCGCAAAGACGTTCTCCGACGCAATCTATGGCGGAAAACGCAAGGCTTTAAAGGCCGCTGAGGCCTATCGAGACGAACTGCTTCGTCGATATTCTCCCTACGCCCATGCCATTTGGGTCCGCACTCGCCTTCGTCGGAATAACACATCGGGCATTCCCGGCGTCGGCAGATACGAACAATTGGACAATCCAAAGACCGGCTCCGTTCGTGTCTTTTGGCTGGCCTCCTGGGTCAACGAGCAAGGCGACAGTCGTAAGCGGAAGTTCGCGGTTTCTCACTATGGCGAACGCCAGGCCAAACGTCTTGCCGTCGCAGAACGTGAGCGTCAACTAACCCTAGTCTGTGCCACAAAGAACACCAATTTATAATCCCCCCGGGCGGTCAATACGAAACACCCTACACACCGCGGGAGAATTCCTAGTTCGTAACTCATGAGCGCTTCTGCTGCGAACGCGTGACTATGGGTGTCTGCACGTAGATAGAGAAAAGGAAAGAATTGGATTATTCGCTGCGTTTCTGGTGGCGCAGATCGACGGACACACATGTCACCGTCGCATCAGACTCCCCAAGGCCTCTTGCCCTCCGCAACGTCCTGCCTAAATTTTAAACCACCAGCATTGTATTTGGTCGAAATCAGCCCGCATGATTCATGACGTGTCTGCTGCATGTGCGGATACGCGGCTGTGACGAGCGCCTCGCCATTCAGTCCTTCGACATACTGCACGAGTATGCCTCAGGCTTCACGCCTCCGAGTGCCTGTCTCACGTCGCGTCTGCACGCGTTCGCGACGAACCTTGATGAATAATGCGGGCTAGGAAGTTCTCTAGTTCGGCAAATGTTGGGATGGCCTACGTGCCGGCGTATGGCCGTCATCTCCTTTCAATTCTGTAGCGCAAAACCATCAAGTGCTGAGTTGTGGATTGAATCGGATTTGATTCACCTCATGAATCTCTTTCGATACAGGCCGCTGCGGTCAGGAGAGGTGCGTCACAGGCGTATTCGTACACGACAATACGTACAACGCTGAAATTGCAGGCGATTGAGGATGCCACCCAATGATTCGACTCTCCTGTTACAGGCTGGCATCGAGCTTGCTGTTGACGAATGAGGAATCACACAAGAGGAAGCCTAACGGTGAGCGACTCATCTCGGACTCGGACTCGGACTCAGATGCAGCCTGCGCGAATCGGGTCTATCAAGGAAAGAAGGTCGCAGTCTGCTGAAACAAGCGGATAAGCATAAGGTGTCTAGACCGCGCTGGCCGGTTGCCAGCATCACAACCAAGAGAGGGAAAAGCACATGGATCACATTCTGTATTGGAACGGAGTCGCACTGGAAGCGAACAGACGCGACTTCAGCAACGTCCCTGGCACTGATAAACCAAGCCCAGAACAGGGCGGTCCAACGCTTAGCTCACGCGCGATGGTGATCATACATTTGGCCATGTACGACGCGCATGCAGGGGTAGTTGGCGGGGCGCAGTTGCCACGCTACTTGTCGTTGCCCGCGAGTCCTCCCCCGGGGGCGAGCGCTGCGGCAGCTGTGGCTAGAGCGGCTCATGTTTGTCTTTGCGCTCTCTATCCGAGGCAAAAGGCATTCTTTGATGAGCGCTTCACCTCGGCGAATTTAGTCGGTAACGGGATTCCCGAAGGGCAAGCATTCGGAATGGCAGTGGGACAGGCCATGCTCGCCGATCGGAGTAGCGATCCAGGCGATGGTGCAGCTGGCTACGTCTACTCCAATTCGCCGGAACATCATCGTCCCGACCCGGCCAATCCAGCCCAACCTCTGCACGCGCCATTCTACGGCAAGAACTCGAAACTGTTTGCCTCTACGGCGCTCTTTGGACTCAATGCGCCACCGGACATTGGCAGTCCAGCGTATGAGAGCGCACTCGATCAAGTGCGTGGCAAGGGCATTGCGCCGGAACTGATGGGGACGTTGCCTGCTACGTACAGCAAGCGCACTGTGGATGAAACTGCGATCGGACTCTACTGGGCCTACGATGGCCCACGCGAGCTCGGCACGCCACCGCGTTTGTACAATCAAATCGTTCGCGAAGTCGCAATCGCCAAGAGCAACAACGTCGATCAAAATGCGCGCTTGTTCGCATTGGTGAATGCGGCCCTGGGCGACGCCGGTATTCTAGCGTGGAGGGAAAAATACATCCACGATGTCTGGCGACCGGTGGTCGGTATTCGGGAGCACGATCCATCGATGGGCCCTGCGGCGCCGACTGCCAAGGACAATATCAATGACGATTGCGATCCTGAGTGGCTGCCGTTCGGGGCGCCGCACAGCAATAGTTATGTGCCTGCGACGGGCCGCTTCGATAAAAACTTCACGCCGCCGTTCCCAGCCTATCCGTCGGGACACGCAACCTTTGGCGCCGCGGCACTGCACATGGTGCGCTTGTTCTACGGAGTGCCCAAGGGGGACTGCAAAAAAGATGACATCTACAAGGGGCCGTTCGTCTCCGACGAAATGAATGGTATCACACAAGATAACCAAGGGAACGTCCGCCCGCGTCATGTGCGCAAGTTTGACGATGGTTTATGGCAGATGATTGAGGAGAACGGCTTTAGCCGTGTGTTCCTCGGGGTGCATTGGTCGTTCGATGCGTTCGCATTAAAGCCTAACGGCAAGCCGGATGTGAAACAGAACATCGGCGGGGTGCCGCTTGGGCTTAAAATCGCCGAGGATATCTTTATGGCAGGCATGGGCAAGGCACCCAAAAAATCCACTGTAATGCCACAGCCGTAAGCAAGGCAGGCGCCAGCCAGGCGTTTATAAGCCTGGCTGGTCCTGATATCTGACGCTGGGGCTACTGAACTGCATGAGATCAACGGAGAAAGAGGAACAGTTATGCAGGGACTTCTGTTTGGCATGAGTCACTGCAGCGAAATAATCAACGTTCTTAAGCAAGGAGAAAAGCAGACATGCTCGCAGCAAAAGAATTTCTGAAGAGTGTTCGACTCAATCCGGAATTTAAGCGTCCACTGATAGACGCTTTGAAACCGTGGAAGATGAATACTTATGTGGACATTTTAGTCGTTGTCGACATAGAGATATCGACTGACCCGGCAAATGATTTTGGTATAGCAAGTGTGATTGAGCTAATCCGTAACTCTGCGGTCGGCTGTATGCGTTTTCGCGTGGATATTGCGTTACGTAACGGGGATCCATTACCCACGATTGTTGCTGCACCGACCATACATCAAGCGAAGTATCGTGGATTCCGATTTAATATGGTTGACGGAGCAGCATCGGTAATCGATAAGTACGAGCAAATCTGGTGCTTTGGCTTCAAGCCCAGCAATTCCGGGAACCCGAGTGATGTGGAAATCGATCAACCAGGGGCATTCCCGGCGAGCGATGCCGAACTTCTCAAGCTGAGTCAGTGGATGAAAGACAAAAAAGGTGGTCTGTTCGGGACCGGCGATCACCATTTCTTAGGCGCTTCCATGTGCCGCCGCATTCCGCGCTTGGGGACGATGCGTCGGTGGACGAATGCTGATGGTGTTCCCCCAATCGGTACTCCCGCGCGGATTGACACCTTACGCCCACCTTCTCCAGCGTACGAACCAGGAGCCCCCGGTGGCCCGCTTGACCTAGGCAATGGTCCTCATCAAGAAGATCTGACCCCACAACCGATCCAGTGGGTCACGTGGCAAAGTTCCTTCTGGCCGTTTGGGATTCGCAAGCGACCGCACCCCGTGCTGTGTCATCCCACCTTGGGGCCAATCGACGTCATGCCGGACCATGCGCATGAGGGCTTATGCGTGGACACCGCATCTGTCCCGCTTGGGGGTAACTACAATTTCGGCGGTGGGGCTCAGCCTGAATACCCGAATGCCACCGATGGTGGACTGAGACCGACGCCAGTGGTGATCGCCTATGGAAGTAATCTTGGTGATCCACCATATAACTTTACGAAGGGCGCGCAGCCAGCACGCACGTCGAACCCAATGATTTCCGTGTATGACGGGCATCGGGCCGGGGTTGGGCGTGTAGCGACAGATTCGACCTGGCACCATTGGATGGATATAAATATTGATAACATGAAAGCGGCGAACAACGATGACTGGAAGAAAATCAGTCGATACTTCATTAACCTTGCCGTCTGGCTGAATCCACCAGGTTTTTCGACACATTGTCTGTACTTGTCGGCGGTCGTCAGTCACTTTGAATATACCGGCTTTCAGGAATTTGTACCTGGCCTTTCCACCCGCGAGCTTGGCCGTAGTCTACGCACACATCTGATCAAGTACTATGGACCCTGCTGGGTGACAGAGCATATTTGGGACATTATCTGGGAGCGTAAGTTACTGCCGTTTGAAATTCTCACAAAATTGAAATCACAGCTCGACCAACCCAGCATCGATCCAGACATTTTTGAGGAGACTGTCCTGGGTACGCTTGTAGAGGTGACGATGAAGCCGGCTGAGGCCATCAAGCGAGCGGCTGCAGACGGCAAGGCCCAAGTCGATATCACCCTACCGGAACCCGAAGAGTTGTTTGCCGAGCCTCTACGCAAATCGATTGGTGCCTTGACTAAGGAATTCCAGACGCGGTTTGAGGGTGGCGTAAAGATTTTTAAGGATATGCGTAACTGATAGTGTCGTGGAGGTCGTGAATGGCCCTGCACAAAGAGCAGGGCCATTCGCCTGGGCGATTGTAAGAGGCAACTTGCGGGATCACATCTTGGAATATGATATAGCTATTGTCGCCTGCCCCATGGCTCATCCCCTCGTGTTGAAATTGAACACTTCCATAGCTTGCTGCGGGAAGTTCTATGAATAGTGTGGGCTCGCAAGCTTGGCGAGGTGCTCGGCAAAAGTAGATTGACAAAGCTCGGCCACTTCCCCCGGAATAGTGTCTGATGATTGCACTGCAATATTCCGATGCTGCGACCGCTTTCCACTGTGCCTGCTCCAAGAAACGTTAGCGGAGACTCCCAAGGGTTCTAGCCCTTTTCGTGACGCCCGATCTTCCATTCGCCTCTCCCATCCTTTACTATAGGCTTCAGATTTCCCTCTAACTGAGACTCTTCTGAATGCGGGCGAAAACGAGTTTTTCCTGCCAAGCTTGCGGACATCAGTCGCCACGATGGCTAGGCCGCTGTCCGGATTGTAGCGGCTGGAACACCATGAAAGAGGAACGGCAGGCGCCGACCGGGAAGGGGCGGCCCGCTGCGATGAAGATGGCGCAGGCCAAGGCCACGCCGATTGCCGAGATCGAAGTAGTCGGTGAGGATCGGCGGCTGACGCAGATTGGCGAATTCGACCGGGTGTTGGGTGGGGGAGTCATTCCCGGCTCAGTCATTTTGATCGGTGGTGATCCTGGGATTGGGAAGACGACTCTGTTGCTCCAGGCGCTCCCGCGTCTGTCTTCTAAGAAAGAGCCGGTGTTGTATGTCTCCGGAGAAGAGTCTCCAAGGCAGATCAAGATGCGGGGGCAACGGCTCGGCATTGAGCATCCGAATCTGTTGATTCTGGCAGAAACCTCCCTCGAACAAATCCTCAAGGCGGCGCAGGAAATCCAGCCGGCAGCGATGGTCGTCGATTCGATTCAAACGGTGTACACAGAACAGATTACTTCTGCACCCGGCAGCATCAGCCAAGTGCAGGAAGTGGCAGGTCAATTGATGTGGTATGCGAAGCGCAGCAGTGTGCCGGTCTTCATTATCGGGCATGTCACCAAAGAAGGCGCCATTGCCGGACCGCGACTACTGGAGCATATCGTCGACACGGTGCTGTATTTTGAAGGAGACAAGGGCCACAGTTTTCGTATTCTCCGCGCCGTGAAGAATCGCTTTGGCTCGACCAACGAGATCGGCGTGTTTGAAATGAAAGATTCCGGGCTAGAGGAAGTGAGTAATCCCTCTGAGTTGTTTTTGGCGGAACGGTCTCAGCGCACGACGGGATCGGTCGTGGTTTCCAGCCTAGAAGGGTCGCGGCCGATTTTGGTCGAACTGCAAGCCTTAGTGTCGTCAACGAGTTATGCGATGCCAAAACGAATGGCGAACGGCGTGGAGCAGAATCGGGTTTCATTGTTGCTCGCGGTCATGGAAAAGCGGCTGGGCATGCATCTGTCCGGACAGGATGTCTATGTAAATGTTGTCGGCGGGATGCATATCGACGAGCCTGCCATCGACTTGGGTATTGTGGCGGCAGTGACATCGAGTTTGCGCGAAGTGCCGATTGAGCCAGGGCTGTTGGTGTTGGGCGAAGTGGGGCTCGGCGGGGAGGTGCGGGCTATCAGCCAGGCCGAGATGAGGATTCGTGAAGCGGCCAAGATGGGATTCACACGCTGTCTGTTGCCGGAACGGAATTTGGCCAAGCTCGATCCCATCGATGGAATCGAATTGATCGGTATTAAGGAAGTGGGAGAGGCGTTGGATGTGGTCTTGGCGTAGCAGGATGCTGAAACAGTCCGCCAGCATCGTTCTCGCATCGTTCAGATCCTCAACGTACCCCAGAGGGTACGCCTCCGGTCTTCACTCGCTGCGGCCTTGCCGGACGAACTGTTTGAGCATCCTGCGGGATCGTGTCTTCTTATCAGGGACGCGCACAGTGGTTTCCGTCAGTGTTTCCACTGTCGTGGCTGTATTGGCTCTTACCTTCTTATCGGGTTGCGCGCTGTTTGCACCGCGCGAGGAGGTTCAGCTCAAGCAGGCGACGGTGGAGGAGCTGACGGCGTTGCTGAGTCAGCGGGAGGCGGCGATTCAGACGATGAAAGGTCTTTTCAGCGCGAAGGTTCGAGGTGGGATCATTCCTATCGCGTCACGGGTGGAGGGGTCGTTGTACTATCGCCGTCCGAACGCCATGCGTCTGCGCGGGTTCACGCCTGTCGGCGCCGAACTGTTTGAATTTGTACAGGCAAACGACCAGTTCAGGTTGCGACTCCCGACGATGGGTCGTGTCCTGTCCGGCAATCCTTCCGACATGAGTGAGATGGGAAAGCTCGCACGGCCTTTTCAGTTGAGTGTCTGGGCGATGGGTGGCGTGTTGGGGACCGGCAAGATTACACAAGATGAGACGGTTGTCCTCGTGGAAGAAGGGGATCGCTATCGACTGGATGTCTTCGGTCCGTCTCCCAACGGGACACCTCTTCTGCATCGGCAGCTGTGGTTCGAGCGGCAGGCGTTACATGTCGTTCGGGAAGACCGGCTCACAGAGTCCGGTACGATGGAAGCGACGATTCAGTACGAGGACTTCCGTACCATCGGCGAGCCGAAGGCCGAGCCAAGCGACGGCGATAGACCACTGCAGCGGCCGTTTAAGATCCTCTTGGAGGACGGCAGGGGACAGGGGAGCGTGCAGGTTACGTTTCACGAGATGACTCCGAATCTCCCGCTCACGGCCACTGATCTTGCGCAGGCCTCGCTCCAATGAAAATATTGGCAGTTGACACGGCAACCTCATGGCAGAGTGTGGCGATCCTCGATGACTCGCGTGTACTCGCCCGTCACGACCAGGATGCGGCTGGATCGCATGCGAAGCTATTGTTGCCGACGATCAATCGATTGTTTTGCGAGACGGGGCTGACTATCAAACAGTTGGATGGTCTCGTGGTGTCGATCGGTCCCGGCTCTTTCACGGGACTTCGTGTTGGACTGGCCACGCTGCTGGGGTTTCGAACGATTAGCCGGCTTCCCTTGGCGGTCGTGCCGACATTGGAGGGTATGGCCTGGAATCTCAGAGGAACCTCAACGCTTCTCTGTCCCATTCTCAACAGCCGGCGAGGGGAACTCTATTGGGCGCTGTTTCGATGGACCAGCGATGATCGCTTGGAACGAGTGTTGTCGGAACAGGTGGGCACGCCAAATATGCTAGGGAGCAGTCTCAGCGAATCTGTCCTCCTATTCGGCGAAGGGTGGACGGTTGAAGAGTCAGCCATCCGGGCGTCTATTTCTCCAACCATCACAGTGAGTGAGGCGCCTGAATCTTCCATGAAACCTTCAGCGGTCTCGATCGGGCAGGCGGGACTTGAGCGGCTCCGGCGAGGTGAGTACGCAGGAGTCGGCATGAGTCCTCTGTATGTGCAGCGCACCGCAGCAGAACTGAAGTACGAGGAGTCGGGGGGGATTTCGCCTGTGGCCCTCCGTCAAGAGCGGGTCGCACGAAAAATGAAGGCACATCAGGGGGCTCGAAGGGGCCGTCCAGCGATCCGTGAGAAGTGAAAGGTGAAACGTGAAAGGTTTTTGAGAAGAAACGCTCGGCAGTCCTGCATTTCGCGTTGTACCTTTTACTGTTCACGGTTTGTGAGAGCAACTTTTTCAGCATCCTGCTCATGGAGGGGAGTGGCGATGGGCGAGTGGGTCATCGAGCCGGCAACCGCCGAGGCATTGTCGGACATTCTGCAAATCGAAGAAGCTTGCTTCTCGGCCCCCTGGACGCGCAAAATGCTGGAGGCGGAACTGAGCGGCAATCCCTTTGCGCATTTTCTCTTGGCCAAGCGGGTGCCGCCGGGCGATGTTGGCGCTGTCTCGATTGTCGGGTACCTCTGTTTCTGGGTCGTCTTCGAGGAAGTACGGCTGATGAACTTGGCGGTCATCGAGTCGATGCGACGCAAGGGGATCGCCAGGGCCTTGGTGATACAGGCGCTGGAGATGGGACAGGCCCAAGCCGCAAGGTGCGCGGTGCTTGAAGTGCGGGCGTCAAGCCATGCCGCGCAGGCCCTCTACCATCATCTTGGTTTTCGCGACGTGTCGATCCGGCCAACCTACTATACGAATCCCATAGAAGATGCCTTATTGATGGAGCTGGACCCGATCGCGACGGAGTCCGGTCTCTTGGCACAGCACATTCATCGTGAGGGAGGACCAATCACGTCACGGCAGTAATCTCATCACCAGGAGGTGCGACATGCTGACAGACAGTATGATTGCGGAACGACTGCACCAGTCCAGCCACGAATTCCGTGTACTAGAAGAGGCGCATCACCGTCTGGACTTGGAATTGATTCAATTGCAGAAACGCCATGTGTTGACTCCGGCTGAAGAGCTATCCGTGAAGGCGTTGCACAAAGAGAAGTTGGCGAAGAAAGACAAGATGGCCGAGCTGATTCGTGTCTGGCGGAGCCACGAGCTGCAGGCTGCTCCACAGTGAAGGGCATCCTTGTGGGGCCGGCATCACGCTGCACTCAGAACTGGGATCATGGCACAGATTCTCAACCCACTGGCCGCGCATATTCAGACCATCAAGAGGCGTCTGATCGTCATCGGGGCCACGATTGTGGTGGCCCTGATGGTGTGCTTTACCTTTTCCGGCGAGATGGTGGCCTGGTTGAACCGTCCTTTTCCCAACCAGCTGGTGTTCTACGGGCCGACAGAAGCGTTGTTTGCGTCGATCAAAGTGTCCTTGCTTGCGGCGATCCTGGTGAGTCTGCCCGTTATTTTCTATCAATGTTGGAAGTGTATTGAGCCGGCGCTGCTCCCGAAGGAACAACGCTGGGGCATTCCGTTGTTCGCGCTGGCAGGGGGGCTCTTCGCCTTCGGGTTGATCTTTTGCAATTTCGTCATTCTCCCACTCGTCATCAATTTCTTCGTCAGCTTCGGCATGGATCACGATGTCACTCCGGAGCTGAGTGTCGGCACCTACATCGACTTCAACGTCAAGTTTCTCCTGATATTCGGGTGCGCGTTTGAATTACCGCTGGTGCTCACCATCCTGGCGCGGGTCGGGGTGGTCTCAGCCCAGATACTCGCGAAGTATCGGAAATATGCGATTCTGGCCTCTTTGATCCTGTCCGCCATCGTGACGCCCGATGCCACCCTCTTTACGATGCTCTTGATGGCTGTGCCGTTGATGGTGTTGTATGAGATCGGCATTCTTGGCGCACGTATCTTTGGGCGGGGAAGTCCGGCTGAAGTCAGCTTGCCGCTTGATCCGGATGTGCCGATAGGGCCGGCGGGGCATCGGGTCCGATAGCAGAATGCTGAAAAAGTCCGCCAGCATACGAAGATCGGTACGCGTGAGATGTGAAAAGTGAAAGGTAAAACGTAGGGTTGCCGAACGCTCTTCCTCTGAAACCTTTCACTTTTTACGTTTCACCTTTCACAAACGACCGGGAAGGGCTTTTTGAGCATTCTGCGAGGGGTAAGGAATTAATGAAGATTCTGACGTGGATGATACCAACAGTCCTTGCCTTAGGCGTATGGGGTGCTGGTGGGATCGTGAACGCTGCCACTCAGGCGCCATCGCCGGTCCCTCCACCTCTGCAGCACATGCCTGGTCATGGAGAAAGCCAATCTCAATATGGTTCGTATGGCGAGCAGGCGACGAGTATTCAGGCGCTCACCTCTGTCGGGAGCGATCTGATCTATGCCGGATCGTTCGGTCTCGGTCTCTTTCGCAGTGAGGATCGCGGCGTCAACTGGACAAAATCTGGCCAGGGCGTGACCGATCCCTTTATTCTGACGCTGACGACGGGGAAAGATGGCGCCATCTATGCTGGAACGTTCCGTGGCGGAGTGTTTCGTTCGCGTGATCAAGGGAAGAGTTGGCAGGCGATCAATAGCGGGCTCAAGCGTTTAGAAATTAAAGCGCTACTTGCCGTCAATAATGGGGTATACGCAGGGACGAGCGATGGGGTCTATCGGCTGACCGCTGACAGCTGGTCGGTCGTCACCACCGGTTTGGACGACATTCTGGTCCATGCCTTGGCTCTCTCGTCAGACGGGACCTTGTTTGCCGGTACCTCCGGGAAAGGGGTCTTACGATTTAAGGCGCAATCGACCGGTTGGGTGCGTGAGCGGCAAGGACTCAAAGACCACGAAGGGATGACGGAGAACTTTATTCGCGTATTGACGATTGATTCAGATGGTGGCATCTATGCCGGCACCTTCGATGGAGGTGTATTTTGGAGTACCGATGGGGGCGTCACCTGGCGGCCCATCAGCCGGGCACTCCCGAACGATTCGATTCGCGGGATTGTGTTCAATACCCGGGGTCTTTTTGTGGCGACAGGGCACGGTATTTTTAGAACGAACGACAAGGGCCGGCAGTGGGTACCGCTCAATAAGGGCTTGACGAGTATGGCCATCCAGGTGTTGATCGAGTCCGGTGCGGGAGTGTTGTATGCCGGTACGAGCGACGGGGCGTTCCGAAGCGACGACGACGGACGGACGTGGAATCCTATCAATCAGGGTCTTGAGGGAGGGGAAACTCCGGCGCCCTTCCATTTTCGTTAACCAAGAAAGGGTAGAGGACGATGTCAGAGCCGACAGCGAACACACGAGCCACCATTTCCATCAGTAGCAAGGGGACGCAGTTGGGCGAGATTGTCGTGCGGTTTTATCATGATGTGGCGCCGGGGCATGTGAAGAATTTTACCAAGTTAGCCCAGGAAGGTTTCTATAACGGTACGACGTTTCACCGGGTCATTCCCGGTTTCATGGTCCAGGGCGGCGATCCCAACAGCAAGAGCGCGGACCGTGCATCGCACGGGATGGGCGGACCTGGACATCGAGTGAAGGCGGAGTTCAACAGTAAACCGCATAAGCGTGGAGTACTCTCTATGGCTCGATCGAACGACCCGGACAGCGCCGGCTCTCAATTTTTCATCTGTGTCGCTGATGCGAACTTCCTTGATTGGCAGTATACGGCATTCGGTGAAGTGGTGAGCGGGATGGACGTGGCAGATAAGGTGGTCAACATGAAGCGGGATGGCCGAGACAATCCGCTTGAACGGGTCGAGATGACAGTCACGATCACGGACTAGGGTGAAACGGGAAAGGTAAAAAGTAAAAAGGGTGGGGGAGAAGAGAGCCATTATTCGGATGATCGTTTCACGTTTCACGTTTTACGTTTTACGAGGCGCGCTCTTGTGCACGCTGCTCGCCGGTTGCGCCATTCCTGTGGTGCCCTATCGTTCGGTCTATGAAGATCCGGTGAATTACGTTCGGCTCGAGCGCGACGAAGCGGTGTTGCCGGAATGGCTTCCCAGTGCGCATGCGCATCCGTGGGCCATGCGTGCCGAAGATGTCTCCCGCATTCTCGGCCGCATCTCGGTCAAAGAACATCGGATCTGGCTGCAGAAAAAGCTGCAGGGCGAGGCGCCGCTGGTTCCGGCGTTTCGCCCCGAAGAACTGGCGCTGTTGTCTCGGCAAATTGCACAAGCCCTCGCTGTAGCCAAGCCGGATGAACGCGTGACATTTTATCTGAGTCAACCGCAGACGTCTGTCAAGCGGATCATTACCACCGGCGGATTATATGTCCATGGCACTGACCTGCATTTCATTTTGGGGAATTGGCAGGTCCTCTACGGCATTCCAACCTATGGAATGATCTACGATCGACGCTATCCTATGCGCCCGACAGCCGCCAAAGGATTTTACTTGTACTTCTATCCAGCCGAAGCCACTGTCACACAGCAGCATAGTCTCTGGGATACGTTATTGGCGAACACGACCGACGAGCTCGTGATCGATCTGACGAAAACTGATTCCGGCCCGCTCGCATCGCAAGCCGGGCCTTGACACGTCCATCAGCTGGCGCTCGCCTCACACGCTTTCTCACAATAGCTCATGTGGAATAGATTCTACCTGGGCAGCACGGGTTGGGTGGGCTCGATCATGAAAGAGGGTTTCCTATCCCGATAGGGAGGCACGTGGGATTCTTTGTCAAAACGCAGACTTCGTAGATTTCACGCAGGTGATTGGGTAAGATGGCGGAGACGTAGCAAAGGCGATGGTTTACCCACCGAGGACGATCGATTCAGGGAGCAGGAGTGGTTCGAACGCGTGTCGCTGTCGCGCTGATTGTGATTCTGCTGATCGGCGGCGGCGCGTTTCTTATATTCTCGAACTACCTGACGGGCGATGATTACGTCAAAGAGTTTTTTCTTCAGCAGTTGGAACAGAGCATTGGGCGAAAGATTGATGTGCACCGCATCAAGCTGGTTCTGTTCCCTCGCATCCGGCTAGAACTGACGCAGGTTGCGATTCACGATCGGAATTCCGATGACGTCCTGTTATCGGCCAAGAAGCTGGATTTGGTCTTGCGGTTTCTCCCGCTGTTGCGCAAACAGGTGGTGGGGAAGCGACTGCTGATCGAAGAGCCGACCCTCACGCTTCGGCGTGATCGTGCCGGGCACTGGAATCTGTTCGATCAAGTGGCCAAGGGTAAGGAAGCCGATCCGGATACCGTCCAGACGATCAGCCGGATTTTCCAGATCCGTGAAGCGACGCTGGTGAACGGGAAGTTAGCCATCATCGACGACATGCGCCCAGAGGGGACGCGATTGATGTCGTTCGAGTCGGTGGAGGCGTCGTTGCTCGTGAGACCAGAGCGGGGGGGGGCAGACCTCCGCCTCTCTGCCGGTCACACAGGTGAAAAGGGCCTCTCGTCAATTTCCCTCACAGGCGCCATCACGACCGCTCAACGGCCGACCTTGGAGAGAGATGACTCCTCCGGTTCGCCAATCACACTCCAATTCGACGGCACACTCGACGCGTCCAATCTTGACCTGCGAGAGGCGGCCGGTTTCTTAGGGCCCCGACCGGTTCCAGAGCAGCTGCGAGGGGTTGTGAATGGGCACAGCCATGTCCGGGCCGTGCCCGGCGTCGCAGGCTATGATGTCGTCTTGTCCGACCTATCCGCGAATCTTGAGCAGCTGCGACTGACTGGCCAAGCAAGTCTCTCAGGTTTGCTGACGACTCAGCCCACATTTGCAATGACCGTTGCGGCGCCTCCAGTCCTGATGAGCCAGTTGCTCAAGACCGTGCCGGCTGAGTGGATTCATCCGCAGTTACCGGCAGTCATCAAGGATCGGGAGATCGACGGGATCGTGGAAATGGTCTCTGCAACCGTCACGGGGTCGTCGGTGGAGGGGACACAGTTATCATTGACGGGGGAGTTTCGCGTAAAACAAGGACAGGCCTTGATTGGACAGAGCCATGTTCCTGCTAAAGATTTATCGGCGGTCGTGTCGGTCGAAGCCGGCCGCCTCAAGATCTCGAATCTGAACGGACTCTATGGCACGATTCACATGAAGGAGAGCAAGGCGCTCGTGTCATTTTTGGAAACAGGACCATGGCTCGAAATGGATGTGGTCGGGACCATGACCGCAGCGGATCTGGTGCAATTTCTCGCAAAGACCGTCAAGTCGGAACAGCTGTCCCGTGTCTTCGCCGATTCGCGCGACGTCGAAGGTGATGCCGCTCCCACGTTTCGGATGATTGGTCTGCTCAATCAACCTGGTGGCGTCACCTTTGCCGGTGGGGAGATTATCGTGAAGTCTGTCAGTCTGACCAATCCAGTATTGCCGGAACGGCTGACTGCGCTAGCGGGGCGATTCGTATTGTCGGAAGGTGGAACCACGTTCGATCAAGTGACGGGGCGGTTGGGTGATCTGGATTTACAGGTCAGTGGCGGCATTACGGGAGGGAACGGCAGCGCGTTTAAGGACTTGTTGATTCGAGGCAAGGGCGATGCAGATCACATGGCCAGGCTGATGCCCTCGCAGGCCATTCCAGCCGGGACATTCGAAGGTTTGGCCAACGGCGCCGTGGTCTTAACCGGGCCGACCCTCTCGCCGCATCTACGGGGGGAAGTGGTTCTGACTGAATCGAAAGTGACGCTTCCCGGACTGATCGAAAAGCCGATTGGCGCCCAAGCTACAGTGGAATTTGAGGGGATGATTCCTCAGGGATCCGGGGTCTTGCTCGATAAGATTGAACTGATTGTGCCGCCGATTCGATTACCAGTGAAAGGAAAGATTCACCTGGGTGAGCATTTCTCCATAGATGCCGCGCTTTCGACCAGCGCGCTGTCGCTGTCCCGTGTGCCGGAATGGATTGCGAAGGGCGGGTTTGAGGCGGGGAATATTGAGTTGTCGCTCGACATGAAAGGCAAGGGTCCCGATTGGAAAGCCTGGAAGACCACGGGGTGGCTCGCGTTGAATAACGGTCTGATGAATGCCAAGGGAGTCGAGGGGCCGATCCAGGACTTGTATTTGCGGGTCCAGTTTGTGAAGAACGATGTGGAGATCAAGCGGCTATCGTTTCGCTTGCTCGATAGCGATGTCGCGTTGGAAGGAACGGTCCACAGTTTGGCGACGAAACCCACGATTACCGCCAAGATCGAGTCCAATCAGATGGATCTCGATCTTCTCATTCCAAAAGGCCAACGGTCGCCGATGCGAGATTTTCTGGAATTCCTTGCCGCCACCAGCAAGGTTCAGGCAACCGCGTCGATTGCGCATGGCCGGTACAAGCATCTCAAGTTCGGGAGTCTTGCCGCCCGGATCACGATTCAAGACGGTGTGCTCGACTTGGATCGTGTGTCGGGCCAATCGGCCAATGGTGAGGTGGCCGGACGTCTCGTGGTGCAATTGCCGCCCAAGCAGCCGGCTGAAGCTGAACTCGCGGTTCGGGCCACGGGCTTGCTGGTGGAAGACCTGTTGAAGCTGGCGGGGGAAAAAGGAAGTGGCATCACAGGCGAAGCTCGAGTGACGGGAACGATTCGCGGACATGGGAAGAACCCGCACGGGCTGTACCCGACGTTGGATGGCAAGATGGATGTGCTGCTTGAAAACGGACGCATCTTTAAATCACAGGAACGGGCGGTGTGGAAAATCATCAGTATTTTGAATCTCCCGGCCGTACTCCAAGGCAAGGTGGATTTGGAGAGAGAGGGGTTGCCGTATAATAAGGTGTCCGCGACGGTTCACGTGCAGCACGGGCTCTTTGAGACCGAGAACCTGGTCATCGATAGTCCGATTGTCAAGATTACCGCGGCCGGCAACTATGATCTCCCGACCGATCAAGTCGATATGGTCTGGGCCGTCAGCCCGTTCGGGTCGTATGCGCAATTCTTGAAAACGATCCCACTCTTTGGACGGCTTTTTGCCGGCGACCGCAAAGGCCTTGCGACGGCGATGTTTTCGGTGAAAGGGTCCATCGAGGATCCGGAAGTCACGTATCTGCCGATCAAGTCGTTTGCGACCGGCGTCACGGGACTCGCACAATTGGCCTTCGATATTTTGAAGAATACCGTTATGCTGCCGATCGATCTGATGACGCCTGATGGAGAAAAAGAGGCCGTCAAGGACACCGTGCCCGAGCTGATTCCCTCCGCGCCTTGACCGACCCCCCCTCCCATGTTAGATTCCGACCTGCTTCACCCGCCTACGCAGGAAGCCCGGCTGTCAAGCCGTGGAGGAATGCGCAGCGGGTGTCCTCCGAAGCCTTGGCGAAGGAGGACCCGCTTCGGCGGGTTCCGCCGAAGACACAAAAGGGACCGCGGCTGTAAAGCCGTGGGGCTCCACTATGGCATCACTCACCCAAAACTCTCAACGCGCCACCGTCTTTATCGCGGCCAGCGAGACCGATTCTAATCTCTATTACGCCACAAAGTTTATGGCCCCGGATCCCTTTATCTATTTAGAGATTAAGGGAGAACGTATTCTGGTGATGAGTGATCTCGAAATCGATCGCGCGAAGAATCAATCGTCCGTCGATCGAGTGCTCTCGTATTCGGAAGTGGAAGGACGAGCCAAGACACAGGGCATCGCCGAGCCAGGCGTGGTCGAGGTGATCCACATTCTCTTGCGGGAAGCCGGTATCACGCAGATCCTGGTCCCTGCGAACTTTCCATTTGGACATGCCCTCAAGTTTCAATCGTTGGGATACCAGCTGTATCCGAAACGGGACCCATTCTATGAAGAACGAGTGGTGAAGACTGCCGAGGAAGTGCGCTCAATCGAAGCCGCCCAGCGTGCCACCGAACAGGCCGTCGCAGCCGCCTTTGATCTGCTGCGTCAGGCCTCAATCGAGAAAGATCAACTGTGGTTCGAGGGGATCCCGCTGACCTCGGAGCGAGTGAAGAAGCTGATCAATGTGTCGTTGATGGAGTGTGATTGTGTCGCCCAGCATACCATTGTGGCAGGGGGAGAGCAGGCCTGCGATCCACATAACGAAGGCAGCGGGCCCTTGCCGGCGCACCGCAGCATCATCTTCGACGTGTTTCCCCGTTCGGCCACGAACCGCTATTTCGCCGATATGTCCAGAACGGTGGTTCGGGGAACGCCGAGCCCCGAACTGAAACGGCTCTACCAAACGGTTTTAGATGCGCAGGAAGAGGCTATCACCAAAATCAAAGACGGAGCCGATGGAAAGCGGATTCATCAAGGGATCGTAAGACGATTTGAGAAAGCCGGGTACCAGACGGGCCTGGTGAATGGACGCATGCAGGGCTACTTTCACGGGACCGGCCATGGGGTTGGGCTCGACATCCATGAAATGCCGCGCATTAGCCGTACCGGGTCACTGCTCCAAGAAGGCCATGTCGTGACGGTCGAGCCAGGCCTCTATTATCCCGGCCTCGGCGCCGTGCGCATCGAAGACATGGTACTCGTGACGAAAGACGGGTGCCGCAACCTGACGAACTCTCCGAAGATCTTCGAGCTCGGCTAACCTCGACCACTGTTTCGTGTTCTCTTCTCTTTCTCTTCACAGCGGTATTCTGTGGCACACCGTCTCTGCCGATGGCTGGTCGTCTTCTTGTCATGGAGATGGCAAACCGTGTGTCGATGGCAAACGATACACCGCATGCCAAGCCAATGGGGTCGTCATCGAGGCCTATACCCGCCCCGC
This sequence comes from Nitrospira sp. CG24A, assembly GCA_002869925.2. Classification (GTDB taxonomy): domain Bacteria; phylum Nitrospirota; class Nitrospiria; order Nitrospirales; family Nitrospiraceae; genus Palsa-1315. The sequence goes on from NEWT02000039.1 coordinate 137,061, forward strand.
CATGTCTTTGCCTCACCAAAACCCAGATGGATCCAACACGAGATCATCCGACTCAACGCACTGATCCCGCAGTCCGGCTCCCGAAGATCGTGTATCACTTCAATCGGCGATGGCGATCCCGAAGACACATGACGGTCAGTAAGATTTACGTCGCGGACACCTGTCGGAAGCACCAGTATCTGATGTACAGGGTGCGGCGGAAACTGAAGCATCGCGTGCCCAGGCCGATCCCAGGTAATCGGGTGTGGGGCTGTGATCTACTCACCAAAACGGATCGGCACGGCCAGCCGCATCTCGCCTTGGCCATCCTCGGTCATGCCAGCCGGGCCTGCCTTCGACTGCAGCGGCTGTCGGACAAATCGTCATGGACACTGTTACGGGAGGTGATTCAGGCGGTGAAGCGCTATGGTCGCCCTACATTCTTACGGACGGATAACGAGGCAGTCTTGGTGTCGCGGCTCTTTAGAATTGGCCTGTGGTTGTTGGACATTCGCCAGGAACGCATCGAGTCGGGGTGTCCTAGGAGCCTGTTTGACATGACCTTCGTGACGAGGTGAAGGAGGTGCGGCCAGATGCAAGGCCGCAGGCCCGGAACAACCGGAGGTGTATTCACCGGAATACATTGAGGATGGTTTCGGGCTGAGAACGAGGCAGATGGTCGTGGATCATTCGCCGCAGTAGAACGGTCCACGTCGGACAGTCTCCCCAACAAAACGGGCGAGTGGAGCGATTCATCGGGACGGTCAAGCGGGAGCTTGCGCAAGAACCAATGGTGGATAGCGAACACATCATGAGGACATTGAAGGAGATCCGTACCTGGTACAACCACGAGCGGCCTCACGATCACTTGCGAGGGGGACGCCCGCAGAAGTCTGGACGGGCATTGATGTATTTGCGGCGAAGCCACCAGGCTAGAGGTGAGAGCCAGGGGCAAGAGGCGCAGACAGCAGGACGGAAAGATTGTCCGGCGGGGTCTGTCCGCAGTCAGCGAAATGAGGAGAGTTGAAGCAAAAAGACGGCAGCCGATGGAAGAACTCGTCCGTCGAGGATGAAATAGTTTAGGTTAGCGAGAAGGAATCGGCTCGTTGGAGAGAAAATTTATCGGCAAGTCGAACGAAAATCCCCTACCGGACAGGCGGATGGGACACAAGCGGACGAGGTGTGAGGTCAAGCAACGGGTTTCCTATCGGGTCCACGCTTTTATGTGTGTCCATCGAGTCGGGGCGAGGAGATCACTCCAACTATTTTTCTCCCTCACGCACAACCTGTTTTCGGTTTCGCCTGAGCGAATTTCGTCTTCTCTTGTGCAATATATTGTTTTGCTTGCTCAAGTTGCGAGACCGCACGCCCATAGGGTGTGATGCGAATGGCTTTCTCCCACTGCACGATGGCTTCCCGATAGCGGCCCTTGCACATCAGAAAGGCGGCATAACTACCGTAAGAGTATGCATTGTTAGGATTCAGGCCGATGCTATCCTTCAAGAGCTTTTCCTGCAACGCAAAGTCTCCTCCGATTTTCGCCACATATTCCCGATGTTTCAAGACGAGCATAGGGTGGTGTGCACGCGTCGCATACTGTTGGGCGTGATCGAAGGCCTGGCTGGCTTCAGCCACCTGTCCTTGCTTCTCATACCAGATGCCTTCGAAATACCAGGGATAGAAGCTGTTCGGATCGAGCGCTTTGGCTTTCGTAATGTGTTGCGCAGCCTCATGAAATTCCTTTTTCACAATTAAGATCCGCGCCAGCTGCGCATGGGCCTGTCCAAGGTTCGAATCCAATGCCACGGCCTGCCGGGCATGGGCCAATGCTTGCTGGACCACATCCCCGGGAAACGTGGTGAGATCGTACCAGTCGCCGATGGTATAGCCAGCCACCAACGTTCCAAGCGACACCGCCACATAGATGAAGGCTTCATCGCGGTTCTGGTCAGCTGCCAGATTGATCTTGGTGTAGGCATCTTGAAGCTGCGCACGGTCGAACACGTTGGTTTCGATTTGATAGTAGGCCTCGCGCGCGAGTTCCCGCGGCATGACTTTTCCAGGAAGAGGCGTTGCGGTTTTATCAGCCGTGGCAGCGTAGGAAGCTGAACATAGGACGGCAAGACTAAACGCGAGCAAACAGGCTGACTTATTCATGACAAATGCCATGGCCATACCCATCACGAGAACATCGTTTGAACATGCAAGAAAAGACCCGTTTCATCCTTCCACGATCTTCACTCTTCAGCAAGTTTTCGTTGAATACCTGGAGTGACGTGAGGTGTCGTCCATAATGTTGAGAAAGTCATATCATCGCTTGGCTCAGCCGTCACGGAGGCGTTGAAAGAATCGGGGGGAATAAAAGGGGTGGGGAATCATTTTCAACTTGCGATTCCCCATAGTTTGCTCCGGGGAACTACATTTAGGGCCTGTTAACACTACCGCAAGCCATCGACGATCAACGCGAACGTGATGAACGCGCCTACACGGAGGCGGGCTGGAAGAGGGAGGGTGTGTAAGTGGTTGATTTTTTTTGGTGGGCCGTGTAGGGGTCGAACCTACGGCCCGCTGATTAAGAGTGGCAACAGAGCAATAATTCGAACCGCTCGGTGTTGCGAAGGTTTCCCCGTTTATCGTTGTAAATCATGGGCTTGATGACTTTCTACTGATTCCATTGGTTCTGCCTAATTCGGTTATTTTTGAAGAATTTGCGCACAAATTTAGCACATACGTCGTACGTAACTCGTAAAACTATGGTAGATTATAGATCGTGATCAGGAGTTTTCGGGACAAAAAGACGCAACAGTTCTTTGCCGGAGAGATGGTGAGGGAATTCTCCAGCTTCAAGAAGGTTGCTGAACGAAAACTCACATTGCTCGATACCGCGTCGGATCTCGAGGACCTGCGTTCACCACCGGGAAACCGGTTAGAAATGTTGAAAGCGGATCGGATCGGGCAGCATAGTATTAGGATCAACGATCAGTGGAGGATTTGTTTTCTCTGGAAGGCTGATGGATCCTATGAAGTTGAAATCACTGATTATCACTGAAGGAGAGCCTGTCATGGTCAAGAATGGTATGCGGCCGGTTCATCCAGGAGAAATCCTGTTCGAGGAGTTCATGAAGCCGGCAGAGCCGCCGATCAATGCCAATATGCTCGCCAAGGCCCTCGAAGTCCCGGCGAACCGGATCACGGCTATTATCAAAGGGCAGCGTGGCATCACGGGCGATACCGCGGTCCGTCTGGCGACATTGTTCGATACGACAGCTGAATTCTGGATGAACTTGCAGAAGACCTATGAGTTGCGCCTGGCCGAGCAAGCCCTACCCAGCAAGGTCAAGAAGCATATTGAGCTACACAGGGAAGCACTCATCCCGGCTTGATGAGGGAAGAATCCGTTCCAGACTTGAAATAATCCATGTAGTGTCCCTTCTCCACTCTCTGCTAGACACTCTTTCGACATAAAGGGAAGCCCCCGGAGGGCTGGAGGCTTCCTATCTAAGAAGCCCAGCGCTTCTAGGTGTGCGCGGCCATCCAGTCCTTGGCGTCACGCGCGACGGTGACAAAGGCCTCAAGGTCGTTCAGATCGAACGAAGTCCCATCGCCCCACGCTCTGCCGATCCTTGATGTTTGTGAATTCAAGGTTGAAGCGCAACACCTGCGGCCCGAGCGAAGACTTCGGTCGGTGTTCGATAGGCGAGGCATTTGCGCGGCCTATTATTCAATTCTTCGACCACCCGTGCAAGGTGTCGTGTGCGGAGCGTTGAGAACTCCGTCCGTTTAGGAAAATAGTCACGCAACAGCCCGTGGGTGTTCTCATTCGTGCCGCGCTCCCAGGCCGCATAGGGCGCGGCAAAGTACACCTGGAGCCCCAGTATCCTTTGGAGGGTGCGAAACGCTGTCCCTTCACTCCCCTTATCCACGGTGAGCGGACGCCGTACATGCTGCGGGAGCGGCTGTAGGATCTTCCGCGTGGCGGTCGTGACCTCCGCAGCGGTCCGGCGTGACACCTTCGCGGCCAGAAGAAAGCGACTGCGACGGTCGACGTGCGTGGCCACGAATCCCCTCTGACCTCGACCGACCACGAGGTCCCCCTCCCAGTCGCCGACACGCCCTCGACGCTGGACGAGGGCCGGTCGGTCTGCCAGGCTCGCCCGTCCTATCATTCGCGGGGCGCGCGGTCCACTCCCATAGCGCTTCCGGCGGCGGCGATGGTGCCGCAGGCACCGTGACCAGGCGCCTCCCGCTGCAGGATCCACCGCTAACCACGTATCGATGGTTTGATGACTGATGCGTATCTGGGGAGCGTGGGGATAGTCGAGGCGCAGCCGGTGGGCAATCTGTTCCGGAGACCCGCGGCACTGCAGCTTCTCCCGCGCATACACTCCCAGTGCGCCGCTGGTCAGACGTGAAGGCCGAGCGGCAAGCCGGCGTCGGCGCTGAGCATCGCGGTGCGCCCAATAGCCGGCGTCGGCTCCGGTTCCATCACCGTTCCGCCGCAGTTCACGACTGATCGTACTAGGGGCCCGCCCCAGTTGGGCGGCAATATGGCGGATGGACAGACCCAGGATACGCATCGGCGCAATCATCGATCGCTCCTCTAAGCTCAGCTGGTAATACCTCAGGATGGTAGACTCCTGTTCAATAGGGTGACGCACGTGCGCACTCTACCGAACCGCTACCATCGCTGTCGCTCCACCACCATCCTTGTTGCACTTGGAATTAGAATTCACCGTTGCGTGGCCGAGAAACGACTCCCGGTACATTTCCCACTCCTTGCCTAACTGGTAAGCGAACGAGACATCCAGTAGTTTGCTTTTTCGGGTGAGCCAAGTTCGAATCACTCAGGTCGTCTGTAACATGTATGATTACAAGACGCGACCCATTGTCTACTAATGCCTGGCCCGAT
>NEWT02000039.1:142048-142323 GCA_002869925.2 Nitrospira sp. CG24A
TTGAACAAGTCAAGCGTGGCCGGATGACACCCACTGATGCCGGGCTGCGCGCCGTCATCGACTCGTGGCTGGGCACCTATAAAAAAGCTATTGAATCCGCTGGATTCAATAGACAGGCCTTGCGCCGCATCGATCCATCTCCTCGTCTGGCTGTGTTAATCGAATGTGCGGTGCTGACGGGTGAGCAGCAGGCGGTTGCTGACCTCATCGAGAGTTTCGAGCGGGCTGTCGCTGCCGCAACGGAGTAATCTAACCCGCATTATTTATGAGCACTT
>NEWT02000039.1:142333-170073 GCA_002869925.2 Nitrospira sp. CG24A
CGTACTGCGCGAGTATGCCTCAGGTCCTCAGGGCTCCGTGCGCCGCTCTTGCGACGCGGCTCAGCGATTTCGCGATGAACCGTCATGAATAATGCGGGCTAATCCTATGAGGGTTCTCTGGTTCATTGCTATTCTGCTCTCGATCGTAGGATCGATCGGAGAGGGGTGGGCTGAAGAGGCACTCGGTATGCGGCCCCTTCTGACGATTGCACGCAAGGATCTTCCTGCTATCCTGCCTTCGGATTGTCATATCCTGCTCGACCCTCGTCCGATTGAAGAATTTCTCGAGGCGCTGGATGGACGCCCGCCGAATTGGGATGTGGTCTACGGGCGTGGCCATCATGACTCTGGTCTCGATGAGCGATTATTCAGCCTGAACCGGGAGCGAGATGCGAAGCGGGCAGGGAAGGAGGCCCTTCAGTGGAAGATGGCCTTTCTCTGGTCGGGGGAACTCTCGCATTACGATCCGACGGCTGGTGGGTTTGGCCTGGCTATTGGGCCGATCTTTACGCCGACCAGATGGGGTGTGATCCGATTCAAACCAGAAGAAGTTCCGGGTAATCTTGTCGTGATCCCTGAGCCCAGTATCCGTGATGTCCTTCGCCGACAGCTCGAGGCCGGACGAAAAGTCGACATTGACATAGTGATGGTGGGGAAGCTTATCCCCGATGAGTCACTGGTCTACGACTTTTCCCACGATGAAGAAGGTGTGGGGATCATCATGCCGGTAGTGAGGATCGAACGGCTTGAGTATCTGCTGGTACGGTGAGATCCCCCAGGATGCTCAAAAAGTCCGTTCAGCAAGGCCGCAGCGAGGGAAGGCCCGACACATACCCTTTGGGGTACGTTGAGGGTCTGAACGATGCGAGAACGAAGCTGGCGGACTTTTTCAGCATCCTGCTAGAACGCGTCTTTCGCACAGCGGATACCTGTGCCACTGGGGCGGCTGTCCATGGTGCCCCAGTCTCTGTCGCTTGTGCGAAGACTGATCGCCGGCTTGAGCCAGGATCCGCCGCGCATCGCTTTGATCGCTCCACGAGGGGGGCCCTGAGGATCTGAGAGAGGCCCGTCTTTATAGTAGTTCGGGTTATACCAATCCTGTACCCACTCCGCGACGTTGCCTGCCATGTCGTACAGGCCGTATGGGCTTGCACTTTCTGGAAAACTGGCGACCGGCATGGTCAGCACCTCTCCCTTGAGGCCCTTTTCTTTTGAAATCTTTGCCCCTTCGCCCTTGATCCAGAAGGCCTCCCAGTCTGCTCCGCTCTGAAAGTCGATGGTTCGTTCTGCCCAATAACTGGCGCTGTTGGCTTTCTTGACGTCCCACTCGTTTCCCCAGGGATAGCGGCGTCCATCGGTACCGCGCGCGGCCTTTTCCCATTCCGCTTCGGTGGGTAGACGCTTGTCCAGCCAGACGCAGAATGCCACGGAATCCTCCCAACTGACATTGACGACAGGATGGCTGCCGATGCCGGGGATAGGTGCATTGTTCTCCCACAATGTAGAGGCAGGATTCGAGTGTGCGGGCGCACGATGTCCGGTCGCCTGGACAAGCTCCCACAATGTGGACGCTGGGGTCGAGTGCGCTGGCGCGCGATGTCCGGTGGTTTGGACAAATCGTGCATAGGCATCGTTCGTGACTTCGTAGCGGTCGATCCAGAATGGTGCAAGGTACACAAGCCGTTGTGGCTGTTCGTCGGGAAGCCCTTCGCCTCCTGCAGGACCCCCCATTAGGAATTCTCCGGCAGGAACCAGCATCATATCGATCGGGAGAGAGGCGCTAAACGCTGATGCCCGATGGCTGATGATTGGAAGGAGGGACAAGGACAGGGAGATCAATATGGCAGTGTAGAACCGACTCACCGTGAAGTCTTTTTTAATCCACAGATTTTGGCGACGGCATCGCGATAGGCCAGCCAGAGTGTCAGACATTTCTTGAGGCAGCGCAGGACGGCCTGTTGTTGGGCCAGCGTCGTGGCATGGTTCACCACCATGGCATAGGCATCGTGGCGGTGGCCGGCCTCAACCATTTGGTGGGCGCGAATGAGATCCATGGAATCGAGGGGCAGTCCGTAGTGCTTCACCAATGGGTGGTGTTGGACGATCGTTTCGATCTCCTCGGCGGTTTTTGGCTTGGAAGGGTCGGCGATCTCGGATCGATCCTTCACACTCCCTTCTACGAAGACAGTGAGGGCAGCGGCTCCGATGACCCAGTCCCGGTTACTCGAGACACGGTCGAGCCACGCGCGGTAGCGTCGGCTGGCCGGTAAGAGACGTACGGTGTCAAAATCGCGTGCCGATAACCCGAGGCCTGCCATCATCGTGAGGAACAATTCTGGATGCGATTTTCCCAGCGAGAGGCCACCGGTGTCTTCTTCGTAAATATTCTCGGCGAGCATTCGACGGATCGAGGGCGGCGGATTGTTCCCGTGAATGCGCGCAAGGAAGACAGGAAAATCACGCACGTAGACACCATATTCTTGTTGGAAGTGGAGCGTGAGTTGATCGACAGCGACCGTTCCGTTGGCGAAGGCCGGCCACGCCCAATGATGTTTACGGTCCATGATACGCAGGAGTTCTTCTTGGAATCGACTTTTCGTCATGGGACGTGTCATATCTGTTGCCTTCCTAGTGAACGGATCATTACAATTCAATGGCGTGGAGGTCTATTCATGAATCAGGTCACGATTCAAAACCCAGAAGACATTCTGACTATGCTCGCAGAAGTGTCTCTGCGAGGATCGGGTTTTGTGACGGATTGTCTTCTTGACTATGTGCTGGAAGAAGGCTTCACGGAACCAATCTTTCTCAATGTCAGCGGGGAAGACCCTGACGCCTATTTTAAAGGCCAATCTCCTGCCTGGGCGGTGTATCAGATCCGAGAGTGGAAACGTGTGTTGACCGTTTCGGGCGGTCCCGGCAAAGAGCGCCGCGTGCAAATTACAGAAACTCCATAATCATTTGTGAGTGTAAGAGGGATGGGGGAAAAAAGCAACGAAACGACGGAGGATCGACGGCGTGTGACCGAATTGGGTTGGGAATGCATCCCATGCCGATGATCCGGCTCACTGAGCCGCAAAGCATGGGCGAGCTAGCGATGATCACGAGTCTGTTGGAGGGCAGTGGCATCGCGTTTATCGTTCACAATGAACATATGAGTAGTTTGTATCCGGGACTCCCCTTGCTCAACTCGTGTGTCATGGTTGACGAGAGCGATCAGCGCCGCGCGGAAGTACTCCTCAGCCGACTGCGGTTAGCGGTGCGCGATGTTTCGTTGTAGCCGCGAGTGCATGCTAGCAGGCAGTGGAAGTAGTTTGACACGTAAGAACTTTGATCGTTTGCACGCATGTCACAATAGGAACGGGTCTCGCAGGATACTCAAAAAGGCTGTTCAGCAAGGCCGCAGCGAGTGAAGGGCCGAGGCGTACCCTCTGGGGTACGTTGAGGGTCTGAACGATGCGAGAACGCTGCTGGCAGGCTTTTTCAGCATCCTGCTACGTTCGGGGTTTTGGGCTGTGCGGATTGGACGGGGACTGAGTGGGGAGCCGTTCGCCTGAGCCTTGGAACCAACCGCCGATGAGGTTGCCCTCTTCAAAGTACAGATAGCGATGTTTCACCACCGCAGTGCTTTCCCAATCCTCAAAAATCCATTCTTCGTGACGGACGCCGTCCTTGGTAAAAGTCGTGTTGATCGTTTGCGGTCCTCCCCAGGCTTCTAATACCTGTTCTTTCGACATCCCGACCATGACGCGATGCTCCGCGATATGTTGTTGAAAACCAGGGTCCTTCAGTTGTGCGATCAGCGGCCAGATCACCATGATGAGCACGAACAGACCAAGCCCGGCGTAGATGATCAGCCGAACCGGACGTTGGCGGATGAACGGGATTGGTTCTTCTAATTCGGTTGGAGCGGTGTTCATGGATTCATGGGTCGCCGCGATGGTATGAGGCATGATGTCGCATATCGTAGCAACGTGAATCGGGGAGAGTCAAGTTGAGCTGCCTGTTTCTCTTTATTAATCAGCGCGATATAGGAAATGCGCTATACTGAATGAGTGCAAGCGTTGTGGTGTTGAGGAGAAGCCCTGTTGAGTCCTAGATCGAAAGATGGAAATAGCCAGAGGCGATGGATCCGTATGGTATGGCTTTTGACCATCGTGGGGTGCTTCGTCATGCCGCTGGCTTCAATTGACGCGTCGGCGACCACCATATATTCCTATATCGATGAGCAAGGCACGCCCGTGATGACAGATAATTTTAATACGATTCCTGAACGGCACCGTGCAAGGGTCAAAACCACTGAACAGGTAGCGACTGCTTCCCAGAGAACTTCAACTGTCGGCACCATTCATGAACGTGCGTCGAATTTTGGAGGGCAGCTTCGAGATATGGTTTCCGGAGCAGCTCCCAACATCTCCGGTCTCTCTCCTTCACAGTCGGGGATTCTGACCTATGCTGGATTGGCCGCGGTGGTGCTGCTCGTTGCCATGAATGTGATGAAAGGCCAATTTATCCGCCTTCTGGCTTTGGGGTGTTTGATCATGCTCGGGCTTGCCACGCCAGTGTTGATGTACGTGTCGGATGATGGCCCGATGGATGTCATGAAGAGCAAAGCTTCTCAGGTCGAGAAAAAACACCAAGACCGTGTCCAGCAGATTCCGTAACCCGTCTCAGCGATCGCCCAAACCCATCATCGATGTCGGCTAGTCCGCATACTTGGGGACAGGGATCTTTTTAGCCGTGGGCAGCTGAGGAGCGAGTCGGTGTCGGGAAAATTCCGGTGAGTAGGGGTTCATGATGGGATCATGGGTGTGCCGCTGGCGTTGTTTCACCAGTTCGACACTTTGCGTGCTGATTTCCACACGATCGACCAGTGCTTTGGTCGTGAGAGGCTCTGGCAGACCCTGCAAAGAAAAGAGCTGATAGGCTAACCTCCACTCCAGTTTGTCCTTGGACGCCTCTTTCACAATGAAACGGGCGTCTGGTGACGTAGCGCCTTTAAACAACAGGACCCAAATATTCGATCGGAATGAAGGAGCCGCGGGATCCTCCGAGGGGTGGAATTCCGGGACGAGTGCAGGGATCTGAGCGAGAGGGACGGCGGGGGAGAATTCGATGTCGACGAGACGAACGAATAGCGTTCGATTCTCGCGTTCATCGTTGGGGTCGACGGTATAGCTGAACGAATACCGAACGTCGATGTTGTTGCGCGTAAAGGTATAGACGTCCTCGCCATTTTCCGGCGACACCAATTTCTGGAAATACTTCTCCCAATCTGTGATGGCGTAATAGGTGAAGACGCGTAGCGCGGACTTTCGATCGCGCACGGCCTGCGGCATACCCAGTTGTTGATGGAGTTCCGCTTGGGTCAGTCCGAGGTAGCCATCCTCAAAATAGGGTGCAGCGTGGACGGCCGACGACTCGAGCCAGAGGCCGGTGGTCAAGAAGAGAAGCAGTACGGATGGGAAGATCGTCTGGATAGCACGACGCAGACGCACAATTTCTCTCCGGCGGATGGCGGCATCGTATCGGCAGGGCCTCCCCCTGTCAAGGAGAGATGCGGCTGCTTGCTGGTGTAAGAACGGGTCGGGTATGATGGCCTGACTTTCTTCATCGTCACAGTGGATTCGATCTCGGAGACAACGCGTATGGGCGCATGGTTGGAAACCCTCTTGCAACAACGCATTCTGGTCCTCGACGGAGCGATGGGGACGATGATCCAGCAACGGAAGCTGGACGAGGCTGCGTTCCGCGGCGAGCGGTTCAAAAATTGGAAGAAGGACCAGAAAGGGCATAACGATCTCCTGAACCTCACACAACCTGCCATTATCGAAGAGATCCATCGCCAGTACTTCGAGGCCGGCGCGGACATCGTGGAAACGAATACGTTTAACGCGCAAGCCATTTCACTGGCTGATTACGGGATGGAGTCGTTGGCTTACGAGATTGCGAGAGCCGGAGCAGAATGCGCCAGGCGCGCTGCGGAGCAGGTCAAGCTGACAGCGCCGGGCCGGTCCTGTTTTGTGGCCGGAGCGATCGGGCCCACGACGAAAACATCGTCGATTTCAACCGATGTCAATAATTCAGGCGCGCGCGGCACGACCTATGATGAACTCGTCACAGCCTACTATGAGCAGGTTCGAGGCTTGGTCGACGGCGGAGTCGATCTGTTGTTGGTCGAGACCATTTTCGATACGCTCAATGCCAAAGCGGCGTTCTTTGCCATCGATACGCTGTTCAATGATCGCCATATCACGCTCCCCCTTATGGCCTCGGTGACGTTTATTCAAGCCGGCAGCAATCGCGGGGTCACAGGCCAAACGATCGAAGCCTTCTGGAATTCCATCTCACATGTCTCCTTGCTCAGTGTCGGTATCAACTGTGCGTTAGGTCCCAAGGAAATGCGTCCGTTGATTGAAGAGCTCTCGCGGCTGGCTCCGATTTATGTGAGTAGCCATCCGAATGCCGGGCTGCCCAATCCGTTGCTACCGACGGGATTTCCGGAAACACCAAATACCTTGGCGCCCCAATTGAGAGAATGGGCACAGAATGGCTGGCTGAATATCGTCGGCGGCTGTTGCGGGACGACACCGGGTCATATCAAGACGATTGCCGAGGCCATACGAGGTCTACCCCCTCGTGTCCCGTCCACCATCGAGCCCCATACCAGGCTGAGTGGATTGGAAGCGGTGACGATTCGCCCAGAGTCGAACTTTGTCAACATCGGTGAACGGACCAATGTCACAGGGTCGCCGGCTTTTTCTAAACTAATTTTGGCAGGTGATTACGATGCTGCGCTTTCAGTCGCACGGCAACAAGTCGAGGGGGGCGCCCAGATCATCGACATCAATATGGATGAAGGTATGCTCGACTCCCAGACTGCCATGGAGAAGTTCCTGCGATTGGTGGCGTCTGAACCGGATATCTGTCGTGTTCCCATCATGGTGGATAGTTCAAAGTGGGACATCCTTGAGACGGGACTGAAAAACATCCAGGGCAAGCCCGTCGTCAATAGCATTAGCCTCAAAGAGGGCGAAGCCAAGTTTCTCCAGCAGGCCACATTGGTTCATCGCTATGGAGCAGCCGTGGTGGTGATGGCGTTCGACGAGCGTGGCCAGGCCGACACCTATGAGCGCAAGATTGAGGTCTGTGAACGGGCCTATCGCCTTCTTACAGAACGCATAGGCTTTCCAGCCCAGGACATTATCTTCGATCCCAACATCCTCACCGTGGCAACCGGCATTGATGAACACAACAATTACGCGGTGAATTTCCTCGAAGCCACCCGCTGGATCAAACAGCATCTTCCGCTGGCGAAAGTCAGCGGCGGCGTTAGCAACATTTCCTTCTCGTTTCGCGGCAACAATCGCGTGCGGGAGGCGATGCACGCGGCATTCTTGTATCACGCCATCAAGGCCGGTCTGGACATGGGTATTGTGAACGCTGGGCAGCTGGCGGTGTATGAGGAGATTCCGAAGGACCTTCTATCGTTGGTTGAAGACGTGTTGCTGAACCGGCGACCTGATGCGACGGAGCGATTGGTGACGTTTGCCGAGACCGTCAAGCAACAGGGCAAAGTTGTGGTGAAAGACGATGAGTGGCGCACCGGCACGGTCGAGGAGCGTCTCTCTCATGCGCTGGTGAAAGGCGTGACTGACTATATCGAGCAGGATATCGAAGAAGCTCGGCAGAAGTATGATAAGCCGCTGCATGTGATCGAGGGGCCACTGATGGCTGGCATGAACATCGTCGGAGACCTATTCGGGTCCGGCAAGATGTTTTTGCCCCAAGTGGTAAAAAGCGCCAGAGTGATGAAAAAAGCCGTGGCCTACTTGATGCCCTTCATGGACGCAGAAAAACTCAAGTCAGGAGCCTCAAGTTCGAATGGAAAGATTCTACTCGCCACGGTCAAGGGCGATGTGCATGACATCGGGAAGAACATCGTCGGGGTGGTTCTGGGATGTAACAACTACGAGGTGATCGATCTTGGTGTGATGGTGCCCTGTGAACAGATTCTGGCGGCAGCACGTGAACATGGGGTCGCGATTATCGGGTTGAGCGGACTCATTACCCCATCGCTGGACGAAATGGCGCATGTGGCACGCGAGCTGACGCGCGAGGGCTTCGATCTGCCGTTACTCATCGGCGGCGCTACCACGAGCAAAGCCCATACGGCTGTCAAGATCGCTCCGGGTTACAACCATTCCGTGGTGCATGTGCTGGACGCTTCCAGGGCGGTGGGTGTCGTCGGCAGTCTGGTCAATACAGACTTGCGGACAGATTTCGCTAAGAAGGTTCGCGCCGACTACGATCAGATACGTCAAACCCATCAGGACAAGGGGGCAAAATCGATCTGGACGCTGGCGCGGGCGCGAGCCAATCGATTCCAACCGAACTGGGCTGAGATCGATATTCCCATACCAGCCTTTACCGGGGTGAAGACGCTGTCGCAGCAGCCGTTGGATCAGCTGATCCCCTATATCGATTGGTCGCCGTTCTTTCACACCTGGGAATTGCGCGGCCGCTATCCGACCATTTTTGAAGATCCTGTCGTGGGCTCCAAGGCCAAAGAGTTGTACGACGATGCGAGGGCCTTGCTCCGTAAGATTGTCGATCAACGGCTCTTCACCGCCAACGGGGTCTATGGATTCTTTCCTGCCAACAGTGTGGGAGATGATATTGAAATCTACCGCGATAACAGTCGTACGGCGGTCTTGACGACGTTTCACACGCTGCGTCAGCAATCGGAAAAGCCTCCAGGGCAAAATAGTTTTGCGCTGGCGGATTTTGTGGCGCCGAAAGAGTCCGGCCGCGCGGATTATATTGGAGCCTTTGCCGTGACGACGGGAGTCGGGGTGGATGTGTTGTGTAAAGAATTCGAACGCGATCACGACGATTACAATTCCATCATGGCCAAAGCGTTAGCAGACCGCTTGGCCGAAGCCTTTGCGGAATATCTTCATAAGATGGTTCGTGACGCATGGGGGTATGGTAAGAACGAGGCGTTGACATCCGACGACTTAATCCGTGAAAAGTATCGCGGCATTCGTCCAGCCCCAGGGTATCCGGCTTGTCCTGATCATACCGAGAAGCGGTTGCTCTTCGACCTCTTGTCCGCAGAACAGCACTCCGGCATCACGTTGACGGAAAGCTTTGCGATGTGGCCTGCCGCCTCGGTTAGCGGGCTCTATTTTGCCCACCCTGAGGCCAAGTATTTTGCGGTGGGGAAGATCGGAAAAGATCAGGTGCTTGATTACCAGGCGCGAAAAGGGATGCCCCTTTCAGTGCTGGAGCGATGGTTGGGGCCAAACCTGAACTACGAACCGAATGGATGAAAAGAGGGTGTGCAGAGGTTGGGTGAATCTCTGAACCGTGGAGGTGAGCTAGGACGCTTCTGCAAGGACATTCGAAAGAACAGGTTTCCCGATCGCAGCAGTCAGCGCTGACTTGACCCGCCGATATCGTGTTTCTGCCCACCGATTCACGTCCTCTGAATCAGTAAAGACCAGATCCCAGGCTTTCGTGGCATCCAGCATGAGCAATTGGTGTGGTCGATCATCGTCGGACACGTAGACAACGAGCACTGCTGAGTTGCTGGTGAGGCTGATATCCGTAAACACGTGTACCGTGGCGCCCTCCGGCAAGGTGATGTCGCGAGAGGCGGCTTCGACGATGGGCTTGTACAGCCACTGAAGAAATTGGGACGTCACTTCATAGGCATTGGTCGCACATAAGAGGCGGGGATTTGGTTTTTCTCCAAACAGGTTCTCTGTCAGATAGGTTGCCGCTTCCCAGGTCGGCATCACTCCGGACGTCACCAAGGACTCGCACAGATACGCGATCCAATTGCGCGTCGCCGTCTGTGTGTGTGCCACCGTTGTCTTGTTCACCACGGCCCACAATCCTTTCAAAAGCACGACTGTTGCGAGGACAGGGCTGGAGATGTGTGTGTCGGCCTGTCCCTGATAGATGAGGAAAGTATATCGGTGGGTGGCGAAACGGTCAACGAAATGGCGAAAAGGAAGCTACGATTCGCGAATCATGGTGCGTGGCACTTGGTCGGCATACTGATCATGGATCTGTGTGATCTCGTTCAGCGAGGCGAAGAAGATGTCGAGGAGCTCAGGGTCGAAGTGCTCGCCCCGATGTTTGGTCATGAGTTCGACGGCCTGGTCGAGGGGGAAGGCCGGCTTATAGATCCGCTGGGTGGTGAGGGCATCGAAGGAATCGGCAATCGCGGCGATTCGTCCTTCGACCGGGATCGCATTGCCCTTCAACTTGCGCGGATATCCGTTGCCATCCCACCGTTCATGGTGAGTCCAGGCGATCGATGCCGCGACTTTGAGGATTTCCGCGTCCGATCCGTTGAGGATGCGATAGCCGATCTCCGCATGTTGAGAGATCACGTTGAATTCTTCCGGTGTGAACTTGCCGGGCTTCAAGAGCACATGGTCCGGCGTGCCGATTTTTCCGATGTCGTGCATAGGACTTGCGGTGCGGATCAAATCGCACTGTTCGGCTGAGAGCCCATGTTTCCTCGCGAGCAATTCACAGTAATGGCTCATGCGGTGAATGTGCTGGGCCGTTGCACTGTCACGATACTCGGCGGCGATCGCGAGTCGTTGAATCGTTTCCTCTCGTGAGAGCCGCAGCTCTTTTTCGCGTAGCTCGAGCCATTCGAGCGCTTGCTGGAGCGCCATCGTCCTGGTCCTCACGACATCTTCCAGGTTCTCCCGGTGCAGCCGATTTTCGAGTTCAAGCCGACGGCGGCGGAGCGCATTGGCGACATCGATCATGACTTCATTGGATTCGAAGGGTTTGACGATATATCCAAAGGCGCCCATGTCGAGTGCCGCGTTCGCCAGGACCGAGCTGTCGAGACCGGTCACCATGATCACAGCAGTGTGGGGATGCTGGCTTAAGATATTGCGAATGAGATCCATGCCCGACTCACCGGGCATATTGACATCGCATAAGATTAAGGCAAAGGGTTGTTCATCCAGCCTGGTCCGTGCCTCACGCGCATCGGACGCAAGGACCGTCTCATACCCATGGGTCTGAAGCATGTAGCCGAGCAGTCGGCGGATCGGTTCTTCGTCGTCAACGATCAGAACGCGTTTCAGATCAAAGAGAGCTTGTTGGGTCGATCGGTCAAGAGGCAATATCATGTTGTGTGACTATACTACATCGGGTGTATATGCAGAAGGGAACTGTATCGTCCTCAGTGGGTGCTCATGTGTATTGCCATGTTCAGAAGTCTCAAGAGAATGTAAGACAGAAGCACCTTTTGTGCCAATCTATTTCGAAAATTAGCATGGCCGGACTTCATCGCCCTGATGACGTCTTCTTCCTCTGGAAACAGGAAATACAGCATGAGGACAGTAGGTTCATGGGTGGTCGTCGCCGCATCGTCCTAGATGTATGTGTGGGAGATCCTTGACCTGGCCTAGGCCCGTACAGATTTTGTCGTACGCACCGTGTACTTTTGTACAAGCCGATGGCGAAACAGTTGAGGATTCGTGTCTTTTTCGCATGACTCTCGAAGCATCCTTGCTCGGGAGCGGGGGGAGGAATAGCCGCCCGACGTGAGGTATAGGAACGAACCCTCTTGGTTCGCGAAGGCGCTGTATTGAAGGGTGCGGTTGTTGACTGATGGGCTGAGGCACTAGGCCGGTTTCATTGCGATTTTGGAGGGCCTTCACTATAATGCGCGGCATTGTGAACAGGAGAAATTTTCATGAGTAATGCAGCGGGACTTTTGCGTGTCGATGGACGGAGAAAAGATCAGCTGCGCCCGGTCAAGGTGACGCGGAATTTCATTAAACATGCTGAAGGGTCTGTCCTTATCGAAATGGGCGACACGAAAGTGATTTGCACGGCTTCGATTGAGGAGAAAGTGCCACCATTTTTGAAGGGGAAGGGGCAAGGGTGGGTGACGGCCGAGTATGCGATGCTCCCTCGTTCGACCCATGAGCGATCCCCGCGAGAAGCGGTGAAAGGGAAGCAGGGTGGTCGGACGCTGGAGATTCAGCGCCTTGTCGGGCGAGCCCTCCGCGCGGTGACAGATATGGGCCAGATGGGAGAGCGGTCGATCTGGCTCGACTGCGATGTCATCCAGGCCGATGGAGGCACCAGAACCGCGTCGATTACAGGAGCATTTATTGCGCTAGCCGATGCGTTTACTGTTCTGAAGAAGCGAGGTTCGCTCAAGAAGCGTCCTTTGACGGATTATCTTGCTGCGATTAGCGTCGGAAAGGTGGGTGGGGAAATTCTTGTCGACTTGGCCTATACAGAAGACTCTATGGCCGATGTCGACATGAATGTGGTGATGACTGGACAGGGACGCTATGTCGAAGTCCAGGGGACAGCGGAGCGGACCCCCTTTGCCAAACAGGAAATGGATGAGTTTATGGCGATGGGATGGAGTGGGATTCAGACTCTCACCGCGCTGCAAAAGGATCTGATCGGAGAACTGGAGTAAGGAAGAGACGATGATTCGTGAGTTGGTCCTTGCGACGCGTAATCGGCATAAAAGAGAGGAACTTGCCGCCATTTTAGGCGGGCATGACATCACGATACATACACTCGATGAGTTTCCTGATGCACCCGAAGTGGTTGAAGACGGGGATACCTGCGAGGCGAACGCGATCAAGAAGGCACGTGTCATTGCTGAGTTTACAGGCTTGCCGGCTGTCGCTGACGATACGGGACTGGAAGTGGATGCGCTCGGTGGGCGGCCTGGCATCTATGCGGCTCGTTATGCCGGCGAAGACGCGACCTATGAAGACAACTGTCGGAAGTTGCTGCTGGAATTAACGGGCGTGCCTCGTGAACGACGAACTGCCCGCTTTCTGACCGTTGCAGCGATTGCATTGCCGTCAGATGGTATACGAGTGGTCCAGGGAATATTAGAGGGAGAGATTGCAGCCGAAGCTCGTGGGACGTTAGGATTCGGCTATGATCCTGTGTTCCTCATTCCGGAATTAGCGAAGACCTTGGCTGAGTTGTCGGCAGATCAGAAAAACGCCATCAGTCATCGGGCCAAAGCGTTTACTCAGGCGAAAGCCCTGCTGCGAGAGATGGAGTTCGAGATACTTGAGTCGGGGGTGTAGAGCAGCCCGGTCGCGCACCTGCTTCGGAAAGATAGTAAGGGGGATTGCCCAAGTCGTGGAAGACAGGGGCAATCCCTTTGTCATTTCTCACGATTCGCATTGTCGGGCAATACACGCGAGGTTACTTCGGCTTTGGTTTCCACTCCCGTGCCAGCTGTTGGGCCGCGGTTACCTGTGCCGGGGGCATCTGCTTGGCGAGCTGATTACGAGACGCTAAGGCTCGCTTTTCTCCCCGTGCGGCAGAAAGGGTGTACCACATGTAGGCTTGGACAAAATCTTGGGTGACTCCGCGTCCATGTTCATACATGAACCCCAGTTTCGCGAAGGCCAGCATTTCTTGCTGTTCTGCCGCTCGGCGAAACCAGAACAACGCCATTTGGTCGCTTTCGAGCGCGCCTTGCCCGAGGAGATAGAGAGTGCCGAGATTGACTTGCGCGCCAGCGTCCCCCTGCTCCGCCGCTTTTTCAAACCACTGCTTCGCGAGCAGTAAATTTTGAGGAACCCCCTGGCCTTGGTTGTACAGAAGGCCAAGTCTGTTCTGCGCAGTGGCGTTCCCTTGCTCTGCGGACTTGTGGAGTGCAGCTACTGTGGCCCCGTCTACGCTGCGGGTTGTTGCAGGGGGCTCCACGTCAGCACAGGCTGAAATGGCCATGCACACGAGCAAGAGCACGAGGGTCGTCATCATGCAATGCCGTGACAGGGGAACGTTCTTGTCTGCGATGTCCATCACGCTGTTCCTCACGCACATTTGCACAGCCTCGCGCCTCGCGTAGGTGCTATCCTACTGAGCCTAGTCAAGAGAGTGCAAGTGTAGTAAGTCGATCTCTGACATATGAATATCACCGTTGGACACCTAGCCTGAGAGGGGCTGCACAGCATGTGTGATGTGCGGCGGGGAAAAAGGCGGTCTAGAGTTAGTGTGCCGAGTATGCAGATCCGGTGTGCTCTTCCCTCATCGACTCAAATATATGAGAGAGACGTGACGAGCCCGATAGATCAGATTCCTGCCATATGCTGCGATAGGGCTCTGGCGCGGTATGTTCACTGCTGCATGTATGTTGTCCGCAGTCTGCGTTAGCCCATGGCTGCCCATATTTTTTGCGCATTCTCACCTGTAAAGGTGACGTCGTCCTGGGAGGTAGCGCTCCGTTCGAAGTAGAGGTGCAGCAGTCCTCCTCCAAAGTGTGCTTCCCGGATCAGGTCGAGATTGATGGCAACCTCACCCGTACGTTCTTCATCCTTCACTTTGACGAACCGCATATGCGTACCTCCTTGTATGAATATGACGAGCACCGTTTCCAAGGATAGATTCCAATAAACTATGCGGCCAGGACGAACGAGTCAAGGGGGGAACAACGGAGACGATGTCGGTGAGGCGGGGGGTAGGCCGAGAAAGGAGCCCGACTGAGAGTCTTGGTCAGCTAGACACTCCTATTACTCTAGAGCAGGGAAGATAGCCTTCTAAACCACGCTGTGATTTCCCTCAAGAGTAGAGGTATCCATCAATCCAAAGGGGATAGGTGGGAGAGAGAAGGTGATGGAGAGTCGGGTGTACCGCGTTGGCCTGGTGTGTTTCCTTCTTGGAATAAGATACCGAGATGAACCGAAGAAACCAGATTGGGCCAGATTCTGCACACGATTGAGGCGTGAGGCATATTCTATTCTTGCTCAATCGCGGTCTTTGATCTCAGCGCAACTCGCACCAAGCCAGCGGCCTTTGATGTCCGCATGAACTTTGCCTGATCCTGCTCGTGTCATATCGATGCTGCCGACGATAGTCTCGGGCGTCTTGGCCTCCATAGCCATCTGGGATGTGGAGGCGCGAGGCGCTGGGCACGTCCGCTCGATCACGAGTTTGCGTGAGGATTTTGAAACAACTCGCGTCGGACACTGGAGCTCGCCGTCCTCGTGTTGCTCCTTGAGCATGCGGTCTTGGTCCAGATCTTCTTGAGTGACGCACTCTTTCGAGGTGTGGGTCATCGGTTTCCCGGAACGTGCCTGCATGGATTGCTCAATCTTGGCGCGTTGTTCCGGTGGCATTTTGGCGAGCAGGTCCGGAGGTATGAGCGATCCGCCCGTCTGGGTCGTGATACTGATATCCCAGGTTCCTGGTCTGACATTCAAAGAATCGGCGAGCGCGAAGGATGTCATCCGAGGGATGAAGGAGTTTGGTATGAGCCCGACGACAGTTAGTGTCACTGCGCCACTCAGTATCCAGGCCCTTCCAGCCATGCTTGTGGTCCTTGAGTACAGGACTGATAACTCCGACGAACGAATGGAGACATGATACCCGTTCACGTCTGAATGGTCTACCGTTGGGGGATAGGGGGGATTCAGAGATGGTCTGTTTGTTGCGCAGAGCGGGTTTGCTTCCCTTGTGTGCCCACCCGCACCCACGAGGCAGAATAAAGAAACGAGATGAGTCAGATCGGGGGCAGCTGTGCAAGACAGGAGTGCTATGGCCGCGTCTGAGAGGAGCGTGACCCCAGGGGTTTTGGTTGCCATTCCCGCGCCAGTTTTTTCGCCGCGGCAAGCTGGTCTGAGGTCATTCGTGAAGCCAAATCATCCCTTCGTATGGCGCCTGGCGTTACTCCCTTCGCTGTTCCAAGCTTATACCACATATAGGCCTGGACAAAGTCTTTCGGCACGCCATCCCCACGCTCGTACAGGAGGCCCAGTCTTTGTTGGGCTAAATCATTACCTTGATTGGCAGCTCGAAGATACCATTTCACTGCCATCCTGAAATCTTGCGAGCCTCCACGGCCATAGTCATACAAACTCGCCAGGTTGACTTGGGCGAGCGCATGTCCTTGATTGGCGGATTTCTCATACCACTGCCGTGCTTGGGCATCGTCCTTTGGCACGCCCTGGCCATTCGCATAGAGCAGACCGAGTTGATATTGGGCAGCAGCCTGTCCTTGCTTCGCCAGCGGTTGCCACTCATGCAACGCCGCGCCGTAGTCGTTGCGCTGATAGGCCTTTTCGCCGGCTTTGAAGTCCGCCCATGCAGGCGTGGTGAGGCAGACGACTGAAAGCACAAGGGCGGCTAGGCGGCTGAACTCTCTGAGCCTGCGAGTCCTCATGAGAACATCTCCGTCAGTACGTGCAGCGATTGTTTCATCTACGGTTGAAGCGATATCGTGGCAGTGAAGAACCGGAGGGGATTATACTTTCTTGGCGCAGCCTGGTCCACCCCAATATCTTGGCGTCGACCCAGTATTCTCTTCTTGTCAGCTTCAGACGTGAGGGGGGCTGGCTATGGTCTGTGGTGCATGGCTGACAGCCGTTGCTTGTCTGATGGTGAAAACCCCTACGCCTCGGGTGAGAATCACCTTGCCTTCCCGGCTTAAGCGAGAGATCTCCTGATAGATATCGCTTACGTTGAATTCAGGAGCGCGTGCCGCTAAGGCATCGAACTCGCAATCCTTGGAGTCTTGGAGTAGCTCGAGGATACGGACGGAAATGGGCCTCTGCGTTGACATGCGATACCTCCTTGCCGTGGTGCGATCGTCCCGGGAGTGCGTGCGGAGTGTGTTGCCGGCGTTGGAGCGGCGGAGACTGGAGAATCGGTCGCGTTGAGAAGGGCAATGAAGCGCGAAGGATGAGACAGTCAGCGTGGCTGAAACGTCTTGTACGTCATGCTACGCGCAGAGAGACGGCTCAGTCAAGCCATCTTAGCCGTGCGTGCATCTGTTATAGAACCAGGCAGACGAGAGGACGCGTGGTGGATCAGATTTCTGCCAGATGCCAAGACATGCCGGGTTCTCAAACCTGGCGCAGTGTGTCAGAGCAATCGGGCGTCGATTCAACGCCGCCCGTCATACCACACAGATAAGTGCTTCTTATCTTGCAAGGTTTGACGTGGAAGGAAAATAACCCGCAAGATTTGACCGGCAATCTCTCTTGGAGAGTAGAGAACCACTTTACGCGCTGATGTTTCCAGTGGATGCGTTCTCAAGATCACGAAGTGAAGACCTCGTGGCTTTCCCCACTGTTTGAGCGCGACGCTGAGGCCAATTTCTTCAGCCGCGTAGACGGTTTGATTGAACCCGCCGACATCGCGAAACGCATCGTGACGACACACGATGAGTGCTCCCGAAGCCAAGCGAAAGAGAATCGACGTACTCGTCCATAATTGTAAGGTCAGCGTCGCCCACCAAGGCAGTCCATGCATGCAGATGGTGCTGCCGCAGCCCACGCTGTTGCCCTCTTCCATTAACCGTACAATATCGGCAAACAATTCTGGATTGAGCACACTGTCAGCGTCCAGAAAGAGCAACCAATCGCCTGTTGCGGCGGCAGCCCCGGCATTCCGCGCTCGGCCGATTTGATTGATCGGCTCAAACACCACGTGAGCGCCTGTTTCTCTGGCTAGATTGGCTGTGTTGTCGGTCGAATTATTATCGACCACAATAATTTCTGATGTAAAACCATGCGAGGAGTGTGCGGCAAGTGACGTCGCGATAGACTGCAGACAACGTATGATGAGGCGTTCTTCATTAAAAGCTGGAATAATAATTGAAAGATACATGGGGGCACCGGTTTTAACTCGTGGCGTCAGAATAGTTATGGGGTGAGAGCGATTGTCTCGTCTCTCTCAGGCATGACCCCGCCTGAAGAGGATAGACCAGATAGCCCAAACAAACCAGCGGTTTGCTGCGTTGAGAAATTTGGTGATCCGGAGCGCCCTCCGCGTCTGTGGCGAGCAGGGGACGCGAGCCAATTTGCTTGATGTGTTAAGACGATTGCGGACCTCCGTAACCCAATGCCCCTTCCCATTTGCTGACGACCGCGGTTGCGATGCTATTGCCTACAACATTGGTTGCGCTTCGCCCCATATCCAGGAGTGGATCGATTCCCAAGAGCAACGCCAAACCTGCTTCAGGAATATTGAACGTGGCCAAGGTTCCTGCAATCACGACTAAGGAGGCCCTGGGCACACCTGCAATGCCTTTACTCGTCAGCATTAGGACCAACAGCATGGTGAGCTGGGTTGGAAGCGGGAGATCCATGCCATAGGATTGGGCAATAAACAGCGAAGCAAATGTCATGTACATCATGCTGCCATCCAGGTTAAAGGAATACCCCAGTGGCAGCACAAAGCTGACGACGTTATCCTTGCAGCCGAATTTTCCCAACTCCTCCATTGTTTTTGGAAACGCCGCTTCGCTGCTCGATGTGGAAAAGGCCAAGAGGATCGGTTCCTTGACCTGCCGCATTAACGAGAGCACTCGTGTGCCGATGATACAAAATCCCCCCAGGATCAGTGCCGACCAGAGCAGAAACAGACTCACGTAGAATTCGCTGATGAACGTCAAATAGGTGTGTAAGATGCCCGGCCCTTGCTTTGCGACGATGGCGGTCATCGCGCCAAATACTGCGAAGGGCGCAAGACTCATCACATATCCCGTAATTTTCAAGATGACCTGTGCAACCGTATCGAAAAAATGAATGATCACGTGGCCCCGTTCACCGAGGGCGGCGGTTGCGACCCCGAACAATAACGAAAATACGACGATCTGCAGGATTTCATTCTTGGCCATCGCGTCGATGACGCTGGAAGGGAACACATGATATAGGAAGCTTTTCAGCGAAAAATCGCCCCGCTCGATATCGAGATGTTCATGGAGATCGGGAAGCGGAAGATTCATGGCGGCTCCCGGCTTCAAGACATTGACCATGATCATGCCGAGCAGGAGACTCATGAAGGACGCACTGAGAAACCACGCTAAGGTCTTTCCTCCGATCCGTCCCACAGAATTGATGTCACCAAGTTTTGCCACACCGACGACCAGTGTCGTGAATACCAGCGGCGCGACGATCATTTTAATCAGCCTGAGAAAAATATCCGCGAGAAGCGAAAACGGTTCGACCTTCTTGTCGCGCGCAGCCAGTGCGGCAGTATGTTGTTGAGACAAATCTTTGTGTTGTTGTTCCAGTAGGAGGCGTGCGTGGTGATCGGATTCTCGTGATAGTTGACTCGTGATTTCTTGTACCCCACGCTCGAAGGTTTGCAGGGCGGTATTGTCATCTGCCAGATAGTTTGTATGTAATACGATGCCCAACAGGACACCGGCAAAGAGGCCAACGAGAATATACAGTGGGAGTCGGGTTTTGGTTTTAGGGGTATTCGTATGTTCCATAGACGCTGTACTGAGAGTGGGGACACCAATTTCAGTGAGGTTCTGCCACGGCGAAGTGTCTGTGCAAGGTCAACATACGATTCTCCGCGATGCCTATCATCCTGAATAATACCTGGAGGTCCCATCAGCCAAGGTATGAGCGTGGTGATAGCCCCCTCTTCGTTTCGTGGCCCACTGTATCATGGAGGACGAAACGCGGGCGGAAGTCTTTTGTTGTGACCCCCGATTGCGAGCCGGCATTCAAAAAGGCGTGTGCAGGTTAGAAGGACGCAACCACTGCCTGGGCTAGACAAAATAGACTCATTGCGAAAGAGCCGTAGGCCGTCAAGTAGGCAAAGGTTCGAACATGTGTGGGCCCCCAAATCATCTTGACCACTGTGGGAAAGTAGATGACCGATGTCCACTCTGGCGGATCGGTGATCCAGCGCCACTGTTGTCTGATGCCGTAGGCTAACACTGCGCCATACACCACGCCGCTCGCGCAGACTAAAATTTCTATCATTTCGACGGGAGGAGCTTCTTCCATTGTATTTCCCAGGGCAGTGACGAAACGACGTCATTCTACGTTTTCTGGCCTGGCGGGTCTATGGCTGAGCCGTGGAGTGAAGGGCGTGGAATAGTATGGGGTTAGGGGTGAGTGGAGACAAATCCTGGACTGCTATGCGCCATAATTGAAATGGTGAGACAGCAGGACTCCTGGCGATCCCGTTTTCCCCTACGGTCGGTGTCTTGCGCTGCTCGACCACGAGGAATCACTTCAATACTGTGTAGCGACGGACATCCGGTTCTGCGGCGAGCAGTCCTAGCAATTGTCGCAGCGCGCCCGAGATATGTGGGGTCGCAACATGGGATCGCTCTGCTGCGGCGCTTACCCATTCTTCGACACACGTAAAGTCGGTCGGGTCTGCCTGGTTCTGCAGTAGCTGATAGCCGAGGCAGCCTGGCTCTCTGCGGGTTGGCTCGACGACTCCCATGAGTATGGCGCGAACCTGCTCCACGCTGTCGGCCTTGGCCGCAACGCGGGCGATCACTCTCAAAGACATATTCGACATCGTGTTGTTTTCCTTTTCATCATGCGGTGAGACGTGGGTCCGTCGGCGGGCTATGTGGGCTACGTACGGAAAGGAGGCGTGCTTCTCCTCCGGTGAATCTACTGCAAACTCGGAGGTGGATTCTTCATTCCGACGGTGAGGGGTGTGGGGAGAGTGGACGGAGATTTTCCCTGGCGGAGGAGTCAAATAAACCGTGCGCGCTCGTTGGGGGTCGGGACACGGCATGCCTCGGCTTTGCCCATCAACTTATACCGATTGCGCGCAACGATATCGTAGATGGCATCACGAAGAGGGCGTGGAATGAGAATGAAGAGGTAGAGCAATGGCCAGAGACCAGATAAGTGTCTCGCGATTCTCAGGGCAGCCGTGGATTTGGTAAATACACGGGTTCGCTCAAGGAGGAGAAAAGTCTCAAAGTCTTCGGTTGAAAGTTCAAGCTCTTGAAGAATCTGTTTTGCATGTTTCGACTGAAGCGTTCCGAGCTTGAATTTCTCCTGAGGGTCGTGATCGATGGCGAAATTTATCCAGGCATTACACCAATTGCAGATCCCATCAAACACAATAACCCGCTCATGACTGGCCCACTCATGGGATTTTGGATCAAGTTCGCGTTTCATGTGCCACGTCTCTTGAGCAATAGACAGGTGAGTTTACTCTTCATGAATTCGCATTAAGTGTATCAAATAGATGAAGAAAATACATTATACTCTCGTGAAGATGTTTGGTCCAGAGTCGTGTGGCCTGGTGAAAGGTAGTGACGAGAAGGGTTCTGCACACCTCGTGCCGCGAAAGGAGCGCCACTTTTCTTTGCGTGTTTCCAGGCGCCACCGAATTGCCAACGCAACCAGGCTTTAAGAGGTTTCAGGATGAGACTGTATTCTCCTTCGCCGAATACCCCGTAACTCGCCACGGGGATGAAGGCGCGGAGAATCCTCCGTAGCCTTGGCGCAGGAGGGTAACGGCTTCTGAGAATTTCGCAAGATACCCCGCAGCTTCCAGCCTTCGCAGCCGAAGCGACTGCTTCGGCGGAGTAGGCTGCAGCGGGGAGCTTCATTGAGCGGATGCAGAACTACTTGAACAGACCTCACATATTCGGGTGTCGGCCTAGAAAAATTCATTCGGAGAGCTGTGAAAGCTATTGACTCGATGGAGAAGGAAATGGCCTCGTCAACTCTGCCAATTGGAAATCAATGCTGTTCCCCTTCAGATCTTGAATGGAGGAATTTTTAGGGTGAGCAGTTTTGGCTTGACTAATCTCCCTAAATAGGCATAGCGTGACAGTATGTGCGCCACGGCAGACCAAAAACTTCACAGGTACACGTCGAGCCCCTCACAGACCGATCCTCCCGGTTTATTCTTATAGATTTCGCTGAATAGCCCGCCGTCTTTGCCGCCCTGAGAATTCTCCATGGTCTTGGTCTAGGGTTTTCTCTAGCGTTATTGGGGCATTATTTAGTGCACAGTCAAATCAGTCTCGTCGATCAATCATGCCTGCCTGACAAGAAGGCAGATCGTGGTTAATTGCTTGACATATGACCGGCTAGGTTGAAGCAGCACAAAGATCTGTAAACGTATACCAGCGAGGAGTAGGCCATGGGACTCTTATCGAACCGGATACTAACCTCCAATAAATCGTCAATAATACAAGAACTTCAGCAGGCGATCGCGGAGCGCAACCAGAGCGTCAACGATGTCGCGTCCGACCTCATGCGTTCGTGGGAAAAAGGTGGGAGGATACAATCAGAACGCGCGTCTACCGAAGCTACCCTACCACTCATTAGCGTGGTCGTACCGCTATTCAATGAACAGGATAATGTCGCTCATTTGGTAGAGCGATTGGCCAACACACTGAATAGCCTCGGCAAGTCCTATGAGGTCCTGTTAGTTGATGACGGCAGTGGAGACGCCACATGGACCAGGATTGCGAAAGCCGTCGTCCCACACCACCCTCGTTTTCGTGGATTGCGTCTCGCGCGCCGTTTCGGACATCAAGCTGCTTTGCTGGCTGGATTGTCTCGTGCGCGGGGTCAAGCCGTTGTGAGCATGGATGGCGACCTGCAACACCCACCCGAGCTTATTCCTGAACTAGTCAAAGCTTGGAAACAGGGCGCTGCAGTAGTCGAGACACGCCGGCACTACAATGCACAAACCGGTTGCTTCAAAAAGCTATCTTCTGCACTGTTCTACCGGTTCTTTTCTTTCATGTCCGACATTAATATGGAGGAAGGTCGCTCGGACTTCCGCCTAGTCGATCGGCGTGTTCTGGACCAAGTAATGGCTTTCCAGCAAAGCGATATATTTCTTCGTGGCGTGGTAAGTTGGCTCGACTTTCCCTCGACCACAATCGAGTTCGAAGCTGCGAACCGTCTGCACGGAGACAGTAAATACACCTTACAACGCATGCTGCGTTTTGCGCATGGTGGCATCGTCGCGTTTTCCACGAAGCCGCTCAGGGTTGGTATTGCGCTGGGGTTGGTCACCAGCGCGCTGGCTTTCTCGGCGTTGTGTTACATCATCGTGCAATATGCCCTGGGGCATACCGTGCCTGGGTGGGCCTCCACACTGGGTCTCCTGGTCTTTCTATTCGGCGTATTATTCGTGATTCTTGGTGTCATAGGTGAATATATTGGTCTCATCTACATCATGCTGCAACGCCGGCCAGCTTACGTCATCTATGAAGAGACCGCCGCCTGCCGCTAGCAGACTACGGCAAATCCGCGTGGCGTTATCTGACAACTGGAGCGCGTATCGGTTTCTTCGATTTCTTTTGGTCGGGCTGAGTAACGCGCTCATTTCCTTCATCGTGTATCTGGCCATGCTGGCGTTCCTGCCTCAAACAGTAGGGATGGCGAGCCTCGCTCAGGCTATTGCATACGGCACTGGAATGTTTTGGAGCTATGCGTGGAATCGGACATGGGTATTCGGCAGTCGTGACAGGGTGATTGAAGAAGGTAGCCGCTTTTTGGTCGTGCAGGTAAGCCTGATGTTGATCAGCATAGCTGTGATCGGAGTTGCCGCGGACGGGCTCGGCATTGACCCAGTCCTGGCATGGGTTATGGTGATGGCCGTCATCACCATTCTCAACTTTCTGTTGCTGAGATGGTGGGCATTCGCATCTCCATGCAGGCAATAAAGCTTCCTACAGGCGATGTCATAGCCTTCGCCATTGCGCTGCTTGTCGCATTCTCTTTTGGTTTTTCCTACGGCAATGTTGCCAATCAAGCAACGTATCTTCCCCATGCGCTCAATCACCTGAACCCGGACTTCCTGGCCTACGATTGGCTCGTGCAGGAAACAACTCCCTACCATGCCCGATTTGAATGGATTGTGTGGCTCACGTACGCGCTGGGCTCGGTAGCATGGTGGTCTGCCATCCTGAACCTCGTCTTGGCCACCGCCGGCATCTTTGTGATCTACCGTGTCGCGCTAGCGTATACCCAACAGTGGGGCTTAGTCGCGTTCTTCATTGTTTTGCTGTTTGTGATGATAGATCGCACGCAAACCGTAGGAGGGTCGTATTTATTTGAAAAGGGTCTGCAGCCATCGGCAGTAGCGTCAGTGGCTTGGCTTGTGTCCATACTGTGGTTCTTACGTGGGCGAATTCAACTCTCAGGGGTTTTCCTCGCACTTGGAGGCCTATTCCACGCCAACTTTTTGATCCTCGGCATCGGAATATTCGGCTTGGCGCATCTAGCCATGGGCCGCGATGCATTAGTACGTCGATTGGCTGGTCAGTTGGTTCCAAGCCTGCTTATTCTGGCGTTCGACCTGCCGCTTATCTTGGCTATGTCTGGTGGAGAGGGTTCAGCGGCAGCTCGCACCATCTTCCAGCAAATCCGCGCACCGCACCATTACGTGCCAGAAACCTATTTGATGGATTTTTGGGCGTGGAGCGGATGGTTGCTTGCAGGTCTTGGTGCAACACTCACCATTGACGTTCGGTCGGTACGGTTGTCAACGTTGGCTTTGTTGGGCACCATTGCCGCCAGCGTGATCGGCGCCACTGTACTGACTACACTTGTTTTTGTCCCTGCGATCTCCCAACTGTACGTCTGGCGCTTGGCACCCTTTGGCGTCATCATAAGCCAGGTAGCAGTCGCAAGTTTTGCTGTGCGTGTCACCGGCGGCACTCTGTCCCTGTTTGACCGGAACAACCCTGCGCCACGTGTCTTGATCGCGCTAGGTAGCATGCTGGTCTTGCGTGGGTACCTACACAACTATCAGATACTCTCGTATCCTACTATGACCATTCTGAGCATGAGTGTCCTGACCGTAGGGCTTGCCATGCTCATTAAGTATAAACCATCCGCTGTTGGCATTTCGGCATCGATCTTTGCAGTGGCCGCAGTTGGGCTCCTCTTTTCTTACTTGCCTGGTCGTGTCAGTGCTGCCTACAACAGATCTACTTTGTTTAGCCCGCAGATATTAGGCGAGGAAGGTACGCTCTACCAGTGGGCACAGAGGTCACCCATCAATAGCAACTTCTTGATTCCTCCGGAATTGGAAGAGTTTCGCCTTTTAGGCGCTCGTGCAATCGTGGTTGACTGGAAGTCGACGCCCATCAAGCCGAGCGAACTGATTGCATGGCACCAACGAGTGGAAGAAGTGGCAGGTCGAAAAGTTGAAAACAAAGATGATGCTGTAGCGGGGTACCGCAATCAATCGCTCGCACAGTTAAGTCAAACAGCCCTCCGCTTTGGCGCCAACTACATTGTGATTGACCGCAAATACCACATTGCGGAAATCGGAGGTGAAGATCCTCTTTTCGTCTCTGATCGTTATGCAGGCTATCCTGCCACACCTCGTTCGGCTAGCTAGCAGGCTGTTGACAAAGCCCGCCAGCGGCGTTCTCGCGTCGCTCAGAGGCTCAACGTTGAGGGGCACACCTCGGATATTCGAAATACTGAAGGGGCTTATCCGTTCGCCAAGACTCATTGCAAGGGCGAACGGTTACACGAAGTGCGGTCCGTACCTCCTCGCCTCTTCGCTCGCTACGGCCTTGCTGGACGGTCTTTCTGAACAGCCTGCAGGCCCCGCAGCTTCCGTCAGTGATCGCAGACGTGATGTCGTTTCTGCTGTCATCAGCTAGGGAAGGTCTGATTAATTCCCAATTTCGTTCGGTCGGCATGAAAAACACTGGGAATCTGATCGATCACCGCCTAGACTTTTGAATTAATCAGGCCTTCCCTAGTTTGTCAATAGACTGCTAGGCAACGTCAAATGCCTGCGCTCGACAGCGACAACGTGACGTTTGGCGAGAGGGTGTCCGGCGATTACTTAGGATTATTGCGCCTGGTGACAGGCAAAAATAAGTTTGGTGGAGGGCAAGGCAGATGTGTAGGGTGTGTGATTTGTAGATATCCTTTCACGAAGATCTGCCAGGACGCCCCGCTCGGAAGAGCGGAGGTAAGTTCCCGCTTGGTTTACAAAAGCACCGCCTGGAAGGGCGGGGTTCTTTGCTCTCCATCGGATCACTTTTTCCGGAGATTCGTCAAGAAGGCTAGGATGTCGCGCACAGAAATCATGCCGACTAACTTTCCACCCTGCGTCACGCCGAGATGTCGGATATGCTTGTGGGCCATCAGATCGCTGGCATCTAATACGGTCTTATCTCCTTCGACCGTCACGAGCGGCGCCGACATGATCTGCTGAGCCGTTGTCGTGCGGATATCGACGCCAGCTGCGGCCACGCGCCGGACCATGTCGGTATCCGTGACGATGCCAATGATCTCCGTTCCGTTCGTTACAAAGAGGCTGCTGATGCGGCGATCGCGCATAAGCTGTGCCGCCGTCTGCACATCCGTATCCCGCTCAACTGTAATAAACTTTTCACTCGGAACCATGAACGACTTGATCGGATCCATGCACTGTCCCTCCGTGGCTCATTCAGCCCATCACCCTTCGCCTACCCTGTGCGTAGACCTATCCGCACCGAGAGCAGGATTGAAGCGATTGATTGGGTCAAGCGGGTTGTTGGAATCATAGGCAGTCTTAGTGATTTGATACGGGAAAGTCTATAGCAAAATCATGGACGTATCCATTGCTTGGAGACGGGGTGGGGCAGTGCGTACGGTGGGAGGCGACGGATTTATCGGGCGCGTGGGTCCGTCCTGTCTCTCTCGTACGCGGAGGCACACACATGAGACAGGCCGATGAGGTCAGATGAAGCAGCGTCCTGCTACGCGCAGGAAGCTGGTTTCTGAAACGTATGCCTGCCTCTCATGCGTCAATACGAAGGTCTGATCTCCAATCTTCTGGATGCACTATCATTCGGCAATTCTGATGATTGATGTGGTGTCAACTTGGGCACGCGTACCGAAATTTATAGACCGCGCATGTTTGAGCGTCTTGACCCATCCTGTGGTCACATCCACCACGATTTCTGCATGGTCTTCCATGGAAATCGTGGTGGGGAATTCTCCCTCCTGTGGTTCTTTCCCCACTCGTGCCCTCATCTCCTTGAGCATTAATTCAAGAATCCGCGAAACTTGCTTGGGATCGGCTACTTGGCTCCACGTAATCACGGCGCGGCCCGTCTGCTTGTCGAACGTTTTCAGTGCCATGCGTGCATGAGTGGGGAAGGCATTACCGCCGAGGGGATTTGGGAACAGGTCTTCGTACTCGAACGGTGTGTGGCGGGCATACCCTCTTCCGAGAACCTTAAAATATACCTGTGCCTCGCGGGTGCACAGCTCTTCGACCTGCGCTTTGGTTCCTAGCATGGATTCCCATTGTGCCCGCAACCTGGACATGAGTGCGTTGTCAGGTTTTCCTTTCCGCACGTCTTTGGCTGCGGCGAGGGCATCCAGGGATTTCAGCGCCGAGGTTTTGAGTTCCTTCCAGTTCTGGACGCCTCGAATGGCTCCGTGTGAATCGATCTCTAGAATAATCTGCCGTCCACTCATGAGATTCACGACCTGTCCAAGGAAGGATTGCTCAGCCTGAGAAGGAGAATCAAACGTGGTCTTGCCTGCGGTCCAGCCCACGAGGTATCCATTGTCGTTAGCGCTGAGTACTTCAATCGCAAAGTCAGTGTGAGTTTTCCCTGTGATCGTAGACCTGCCATCGGTGGATTTCACGCGTGCCCGCGTAATTTCGAGACGAACCGTGTCTCCTTGTTTCCAGTGAGGCAAGATCTCGACAGAGTGGTTCTGGGCTTCGGCAAGTCCCAAAAGTGGCAAGCAGATGAGAGCAAGAATGATCGAACGAACTGTCATGGCGCGCATAGTATCGTAAACCATGTGAGAAATAGCTGAGGACATTCTACGTTTTCGCGTCAGTCTGTTCCATGCCTGAGAGGGGTGTCTTTCGGGGGGAGCTCACCTTGCCGTGATGAATCTTATATACGGATGACGAGCTGGGAAGAAAGTCAGCTGACCGCATTATTCTCCGTAGAAATCCGACAGTCCGTCCTCCTGTGGTGGTGATGTGTG
>NEWT02000004.1 GCA_002869925.2 Nitrospira sp. CG24A
GACTGGACCATGCCCGAAGTCAGCAAATGGATGGACCGGGAGAAAACCTGAGCGGCGCCGCCGGCCTGACCGGCACCGAGGCGCAGGCCGTGGTGCCCCCTCCCGGCGTGCCCACAATCGAAAAATGGCCCCCGAGGAGTGAGGCGCGTTCCTGCATGCCACGTAGCCCAAAGGAACGAGCCGTGGTCATTCTTTCAGTAGCGATCCCCTTCCCGTTGTCAATCACTGCTAAGATCACATTCCCGCCATCCTGGTGCAGTCGCATCGACACTTGTGATGCAGCAGCATGACGCATCACATTCGTCAGCAACTCCTGCCCGATTCGAAACAACGTGGTCGACACTTCGGAGGACAAGGTGGTGGATGACAATTCCGGTGCCACGTCGATCGTGCACCGCGCCCCCGTGCGATGCTGGACAGTCGTCACAAGGTATTCCAACGCCGGGACCAGTCCGAGATCGTCCAGTATCGCAGGGCGCAAGGCCGCAGCTGTCGCGCGAACAGACCCCAAGAGTACATCGACCGATTCCGACATGACCTGAACTCTTCTCAGCAGATCTCCAACATCGGTTGGAGCAGGAGATTGCGTGAGTGTTGTGCCGCACCACGCCAGATCGAATTTCAATCCGGTCAATGCCTGCCCGAACTCGTCGTGCAACTCCCGTGCAATTCTACGCCGTTCCTCTTCTACGGCTTTCTGTGCCTGGCGAGCCGTGCTGCGCGCGCGGGCATAGGCCCACTGAAGCGCCTCTTCCACCTGGGTCTCTGGGCCAACGGCAGTTCCGATAGCCATGAGGCCGATCAAATCCCTTTGAGGCCCCAGCACCCGCGATATATTCCAAGAAAGCATCGTCTGTGAGCCTGCGCGTCCCACGAGAGGGATCTCGAGTCCTCTCACATCGCTCCCTTCGGCGATTCGTGCAAGCTCGGCCAGGAACGACTCACGCGCCTTCATCGGAAGACACAATTCCACATAGCGGCGACCCAAAGCTTGGTCGGCTGTCCAGCCGGAGAGCGTTTCAGCCGCGCGATTCCATTCCAGAATGATGGATTCTGTAGAGAGCAGTAGGATGGCGTTGCTGGAGGCCTCCAGTAGTGCACGATAGCAATGGTCAATCAGCCCCCCTGGACGCTGGGTCGGCTTTGGAATATGTGCGGTCTTGAATCTAGCGGTTTTTCTCACGCCTCGACTAAGAGTGCGCGCCGATAAGGCCGTGACAAGACGAGTGGGTGTGGGTTTCATACTATTGCAAGTATTGGTTCAAGATACACGTCAGCAGTGAGGCATGTACCTCGCCCCACCGTGGATTGGACATTCAATCGGCCACCGATTTTTCGGATCCGCTCCTCCATACGCGAAAACCCAAGGCCATTTTCTCGTCCGAGCTCGACGTCGAAACCTGATCCGTTGTCTCGAATGCTCAGTTGTACTCGTGTGCCGAGATGCCGCAGCGCGATCATGACTTGTCTTGCGTGAGCGTGACGAACGCAATTGCTCAATGCCTCCTTGGCAAATGCAATAAGTTCATGTGCCTCTTCGCTGGTCAGAATCTCCTCTGCTGTGGGATCGATCTCCACACGAATCCGTACCTCACTCTCTTCTTCAACCGCCTGGGCGAGGGCCTGTAACTCGGAAACGAGTCGAAATGGATCCGCAGGGTCCGAGTCCATACTCACAATCATGCGCTGGATGTCTTCGATAACCGTGTTGAGTCGGGCTTCCGCCTGATTGTAAGTGCGCGGCCCAGCCTTTGGCGCCCCCTGGTGCAATCCAGAGTTCTGCTCAAGGGTTAGCTTGATCGAATAGAGCGCTTGCAATACAGAATCGTGCAACTCCCGTCCGATGCGGCTGCGATCGTAAAGGAGGGCGCTCAATCTTTGCTCAGATGCCTGAAGACCGGAGACGAGACTACTTCCAACCTCTTCTCTCAATAGGCAAGTAACAGACGCTTCTCCGTGGGTCGTCATTTCGTGCGCGCTCATTTCACGCTGGTGCTGCAGCTGGCCGGAAGATGACCTGAACCCTTTGAGAAGCTGTAATCCCCGCCGATCTTTCATCACTTGAAGTGGCCTTTCCATACTGTGACGTGAACCTTTCCAGGGCCTTTCCCCTCACGGACTTCTCAATGTTGAAGCGTATTGCTTATACGCGACCGCCACACATCGGTCACCTGGCGGATCCGCCAGGTGACCGATGTGTTCAAATTTGTAACCCTGCGAACCAGTCCACGTTTCCTATTGTATTTCAATTTGTTGGAGGTGATCCCCATGAACACGGAAATTAGACAGGAATCCAGACAGATTGCATTCTATGAGGGAGAGTTGTTGGTGAAGGCGCTCGAAAGCGAGGAGGAGTTCCGACAGGCGTACCATCTTCGACATCGAGTCTTCGCCGAAAAGCTCAGATGGGTGCCGGAGAGAAATGACCAACTTGAGTCTGATATCTACGACGCATGGAGTACCTCGATCGGCCTTTTCTCTAACCAACAACTGCTCGGAATGGTACGGATGACGCCCGCCCCGTTCCCATTTATGCTCGAAAGCGAATTCAGCGGGTGCCTGGTTGGGTCACATCGCGTTCGCAAGAACCTCGATACCGCAGAAATTACCCGCTTGGCCGTGGATCCTGCCATTGCCGACCGAGGGCTCTCCGCAAGGCTCATGCGGACTATTTTCAAGGGCATGTATCAATGGACACTCGCAAATAATATTCGGTATACGTACCTGGTGGTGGAAAATAGGCTGCTACGCGTGGTGCAGCGGATCGGCTGGCCCTGTCATGCAATTGGAGATCCCGTCGCACTTCCTCCAGCAGATGTGCTCTCGGTTGGAGCGCTACTCGACCTCGATGAGTTTCGCTCAGACACAGCAGCTAAGCGGCCTGAGATGTTGGAGTGGCTGAATACCACGGAACCAGCCACGATGGAGATTGCGGCAAGGGGGTGACGGATACCATCGCTTTTGAATTGGCGGAAATGGTTCCCGCACCAAGGTAGCAAATGAACCGTTAGCCCGGATTATTTGCGAGAGTTCGTGACAGAACCGCCAAGACAACAGGCGAGACGGGAGCGCGGAGCTGCACGGGAGAGAGGCCTACTTGAAACAGTATGCTGACTGAGCAACGAGCTCGCCCACCGTCAGGCTTGTCGTAGCAGGCTATCGGCCTATCTGCCTGCGAACCGCACAGGTAAACATCGCAGTAGAAGTCTTTGTGAATAACGAGAGTTACAGGGGGAGCGTTTAGCTCGCGGTGGGAAGACCATGCAGGACAGGAAGTCCGTGTTCCATGGCTGCCGCAACTGCCTGTGAGCGGGACGTCACATCAAGCTTGGAGAAGATGCTCGCAAGATGGAATCGTACCGTTCGCTCTGTGACTCCAAGAATTTGGCCGACCTCCCAGTTTGTCTTGCCGTTCTTAATCCAATTCAGGATGGTCACT
This sequence comes from Nitrospira sp. CG24A, assembly GCA_002869925.2. Taxonomy (GTDB): domain Bacteria; phylum Nitrospirota; class Nitrospiria; order Nitrospirales; family Nitrospiraceae; genus Palsa-1315. The sequence goes on from NEWT02000004.1 coordinate 3,440, forward strand.
TCCCGTGGGGACAGCTCTTTTACGCACTGTTCCGTCGCAGGAGCGTCTTTCCGGGCTGTTCTCATAAGAGCAAGGTGGAGATGGTGACCGAGATATTCCACGAGATGAACGTACCGTTCAGCGTCCACATCGTTTTCTCCCGCAAACGAGAAAAACGTGGCAAGGCCGCACGCCGGGTCGACTGAACTGGTCGTAATTCCATCTGCCAGGCCAAACCCCCTGGCAGTTTCGATAAACTCTAACTCATTGTCGGAGGTCGCTTGTCGGTAGGTCCGCTTCCAGACCTGGGTGCCGGAAGATTGGGAGGCTGCCTGAAACACTGGGTCAACGCTAGCATACCCATTCTTCCAGTAGAGGTAGAGCCATTCGTCTGGATAGCTTACATTCACGACATTCGTGAATCCCTCAAACTGTCCGCCAAGACCGAGGCGCGCCAGCCCGCCGAGTAAGCGATTGAACGGGAATAGCCCTTGAAACCGGACCATCGCGTCTCTCACGTCATCAGAGGTTTCTGCTTGAGCGGCGTAGTGAAAGACTTCGAGCGCGTGCTGACACTCCTGCTTTGAGAAATTATCGAACAACTGACTTGGGAGGGGGTACTTGAAACTTAGCGCCATGAGAATTTTACACTCAATAGGACAGGTGCGTCAGGGCATAATATACACCAAGATCTCGCAAGAATGAATAGCTATTTTTGAGTCATGGCAAGGGCAAATGGCCCTATCGCAATCCCTTATTTCCCAGTACCATAACTCCGTGCTTTCCGCCCTCAAAGAGAATGGGACAACTATGAACTGGATCTTGTATTCAGTAATCCTAATGATGGTTTTTTCTTTCCCATCGACTACTTCTGCGCAAGCTATCCGATTTCAGCCGCAAGGAGCGGCCGCAGCCGGCCAGGGAAACGCATTTGTTGCTCAGGCGGACGACGCCTCGGCCATCCACTTCAATCCAGCCGGACTGACTCAGGTCGATGGCGTCCAGAGTATTGTTGGGGCGACCCTCATGGGGGGGTCGATCAAATACAAGAGCCCAACAGGTCTTGATACTCGAGGCGATTTCGGCGACAGCATCACCTCTCCACCTCCAAGCCATTTCTATCTGAGTGCGAATCTTGGGGCCCTTGGCGCACCGACGGTCTCGCCCGTCACATTGGGGCTCGGTCTTATTTCTCCTTTTGGCTCGAACACTCGCTATCCGATCGATGGCCCCTTTAATACTGCCATCACCTCTACCGCGCTTCCGCTGATCGATATCAAGCCGACTGTGGCCTACAAGATTAATGATCAGTTGGCCATCGGCGTGAGCGCAGACATCTACACCTTTGCAAGCTTTCTTGGACAAGGGCATGGCGAAATGAAACAGGTGGGCAGCGGAGCATTGAGTGGGGCTTCCATCGAACTCAACGGCAAGGGAACAGGAGCAGGCGCCACCGTTAGTCTGCTCTATACACCATTGAGAAATGACAGCGGCAAACCGATTGCCTCTATCGGGCTGGTCTATCGCACCCAGGCTGTGGTGCCGTTGAATGGTTCGTTGTTGGTCAATGGCGCGAAGGTGGACGACGGCTCAGCCAATCTCGTACTACCACAAATTTATACCGGAGGCATTGCGATTTGGCCGCTTCGTACCAATCAACAGGAATGGAAAGTGGAGATCGACGTGGAATATGTCGGGTGGAAATCGCATCGTGACCTCGACATCCATCTCTCTTCCGGCGGAGTTATCCCGCAACCGAGACAATGGGAAACGGTGCCGGTCGTCGCGATTGGAACCGAATACAAATGGTTTAATCCCAAGTGGTTGCCTCATTGGGATGTGGCAGTCCGATCGGGGTACACGCGAACTGAGAATCCCGTTCCTGATAGGACGTTCAACCCAGGGACAATTTCGTTATCAGCCAACACGCTGTCCATTGGAGCCGGATTCTTGTGCCAAGGCCAGGGCCGGTTTCTGGGAATGGTGCCTTGCGGAGGAGCATCCGCATTCTGGCCGAAAGCGATTGGACTCGATGTGGCATTTCAAGAGTGGTTCTATGAACCACGAACGGTGTCCGGAAACCTGATTCCCGCCGTAGACGGGGCCTACAACGCCTATGTGCACCTGGGAACCGTCAGCGCAAAGTTCTTGTTCTAACGTCAATTTGATCCTGCGAGATCGCTCACAAACAGAACAATCAAGTGGCTGAGCGTCACGGTTTCATGAGAATTGCTTTCTGCCCGTCGTGTTGTCGATAGAAAAACAAAGACGGGGCCGGTCGCGAGCGGCGCTGGCTGACTGTAGTGGTCCCTACATAGCACCGGCCGGCGTGCTCGACGATCTTCTTCGCGATCACCCCCGCGACGATTTCAAGCGTGTTGGCGAGCCTCTCGTAGGCCGCTCGGATAGCCTCGTGTCATGTTGCGGCCCAACTCGCGGCTCACGGTGCTGGGGGCTCGCCTTCATACCTTCGCCATGATCCGCAACGATTGGCCGTGGATCAGGCTCAGACTCAAGGTCTCACGGTCTGTGTCATTCAAGTGCGTGTCGCATGGTCTTGACATGCCAACACCTTA
>NEWT02000040.1:0-4871 GCA_002869925.2 Nitrospira sp. CG24A
GCCTTTATTCGTGATCGCCAGGGTCTGGGCGGGCGGATTGCCCCCGCCCTGTTGGGCGGTGAAGGCCAGACTCAGGGGGGCCACGCCCAGCGCGGGGGCGACTGGGGCAGGCGTGACCGTGAAGGTCACGGGGACGGTGATCCCAGGTGCGCCGGCGGGCCACAGTCTGACGTGGCCACTGTAGGTCCCGGCAGGAAGGGAGCCGGGGACGACCCCGATGCTCACGCTACCAGTTCCCGTGCCCGTGCCCGGTGTGTGTGACATCCAGGGCGCGTCATGACTCACGGCCCAGCGGAGGGTGCTGTCCCCGTTGTTGCTGATGGTCAAGGTCTGCGCGGCGGGACTCGCCCCGCCCTGTTGCGCGGTAAAGGCCAGACTCAATGGGGCCACGCCCAGGGTGGGATTGACTGAAAGTGCTAAGGCGGTAGAGGGTGAGATCAGTTGTGTCAACTCCGGCATCTCCGCAGATATTGCTCGTAAGGTTCGCCCACCGGAACCTCCTCTTACTGGGGAAGACGAGTTGCCGACACCTGCTGCAGCGAGCGGGATGGTTCCGCTCGGTTCTGTGCCGGTTGCAGAAGATCCCGTGGGTGACGCTGATGATGGTGCGATGTGTACAGATGCAAGGGGTAAGGTTGCTGCGAGACTCCTAGGTGGTGTTAAAGATTCCTTGGTTTGAGAAGTTGTGCCGGCATGTTGTTGTGACAATGAAGGTGATGGCACGGAGTCGATAGGCGCAGAGTCGGGCACTATAGGGGCGACGGACGTGCCGGGAAGATTCTGGGCCCTCCGAATCAGACGGTGCGGCTTGTGGGTTGACGTTTGCGCGTCTTTCTGCTCCAAAGATTTCGCTGGGTTTTGAAGGGCGGCGGCCCTGTTCTCGATGCGTCGCCCGTACATGCCTGTTACGCTGGTGTCCTGGCTGATAGGCCCTGTCACGTTCTGCGCAGAGGCGGAGTGGATAGGCTGAAGCAGGGACAGGGAGGCTCCCATGAGGCCTACTGAAATTGCGTACGTTACGATGGGATGCCGGCGTATTGCTTGGTGCATGCACTCCTCCGTAATATTGACCTGACTCTTTACCGTGCGACTTCATCGACGTGCGCTCTCGCCGACACAGAATGAGCGACAATCCACTCGAACTAGGAAGAACGCCGGCTTGAGCGGATTGCCCGTTGTTCGGTGGAGTGGGTTAAGCAAGAGCAGTGCCCTATCGGCTACAACATGCGCCGATCGATTCTATGCTGTGAATCGATTTGTCAAAACAAGAGCTTGAAGCCTCTCATCGTCATGCGAGGCGATATGAGCAGGAAGCGGGGGAAGGACAATGACGGAAGTCCATGTTCAATATTGAACTGTTGTTCGAAGGCACTGAAACTAAGTATATTTAACAGGGAGTTATAAATGAATCGCCAGGAGTATACGGGAGTATTGGATTATTCTCTTTCGCCGAATACCCCGTATCTTCGGCGGAGTAGGCTGTTACGGGGAGCTTCATTTTAGCCTGTGGGGCACTGTTGGGCCAGGTGCGGAAGGCGGCGGTTGTGCGTATGCACGATACGTCTATGATTTGAGTAAATAGTGAGGGTCGGAGAGGAAATGCTCTCTGCCGGTTCGTCAGTGCCGATGTGTGTGTCGGATCAGCTTGGCAACGGCGAGTCTATGTTTTTATCTTCCGACTCTTTCAGAAACACGAAAAACATCGTTGAGTGGAGCCCCACGGCTTTAGCCTACTCCGCCGAAGCAGCTTCGGCTGCGAAGGCCGCCTGGTTTCAGCACCCGCCACAGTTCTGCCACGAATCGAAAGGGGCCGAGGTTGAAGATCACGTTTTCAGGCACATTCTGGCCTATCGGCAGCCGCACGCGCCTGATCCAATCCAACGCTTCCTGGTGTTGCGGCGTCGTGCCGGCTCCAGTGAGGAGTTCTTCCCTGATCAACTTCACCGGCGTCATGTCGGCCATATTCTCGTTGTCGATGACGAGGTCGACAGAGTTGTTCTTGAAGGGGAGCCATTCGCCGTTGGCGCGGGTGCCGATGCCGCCCCAACCTCCGGCCTTGGCCCGGGTGACTTGCAGCGTGAGGAAGGGCTGTGTGATGTCGAGAGAAATGTACCGGATGGTCTGCTTTTCAAAGGGTAAGAGTTCTTTGCCCAACTCACGAGCGAGGTAGCCAAGTCCGCCGCCCACTTCCACGATGACGCGAGGCTTGGGTGTGAACCAGCCCAGTTTTCGCAATTGCTTCATGAGCAGCCGGCCATAGGTCAAGCCGTTGAGGGCGTCGTTTGGCTCCCGGAAGAGATGTGAGACCGTGGTTTCGATCAGGTCGAAGTGGCCGTCGTCTTTGCCGCTGTCAGTCAGTTCGTGCTGATGAAAGTCTTCAAGATGTGATTCGCCCTCAAATCCTTCGTTCCCTGACCAGCCTTCCCGAACCTGTTGGAGGAGTAGATCCCACTTGGCCTTGTGACGGTGGCCGCCTGGGGGCTCTGTGCCGTAATAACACAAGGAGTAAGTGGGTAGGGCCCAATGTTCCAAATGCCATTGACCAGGCTGGCCATCTGGCCCGCAGATCGTCGCCCCATATTTTTTCACCAATGCGCCCACGGTCGTGTGCCCATTCATCGCCTGTAACATGTCAAGACCTGTGCGATTCAGTCGCACGATCGGCAGGTTATCATCGAGGGGGGCGAACCACCATTCGTCGTGGTTGTGTTGATAGGCGACGAGATCGGGGATTCGCCACGTCAGGAGGCTGAGTGTCTCCTCGGTAAGACGAAGCGGTTCGTGAACGGCGACAGCAGGTTTCATCATTAGCGTGATCTGGTTACGCGACGCAGCCTACACGGCAAGCCAGGATTCTCGCAAGGCCTGATATGGGTGTGAAGCGGTATTGGGGTCTATCGTGTTGTCGCCCTGTCTCTCTGGTCTGTCTGGTGTCAGACGAGATAGAGCAAATAGACTAGACAGACGAAAAACTTGTGCTAGAGCTGGGCGGGGTCGAACGTGTCAGTGACGGTGACGATGCCGTACATGATGGGATGGATGCGGCAGAGATAAGGGTATTGGCCGGGAGCTAGCCCCGAAAGTGTAAAATTGCCGCTTGGCCGGACGATTCCAGAATCGAAGGCGCAGGTGTTTCCCTCTTGCAGGCAACCGACATGGGTGATTGTATGATCGGTGGCTGTGGGGTTGTCCCACCTGACTGAGGCTCCACTGGAGACTGTGGCCGACTTCGGGACAAAATAGGGCGATCCGCTATCGATCACGATGGCGGTGTGTGGCGGCGTGGCAGTGGTTGGCCAGGCGGCGAACAGTCCCAGCGACAATATCGCGATGAGCATCCGTGTTTTCATGGTCGTACCTGCTCGGCGTCGCATTGTACCATAAGATTCTTCGCCCTCCCCCCTTGACGCCGTGCTTTGTTTATAGGATTCTCCCATCCGTCGGAAATCAACTGAGAACGTCGCTGGAGCAGGTTAGCTCATGCCGGACACCCGTCCCTACGGTTTCTCACCTCTGGTGTGGTCAGTGCGATGGGCCGACCGGGGGATATTGAGGTGGAAGGAGAAGGATTGTGCCCTTTAATGAGAGATTGAAGGGGTGTGAGTTGCAAGATCCTATACGTTATGCTAGATGGAGATCACATCAGACATCCAACGGATGAGAGAGGAGAATATCGATGGCGAAGATCAAGAAGAAGCCGGCGAAGAAGACCCCTGCGAAGGCGAAAGCCAAAGCCAAGTCAGCCGTGAAGAAGGCAGCCAAGAAATCTACAACCAGGAAGGCAGCCAAGAAAACTGTCAAGAAGGTCGCTAAGAAATCGGCTGCAAAGACTACGGCTAAGAAAACTGCCAAGAAGCCTGTGGCAGCAGCGCCCAAGGCAGTTCAGAAGAAGCCTGTGGCATTGAAGGGTTCAGTGGTTTCGTCTAAACCGGCGGCTCCAGCTTTCGACAAGAAATCTGTGAAGCCGTTTGCGGATGAGAAACAGCAGAAGTCCTTGTTCTCGAAGGCGGGAGAACCATCGATACCTAAAGATGCGGATCTTGATGACGACCTGGTCGATGATGATGATGTGGATCTCGCTGTCGAAGCCGATGAAGATGTGGAAGAAGAGCTCACGTTAGACGGGGATGATGAAGACGCTGATTTCACCGATAAACGCGAAGTCTTGCTAGACGACGCTGACGATTACCATACGTCTTGATACGCGCCTGAGATGCCATTCTGGACGGCTCGGTGCGAGTCGTCCGGGTGGATGACCCTCTGGTCTGTTTCTGTAGCATGGCGTGTGGCCCTCATCTGTGCCGCCCTCCCGTGAATGTTCTCTCGCAAATGTCTCATGAACCATTTTCTGTTTGTAGCCGGGGCTTTGCGCGAACGAACCTCGGAGGATAGTGCTGAGCGTCAACTTGGGCACGGTCTCTGGGGGCTCTGCACCGAGCTGATTCGGAAGAACTTGGGCGCCTACCTCCATGCAGAGTCACGTGGCCTTGTTTATGTGCTGAAGGCCGGGCTCTGTGCGGAGTTTCAGCTTGTGCCGCCGGTGTTGGAGTTCTCTGCACTGGACGCGTTCCTCCGCGACGAGCTGCGGACTGAGGCCCGATTTGGCTATGTGCGAATCGATGGAGTGCGCCGGTTCGTCTGCCCTCCTACTACAAGTCACTCGTTGTTGCTCAACGTATTGCAGATACCCGATCAAGCCGAACTCGCTCGACGGCTAAGGCTAGGCATGCACCGGCTGACGCAAGCAGAATATGACGCGATCATGCAGGGAACGAAGGGAAAGGCGACATAGCAGGATGCTCAAAAAGGCTGTCCCGCAAGGCCGCAGCGAGCGAAGAGGCGAGGCGTACGCTTCGGTACGTTGAGCCTCT
>NEWT02000040.1:4971-6627 GCA_002869925.2 Nitrospira sp. CG24A
TTCGGAGGACACCCGCTGCGTATTCCTCCACAGCTTTATCCATCCTCCGTAGCAGCCTACTGCGGAGGACGGGCAGCTGTGGCTTCCTGCGTAGGCGGGTGAAAGTCGGGTCGATGTATTCTGCTACAATGAACAGGTGCCAGACGCTGACCTCGCATCGCTTCGTTGACGGAAACGCAACATTCTGCCATTCTGATAGAAACTGACGGAGGGGCTCATGGCTCAGGCGAACGGGCGAAAGATTGCGGTAGTCGGCCTCGGGTACGTGGGCCTGCCGATTGCTGTCGCATTCGGGAAGCGGCAACGAGTGATCGGCTTCGATATCAATAAGGCAAAGATCTTAGAGTTAGAGAAGGGTTTTGACCGTACCGGTGAAGTTTCTGCTGCGGATTTGAACGCCACGGATGTTCACTACACATGTGAACCCGGCGATCTTAAGGCCGCGGATTTCATCATTGTAGCCGTACCCACGCCCATTAATGAAGCCCTCCAGCCTGATTTGACGGCACTTCGGAAATCATCTGAACTGATCGGGGCCAATCTTTCTCCCGGATCGATTGTGGTCTTCGAGTCGACGGTCTACCCGGGAGCCACTGAAGAAGTGTGCCTGCCCATTCTCGAACAGGCCTCGGGGATGAAGTGTGGAGTGGACTTTAAGCTCGGGTATTCTCCTGAGCGCATCAATCCAGGCGATAAAGAGCATACGTTGGAAACGATCATCAAGGTGGTGTCGGCACAGGATGCCGAGTCGCTGGATATTGTCGCCGATACCTACGCACTCGTGGTCAAGGCGGGGATTCACCGGGCCTCGAGTATCAAGGTTGCGGAAGCGGCAAAGGTGATTGAAAATACCCAGCGGGATCTGAACATTGCACTGATGAATGAGTTATCGCTTATTTTTCATCGTCTCGGAATCGATACCAAGTCGGTCCTGGAGGCTGCGGGGACCAAGTGGAACTTTCTCAAGTTTTCCCCGGGATTGGTCGGCGGGCATTGTATCGGTGTCGACCCCTATTACCTGACGAGCAAAGCCGAATCGGTGGGCTATCACCCTCAGGTGATTCTTGCCGGCAGGCGCATTAACAATGGCATGGGGAAATTTGTCGCTGAGCAGACGATGAAGCGGTTGAGTGAGCTGGCTCGGCCGGCCAACGATCTCAAAGTGGCCGTCTTGGGGCTCACGTTTAAAGAAAACGTGCCGGATTTGCGGAATAGCAGGGTGCCGGACATCATTCACGAATTGCGAGAGTATGGCGTCCAAGTCCTGGTGCATGATCCGATCGCGCGGGCGGAAGAGGCGGTTGAAGAATATGGCATACATTTGAGCGAGTGGGGCGATCTGAAAGATATCGATGGAATCATCGTGGCCGTTGCCCATCGTCGTTATGCAGAGATGGGGTTGCAGAAGCTCCTCGATCCTCTCCGCAGCCAGCGGGAGGGCGTGGTGGTCGATGTGAAATGTATGCTCGATCAAGCGAAGCTGCCTAAGACGCTCAAGTATTGGCGTTTATAGAAAGTAGCAGGCTCCTCCAAGCCCCCCTCTACGAACAGGCGATCCCTCTAACAGGATGCTGAAAAAGTCTGCCAGCGGCGTTCTCGCGTCGCTCAGAGGCTCGGAAGCACTGGAGGGTATTTTCCGTTCGCCAAGATCCATTC
>NEWT02000040.1:6727-15858 GCA_002869925.2 Nitrospira sp. CG24A
CTCACCTCTTCGCTCGCTGCGGCCTTGCTGGACAGCCTTTTTGAGCATCCTGCCGATGATCCGGCACTATCAACCTACCTATTACCAGTGGACCTTGCCGCACAAAAACTGAGTTTTTCAGCAAACTGCTAACAGGCTTTCACTCGCCTAGGCAGGAAGCTACAGCTGTAAAGCTGTGGAGGAATGCGCAGCGGGTGTCCTCCGACCCGTCGTCCAGAGCCTATGGGCGGCGTGCCGAAGCCTTGGCGAAGGAGGACACGCTTCCAGCCTTCGTAGCTGAGCTACTTCGGCGGAGTAGGCTCGGCGGGTTTCGCCGAAGACACACAAGGGTCCACGGCTGTAAAGCCGTGGGGCTCCACCTCCCACACTCTTTATTCTGATTTGACTGCACGATTTTTCAGCGGCCCGTGTCGGTGAACCGGCCATCTTTGGGGCGTTCAATTCTGCTGCGTACTTCCCTCATGTCAGCTCCGCGTAGGAGGCTCTTTGCCGGCCGTGCGTCGCACTGCAAGTGTCGAATATGACGGGTACGCATCGATCTTTCGGAATCAGTGATGTCCGACCTTCCTCATGCAGGCTTGACTGACGACGCACCGGTCGATTCCTGTCAGCTGATTTTTTGATTCTCGTTGCCCGACTGTAGAGAGGCTGCTATAGATTTCATGTGGCATCAGATCCCGATCGTGTCCTGTTTTCCTCTTTCGGCGATCATTCTGTTGCGTGATAGATGAATAACCTAGGTAATAAACTTGTGAGACGGACGGCGGCACGAATAGGATTTGCCATTGGAGCCATGGCCCTTCTGTATGGCTGCGCCTACCTCACTGCACCTGACATCACGCGTGGGGATCAACAGCTCGCAGCAGGCAATTGGGCAGAAGCCAGTCTCGCCTATAAACACGCGCTGAAAGAGGATCCGTTCAATCCCACACTCCAGAACAAATACACCATGGCGCGAGAACGAGAGGCGGCGGCGTATGAGGAGCGCGGCAGGGCATACCTCAAGGAACATAAACCCGATCTTGCAACGGAACAGTTTAAGCGCGCACTCACCATCGAACCGGCCAGCCTCGATCACCAATCGGGACTGCTTGAAGCCCTTCGCTTGAACGATGCCCGCAGCCAGAATCGAGAGGCAGATCGTCTTGCCCAGCTCGGCCGGACTGATGAGGCGTTGGACGCCTATGCCAGGGCGGCTGCACTTGATCCTTCATTCAAAGCGCCTCTCGATGGCATCTCTAAACTGACGGAAGAGCAGCAGGCGTTGAACCGTGACGATCGGCGCAAGCAACCTGTGACACTCCGGTTTCGCAATGCCGGGCTGAAAGAAGTCCTGGAAGGGATCGGGAAGGCCCAAGGGATCAGCCTCATTTTCGACAAGGATGTTAGAAATGACCCGGTGACCATTAGTATTCAGGATACGCCGTTCGAAGAGGCCTTCAATCTCATTCTCACCAGCAATAGCCTGTTCGCCCAGACCGTTTCTCCGGGCGTGATGATTGTCAGCCCCAATACCAAACAGAAACAGGAACAGTATCAAGACCTGATGATCCGGACGTTCTATTTGTCCAATGCCAAAGCGAAAGACATGGTGGTCTTGCTGAAGAGCATGCTCGATTCAAAACGGATGCATGCCAATGAACAGTTGAACACGATCGTCATTCGAGACCAGCCGGAGAAGCTCGAGATGGCCGAAAAGATCATTTTGGCTAACGATCGGATGGACTCCGAAGTGCTATTCGATGTCGAAGTGTTAGAGGTCGATCGCACAGTCGATCAGACCTATGGCCTGACCTATCCGAAACAAATCGCAGGCGCCATTGTCCCTCCTGGATTTGTGGGCACGATTGCCGGAACGATCGCCCCGCAATTTACGCGAGGCCAGCTCGCCGACCTTGGAGGAAACAGTTACCTCTTTAAGCTTCCGACCAACATTCAACTCGATTTCTTTAAACAGGTGACCGATGCCAAGACTCTTGCTGCGCCGAAAGTTCGCGTGGTCAACAACAAGAAGGCGGAGATTAACATCGGTGATAAGCAGCCGATCTTGCTTTCCACCACGAATGTGTTGCCTGGCCAAGCGGCGACAGGGGCCGTTCCGACGACGTCAACGGTGACGTCGATCGAGTTCCGCGACACCGGTGTCAAATTGACGGTGGAACCGTCCATTCATTTGGGAAATGAACTGTCCCTGAAGATGAAGATAGAAGTCATTCGTCTGGGCGATCAAGTGACGCTCCAGGCCACCCCCCCCATTACCCAGTTTAAATTCGGTAATCGCTCGGCGGAAACCATGCTCAATGTGAGAGATGGGGAAACGATCGTACTGGGAGGGCTGCTCCAGGAAGATGACCGGAAGACTCGCACGACGATCCCGTGGATCGGAGATCTTCCGTTCATCGGCGACCTCCTGAGTTCATTTAGAACCCAGCGGGTCACCACCGAGGTGATTCTGACGATTACGCCGCATATCATTCAGAGTATCTCTCCTCCCGGGCTGGGCACGCAGGTGTTCTGGTCCGGGACGGATTCAAGCTATGCCACGAATCCACTATTTGCCCCAAAAGGGAAGAAGATTTCCATGACGGGCGGCGGGGTTTCCGGTTCAGACTACTTTTCCTCTCGAGGGACAGCAAAAGGTGGACGAGCAGGAAAGCCCGCTGCCGCGTCACTTACTCCTCTGGCTTCCGCAGGGCCGGTTCTTTCGATTAGACCGGGCGAGTCGGTGGTCAAAGTGGGGAAGGAATTATCGCTGGCCATTTCTGATGAACGGATTCGCTCGACGGCGGAAGGTGTGTTCCGGCTTCATTATGATCCACAGGTGTTGGAATTTAGAACGCTCCTGAACGGCGAGGTCATTCAATCGGCCAGTGTGGACGAGCAGGCCTCCGGCAGCTTAGTGACGCAAGTGGGAATGGTTACGTTCAAAATTGCCGCATCGGCGAAAGGGACAGGGAGGCAGGCTGTGACGGCCACGTTCTACGCGAAAGCGCCCGGGGTGTCTCCTGTGCGTGTGGCGTTGGCCGATTCCGTCTCGGAATCTTCGACACCGCCGCTCCAAGAAGGAAAAGGTATTGTGAGGGTGCGGTGAAAGAATCAGGCGTGACGCTCTTGGAGCTGTTGATCACGCTGACGATTGTGATGGTGCTGGCCTCTGTCGCGATGCCGCTGAGCCATCTGTCGGCGAAACGGACTCATGAAATAGAACTGCGACAACATTTGAGGATCATGCGGGCCGCAATCGACACCTTTAAGCTGGAGTGGAATCGAGACGGGGACGTGTTATTAGGGCCGGCTTGTATCAAGAATAGACTCACGTGCAAAGACGTGACGAGTGTATACGGTTATCCGAAGTCGATCGATACATTGCTGGGGATCAAGCTGACTAGTGAAGAGGCGACGGTCAGAGGCACGACGACGAGGCGTTATCTCAGGACTCTTCCTCTCGACCCTTTGACCGGCAAGGCCGATTGGTTGGTTCGATGTTATAAGGATGCGCCGAACGCATCGAGTTGGTGTGGGGATGACGTGTATGACGTCATGACACAGAGTCAGGATGTAGCATTAGATGGCACGAAGTATCGAGATTGGTAAGGGTGGCGCAAGGGGTCAACATGGTTTCACCCTGCTGGAGTTGATGATTGTCGTGTCGGTCATTGGCATTCTCGCCACCATGGCGGCGCCTTCGTACCAATCGTCGGTTATCAAGGCCAAAGAGGCTGCATTGCGTCAAGATCTCACGACAGTTCGCGATGTGCTGGATCAGCACAAGGCTGACCAGGGAAAGTATCCTCCGTCCCTGTCGATACTGGTCAGTAGGGGGTATCTGCGGGCGATTCCAAAGGATCCGTTCACCGGTGTGACGACCACATGGCAAGAGATCTCTGATCCTGTCGAGGGAGGCGTGGTCGATATCTTTTCCGGAGCGGAGTTTGTGGGGACGAACGGCACCCCCTATAACCAATGGTAAAGATGGCTATTCATTATCGGTATCGCGAACTACTTCGGGCTTCAGCAGAGGCGCTACGCGCCTGTTATCCGGCGGCGCGAGTCGGCGCCCTGTGCGCTGTCGGCTTGGTCTCGGTCGTATTTGCAGGATGCGGCGCGCTTGAGCCGGTGCAGGAGCCGGAGAGGGTTGAGCTTGAGTTGACGACAGATACGTTAAAAGCGTCTGTGCGCGATGCGCAACGGATGATTGCTGAATTGAGGGCGGATCTTGAGGCGCAGCGCGGGGAATTGGCGGAAGCTCAGATCGCCCGGGCGCAGCTTGACGGCCAGGTCAGAGAAGTGGAACGACGGATTATCGAAGCACGGCAAGTCATCGAGTTGCAACGGGAAGAGTTGGCCGCAGCTCGGGTGAAGCAGGCGCATGCGTTCCAGAGCAGTTTTCCATTACAGGGCAGGATGAAGCAGCCCCAGAAACAGCCTTCCGGGGCGAGGAAACCGCACCCTGCTCCGGACAGGCGGGCGGCGGCAACCCCTGCAGCGTTGATGCCGGCATCGGCTGACAGCCTCTTTGAGCCTGAGGGTGAGCCGCAGAGGAATTCACAAAAACAGGTTTCGGTACAACCCGGTGATACACTGTGGCACATCGCACACACGCATCGCGTGAATGTGGGCCATCTGCGGACTCTCAATCAATTGACCAACGATAGGATCGTTGTCGGCCAGACCTTGCGGTTACCCGATAGCCGGCCTCTGCCTGGGGCCGGCGACGACGAGAATGCGTCGACGCGGTAAACCGATATTTCAAGTATTGACCCGACATCCAGCGTGCCTGACATGGCTGTATTTGCATACAGAATAGCCCGCCCGGATGGCTCGACCCTTGACGGGCAGACTGAGGGAGAGGAAGAGCACCTTGTCCGGGCGAAATTAGAGGGCCAGGGTTTTCTCGTCTTTCGGTTACAACGGCGTGGTGCGGCGACAGCCGGTTTTGGTCTGGGATGGCACGCGTTCCGCAAGCTCCCGCTTCAGGAATTCCTGGTGTTTAATCAAGAGCTGCTCGCGCTCGTCAAAGCCGGCCTTCCCGTGTTGCGAGTCTGGGATCTCTTGATTGAGCGAACCAATCATTCAGGGTTTCAGCAGGCCTTGCGGACCGTTCGACAAGATATTCGTGGCGGTGCATCGGCTTCAGAGGCGTTGTCAAAACACCCGATCCACTTCTCAGATTTGTATATTGCGACGATCAAGGCAGGAGAACAATCGGGAAATTTGGCTGACGTGCTGCAGCGGTTCATTGCCTACCTGAAACTGATGATTGGATTGCATCAGAAAGTCTCGAAAGCGCTGGCGTATCCGGGCTTTCTCGTGTTGGTCGGGGTTGCCGTCATCGGGTTTCTGCTGAGCTATGTGGTGCCGACGTTTGTATCAGTGTACGCAGAGACCTCGAAATCCTTGCCGTTCGCCACGCAACTATTGCTGGATGTGGTGACGGGTGGGCAAGCGTATGTTGTGCCGGGAATTTTAGGGGTTGCTGCACTGGGGCTTGCGGGTCGAGCGTACTATACGACGCCTGCTGGACGGCTCGCCGTGGATCGGCTGTCGTTGAGTATGCCTGTCATAGGGCCGATCTTCGTCAAGCACTATACGGTTCAGCTCACGCGCACCCTTGCGACGATTCTTGCCGGAGGCACTCCGCTTGTGGAGGCCTTGTCTATTGCGCGGGGCGCCATCTCCAATCGGTATGTATCGGTTGGAGTCGCGGATGCGGTCGCAGAAATTCGAGAAGGGACGACCCTGGCCGCTGCACTGGATCGCCCCAAAGTATTTCCGAAATTAGCAGTGGAGATGCTGTCGGTCGGAGAGGAAACCGGATCGCTGCCCACGATGTTGCATGATGTGGCTGAGTTCTATGAGGGAGACTTGGATCTTCGACTGACACAATTGACGACGTGGATAGAACCAGTACTCCTGCCCGAGGCGAGGAAGTCCTCACGATCGATCAAGCGGGAGAAGATCAGAGCCCTGCCGTCAAACTATTGGACTCGATTCTCCTGAGCGCGATGCAGCGTCGCGCCAGCGACATTCACATTGAAGCTGCCGATCGCGCGACCAAGGTGAAATTGCGGGTCGATGGGATTCTCGTTCCCGCAATGGAGCCGCTCGATATCCGGCTCCATGCGCCGTTGGTTTCGCGGTTGAAAGTGATGTCGGATCTGGATATTGCCGAGCGGCGGGTGCCGCAAGATGGCAGTTTCCGGATGCGGCTGGAGCGAAAGACCGTCGATTTCCGCGTCTCGATTCTTCCAAGTGTGTTCGGTGAATCGGTCGTCGTGCGAATCCTTGACCGCGAGGCGATCACGACCGGTGTGTCGACGTTGCGGCTGGAGCGACTCGGATTCAATGCGGAAGATCTCAAGCGGTTTCGTCGCGCAATTACGCGGCCCTACGGCATGGTGTTAGTGACCGGCCCGACCGGAAGCGGCAAGACGACGACGCTCTATGCGGCCATTACGGAGATGAATATCAAAGACGATAAGCTGATCACGATCGAAGACCCGGTCGAGTATCAGTTGTCAGGAGTCGTGCAGATCCCTGTGAATGAGAAGAAAGGCCTGACGTTCGCGCGGGGGCTTCGATCCATCTTACGTCATGACCCTGACAAGATCATGGTCGGTGAGATTCGCGATGCCGAGACAGCACAAATTGCCATTCAATCGTCGCTTACGGGTCACTTAGTGTTGACAACGGTGCACGCCAACAATGTGTTCGATGTGATCGGGCGGTTTGCCTCAATGGGCATCGATGCCTATAACTTTTTGGCTGCGTTGAACTGTGTGCTGGCGCAGCGGCTTGTTCGAATGGTGTGTCTCGCCTGTCGAACGGCGGTCAAGCTCGATAAATCGCTGGCGGAAGAGTCAGGCCTCGACTTCGAGGGATATAAAGATGCGCCGTTTTATGAAGGCAAAGGATGCCAGGAGTGCCATGGAACCGGGTATCGAGGGCGAAAATGCATCACGGAGTTTTTGGACCTGAATGATGAGATCAAAGAAATGATCCTGGCCGAGCGCCCCCTGTCCGAGATCCGCTATCGCGCGGTGACCAGCGGAATGATCACGTTGAGACAGTCCGCACTCAGGAAGGTGCTGGAAGGCTCCACAACCTTGCGTGAGATCAATCGAGTCACGTTTAGCGAGGAAGGGTAAGCCATGTGGGGGATCACCGCCGGTCGTCCGCGGCACTGTTTGAAAATCGGGCCGCAGGCGCTTGCATGGGGAGAAGCTATCCGCACCTGGCGGGGGCGGTATCACTATCGATGCGCGCTTTCACCGGCGCCACCCGAGGCGATTAAGTTGTCCCCGATGGATCTGAATCTCACTGATATGCCTGCGGTTGAACATTGTCTGCGGTCGCTGGCGGGGCCAACGCGAGATAGTGGGGGGGCAGGGCGTGTATGGCCGTCTGAGGCTCCATGCCCCATTGTGTTGTTGTTGCCGGATCTCTCGGTGCGCGCAACGGTGCTGCAGTTAGAGCAATTCCCCGTGCATGCGGAAGAACAAGAGGCATTGATTCGCTGGCGCTTAGGGCAGGAACAGCTGTTGCCCCTCGCAGGGGCCAAGATTGTGTGGCAGGGGTTTCCCTCACATGGCGCACGAAATGAGCCTTCCCATGTTGTCTTAGCCGTGGCGATTCAAGAAGCCATCTTGAAGCAATATGAGTCTCTCTGTGAATCAGTCGGCTTGCTCCCTCAAGAGATCGGAGTGACCAGCTTTCGTCTCTTTAATCTCTGGCTGAAAACGGCAGGCGGTCGTAAGCGAATGGGTCGCGACTTGCTCTGGGTCAGTGTTTCGGACGGTGGCTTGACCTGTTTCGTCATGCAGGAAGGTCGATTGGCGTTTGTCAGGACCAAACTGTTGCGTGCAGATGACATGCAGGATGGCGAGAGTCTCGGTCATGACATGGCTGATAACATTGTCGAAGAATGTGCGGCATCGCTTCGTGCCTGTCGCGACCATTTCCCTAACCTGAATGTGACGGCTATGGTTTTCGCCGGCGATTGCTCATTCCCGACTATTGAACAGGCGCTGAATAGAGAATTTAGCCTGTCGACTGAGCGGCTGGACTGGAAATCCGTCGAGCAGGCAGGATGGACTCACGACGGTGGAAGTACGTCATGGGCCACGCTTCCTGTTGTGGCAGGGGTGATGTAGATGATGGCGCTTGGATGGACATCCTTTCGTACGGCCGCCGGCAAGGCGAGCGGGTTTCTCGTGATGCCAGGGAGGGCACGATATTTTCACATCGAACTGAGCAGCCGTTACCGGTGGTATGTTGCGCCGGCTCGCATGGTGCTGCTTGCGCTCTGCGGGACGATAATAGCCGCAATCCTTTGGAGTGTTATTCAGACCGGTATGACCCTGCACGATCTCCAAGACGCGCAGGCAGGCCTCGATCACGTCCGCATACAAGATCAACAGCTCCTGGCCGAAGCGCAACAGGAGGGTCTTGATCTGTCTGGGCCTTCGTTGCAGCAGTTGCCGGCAGAGGTCAGTTTAGCGAACCAGGTGCTCGCGAAGCGGCATTTTTCCTGGACACAGTTTCTGTCCGCTCTCGAATCGGCCATTCCCCGGCACGTATCAATGAAAACCATACGCTTGGATCCGGGGGGTTCGCCATGCTTTCGTAGCTATAGAGTCCAATAACGTAGTAGGCAATTCCCGTGAACACCCCTTCTGCCACTCGAATGACGCCCAGTGCGGCACGGAAATCCTGTTTGGCATATCCCTGGTTGTTGAAAAGTACGGCAAGGGGAGGGCCTGAGATGGTCGTGACGGCGTATAGGGTTCCAATGCTAGCTCCGAACGGTATTGCGATGGCTCTTTCGGCTTGGATGGGCTTTCTGATCCCGGCAGCCTGTAGCAGAATCAACGGTAACAGCATGATGTAGGTCACAAATTTGACCCAGGCTGGATGCACGAGGGAAAGAATGTAGCTGCCGATTGCGACACCGATCACGAGTCCGATCAGGATAGGCGCTACCCGCCACCAGATGTTTCGGATGCTCTTCCGATTGATGAAGAGCACATATCCATTGATCACCAACTCCACAAGCACTAGGGCTGGGTTCAGAATACGATTGGTATAAAACAGCAGCGCAACGGGAACGGTAATCGAAGAAAAGCCGTACC
>NEWT02000040.1:15958-23650 GCA_002869925.2 Nitrospira sp. CG24A
CTGCCTTGGTGGAGGTGAGATTGCGATTGAGTGGTACGGGAGCCGAGGTACTTCTACGCGCTTGCGGGCGCAAGATCAAGAGAGGAATACAAAATAATTTTCCTAATGGACGTATGAGCAGCACGCGGATGGGGGCGGCAGTCACGTGCGTCGCCACATCTATGGGAGCACTCTTGACGGTGCGGCGCTGTTCACACATGTTGTCTTGACAGTGTGGTCATGGCTTCAGTATTATACCTGAACCTTTAATGCTCATCCTGCGAGGTGAGTAAGGAGTGTTCATGGGCTTCAATGGGGCGCGTGTCGATCGGTACATCTTAACCTTCTTGTCGGATCTCGACGAGAAGGTTTTTTTATGCCAGCTCGAAGATGTGAAAGGTGAAACGTGAGAAGTGAAACGCATGATGTATGCTCTGTGATGCGAAAGAGGGGATGATGCCGAGTAGCGACCGACAACTTGAACGGTTAGTCATGGATGCGGGAGATATTGCGCGAGCGGTCACCCGTATTGCCCATGAAATTCTCGAACGCAACAAGGGCATCAAAGATTTGGCGCTGGTCGGAATTCGAACCGGAGGGGTGCATCTGGCCCATCAGTTGGTGAAGCGGATCCAAGAGATCGAAGCGGCATCAGTGCCGATCGGCGAGCTGGACATCACCCTCTATCGGGACGACCTCTCCTTGCGGAAGGAGCAGCCGATTCTCCGCAAGACATCGGTCCCATTCGATGTGTCCGACAAAATTATTGTGTTGGTCGATGATGTGCTGTTTACAGGGCGAACCATTCGCGCGGCGATGGATGGATTAATCGACCTGGGGCGGCCCGAAGAAATTCAACTGGCTGTCCTGGTCGACCGGGGTCATCGTCAGTTGCCGATCAAGGCGACGTACATCGGAAAAAATATTCCGACGTCGCGAGAGGAAAATATCCATGTGCTGTTGGAAGAAGAAGGCGAAGATGATCGGGTAGTGATCTTGAAGGCCTAACAGGATGTGAGAGACTTGGTTTACCGGGGAAACCCAGTGAAGTGTCGCAACATGGCGTTGATGTCACAATAGATCAGGATGCTCAAAAAGGCCGTTCAGCAAGGCCGCAGCGAGCGAAGAGGCGAGGCGTACGCTTCGGTACGTTGAACCTCTGAACGATGCGAGAACGCTGCTGGCGGACTTTTTCAGCATCCGCTGGGGTGGAGGGAACAATGAGCCTCAAACGCAAAGACCTCTTAAGCCTCGCCCCTCTGTCGGTGGATGAAATTCAGTTGATTTTGGAAACCGCTGATTCGTTCAAGGAAGTGACCGGACGGGAGATCAAAAAAGTCCCGGCGCTTCGTGGGCGCACAGTGGTGAATCTCTTCTTCGAGCCCAGCACCAGGACGCGCACGTCGTTCGAGTTGGCGGCAAAACGGCTGAGCGCAGATGTGATCAATTTTTCACCGTCGTCGAGCAGCGTCGTCAAAGGGGAAACGTTGCTCGACACGGCGCGGAATATCGAGGCGATGCAGGCGGACATTATCGTCTTGCGTCATCCTTCAGCCGGCGCAGCCGAGGCCCTTGCAGTCGGCGTGAAGTCTTCTGTGATCAATGCCGGGGATGGATGGCATGAGCATCCGACCCAAGCCCTCTTAGATCTCTACACGATTCGTGAGCGCGGGTTGTCGTTCGAGGGACTGCGGGTAGCGATCGTCGGAGATGTGGCGCATAGCCGTGTGGCGCGTTCGAATATTCACGCGCTCGCGAAGTTGGGCGCGGAGATTCGGTTGGTCGGGCCCCCGACGATGCTGCCTCGTGGCGTGGAGAAGCTGGGCGCGCGCGTCTACTACAATCTCGACGAGGCGTTGCGCGGTGTGCAGGTCATCATGATGTTGCGATTGCAGCTTGAACGGCAGGGGATTGCGCTGTTTCCGACCATCCGCGAATATGCGCGGCTCTATGGGCTGACAGCCGAACGGGTGAAGTTGGCCGATCCTGGCGCGATTGTCATGCATCCGGGTCCGATTAATCGCGGGGTCGAGATCGCGCCGGAGGTGGCTGATAGTTTGTCGTCGGTGATTTTGGATCAGGTGGCGAACGGCGTCGCGGTTCGCATGGGTATTCTCTATCTCATGTCAGGAGCAAACTGAATCGTGGCTATTCACATTGTAGGCGGGCACGTGATCGATCCTGGGCGGTTCAATGGTGTGGCCGATGTGCTGATCGACGAAGGGCGGATCGTTGCGGTGGGGCCTCGCCTCAAGGTTCCCGAAGGGGCCACCAAGATCGATGCCACAGGACGATTGGTTCTTCCGGGATTTGTCGACCTCCATGTTCATTTCCGGGAGCCAGGTTTCGAATATAAAGAGTCGATCCAAAGCGGTGCGGCGGCGGCGGTGGCCGGGGGGTTCACGTCGGTCTGTTGTATGCCCAATACAAATCCCGTCAATGACAACCAGGCGATTACGGAATTCATGCTTGATCGTGCGCGAGCAGCCGGGTTGGCAAACGTCTTTCCGATCGGCGCGATCACGAAAGGTTCGGAAGGGAAGGAGCTGGCGGAGATCGGCGACTTGCGGCGCGCCGGCTGTGTGGCGATTTCTGACGATGGAAAGCCGGTAATGAACAGTCTGGTCATGCGGCGGGCGATGGAGTATGCCTTGGCCTTCGATGTGCCGGTCGTCGATCATTGCGAGGACTTGCATCTCGCCGAGGGCGGCTGTATGAACGAAGGAGCCATCTCGACAGAGTTGGGACTTCCCGGGATGCCGGCGGCGGCGGAAGATGTGATGGTGGCGCGTAACGTCGCCTTAGCGGAGCTGACCGGGGCACGGTTGCACCTGGCGCATATCAGCACGGAGGGATCGGTCCGGATGGTGCGCGAGGCTAAGTCCCGTGGACTTCATGTCACAGCCGAAGCCTGCCCGCATCATTTTACCATCACGGAGGAAACAGTTCGGGGCTACAACACCTATGCCAAAATGAATCCTCCGCTTCGGACCTGGAAGGATGTGCAGGCGATCAAGGACGGTCTCCGCGATGGCACGATCGACGTCATTGCCACGGACCATGCTCCACATGCGTCCCAGGAAAAACAGCTGGGATTTACCGAAGCGCCGTTCGGGATCGTCGGGCTGGAGACGGCGCTGCCGTTAACCTTCGCGCTGGTCGATGAGGGGGTCTTGTCGTTGGAGTCGGCAGTCGATAAGTTGAGTACGGCGCCGGCGAAGGCGTTTGGATTGGCCAAAGGCACGTTGGCGGTTGGAGCCGATGCCGATGTGGCGATTGTCGATCAGCAGGAACAATGGGAAGTCGATCCCGCCACGTTTCGCTCAAAGAGCCGAAACACCCCCTTTGCCGGATGGAAGGTGAAGGGCCGGGTGAGGATGACGATCGTGGGTGGCCGGATCGTGTTCGAGGCCGGCCAGGCAGAGAAGTAGCCCCGTGTCGCGTATGTCCCGTTGGGGGATGATCTGCTGTCTCACGCTTGAATGGCTGGCGCTGGGAGTGTGGGTCGGCGGCGGCGTGGTGCTCATTGGAGCGGTGATTCCAGCAGTCTTTAACACGTTCGGCGGGCAGGATTTAGGCGGACTATTTGTGACGCGGGCGTTTGAGGGCTTTCATCGCTTCATGATTGGATCGCTGGTCGTGTTAGGGGTGGCGTTGGGGTATCGCCGTTGGAGTGGAAACCCGGCGATGGCGATTGGTCTGGGTGAGTTGATCGTATTAGCCGGGATGGCAGCGATTACGGGACTGATTATTCTGTGGCTGCATCCCACTGCTGCAGCGCTTCAAGCGCAGGCCTTTGCGACGCACGAGGAGGCGGCGAAGAAAGAAGCTTTCGAAGCCTTGTTTCGTGTACTGAAGCCGATTCGCTGGATCTATACGATTGACCTTGTCTTGGGGGTTCTCTTAATCGGCATCAAGGCAAAACGGTCTCTCCACCGGGACGGAGCACTCGCGTGAAAAAAGCCTGGCTGGCATTGGCGGACGGCACGATGTTCGAAGGTCGTGCCCTCGGGTATGAAGGGGAAACGGTGGGAGAAGTCGTGTTCAACACGGCCATGACTGGCTATCAGGAGGTCCTCACCGATCCCTCGTATAAGGGACAAATCATCACGATGACCTCTTCCCATATTGGAAACTATGGGATGACACCGGAGGATGCCGAGTCACGGCAGGTTTGGGCTGAGGGATTTATTGTGAACGAGGCCAGCCGACTGTCCAGTAACTGGCGCAGCCGACAGCGGGTACAAGACTATTTGCATGAGGCAAAAATTGTAGGCATCGAGGGGTTGGATACGCGGGCCTTGACTCGGCATTTGCGCGAACATGGATCACAGCAGGGTCTCATTACCCATGTTGATGGAGATCCACGACGAGCCGTTGCGAAAGCGCAGTCTGCTCCGAGCATCGTGGGGCGCGATCTGGCGACAGCCGTGACGTGCAAAGAGGTCTATCGGTGGACAGCGGGAACAGGTGAATGGACTCCCTCGCTCGGAGACAAGCTTCGGGCCGATGGGACGAAGCGGTGGCATGTTGTCGCCTATGATTTCGGGGTCAAACTGAATATTCTTCGCCGGCTGGTCGATGTGGGCTGTGACGTGACCGTCGTGCCGGCCTCAGCCACTGCGGCACAGGTTGAAGCCCTCAAGCCCGATGGGATTTTTCTGTCGAATGGTCCTGGGGACCCTGAAGGAGTGCCCTATGCCGTTGAGGCCATGCGGCAATTGATTGGACGCCGTCCGATCTTCGGCATTTGTTTAGGGCATCAGATTCTCGGTCTTGCGCTAGGACTTCAGACCTATAAGTTGAAGTTCGGCCATCATGGGGCGAACCATCCGGTCATGGACCTCCGCACGAGACGAGTCGAGATCACGTCGCAAAACCACAATTTCGCCGTCGCCATGGCTCATCCGATCAGTGAGATGCCTGAACAACTGCCCGTCATCGAGACATCCTTCGGTCAAGTTCTGGTGACACATCTCAGTCTGAACGATCGCTCGATTGAAGGATTGGCTTGTGTCGATCACCCGGTTTTTTCTGTGCAGTATCACCCCGAGGCGTCCCCCGGGCCCCATGACTCTGCCTACTTATTCACCAAGTTTATTCAGTTGATGGAGAAACAGCATGCGTAGAGTTTGTGCAATGTTTGTTTGGTTCTGCCTCATGATCGTCATCGGGTTGCAAGCTGGTTGTGTGACAGTCAATCTCATCGAGCCTTCGGGGCCAGTGAAGGAAACGCAGCTCAGCGGCACGGGCGACGGAAAAGTGCTGTTGCTCGATCTGTCAGGGGTCATCAGCTCGCAAGATAAAGAGGGCCTCGTTCCGCATCCAAATATGCTGGCGACGTTCAAGGAAGAGCTGACGAAGGCCGCGAAGGACGAGAAGATCAAAGCCGTGGTCGTACGCATCAACAGTCCCGGCGGAACCGTGACCGCCTCGGATATTTTGTATCACGAGTTGCGGGAGTTCAAGATCAAGAAGAAAATCCCCGTGATCGCCTCGATGATGGATGTGGCCGCGTCAGGGGGCTACTATCTGGCCATGGCCGCGGACAATATTTTGGTCCATCCCTCAACGGTCACGGGCAGTATCGGGGTTATTATGTTGACCGTGAATGCGAGGGGATTGCTTGAAAAAGTGGGCGTCGAAGCCAGCGCCATCACGTCCGGCCCCCGTAAAGATATGGGCTCACCGTTCCGAGTGATGACACCGGAGGAGCGAGGGATTTTTCAAAGCGTGATCGATTCGTTCTATCAACGGTTCCTGGCAGTGGTACAGGAGGGCCGTCCCAACCTGTCGGCCGAACAAATTAGGAAACTTGCGGATGGACGGATTTATTCCGGAGATCAGGCCAAGGCAGCAGGCTTGATCGACGAAATCGGATATCTCGAGGACGCGGTTGAGTTGGCCAAGAAGAAAGCGGGCCTCACAGAGGCACGGGTTGTGACCTATGGGCGGCGAGGGGAGTATCAAAATAATATGTACTCGCGTCTGTTCGGGACGAGTACGGGCCTCACCGGGTTAGCCAATTTAGATGTCTTGTCGATGGTGCGGGGTGGCACACCGCAATTCATGTACCTCTGGATGCCATAACCAACGCTTCCAGTGGCTGATGTGCCGAACTGTTCATTGACGTGATCCGCCATGATTCAATCGTCAGATCGCCAGATCGATATAGTCCTCGCGACGCCGATTGGACGCCGAGCGATGCTGGCTCTTGGGGTTCGGGGGGCCATGAGCCTGTGCACGGCTCTAGGGGCTGGGACAGTGCTGAGTCTGTTCGGCAGCATGACCGGTTGCTATCGTGCACCGGGTACGGCTCGCGATCAGGTCATCTTTTTTTCCGAGGAAAAGGAACTGGAAACTGGAGTGAGCGCGTTTCGCGAAGTCTTACGGGCGGCGCCGTTGAGCGACAATGTGGAAGTGAATGAGTTGGTGCATCGTGTGGGGCGAAAGATTGCTGAAGCCGCGAACAAGCCGGAGTATCAGTGGGAGTTCGCGGTCATTCAAGACGACAAGATGGTGAATGCGTTTGCGCTTCCAGGCGGGAAGGTTGCGATCTTCACCGGAATTCTCAAACATACCAAGGACGATGCGGGATTGGCGACGGTGATAGGGCATGAGGTGGCGCATGCGTTGCAGCGCCACGGGATGGAGCGGATGAGCCGGAGTATCATAGACCAGATCGTGCAGGTGGGCGCGATAGCCGCAGCGGCCTCTGGGGGTTTGGGCCGCACGGATCCGCGCAACACGGGAATCCCGGGAGGGACGGGCGGCATGAGCGGAGCAGCGCTCCAGGGCTTGTTGGCGGCCTATGGAGTCAATGTGTCGTTGCCCTTCAATCGGAAACAAGAGTCGGAAGCTGACGAGATCGGGCTTCTCTTGATGGCGAAGGCTGGGTACGATCCACGTGAAGCCGTGCCGTTTTGGGAGCGCATGAGCGGCTGTCCAAGGCAGATGATCGGGAAGGTCTGTTTTCGATCCCAGCAGGCGGTTCCTGAATTCCTGTCCACCCATCCGTCCGATTTGACGCGTATCAATCAGATCGAAGCGTGGCTGCCCAAGGCGCTTCAGCACTATCATGGGTCCGGTGGAGGAATGGCTCCACCGCCACCGGCGCCATACCGGCCGACGATCGGGCCGATGCAGGACGTCAGCTGATTCTGAAACGAGGTCGATGTGCCGAGGCGAACAGATATCACGTCTATCTTACTGATCGGCTCAGGGCCGATTGTCATCGGCCAGGCATGCGAGTTCGACTATTCCGGCACGCAGGCCTGCAAAGCGCTGAAAGAAGAAGGCTACCGAGTCATCCTCATTAACAGCAACCCTGCGACGATCATGACCGATCCTGAGTTGGCGGATCGGACTTATGTGGAGCCGATCACCGTTGAGGTTGTGGAGAAAGTGATTGAGCGCGAACGCCCCGACGCGCTGCTTCCAACCATGGGTGGACAGACCGCGTTGAATACGACGATGGGATTGGTCAAGCGCGGGACGCTTGAGAAGTACAAGGTGACGTTGATCGGCGCGTCTGCTGAGGCGATTCATAAGGCCGAGGATCGCGAAGCGTTCAAGCACGCGATGCAGCGAATCGGGTTGCGCGTACCGGCCAGCGGGACGGCGCACACCCGTGAAGAAGCCATCAAGATTCTTGAACAGACAGGATTTCCCTCGATCATCAGGCCGTCATTCACCATGGGCGG
The DNA here is from genome assembly GCA_002869925.2 of Nitrospira sp. CG24A. GTDB lineage: Bacteria > Nitrospirota > Nitrospiria > Nitrospirales > Nitrospiraceae > Palsa-1315. The sequence goes on from NEWT02000040.1 coordinate 23,641, forward strand.
GACCGGTGGG
>NEWT02000040.1:23660-24137 GCA_002869925.2 Nitrospira sp. CG24A
ACCGGTGGGAACATTGCGTACAACCGGGATGAGTTCGAACAGTTGATCGATTGGGCGTTGTCCATGAGTCCGGTCGGCCAAGTCCTCATTGAAGAATCCCTGATCGGGTGGAAAGAATACGAATTGGAGGTCATGCGGGACCTCAAAGACAATGTCGTCATTGTCTGTCCAATCGAAAACCTTGACCCGATGGGCGTGCATACGGGCGACAGCATCACCGTCGCGCCGGCCATGACGCTTTCAGACAAAGAATACCAGCGCATGCGGGACGCTGCGGTTCGGATCATGCGCGAGATCGGCGTCGATACCGGCGGGTCGAATGTTCAATTCGGCTTGGATCCTCAGAATGGCGACATGGTGGTCATTGAAATGAATCCGCGCGTGTCGAGGAGTTCTGCGCTGGCATCGAAAGCGACAGGGTTTCCCATTGCGAAGATTGCCGCGAAACTCGCTGTGGGCTACACGTTGGATGAAATC
>NEWT02000040.1:24237-24830 GCA_002869925.2 Nitrospira sp. CG24A
AGCAATACGTTTGTAAAGCGGCGAACGGGTGAGGAATACATGGGTAACCTACCCTAGAGTGGGGAATAACTAGCCGAAAGGTTAGCTAATACCGCGTACGCTCCTTGGACTTCGGTTCAGGGAGGAAAGCGCTACCGTGGGTATCGCGCTCATGGATGGGCTCATGTCCTATCAGCTTGTTGGTGAGGTAATGGCTCACCAAGGCTTCGACGGGTAGCTGGTCTGAGAGGACGATCAGCCACACTGGCACTGCGACACGGGCCAGACTCCTACGGGAGGCAGCAGTAAGGAATATTGCGCAATGGGCGAAAGCCTGACGCAGCGACGCCGCGTGGGGGATGAAGGTCTTCGGATTGTAAACCCCTTTCGGGAGGGAAGATGGAATGGGGTAACCCATTCGGACGGTACCTCCAGAAGCAGCCACGGCTAACTTCGTGCCAGCAGCCGCGGTAATACGAAGGTGGCAAGCGTTATTCGGATTTACTGGGCGTACAGGGAGCGTAGGCGGTTCGGTAAGCCCTTTGTGAAATCTCCAGGCTTAACCTGGAAAAGTCGGAGGGGACTGCCGGGCTAGAGGACGGGAGAGGAGCGCG
>NEWT02000005.1 GCA_002869925.2 Nitrospira sp. CG24A
TATCGGTTGACTGAGCCGAGGGAAAAGCATGTGCAGGTGTATGGATTGGATGGGAAGGTGGACTTCGAGGAGCCATTGGTATTGTGATGCGCGAACCGGGGGCGGTGCTCGAACCCAGGCAGGATCGCGTTGGTCGCAGGGTTCTTACCTTTCAATGACTTAGATGAAATTGGCAATGCGATCATCAGTGAATCTCGAACAGTTAGCAGTAGGTTCGCAGAAACCAGGGCCGAACTCGGTGTTTTCAGGCCTTGTTGAGGTAGCGCTGTAGCGCCCGCTCGAAAGGGCGGGCGAGGATTGAAACGGGAACGCGACGGGCAACTATCTCAGCCGCAGCTCGTAGCGCCCGCTCGAAAGGGCGGGCGAGGATTGAAACAGGTGATCAATCAGGTGCAAGGGGCGTCAGTCTCGGTAGCGCCCGCTCGAAAGGGCGGGCGAGGATTGAAACAGGTAGTGGTGGACGGTTTGGGGACGGAGGCGGCGTAGCGCCCGCTCGAAAGGGCGGGCGAGGATTGAAACTCATCGGCGGCGCAGTCGTCGTCGCCCTCATCGGCGTAGCGCCCGCTCGAAAGGGCGGGCGAGGATTGAAACACCAGCGGCCGGCGCGACGTGCGCGGGCAGGCCAGGTAGCGCCCGCTCGAAAGGGCGGGCGAGGATTCATGTTTCTAACCCGATCTCCCGCCTCGTTCATAGTCTCGATTCACCCTTTGTGTCTCTGTGTCTTCTATTCCTTCATTCCCTCAACC
>NEWT02000006.1 GCA_002869925.2 Nitrospira sp. CG24A
GGCCACCCCACAAACAGCGTTCCGAGTGGAATGTGAATTAATCAGACCTTCCCTAAAGTGGCTGATGGGCAGCAGGAAGGTTCAGCCGTCAAACGGACTCGCTTTGAGGATCTTATTGAAGGATTGAAAAACGATTACATCCTCAAGCGGCGCAAGACTTGGAAGTTGCGCGAGCAGCATCTTGCCCATCTAAAGCCGGTTTTTGGAGGCATGCGAGTGAAGGGGATCACGACACCCAAACTTCAGGCTTACGTGGCCAAGCGGTTAGAAGAGGGAGCAGCCCCAGCCACGGTGAATAGGGAATTGGACTGCTTGCATCGCATGATGATACTTGGTCAACGGCACACGCCTCCCAAGATCATCTTTATTCCCCACTTTCCGCGACTCGCTGAGGACAATGCCAGAGAAGGATTCTGCGAACATGATGCCTACCTGTGCATTCGAGGCGCGGCCCCCTATCACATTCAAGTGGCGGCGACGATTGGATACTATACGGGGATGCGTAAAGCTGAAATTCTCTCTCTCCAGTGGGATAAGCACATTGACATGGAGCAGCACTGTATCCGGCTGGAGCGCAAGCAGACCAAAACCAATACGTCACGCGGTCTTTACATGACAGGCGATTTCTTGAAGGTCATGTTAAAGGCGAAAGAAGTCCGTGACCGTGAATTTCCATATTGTCCGTGGGTGGTTCATATGAAAGGACAGCGTGTGAAGAGTTTCGATCATGGCTGGACGGCCCTGATGAAGCGGCTAAACATGTCAGGGTTTTTGTTCCATGATCTGCGCCGAACCGGAGTGCGTAATCTTGTGAGGGCAGGGGTGCCGGAGACCGTCGCGATGAAGATTAGCGGTCACAAAACACGATCTGTCTT
>NEWT02000007.1 GCA_002869925.2 Nitrospira sp. CG24A
CGGGATATGAAACCTCCGGCTGGCGCTGCCTGAATTGTGGTGCGATCGTCGATGCATCAATTGCGACGCATCATCACTCCACCCACAAGACCGAGCCGGACCAGTCCTTGAAACAACGGCCGAAGAAACTGGTGATGACTCCATAAGAGACCCATCGCCCTGTATCGCGTCGGGGATAGAGAGAAAAGAACGCACCCGCACGCGGATTCATTCAGGCAATGCGGACAATGCATCGAGTCCCGTACGCCATCACCTGTCAACCAAGGAGAGTCGTGTCATGACGACCATGGACATCGGAAAAGAAGTGGCGGCTCTGTGCAAGCAAGGGAAGAACCAGGAGGCGATCGATCGCTTTTACTCCTTGAGTTCTAACTCCAAGTGCAACACTACAAGCCCTGCTGGGCTAAGGTGTTGCCATGTCAACAAGATCCTATCGACACATGACTGCCGAAGAACGTGAGACCTTGAGTTTGGGATTGGCCCACGGCCATTCGCTACGAACGATGGCCAGGGTGTTGGGGCGAGCCCCCAGCACCCTGAGCCGCGAGTCGGCACGCAACGCCACGCGGGGCCGCCCCTATCGCGCCTGCACGGCGCACACGTTGGCGAGCGTCAGAGCCCGTCAGCCCCGGCGCCCCCGCAAGCTCGTGGACCCCTGGCTGTGGCAATATGTGCAGACAGCGCTGGCTGAGGGCTGCTCGCCCGAACAGATTGCTGGACGCCTCCGACGCGAGTATCCTGATGATATGGGGCGACATCTCTCGACAGAGACCATCTATGCCGCGCTGTATGTGTTGCCACGCGGAGCCCTGCGTAGCGAACTGTTGGCGGCGTTGCGGCAGGCGCGCAAGGCGCGTCGGCCTCGGGCACGAGGCACCGACCGACGCGGCCAGATCCCCAACATGACGCCGATTGACGAACGCCCCGCCGAGGTGGCGACCCGCACGGTGCCCGGCCACTGGGAAGGCGACCTCATCAAGGGCGCCCGCAATGGGTCGGCTGTTGGGACCCTGGTGGAGCGGACGACGCGCTTGGTCATCTTGGCACGGATGGAGGGGACGGATGCGAGGAGTGCCCGCCAGGGCTTCACCAAAAAACTCCGCCATGTGCCCACGCTGCTGCGGAAAACCCTGACGTACGATCGAGGAAAAGAGATGGCCGAGCACGAGCAGTTGGCCCAGCGGCTCGCGATTCAGATCTTCTTTGCTGATCCGTATAGCCCCTGGCAGCGCGGCAGCAACGAGAACACCAACGGATTGTTGCGCCAGTACTTGCCCAAGGGGACGGACTTGTCGGGCTACACCCAACGTGAGTTGAACGCCATCGCGCATCGGTTGAACACGCGCCCGAGGAAATGTCTCGACTTTGCGACGCCCCTGGAAGTCTATGCGCAACTGCGCCCTCATTCACCCGTTGCACTTGGAACTTGAAACCGCCCAGGTTTATATCTTGTACTGTGCATGACAAACTTTCTCCGGATTCACAAAGTCAATCGTCATGCCTGACACCATTTCATCGAATAGTCCCATTCCAGCGAACCAATATCC
>NEWT02000008.1 GCA_002869925.2 Nitrospira sp. CG24A
GCTTGCGTGTGCCTGGGGCATGCAATAGCTCCGTCATCGCCTGGCCTAATGCGACGGCGTCTCCGACGGGAACCAGCTGGCACGTTTTCCCAGACCGAACCATGTCCGAAATGCCGCCGACATCGAACCCCACAACCGGCGTGCCGCAGGCCATGGACTCCAGCACGGTGTTCGGCAGATTATCTTGCATCGATGGGATCACGAAGAGATCCGCCGCACTGTATATCAGGGACAGCCATCGGTTATCTATGATGGAGCCCATATGCACACAGGGGATTGAGCCCGTATCCGGGGGGGCCCCTCGACCGACTGAAATCAGAAAAAGATTGTCCGCCGACCGTATCCCTGCCAGTGCGGCCGAGAGAAAGGCGCCCCCCTTCCGCCGGTTCGTCAGGTTGTCCGACACGAACATAATGACGTGTGCCTCCTGGGGAATGCCCAGCACCTCCCGCACGAAGCGCCGGTCGCGCGGCGCAAACTCCTCGACGTCGATACCATAGGGAATCAGCGTCGAGGAAAATTTAGAGAGGAGCGGACTGGTTTGGGCAAGTTCAAGCATCCAGCGGCTGGGCGCAACAATGTGAAGCCGAGTCGCCTCCAGCGCCTCAAATACCGCCTGCTTGCGTGCCCAGATCTGGTGGGACAGGTCCTTCGGATCAGTCGATCCCAGTTGCGGGCAGGCCCCGCATCCTTGGCGATGCTGCCCGCACTCCTCATCATAATGGCATCCGCCCG
>NEWT02000009.1:0-20016 GCA_002869925.2 Nitrospira sp. CG24A
TGTCACGGATGATGTAGCTGGTAGGATGAAAGGTAAGTCTCAGGGGGAGTATTTCTTGTGGGGCAAGCACTAAGGGACTCCGAAGGGCTAGCCTCTCAGCAATAATTCCGCCCACGGCTTAAGATCATATTTATGGATCTTTCCACCTTCCAATGGGTCATTCCGTGGTCCGATCCTGCTGAACATCTTGTCTGAGGCGGGGTTCCGGGTGTTCTCCCCCGCTTGAAACTGGTGCAGGTTCTGGCGCAGAGTCACTGCATGCACAACCCCACATCACTCCGTGCCCTCTTCTCGCTGCCGGGCTTCGTCGCCGCCTCCCGGCTCCTCGGCGTCTTCGGGGACCGCTACGCCAGAGTGCTGGTGTTACGGCGCCGAAAAAAACAGCGATCTGCTCGCGGTGTGGCCACCGGTGCCGCGGGCGCTATGATACACGCACCTGCCGTGCCCGCGACCTTTCGGCGGGCGGGTTCCGGATCTATGTCCAGTTCGAGCGGTTTCGGGTCCACTGCCCGCGGTGCCGTAGCGTGTTCGTAGAGCGCCTCGACTGGCTGGCGAAGAACCCACGCTTCACGCAGCGCTTCGCGAGGCATGTGGGCGCGCTCTGCCGCGAGATGACCAACACGGCGGTGGCCCAGGCGGAGCGCCTCCACGACAGCACGGTCAAGGACCTCGACCGGATCTACATGCAGCAGCAGATGGCCCGTGCCGGCCTGCCCGCGCCACGGGCGATCGGCGTGGACGAGATCGCCATCCGGAAGGGGCACGACTACCGCATCGTCGTCAGCGATCTCGATCGCAGGCGGCCAATCTGGGTCGGCGGTAAGGGCCGCACCGAAGCCGACATGGACCTCTTCTTTGCCACGCTGGGCACCAAAAAGACGGCGCGCATCCAGCTCGCCGCGATGGACATGTGGAAGCCCTTTCGTGCCTCGCTCACGCGCCATGCACCACAAGCACGTGTCATCTTCGACAAGTTCCACATCGTGCGCCACCTCGGTGACGCCCTCGACGCCGTTCGCCGCAGCGAGTACCGCCGCCTCGCCGCCAAGGACCGCGCCTTCATCAAGGGACAGCGCTATACGCTGCTCTCCCACCGCGAGAACCTCTCCCTCGACGGCCGCCGCTCCCTTGCCAAACTGCTCAAGGCTAACACGCGGCTCAACACCGCCTACCTGCTCAAAGAGTCCTTTGGCCAGCTCTGGGACTACCAGACCGAGAGCGGGGCCCGAGCCTTCTTCACGCGGTGGAAACAAAGCCTCAAGTGGCAGCGGCTCACGCCCTATGAGAAGTTCGCGGCGATGATCGACCGCCACTGGGACGGCATCGCCTCGTACTGTCACCCGGAGAACAAGGTCAGCCTCGGCTTGGTGGAGGGGCTCAACAATAAGATCCGTGTCCTCCAGCGGCGGGCCTACGGCTACCGTGATGAGGACTACCTCAAACTTAAAATCGTCGCGGCGTTCCTGCCTCCGTTAACACGGAGGGCAGAAAAAGACCCACTGTGACCCGCGGAGATCCACATTTCTTGGCCTCTCGCGCCTCAGCTTCTAAGCATTCAAGGGCCGTATCTCTTGGCGCATATTTCTATACCACCAGCACCAGCCGTCTTTGACTACCGTGTGATTGACATTGGTACCATCCGATAGCAACACATCGGCAAGGGTGCTCAAGCCTAATTAATCGCGGCGTCAAACAGTTTTCCCACTTCCCCCCCAACGGGGTATTGCTTAACTGTGTGCGGGGGTCCAGTCTCGACCCCGTGTATCGCTGTGACAGCTCGCGCTCCCTCCTCCACACAAGAGACCATATGAAAAATTCGGCGGGTAGCACGCGCTAAGAGGCTGACCAAAGCACAATACTCGCCAGTTCACGCAAGGCTAATGCGGCCAAGGCGAAAAAGTGAAAGGGAGCAAATCATGCCGAGAACCTGGATCGCAATAGCAGGACTGCTTTTCCTTGCCGGGTGTAGCGGTGGAGGTGGGGATCAGGGCACACAGGCTCCAGCCCCGCCCACGGCGGCCCCAACAGAATTTGTTGCCGCCACCTCGGAGGGGCTATGGCGTGGCCAACCCAACGGCAAGGGGGGCGTGGTGTTTGCCTACCCTAATCTACAACGGGAAGATGTGTTGCTCGGTGACGGGTACGTCTCGTATTCGCGCAATGAAGACATCTGGACCGTGAATACGGATGGCACCGGCAACCGCGCACTGGTCAATACGCCGTTGGGGCAGTCCCTACATGCGGTAAAGGGGCCGTGGGTGTTCTACGCCAAATCCCAGTCTGCGAACGACGATGCGGCGTGGAAGAGCGTGCGCGTGGATACCGGTCAACAGGCCGTCTTATCCACCAATGGATTCGACTTCCTCCAGCGATTTGTTGGCACGCGGGCCGTGTTTTCAGATGATATCGCGATTACATCAGTCAATTTTGATGGCACCGATAGGCGAATACATGTCGTGGGGAGCCCCGCGCAATTTCTATTCACCAGGGCGGCGATTGAGCAACCGGCCACCGTCCTATATGAGTGGCATCATGACCTGCCTCAACTGTTCTCCGTGTCCCTCTCGGAGGGTGCGCAGGAGGTCCCGCTGGATACAGATGTCACGAGTAGCACTTACTACGCGGGACACAGCGGTGGGCGCGTAGTGTACCGACGATGCCTCAGTGTCGGGATCGGAGCTACGGAGCAGTGCAACGTGTTGAGTGTCCTGCTGAATGGCACACAGACGGCTGTACTTGCCGCACAGCCAGAGAATGAAGCGGTGCAAGGGCTTATCGGTGAGAGGGTGGTCATTCGGCGCAACGTGAACGGGAACGATCAATTGGTGTCCGTCCCTATCACGGGAGGTGCGGAGTCGTTCATCACGTTGTTGGGGGACACGGACTTTGTGGAAGTCGTGGCGGGCGATGCGCTGGTTCTGCGTCGATCAACGGGAACGTGGCGGCTTGATTTAAATGGAACGCTCACGAAACTCGGTTCCACTCCTGGGGGACACGCCTACCAGGTGGTGGGGACGGCGGTCTGTTATAACGTCAGCGCAGCACTCTACTGTGCGCCGTTGGACGGCTCAGGGCCGGAGGTGAAGATTGTCGGCAATGGAAGGTTCGTGGGCATACTATAGGGCCACTCCCGGGATTTGCCAGTCCCAGAGAGGCTGATTATGGAGGTCTAGGCCGACCGTAGGGAGGTGTCAAGGGCGGTGCTGTCGATACCTACGCTTGCCTACTGTTCCTCGACAAGTGACTGAGCAATAATTTTGTGGTCTGCCCCGTTTTTCGGTCCCAATGAATAGCTGCTTGCAATCTTCCCGCGCACACTGCCGGACAGAATCTTGCGCATTAGCTAGAGTCTCCGCCGCCTTGAGCATAAATTGGTCTGCCTGGTGGAGTGGGGTTATTCTTTTCACAACGACCAATTTGCCCGTGTTAAATCGTAAGGCAACCTGTAACCCTGCTTGATCGGGTTTCCACTCCTGACCTTGCTCCAGCGCCTTAAGCTCACGCTTCAGATCCCTCTGCCATTGCCTGACCTGGGTTATGTTCGGGGGTTGCAACAAATTCAACAACGCAGCGACTTCGCCACGCAATTGGGTAACCCCGTCCGGTCCAAGGTTTTGAAAGCCTAGCTGCGAGAATTTGAGAAGCCATTGAGCGCGCGATACTGGTGTGTTTCCTACGGCCTGATGAGCTGTGCGGGCAGGGTCGCTTGGCGGAGTCACTGTTGTTTGCCCCCTTCGCCAGAGAAAGTCTATGGAAAATATTTAATAATTATAGACAGAATTCAGTGGAAATTTCACAGCAAACGAAGTTCTCCTGTTGAATCAAATGCTTGGCATGGGGGTATAAAAAACCACATTTCGATGTCTTGATGGGTGGAGGAATGCGATGAACAATTTGCCGGTGTTTTCGCCGACTCGCTGATTCCGCCTTGGTAATAGCCCTCCGCTAGCCGGGCCTCTCCCTGTAGATCACTGCCAGACAGTACGTGATTCGTGAGGCGAACACCCTCACGTAGGAGGGTGCCTTTATTTGGAGGAGGGGCTATGCGTCAGCCAAGGTCATATCAATATCAACGAAGGAGGGCCCGTGAACCAAAGTGCTGTGAGTGTAGATACAGTCCGAGGAGTCATTAGCGGATACTTTCCGCATCTCTGGCCTGCTGTAGAAGCAGGTCTTTCTACCTGTGCCACGCTCTTGCTGGCCGACAATGTGAACCCTGTTGCTTTGATCTATGTTGGGGCTCCGAGTGCAGGGAAGACGACAGTAGCGAACATGTTTGAGGGAACGACGCTGAACGGGGCTGAACTTGTATATAGGTCAGACAAGTTTACGCCTGCGTCTTTCGTCACTCATTCCGCAAAAGCAACGGAGGTGCAACTTGCCAAAGCCGACCTCCTCCCTAAGATACGATTCAAGATTCTTCTCACGCCGGAGCTATCAACGATCTTTCGAGGAAAGCCCGATGAGCTTGCCGAACGCTTCTCGGTAATCACCCGTGTTCTTGATGGGTAAGGGCTCACAACAGACAGCGGCACACATGGTCGGCGAGGCTACACAGGAGACTATCTCTTTGCCTGGATAGGCTGTACCACGCCCTTCCAAGACTCGGTGTGGGAGGTGATGGCACAACTAGGGAGTCGGTTGTTCTTTCTGGTTATGGACGCAGGGACCACGTCCACTATTGAAGACATGATGAAATCCCATAGCGATCCCCAGAGCTATGGCGACAAGGTGAAACTCTGTCAGAAGGAAGTAGGAGGATTTGTAGGCAATCTCTTTACTCAATTCGGTGGAGTGCGGGGCGTTCACTGGAACGCTCAAGGCGACCCCAAGGAGGTATTAGAGCGCATCGCTCAATGTGCCTCGCTTCTTGCTGTTATGCGAACACCGATTCCCAAAGATGAGAGTATGACTCCTCAGCCTGAAATGCCGCTAAGGGCGAATTCTGTTCTATACAACCTAGCTCGTGGACGAGCGCTTGTCTACGGACGCACCCAGCTTTCGGTTGAAGACTTACGGATGGTGGTAAGGGTGGCGGTCTCATCTATTCCTCAAGAGCCGAGGAAGGTGTTTCTCGCATTGGCAAAAAATGGAGGGCAACCGCTCACGGTTAAGCAGATAGAGAATACCGGAGTGGGTAGTCGCCATACCGCTGAACGGGGCATGAAGGCTCTGGATCGGCTCGGTGTGATGAAGTTTGTCAGTGAGGGTACAGGGAAAGCCGCTCATCTTAGCATTCGCCCAGAGTGGGCATGGTGTATGGCCCCAGACTTCCGCGCGCTACTGCTGGAGGGAACAACCTGGCAAGAATCGGGGGATGAGAGCTGAATAACAAACTTCTCACCTGGCAAAAAATAGGGGGTGTGTCTCAACTTGGCATTCTTTCACCTAGTTCAAAGCCAGATTGAGAGAATGAGAGAAGGTTGAGGGTAGCGCACACATCCCCTGAAAACTGCCAGGTGGGGGAGTCACAGTCCAGTGAATCTTCGTAATAGCCGAGGCTCTAGCATGCTCGCATAAGAAATCAATAGCGAAGGTCACCTTCAAAAATGATCGCCAAGGAATCGTCATGTATAAGGCAAATCCAAAAACTGAAAATACGTATAATCAAGTACTTACATATGAGGCAAAACACACCTTTCAGTGGTCACGGGGAACAGCAACATGCTCCTGTGGCTGGTGGACATTATGGGGTGCAAGCCTGGGGTCAGCCAGGCGGTCACACTCATACCACCGGACCAACAAGCAGGGCGTGGAGGCCGGGTGGCTTGGCCTGTAATGCCGAGCGAGCCCAAAGCGAGCGAGGCGAGAGAATGGTCCAGCTTGCCCTCAAGCTGGGGCGGAAATTGTACAAAAAGGCAGCGTGTCTATGAGCGCCAAGATAACCAATAATTGCAACGGGTTATGTAGGTATATGTAACTACGGTTCATATGAATTACCGGAGACTAGCAACAATGCGAAAACCATTTCTAGCCGCTATTCGTCAGAGCCAGAGAAATCATGAACCAGGGGTCCTGATCGGCGTGCGCAATATCTGTGACTATACCCAAATTGGCCCGCGTACCTTCTACCGCTGGTGCCGGGGGTATGAGTTTCCGGCCACCTTCACCCCCGGCGGTCGGTGGATTACCAGTAAGTCGTTAATTGATAACTGGATCGTGGCACGCTGGAAAGCTCAGCGTGAGACTCAGCAACACGAAGCTGACTTAGCTGGCTCAGACGGCGGGAGGGTTGGTCAATGAACAAGCCATCCACGCTTAGTAGGTTGATTTCGGTTCCAGAGGCAGCGGCCTATACAGGACTATCACCGCACACGATTTATACGATGGACAGCCAACGGCTGATACCCTTCGTCAAAGTAGGCAGGTTGGTCAAGTTTGACGTGGAGCTACTGGACAAGTGGATCAAGCAGAATACGGTGATGCCGATGTCGCCGTATGTTTCGGAAGGAGGGCAGGTGCAGTGACCACGCAGGCAAAACCGCATAAGCGTCTCTATAGCATACCGGAAGCCGCCGAGTACCTGGGCCGGTCTACCTGGTCAGTTCGGCGGCTAATCTGGGCAGGGGAATTGCCATCGGTCCGGGCAGGACGGCGAGTGCATCTAGATGTCTGCGATATGGAGGCCTTTATCGAGAACAATAAGGTCCGTGAAAACGCAGCTTGACAATGTATTGCTCGATAGAGTAATTACTATATCAAGTAATGCTGAAGATACGGACCATGCGCGAACACAAGGGCCTGACTCAGAAGGGGCTCGCTCTCAAGGCAAAAATGAGTATTACCTACCTGTGCAACGTTGAACTGGGCAAGGTCGATCCTTCACTGAGCACGTTGCGACGGTTGGCAAAGGCTTTGAAGGTGAAGGTTGTTGACCTGCTAGACGAATAGGAGGTTGCCAATGGGGATGTTATATCGACGGAAGAAACGGGACGCAGTAACAGGGCTACTTGTAGAGCAAGGCCCTTGGTGGATGAAGTATTACGATGGCGGAAAGCCAATCTATGAAAGCACGGACAAAATTGAGAAACGAGAGGCTCTCGTCGTATTACGACGGGCTGAAACTAAGGAAGGTCTGATTTATTCCCCGTTGGTGATGTGCTATGAGGAATGCAGCACTGAAATGCGGCGCCCGAATGTTGCCAGAGACTCAGTATCCATCCGGCTCCACAGAGGGCAAAGAAACTGAGGCCAGCGATAATTTTGGCTCGGCGTGCAAAATACGCACCCCGTTCATGCTGGCCGAGCCAATCGGCGATCAAGCTATTCCAAGCCGGCGCAGTGAAATGCGCACACGCGAAATACGCGGCAGCGCCACCCACGACAAGCCAGGGGGCCCATTGTGGAAGCACCAGCGGCAGCAGCACGATGGGAACCCACGTCAAGGCCTGCCCAACAGTGCCGACAGAGATAAGGGCTTTGCGGTTGGGACACCACTGCAAGACCTTCACAGAAAGAATTTGAGCCACCGTTCCGACGAGTTGAGGCAATGCCGACAACAGGCTCAGTTGGAACGGGCTTGCTTGAAGGAGCAAGGCAAAAGCGGAAAGGTATTGTTCCCCACTTCCTTGCGTAACAGCCTGACAGGCGCCATCTCGAAGGCCGTAGCGAAGACCTCTCTCACCGGGGCTCTGCGGTCGAGAGTTGCTTGGCACGGTCTCCTGAGAATTTTCTGACAGTCTTGGATGCACAGTACCCTTGTCCGAGAGGGGGCCTCGATCGAGAATCGCCCAGAATGTAGAGAGGCCAAGCGGAAATAGATGAGCGCCTTAGCCTGCCGGTTATTGACCCCTTGCTGATGACTCGATACCATTATACCAGTACCAGTGGACAGCACTATCAACACCCCCCCATGATAGAAACTAAAACAATAGCAAAGCCGTTTCTGCCAATCGTGTGTGTCAGTTTGAGCGTTGTCATGTCTATCTGTCAGGAAGTCGAGGCGCGGGATCCGTTTGCGCCGAAGGAGCAAACGACAACCGAAATCGGCTCCACGCAAAGCCCGTCGTTCGATGAGCAGAAGAAGGGTATCCCGCAATCCCTATTTACCTGGATCAAGATGGCCAAGGGCTATGACGTCGAATGGGACTCGTTCGGGCGAAAAGGCTGGTACACGCAAGATCCCCGCTTGAAACCCCTTGAGCCTGGATCGGTGTTCTCTCGAGATATCCCGGCGATCTATATTGTATTCGAGTCGGCGCCACTGGAAGATCCTGCCCAATTCAGCGCTCAATGGTTTTTGGAAGGAGACCAGGGCGCGCTTTCATCCGTTCCGCTCGGCAAAGATACCTTGGAAGTGCCGGGACATGAACGCTATGGATTCCTCGAACTCAAGAAATCTGGAAATACCTGGGACGTCGGCACGTATCTGGTGAAACTGTTCATCACACCGCTTGGGCAACAGTCCTTCCATGCGGCCAATCAAGTCGGTACCATGCGGTTTACCATTGTGGAGAGCGTTGCTCCGGCCGACGTGAGCCCACGTTCGCCCTAATGCCATTGGCGAACTTGGCCGAAACACCCATAAACTTAAGGGCGAAGTAGAGAAAAGGAACACGATGCACACGCGAATCAAAGTCACGGATCAAGAAAAACTCACGTTGCTCTACGAGCGGTTCAGAGACGTCTGTCTGGTCGAGAAGGAAGTGTGGAAAGAGATCTTTATGCCGAGGGAGATCGCGCAAGGCCCCGTCAGAACCAACTTGCAAGACCGCTATGATGTGGAGATCGACGAACCTGAGATTGAGGAGGCCCTGGATGCGAATATCCCTCTCGGCAGCCCAGCCCTCGCTGCCGCAATTCAGGAGTATCGAGCACACATTTCTTTTTATCGAAAAATCTAAGGTTTTTAGCGGGCCGCAAGCACGCGCTCAATATCCTGAACAATCTCTTGAGCGAACGGCTTCGTGCGGTTATGGTATCGGGCGACAACCTTTCCAGAGCGATCCACTAAATACTTCTGGAAATTCCACTCCACCTCGCCTGGAAACGGGCTCTGCTCCGTCAGATAGCGGTAGAGCGGATGTATATCGTCGCCTTTTACGCTGATCTTGCTGAACAGTGGAAACGACAGACTGTACTTGGTGAAGCAGAAATCTTTGATCTCCACATTCGTCCCTGGTTCTTGCTTCCCGAAGTTGTTCGCGGGGAACGCCAGGATCTCAAAGCCTTTCTCTTTATACTGCTCATACATTTTTTCGAGGTCGGTATACTGCGGTGTATTGCCACAGAAGCTGGCCGTGTTGACCAGCAACAGCGCCTTCCCACGGAACTGGCTGAGTGAGACCGGCTTTCCATCGATATCGTTCAGCGTAAAGTCATAGACCATTGGCGTTTGTGCTGCCATGAGTACAGTCCCTTCCTGTTTCGCCGCTGCGTGGGTGAGCCCAAGTAGGTCACTCGATCCAACGCCTGAGATCACGCCAATTGCTGCGAGTGCCCCTCCCAATAGCTGGTGAGACCTTTTCATCAGGCACCTCCTAGTTAGAGCCGTTCCAACGCAGCAATACGCGCTTCGACCGGCGGATGTGTCGCGAAGAAATGCATGAACCCTGAAGAGTTACCTGAGATCTTCATCGTGGCGAGCGCGTCCTGGGTGGAATACTCAACCTGTGAGCGGCTGACCCATTGATCAATCGCGCGAAGAGCCGAGATCATCGAGTCCTTGCCGTATACCTTGGCAGAAAAGGCATCTGCGCCATACTCACGCTGACGCGAGAACCAGCAAATCAGGACCGAGGCCAGGATACTGACGACAATCTGGATCACGATCGACAATCCAAAGCCGAGCATGGCTTGATCGCGCTCTGCAAAGAACCGGCGCACCCACATCGCAATATAGTAAACGAAGGTATTCATCAGCCCCGCCAATACCGTCGTGGCGAACATGTCCCCATTGTAGACGTGTCCCATCTCATGGGCGAGGACAGCCCTAACCTCCTGCTCCTGTAGATTGCTCAGTAACCCGGTCGAAACGGCCACCATCGAGTTGTTCTTGCTAGGCCCTGTCGCAAAGGCATTGGGGTCGGGGGCTTCGTAGACCCACACCTCAGGCATCGTAATCTTAAGCCGTTGCGCAATCTCCTGGACAGACCCGTAAATCATCTGTTCAGCATGGGACTTGGGTTGGGTGATCTGGTAGCAGTCCAACATGGCCCGAGCCATTTGTTTGGAGAAGGCCAAACTGATAAAGGCACCACCAAAGCCGAAGGCCAAGGCCCAGACGAGTGAACTCAGATCGACCGCCCCTCGCAGGTCGACCCCGAACATGGGCAGAACGATATTGATCAGTAACGGTACGGTGAGCGAGAGCGTCACCATGATCAAGATGTTGGCGACCAGCAACAGAACCATGCCTTTCATCCACTTCATCGAGATCCTCCTTCGCGACTATGTGCTCGCCCCATCATTGAGCGAGTGACCAGTGAGAACCATTATACTAACCGATTTCCTGAAATACATCTCAATCGGCATTGCAGTCACGATATGCTGTAAACAATAACTCCTGAAATGCCAAGGTCAAGATGTCTCAAGTGCCTGAAACTTTTAGGCAAAGTTGACCCGTTCCCATCCTTCCTGTTAGAAAGGGCTCATGCAGAAGGCACCCAGACAATTGCTCAACATCATGGCGATGGTCTGGTTGCTGACATCTGTTGGCATCGCTATCGTTCATGGAGCGGAGCCCTCTCAGCCCGGCCTTCCTATAGTGATCCCGGTAGCGGCAGACGGAGTACAGCGAGCCTCGATCACGCTTGATAGCTACTCATATAGCCCCAACCATTTGATCGTTGAAGCTGGGAAGCCTGTTGAACTCACGCTAACCAGCGTGACAACCTTGATCCCACACAATTTTATCATCAAAGAGCCGGCTGGAAACTTATCCATCGAACAAGATGTCAGTGCTGGCAAGACGGTCACCATCACATTTACACCCACTCAGCCCGGCACATTTCCCATCTACTGCGACAAACGGCTCTGGCCGTTGCCGAGCCATCGCGACAAAGGGATGGAAGGGAAGCTGGAAGTGCGATAGGTGTGGCTACGAACATAGAGACCTCTAAGCAGGAACTACTCCGCGATCTTCTCAAGCAAGTATCCCGGCTTTTCTATACGACGTTGGTCGTGGTTCCGGCAGATGTGCGCGATCAAGTCAGCCTCGCCTACCTCTTTGCCCGCGCAGCGGACACGATTGCGGATACGGAATTGATCGATCGTCCGCGTCGGCTGGATTTACTCGGCCAACTCAAGGGGCAATTCGCGAACGATCAGATTGCCTGGATTCAGGTGCGAGAAATTCAGCAAGCGGTGGGACCAATACAACAGAATTCTGCCGAGCGAGTCCTGCTTGAACGGCTGGACGATTGCTTCAAGCTCTTCCAGACCTTTTCGCCGGACGATAGGCGCCGCGTACAGCGGCTGATGACCACCCTGACGCAAGGCATGGAGATGGATCTCACCGTCTTCCCCGGCACGTCGGCGAAAGACCTTACGGTTCTCAAGACGCTCGACGATCTAGACCGCTATACCTATTACGTGGCAGGCTGCGTGGGCGAGTTTTGGACGGATTTGATGTGCGCCCACCGAACGTCGTTGGCCTCATGGAAGGTGCGGGAGATGTCGGAGGTCGGCGTGAGATTTGGGAAGGGCCTCCAACTCACGAACATTGTGAAAGACCTCGCGCACGACCTCCAGAAAGGCCGCTGCTATGTGCCGGCTCCCCTGCTGGCCGAAGCCGGACTCACCGCGCGTGACTTGTTGGACCAGACAAACCGCGCGCGTTTCCAGCCGGTCCTGAGTAAGCTTGTCCGTATGGCAGTGGAACATCTCGACCAAGGCTGGCTCTATACCATGTCGATCCCGCGATCTGAAACTCGTCTGCGCTTGTCCTGCATGTGGCCGATTCTCTCCGCTGGAGAATCCCTGAAGCTCGTCATGAACTCCCCCGATCTCTTAAACCCAGCCGTGAAAGTGAAAATCCCCCGCAGCAAGGTCTACCAAATCATGGCCCTCACCACAGGCACCTTCGCCTGCGGACCCACCGGCACTGCCTATTGGGGGCGACTCCGAAAGCAGATCATCTAAAATCTGCCCTTGATGTGTTCAGGTATACTTGATCGCATGATTGGATACTCTATTGGGAGCATAGGGTATCTAGTCCTTCAAGTCTTAGGAAGAGCTGAAGAGGAAATTACCGCGACACAAGCATTTGTAGCCGGGCATGTAGTCTTCGCGATATTTCTCCTAACAGTGATGGTCCTTGTCAATATTGCGTAGATGACTTTATATCGTTCCATACCTCTTTCTGTGTGCTAACTCCATTGGTCTCTCACTAAGGGTGTGCCAGGGCCTTGGCGCGGACTTTCGCTGGAAGAGCGAGATTCGCAGGCCTGCTCTGGGGGAAAGGAAAGCTGGAACTGACCGGGTTTTTCTCTTCGTCTTTCTAAGGGGTGGGCTGGTTGGTTCCCGACTGCGCGCATCGAGCGACCACCGCTTTATCGTGGGGGCTCTGCGAGCAACGGGAACTTACCAGCCTACCCCGTCTTTTTTTGCGGCTCCAACATCTTCTCCCCCTTCTTGAACACCCCGTATATCGCCTGCGAGGGACAGGCATCCAGGCAGAGGCGGCAGCTTTCCAGGCAGCGGGAAGCATCGAACTTGTAGGGAGGAGTCGAGAGCCAGGCGCCCGTCGGGCAGATCGGAACACAGATGGCTTGATGGGTGCAGCGGTCGGGATGGCGGACGAGGTGATCGCGAATGACCATCATGGGTTTGACTCCTTCAAAGAGACCCTGGGAAAAGATGTCGAACATGTTTCTATCAGGGAGGCTGTCACTCACTTCCACTCCTTCACGAGTTCTTTCAAGCGATCTTTCAATTCAGGATGCTGCTCCAGATTATTGTGAATCGCTCCAAGAATCTTCTCGACCCTCGCTGACTTGAGTGCATCTTTGTCCTTCTTGACCAGTCGATCATACTCCACGTATGCAGCCTGATGCGTCGGCTCAAGGAGCTCCCGTGCCACGGCCAAGGCCTCACCCAACTCGTAGGGCTCAGCCGCCATCGGCGGCACGATGGTAAAGGTACCATCGGCGCACACGAGCACGGCAGTACCCTGTTTCCCTTTCAGCGGAATGACAGCCTTGATGGTTTTACCCGCCAAGGACTCCCAGTTGCCGAGTAATCCAGGAAACTGCTTCATGAAGGCCACCTTCTCGAGGTTGGCTTTCCATTTTTCTTCAACAGCCATGACGTTCCTTAGTCGAGCGGCGCTATGATCTGAGAGGAGGAAGTGTCGTGGGAACCGGGTGATCGGGCATAATGAGACGGGTCACAACCTCGCCTTTGATCACGTGACGCTCCATGATTTCTGTCACGTCGGCCTCGGATTTGACTTGATACCACACACCTTCAGGATAGATCACCACACTCGGCCCTTCGGCGCAATGATCGAGGCACCCGGCTTTATTGGCGCGGACGACGTCTTTCAAGTCCAATCGCTTCGCTTCTTGTTTAAAGCGGGCGTGAAGCGCCTCGGAACCAAGCTTCGAGCAGCTCCCGCGGGGATCGTCGGGACTCCGTTGATTCGTACAGACAAAAATATGGCGTGTGTACCCAGACATGATCGATCACAACCTACACTGAAACAGTGATGGTATGAAGTCGTTTGAGTAACCCTGCCACCTCGCCGCTTGCGAGCAGCGGTGAATGGGTCTGTGCGGCATCGAGCAGAGCCACGATTTCTCTCACTCGCAACGTCGCACGCTGAAACTCATCGGACTTCGATAGTTCAGAGGTCTGTCCGGCTACGAGCTTGTCGGTTTCGGTCGAAATGTCGCGGAAGTCCCGTTGGAGATTTTTCTGCATCGAGCAACCTTCGCAGTACCATTTCGGGCTTTGATCGGTCGATGGAGACAGTCGGTCATAGGCCCGGCCAAAAAAATCCTTCCCGAGCGATAACTTCATCAGCGCAGTGCCAGTCGCGCCGCAGGCATTGCAGGACCCAGCTGTAGAATCCATAGAGCCTCCCTCTGTCGATCGTGAGCTGAAGAGCGGGCGAATCTTACACCAGGCTTCCGCGCACTGTCCACTGAGAGAGACGGCTCCTCATACACGAGACAGGCTCGCAGACTTTCTCGACCTCCTACGATAGAATAGGTCGAGTTTCGAGTATCCATTGCGAGAGGAGAGAATCGCCATGATCATCGGGGTCCCTAAAGAGATGAAGGATCATGAGTACCGTGTCAGCGTCACGCCCGATGGAGTGCGAGCATTGCGACAGGCCGGCCATGAGGTGTGGATCGAACGATCGGCCGGAGTCGGCAGCGGATATTCAGATGATGCCTACCGGAGTGCCGGCGCCATCACAGCAGAATCGAAAGAACAGCTGTTTCAGCAGGCGACGCTCATTGTGAAGGTCAAGGAGCCATTGCTCTCCGAGTGCCGACTCTTCCGAGCAGGCCAGACCCTCTTTACCTATTTGCACTTGGCCTCCTTACCGGATCTCACGAAAGCCCTCCTGGATACGAGAATCACCGCGATTGCCTATGAAACGATCGAGGCGAAAGACGGCACATTGCCGATGCTCAAGCCGATGAGCGAAATCGCAGGGCGCATGTCGGTACAGATCGGTGCACATTATCTGGAGAAGAGGCACGGAGGGCGAGGAGTGCTCCTGGCCGGTGTGCCAGGAGTAGAGCCGGGAATGGTCGTGGTGTTAGGAGCTGGAGTGGTGGGCAGCGCAGCGACTCGGATTGCGGTCGGGATGGGGGCCCATGTGACGGTGATCAATCTTGACCTCGAACGGCTCCGAGTACTTGACGAATTGTATCGTGGTCGAATTGTGACGCGTGTCTCCTCACAAGCAGCGATTGACGAAACAGTGATGGCCGCAGATCTTGTCATCGGAGCAGTCCTGGTTCCTGGGGCTCGCGCTCCCAAACTGGTGTCACGCGAACTCGTGGCGCGCATGAAGCCGGGAGCCGTGGTGGTGGACGTCGCGGTCGATCAAGGAGGCTGCTTCGAAACCACAAAACCCACGACCCATTCGGACCCGGTCTATATGGTGGACGACGTGCTCCATTATGGTGTGTCCAATATGCCGGGAATTGTTCCGCGTACGTCGACTGTGGCGTTGACGAATGCCACACTGCCGTATCTGCTGCGTCTGGCTTCGCAGGGACTGGAAGAAGCCGTGCGAGCAGACCCGGGCTTGGCGAAAGGAGTCACCCTGTCCAGCGGAAAGATTACCTGTCAAGCGGTGGCCGATGCTCATGGCTTGCGTTTCGACCCTCTGATGTAAGACAATCCTATTTCCCGTTGCGATTCTGTTGATTTTGTCGGGGCGTAGCGCAGCCCGGTAGCGCACTGCGTTCGGGACGCAGGGGTCGGAGGTTCGAATCCTCTCGCCCCGACCATACAGAGCTTGCTCGACCCGGAGCCTATTCTTCTTATTGAGGCGACGGGACACCCTTCCATAATTCATTCCCCCTTGACCAATTCTTGTTCCTGCCTCGTCTCAGAGTCATTACTCCATCGTATTCTTCACGAAATTTCCGGCGTGTATATTGGAATAGTTGCACCATCTTTGCGTGAGCCGAACCTCTTCAGTCGTCCCATTTTTCATTTCACATCGATAGGCAACGCGTACGCGCACGGAATCGCAAAACGCGTGACGCCTCTGCGGAGGTGTGAGAGTATCCGTTCATTGAACAGGCGTCCTCCTACTACGCCGTTTGTCTGAATGTATGGCCGAAGAGATTGAATCGACAGTGTTCCGAGCGAGGCTGTCGGTAAAGGGAAAAGTTCAAGGGGTCGGGTATCGAGCGTTTGCGGCTCGTGTCGCATCTCAACGAGGTCTCTCAGGCGGTATCAGGAATCTCGATGATGGCCGAGTCAAACTTGAAATTGAGGGCCCCAAAGATCAGATTCTGTCCCTGATCGAAGACCTCAAGAATGGGCCACCGGCAGCACGAGTCACAGCTATCGACGTGGAGTGGAGTTCAGCAACAGGACGATTTACAGATTTTCAAGTGTGGTACTGAGATAACCAGTTTGCAGGATGCTCAAAAAGGCCGTCCGGCAAGGCCGTAGCGAGCGAAGAGGCGAGGCATACCTTCGGTACGTTGAGCCTCTGAGCGATGCGAGAACGAAGCTGGCGGACTTTTTCAGCATCCTGCTAGGAGCGACGAACGTATGGGTCGAGGGGGCGAGGAACTACACGATCTGAGCGAAGCGCGCCGACACCTCGTCGACCATGACGATGAGGACGCTGGTGCGTCGTCGAGAGCGGACGAGTCGCCCGTCGGCGAGGAGAAATCGAGCCGCCGATCCGAAGGGTTGGATACTCTCAAGTGTTACTTGCGCGAGATCCGTCACTCCACCCTGCTGACCTTTAAGCAAGAGCAGCAGCTGGGCAAACGAGTGATGGCCGGGGATGAGCAGGCCCGCCAAGAGATGATCGAATCAAATCTTCGGTTGGTGATCAGCATCGGCAAGCGATACATGCATCGAGGGTTCCCCTTCTCCGACGTCATCGAAGAGGGCAATCTTGGGCTGATTAAGGCCGTCGAAAAGTTCAACTATAAACGCGGGTTTCGCTTCAGCACCTACGCATCCTGGTGGATCCGGCAATACATCGAACGGGCGATTATCAATCAGGGAAAGCTCGTGCGATTGCCGGTGCACGTGGTAGAGCGTTTAAATCGATATCTCACCAAGGTGGAGCGACTCGTTCAGGAGCTTGGACGAGAACCGACCGCGTCGGAAGTAGCGGCACGGATGAAAACGACAGAAGAAACAGTGTTGGATCTCAAGCAAGTGATCCGAACAACCTGTTCGTTGGATAGTCCGATCAGTGAAGGCGGAGACACCTTTTTACGCGATGTGATTGAAGACCCTTCCGGCATCTCCCCTGCCGATACGGCCGAGGGAGTGATGCGACGAGCAGAGATGATGGAGTGGGTACAGCTGTTGCCTGAGAAAGAGCAAACTGTTATTATGTCTCGTTTTGGGCTTGATGGGAGTGAAGCCAAGACACTGGAAGAAATCGGCCGGGAGATGGGACTGACCCGGGAGCGAGTCCGGCAGATTGAAATGGCAGCCTTAGCCCGTTTACGCCATACCATTGAACGCAGAACCATGACACAAGCCGACCTTCTCTGATTGATGCCTCCCATCAACTATCACGCGCTCATTCGGGAAGTTCCCGACTTCCCCAAACCCGGCATTCTCTTCTACGATATCACCACCCTGCTCAAGGATGCCCACGCCCTGGCGTCGATCACCGATGAATTGACCGCCTATTATCAGGGGCATCGAATCGCCAAAGTCATCGGCATCGAATCGCGCGGGTTCATTTTCGGAGGAATATTGGCAAATCGCTTGAACGCCGGCTTTGTCCCAGTCCGGAAACCTGGCAAGTTGCCCGCCGATAGTTTTGAAGTCAAATATAATCTTGAGTATGGGTCGAACTCCCTCGCCATCCATCGCGATGCAATCGGTGTGGGAGAACGTGTGCTGATTGTGGATGACTTGCTGGCCACCGGAGGCACAGCGGCTGCAACGGTGTCTCTCGTTCGTCAGTTGGGAGGCGAAATCGCCGGACTCGACTTTCTGGTTGAACTCAAGGGCCTGAAGGGCCGAGAGAAACTGATCGGCTATCCCATTCATTCAACAATCGTCTACTCTTAACCTCTCAGGCTCTTCTTACAACCTCTTGTCAAAAGCGGGAGCGCCGTGCTATGAATGCCGAAATTTTCCGGTGACTCCGTGTTCATCCCAGGAGTAGGATCCGTCATGGCAACCAAATCACCCGCCAAGAAAAAACCGACAGCAAAGGCCACCGTGCAAGCGAAGGTCGCAAAACCGGCGAGTAAACCTACGCACACGCCAACTATAGTCATAGAAAAACCTATCAGTATGGCTGTCTCCCCTCTTGCTGCCAAACCGAAAGAATCGGCGAAAGAACGCGAAGACCGGGAGCGCCGCCGCCAAGCCCTCCATCAGATGTTGGTGCGAAAGCGGCAGGACATTATTAAAGAGATTGAAGGGAGCCTAGGCCAGTCCCTTATTGAAGATAAACAGCGGCGGCTTGAATCTGCACGTGACGTCGGAGACCAAGCCCTCATGGATCTCGATCGCGAGCTAGGCATTTCCTTGATGGAAATGCGCAATCGCCGACGGCAGGCCATCGACGAAGCGTTAACACGGCTCAACGAAGGCACCTATGGCATCTGTGCAGAGTGTGGTGTAGAGATTAGTGAGCGGAGATTGGAAGCCGTCCCGTTTGCGAAGCTCTGCGTCGAGTGTCAATCGAAAGAAGAGCTCTTGGAAAAAATCGAGCGAGAAGAAGATCGAGACTAGCGTTCATGCGCGTGATCAGTCTTCTCCTTCCCTCTACATGATCCTCCTCCCCTCAACATGATCCCTTCCCCTCCCCCGTTAGGCAAAGCTTGCGTCCTGTGACGATACTTGGCACCTTGCATCGTATATGGGAGTGGGTGTGATGAAGCCATTGAACCTTCGCGCAGTCGTCTTGGCGAGCGGAGGACTGGACTCCACCGTCACGGCAGCGATTGCCAAGCAGGATGGTTGCGAGCTTTTTTTTCTTACCATAGCCTATGGACAACGCCATGCAATAGAAGTCGAGCGGGCACGGCAGGTCGCCTCCGTCTTGGGCGTGGCGAATCACCTGGTGATGAACCTTGATCTTCGCACCATCGGCGGGTCGGCACTCACTGGCCCGGCGGCAGTACCCAAAGACCGACCGAGCAACGAGCGTAACCAGAGCATTCCAATCACCTATGTGCCGGGACGCAATCTCATCTTTCTCTCGATTGCAGCTGCGCACGCGGAGGCCGTGGGAGCCTCTCTCATCTATTTTGGCGCCAACGTACTTGACTATTCCGGCTATCCGGACTGCCGACCTGAATTCATCCGCGCATTTGAAGCGGCGGTGAAGGAAGGCACGAGGGCAGGCATGGAAGGGAGCCCCCTCCATGTCAAAGCCCCTTTGCTCATGCTGACGAAAGCAGACATTATCCTGAAGGGAATCGAACTGCACGTCCCTTTCCATTTGACCCACAGCTGTTACGATCCAGCAGGAGAACTGGCTTGTGGACGATGCGATAGTTGTCTGATTCGGCGGGAGGGATTTGCAAAGGCTGGGGTTGTGGATCCCATCGCATATGCGATAACCTCAGGATGTTGAAACAGGCGGCCAGCGTCGTTCTCGACTCCTCGAAATCCTCAACGTACCCCTGGGGTACGACTCCGGTTTCGATTCGCCTGCGGCCTTGCTGGCCATCCTGTTTGAGCATCCTGTTCAGTGCCAAGCTCTCGCAGACTGGGAAAAACTGTTTCGACATTCAGAAACTTTGGTTCGCTGCGCGGAGCCAATCCGGTCTGTTCGGGTCATCTAATCTATCCGGTTTGTTTTGTTGCTTACCCCCAAAGAAACCAAATAAACTAAATCAACCAAATGAACGAGACATACTAGACAGACTGAACAAACCAAATAAACAAGATCAGAGGTATAGATTCCATGAAAATTACAATGACGTCAAAACTGCAGATTGGAATATGCCTGCTCGGTCTGAGCCTCCTCGCGGCTTGCGATTCCTCGGAGCCCCCCAAGCCAACAGTCGCAAGCGGCCCTGTGCCGGTTGAATTCCAAACGGGCGAAACCATGTTCAACGCGAACTGTTCGGCCTGCCATGGAAAGCAAGCGGCGGGAACCGACCACGGACCGCCATTGGTACATAAGGTCTACGAACCGAACCATCACGGGGATGAGGCCTTCAAACGGGCGGCGGCCAACGGCGTCAAGGCACACCACTGGGAATTCGGCAATATGCCGAAGATCGACGCCGTCACTCCTGCAGATGTTGATCAGATCGTGAAGTATGTGCGGTGGCAGCAGCGCCAGGCCGGCATCCAATAGCGGCAGGATGTCCTAAAAGCCTGCCAGCTTCGTTCTCGACTCATCGAAATCCTCAACGTACCCCAGAGGGTACGCCT
>NEWT02000009.1:20116-35491 GCA_002869925.2 Nitrospira sp. CG24A
CCCCTACCGCAAGGAACTGACGTTGATCAAACCACGTGACCTGATGAGGCGAACCAGCTCGGTGACAATTCAAAATAGCGGCAAGCTTTATACAGTAGGCTATGAGGAGGTCAGAGACAGTTCTGGTGGTACCGTTCGACTGGACACAGGGCAAGCCACGCATGTCGGAGGACTCACTGCCGAGCTTGTGGCGCAGCATTTGCTTGAGGAAATTATCAGTTCCGGTCTAGCGGACAAACTGGGCTTAGGACGGCCACTGCAAAAATGATAACAAGCTCGGCAGTTTCGAGGTCGATCCGTAAAAGGTGATGGTGGAGTTTTTGAGTGCGTCCGTTGAGCGAATCGCTTCTCGTGGCGCACGCTCCGGGAGGAAAAAACACCGCACGCCCCTGCACCACACCATCCAAGCTTGCTCGTTATCTCTCAGGGATGGGGCTGATTGATCTTCCACTGCGCACGTCCAACGAGGGGAGTCCGCGACCTCGCGTTGCGCGAGTAAGAAGATCATTAGTCTCCATCCCCTCCTCTGTTCCGTGAGCAGGAGGACGGCCAGACCACCCTTCCCTCCCTATTTATCGTGTTGCCCCTCTACCCCAACAGCTCATGTTTTCATGAAAGGGATCGCTCAATCTGACCCGCTCGGTTAAGCATTTCAACAGGATACTTTCATAAAATATTGATTATATTGAAATATTAATTCTTCTTTCATGGGAATGTTCATGGTAAGATTCACTCGCTGCTTTCCTCACGCTATGGGCTCTCCCCCACGCAGAGGAAGTCGGGGAGGTGATGTGGCCATCACCTCCCCATTTTTTTGTCTCGCTGACCTCTTGTGTTATGAGCTTCAGCCAGCCGGTCGTCTGCTACCATTTTGCCTCACTTCTCATCTGGGCAGTGAATCATCGCTTCGACGTCACAACCGTCGTCATCGTCCCCTATTCCAGAATTCACCAGACGACGTAGCCACCCACGATTTCAATACAACAATATCGTCGGCTTGAACATTCCGGTCGCATCTAGCCCGCATTATTCACGAGCACTTCTGCTGCAATCGCCGATCCGCTGTTCCGACGAGCCGGCGGGCTCGCCTCTCGGACCCTCGACGTACTGCGCGAGTACGCCTCCGGGCTCCGCGCGCTGGTCTCACGACGCGGCTCAGCGATTTCGCAACGAACTGTCATGAATAATACAGGCTAGACACACCTGTCTTTCCATACCGATGAAGGTCCGGTCTTGGAATACCGTCTCTACCATGCGACGTGTTTGTGATGCGCTCGGATCTGCGGGAAGGTGAGGAAGAGGAAAGGGAAGGTGAGGAGGCGACGTGGCCGTCGCCTCCTCATAGCACGACGACTACTTCTTCTTGGCAGCCTTTTTCACAGGCTTCTTCGCTGCTGCTTTCTTCGTTGCCATGAGCACTTCACCCCCCTTCAATGTCAAAATGTTAATCGATGTGTATGTGGTATAGCAGAGTTTGTGCAGCGAGTAAAATTTTGTTTTCTAAATTCCTCCGGTAAGAGCGAACAAGGCCCCCCTTCCCGCAACCCTGCGCCCGCTCGTCGTGGAAAATGGTTGTGTGTTTCGAAGCCATGGCGGTGAACGAGTAACCCTCGCTGTTTTTTTTGGATTTTTGATTCAATTGACGATACACACCAGATGAACCAAAAAAACCAGCCAGACGAGCAATGAGTTAGGACTGTCGGAGCGCCTTCCTCGCATCCTCGATCAGGATTTCTCGCCATGCACCGGACGGGAGATCTTCTAGCTTGAATGGACCGTATTGAATACGCCTCAGCCTGGTCACCTCATGCCCCAAGGCCTTGAACAGTCTTCTGATTTCACGGTTTTTTCCCTGAATCAGCACCACTTCCAAATGTGATTCGCGTCCAGAACCCTTCTGAATCTTCACGCTGTGGCACTGAAGGCGCTCGCCACCCTCGACCACTCCGCCTACGGCCTCTGTGGCTTGAAACTCCGTGAATTCTCCTCGCACGGTGACGAGATAGATCCTCATCACTTTATGAGCTGGATCAGTGAGATAGCTCGACAGGACTGAATCACTCGTGAGCAAGAGAAGCCCACTGGTTGCCTGATCGAGTCTCCCTACGGCGTGCAGATATCCCAAGTTCGCCGGCAGGACATCGAAAATCGCCTTACGGCCCTTTTCGTCGCTGTGCGTTGTGACGACCCCTTTGGGTTTATGAAAAAGGATAAATCGTTTAGCCGAGTCTTGAATCGGTTGATCGTCTACTGAGACAGAGTCTTTGGGCCACAAGACCCATGTGGCCGGATCACGTACGACTCGACCATTGATGCGGATTCGTCCTGCGCGGACCCATTCCTGGCTCACTCCACGGGATGCGATGCCAAGCTTCGAGAGCAATCGATCCACGGTGAGACGTTTAGTCGCGGGGGTTTTATGCGCCATCTTGAGACTCATCTATCCTGAAACTTGACTGCAAGAGCAGAATACCAAATAGGATGCTCAAAAAGTCCGTCCAGCAAGGCCGCAGCGAGCAAAGAGGCGAGGCGTACGCTTCGGTACGTTGAGTCTCTGAGCGACGCGAGAACGATGCTGGCGGGCTTTTCCGTAACAACTGCAGAATACCGCGCAGAATGCTCAAAAAGTCCGTCAGCAAGGCCGCAGGCGAGTCGAAACCGGAGGCGTACCCTCTCGGGTACGTTGAGGAATTCGACGAGCTGAGAACGAAGCTGCCGGACTTTTTCAGCATTCTGCTAGAGGAGGCCGCGCTTTTGGAGGTAGTCTTTGTCAATAACGGGAGTGGGTTTGGCGGGAAGCTGCCCACGCTCTTGTAGCAATCGTTCGACGTATTTCCCAATCAGATCCGATTCGAGATTGACCTGATCGCCGACTTGCTTGAGACCCAGGGTCGTGATCTTGGCCGTGTGTGGAATAATCGAAACGGAGAAACTGCGCTCAGTCACCTGATTAATTGTAAGACTGATACCGTCAACGGTGACAGACCCTTTCACAATACAATGGCGCAGAATCTCAGGTTGGGCTTCAATTGTGAACAGAATGGCATTCCCATCCTGTTGGCGGTTACGAACCGTGCCGATGCCGTCCACGTGACCGGCTACGAGATGCCCGCCGAGCCGCTCGTTGAGCTTCATCGCTCGTTCCAGATTCAGCGGTGTGCCGGTAGTGAACTGCCCGAGAGTGGTCACGGACAAGGTTTCAGGAGAAACTTCCACGGAAAAATTGTGTTCTGTCTTATTCACCACGGTCAGACAAGTGCCGTTGACGCTGATGCTGTCCCCGATTTTAAGGTCTCCCATCACGATTGAGGCTAGAATCGCCATCCTTGTTCCGGCGAGGGTCTTGTCGATCGAGATGATGGCGCCCAATTCTTCGACGATGCCTGTGAACATGTCTAGCCCTTGATCCTCGACTTGATCACGTAAATCCCTACTCCAATCAGTGCCATTGTCCCAACCGCCACGATGGCACACTTGATCATATACAGTGTGTCCGCATCCACCTATGACCTCAAGATCCGCTTCACGACAAACACAACCATCACAACCAGCACAATCACGCCGAGGCCTGCCAGCGTGCCAATAACGATATTCTCTGTCGCGATCGCATTCAACATCAGCCTATTATATAGGACCAGCCCGCATTATTCATGACGGTTCGTTGCGAAATCGCGCAGTCGCGTTGCGAGACTGGCATGCGGAGCCGCGAAGCCCATAGGCGTACTTGAGCAGTACGTCGAGGGAGCGAGTGGCGAGTCTGCCAGCCGAAGGCTCGTCACAGCAGCGAATCCGTGATTGCAGCAGAAACGCTCATGAATAATGCGGGCAAGGCTACGTTCGTCTCATGGCCAACCAGAACACCGCCGCCGCGACGAGTTGCAACCCGGCGATGATCGCGAATGCGTGGGCATAGTTCAGGTGTGCAATGAGAATCCCCGCCAGGAGAGGCCCACTCGCATGGCCGATATCTCCGATCGTCCCTTGCATGCCCATCCCCGCCCCGAGCGTCTTGAACTCTGAACTATCCGCAACCAACGCGGACGACGAAGAGGAGACGACGGCTTCGCCGAATCCGAAGCCCGCTGAGAGCAGCAAGAGCAGCCACAACATCGACACCTGAGGGATACAGACGAAGGTTGCCGCGCAGATCACAAGGCCAATGACGATGAGCGGCTGACGCCCGATGCTGTCAGACACCCGACCCATAATCGGTTTAGAAACCAGCGATGTAAGGGCCTGTACCGTAAACAACAGCCCAACTTCTCCCGGATTCAATCCTGCCGAAACGCCATAGAGCGGAAGAAACGCCATCAAGGCCCCATTCGCAATCATCTTGGCCGCATCGGTCGAGCTGGTAATGAGAACCTTGCGATTCTTGGCGACCACCCTGAAGCCTTTCCACATCTCCGCCATCAGCGGGGCCATTCCCTTCTCCTGGATACGAGGGGGAGGCGGTGTGAGATGCAGACTGTAGAAGATGACAATGGCAATGCAGCCAAATAGACCGGCCGTGACGAAGCCAGCGGAGAATCCCGACACGTAGATCAGATAGCCACCGATAAACGGCCCGACCAACGCACCGGATTGCGTCGAAGCCGTGTAGGTACCGAGCGCAGCCCCCCTCCGTTCTCGATAGAGATCGGCCACGGTCGCCAGCGCACTCGGCGCGAAGATGGCCGTAGCCAGTCCGTGGAAGAAGCGTAAGGCGGTGAGTGCGTCGAGATCCGTCACCCACGGGTACAAAAATGGCGGGAGCCCGAAGGCCACTACGCCAATCTGAAGCAGGAACCGCCGACCATAGATGTCGGACAGCGCTCCTGACGGCAGCTTGAGAAACACTCCCGTAAGGGTGGAAACAGACACGATGAGCCCAATCCGTTCAGGGCTGGCCCCCAGGGATTCTGCAAACAGCGCCAACACCGGCATCCTGACCATGTTGTAGCTGATAAAGCAGAACACCCCGACCGTGCAGAGCAACGTGAAGCTGCGTGACGTCGTCATGGTGAAGTCGTCCTGGATGAGATCGCGCCGCTGGAATGGGATAAATCGTCCAACGCCTGTTTTAGGAAGGCCACGTCGTCGTCCGGAAAGGCTGGCGGACCCAGCGCTTTAAGCAGAACACGGTCTGGATGTTGCCTCATGAGGGCACTCAATCGATTGACGGTCTCCACCCCTTTGCTCAACTTCCTTGTAATAGTCCCCCCGATAATCGGGCGCAGCAAGGTGACCACTCCAGAAAGGATGCGATTGTCCAATCTCATATACGAGACCATGGTACTGTCCATCGCTTCCGCTCCATCTGCGTCTTTCACCGAGTCCATCCTCAGAAACACGACGGCTTTGCCGGAGATGTTCGGGAGCAACCGGCTGTCGTGAGATCCTTCAAGATAGTAAATCCGAGAGGTGCGGTCTTGGTAGGCAAGTTGCACAATCCCTTTGGTCCCTTCGCCGTCATTCCCCCAAAAGCGGCCTGGGCCTCTCGCTTCCGATTTATACAAACCAAGTTCCAGGCGATTGATCAATGTTGCTGCCAGAGT
This sequence comes from Nitrospira sp. CG24A, assembly GCA_002869925.2. Classification (GTDB taxonomy): domain Bacteria; phylum Nitrospirota; class Nitrospiria; order Nitrospirales; family Nitrospiraceae; genus Palsa-1315. The sequence goes on from NEWT02000009.1 coordinate 25,654, forward strand.
TGGACGATCCAGTAGTTGATGATAGAGCGATTCCGGCAAACCGGCTCGAATGGGACCGACCTGGCTGACTGTGGTGTAGTTGTCGATAATCTCGTACAGTCGGCACACCCAGGCTGGATCGATCTTTTCAATCGGAAAGGTCATCCCTCCATGCTCGGATGGTAAGGAGCAGGTCTCCGACTGAGCCGGATCGGGATTGATGGTCGTACTCAGCCCGATCACAACGAGCATAGCCATCAGACCGGCTCTCCGCAGGCCCGTCGATCCGGAGATCATCACGGCTGCTTTCGAACCTGGATGGCGAGATGGATGGGAAAGAGTTGCCGGGAATCTTGCCGTAGACGCGCTTGTTTCAGCAAGGTCTCAAGCGACGGCGTCACAGTGCCGTCGAAGGACACCTGCCCATTGGTGAGCACGATGAGAGGCTTGGAAGAATCGATGAGCTGTTCGTTCAGAAAGAGGCTGTACCGCTGGACTCGGTCGGCCCGGACTTCGATGCGATTCGGCGTCACGATCGAAGCGTCCAATTTGGCATATTCACGCTGCTTGATCAGATCGTCTCGTTTGCTGACCAGATCTTCTGAAAACGCGGCGATTGCATCCGTCGTATCGATGCGCACCCATCCAAACGGTTGAAAGTGACTGGCCTCACGCACGACCGTCACGCTCGTCGGCAAAGGATTGCGCCGTTGGGCATTAAGCCACGTCACCAACTCAGGCAGTTCCTCTCTGGGAAAATAATGTCCTCCCGCCATGGGATGCTCGCGATCATGCTCTCGATAGACAAAGGGATAGCCCAGCCTGGTCAATTCATTCGTAATCGTGCGGCTCAGTTCCACCGGCATCACCTGATCCTTGGCTCCGTGAATGATATAGATCGGCGTAGAGCGCAAGTTAGCCAGAAATGGTAGCAGCACATTATCGAGACCACTCGCCATGGGGGCAATGCCGGCGAACAGGGGCGCATCGTGCATGCCGATCACCCATGCGCCGATCCCGCCATTGGACATGCCGGTGAGAAAGACCCGGTCAGGATCGATGTGGTAGCGCCGTTGCACGGAACGAATCGTCGCCAGCACCAGCTCCTCCGCGCTTCTTGTAAACCAGGCACCCATCGGCGTCGTGGGACAGGCCAAAACATAGTCCTCCCCTAATCGAGCCTGCCACCGCTCCAGGTAGGCCTCACCGGTAAATCCCGCGCCATGCAGGCACACGACCAGCCCATAGCTCTTCGTCGGCTGATAGGTCAGGGGAACGGAAAGCGCCAGGTGATTGGCGCGCCCCTGCACATTGATTCGCTCGTCGGGAATGGTTCCGATCGGTTGCGGAGTATAGTCCCGCTCAGATTGTATAATCCGTATCGCCTGATCGATCGTGGCATAGGGGTCGGACAGCATGACCTGAAGAATGGCGGCTGCTTCTTCCGCATCTGTACTATCCAGGTAGCGGAAGACTTGCGTCTTCATCTCAGCGGAAGAGGCTACTGCGGTCGCCTCCATTTCACAGTCGGCAAAACCCGCAAGCATCACGACAAAGATGCCTATGAGAAACCTGCACGTCACAGATCTCCTTCCACGACCAGATCTTTCCCGACGCGGCGAACCGTAACATGATGCAATGGCAGTGCTTGAGCCAAGCGCTCCGGGCTCCGGTCGCCGATCACCGCCTTCGCATCCTGCCCTCCCATGAGAGTCGGCGCGAGATAGAGCACGACGTGATTGACCAATTTCTCGCGTAATGCTGCGGCATTGACAGTGCTGCCTCCCTCGATGAGCACGGACGTAATCCCGCGCTTGCCCAGCATCGTCATGAGCGCCGAAAGCGAGACATGCCCGTTCTTTTCCGAAAGGGACCGGACCTCCACCCCTGCCCGTTCAAATGGGCGGCGCCGTGACGGAGATGTACGACTTGTGGTCACGATCAATGTCTTCGCTCGGTCCTGCTTGGCACAGACCGTCGCCGTCAGTGGCGTCCTGAGCCGGCTATCGAGCACAACACGCAATGGCTGCCGAGGCGCCAACTTGAGTGGGCGATCGGACAGTCGAGCCGTCAGCGTGGGATTATCTTTGAGCACGGTACCCACCCCGACAATTACCGCGTCCACCTGACTCCTAAGCCGGTGCGCATCTTGCCGCGCGAGCGGACCAGTAATCCATTGCGACTCGCCCTTCGCTGTCGCCACCTTACCATCCAACGTCATCCCGGCTTTCAAGACTACGTAGGGACGACCGGTCTTCACCCAATGGAGGTAGGCCTGATTCAATTTCGCCGCTGCCTCATGTGCAATACCCGTGGTCACCGTTATCCCGGCTCGACGTAATCCAGCAATCCCACGCCCCTTGACCATGGGATTAGGGTCCGTCATCGCCACCACCACCTGTCGCACGCCGGATTGAACCACTGCGGGCACACACGGTGGGGTTCGTTTGAGGAGGTGGCAACAGGGTTCGAGCGTGACGTAGAGAATCGCACCTTTGGCGCGTAGCCCCGCTTGCTTGAGTGCAAGAATTTCTGCGTGAGGTTGCCCTGGACCGTGATGGTACCCTCGGCCTACGATACGGCCGTTCTTCACCACGAGGGCGCCGACCATGGGATTCGGGCTGGTCCTACCCCGGCCCTTCGCCGCGAGACGAAGCGCCAGGGTCATGAAGTGGCGGTGCGCGGTGGTAGCGGTCACCGTTTCTTGCGCGTGTCGCGCGATCGGCTGCGAGGCCGCTGAGCCGACTTCGTCTTGGTGGTTTTCATCGTCGCCTTCTTCGCCTTCGCACGAGACCTCGACGCATTGCGCGCAGGGCTGGGACCGCTCGATCCGGCTTCAGCCAAAGCCCCATGGGCTGCGGCAAGCCTTGCAATGGGAACACGATAGGGCGAACAACTCACATAGTCCAATCCAAGTTCATGACAGAACTCAACGGAGCTGGGATCGCCGCCGTGCTCGCCACAGATACCGAGCTTAATCCCGGGACGGGTCTTCCGGCCTCCGACGATGGCCTGCCGCATGAGAGCTCCCACCCCTTCGCGATCAAGGACTGCAAATGGGTCGGACTCCAGAATGTTCGCCGTTCGATAGAAATCGATGAACTTCGCGGCATCGTCGCGGGAGAAACCGAACGTGGTCTGGGTGAGGTCATTCGTCCCAAATGAAAAGAACTCCGCCTCTGTCGCAATGCGATCTGCCGTCACGGCGGCCCGCGGCAATTCGATCATCGTGCCTACGAGATAGGAGAGCTTGACATTATACCGCTTCATCGTTTCCTGCGCCGCCTCGCGGACCAAATCTTTCTGCGCCTTCATTTCTGAGACCATCCCCACCAACGGGATCATGATCTCCGGGACGATCTTTTTCCCTTCCTTGGCCAGCTCGCACGCGGCCTCCATGATAGCCCGCGCCTGCATGCGGGTAATCTCCGGCATCGTAATCCCCAGCCGACAACCGCGTAACCCGAGCATGGGATTGAACTCGTGGAGTTCCTCGACGCGGGCCAGCAACCGGCGCTTTTCTTCGAGTCTGGTTCCGTCGCGTCCGGTCAGCTCCAACTGCGCAATCTCCACCATCAAGTCCTCACGCTTCGGCAGAAATTCATGCAACGGCGGATCGAGTAGACGAATGGTGACCGGATAGCCCGCCATCTCGCGATAGAGCCCGATGAAATCCTGTTTTTGCAACGGCAAAAGCTGATCGAGAAATTTTTCCCGCTCTTCTTTGGTCCGCGCCAAAATCATTTTCTGCATGATCGGGATGCGATCCTCGGCGAAGAACATATGCTCCGTTCGACAGAGTCCAATCCCTTCGGCACCAAAGCCACGCGCAATCTTCGCCTGATCCGGCACATCCGCATTGGCGCGAACCTGGAGCTTCCGCATGTTATCGGCCCATGACAGGATCATCGCGAAGCGCTGGTACTTGTCTGACTTCTTCCCATCTAACTTGCCCTGAATGACTTGAATGATTTCAGATTCGACGACAGGCAGGTCCCCCTCGTACACATTGCCGGTCGACCCGTTGATCGACAGATAGTCCCCCTCGCGAAACACTTTGGCCCCAATGCGAACGGACTGGCCGTCCAGCACTTCCACCGCATCGCAGCCGGCCACGCAGACCTTGCCCATTTGCCTGGCGACCACGGCGGCATGGGATGTCATTCCACCCCGCGCCGTTAAGAATCCTGCCGCAGCGTTCATCCCGTGAATATCGTCCGGGCTCGTTTCCTGCCTAACCAACACCACACGGGTGCCAGCCGCTTTCATCGTCACGGCCCGATCGGGAGTAAGGGCAATCTTCCCGGCGGCCGCGCCAGGACCGGCCGGGAGCCCTTTCCCTAGTGGATTGGACTTCGCCTCCTCTTTCGTATCGAAGATCGGATAGAGATATTGCGCCAATTGCTCCGGCCCGATCCGCTGCACGGCTTCCTGCTTTGAGATGAGGCCTTCTCTGACCATGTCGACGGCAATCTTCACGGCGGCGATGCCGGTCCGTTTGCCAACCCTGGTTTGCAACATATAGAGCTTGCCCTCTTGGATCGTAAATTCCAAATCGAGCATATCCCGGTAATGCTTTTCGAGCCTCTTGTAGGTGTGCTCCAGTTCTTTATATGCCTCCGGCACATTCTTCGCGAGCGCATTCACCGGAAGCGGAGTCCTGATGCCGGCCACGACATCCTCGCCCTGGGCATTCATCAAACACTCGCCAAAAAAGTTCTTATCGCCGGAGGCCGGATCGCGCGTGAACGCCACACCGGTCCCGCTCGTTTCCCCCATGTTCCCGAATACCATTGCCACCACATTGATGGCCGTGCCCCACGAGTCTGGAATCCCATAGAGGCGCCGATAGGTGACGGACCGCGCGCCGAACCAGGAGGAAAAGACGGCGTTGACGGCCAAGCGAAGCTGTTCGAGCGGCTCATCAGGGAACTCTTTCTTCGTCTCTTCCTTGATGAGCGCCTTAAAGCTGGATACCAATTCCCGAAGGTGCCGCGCATCGAGATGGGTTTCGTGCGCGACACCCACCTCGGCCTTCTTGTGCTTGAGGATTGCTTCAAAATGTTCGCGCGGCACGCCCATGACGATGCTGCCATACATGGAGACAAAGCGCCGGTAGCTGTCCTGGGCAAACCGATCGTTGCGCGTCTTTACCGCCAACCCTTCAACCGTCTTGGTCGTCAGACCGACATTCAGCACTGTGTCCATCATGCCGGGCATCGAGGCCCGAGCGCCGGACCGGACTGAGACCAGCAACGGCCGTTCAGGGTCACCAAATCCCATGCCCATCGACTTTTCGACCCGCTTGAGCGATTTCAGCGCGGCATCCCACATGCCGGGAGGGTACTGTTTTCCATTCTTGTAATATTCAACGCAGGCCTCGGTCGAAATCGTGAAGCCGGGTGGAACGGAGATGCCGAGATTCGTCATTTCAGCAAGTCCGGCTCCCTTTCCACCAAGGAGCTCTTTCATGTTGGAGGTCCCTTCGGCCTTGCCGTCACCGAAATAGTATACGTATTTCTTTGCCACGCTGCCCTCTCCTTCGTGTTGACTTCAAGTCAATTCAATGGACCAGTGACGCCCCATGGCCTGCGGCAGATTCGAGACGCAGCCGATACCAACTGACCAGATACCATTTTGCCACCAGCCCAACCGTAATCACTGCCACGACGACCAGTACCGATATGAGCAACCGATAGTCGGCGTGCCTCCCCTGATCGACATAATACTGCCCGTCCGGCCCTTGCCGAAGCTTCGTCTCTCGTTGCAGCTGATGCGTCTTGCCGGATGGATCGGACAGATGGATCCATTCCGAACAGAGAGGCACTGGTTCCGCCGCTCCCGTAACCGAATGCCAGCCGAGCCTGAGACAAATATCCTGTTTGGAGTTGAAGATATCGGGAGTTGCTGCCAGTTCATCGAGATTCATCCCGCTGACCCATAACCCGACCAGAACGATCGCATTACAGAGAATAATCATGGCAAGAGACACGCCGATGGCGAACCGACGGACTCTCTTCGCCCGACGCTGATCGTCTGACGATGATTGGGAAAAAGACGCTGTACCCATGGACTGCTCCATACCGTACTGCCCCTTTGTTGCTCCTTCGCCTATCTCTCCATAGGAATGGTACCCGTGCTGGTCTCATTGCGGCCGTCGAGCAAGGCCCGTCCTCTGGCGCGCGCTCCGGGAGCAGGAGACCAGCATGGGTACCATTCCACGCTCTACCCTCCTTGTACCACAATCTGTGAAAAGTCCGCGAATGAGTTGAAAAAATCGTCCACTTCCTGGAGCAACGACAATCGGTTGCTCCTGATGGACGGGTCCTCGGCATTGACCATCACTGCCACGAAGAACGCATCGATAGGAGGCTTCAGACGCACCAATGCATCCAAGGCCTGGCCATACTCCCCACAGGTCATTGCCGATATCATCTTCTGCCGTTCTTCAGCAATAGCCTCGTACAACGCCGATTCCGTAGGATGTTCAAACCGCGCCTTGTCCACCGGTTTACGATCCCACTGTTCTTTTTCGACAAGCCGGTGCGCACGCTTGAACCCGATGATCAACGGATCGAATTCCGGCTTTGCGGTCACAGACTCAAGCGCCTTCATTCGCTGAACAAGATCCACAAGGTCCAACGATTTGCCGTGCGATTGCTTGAGTACGGCTTCGATGACATCGTCTCGCAACGCATAGACCACCCTGACATAGTGCCGAACCCGCTCAAAAAGAAATTCTATCATCCGACGCCGGCCATCCTGCGAAGGGTTTGCTCCCCCTTTGAAGCCATCGCCGATAACAAGGTCTCTCGCGGTATCGATGTAACTTCCGATATCAGGGCGTAATTGCTCTTCAAGTATGATCCGGACAATGGCCGTAGCATTCCTGCGCAGAGCAAAGGGGTCTTCCGATCCAGTCGGCACGAGACCCACATGGAAAAATGCCGCCACGGTATCCAGCCGGTCGGCCAATGATAGCACCTGGCCAGCGACGCTCTTGGGCAATTCCCCTTCGATCGATCGAGGCAAATACTGCTGCCCGATGGCCAGACTCACTGCCTCAGACTCACCGTCATGTTTCGCATACTCCCCCCCCATGATGCCCTGAAGTTCTGGAAACTCACCGACCACACCAGTGAGAAGGTCAGCCTTGCACAGATCCGCGGCTCTCTCGCAGGCCCTTTTGAGATCGCCATCCTGTGGTCGCAAACTTGAGGCGATGAATCCAGCTAACCGTTTAACCCGCTGCTGTTTTTGCCCCATGGTCCCGAGCTTCTGATGGAACGTGACACCCGCAAGTTTTTTGACGCGATCGTTGAGTCTGCTTTTCCGGTCTTCGTCAAAAAAGAACTTCGCATCGGCCAGGCGCGCAGCCAGGACCCGCTCGTTGCCTTCGCGAATCAATCCCATATCTTTGGCTCGATTGTTGGTCACCGCGATGAAATGGGAGACGAGCTTCCCGTTCTCTTTGTGCATCAAGGAAAAGAATCCCTGATGTTCTTTCATCGAGGTAATCAAAATCTCTTGAGGCACTTCTAAATAGGCAGGTTTGAAGGACCCGATAATGGCATTGGGATATTCGGTCGTATAGACCGCCTGATCCAGCAAGTCGCCGTCCATATTCAACGTGAAACCGGTTTCCTTGCACAAGGTCGCGATCTGTTCTTCAATCATATGGCGGCGGCGCTGCGGATCCGGAATGACCCCCTGGCGTTCAAGTCCCTTAAGATAGGACTCGGCATCTCGAACCGTCATCCCCTTCGCACTCCCTAATACGCGATGGCCTTCCGTCCGGTTACCGGCGGTAATTCCGGCAAATTCGATCGGAAGCGTCACCCCTCCATACAGGGCCACCAGCCAGCGAACCGGTCGAGCGAACCGAACACCGGTATTATTCCACTTCATCGATTTTTGAAAAGAAAGTTTCGCAATCAACTGAGGAAGAAGTCCTTCCAGGACCACGTGAGTAGTCCGCCCCTCCTCCTGCTTCACCGCGAAGAGGTACTCCCCCTTTGGAGTCTGGCGAATCTGTAACTCTTGGACGGCGACTCCTTGCCCTGAGGCAAATCCCGTCGCCGCTCTGGTCGGCTGGCCGGCCTGATCGAATGCTACGGCCTTGGACGGCCCCATCGCTTCCTTGACTACAGAGGTTTGTTGAGTCGCAAGTCCTTCAACTACCAGGGTCAACCGTCGAGGAGTTCCCAGCGTGCGAGCCGAGTGAAACGCGAGACGTTGGTCTTTCAACAGCTGCTCAGCCGAATCTTTGAGGGCAGCCAGGGCGGGAGCGATGAACTGGTAGGGAAGTTCTTCGACGCCGATCTCAAGCAACAACTCGGCAGTGGACGCCGGAGAAGGGCGCGTCCTCTTCTTCGCAGCAGGAGCGGAACGACGAGGTTTCTGATTCTTTGTCATGACTCTTTTTGCTGTTCTTATGAGCGGCGTACCACAGCTTTTGAACGAGAACCGGACACCTTCGCCCCACCATGCCCCGTCTCACGATTGAGCAGCGGATGCCCCATCGCCGCCCGCTCTTCGATAAACCGTTCGGCACATTGGCGTGCCAGCGCTCGTACCCTGGCAATATAGCCCGTGCGCTCCGCCACGCTGATCGCCCCGCGGGCATCGAGCAGATTGAAGAGGTGCGATGATTTGATACAGAATTCGTAAGCTGGGAGCGTCAACCGCTTCTCGCGATTCGCCAGCAATCGTGTGCATTCTCCTTCGAACGATTGAAACGTGGCCATCAGCATCGCCACATCGCCTTCTTCGAAATTGTAGGTAGAGAATTGGACTTCGGTTTCGTGATGAACGTCTCCGTATGTGACGGAATCGTTCCAGGCGAGATCGAAGACGTTGTTGACTTGCTGAAGATACATCGCGATGCGTTCAGTCCCATACGTAATTTCGACGGTAATGGGATTCAGCTCGATCCCACCGATTTCTTGAAAATACGTAAACTGCGTAATCTCCATCCCGTCGAGACGCACCTCCCAGCCCAAGCCCCAGGCACCGAGCGTCGGAGACTCCCAATCATCTTGAATGAAGCGGATGTCGTGTTGCTTCTGGTCGATCCCCAATTGAGCCAGACTCTCTAAATACAACGCTTGAATGTTGTCCGGCGCTGGTTTCAACACGACCTGATATTGGTAGTAGTGCTGCATACGATTCGGATTCTCGCCGTATCGTCCATCGGTAGGACGTCGGCATGGCTGGGGATAGGCAGCCCGCCAAGGCTCCGGACCGAGAGATCGGAGAAATGTGGCCGGATGAAAGGTACCGGCCCCCATTTCCACGTCATAGGGTTGATGGATCACACAACCTTGCTCAGCCCAGTATCGATGTAACGTGAGAATGAGGTTCTGGAAAGTCACGAACAGTCCAGTCGTTGTAGGAAGGTGTGAATTCTAAAGCGACGAGCGTTGAAATGAGCACAGAAGCTAACAGGAATTTGGAAAGGCTGTCAAGGCACAACCCCTCTAGGATCAATACGTTGCAGCCCATCACATCCTGACAATTGCTGAGTCCTGATGGTCGGGATACTTGACTGATCGCACCATTTTATTTCGATCGACTCTTGACGGGTGCAACGCCATACCTTATTGTTACAATTCTTGACTAACTAACTCATGAATTAACGGATCTCATTATGAAGCTGTCAAAAAAAAGCGAGTACGGACTTCGTGCATTGCTTGAGCTCACCCTCGTGCATGGCAAGGCAACACTCCAGCGCCATCACATTGCGACTCGCCAGCATATTCCGATTGAATTTCTTGAACAAATACTCCTGGCATTGAAACGAGCCGGGCTTCTCTCTAGTCGCCGAGGAGCGAAGGGTGGCTATGCACTCATTAAGTCT
>NEWT02000009.1:36242-44693 GCA_002869925.2 Nitrospira sp. CG24A
GTTCACGGGAATTGCCTACTACGTTATTGGACTCTATAGCTACGAAAGCATGGCGATCATCCCCTACATCATTCCGAGCGTCCTGCTGGGCATTCCGCTTGGGAGCTATCTGATCCGTTTGATGGACCATGAAACATTCAGACGGATCTGCATGGCCTTCGATGCCTTGATCGTCACATTCGGACTATCTCGGGTTCTGACCGAGTTAGACCTGACGACCACATTCACCACCTACAGCATCTTCGCAATTGTGATGATGCTCAATGCCTATTTACTATTTCGATTTTTCCGAGACAGGACCGTTCCTTAAGGGAACCTGGCATACGCACGTGAGCCTTTCAGGATTTCTTCATGTGAAATAATGTCAGACCAGGTCTGAGCCTTGCTTTCGGAAGGATAGTGCGATGCATCCGAAACGTGGGAAGCTGTTCAACCGGTTCTTCCCAACACACGTAGAATCCTCGGGATAAACCAATTTCCCTGAGCTGGGTTGGGCCAACAATAAACATATGGCCTCCGTCTCGCAGCACTGGCTTGATCCTCATTAGGTGCTCAGCCAAACCACCCGGTAGATCTCCACTGTCATAGGGCACCCAGTCATAGACCAGGTCATAGGAGTGAGGGGCCTCCCGATTGTACAGCCCATCGTCCGTGACGAATCGAATGCGTGAGAGCCACTCCCACTGCTGCAACTCGGCACAGACGCTCCAAATCCGTTGCGCCTGCTTTTGCGCAAAGGCCGGACACCGCACCAGTACGGTATAGTCTCTCGGTCGATCGAACTGGCAGCAGGTCGCAACCACAGCATCGCCGTTATTGATGAGGACGCGCTGGGCTTGTGAAAGGATCCCGGCGATTTCTCGATCCTGCTCGGCAAGATCTTCGAGATAATCAGCCACAAAGGGCTGCGCCGCACACTCATCGATTTCAGACCCATCTTGCGGATAGAGAAGAACCGCTCCGTACGCGCCAATGGGAGAGATAGGCGGAATCCCCTGGGCAAAGACGGACCGCCAGTCGATCGGGCTCATGCCCACAGGCTCGTCTGACTGATCTCGACACCCTTGCGGCAGGGGCACGGACAATGTTGTCTCACGATCACGATCCTTCAGAACGATCTGCGACCTGGCAACCCTCACACTCCGATCATACGGAACATATCGACCTCTTTTCTGGTTCGTATAGGGCAGTCCTGAAGGATCTGATTCCACTGTCACCTTGTGCAGCAGGCCGCCTTGAAGGGTGACGCACACCCCCGCACCGTGATCGAAATATCGAGTCGGTGGTGTTGGCACAGGCAACCAGATTACTTGACGGGACCGGTCAGGATTCATGAAGAGGGTGAATGGGTGACCTCCAACAGACGCTTGCGGGGCGAAGAAACTACTGAACAAGCGGAACGCGGCTTCCGACGGATAGGTGGGAATCCCTCGATATCGTAAGGGTTGTGGAGCCGGTTTCCCTTCATTCTGATCGTCGTAGAGCCCGCGAATCAATTCAAAGACCGCGGACCCGGTTCCCGGGAGCAACGACTGAAAGAGTTCAACGACCGGAAGAAAATCGATAGCGCTCCAGTTCATCGCCCCCATACAGGACATAAAGCGAGCCCGTTCAAAATCCCCGTCTTCAAGCACATACAACGCATCTTTTCGCTGACGGATCGCCGCCCTACCGGTCTGGTCGATCAAGAAATCCTCATCCCGATAGAATAGCCTCATATCCTCGAGAGGAACCCGGAGTGCCTGAGCGGCCATCGCCCGTAAATCGTCAGCCACAAGCCGTTGCCAGCCTGGCTTCCCAGCCAGATTGAGCGTGGTTTCATTCACCAAACCGGCCGGCTTCAAGCCGACCCATTGCCCCCAATCCAGGCGGATCCTGACACGGAGGAGAGCCACCTGGCCTGTCACATCAATCCCCCACTCACACTCGTGCAGCGGGTTTCCAGATGGATCTGTTGCGAGAAACCGATGACCGTCAGGGCGATAGAACACGAGATGCCCCGTTGACTGTTCGACACAACGGCCTCCAGCTGCGGCAAAATCACGAGCAAATACATGATTCCCGGAGAAGCTGATGTTACCGGGGTTGGCGAGCGCTGAGGGATTCACAAGAAGTGATCTCAATGATGCTGCAGGCTGCTCAAACAGGTCAGCCAATGAGGCCGCAAGGAGAGAGAACCCCGAGGCGTACATATTCGGTACGTCGAGGGGTTCGAACGACTGAGCACGAAGTTGGGGGCCTGTTTCAGCAGCCTGATTACTCGCGGACTTGCCCGCTCCCCAACACAATAAACTTAAAGCAGGTCAACTCTTCCAGTCCCATCGGGCCTCGGGCATGGATGCGGGACGTGCTGATCCCGATTTCTGCTCCAAGCCCGAACTGATAGCCATCGTTCAACCTGGTCGAGGCATTCACCAATACCGCACCGGCATCGACCTCGCGCAAAAATCGCATCGCTTTCGGGTAGTCTGATGTAATGATCGCTTCTGTATGGCGTGACCCGTACTTGGCAATATGCTCCATCGCCTCATCGACGTGCTTGACCACTTTCACTGCAATGGTGAGATCGAGAAATTCTTTTCCGAAATCGTCGTCGCTCGCAGGCTTAGCCGACGATGACAGCTGACAGGTTTTAGGGCAGCCGCGAACCTCGACCTTGGCCGCCACTAATTTCTCAATGAATGGGGAAAGCCACTGCCGCGCGATGCTCTGATGCACTAAGAGGGTCTCCACTGCATTACAGGTCGACGGCCGCTGCACCTTTGCATTGAAGCAGATCCGCTCCGCCATGGCCGGATCGGCATCGGCATCGACATAGATATGACAGACCCCGGCATCGTGTCTCACGACCGGAATCGTGGCATGCTCGGTGACAACGCGCATCAACGATTCACCGCCGCGCGGAATAATCAGATCGATATAGCGATCTTGCTTGAGCAATAGAGGAACGATGTCACGATCCGGCCGGGCGACGAAACTGATCGCCCCGGCGGGAACACCAGCTTTCTCTGCCGCCTCCGACAGGACCGTCGCAATTGCTGTGTTTGAATGTATCGCCTCGCTTCCTCCACGAAGCACACAGGCATTCCCGGATTTCAAGCAGAGCGCGGCGGAGTCCGCCGTAACATTCGGACGAGATTCATACACAATGCCGATCACACCGATCGGAACCCGCACGCGCCCCACTTGCATCCCATTCGGCCTCGTCCACATTTTCGGCATGTCCCCGAGCGGATCGGGAAGCGCAGCCACCTCGCGCAGACCTGCGGCCATCTCAGTGATTCTCTTGTCTGTGAGACGTAACCGATCCGCCATCGCTTTCTTTTCCGGCGCAGTTCCAAAGGCCTCCAGATCCAATTCGTTCGCAGCCAGCAACGCGTCCTTCTGCTCTTCCAACGCCTCCGCCATCGCAAGGAGGGCCCGGTTCTTCACCGTAGTCGACAGCGTAGCCAGTCGGCCTGCCGCTTCTTTTGCTCGCGTGACCACTGAGTGGACATACTCTGGAATCGGGATGGGCGGAACCACGTCCACGCCCACCAATTCGACTGGCTCAACCGATGTGTCCACTTGATTGTGAGGATGAGGCAGCATGTAGACTCTTACCGCATATGGTGTGTGGACAGGATACAGTGGGAGTTTCAACGGGGTCAAGGCAGCCATGCGCAGCAGGCAGACTGAGACTGAGGTCAAGGTTGAGATCGAGCGAAGATCAGATTCTCCGTATCTCTACCCTAGGTGGCCTCACCGTAGACTACAGGCTGTTCAAAAAGGCCGTCCCACGGCTCGTGAAAGGTGAACAGTAAAAAGTTCCGGAGGAAGACCGCTCGACAGGTCCACACTTTACTTTTTCCGTCTCACCTTTCACAGTTCTTGAGAGCGATGCGAGAACGCCGCTGGCGGCATGTTTCAACAGCCTGCGAGGAGCCTGTTCGAGTAATCCTTCGTTGCGAGGCGAACAAGCTGTTGGCAAATGCAAGGCCGCAGGTCCCAAGAAACCGGAGGCGTATTCTATGCAATACGTCGAGGATTTCTTGGGACCGAGAACGACGCAGAGGCCAGCAGATCGTTTGTCGGAGTAGAATGGCATTACTCGGACAGGCTCCTAGATCACTTTTTTGAAGTAGTCGATCGTGCGTATGAGGGCATCCTCGAGCTGGACTTGAGGCTCCCATTCCAGGAGAGTACGGGCTCGAGAGATATCAGGCCGTCTGACTTTTGGGTCATCGGCCGGCAACGGATTGTACGTAATCTGGCTCGATGAACGGGTGAGTTTCAACACCAATTTCGCGATGTCCAAAACGGTCAGCTCACGGGGATTCCCGATATTCACAGGATTATGCATGCTGGATCCGTTCTGGTCTTCTTCCTGCCTGAGAAGGAATTTTCGGTCCGTCCGTTGCTCGACCGTCTTATCTGAAGGAAGCATGAGCAACGCGGTAATGCCGCGAACGAGATCCTCGACATAGCAAAAGCTTCTGGTCTGGGACCCGTCGCCGAAGACGCTGAGTGGTTTTCCCTGCAGCGCTTGAACGATAAAGTTGGAGACGACCCGGCCATCGTGCGGCCGCATCCGGGGACCGAACGTGTTAAAGATACGGACGATCCTGGTATCGACCGCATGATACCGGTGATAGGCCATCGTGATGGCTTCTGCAAAACGCTTCGCCTCGTCGTACACGCCACGGGGGCTGATGGGATTCACATTGCCCCAATAGGACTCAGGCTGAGGATTGACAAGTGGGTCCCCATAGACTTCCGACGTGCTGGCCAAGAGGAACACCGCGCCCTTCGCCTTGGCGAGTCCAAGCGCCTTATGAGTACCTAAGGCGCCGACCTTCAGCGTGGCAATTGGAAACTCCATATAGTCTTGCGGGCTGGCGGGCGAGGCAAAATGCATCACCGCGTCGAGTTGCCCTTCGACATGGAGGTAGTTGCAGACATCGTAATGAACAAAGGAGAATCGCTCATGCCCGAGTAAATGGGCGATATTGTCCATCCGTCCAGTGACAAGATTGTCCATGCAGATCACGGAATGTCCCGCCCGCAACAGTAAATCTGATAGATGACTCCCGAGAAATCCAGCTCCGCCTGTTATAAGAATGCGCATACAATAATTCCCTCGTTACGTGGTTGGACTCTTACACGTCTCTCATCGCGAATACCATGCACGATCAATGATGTCCAGTCTGTCGCCATATGTAGTTCAACACCTCCAGGCTGAGGCCTTTCTTGCCGAGAGTGGCGGGGGCCGAGACTGAGACGGCGATCCGGATTTTCGACGTCACGACATGTTCCGATTTCCTCTAAAACTGCGTGATTAGCAGAAGAGACTGCATACATCACTTGAAGAACCGTTTCACCTGCCGGCGCGCATCTCGGTCTGATCGCAGATGATCCCCTTGCCGATGCTCATTGCGTCGCATCCCGCTCTAGCAATCTGCTGAAAAACGTAATTTCCTTACCATATGTCGTCGCGATATAACCATTGAGGATCATGTCAGAGTCGCCGCAGGATGCTCAAAAAGGCCAGACTTCTCACCCGCCCAACCCCGGCGCGCCAAGACGCGCCATTCCGCAGGCAAGGCCGCAGCGAGTAAAGGACCGGAGGAGGTACCGACCGCACTTTGTGGGGCCGTTCGCCCGTAAAATAGGTTCTGGCGAATGGAAAACCCCCTCCAGTATTTCCGACGTCCGAGAATCTCGATCGGTACGTTGAGGATCTGAACCATGCGAGAACGCCGCTGGCGGACTTTTTCAGCATACTGCTAGTTCTTGGGTTCCGGATGATGAGGCTCATTCTAACCGGACACGACAGACGAAATATACCCTATCAAGCCATAGGAGAAATGTCCTTCCCCAAACCCAACGATAGAGATCCCGCCGATCCCTGTTCACAGAGCTGCACGTCTTGCGTTAAATCTCTGGCGTTCGTTTCCCAGAGAACCCGGGGCCGCGCTTCTTGTCCGGCCGCTTGAGGCACGAAACTCCGTTTCAATGGGCGGCGACTGCCCCAGGCCTGGTGGCCACTTCAGGAGACTTCGAACACTCGCACATTTCTGGAACGCCGGCAGAGGTTACGGATTCGGAGGCTGCACTCCCTCAACTGGCCCATTAATTAACGCGCTTC
This sequence comes from Nitrospira sp. CG24A, assembly GCA_002869925.2. Taxonomy (GTDB): domain Bacteria; phylum Nitrospirota; class Nitrospiria; order Nitrospirales; family Nitrospiraceae; genus Palsa-1315. The sequence goes on from NEWT02000009.1 coordinate 42,370, forward strand.
CATCTAACGTACTTCCATCAGGCGCAATCGGCAGTCCTTCCATCGATGGCGCCGCAGGAAGCGGCACAGCCTGTGGCTGGACCATCGGAGCCGACGAGGGACTGGGGTGTTGAAAGACCCAATCACGATACGTGGGACGCCCCTCGAAATGCCGAACAGCAAGGGGGAAATTGCGCTGTCGAAAGGGCTTTGCACGACTCGTACTCCGGACACCCATGATGCCGCCTGTCGACGCCCGCAGATATTCCCATTCTCCGCGCCCCATTGGATCAAGATAAATTTTCCGCAAGAACGGTTTGGGCGATCTCGTGAGATCGGCCAACGTCTGGGGATACACCTCTCCAGGCATCACACGGCCGGCCTTTTTCGCCGCAGAATACAACGCAAGCGCATTCTGAATCTCGATCCCTTTGGCCAAAAGGTCTATCTCACGTTCGCGTTGCACTGTTGTCTTCCATTGTTTTGCCGCAGCGGTCGTGGCGATCCCGATGAGGACGATGGCGAACATGAGCATGAGGTAGGTCACCCCTCGCTCATTGATGACCCGTTGCCGGTAGCAGATAGCCATTGAACTATTCTGGCTGCAAGGGAGCGTCTTCCAATGGAGCGTCTTTGGAGAGCATTACTGTATGTTCCACTCGTGACTGGCGGTCCAGCAACGTCACACTCTCCTGTGTAATGGCTTTCACCACGACATAATTTTCTACAGTTTCTCCAGTCCGGACGACATGAAGATCGTCTTTCTTCGTGAGCACAGCCATGTCGCCCTTCTTCTGCGACACCTCTTCCACACGGACAAACCCGAGATAGTGGAATAGGGCCAACCCTGCCAATGCCGCCTGCTGACGCCTGGCCTGCTCCGAGCCGGCATCGACCTCCGGACGATTCACAGAGGCTGCCCCAGAACCATCAGTGCGAGGCGGGGCAAAGATATTACGTGGTGGGGTAAAGGTTATCTCCCGTTGAGTCCGCGTGGCGGCGAGGAAATTGAGTTGCACCTGCAACCCGTCAATTTTTCCACGGGTTGGCCGAGGCACGGAAGCAGGGCCGCTCACATTTGTCAGTGGCACACGCTCGGGTTCTTCCACGGTCAACCATTCCCACGCAATCATTCCACCCCAGAACAGGCCTAACCCGACCAATGCCGTTATTTTCTTTTGATTCGTCGTCAGCATATCCAGGCACTATTGAAGCGCCGGCTTGTCGGGCTCGCTTCGAAGATAGGTGGCAATCTTAATGTCGAAGGTCAACGTCTGGCTTTGCTGATCATCTGGGGGTGCAAGTTCCAAATCTTCGATGTAGACCAATTCCTCAGCCGTCTCCAGGTCATGAAGAAACCGTCGAAGATCCTCATAACGACCGGTCATGGTCCCCTGGAGGACCCCCTTATTTGTATGAGCGACCAGAGTGGGCTCTGTCTTGTAGGAGAGCGCCGGGAGAATCACACGATTGCGCTTGGCCCCGGGCTTCTCTCTAGTCGCCGAGGAGCGAAGGGTGGCTATGCACTCATTAAGTCTCCGGGACAAATTACCCTTGGCCAAGTGATTCGCATTTTGGATGGCCCCCTCGCCCCCATCGGATGCGTGAGCAAGACCGCTTATCAGAAATGCGGAGACTGCCCCTATGCCGAGCACGCGCAGTGTCCGGTACAGCATGTGATGGGCTCAGTACGCGATGCCATCGCCGGTATCCTGGACCACTACACGCTCGACGACTTCGCCTCCGGACATCGCAAAGGGTAATCGTGGATCTCATCGTGCTTGCATTGATCACGTTCGTGGCGTCCACCGTCAATGGCGCCTTGGGGTACGGCTTTTCTTCGATTACCGTTCCCGTTGCGCTGCTGTTTTATACCAATCGCATTCTGAACCCGGCGTTGGTGCTTGTGGAATTGGTGATCAATGGCTATGTCCTCTTCATCAACCGCAAGAGCATTTCGACTATTTGGTGGCGCGTGGCACCCATTTTGATCGGCCTCGTGGTCGGTGTGGCAACCGGCAGCTATATTCTCTCTCTCGTTCATCCGGCCTGGGTCAAGTTTGTCACCTACATCATGCTGTTGCCGTTAATTCTGCTACAGGCTGCCGGTATCAGAAAGCCCATCCAAGCCGAAAAAGCCATCGCCATACCCTTTGGAATTGGAATCGGAACCTTGTATTCCGTCACGACCATCTCAGGCCCTCCCCTTGCTGTACTTTTCAACAACCAGGGATATGCGAAACAGGATTTTCGTGCCGCGCTGGGCGTCATTCGAGTGGCAGAAGGGGTATTCACGGGAATTGCCTACTACGTTATTGGACTCTATAGCTACGAAAGCATGGCGA
>NEWT02000009.1:44793-78885 GCA_002869925.2 Nitrospira sp. CG24A
TTCATCACGTTCGCGTTGATCGTCGATGGCTTGCGGTAGTGTTAACAGGCCCTAGCTGGATGCTGAAAAAGTCTGCCAGCGGCGGACGACAATCAGCCGAGCACTCTCCTCCGTGGAGCAATCACTCGCGCGGCTTGAGCTCTTCTAATGCGAATTGTTTTGGGAGAAGAACCGGAACCACGATGCCGATGGGATCACCTCGCTTGATGGTCGTCGGCTTCGTGAGTTGCAAGAGAAAATTAGCGGTGAACGCGTCATAGTCCGTGAGCCAGTCATACCTATTCGGCGTGCGTTTATACTCCTGGGTCTTCATCCCCTCCCACACCACAAACGTGCGCTCGGGATAGTGGTAGAAGTGGTTGGGCACATCTTTCATCATCAATCCTACCTGCTTGGGATAGTAGAACCGAATGCCGCAGCAGAGCTTGGGATATCCGCTGTTTAAGATTGAATCGACGTAGGTTCCCGAAAACGACTTGTAGCCGAGCACCCGCTCTTCCGGTAAGATCGGCGGCGCTTGCCATTTGACCCCTTCAGCCGTTCGACGAATCTTACAGTCTACCGGAGACCGAATGAGCCAGCCGTATTGACCCACCATCCGCACCGGTCCACAGTCGTCGGGAATCACTTTGTAGCCGTTGGCCGCCACAGTCCGCTGCTCGTTCAACGACATCCCGGACAACAACGGCCGATGCGGCATAAAATCGAGCTTCAGCCGCTCAGGCGCGAGCGCGGTCGAATATTCCCGCTCCCAATAGATGACGATCTTGTCGCTCGGCTCCTCGCCGGGTACCTGCTCTTGGGTGGGCTCACTCATTTTTCCAACCGTAGTCGATCCAGGACACTCGAAGCAAGCACGTGACACATTCTTCATGTGGAATAGTGCGACGCCGTTCCTGAGCCAGGATTATACGTGTTGCACATGACGTTGGGTGTAACTCTGTCCTCCTGTATTTCTCAGTGACCTCCTGACTCACATTGACCGTGGTCGAACCCTCTCCTATACTGACACACACTAGTGGGGAGGTGCCTGGTGAAGATCGTCATTGGTCTACTGATCGTCGTGGTCCTTGTGATCGGAGGCATCCTGATGCTTCCCTTCCTGATCAACCTCAATAAGTACCAAGACCAATACAAACCGCTCATCGAAGACGTGCTCAACCGCAAGGTTCAGTTGCAAGACATCCGCCTGACTATCTGGCCGCGGATCGGTGCCAGGGTGGCCGGATTTACTGTGCTGGACGACCCGGCGTTCGGTTCAAGTCCCTTCGCTTCTCTTGCCTCACTGGATATTGGCGTGAAACTCGCGCCGCTGTTCAGCGGCAAGGTGGAAGTCGAAGAGATCACGCTCCGTAATCCCGTCATCACAGTCCTGAAGAATAAGAACGGGGTTCTGAACGTCTCGACCATCGGACGAACAGGCGTCGTAGCGCCGAAGACTCCATCGCGAGCGCCCATTCCATCGACTGAAGGTCCGCTCAAAATCCTGGCCCTGCTGGCAGTGGATCGAGTCTCTATCACGGGTGGGACACTCACGTATCGGGACCAGTCGGCGGCCAAGCCGACCGAGTATATCGTGCAGGATATGGAGATCCTCCTTCAGGGGGTCCGGCTCGGCCAATCCCCGACCCTCCATGTCGGAATGCTTGTACAACCACTGAACCTGACGGTGAAGCTCGACGGCACCTTCGGTCCGGTGAAAGAATCCACGGATATCGACGCCATCAATCTCCAACTCGCGTTGGGAAAAACTGATTTCACTATCACAGGGAAAATAGTCGGGCGAAACGCCAGCCTCAACGTCAATGCACCGGTCATCAATACAGCCAACCTGCCGGTCGCTCTACCATTACTACAGCCTATTGATATAAAAAATCTCCAGATTGCCGCTAACATACAAGGCCAGGACGTGCTGTTACAGCGCCTCTCTTTTCAGCTCTTCGATGGACAAGTGGCGGCAGAGGGAAAGATCACGTCGGGATCCGAGACACTGCCCTTCACCGGTAAGACGACGATTCAAGGGATGCAACTCAATCCGGCGCTCAACGCTCTGGCAACCACCCAGGTCTCGATCAGCGGGACAGCTGGAGCCAATCTCAGCGTGCAAGGCCGCGGATTCTCCATGCCGGATCTCACAACATCCTTGGAAGGAACAGGGCATGTCGCAGTGAAAGACGGCAAGATCGAAGGCGTCAATCTGCTTCAGGAAGCCTTCTCAATCCTCAACATTGCCGGCATCTCACTCGATCATGCCAAGGCCACGGCGTTTTCGACGATCGAGACCGATCTTGCCGTGAAAGAAGGGACTGTATACGTCCAACGGCTTTTGATGGATAGTCATGACTTTCAAGCCACAGGAGGAGGCACCATCGGATTCGACCAGAAGTTGAATCTGGCCGTGAACCTCACTCTGTCACAGGAGCTGAGTCAGAAGATTACACGTTCATCGCCTGCCGCCAAACTGGCAATGAAAGAAGGCCGCGTGAGTCTTCCGTTGGTCATCACCGGGAGCGCACAGGCGCCATCCTATGGGTTAGACATGAAGAGTCTTACGGGAAGAGTTCAAGAGCAGGTGCAGAAGAAAGCGAGGGAAACGATTGATGGCCTATTGAAAGGGACGACGAAACCGGAAGACGTCATACAACAGGGACAAGACCTGCTCAAGGGACTGTTAGGCCGCTGACCCGATATGTTGAAACTCGAATGAAGCTCCCCGCAGCAAGCTGCGGGGTATCCTGCGGAATTCTCTGAAGCCACTATCCTCCTTCGCCAAGGCTACGGAGGATTCTCATCGCCTTCATCCCCGCAGCAGCCTACTCCGCCTTCGTAGCCACTTCGGCTACGAAGGCCGGAAACTACGGGGTATTCGGCGAAAGAGAATCAGGTTTTATCGAGCGGCTGGGCAGCAAGATCAGGATTCTTCAATGACGTGCTGATGGCCTGCGAGGTACGACAGATCTGTGCGTGAAGATCCTCCCGTACATGGCCTCGAACGCCCAACAGCCCTGACAGTTTCCCCATTCGATCTGGATGATAGCCCCTGGATTGAAGCCACCCACTGACATGCTTCAGGCCACGCCCTACGAGAGGACCTCCACTGAGAGCGACCGCATCGACGAGACAATACCAGACGGCCACGCCACTTGGTGGGTTTCCTTGAGTCAATCCGAACACAGGATCGACTAATGCCCACTTCCAGGCCCCCGCTGCAGTGCCAAGTATTTCAAGCCACGTGGTAATAAAGAACGCCGCGAGATACACTAAGGGCGATCGACCTCTAAACAGGCAGATCAAAAACGCCGTGAAGAGCACCGCCCCCCCGATATCACCCTGCTCTGGAATCCCGCTGATTCCCCAAATCGACCAGGCTCCGCACACCACAATCACAGTTGTCGCGATAACTCTGGCGTATTTAATGAATAGCCCGGAGCGCGCCAACGCAATCGAGGTCATATACACCATGCCGTGACCGAGCGGCACGTAGGCCGGGACATTATCAAATCGATAGGTGTAGCCACCCATACAGACAGACGCCACGTATTCACCGATTGTCGTAAACGCGACCGCAACGGCAACCTGTAATCGGACATCTCTCGTCTCGCCCCGTAGAAACCACATGAGGCTTACCAACGCGATACCCCCGAGGGCATACTGTTTCCACACGCTCCCGCTTGCTTCAAACGCCATACAGATCGCGACAGAAACAAACGTGACCGCCGCGATGATGTAATCCCGTGTCTGATGCGCAGAGGCCGCATTAATCGCTGGGAAATGGCGAAGCAAACCCGACCTCATTAGAATGTCAACCCCTCATGAATCTGTTCTGACGTTCAATTGTTCGACCACTCGGCAACGCGAATAGGAAACAGGGGCCACCCTAGAATACGTCCGATGCCACAGAGATAGGCTGCAGATTCTCCTGTGGTCGAAATCTACCCTGTAGCCGGCCTCACGTCAACTTAGCTGGAATCAGTCACAACCACGAGTCACTCGACTACGGTGGTGTTACGCGCACAAGAATACCCCCTTCACGATCGGACGATCAAGAACGAGCCACAGCTTTTTGTGTCTTGACAGATGGAGTACACGTAAGGCATTGTGTTGGCGGCCGGGGCTAGGGGTAGTCTTGTCAGGTAGTATATTTGTCAGGTAGATTGTACGTGTATGCGTGTGACAGGAATCAGACCCAACATCCATGACACAATCGAGATCACTCTATGCAGGGTTTGGCCGCAAGCATGAATCCTGCGAGTAATTATCTATACTGAGATTGATGAGGCAAGACCTCATTGAGAAACGACAATCACCATTCACGAAAGGATGTGCGAATGACGACGAGGAAGATCGGAATATCGGCCGTAATCATGGCATCTGTCTTGGTTTTTGTAGGAGGAAAGGCGTACGCTGAGGACCCAGCGCCATTGCCTGAAGTTCCGGCCGAATATGCCGACAAAAAAATGCCGGCTGGCTGGTTGACGGATCCTAAGGTCCTCGCAGAGGGAGCGCTGATTTACACCGGCGAGGTTAATCCGCAGGTCAACTGTGCCAGCTGCCATGGCAAGGATGGTAAACCAGTAAAAAAAGGCGCGAGAGATTTTCGTGACAAAGCCCAAATGGGCCGTATGTCTGAGGCCTTCTGGTTCTGGCGAGTGTCTGAAGGGGTTCCAAAAACAAAAATGAAAGCCTGGAAGTCGCAGCTGTCAGAAGAGCAGATCTGGCAGGTGATCGCGTATGAGCGTCAGTTTTCGAAGTAGTTGATCAAGAAACTGTCAGAGCAATCGACAATCAGAAGGAGGCGTCATGTCCAAGAGTTTTTCGCGTAGCGTGCGTCATACCGGATTGATCAGCGCATTGATCATGGCTCCGTGCCTTGCCATCAATGCAGGCGTGGTGTCGGCGGAGACCATCCAAGCCCAACTGGGGATCGCACCCAATGTTCCCCCTCCCATCACACGAACCCAACCCGCTACCGTCGTGGTCAACCTGGAAGCGAACGAGTGGGTTGGTCCGCTGAGCGACAATAACAATTATGAGTTCTGGGGTTTTAATAAGAACGTGCCAGGGCCCATGATCCGCGTCATGGTGGGCGATACGGTTGAAATCCGCTTAAAGAACCATAAGGACAGCAAGGAAGCTCACAATATCGACTTCCATGCAATCACGGGACCAGGCGGCGGGGCTAGCCTGCTCAATAGCGAGCCAGGGCAGGAGAGCGGGGGAAAGTTTAAGATGATCATTCCTGGCATCTTTTTGTATCACTGCGCCACCGCATCGCCATCCATTCCCGAGCACATTGCGAATGGCATGTACGGCACGATCGTAGTTGAGCCGGTTGGCGGACTTCCTAAAGTAGACAAAGAATTTTATGTCGTGCAAAGCGAGTTTTACACGAAAGACGGCGAGAAGGGCGAGACCTTGGAGTTTTCATTCGAAAATGGGTTAGACGAGCGCCCCTCCCATGTTGTATATAACGGCAATGCGAGCTCGCTGGTCAAAAACCCTCTTCGAGCCAAGGCCGGAAACACCGTTCGGATTTTCTTAACCAACGCAGGACCCAACTTTGTCGACTCTTTGCAGATCCTCGAACAGCCATTCGACAGGGTGTACTCCGAGGGTTCCTTGACCTCACCACCGGCGGAGAATGTCAAGGTTACCAAGGTTCCTGCAGGTGGCGCTGTCATGGCAGAGCTTAAAGTCAAGGCGGGCACCTATACTATCGTTGACCCAGTGAAGGATCGAAAGGACAAAGGCGCCCTTGGCCTGCTGAAGGTAGATTAGAGGATCCGCCAACTAGGCCATCTACAAAGGCCTGAAGTACTCTGTAGGCAGGTGATCAGGGTGATGACCGTCACAGAGTAATCCAAAATTAAAGGAGGCGTCATGTCCAGGAGTTTTTCGCGTAGCGTGCGTCATGCCGGATTGATCAGCGCATTGGTCATGGCTCCGTGTTTTGCCATCAATGCAGGCCTGGTGTCGGCGGAGACCATCACAGCCGAACTGGCGAAAGCACCCAAGGTTCCCACTCCCATCACACGAACCCAGCCCGCCACCGTCGTGGTCAACCTGGAAGCGTCCGAGTGGGTCGGTCCGATTAGCGACGATAACAATTATGAGTTCTGGGGTCTTAATGGAATGGTGCCAGGGCCCATGGTCCGCGTCATGGTGGGCGATACGGTTGAAGTCCATTTGAAGAACAAGAGCGGCAGCAAACGCGCTCACAATCTTGACTTCCAAGCGGTCAGTGGCGGAGCCGCCCTGGTCAATGCGGAGCCCGGAAAGGAAGCCCAGATACAGTTTAAGGCCACCAAGCAAGGCCTCTTTGTCTATCGCTCCTCCACTGCGGCGCCAGCGGATATTCAACACCTTGCGAGTGGCATGTACGGCTTGATCTTAGTTGAGCCGGTTGGTGGGCTAAAGCCTGTCGAAAAAGAATTCCAGGTCGTGCAGAGCGAATTTTACATGAAAGATGGCAAGAAGAATGATACCCTAGTTTTTGCGAATCAAAAAGTGGTAGACGCGGACGCGTCCTATGTCGTGCATAACGGCCATATGACCGCGCTGGTCAAAGTTCCACTTCGATCTAAAGTGGGAGAGACCGATCGATGGTTCTTTGGCAATGCAGGAATCAACTTTGACTCTTCGTGGCATGTCATCGGCGAGATGTTAGACCGGGTGTGGCCAAACGGTGACGTGTCAAAAGCGCCAATTGAGAGTATCCAAAGCACCCTGGTTCCACCAGGTGAAGCTACCATAGGAGAATTTAAAGGCGAAATGCCCGGTACGTTTGTTTCGGTTGACCACTCCATCTTCCGCATCGAGAAAGGCGCCCTTGGCCTGCTCAAGATAGATGGTCCAACTAATCCTGCCCTCTTCAAAGGGCTGTAGTTATCTGCAGGGAAATGATTGGGATGATGGCAAGACACAGCGGCCTCAATAGCAGTGGTGCTCATGGCATCACGATTGTACGGTCGCACCAGAGCAACATTAGACGGGGAGGGTCAATATGAAAATAAGAAGAAGCAACTGGGTGAGCCGCATCGGGGCTGTGGGGCTGGCTGTCGGATGCCTGACGCTGGCGGGTTTTGGCTCAGGAGCCACGCCTGCCAAAGCGGAAGACTCACCGGCGGCGGCATCGCGGTTTGTCGTGCTGGAAGCCTTTAATAATGAGGCCGCGCTGGACAATGAGACTGGGCTGGTGTGGGAGACCATCCCGGCGAGAGCGGCGACGGTTTGGAAAAATGCCGCCGGTATCTGTGCGAAAAAGACCGTCGGTGGCAAAAAGGGCTGGCGCTTGCCTGCACTCAAAGAGTTGGCGACCCTGGCGGATCACAACATATATCCTCCCCCCGCCCTCCCGACTGGACATCCCTTTTCCAACGTCGAGTTTTTTGGCTATTGGACAGCGACCGAGCACGAAGACTATACGATGAGCGCGTGGGACGTAAACTTCGACTATGGCATCGTGGGCAACGATTTTAAGATCAATAAGAACTTTGTCTGGTGTGTGCGCGACAACGCGAACTAGAATCAGAAGCGAGTCTTAGATCATCGGGTAATTTGGGGGGGGGCACAAGCCCCCCCTGTTTGTTTTACGGTGAATCATCGATTCGCTTCACGTTGACGTCTGAACGCGTCCTACACCTGGCCCGTTACGAACATCAGATAAGAGCCTCTACGAAGAGCGACCTCATCGACGAGGCAATACCAGACGGCACACCGCTCGGATGGTTTCCCCTGGGATAACCCGCTCACAGGGTCCACCAACACTTAATTCCAGACGCCGGCTGCTGTGCCGAGTATCTCCAGCCAGGTGTATCTCGCTGCCTTCTTTATCACAACCATGGGAGCGCCCCAAAAACAGAACCCCCAAAAAATCGTAAACATTAACGCGCCCAGCCCTCACGCTGCTCTGGAATCCCGCTGATTCCCCAAAATCGACCAGGCTCCGCACAGCACAATCACGGTGGTGGCAATCGCTCTCGCCTATGTAATGAACAGCCCGGATCGCGCCAGCGTATAGTGTAGCCAGCCATACAGACGCCACCTATTCACAGATTGTCGTAAACGCCACCGCGACGGCAACCTGTAATCGGACATCTCTCGTCTCGCCCCGCAGAAACCACATGAGGCTTACCATCGCGATACACCCTAAGGCATAGGGTTTTCCCACGCTCCGCTTGCTTCAAAACTCTCTTCTTTACAAGAATGAGGCGCAAGGACGCGTGCTCATACACCGATTCATCGTCACATAGATGTGACAATTATTTTGCGAGTGCGGGGATACCAATTCGCGATCAGATGCTCAAGGACGAGCAATGCGCTCTGTGGAAGAACTACATTATTTAAAAAGACATGGTTGGCGGGAGAGCTGCAAATCGTACACAGCCTCCCGCCAAATAGAATCAAGCGAGGCAAGCATTAGAAAAACACTTCTTACCATCAAAACCTACCGCTACAAGCGCGGTCAAAACCGTTGCAAACGCGGATCAATCCTTCTCTTTTTTCTCTTCCTTCAACACCATCTTCCCTTGTGCCAGACTGGCTTTGAGATCGTGCTCAGGAACCTTCTTATGGACAAGGTTCTGATGGCAGTCAATACAGGTTGCGCCCTCTGTTTCCATCTTCTTGTGCGCAGCCTTCGCCGATGCGCCCGGGGGCTTGGTATTCTTGTGGCAAGCCCGGCAGGTCATGCTGTCCCAGCCCTTCAGCTTCATGCGTGCCCTGTAGGCAGCCTCTGGCCTGAACTCGTTGAATTTCTCGATTGTAGAGTAGTCCTTGGTAAACTCATCGATCAAGAACGGCAGTCCATCCACCACGTGCGTCCACACCGCCAGATGGAAGTTGGACAATCCCTGAGGGACGTGGCAATCCTTGCACCCTGGATCTGCACCGAGTGCCCCCCAATGCGAGGATTTTTTTAGCTCCTCATACGGGTAGGTCTCTGAATGGCAGCTCACGCAGAACTCTGTCCTCGAGATCGCAGCTTCACCGCCGAATACCACGGCGATCGATCCGACTGCGATCACTGCGCCAAGAATCAGAGCGCCGACTGATACCCCACCCCACTCTGTCATTACTCCTCCTTGCCTATCTCGGCCGGCTTGGCATCCTTTTGGAACTCTTCATGGAACTTCGGGGTAGGCGGACCATCGAACGTGCCCGCGAGTTTGAAGTGTTCATGCATGGCCTTGTTGTTGCGCACCATCTTCTCAAAGTCGAACGTATATTTCTTGTCTACCGTGGGGGTGAACGGGGTATAGGGTTTCTTTGCTCCCTTCCACGGTGAGCCCTCATAGTTCAGGTGGCAGGCGCTGCACTTTTCAATGAACTCAAACTCTTGTCCGGCTTCCGCGAGAGACTCGCGCGGCGTGACTTTTTTTGACTTCTCATAAGCCTCGCCGGCCTTGCGATGAACTTTGCGATAGTCTGGACCTGCGCCATGGCAGGATTCGCACCCTACACCGATCAAGAACTTGTCCGGCTCTGAAATTTCATATCCGCCTTCTGAGCCGAATCCTGTCACGTGGCAACCAATACAATCCTTGTCTTTGGTGAAGTCTTTCTTAGGGTCAAGTTTCGCCTTGACCATGGCTTTGTTCTTTTCCTTGTCCCTGTCGGCTTTGAGTGAGTCGACCGCCTTGGCATGGGCAGTCTTGAGCCATGAGTCGGCTTCGCTCTTGTGGCAATTACTGCATTTCTTTCGCCCCTCAAATGGCGTCTCAGCAGAAGCGCTTCCGGCCATAGTTGCGAATACGACGACAGCTGCTAGGGCAAATACCATGGGATACTTCACGGGGCCTCCTTTCATCAGAAAAACTATTCGTGGTCATGCTTGAAAATTGATTATGCATTACTCTATCGAGAATGTGCAAGATTTACAATAATGGTCCTTCCGCTTTCACCACTCAACAAATCAGGTGTTCGATGGCTGCGCAGACGGAATTTTATACACCCAATAGCCTCCCTCTTTATGGACCAGCTGGACGGCTTTGAATTCGAGAGGCGACGAGTTCGTCATGGGCAGCATCTGTGCAAGCAGCGTGTCCTTGCTCTTATCATCGGTCAGGAAGTAGGCGCGCGCGTTATCCTCCGAGAGTCCGTGCACCGTTTGAGAGGTGTAGTTGTTGTCCAACAGCCAACGCTTCACCATCGCGCTTAGTCCATGCACATCACCGCCCTTCAAGGGGAAGTCCTTGTAGGCGACACCGATGCGATCAGGGCGCATCAGCCCGAGTTTGTAGAGGTCCGAGACGTGAACCACGACATAGGCTTCTCGCCCGCCAGTCAGTTCACGCAGCATCGCTACACCCTCCGTTGGCGCTGCCGACAACGCGTCAGCAAAGCGTTGGAATTTTCCCTTCTCTTCTGCGCTTGCCGTAGAGCCCCAGAACTCGCGTTCGTATTTCTCGATCGCCTCGATTCGCGGTCGCCAGAGCGACGGCGTGATAAGAGGTCCACTGAGATGGGAGGTGAACACCGTCTCTAACCCCGTCAATAGCTGAATCTGACGCGAAGTGTCCCACCAGGCAAGTATGGCAGCGTCTTTCGGCACATGCTTGGCAAGCGCTGGCGCCAACAGGGTCAGCTCGGAGAGCTTATTGTTGACGAAAACCACTGGTTCGCCGGTGTGATTTTCCCAGGCGAGCATAACGGGCTTTGTATTTCCGCGGCGGGCAAGATAGCCTACAGCTACCGGTTCGTCCACACCGTCTACGACAATCTCTTGCTTGCTGATGCCAAGGTCAGGCCACGCATTGAGTCCAAGCTTGCTGAACTTATCACTACCACCCTCTTCCACCAAGCGGTAGTGATACGGCGCTGGGCCTGGACTGAACCATAAAAACGCAAACCAACCCAGCATAAGTAGTCCTCCCGCCACTAGGACTATTCCTAGCGACGGGAGGACTCTACTGGTTGGTCGCGTCAGCGCTGCTTCCATCGTTTGCGCTGCGCCCGTTGTCACCGCTGGTTCTTCTTGCGTCTGCTCCATCCGGCGAGTGCGAGGGTGCCGGTCAGCAACAATCCGCCGCCCACGCTGCCGAGTGTAATCTTCCCGTCCGTGCTATCGAAATCCAGCAGGCTACTGGTCTTGCTCTGCTCAAGCTTGGCCACCCGTTCCATCAGCATCAGCCTATCCTTGAGCTTGGTGTCCTCGTCCATGATTTCGACATAAGCTCGGTTCATCGCTGCCCAGCCGACAGTGTAGGTGTACCCTGGATATTGGTGCGCGAGACTGACGTGCAGTTGCACCAGATGGTCCTCAGCCATTTCGAAGAGCTTAAGCTCGATCGCTGTGGGGCTATTGCCCTTCGACCAGTAGATCTGCCAGAACTGTTCAAACTGGGCCTTAGCCGGTGCCGGAGGGGCAGGCCGGTTGTTTTTCTGACCCGTAAGGAGTCTCGCATCATACTGCTTACGGACGACGTTGTGCGCCTCATCGTATTTATCGAGTCCCGCAGAGGTGCCGTTGTCAATAAACTCCATGTATGCGCGCGCGAAGCGCTCAGAGTGACAGGTTGTGCAGGTTTTGACCCACGCATCCAGGCGCTTCTGGCCCCATTCGCCAAATACAGGTTCTCTAATGCCAGGCACGAAGGGATAGTTCGCCCAGCGAACCTTACGCACCGTGTTGTGGGTGAATTTGCCCTGGTACTCCATATGACAGCTCTGGCAGGTAGGGAAGCGCTGCCCGCCCTTGACTACTGCATCCTTCATCTGCACATTCCAATTCCATTGACCTTTAGAGGCCTGGTACCCCAGCCCATGCTGCGAACCGTTGTAGGCTTCCCAGTTATTGTGATCGGCGCCGCTGTGGCAGGTGCCGCAGGCTTCAGGCTTGCGGGCGTTAGCTACTGAGAATTCGTGCCTGGTATGGCAGTTGTCGCACTTGTTCTGGTTGGTGTGGCACATGGTGCAGCCGTCAGCAATCTCGCGCTGCGACATTCCGGCGTAGATGTCCGTCTCGACGTTGGCCCTGTAATCCAGCGCGTGCGACGGGCGGCCCCTCGGCCACTGGTTCTTCGGCCATAAGATCGTGTCGCGCTCGGACTGCTGCTCAGCGAATTCTTGTAGATGGCAGTTGCCGCAGACATCAGCGGTGGGCATCTTGATGTCCTTGCGGTGGTCGGCCTTATTCTTGGCAAGGATGTCGACATGGCAGTCGATGCAGCCGACTTCCTTCAAGTTCTCTTTTGCACCGAGCTTGCCAAGCGAGCGCAGGTTCGCCTCGACATCCTCTAGCTTCGCCTTCTTGTAATAGGTGTCATCATTCGGCGTGAGCTTGCGAATCTTGTCCAGATTGGCATGCGTGCTTCTCTTCCACATTGCCACCCATCCTGGCGATTCATCAGTATGACACTTGACACATTGCTCGCGCGTCGCGATATCCTTGACCGATGTTGGTGGCGTGTAGAACGACATTGGGTCGAAATACTTGCTCATTGGGATCGGCTCCCAATACTGGCCGTACTGCCCTTTCCCCGCGCCCCTGCCTGGATCCATGTAGCGCTTCGTCAACGCCTCATGCAACTGCTTGGGAGTGGCGGATCGATCAAGGTTCAGCGCCTCATAGGTTTCCTTAGGGACGCTGGGGAAGTCTGCCTGCGCTGTCCCAGCGAGCAAGACCCCGCTGAGGACTAGAGCGCACCTCACCCAAAGTTTGGACCTCATAACTGAATGCTCCTTCGTTAAGTGTGCACCGCTACTCATTATGGTTGAGAAAAATTTTCCGACCTTGCGCTTACTTAATTGTGGTCATACTAACGATACATTAGTCCTACGCATGAGGCGCATTTATATCTCTGAGTTCCCTCAGATGTCAAGAGGATTTGAGGAACATTATGTTTGATTCGTGAAAAATAAATTCATGTGCCAAAACGTGTAAAATAATTACCTTCATACGCCATCTTGATGCTGTCGAAAAGAGTGCTCAGCATAATGGACAACGTCCCCATGAACCAAGCAGACACTAAGGTCTTTCACGGTCGATAACAACGGTGACTCCATCCGTTCCAGGCTTCACTGGTTGACTCATCCCCTCTAAGTCTCCACTTTGCGGCATAGCCTGGCCGGACTTCGACAGACGAGCCACAATCACCACCATTGCGACGCTGGAGAGTGTTCTGGACGGCATCATGCTGTTCGAGTCATCGAGCCGGAACGTAAAGGGCAAGTCTTTCTTCGTCGCCCGCATGATCGCCACCGGCATCGGCGGGCCATTCGTCTCACGGGCAAACACAAATAACGTGTCTGTTGCGGACCCCTTGCCGGCAAGGCTCGGCGCAATACTGACCGTGCCACTGATCGCAAGCGACTGCCCGATCGGTTTAACCGGCGCAGCCGGTTCCGCCTGTACTGATGCCGCGGCGGCGAGCACTATGCCGAAGGCGAGCAGACCGCATCTCATCAAAAACTTGTCGGCCATGTGCAATGCTCCTTTGTTAGAACACGACGGTTTGAATGTGCGTGCTACATAGCATATCGCGCACATGTATCTCAGTCTGGATCAGAAAATGTCAAGAAAATTTGGATGGGCGCTTTGCCTCTGCTGACATTTCAGCACGCGAGCTCGACGCGATTTCCAGATGAGCCATCGGAGGATACGGGCGAGAAGGCTCTAACGACTCTATGAGAAGGGTCCGCTATTCTATTATTGTGTGGCTTAAAAACAGCCGCGTGGGGGCTTCCGGGACTACGGACGTTCGCGATCAATGACGATGGTGATTCCATCTACTCCGGACTTCACAGGCTGGCTCGTCCCCTCTAGGTCTCCGCTTTGTGGCATGGCCTGACCTGACTTCGACAGACGGGCCACAATCACCACCTCTCCTGCGCCAGAGAGTTTCCTGGATGGCATGGGGCTGGTTGAGTCATCGAGCTGAAACGTAAACGGTAAATCTTTCCTCGTCGCCCGTACGATCGACACGGGCATGGGTGGGCCACTTGTCTCCCGTGCAAACACAAATAATGTGTCCGTGGGAGAGGCTTTACCTGTCAAGCCCGGCGCCATCGTTACCGTACCCCGGATCATACGTGGCTGCTTGGCTTGCATTGCCGGCTGGACCGACGCTGTCGATTCTGCATATGGTCTCTCACGATCGATGACCACGGTGATTCCATCTACCCCGGATTGTATCGGCTGGCTCATGCCTTCCAAATCTCCACTTTGGGGCATCGCCTGGCCGGACTTTGAGAGACGCGCCACAATCACGACTGGCCCCGCACTGGAGAGTTTCCTGGACGGCATGGGGCTGGTTGAGTCATCAAGCTGAAATGTAAACGGCAAATCTTTCCTCGACGCCCGCACGATCGACACCGGCATGGGTGGGCCGCTCGTCTCGCGGGCAAACACAAATAATGTGTCCGTGGGAGAGGCTTTACCCGCCAAGTCCGGCGCCATTGTCACCGTGCCCCGGATCGTACGAGGCTGCTTGGCCTGCGTTGCCGGCTGAGCCGGCGCGGCCGCTTCTGCAAATGGTCGTTCACGATCGATGACTACGGTGATCCCATCCACTCCAGATTGTATCGGCTGGCTCGCCCCCTCTAAATCTCCATTTTGTGGCATCGCCTGGCCGGACCTTGAGAGACGCGCCACAATCACCACCGGTCCTGCACTGGAAAGTTTCCTGGACGGCATGGGGCTCGTCGAGTCATCAAGCTTAAACGTAAACGGCAGATCTTTCCTTGTGGCCCGTACAATTGCCACTGGCATCGGTGGGCCATTCATCTCGCGCGCAAACACAAACAATGTATCCGAGGGAGATCCTTTGCCGGCCAAGCCCGGCGACATCGTCACCGTACCTTGGATCGTACGCGGCTGTCCGGATTGCCCTGCCGGCTTGACCGGTACCGACGCTTCCGCAAACGCAGGCATCGTCTTTTGACCACCGCCAAGCTGACTCTGCGCTTCGGCAATGGCCGCCATCAGCTGTTGCGTCATTTCTGGATCGATATCCGCAGGAAGGCTCGCTCGCGCCAGTTCCCAGTCCTTGGCCGCGCGAGCAAAATCTTTCCGGTTGAACGCCACGGTCCCTGACAGCATCAGCGCTTTCACATTGCGAGGATCAATCTTGAGCGCCTGCTGAATCAGAACTTCTGGCTTCCCTTCCAGCTTACGACCTTGGACGACACCCAACGTATCCGCATAGTCGGCAAGTAACTGTGGGTCGTCAGGAAGGAGTCCCACAGCTTTCTCGTAAATTTCCACGGCCTCCCCATAACGCCCCAATCCAACATACGAACGCGCGAGCAATCCCCACCCCACACCATCATTCGGGTTCTGTTCCATTTTCTGCTTGAGTCGCTCGACCAATCCTTCGAGCGCATCAGCAGACGGGTGCACATCGTCCGCCCCCCCCTGCGCAGACAACGAGCCAGCGGGTGGCTGCGTCATGGCGAGCGGATTCCCAAGTTGCCAGTAGAGCGCCACACTGAAGATCGGCACGATAATGGCCAGGACGACCGCTACCGGGCGACTACTGACCTGCCGGGAGGCCGTTGCAGGCGTGGTCTCAGTCGTGCCTGTTTCTTCCAGAAGACGGCGTTCGAGCTCACGCCGTGCCTGCTGATACAATTCTTCTGTGAGCACCGCGTTTGACCGGTCCTGCTCGAGTTCTGCAAATTGCTGTCGGAAAATAGACAGGGTTTTTTCTTGTTCTCCAGCGGCAACCTTGGCTGTGCGCTTGACCAACGGCCATAGCAGAAGACCGAGGATGAGAAGCGTCATACCTGAAGCGATACACCAAAATAGGATGGTCACGGACGACGAGCTCCTTCGGAAAGTAGTTGCGTCACACGATTATGCTCGGCTTCCGATATCGTCACATCGGTCACTTTCTTCTGTCTCCGACGCAGCGCAAATACTAATCCTATGGCGCCGGCTCCCAACAAGAGAAACGGCCCCACCCAGAGCAATGTCGTCGTGAGCTTCCAGGGGGGCCGGTATAGCACAAAGTCTCCGTACCGGGAGACCAGAAAATCGATGATCTCTTTGTCGGTCATATCTTTGGCGATCATTTCCCGTACTTCGCGACGCAAATCTTCAGCCAACGGCGCGTTCGAATCGGCCAACGTCTGATTCTGACACACCAAACAACGCAGCTCGACGGCGAGCGCTTTCAATCGTGCCTCGGCCTGCGGGTTCGCCGCAAGCGGTGGGGCCTCATACGCCGCCGCAAAACAGGGAAAGAGCAGGAGGAGTACCCAGAGCCATCTCATTGCTGCTGAAGCTCCTTGACCAGGGGAAGAATTTTTGTTTTCAAGATGTCTTCGCGCAGCGGGCCGATTTGCTTGTAGCGAATGACGCCCTGCTTATCGATGACGTAGGTTTCCGGCACACCGTAGACGCCATAATCAATACCGACTCGCCCTGGCGCATCCACGGCAACGATCTGATAGGGATTGCCCCAATCCTTCAACCACCCCAAGGCCTCGTTCCGTTGATCCTTATAATCCATGCCATAAATGGGCACCTCCCCTGATTCTGCCAGATGGATGAGCACCGGATGCTCGTCTTTACACCCCCCGCACCACGAGGCCCAGAAGTTGAGCAACCAGACCTGGCCCTTCAGGTCATTCGATGAAATGACTTTCCCTGGATCATGAAGCTGTGGCAGTGAAAACTGAGGCGCCGCCTTTCCGACCAACGGAGATGGCAATTCACGCGGATTGAGCGTGAGCCCCACGGCCAGAAAGCCGACGACAACAATGAAGAGCCCGAACGGGATGAGAAACCGGTTCATGAGACGGTTGGGCGCGCGATCTGGGCCGTGGCCGGCACCGCAGCCTCTTTCCGTCGCCACGCCAGCCGGTAGCGCCGATCGCTGACGGCTAGGACGCCGCCTGAGGCCATGACGAGACAGCCCCCCCAGATCCAGTCGATGAAGGGTTTATGATAGAGCCGCACACTCCAGGCACCACCCTCAAGCGGCTCACCCAACGACACATACAAATCGCGCAGTAACCCGGGAGAAATTGCTGCCTCGGTCATCGTCTGGTTCTGAACAAAATAGCGGCGCTTTTCGGGATACATCACCGTCACTTCACCGCCATCCTTCGTCACGCGAAACGTTCCCCGCGCCGCGACATAGTTTGGGCCATTGACCTGTTGCGTCCCGTCAAAGTGGAACATATAGCCACCGAGGGTGGCCGTCTCCCCGACATTCATGCGTACATCTTGCTCCACTTCGAAGCCCTTCACCATCGTCACACCTACAATAAACAACGCCACACCGCAGTGGGCCAAGACCATGCCCCAGTAGGCACGAGGCAGCATGGCTAGGCGGCCCCCAATACCGCCACCACCCTCAGCCTGGAGCAGCCGCTCCCGCAGATCCACGACGATTGTTGTCAGAATCCAGAAAGCGAGGAGGAGTCCCAAGCTGATGAGTGGCGTCCATTGGCCCATGAGCCACGGCACCGCCACGGCGGTCACCAGGCTGACACCGAATGCCCAGCGGAGACGGATTGCCAAGGCCGGCAGGCTTGCCTGTTTCCATTGGGCCAGCGGCCCGATTCCCATCAAAAAGATGGCGGGGGTCATCAGAGGGAGAAAGACCGTGTCGAAGTACGGCGGGCCAACTGAGATTTTACCGAGATCCAGCGCATCCAGGAACAAGGGATACAGCGTTCCCAGAAGCACCGAGCCCAACGCCGCGACCAACAACACATTGTTCGCCAGCAACATCCCTTCGCGCGAGATCATCGCGAAGCCCCCGCCCAGGCCAACGCGAGGCGCCCGCCAGGCATACAACACCAAAGAGCCACCGATCACCACAGCCAGAAATACCAGGATGAACAAACCACGCTTCGGATCGGTGGCGAATGCATGCACAGACGTCAAGACGCCCGAACGAACCAAGAAGGTTCCGAGCAAACTGAGCGAGAAGGCCATAATGGCAAGCAGCACGCTCCAGGCTTTGAAGCCGCCCCGTTTATCGGTCACGGCTAGCGAATGCATCAACGCGGTGCCCGCCAACCACGGCATAAAAGAGGCGTTTTCGACCGGATCCCAAAACCACCATCCGCCCCAGCCCAACTCGTAATAGGCCCAGCCGCTCCCCATTGCGACCCCCACCGTCATAAAACACCAGGCAACCGTGGTCCACGGGCGGGACCAGCGCGCCCAAGCCGCATCCAACGTACCCCCTAAGAGCGCGGCAATCGCAAAGGAAAATGCGACGGAAAATCCGACGTACCCCATATAGAGCATCGGGGGGTGGATGACCATGCCGGGGTCCTGCAGGAGGGGGTTCAAATCGCGTCCATCCAGTGCGGCTGGGATCAGCCGCTCGAATGGATTCGAGACCGTCAACATGAACAGAAGAAATCCCACACTGACAAGACCCATCACGCCCAAAATTCGCGCGCGCATTGCATCCGGCAGATGGGTTGAGAAGAATGAAACGGCGACCATCCAGATGCTGAGAATAAACATCCAGAGCAGCAACGATCCCTCGTGCGCGCCCCAGATCGCGGCAAGTCGATAATGCAACGGGAGTTGAGAATTCGACGTGGCCGCAACATAGAGCACGGAAAAGTCTTTTTCCGCAAAGGCATACCCGAGGCAACAAAACGCGAGGAGGACCAGAAGGAATTGCCCGCGGGCCGCCGGCTTCGCGACAGCCATCAACGAGGCGTTGCTCACTGCGGCGCCATAGATAGGCAGGGTTCCCTGCACCACCGCCACGCAGAGCGCAAGAATTAAGGCGTAATGACCAATTTCTGGAATCATGTAGCTCCTAGCAGGATGCTGAAAAAGTCCGCCCGCATCGTTCTCGCATCGCCCAGAGACTCAACGTACCGAAGTGTACGCCTCGCCTCTTCGCTCACTGCAGCCTTGCTGGACGGTCTTTTTGAGCATCCTGCGCTATTGTGGCGTCAGCGCCATTTTGTAATAATTCGTCGTCACTTTACGCAAAACCGAGTGTTCCCGCCACCTGCTAGCGTGGATTGACGACCAGGGTGCCGCTGCTCTGCGCCCCTGCCGTCTTGGCTTTGGCGAGTGCGTCTGCGGCTTCCGGAGGCATATAGTTTTCGTCGTGCTTCGCCAACACCTCGCTGGCGACAAACGTGCCGCCCGCAATGAGCTGACCTTGTGCGACCGCCCCCTTGCCTTCCTTGAAGAGGTCCGGCAGGATTCCCTTGTACGTCACGGGCACGCGCTTCGCCATGTCGGTCACGACAAAATGCACGGTGAGCCCATCGCCTTCACGCGTCAGACTGCCAGCTTCGACCATGCCACCGATACGGAAGCTACGGCCCTGGGGCACATCCCCATTCGCCGCTTGCGTCGGCGTATAAAAGAAAACCAGGTTGCTTTGGAACGCATTGAGCACTAACGCTGATGCCACGGCCAAGGCCACCAAGCCCAGACCGATCAGCATAAACCGTTTCTGTCGAGGCTTCATCGTCTCTGTCTCCTCCTACGACTCATCATGGCTCTCAGAAGCCGCGGCATGCCGTCGCCACACCGCGATGACCTCTCCCCCCATACACAGCGCCGCGACACCGAATGAGGGCCACACATAGAGGCCGTATCCGCCCATCGCCAAAAACTCCGCCACGCTCCCCCACTGCATCAGCGCGCCTCCACGACATCGGGGATCGAGGCCGGCTTGCCCCATGACGGCTGTCGTTCTCGTTCAACAATCACGCAACGCATGCGCGCCAGCGTCACCGCAAAACTATACATCCAGAAGCCCACCATCATAATCAACATCGCCGTCACCATGGACCCGGCCATCGTCGGCGCCGCCGTAATCGTGACCGACGCGCCCTGGTGCAACGTATTCCACCACTTCACAGAAAAATAGATGATCGGCACATTGATCACCCCGACAAGTGCTAACACGGCGCTGGCACGATCGGCGCGGCGCAGGTCGTCGATCGACGACCGCAACAAGATGATCCCGATATACTGAAATAACAAAATCAGTTCCGACGTCAGCCGGGCATCCCACACCCACCAGGCCCCCCATGTCGGCTTGCCCCACATCGACCCGGTAAACAGCGCGAGGAACGTAAACATGGCTCCGGTCGGTGCGATAGCCTGCGCCATCATAAAGGAGGGACGGGCATTCAATCCCAGCCCGATGCCGGCCCAGATGGCCATAATGACGTACAGAAACATGGACATCCAGGCCGCCGGTACATGGACAAAAATAATGCGATACGCATCGCCTTGCGTCGCATCGGTCGGCGCCACGAAAAACCCTATGTACAGCCCGATCGCGATCACGCCCACGGCCACGGCGGCAAACCACGGAATCATCCGCCCAGCCAACGGGTAAATGGCTTGTGGCGATGAATATTTAAACCAGTTAATCCCTGTCGTACTCATGATGATGTCTTATTCCAATGCTATGCGTAACGCAACTGCCGTCGCCCATGGAGCAAACGCAAGTGAAAGCAGGAAGCAGGCTCCAAGTAAGGACAGATTCGCTTCGCTGCCGATTCCAGCTAAACTACTCGACACAGCGCCAGCCCCAAAGATCAGCACCGGAATAAACAGTGGAAGCACAAGGAGAGCCACCAGCAAACCGCTCCCGCGCAACCCAAGAGTGAGTGCAGCTCCGATCGCTCCAATCATACTCAACGTCGGCGTGCCAAGCAAGAGCGATAACGTCAATACCCCCAACGATTCCCCACTCAGCCCAAACTGCAAACCGAGGAGCGGCGAGAGCAGGACCACCGGCAAACCAGAGATGACCCAATGCGAGAACACCTTGCCGACGACCAGGACGGCCAGAGGTTGCGGTATTAAGAGCGTTTGCTCCAGCACACCATCCAGATAATCTGCGGTGAACAAACGCCCCAATGACAACAGACAGGCCAACAAGGCTGTCACCCACAGTACACCGGACGCGATCGTCCTCAGCACCGCCGGCTCTGGTCCGACCCCCAACGGAAAGAGGCTCGCAACGATGACGACGAAGAACACCGACATCGCCACATCCGACCGATGTCGCATGGCCAGCAGCAGATCCCGCCGGACAACCCCGCGCAATGCCTCACTCAAGCTGGGCTGACTCATTGAGTCAGCCTCAAATGCTGGATGCAATCGGGCGGGAGGTCGATCTCCTGATGCGTCGCGACGACCACCATACCGCCACGACTCAGATGCGACTGTATCTGTTGGGTCAAGTAGCTCGTGGCCGCCGCATCGAGTGACGCAAACGGCTCATCCAAGAGCCACAACGGACGCGTAGAAAGCCAGAGGCGTGCCAGCGTCACACGGCGTTTTTGCCCTTGCGAGAGCACCCTCGTCGGCAGTCGATGAACCGCTCGCCCCAGGCCGACAGCCTCCAACGCCTTTTGCACGACTCCACCGGAACTCTCATCGCCGGCCAGGCAGGCGGAAACCTTGAGGTTTTCGACCGGGGTGAGCTCATCCTTAATACCATTGAGGTGCCCAACATACGTGAGCTGGGCACTGTATAGTTCCTTCAACTTGCGGATATTATTCCCCTGCCAAAGAATCTCGCCTCCATCTGGAGAGAGCAGCCCACACAGCATGCGAAGGAAGCTCGTTTTTCCACTGCCGTTCTCGCCGACCACGGCCAGCAGAGTTCCGGGCTTGACCGTCACATTGACGTCAGAGAACAGCCTTCGCTCCCCGCGACTGCCGCTCAGTGCGACGGTTTGAAACATAATAATTGGAGAAGTCCGGCTGGACTGAAAGAAAAAAAGTTGCCGCAGCGTCGAATCCTTACGAGCCCTGTTGTTCGTAGGCCTGTGTCCGACACCCTCTGTCGTATCATGCAATTCATCTGTCGCTGATACGGCAGTCCCGTCATCGGGCCGATGTCGTTATTTGCCATATCTGATCGCAATGAAGGCCTCATGTTTAGCAACAAGATACAGGGCGCATATGCATAATTGTCGCCCATCTGACCGTGGCAAGTCAAAGAGGGCTGAGTCCAGCATGCATGAAATGCATTTCTGATCCTCGCACTCAGACAGACTGCCCTATAGAAGCATTGCCTCGCCTTCAGATGGAAAAGCGGTTGGTTCCCTATCGCCGCACAACAAGAGCCAACCCCACAGGACATTTCCAGTTCACCAAAATCCCCGCCAGGCACTACTACCTCGTCAGCCTGATCGAAGAAGGATCGGGACCCCACAAAGAAGAACAACAAGCAGGCCTAGCCTGGCTGGTTCTCGAACTCGACGCAGGTGAAAAACTCACAAACCTCGTAGTGACCGACTGCAAAACCGGTCTGTGCTGAACCTCTGACAGAAAGTACGAGCCTGACGGCACAAAGCACTACGAGCTACCGCTACCCTGCACAAAAGCTGCTCATTCCTTTTCTGAATTGCTCGTCTTTTTCAAGACTCAGCTCCTAATCTGAAATGGTTTGCTTTTGCTTATTTTCTGCTCAATAAGGGCGTAATAGGGTACGTTACCAATTCTCTTGCAAACCAGTCTCTCGACATAATTTATGCCTATTTGGGTGATTCTACGAGAAGCAGCATCTCAAGTGTGGGTACGCCGGGGGCATTTCGGGAAACTCATGCTCCTGCCTATGGTTGTTACCGTAGCAATAGGTTATTTGCAAGACCTATGGGAACAGCCGAATGCAGAGCAACCGACCGTGCGGATACTCGCAGAAGGCGTCTTCTGGACTGCTCTCTACGGAATCATCTCAGCACTATTTGCGGTTGTAATACACCGTTCCATCTTGCTAGACGAGCGAGTGTCCTCGAGTCGATGGTTCCTGCGATTAACTAAGAGGGAGGCCATTTTCACAGGCTGGTCTCTTCTCATCGGAGGAGGAATGTGGTTCATGGCTGCGACAGGAGCTGCCTTGATCGGAGCGCTTGCGATTCCTTTCAATATCTGGTGCTCTGATTTGTTCTACCTTATCGGGAAAGCCTATCCCTGGCTTGAAAATCTTGGCCAGACTCTCCTAATAGGAGTAGGTGTTTCGGTAATCGGATTTTTAGTTTCATACTTCGCAGCTCGAACAAGTTTGTTGCTCCCTGCCACAGCACTCGACCAGCGCCAAAAGCTCGGATGGGCGTGGACCATATCCAAGCCTCACGCCATGCGGCTCGCTTTTCTCGTTGGAGTGATCCCTCTCACATCCTTGTTGTTACAGACACTGGGCTTCACTTGGATTAATGAATCGCTGTGGGATCCCGTTCATCAAGCTCTTTCGGCTTTCGTCTCTTGTTCTCTTCTAATAATGGAGATCGCGATTCTGTCGCTTTCCTATCGGTGGATCATTGAGTCTGCGCCAGCGACTCAGTCCCCTGCTATTGTTGAGCCGATCCCCTAACTCTCCTGTGCGCATGGCCACAAAGTGACCTTCCTCCAACTCGTGGCGACGTGGCGGGAGGGCGGATCAGCTCTACTGCGCGCGACCACCGAACACCTTTTGAGCTTTTCCGGTTCTTCTCTTGTTGCTCTCTCAGGTCTCGCGGCCAGGGTAATCCCGACTGCGGCCGTCGAACGAGGCCCTTCTCAGGGCGCGCGTTCCGGGAGCAAAGGGATGCCCTGGCTGTGAGACCTTCCCCTCACTGCCAGCCACTCACGTCATACCCCTTCTCAATCAAACACCGCACCACCGCATCGCCATACGGAGGGTCCGGATCGAGTGGTCTATAGGCGCCGCCCACTGAACCGATGATGATGCCAAGCGCGCCGCCGACTGCCGCCCCAATCGTCACGCCCGGCACTCCACCGATGAGTCCAGTCGATGCCCCTACTGCAGCACCGCTGATCAGACCCAGCCCTGCTCCAGCTGCTACGTTGCCACTTCGGCTGCCAGTGCCAGGCTTCAAACCGGCTGCTTCGGCCTTGTGTTGGCAAGCGGCCACCTCAAGCTTCGCCGCCTCTCTTCCATGTAATTGAACCTTCGCATTCGACCGTAACAGTGGCTCCGGCCCCGCACAGGCCGCAAGACATAGAATTAAACCAGGAATGACGACCCCCTGAAACTTCCTCAATCCCTCTACCCTCCTTTTTTCACCGGGGTTATCCTCGCTTCAATGCGAGATGGTGGGGTTGGGCTCTACTGCGCACGTCCCAATCTCACTCCTCTACTCCTTCTCCCACCTCGTGACGGGGGGCGGTGGGATGGGCGGATCAGCTTCTACTGCGCGCGTCGAACGAGGGCCTTCTCAGGCCGCGCGTTCCTCGAGCAAGGAAGCTGGCCGCCCATCCCGCCTTCACTGCCACCCTGTGACCTCATATCCTTTTTCTTGCAGACACCGATTCACAAAGTTCGTGTAGGCCTGATTCGGCTGCGACGGGCCAGCAAAGACGTGGTAGAGTCCGGTCAACAATCCCCACACCGCACCGGTCGCGGCCCCGATCATGGAACCGCTGCCGACCGATCCAGAAATGGCTCCGCCGACCGCCCCCGCTGCCGCGCCGATTCCGCCACCCACGATGGTGCCGGTCGCGACACGACCGGCCTTCCCACTACCTTCTTCAGCCCCTGCCGATTCAGCCAATTGTTTACAGGCTTCAATATCCTGTGTTGCGGCCTCTTTCCCCACCGACTGCATATGTGCATTGGGATAGAGGATAGGATGGGCGGTTGAACAGGCGCTGAGGAAGCACATTCCACAGACGAGGTACGCGAATAAGCGTGTCATTCTGTTACCGGCCTTTTCTGCATGAGGTGGGCGATGACGCGTTCTGCCGTCACTCCGCGCAGACGCACCCGCTTATGTCGTCCGCTGGTCCCAGATTCAATGTGCACCGCAGCGAGTGGAAGAGCCAACGTCCGCGCTAAAAATCGGATCAATTCCTCATTCGCTGCGCCGTCGACCGGTGGGGCGGCCACTCTAATTTTGATCGCGTTGCCGTGAATGCCCACGCACTCTGTCGTAGAAGCTTTTGGTTGAATATGAACGGTCAGGATCGCGCCGTCTTTGGTATCCTGCACAATTGACGCATGCATTCTAGCAGGCTGGAGAAAAACTCGATGCACACATAAAGCACCGTTGAAATACGACAGAGGGAGCGATGACTCCAAAAACATCAGGATGCTCAAAAAGGCCAGGCTTCTCACCCGCCCAACCCCGGCGCGCCGAGACGCGCCGTTCCGCGGGCAAGGCCGCAGGCGAGTCGAAACCGGAGCAACTGTCTTGATTGTCAAGCCTGCTGGGCATCGGCTCGCCACGGCGTCGAAGCGGCACCCCGCTTAACGCCGCATCCACCGACGTCAGTGCCTTCTGCGACTCCAGCGCAAAGTAGGCTCTGGCTCCTTCGGCACTATAGGCCAGAACTTCCATCCCGGCGGTAAACCAGGCCTCGAAGCGGGCCATGGCTTCGGTAGACTCACCGATCACACTGACCAGTTCAGGCGCACGCCGTAAATAGGCCAGCGCTGTGTCCGCATCCTGTTCTGCCACTAACGCCCCGTACTGTAATATTTTTAATCGCCCGCCTTCATGTGGCAGAACACGCAACAGGCGCGGCGACTCCGATAACCAGGCAATGCCAGCCCCAGAATCACGTTCGGCCAGGAGCGACCCGACCGTGATGACCTTGGCCCGCACCGAGAGATCTTCGTGATCGCCGAGAATGAGGGGGCTGGTGCGGAGGAATTCGATGGTTCCCAAATAGTCCGTCTTGCCAAGACTATTCCGGGAAATCAGTTTCAACCCGAACATCGCCCAAGCCCTGGCCTGCTGGATCGGCAACACTCGGGCCACAGCGGGAAGTTGGCGAACGTACTCCAGTGCCACGACAAAATCGACTTGCGTCAGCTCAAGCCCGATTTCCAACCAGGCCTCGAACTGATCCGAGGGAATCACCCTCACCATGTCCGGTGATATGCGGAGAAACTCCAGTGCGACATTCGCATCGCGCTCGGCTAACTCCAGAGCCCTATTCAGCACCACCGATCGAACCGATAATGGCTCGATCATTCCCAGAACCAGCGGACTCTCTTTGAAATACTTCAGTCCGATCGCACCGGAGGATTCGGCCAACACAATTCCCAGATCCAGCCAGGCCACCGCATCGCTGAGGCAGCCCTGTTGTTGCAAATCAGGAAACGACTCGATTGCGGCACGAACTACTTTTGGGGAAACCTCAGTCAATTCATCAAGTAATAACAAGACTCCTTCCACCTGATTCGATTTCTCAGTGGTCTCGGAAAGGCCGGAGACCAGATGCTGGACCGTAACCGGTCCCAGCTCCTCCGCCAACTTGGCGATCAATTGCGTGTGTGTATCCGGCGTTTCCATTCTCGGTCCTATCCGACGAAATTTGCAGGAAGTATTGAGAGGTGTCGGATTGTAAAGGACGCCCTGGCGCTTGTAAACTAGGCCTCTGCGGCGCAGGCTTTTTTAGCCTCTCGCCCAAGTATCTTTTGCCAACAACTACGGAAAATATGACTCATACGGAAAACAGCGAAGCAATATCGCAGAATGGTACTGATACTACGATGGGGCAGGATGCTCAAAAAGGATGACCAGCAAGGCCGCAGCGAGCGAAGAGGCGAGGAGGTACCACCCGCACTTTGTGTGGCCGTTCGCCCGTAAAATGGATCTTGG
Source organism: Nitrospira sp. CG24A (assembly GCA_002869925.2). Classification (GTDB taxonomy): domain Bacteria; phylum Nitrospirota; class Nitrospiria; order Nitrospirales; family Nitrospiraceae; genus Palsa-1315. The sequence continues at coordinate 71,308 of NEWT02000009.1, forward strand.
CGAACGGAGAATATCCTCCAGTACTTCCAAGCCGCTGAGCGATGCGAGAACGCCGCACGGGAGAAGGCGCGTCTTGGCGCACCGGGGTTGGGGGGATGGACATATCGACTTTTTCAGCATCCTGGGAAAGGAGTTGTGATGGCCGAGCCGAAGCAAGAGAGTCTCGACAAGATGTGGAAGTTTGTAAAGGGATTCGCGGAGAAGAGCGGGACAACTATGCATCCCATGCCTACCGTCACCGAAGCCGTGGTCAAGGGGCTCGCGATGCATGTGGACGAACTAGGCAAACCACTCTGTCCCTGCAACTTCTACAAGGACAAGCCGGCAGAAGCCAAACTCCGCCGCTGGATGTGCGCCTGCGACGAAATGCAGATCTACAAATACTGCCACTGCCTATTATTTGTGCGTGAAGACGGCTTGCCGATCACAGAATATCTCCCGGAAGGCCACGAAGGCCGTGAAATCTACGGGATCGTCACCGACCCGACCCCCGATAAAGGCCGCGCCCTCAGACATAAAGCCGCTCCCGCGCCGATACCTTCTGATGAGACAGAGTCATCATCCTCATCTACTACTTCGTAACGGCAATGCCACTGCATAATCAACTCCAATGTGCCGTAGCCATCGCTCTCTTGCTGGGAAGCCTGTGTCCCAACTACGCACCGGCCGCCGAACCGAGCACCGCATCTCCGGCCAAGACCGCACAGCCTCCCATCCTGAACGAAAAAGATTTATTCGCGTACAAACAAAAAGGGCGAGGGACTCTGACCGGACAGGCCTTTCTCGTATCTCCTTCCGGGAAAGCGATCACTCAACCAGGTACTCCAGTCCATCTCGTTCCTATCACTCCCTACACACGCTATTGGTTCGACCACAACGTCAGAGCCACATCCTGTGCAACGACAGAGACCACTGCTTCCCCTGAAAACACCGTAGCGCCGCGCACTCCGACCAATTGCCCACAGGAGGCGCTGACCAGGCTTCAGACAGAAAAACGCCTCATTCCCTATCTCCGCACAACCAGAGCCAACCCGACCGGACATTTCTGGTTCACCAAAATCCCCGCCGGGCGCTACTATCTCATCAGCCTGATCGAAGAAGGATCAGGGCCTCACAAAGAAGAACAACACGCAGGCCTAGCCTGGCTGATTCTCGAACTCGACGCCGGCGAAAAACTCACAAACCTCGTAGTGACCGACTGCAACGCAGGTCTCTGCTGAAGATTTGAATTATCCTCTCGCCTGTTCAAAAATGAATCTTTGTGAATTCATTGCGTCACGACGACTTTTCGAAACCTCACACGAAACAAGCCCAGCAGAAACACATTTTTGGGGCTTTTATATACGATACATGGCGAGGGGGACTAGAATCTTGCCCTGCTTTAGTGGCATCATATAGTGATCCCATAGATCGGGTCATGTAGCAAGACGTTGAGCTGGCAATGGATTCGCCATACGGGGCAGGGATTCATCGCAAGCCCTCACACATGGAAGGCGCAGCATATTTATGATTAGGCAGGTGACAGGCGCAGGCCTTACGGTACTCATGCTTCTTGCCGCATTGTACGACCCGGAGGTCGTTATTGCCCATGGAGCCACTAGTGGAGAGGACGATCCGTGCCTGCGCCGGATCGGAGAGAGGGTGATCCATCTCAGCGCCTATCAGCCGCAATACGAGTTGAAAGAAGAATATTGTACAGACATTCCCAAAGAAGGCGACACGTTTCTGGTCGTAGACCTTGTCGACCCAATGCTGCGCAAAGAGCTGGTCGGCATGAGGGTCGTGAAGGGAAACGGGAGCAACGAGGCAGAGGATCAGATTGTGGCAGATATTCGCCCAACCACTCATCCAGACGGTGTACTCCGGGGCGAAGCCAGGCTGGCTGAAGGCGTCTATACCGTTATCATTTCTGCAGAAAAGCAGAATCTGATGAAGCGCCCCCAGTATCTCTTGCGAGTGCATATGGTCGATTATCAGAAGCTGGTGCAATCCACAGTCGTTCCAGCACTGGGCGTGCTGCTGGGGATTTGGCTCTTGTACAAACTCCTACGATCGAAGTGGATACGCAATTGGTGGACAGTCCTCCGTTCATAGGGAACCGAGCATTCCAGCCCGTGAGCATATGATTCAATATTCGAGAGGGAGGATTCTGGCAATGGTGAAGCATTTACTCAAACCTTTCGGTTTGTGCATGTTGATGGTGGCAATCGGGGTGCCATTCTTCTCCTCGCAGGCTCAGGCTCACGGAGGGTTGGCACTGGCCGAGGATATGTGCAGACTCACGATCGGCCCGTATAACATGCACTTTACCGGCTACCAGCCGGACAACACGCGCAATAAGGAATTCTGCGAAGATATTCCGGCGACCGGTCGCACAGTCGTGGTGCTCGATTATATGGAAGATGAACTCCGCCCGATGCCCACCGAGGTGCGAATCATCAAGGATACGGGGTCGGAGAAAGACCTGCAGGCTATCACGGTCTTGCACCTGCCGCCCAAGGTATACCCCGCCGGCTCGGTAAATTTCGAACATAATTTTGACCAGCCCGGCAAATTCATTGGCCTCGTGACTGTGGGTGATAAGCATGTCTCGAGATTCCCCTTCTCGGTAGGGGAAACAAAAATTTGGTTGCCCCCCAGCTACTTCTTGATTGCGTTCGCAGGAGTTGCGGTGATCCTGGCGATCATCTTTTTTACCATGCGAGGACGCGGCAATACTTCGAGCAAGACTGTTTCCTAGGCGACTGGGCAGCAACCCCATGGTGCAGGCGCAAACGCGTTTCTGGTGTAACGAGAATATTTGAAGGCGGCTAAGAAATTAACGCGAGAAGGATACTGATGATGTCTTTGCGATATCTTTTGAGAGCAGTCATTGTGTTCGGCGTGATGCTGGCAATCGGAGCCCCACTGTCCGCACAGGCCCAGCACTTTCATGAATTAGACAAAAACTTCTGCATACTGAAGTTTGGGCCTTACGGTATGCACCTGACCGAATATCAGCCTGACACTTCAGATAGGCAGGAACTCTGCGGGGATATTCCGTCGACCGGCCGCACCGTGGTCGTACTCGATTTTATCGAAGGGGAGCTCCGCTCGCTGCCCGTCGAGATTCGAGTCATCAAGGATACGGGTTCGGAACAGGATCTTCAGGCCATCACAGTCGTGCACCTGCCAGCCAAAGTCTACACGGGGGGGTTCATCAATTTCGAACATAGCTTCAGCCAGCCTGGCAAATTTATCGGGATCATCACCGTTCGCGGCAAGGAAGAACATGTCGCGCGATTCCCAATTTCGGTCGGAGAAGGGGGAGTCGTTTCCCACTTGATGCACTACATGATGGTCATCGTCCCAGTCGCAGTACTCGCCGCTGGAGCAGCAATCTTCTTTATCATGCGAGGTCGTCGCAAGTCCCCGGTGAGCACCGTTTCCTAGGCAAGCAGCCATCCGGTCTCAGGAATAGATTGTGTCGAGACAGGTGGCCACATGACGGGTTGCTGCACCCCGGCTCAGCAGCAGGAAGAAGAAGGAGCTCCGATGAAACCATGGGCAGTTTACGCACTCAAGCGCATCCTGGCTGGCACAGCGATCGCAATGGCGCTGTGCGTGCAGGCCGCTCCAGTGCTGGCACATTCAATGCTGGTCAAAGCAGAGCCGCCACGCCGGGCTGTTCTTGCCCAAGCGCCGGCGCAGGTGCAACTCTGGTTCAACGAAGAGATTGAAGGCGACTATGCATCGCTGATCGTACTCGACGCCGAGAAGCATCCTGTCACCGAGGTCAAACCAAAACTGGCTCCAGAGGACCGGAAATCCATCGTCCTGCCGTTGCCGGAGTTGACGCCTGGAAAGTATTCAGTAAAGTTTCGGGTGTTGTCGGTTGATGGTCATGTGGTGGAGTCGTATTTCGACTTCTCTGTAAAGGGCAAAGTGCAAAAGAAATGATCGAGGTCATCGGCGCACTGTTTCGCTGGCTGCAGCTTGCGTCCAACATGATCCTGATCGGCGGCTGCGTCTTTCTTGCGATTGCCGTCCGCGCGAATACTGCGCTCGACTCCCCTTGGCTCGCCCGCCTCAATCGAGTGTTACCGTGGCTGTCGGTCACGCTTCTGGTGGGCTTGGTTGGCTTGCTGGCCACCACAACCGCGCAAGCCACAGGCGTGGCCGAAAATGCCTGGCGCCCGGGAGCCTGGCTAGACCTCTTACAAAAGACCCGCATAGGACTCATTTGGATGGTGCGGGCTGGCCTTGCGCTTCTCGTGTTCGGAGTGGCGCTCTACGTCCGGTTCTCATCCTGGGCACGCTGGCAGTATGTACTGTACGCGACCGTCGCGGCACTCACGCTGGCTGCTGGATCACTCGCAAGCCACTCAGCAGCTGATGAACTATCCGTGACATCCGTTCTACCTTACGCACTACATACCGTTCTGGCGAGCGTCTGGTTCGGAGGGTTGCCGGCTTTTCTCACCGTCTTGTTCACCGCGACCCATGGGCGAGCTCGCAAGGAGCCCGAGCAGTCGAGTATCCAGACCCTGAACCAATTCTCGAAGATGGCGTTGCCCGTGATGATCGCGGTCGTGGCCACAGGCATCATCGTGACCTATCGCATGGTGGACACAAGCTATGCCTCTTTGGCCGCGACAAGCTGGGGCTGGCTTCTCAATACCAAGCTCCTGCTGCTCTCGGTGATTCTCGTGATCGCCGCGCGTGCACGCCTCGTCTGGCTACCGGCACTCAACCAGCCTGAAGACGTGGCTGAGGCCAGTGGGCGAACGCTTCGGAAATGGGTCACGCTCGAAGTCCTCCTCGCGTCAGCGCTGGTGTTGGCCGCAACACTGTTATCGAACGCCGTGCCCGGAAAGCATACCGTCATTGAAGACTGGCCCTATCCATTCCGCTTCTCCATCGATGCCACCTGGGGCGGGATAGGCATGATGATCGGCGCGGGGATCGGGATCACGCTGCTGATCCTGGCAGTCGGAGCGGTGGCCCTCGGTCGGTCCAAGCGCTGGGAGACAAAGTGGCGCATTGCGATCCCGGCCATACTGGTGGTCGGTGCACTGGTGGCGGCGCTACCTCCCCTTGGCACTCAAGCTTTTCCAGAAACCTACCGGAAGACGCCGGTCCCGTTCGATACCATTTCCGTTGCCAACGGTGCGGCTCTATTCTCGGCAAACTGTGTGCCCTGCCATGGCCCCCAAGCCAAGGGCAATGGCGTTCTAGCTAAGACCTTCCCTATCCCACCAGTCGATCTCCTCACAGAGCCGCACACGGCCAAGCACACTGCGGGGGATTTTTTCCACTGGCTGACCCACGGCATCCCCGGTACCGGCATGCCGGCGTTTGTGGACAAGCTCTCGGAAGACGATCGTTGGGACCTGGTGAATTTTCTCCATGCCACCTCCCGTGGCTATCAAGCGCGCCTCATCAACCCCTATGTCGCCCCCAATCAACCGTACATGGCCCCGCAGAATTTCTCCTATTCCGCACATGACGGAACAAGCGGCACCTTGAAGGATTTCCGCCGGAAGAAAGCGATTTTACTGGTTCTATTTTCATGGCCGGAGTCACAGACGAGACTCAGTCAGTTGAGACAAGCTGATGCCGCCCTACGCACCGCCGATACCGTGATACTCGCGGTACCCCTCAACGATCTCAAGCCGCAAGACCTGGCGGCAATCACTTCAGGCATTCCTTTCCCAGTGACAATGCAAGGTGCATCAGAAATTGCGCGCAGCTACTCCCTATTCCGCAGAACTCTCAGCAATCCCGATCTGGCTGGCGAAGGAACAACACCGAAACACATGGAGCTCCTCATAGACCGTTACGGCTATTTGCGGGCACGCTGGATCCCTACGGTAGATGGATCAGGATGGACAGATATCGCAGAATTAATGCGACAAATCGAACAACTCAACAAGGAAAAGGAAATTCGGCCACCGCCAGACGATCACGTCCACTGAGTCTCCACGTGAACATCGACCGTAATGGCGAACGGATTGCGAGTGCACGTTCCCACGGTCATCCCCCTGATAATTCAATGGAGTCAATAGGCTCTGATACCCCGAGCCTGGCAAGCTTATACAATCCTTGTGTTCGGGATCATCAATGATTGATGTCCCTTGAAGCTGTTTCACTCCAATTATTTATGTATATCAGCCCAAGCGGTTGGGCGGACCACGACCGTGCCTGTCATGATGTTGTCTCACGCATGGATGCACGATACCGGCACTTGATTTCCAATGCATTTTTGTATATTTCTTGTCCTCGAATAACCTATGCACTTAACTCCAGCATGCCCGGTTGTTCCAGAGTCGCACCATGGAGGATTACATGCGAGCCCTCGCTAAATTCGAACAACGCTTTGCCACTGAAAGTGCGTGCCGTGCCTACCTGGCTCAGCTGCGGTGGCCAACTGGGTTCTGTTGCCCTCAGTGCACAACCAGTGGCAGTTGGACCACCACAAGATGCCTCCTGATGTGCCGCCGATGTGGGTACCAAGCTTCGGTCACGGCAGGAACGATCTTCCATCGAACCCGCCTTCCATTACAGGACTGGTTCCGCGCGATGTGGTGGATGACTGATCAGAAGCAACGCCTCAGTGCGTTGGGACTGCAACGACTCCTAGGCATCGGTAGTTACAGAACGGCATGGTCGTGGCTACAGAAACTGCGACGCGCATTGATACTGCCGGATTGGGACAGATTGCGAAGCCACGTTGAAGTGGACGAAATACAGATGGGACGCATTGAAGCGGAAGGAAGCCGCCGGAGCTTAGAAAGCAAAGCCCTCGTGGCAATCGCCACGCAGATCGATGGAAAAGGGGTTGGCCGCATCCGGCTACGCCGAATTTCCTCCGCCTCTCCAAGTCAGCTTATCGCCTTCGTGAAACACGTCGTTGAGCCAGGCTCCATAGTCATTACAGACGGATGGAAGGCCTATGCGGGATTGAAACAGGAAGGCTTCAAACACCGACCTCGCTTAATCAACACCAGCGGCAAAACAGCGCCGGCCTTGCTGCCTCGCGTGCACCGAGTAGCCTCCTTATTTAAACGCTGGCTGGTAAGTACGCACCAAGGTGCCTTATCCCGTCAACAACTTGATTGTTATCTCAATGAATTCACGGTTCGGTTTAACCGTCGAACCTCCAGAGACCGTTGGCAACTATTCTACAAACTTGTCGCGCAGGCTGTTGTCATTGAGCCTGCCCCCTACTCAAGACTGGTTGCAAGTACCTCCTAGAACTCTGTATTTTAGGCGACGAAACTGGAGTTAAGTGCATAGTCATTCGCACGCATATTGCATGTGGAAAGGATGCAGCTTTCACCTTGGATATTCTACTTGACATCAAGAAACTGTATCCGCTAATCTCCCGCCACGCAGATCAAACGGTGGCAATAGTAGCAATGTTCCGTCGGAGAATTTTTCTCCGGAATAAGCGGTGGGTCTCAATCACTTAACAAGGAGGTCAGGGTATGGCGAGTACAACCACATGGGGGGGAGGGAGCGACAACAAGAGCGGCTACGATATGTCGCTCTGGTACGATTCCAGGCCCCTCAAGATCGGCTGGTTTGCAATGTTGG
>NEWT02000009.1:78985-80067 GCA_002869925.2 Nitrospira sp. CG24A
GTGAATGCTGATTTTTCGGCACCATGCCGATAATTCAGCAGCTCGTCTTCGTCCCGTCATCGTGTTCGCTGCCACACTCTCGAGCGAAATCGCTCATTCCAATGAATTTCAGCATCATCAATAGCGAAGTCATGTGCGATCTCTGCTGGAATGTGAATTGCTCATGTGTGTCACCATGGATTGACGGTTGCCTGTGTGGATCTCATGGAAAGGAGGAGGTGGAAATAGCAGGCTAGATCTTTCGAAGAGACGTTCAGGATCAACCCACAGAGGTGGTCCTCAAGCACATGAAGGGAGGTTAAGACTATGGCAAAAACAGCTACATTCGGAGAGAGCAACGTCGGGTATGATATGTCGCTCTGGTACGACTCCAGGCCCCTCAAGGTCGGTTGGTTTACCATGTTGGCGGCGGTGGGTGCCGAGGTCGTCTATCAACGCATGTTTGGGTACTCTCACGGGTTGGATTCCATGACCCCGGAGTTCGAGACCGTGTGGATGGGCCTGTGGCGGTTTAACGTCATTTCCAACATCATCTTCTCGGCCAGTTGTATAGGGTGGATTTGGCAAACGCGAGATCGCGCCGTGGCCAACGTGGATCCCAAGACGGAACTTAAGCGGTATTTTTACTTCATGGGGTGGCTCGCGGTGTACGTGTTCGGCGTCTACTGGGCAGGGAGCTACACCCTGGAGCAGGACGCGTCGTGGCATCAGGTGATCATCCGCGATACAAGCTTCACCGCCAGCCATATCATTGCGTTCTACTTCACGTTCCCGTTGTACATTACGTGCGGCGTGTCGAGCTATCTGTATGCCATGACCCGGTTGCCGCAGTTCAGCAAGTCGGTGTCGTTCCCGTTGGTGGGGGCGATTGTGGGACCGATGATGATTCTCCCGAACGTGGGGCTCAACGAGTGGGGCCACGCGTTCTGGTTTGTCGATGAGTTGTTTGCGGCTCCGTTGCACTGGGGCTTCGTGACCCTGGGCTGGTGCGGGTTGTTCGGCGGGACGGGCGGCGTGGCGGCACAGATTGTGGCGCGCATGTCGAACCTGTGCGATGTGGTCTGGAACAACGAGAGCAAGGA